>CAKMVZ010000001.1 GCA_928721915.1 uncultured Clostridia bacterium
CTTTTTAAAAAAATGTCTTACTTTTAGCCTTATATCTGGATTAATTGTCATAATTATTCCTCCTCTACTGCACTATTTCTACTAAATGATAAAACATAATCATTAAAATCATTCTCTTGAATTACAACATTCATATCAAAATTATGCCCTCTGCTACCATTTAAAGTATCATTTATGCTAATCCATAAAACATATATGTCTCCTAATCTTTCAAAATTTGTATATTCAATAGAAAAATCATCTGGAAAATAATCTTTCATATATTCTGTAAAGCTTGCCTCTGTTGGAAAATAATTTTCCTTATATTCACTATATAAAAGTTCATAAGCTTGACTATAGCTTTTTTTATCAACTAACTTGAAAAACTCAGCACAATAATATGTAATTCTTTCTTGTTCAGACATATTATATAAAGCTTCTAATTCTGATTCATTATTAGCTTTAGCCATATCATCATTTACAAGAGCAGCTTCTTCATTATTTAAAGAAGAATTAGAATTTTGCTTAATACTAATTATTATAAAAGCAATAATTACAATTACTATTAAAATTACACCTATTAATATTATCAATGTTTTTCGTCTTTTATTATTTTCCACTATGCCTTTTCCTCCTTAAAGTTTTATGCATATTTCTTTCTTTGATTTAAATCATTTAAAACATTATTACTTCTATTTGTTGGTCCACCCATATTTATATTTTGATTTGTAACAGATGAACTTCTACTTGAATATTCTGATAAACTATTGCTCTCAGTCATTGAAGATGATACTATAAACATACTAGCTTGCTGAGCCTCAACCATAAGCTCTGCATATTTTTTACCAGCAGGTGTAAGCATTCTTGCATTAGCTTCACTTTGTTCTGCTTTAAATTTTTCTAATCTTCTTACCGCAATATCTCCTTCTTTCTTAACTGCCTCTTCTGCCTTTTTAAAATTACTTTCACTATAAGCACCAGTTCTTGCTTTTTCTACAACTTTAGTATTAAAAGCAATTAAATTAGCATCTGTAAAGTCGCCTTCAACTTTTATATCTCCTTCAATAGCTTGTAAAATCTTTGAATTATTAATTGTTGCTCTACGTGTACTTGCTATAACAGATTTTAGAGTTGATCTTGAAATTTTTAAATCGTCTGTAATATCTACAACTTCACCATTAATAACTTCAATCTTAGAGTTTGAGTTATTATCGTTATTATCCACATCATCATTTAAGCCTAATATTTCATCTGTTTCATCCTCTTGACCATTTACTACTTTTCGAGCATTATTGAAAAGTTCAATTCCTTCTTTACTATCAATTATTCCATCTTCAACACTATCATTTATTAAGTTAATAAGTTTTCCTTCTCCAGCATCTAATAATTGTCTTAAATTTCTCCTATTATTTAAATATCCGATATATTGTCTTGCAAAAATTCCTTCTGCTGTTTGACCTAACATATTTGCATAATTTTCAGCAGCTTCCATTCCTTCTGACTCAATTAATTCTTGAATTTGATTTGTTATTTCTTCTACTTTATCTTCTCCTAATTGATCTGCTAACTCTTCTAGTTTAGTTTGAATTTCTTGTCCAGTTTCATTTGCTTCTTTAATTTCATCTAGCATTCTTTGATATAATTCTTTAAGTTCTTCTCTTTCTCTTCTTTCTTCATCTGTTAAAGAAACTTTTTCTTCTACTACCTCTTCAGAATTATTTTCTTCTGATTCACTATTTTCATCTATAAGATTTATATTTTCATCCTTATTTTTAGTATTTTCTTCATTATTGCTTGACACATCTATTACATCAGCAACTTTTTCCGCATCTTCGTCAGACATTTCATTATCCTCTAATAAAATTGGATCTTGAGGATTTTGTTCTTCATTTTCAGTATTATTCTCTTCTACTACTTCAGCCTCTAATGCTTCTCCGGAATCATTAGCATTTCCTCCCGAAGCAGCTCCCGCTAAAGATTCTATATTTTGCTCTTGATTTGCAAGCCATGCTCCTGCTCTATCTTTATATTCATGTAGTTTACCACTTGCTTTTTCTCCAAGAGTTTGAATATTACTTCCAAATTTAGTAGTATTATTTGCAAAATTATTATTTACTGTATATGTACCATTTGCTATGCTTACACCAGTTAAAACCGCTTTTGTAGCATTGTTAACAGTTGAGCTGTATGATGTAAGAGTCATAGCTTTATCAAATCCAAATAATGATTTTATCATTTCTTCTGCTTTTTTTACAAAGAATATAGCAAAAATTAATAAAAGTGGTAAAGTTAAACTACTTATGCTTCCTACTGATACATCTTGAATTGCAGACATAGGAACTCCAATTACAACAACATAAACTATACAATGTACAACTTGTATAAATACGTTATATGCAAATTCTCTAAACCAACCATTAAATGCTTTTGCTGGGCCTCCTTTTGATCTATCTAATGAATATGTAAGTGGCATAATTGGTGAAAGAATAATTAAAACGATTACTTTAAACATCCTTACAATATACATTCCAACAAAAATCATTATTTGTATTGTTATTAAAAAATAAGCTATTGTTGCTCCCCAACCAAGTAAGAAATTTACTGAAAGAGCAGCAGATGATAGAGAACTCATTGCATTTGAGATATTAGCTCCATCTGCAACATTTTCAATTAAGTCAACTAAATTTTCATTTATAGTAATTATTCCTAAAATAATATAATGCATAAAAAGTACAAGTCCAACACTAACTAACCAATCTAAAAACATAGTTTTTAATCTTGCTTTTTCTTCTGCAAGAGTTGCAAGTGCCATCTTTATACCAATAATTAATAGCATAATCAAAAGTATACCTATTGCTACTGATCTTACAATGTAATATAACATTGCTGCCATTTCTCTTATATCATAAACTATATCTCCACCACTTGTATTTTGAATATCGTCTGTTTGGAAAATATTTATATTTGTTAAAGTAAATTTATTAAAAAATATATCAAAAGGAGTAACAAAAACTGAGACATCTCCAGTATGACCTGCTTTATCAATAACAAAATATGCTAAACTTTGTAATATTCTTGATATAATATTTGGTATAAGCTTAAATGGCCAAGTTAAAAGTCCTGCTAAACCATTTAAAAATCCTCCTAATGAACTATCCGCTTCTTCTTCAGCTTCTGCAGCTAACTCTTCATTTGTTCTTACTTCATTTGCAGCGAAAACCTCATTCGTTTTATTTACTGATACAATTAAAAAATTAAATATCATCATAAATAACAACAAACAAATTATTAACTTTTTTGATATTCTTTTTAATTTCATACCAAATCTCTCCCCGTTTAATATCTTCCTAAAATTTTATTCATCATTTCATCTGGATTTTTTGTATATTCATCTCTTATCATTTGTTTTCCTGAATTTTCATCAAAATTTAATTCTAATCTATTTAAATTTCTTTGTCTTGAATCATTTCTTGCAGACACTAAAACTTTTTCTTTTTGCTCTTCTAGTTGATTTAATAACTGATTCATAAGATCAAGATTTTTCTCATCTTCAATATTTTCAGATTCATTTTCTTCATTTTCATATTCTGGATTAGAAAGAGCATGTAATCTTTCAAGAGCTTTGTCAAGTGAATCTTCTTCTGCATTTTTCACCCCTGTTTCTTGTCTTTGTCTATCCTCAATAATGCTTTTAGTTTCTTTAGCTTCTATTTCAGCTTTGTCTGCAATTTTGATCTCCTTCGTAGCATTATTTAATCCATCTCTAATATATTTTAACTCTTTTATTCTTTTTTCAATCAAACCTTCAATCTGGCTTGAAGATAAATTTAAATTTTTCTTTTCTATCCTCTTTTGAACTCTTGACACTATTGTCTTTTTATGTACTAATTTTCTTAATGCTAAAACATTTGTAATATTATTTTCTGTTAAATAATCTTTAATTTCATCTTCAACAAAAGGTCTACAAATTTCAAGTCTTTCTTCTTCATTATCAGTTGCTCTTCTTGGTATAAATACATAACCACCATTTTTTACTATATCATAATATGGAATTGCAGTTAAATCAGCTTCATCAGTTGGACCTCCTGCGACTTTAATAGCATCATATACTGTAAATTCTATATTATTAACTGAGCTAAATTTTTTTCCTGTAACTTGTTCAATTGCACTTAATTTTAAACTGTATTTTCCGACTAACCGCTATAGCACCTTCAATAGTAAATACAAATAATTCTCTAGAATCGTCATCTCCGTTACTTTCATCATTTTTATTTTTCTTTTGATTAAACCTAACCGGATTTGTAACTGTATCTACTACTGCTCTAACTGCTTCTGCTGCTTTTTCTTCAACACCTATAACAAAATTTTTTGTATCCTCTTTAATTTGCTCGCCTTTTTTTTCAATGTCTTCTCTAGTTATTCCATAAATTTCTTTAGCTGTTTTTATAGAATCATTAGTATAATCTACTGCTGATTGAACCTGACTTAATAAGTCTTGTTTTACTCTTTCAGCTTCTGTTTCTACTGCACCTTTTGCAATCTGGCCTAAAACTTTAGTATAATCATTATTTATAAATTTATTTTCTGTAGCTTTATCATGAAGTATTGATCCAATTTCTTTTGCTTTGTCTACTGCTTTATCACTAGCATTAACAGTTTTAACTAATATGTTTGCTGCCGCTTTTTTCATTACTGAACTTACATAAGTTTCTTGATTTTTTTGATTTATATCTTCTTTTCTAGTTTCTAAAAGATCAATGATTTTTTCTTTTTCTTCTGGATTGGATTTTACACTATTGGCAAAGACTCCTTTTTTTATTAAATCATCAATAATTTCTTCTTGAACTTCTTCATGCCCTCTTAAATCTATTTCTTCAAGTGGAATATCATGTCCCATAGCCAAATTTATAATTGCATTATCTATAATTGCTTGATTTGTTTCATCTTGTGAGACTCCCTCTATTTGCTGTATATTTTCATCTATAGGTTTATTCGATAAAAACAAATAACTTTCATTATTTATTTTAACAGCTTGCCCCATATCAGTCAATTGTTGTAAAACAACTTCTGTATTTGTTCTTTGATTAACTTTTTGAACACTTTTTAAAACTTGATTATTATGAACTTCTTTAACATCAGAAGCCATACTTTCTAAAATAGCCCAATTTGAATCTTGTACCCTTTCTTGATATGTATTAATAATTGCTTGTGACTTTGCTTTTCTTGCTTTTGCACCATTAAAAGATATTATTTTTCCTTTTTGGGCTTCATATTCTTCTTCTCTAACTTTAGGAGCAGAATATCTTCCAAATGTAATATCTGCTACTGACTTATGCTCCTTATGAGATTTTAACTTTGCTGTATATTTTATAGAAGTTTTTCTAATTCCTGAATACCCCTTTGGAATATAACTTCCACTAACCTGAATATCGCCATTTGCAACCATTTGATTAACTTGGTATAAATTTGCTAAATATTCATTATTCATTATAAATCTTCTATTTAAACTACTTGTAATAGTTTGCACACTTGAATGATTAAATCTTTTAAATTTATATACTTTTTTAGCTTCTTTAGATGAAACAGCATTTTCTAATTTTTGATTTGCTAATCTTTTTCTAGGAAAACTTATTATCTTCTTTGATGAAGTTTCAATTTCTTCACTAACAGCTCTTCTTTCATATCTAGCTGACGCTAAAACTGACATTCCCATATAACTAGAGCCAATCTCTGGATTAATAAATACTGCTGGGCCTTGAAGTCCATAAACAATTGCAACAATATCATCATAACTTTGATTAATAGATTCTCTTAATTCTAAAACTTCTTGCTCCGGATTATCCAAAACATTTAAAAATGTTGATTGTAATTTTTCTTCATCTGATTCTTCTTCATTGTTTTCTACTCTTTGCTTAATTAATTTTCTTTTTGCATGAAATTTAAGAATTTTTGCAAAACGTTTTATCATTTCACTATCTTGATTTAACTCTTCTCTTGCTTTTTTAGTTGCTTCATCTAATTTTTTTATTTTTTCCTTAACTTTTTTAGCTAATTTTTCTGTTCCAGTAATAGCTGCTCCAACCGCTCCAATAGCTAACTTTTGAACTGTATTAAATACTTTTTGTATTGCATTTGGATTATCTATTTTATGTTGTTCTTTTCTTATTTCTTCTGCTGTAACTTTAACTTTTTTACCATCTATAGCTTCTAAATTTTCTTTTACACTGTTTTTAAAATTATTAGCAAATTTGACTCCTCCATTTATTAATTTTTCTGGAGCAAAATTTTCTGCTAAATCTTCAGCCTTACCTTTAATCTCTCCAGGAAGAGTTTCAGTAACATATTCTTTTGTATCATAAACTGTATCAATTGGATGTTTAATAATATTTTTATAGTCTCTAACTTCAACTGTACTACTTCCACCAACAAAATTAAAGATTTTTCTAATAATTCCATCCAATTTACACATAAAGAATAATGCTAAAAATGTTATAATTGCTCCAATAAAACTTAATGCATCATCAGATAAAGTAAGAGCAAATGCTACTATTGTAGAATATACGCCTGCATGTACTACCTGAATAAATACATTATATATAAACTCTTTAATCCATTTTCCAATCAGACCACCTTTTCCTTGAAAAGCTTTTCTAAAAGTATTTACTGAAATTACTATAGGAGAAGCTATTATTAATATCATAACATTTACATATCTCTTAAGATATATAAAAAAGAATTTAAATGTATAATAAACTAATATAATATACATAAAAAGACCTAACATACCTGATGTAAATTTAATTTCATACGCTTTTGTTCTTGCTGATTCATATAAAGATATTTCTTGGTCTGGAGTTGATGAACCAGCTATAGTTTGTGCTATTTGTCTTAATCTATCTACTATAATTTGTTCTAGATATATAACAGCATAAATAATTTGTTCTAGAAAAATTAAAATAATTATTCCAATAACCCAATATAAAAATAACATTTTTATATCAGCTTTATCATCAGGAGAGCTAGATAATGCTGCTTTAATGCCAATAGCAATTAAAGCTACAATCATTACTGCAATACATATACCTTTTATAAAAACATACCATGATGCAACAGTTTCACTTAAATAATCACTAAGCTGTAATTCTGCTGCAAAGACATTTTGAGGAAGTACTATAAGCAGAGTAACAATTATAGTTATTAACACAATTATTAAATTATTTTTATTTAATAATTTTTTTATCATCTTATTCTGATATTATCCTTTCTGTTTCTACTAATTCAACTAAATCAGTTTCTCTTTCTTCAGTTATATCATATTTATATAAATTTCCTTGCATTAAAGAACTTGATTTATATCCATTATAAAGTGTAATTTCAGTTTGATTGTAATTTCCATTAAGTTTAATTTTAATTTGTCTATTTTCTGATTGTAATATTACATCTTCACCTTCCAAATATGCTGAAAAATCTGGATAATTTTTTCTTATTTTAACAACAAAATTTGTTTGATTTCCATCATAATTTCCGTATATATATTCAAATAAATCTTCTTCAAAATTTAAATTATTAAAATCAGAATTTGGATAAATAGATATCTCATCATTATAAAAAAATGCATAAACTGATGTTGTTTTATATCCATATAATTCTAAATCTTCATCTATAAATATTGGAGGTACTCCAAAAGCTTCTTCTATTTGTTCATAAGTTGCTCCCACTGTCAATCCTGCAATTACTTCTGTTTCATAATCTTGGTTAAAAACAATATTTCTAATATTTACTCCATCTGTAGTATATATTGTATATCCATCATAAATATAATTTCCATCTTCATCTTTTTCATATTCACTTACAAAATTATTATCTATTCTTGTCCAATCATTATTTATTAAATTACGTATAATAACAGAATCTGCAAAAACATCTTCTTCTAATATTTCATCTTCTAAATTTTCTTCTGTATTATTACTGGTATTTTCATTTTCACTTACTACTAAATTTGCTTTATCTTTTGAAAACTGAATTGAATTTATATTTCTTATACTAATAACAATAAATGATATAAAAATTATTAAAAACAATATTATAATTATTGCAATTTTTAAAAATTTTTTATTCAAATCAGTTCTCTCCTTTCTTTTTATTCAAATATATTTATATCAGTTAGTGGATAATCATTATAAAATAAAGCATCTAATGTTAATCTTGTATCATCATCTGCGCTTTCAACTTCAACACTATCAATACCCATATTTTCTTCTGGAACTTCTGTACCTGTATCAGTTACAGTATTTACAGTCCAATTAAGTAAATTATCAAATATAGCTGTCCAACCAATAAAAGGTATTCTTATAAGATATGTTAAAATTCCAATTAAGTAATCCGCAATTTGTGCTAAAGTCTCAATAATTTTAGTCCATAGACTTGTATGAGCTAAAGAATATTTTCCATCTGGAATACCATTAAAATAAAAATCAGATAAGTCAACCGTAGTAGTTGATGATGATGAACTACCAACATTTCCTGTTGCAAATTCAGTATTTAATGATGTTAAGTTTTGTGCACCTTGTTCAGATACTCTAACTATATAAAAAGCATAGCTATTTCCAAAATATGAAACATCTCTAAATGTTGAACCATTATTTGCTATCGCTCCAGAAGTATCCCAAGCAGAATATTCTTGTCCTACATAAACAACAGCATGTGCTGCACCATCATCATGAACAACAACATCTCCTGGCATTAAATCATCCATACTAGAAAATCTAAAAACTTCAAAATTTGGATCACTGGACAAACCAATTAAAGTTGTTGTATTTAAAGCATAATCTAGTAAGCCAGTAACTGCATGAATACAACCACTAGCAAAACTTGAACAGTCAAAATAATATGTAGTAGTATCATCCCAACTGTAACTGCTTGGATTCCATATTGGGTTATCATCCCTTGTATGTCCATCTCCTTGGTATTCACCTAATTGCTCATACAAAACCTGATCTCCATACTCTGAAACTACATGAGCTGCAAAACCTGCTATTGCATCTCCAACTTCAGCTTGAGTATACCCATAGCATATATTAGATAAAAATAGCATACAAACTACAAAATATATAATTAAACTTTTTATAATTTTTTTAATAGATTTTTTCATATAATTATCCTCAAAAATTTATTCAAAACTTATACTTATTTGTTCAGTATCATTATATACTATTTTTCCATCTCCTGCAGAATTTATAGTTACTTGCCCACTAATATCAATTATTTTAGAATTTGTTCTACTTACAGGATTATATAAATAAATTCCATCATCGTCTACAGAATAAACAAAATTATAGTCATCATACCAAGCATAACTAGATATAACTAATGTACTTTCTAATTCTGTATCTGGATATTCTCCATCTCTACTATAAAATGTAGGACCTTTAGAACCTGTTTCATTACTAGCTAATTTTCCTCTAAAATATACAGAGAATTTCTTACCTAATTTTGAAAGCTCTTCATCTGAAAAATCTCCCTGTACTTTACGTTTTAAAATTTCATTATTAGCTCTTTTAGATTCTTCATCAAATACTAAATCTGTACTTTGAATATAAATATTATCCAAATTTTTTATTCTATCAATATCACCATTATAATTTTGATAAATATAAACTCCATTTTTTAAAGAATTAGATGATATAGATAATTTAATTCCTCTTAATGTATATTGTAAATTAACATAATTTGAATCATAATCATAAATATCATAATCCGTCCATAGTGATATTAAGTCCATAGAAAACTGTTTAATATCAGATGTTTCATTCATTGAATTTATTAAATCTATAAATTCTGTTTCATTTTCCATATTTATAACAGGATAAACTGAAACTTGTTTATTCATAAAATCAAAAAATACATAATTGTTTTCCCCAACATATCCATATAATGTGGAATTATTTGTAAAAGTTGGAGTTCCTAAAGCTTTTTCAACATCTTCAGCTGTAGAATAAGTTCCTAATCCTGAAACTATTTTTCCAGAATATTTTTCAGTGAAAATCAAATTATATACCATTCTTCCTGAAACTTTATATTTAAACCCTTCATCAAAATAGATTTCATATCCATCGCACGTGCTTTCTTTTGTCCCTAAATTTAACCCTATTGGATTCCAATCATTATTAATTAAGGTTTGCAATATATTAGAATCAATTGAAATTTCTGTAACTTCTGCTTTCTCTTTTCTAGAATTAATTTTTGATTCTTGATTTAAATAATAATTATTATCACCATTAATTTGAACTTGAACTATAGCGTTTTCTTCACATGTAACTAAGATATCTATTTCTCTTTCTTCATCAATTAATTCAAAAGTCTTATAATTTTCAAAATCTGCTATAACTTTTATTAAATTATCAAAAAATCTTTCATTACTTACATTATCAGTATACAAATCTCTATCAAATTTCAAATAAATTTTTATTCCTTCAGAATCTCTAAGTTCACTTATGTATACACATCCATGAGCATTTAAAATATCTTCTAAAGTTTTATATTCATCTACATCATAATGTAAATCAGCTGTAGTATTATTATTTGGCACTATTGTTGTTCTATAAGCTCTTATAATACTTTGTATTAAAATATAACCAATAGTAACTGACAATACAACAATACCAACTACTTTCAAGTATTTAATTAATTTGCTTTTATTTTTAGATCTATAATCTACTTTATTTCCCATAAAGTCCTCCTATTATTTGGCAAATATTGAAGTTGCTTGTTTCATATCAATATCTAATATAATATAGAATATTTTTTCCGCTCTAAATAACATCCATAAGAATAGTATTGCTAATAATGGAGCTGATATAACAATATTACTTGCTGCAAACATAAATGTTAAATATAATAATGCATGTAAAGGTTGAATAAATATATTTATTGAATATTTTGTAAGCCATTCTCCAATATGTCCATCTCCACCTTTAATAACATCAAATATATGAAGAATTCCATATACTGGTGAAAGAACAACTAACATAAAAATTCTAAACAACCTCATTAAATATTTTCCAGCAAAAATATAGTCTATAATAACAAACGCTGCAAATTCTATAAAATATGCTGCTGATGTAAGTCCACCAGTTTCAGCTGTTCCATTTAAACATTCTAAAAATAATCCACTTTCAAAGCTACTATATCCTGCTTCTTCTAAGCTAACTCTTGCATTCCAAAAAATATCCATTAATAACTCATATATAGTGTTAATAATTGATATTATATATGGCAAAGTTCCTATAAATAAAAGTCCAACAAACCAAGCTTTTAGAACTTTTTTATATCTTGCTCTATCTTCTGCCATATCTGATACAGCTAATCTCAAACCTGTAAAAATAAGTAAAATTATAATTAAAGCTATTGAAAAATATCTTAAAATTTGAAACCATGTTACAACTAAATCTTTTAATGAGTCCATTGCATTTGAAATTCCAGTTGGTTCTATATCTGGATTTAATTCTTTATTTGTCTGATTAATATTTGCATTAAATAATAAATATTCTCCAAATACTAAAGAATTAACAGAAAACCAACCAATTTCGCTAGCAGAATAATCACTATCTGTGTAATAAAAACCTCCTTCATTTGCAAATACTCTTAAAAGCGTTGTAGCCGCTAAGAAAAAGCCCGCCATAAAAGAAGTTTGAGTTCCTACTGCTGATGCAGTAGAAGACTTTGTATCTGTAACTTGTTCTTTTTCGCCATCTATGCTAACTGTTCCACTATCTACTAATTCATTAAAAGATTCTTCAGAATATTGGATAGTAGTGTTATTCTCAGCAAAAACAAAACTTGAAAATATGAAATTAAATAATACTAATACAACTAATATACTGCTTATTTTTTTCACATCTATCTCCCATTTTATGATAATGCTTGTTGTCTCTTTTTAGCTTTTTCTCTTTCTATTTGTTTTGTAAGGTTTGTTTCAACAAAATCAAATTCTTTTTGTGTTGGTTGAATTGCAAGTACTGCTGAATCTCCTCCAACTTTTAAAAGTCCTTCACCTCTTGAACATGTAATTAAGAATGAAGCTTCACCTTCACTTAATTTAAATACTTCTTTCAAATATTGAATTTCTGATTTATCTTGAGCCAAGAAAAGTTTTGTATCAGATGATGTTAAAACTGCTTGAGCTTCTTTCTTTTCATAAAAATCTTGGAATTTTTGTGATGCAACTAAAAGTGAAACATTCCTTTTTCTTGCACGTCTAGCCATTGTATTTAAAAAGTCAACAGCTTCTGGATATGGAAGTAACATCCAAGCTTCATCAACTATAACTCTTTTCTTCATAGCTTTTGATTTATCTTCACTATTTTTCTTAACATATTTTTCCCAAACCCATGAAAGTAACACTTGTTGTGCAAGCGGTCTTGCAAATCTTTCCTCTAGTTGTGATATATCTAGGTTTATAAATGGCATACCTTCTAATAGTTCAAATGTTGATTGACCATCAAAATAAGCCATTTGACCTTGATATTCTCTAACATATTGTTTCATAACTTTTACTAAATAACTATAATGGAATCTATAATCTGGATTTTGATTATCTTCCGCTTTTTTACAAATTCTTTTATACCAACTTCCAATTGTTGGCATTTCTTTTCTAGTTTTTCCTATATAATTTTTTCCAATATTTATTCCTTGTTCTCTTCCTCCAATATACAAGCTATCAACATTATTTGAAATACCTTTAGCCGTATATTCTTCTAGAACTGATTCAGAAATAATTTGTTTTGTAAGCTCATTTACTTCCTCGCTTCTTGTACTACCTCTAGCCATAGTAAGTAGACCTTGAGTTACGTCCTCAACTTTATTTTCAATATTCAAAACGGCTTTTTCCCTTCCAGTTATTTCATCTCTTACAATTTCAGGTTCAATATCAAAAATATTTATAATAGTTTTAGAATTTGGACTTATAACAACATTTACTCCTCCAAGACTTTCTGCAACTATTCCATATTCACCTTCAGCATCTAATGCTAAACTATCAATTCCCATCAAAATTGAAGAACGAGCTGACAACATTTTTACAGTAACAGATTTACCAGCACCAGATTTACCAAAAATAACCATATTATAATTTGAAAGTTTTGAACTAAAATTATCAAATAATATTGGAAGTCCTGTTTGTTTGTTAAATCCTAACGGAATCCCACTTTCATGTCCTATATCAGACGTAAAAAATGGGAAAACTGTAGACATCGCACGTCTATCAAAAGTATGTGTTTTATTTAATTTATTGTCATTAAATGGCATATTAGTTCTAAATGCAGCATCTTGCATAGCCCAAGCTGGTTTTACATCTATCAAATTTTTTGACATTTCATTTGATAATTGCTCTGTATATTTATCTAATTCTTCCATACTATATGCAAAAAGTGTTGCAACAATTGTTGAACTAAATAATCTATTTAATCCTGCAGCTATTGTATCCCTAAGTTCTTCTGCCTCTAATCTTTTTTGTAGCAAAACTCTTTCTCTATTTATATCGCCTCTATCTTGTGCAACAATTCTTTCAGATTCTAGTTCATTAATTGTTCTATTTAAATCTGTTTGTGAACTAGATTCACTTAAAGGACTAATAAAAACTGAAACATTTATATCTCCGAAAGTATACATTCCTCTTAAAAATTCAGGAAAGGTACACATTCTAGGAAGGGCTGATACCACCATACTTCTTGCAAATCTTGTTCTAGATGACATTATTCCAATATGATTTGTATAACTAGCATCTATTCCTCCTGGTGCAATTATATCTTTTATAGTACTTACATTATTCTCTAAAGAATTATTTTCTTTTTTAGCTACATTCATATTTGTACTTGTAGCTTCTTCATTCTTTTTTGATTTAAATAACATTTCACATTCCTCCTAATCTTCTGTTTCAGTTTTTCTTTTAATAACTCTTCTTGCTGAAAAGCCTTTTACTGTTCTTCCAATATTTGACTTTGATGAATTACCTGATTTGCTTTCTTCTGGAGAAACTTTTGAAATCTCTTGACTAGCAAGTTCAAAAACTCTTGGATCTAATTGCTCTTCATATTCATTTAAAATATTTAATGCTTTTTCTTTTATTGCTCTATTTTTATTTGCTTCATTTATTTTATCTTCTTCTTGTTTTTTCTTATCAGCTTTTAATATACTATCAGTAGTTAAATCAATAGCAGCTATATTTATTTCTTGATCTAATTTTTCTTGTCTTTTTTCTAATACATCTTTTCCTGTTGAATATAATGAATCATACTGAACATCAAGCATTTTATTTATTTGAATCAATTCTTCATCATCTCTGTTATAAGCAATAAATAAAAGCTCTGCTAATTCTTCAGAATTAAGAATTCTTGCTGTAACTTGAGAATTTCCTAAAGAACTTATAACATTTTGGCTTCTAGTATATAACTCTGAAAAACATATATTATTTAATTCTTCTTTTGAATAATTTTCAACATTTCCACCAATTTCTGCAGTATAATAAGAAAGAACCACATATGTTTTTTGTTGTAAAATATTTTTATTTGAACTTAATCTTTCAACATAATCTGTAATATTTTGACCATATTCTAAAACACTGCTCTTTCTTCTTTTTTCAAATTCTAATTTTTCAAGTAGTGCTTTATTTCCTGTTTGTTTAGCTTGTGCTATTTTAGTATTTAATTTTGAAATATCATTTGTAATATTTTCAACTCTGTTTTTATATGAAGCAATAATATCTCTTAAATTTAAAGTTCTACTCTGAACATATAATTGAATTGAAAATCTTAATGTATTTAAAAATTGAACAAAACCTTCTTCAACTGCATATTTTTCAGCTTGTGACATAAGGTCATAGTTAACTCCACTACAAGCCAAAACCATTACATATTGTGTTCTATTTTTTCTAACAATCATATTATCAACAATTTCATCAAATTCCATAAAATCAAAAATTGATTCACGTGTTAATACACCTTGAAATTTTCCAAAATCTCCACTAGGCATAGCGTCGCTAGTCTTTTTTTCTTCAATTATAAATTCATTTTCTAATTTAGAAGTATCATTATCTTTTTTTCTACTAATTAGAAAATAAACTGCAATTAAAATTAACATTATGCAAACTAATATACCAATTACGGCTTGCAATGCAACAATTATTTGACTTGTATCCATTATTTATTTTCCTCCTTTGTATTTACATATGTATAAATTTTTCTATTTTTCTTAAATTTAAAATATCTAATAATTATATCACTCAATGGTTCTCCACCTATTTTTTTAGTAACTGGCAAACCAACTATTGTAGGAATCTTTATTGCTCCAACACCATATCCAATTAAAGCCCAAATTCCTAAAATTACTAAACCAGGCGTACTAAATCCTAAAATTTTTAAAGGGAAATAGAACAATAGACCAATAGCTGCACCAATCAATGTTGTTATTAATGATTTAATAGAAAAAATATATAAAATTCTAGTTTCACCTTTGTAATTACGTGGTATATAATATGTACCCATAAGATTCCTCCTTATTTATAAATTCATTTGTATATTTACTATGCTTAATTAAATGCATGATATAATATTTCAAAAAATCCAACTGCTCCAAATATAACAACAGCTTGTATAAGAGTATTAACAAGTTCACCTTTTTGCTCTGCTTTTATATATGATGAAGGTGTAGTCATATATTTTATACCAACCACTATGAATTTTATGATAATATATCCACTTGCACCAACTTGAATTACTCTTAAAATTGTATTTAAAATTAACATAAATGTTGAATTTGCTGAAGCTGCTGATAATCCTTGTGATACACCATTTAATTGATTTACAATATTTGAAGTCCATAAGCTTCCGTCAAATGCTGAAATTATAAGTTTTGCCAACGGATATGCTGCAATAATTATAAGTGCAATTAATATCCATCCAATTAATTCTTTTTTTGCTGATGCTTTTTCTGATGGACTACTTAATCCATATTGTACTGCTTTAAATATTGTAAACGCTATAAGAATAATACATCCAGCAGTCCAAATAACTTGAGCTATATCATTTATCATGCTAACATCAATATTAATTCCTCTTGTATTTAGTCCATTTTGACCTGTGCTCATAATATGATTGGCTCCTGAAGATATATGATTTATAAAATTATCTCCCCCAGTAACAGCTTCTGCTGATATTGGATTAAATATGATAAAACAAATTCCAATTAAAAATACTACACTTATTATTAATACATATTTTTTTAGTCTAAACATAATTTAATCTCCAACAATTTTTTAAAATAAACCTAATCATATTAATTATACTTAATTTTTTTACCTTTTTCAACAGATTCTGCGATTTTTTTATTTTTTAACATATTTGTAATATATGTAATTTTGCAAGTCAAATATGCGTAAGAAAATAAAAAAAGAACTTTTAAAAATTCCTTTTTTAAAAGTTCTTTTTATGTAATAATATCTTGTAAAATATACTCTACAAGTTGCTCTACATAATAAATAATATTTGTTGCACCAATTAATATTACGGCTCCAATAAAATAGTTAGTAAAAACTTTTTTTAATTGAGCTTTTTCACCTGGTCCATTAGCTGTCATATATCTTAAAGCCATAACTGTAATCATTATTAAAGCCACGCCTGTTCCAATAAGTCTTATCCAATTTAATGCATAACCTATAAAAGTACGCTCTGCTTCTATAATATTTCCTGCAATAGGAGCATTATCTAAAAGATTTGTTATGGGATTCGCTAAAAACATTACATTTTCCTCCTAATATTAAATAGTATTTATATTTTCTTCAACAAACATTTGTATAATTTTTAATATTGCTGAAGCACTAAATAAAATTACAGCACCTGTAATATAAACAGGTAGTTGTTTTTTTACTTCTGCTTTTTCTGCTGGATGATAAGTATTTAAATATCTAATTGCAAGCCAAATAAGCATAATTATAGCAATTCCAGCTCCTGCAATTGAAACTATATTAATTACTGTTCCCATTACAGAATATACAGCATTTGAAGTATTTCCGTGCACTTTGATTTTCAACTTTATTCCAATCAGGAGTCCATGCAAAAGCATTTTGTGCAAATAATGATAAAATTATAAAGCTTACAAAAATAAATACAAAAAATAATCTAGTTTTTTTATTTTTCATAATATAAATCTCTCTTTCTTTATTTTTAAATTTCTATGGCAACGCATCTTGTACAAAATAAGTAATCATTCTTAAAATTCCAGAAGCTGCAAATAAAATAACTACACCAACTAAATATGTTGGAATATCTTTTTTCAGCTCTGCCCTTATTTCTGGAGTTGCTATCATATATTTTATGCCAATAATAATTAATAATAATAACCCTACACAAAAAGAAGCGATTCTAACTATATCCAAAATAACACCTGCAGTTTTATTTATAGTATTATCAACAATTTTAAGATTCCCGAGATGTATTTGTATATGGCTCAAATTGATGTACATTATCGTAGTCAGAAGCTTCCACTGAAATTGTAAATAAAAATAAAATTAACAAAAAAATAAATAAAATCTTATAAATTCTTTTAAAACTCATATTTTCTCATTCCTTTTCCAAAGTTAATTTAATTATACACTAAAAAAATTTTTATTTCAATAATCGACAAAGAATTTCTTATATGTTATAATAAAAATGTACTTTTGTACACTGGGAACAGTTAATTAGAAAGATATGTTACCTTGTTTGGTAACTAGAAAGGTGGAAAAAAATGAATAAAAACTATCCAATAAAAATTGATGGAAAAATTGTTGGAAACTTAAATGTGTCAGGTGACAGAACTTATCGGGCTACGTTAAGTAAAGTCAAAAAAGGCACACGTTTCTTCGTTGAAGCAGCGGAGGACGGAAAACCCTTGATTGCAATTCGTTCATCTGTTGATGACGAAGCTCAGTGGGATACCGAAATTGCCAATTTTGATAGAATTAAAAGAATTGCCACAAAAAGTAATCAATCTATCAATTTAGGCACTTTTGGCGAAATTGTAGCTGGTTTTGAATCAACTACAATTGCCAGACTTACTGGTGAGCGCGATGAGCTCCTTGAGCTAAGAGCCAATACTAACGACGCCAAAATCACAATTGGAACTCACAAACCGGGAAAAATCATTGTTCTCGAAGCAGGTGAGATGCCAATTCTGGTAAGAAAAGGTGGTTTCATGTTTGCTCAGGAAGGTGTAATTATTGATAATTATACCATCACTGGCAACAAAGCTGCCCTTTATACTAAAATTTTTGGCAGCAGTTATCTCCAGAGAATTTCTGGAGATGGTCTCTTTTGCTTAGAGATTCAGGAATCATGTCCTGATGAACCTACAGTTTTGTTCCCTGGTGAAACAATAACTGTGGAAGCAAGGAGAATAATTGCAATGTCAGAAAGTATTAGCATCTTAGATGCATGGAAAGTTTCTGACAAAAAAACTATCCGTGAATCAGAAGGTACTGATTACGGACTAGTTTTAAAAGCAGATATTTGCGGAGGACTTATTTACATTTCTGATTTTTCGCAAACGCCTCCTCCCGCAAGAAAGAAAAAATAACCACTTTAAAAAAACAAGACCTGACTTAGAAATGTCTAAAGTCAGATCTTGTTTTTTATTTTTGTAAAAAATTAAGAATAATATTATCATTATAAAATATTGAACCAATATGCGAAGATTTAATTGTTGAAATTAATCCTGTATTTGCAAGAGTTGGTGATAATAGTGAAATAATTGCTAAAACAATGTAAATTATTAAAAATGCTCGTATAACGCCATAAGCAATTCCACCTACTTTATTTACCGTTCCAAATATAGGAAGGCTTACTATTACATCTAATACAAATTTTAATATTAAAGAAATAACTCTAGCAAATATGAAAATTCCTAAAATAACAATTGCTGAAACTGCAATATAAGAAATCTCATCAGAAACATATTTTGCAATATTTTCTGTCCCTTTCTCATTTGCTTCACTTATATAGCCATTTATTAAATCTATAACAGAATTTGAGATATTTGAATCTTCTTCACTAATCGAAGTACCTTCCTCAAGATTTTCTCCAAAATTATCTTCTAAATTAATCTGAATTTTTTCTGAAATAGTTTCATCTAAAGTTGTATTGTCAATTATAACATTTGTAATAGGTCTGCACAAAACAAAAATTAAAATAATAGTAATTATCCAACTCGCTAGCTGATAAATAACTGAGCTTAACCCTTTAACATAAGCTATAACAATACTAGATACAAAAATTAAAATAATAATAATATCAACTATCATAAGTTAAAACCTCCATATTAAACTTCCATAACTTCTATTTTATCCTTATAAATTATTCCTGCTATTCCATTTCCAATAACAATATCTTTTATTTGCTGAGCTGAAGTATAATTTTTCTTTAAAGTTCCATTTAAACTAACAATATCGACTTCATTTCCATAATTTAAGGCAATTAATTTTTCACTTGTTTTTAGTTGACTTGGTAAATTTTTATTTAATATATACAAATTTTCATTATTTGAACCTAATAATTTAATTTTTAAATTATATTCATATGAAAATAAACCTGATGATTGTTTTTCCAGCACAATTAAATTGCCTGTCATCTGATTATCAACAAAACAAGTACTTTCTGTTATATCGTAAATTTTATTTCCATTTGAAGGAGAAATTGTAACAACAGAATTAGTGTAAACACATGTAGCATTTTCTTTATCATAATATTTTATATTTATTATTATATTTTGATTATCATTTGAATAATTATAAACTAGTTCTGCTGAATCAATTGACATTATTCTTACATTAGATTTTAAAATTGTTCCCGAATAATCAATTTCACCTATTGCTAAATATGAATTATCCGTTGAAATTGCAGCACACATAGCATAAGTTGATGGTAAATATGTTTTAAATAGTTCTGTTCCAGCTGAATCAAATACAATAACAATAGATACATATGTTGAATCAGAAACTATAACAGTAACATATCCATTTTTATTTATATTTACTTTTAAAATATTTCCGTCAACTTTCCCTTGCCATAAAATTTCAGTATTATTTAAAACATAAAATTTATTTCCGTTTTTCTCAGCTATAACAACATATTTTTCATCTGTTTGAACAATAGCATCAGATACATCTATATCAACTTTAGCAATTGATTCAGCTTTTGAATTATATAAATTTAATGTATTTTTAACTAATACTCCTAAATAATCATCATAAGCAAAAATCGTTGGATTATCATCAGAATTTATTTCAATAGTTTTCTAATGTATTTTCAGTTACTTGTTTTCCTAAAATTTTTGAATCAATATAATTTCTAAAAGTTTGATTTGTTGTATAACTTGCTAATATTACAACACATATAAATAAAAATATAACTAAAATAATTATTTTTAATTTTGACATTTTACCCTTTTTATTATTATCTATTTCATCTTCTATATCACTAGAAATATTTAATTCTTCAAAGTCATCAGTTCTAAAATTATATAAATTATTTCTTTTATTTTCTTCTATTTTATCTTCTCTTTTTTTTCTCACTTTAAAAAATCACTCCTTAGCCTATTTTTTAAATTAAGCTTTAGTTTTCATTTATTTTATCAATTAAAATATTTTTTTTCAATATGTGGTAATGATTTTATTGACAAAATTTAAATGTGAGATTATAATTGTACAGTATAAATAATTCTTAAAATTATTTATTTTTAAATAAGCAGCAGTAGCTTAGTTGGATAGAGCACTCGGCTACGAACCGAGAGGTCGGGGATTCGAATTCCTCCTGCTGCACCATTAAAAAAGATACAAGCTATGCTAAGTTTTTATAGCTTGTATCTTTTAATTTTTAAGTAAACACATATTTACTTTACTGCAATAAACATAATCAAATTATGAATATAAAATTTTTAGTTTAAGATTTAGTATAACTAAATTTTAATGATTAAATCATCTATAACATTATAAAGTATTAAAAATTTTCCAGTTTATTCTAACTTATCCTAATTTTCAAATTTTATAATATACTCTTTTTAATACAATAAATTACTTTATATATAAAAAAAGGGGAAGGCTCCCCTTAATTTTAAGTTACCTCCCCTTTTTTAGTCATACAATAAATAGAAAAATTTTTGTAAGTTGAATACTCTTTAAATTCTTCAAATTCCAACCCGACTAATTTTACTGCACCTTCAATCGAATCTAAAATGTCTTTAATCTCCTCTCTTTCACATTCAAAAGCTCTTATTCTTTTTGATGAACGATAAATAGTATCAACGCAAATGTAACTTCGTTCTACATGAACCTTAAGTAAGTCTATGCGTGCAGTTGTAATAGTACCATAAAAGTATGGAACTCTAAACTTCTGAGTTCGAATACCATCAAGAAGTTGACCATAGATGTAATAAATTATTAATCGTTTATTACCAGTCAAATCATGCGTTCTTTTTAACCGCTTAGCATACACTACTCTTTTTTCCAGAGCTTCATACATAATAAAGTACCTTCCTTCCTAAAAAATTTATTTTTTAAACAAAAATATTATAGCATAATTTATAAAAAAATCAACTTTTAAAATTATCTATTTTTCAATAATTATAGTTACAGGTCCATCATTTATTAATGAAACTTCCATATGCGCCCCAAAAACTCCCTTTTGAACTTCTATTCCTTCTTCTGAACATTTCCTACAAAAATATTCATAAAGCTTATTTGCTTCATCTGGCTTAGCAGCTTCTATAAAAGATGGTCTATTTCCTTCTGTAGTATTAGCATATAAAGTAAACTGTGAAATTAAAAGTAAACTTCCTTTAACATCTCTTAAACTTAAATTCATTTTTCCATTTTCATCTTCGAAAACTCTTAATTTACACAGCTTTTTAGCTAAATAATCTGCATTTTTTTCAGTATCAGTATGAGTTATACCTACTAATACCATAAAACCTTTATTAATACTTCCTACAATTTTTCCTTCAACTTTTACATTTGCTTCTTTAACTCTTTGAACTACTATTTTCATATTTAAAAATAAGCCTTAAACTGCTTTTCCTTTCTTTATTTTAAATTTTTAGTTATAATATCATATTATTTCAAAAAAGTCTATTAATAAACATAATTTGGTGAAAAATCAAATTCATAATATGGTCCAGTATTTAAAAATCTCTTTGGGTTTCTTTTTGAAATTAATTCTCTAATTACTAAAATTCTAATTAAATCTTTAAGTAATTGATTAGTATTATTTTGAGTTTCAGAATTAGCTGATGCATAAGTTGATTGATTTTGAGTATTTGGATTATTAACTGCAGAATTATTTGAATTTTGAGTACCTCCGATTTTTTTGAGTTGAATTATTAATCTGTTTTATACTAGAGTCTCCTTCAATAATATTATAAACTGTATCTGTAGCATTTGTAACTGTTTCATCATTTATAAAGTTAAATCTATTTTCAGATGTAACTTTTTGAACAACTGGATAAACAATTCTATAAATACTAGGATATAAATTATTATAATTATTTATATTATTGTTCATTCCAGGTAAATAACCACCTCCCATTCCTATATAACCATTCCTAAAGTTAGCTCCTAACATATAATTATTTGGATAATATCCCATATTCATACTATTTCCCATATTATTATAATAAAAAATATCTCTCATATAATCATCATAACTTGGATAATACATATTAATTCCTCCTTCTTTTCTATAAACTATATGACTTTTACCTATATATTATTCTTCAATTACAAAATAAAAATATTGATATTTTTAAAATAAAGTTATATAATGCAAAAAAATATTTAATAATTATAATGAAAGGAAAAATATGAATAATTGGTATATAGATTTTGATAGTACATTATATGATACTTCAACTTTAAAAAAAGATATGTTAGAAACAATGGCATTAAATATAAATCCTTCAAAAAAAGAATCTATTATACAAGAAATAGATTCTATGTTTAAGCCAGAAAAAATTTATAATATTTTTAAATTATGCAATTATTATGAAAATAAATATAACTTAAAAGAAAATAGCTTAATAAAACCTATAAAAGAAATTATATTAAATGGCTCAAAATATGTATTTAATGATGTAATTCCTTTTTTAGAAAAATTAAGAAATAATAATAACACTATTTCAATGTTAACCTGGTCTACTTTAAAAGAAAATATGGAATTTCAAAATCTAAAAATAATTGGCTCTGGAATTTCTAATTATTTTGATACACTTATTATTACGGCTTTTCCAAAACATACTCTAGAATTAAATTATAAAACCGGCATTTTTATTGATGATAATACTAATGATTTAGAAAATTTATATAAAATAAGTCACGGAAGAGTAATTCGAATAAAAAGGAAAAATAATAAATATTCTAAAATACCTTTAAACATTCCAAATATTGAAGAATATTCTACACTATCAGAAATATTAATATAAAGAGGAGGACT
The DNA here is from genome assembly GCA_928721915.1 of uncultured Clostridia bacterium. Lineage (GTDB taxonomy): Bacteria > Bacillota > Clostridia > TANB77 > CAG-508 > Scatovivens. The sequence continues at coordinate 23,490 of CAKMVZ010000001.1, forward strand.
TGAATTTATGATGGAACGAAAAAAAATTGTTATTTTTGGAGGAGGAACTGGAACTAGTTTTGTTTTAAAAGGATTAAAATATTTCCCAGTAGATATAACAGCAGTTATAACTGTTTCGGACAGCGGAAGTTCAACAGGAAGATTAAGAAAAGAATTTTCTACTCCTGCAGTTGGAGATATAAGAAAAGTTTTAAGTAATTTATCAACTTTACCTGATGAAATAAGAGATGTTATGGAATATCGTTTAAAAATACCTGGGAATGACTTAGATGGTCATGCAATGGGAAATCTTGTTTTAACATCTTTAATTAAAGAAACAGGAAGTTTAAAAACAAGTATTGAATATTTAAGTAAATTGCTTGATGTAAAACATAAAGTATTACCTCTTTCAGAGGATTATTTAACTCTTATGGGTGAAACAACTGATGGAGAAATTATAGAAGGAGAAGATACAATAACTAAAGCTAGAAAAAAATATAAAAGATTCTTTTATAAAGAAAATCCACATGTTTTACCTGAAGTTTTTAAACAAGTAGCTAATGCAGATTTAATAATATTAAGTATGGGAAGTCTTTATACTAGTGTGCTTCCACATTTACTTTGCAGCGATGTTGTAAAAGCTATTAATCAATCTAAAGCCAAAAAAATGTATATTTGCAACGCAATGACTCAGCCTGGCGAAACTGATGATTTTGGTGTTAGTGATCATGTAAACTTTTTGGAAAGTTATCTAGGAAAAGATACAATAGATAGTGTAATTGTTAGTACAACTGAGATTCCAGAAGAATTACTTAAAAAATACGAAACAGAAGAACAAAAAAATCTTGTAAAAGTAGATTATGAAAATATGAAAAATTCTAAATATGAAGTTATAGAATCAGATTTACTTACAACTGTTGATGGAACTATAAAGCATAATAGTTTAAAACTAAGTTCAATAATATTCTTTTATTTAATGAACAAAAATGAAGATGAACAGAAAAAGATACAATTTTAATTTTAAATAAAAAAATACCTCTTTAAAAAAGAGGTATTTTTTATTGCTTTTATTATGCATTTCCAACATTTCCTGTTGCAAAGTTTTGAATAATTCCTAAAATTGCAGAAGCTGCAAATAATATAATTGCACCAACAATATAAATTGTTGAATTCTTCTTAATTTCAGCTTTACCTTCTGGTGAAGCAGCTATGTATTGAATAGCAAGAACTATTAACATGATAATAGCAACACCTGCACCAATTATTCTAGCAATGTAAATTATTGAACCAATAATATTAGTAACAGCATTTGAAGCACCACTATTATCTTTTTCATTGTTAGAAAATTGTCCTAAATCAACATTAGCAGCAGATACAACTTGTGTAAAAGCAGTTACTAACATTATTGCAACTAATAAAGCTACTACTATTTTCATAACTTTTTTTGCTTTCATAATAAATCCTCCTTTATATTATTACTACACATACTATTTTAAAAGTATTTTAAACTACTTAATTTTATTGTACTTTAAAAAATTAAATTTGTAAATACTTTTTGAAAAAAATTATGTTTCTATCTTGTTTATTATAGCAAACTTTATTAAAATTATCAAAAACTTTATTAAGTTTTAAAAAATTTATTATCAAATTTAAAATTTGGAACTTTTAACAATTTATCCACTGTAATTTCTTGTGGAGTATATATTGCAATTTTAATTAATAATTTTTGAATAGAATTAAATATACAATCTAAAACAAATATATCATTTATTTTAAACTTAATTCCCTTCTTATTTAAATAATCACAAGTAAATAATTTACAACCTATACTTTTTACAGAACATCTACCATCATTTTGTAAATATTTACATGTTACCATTTTATATTTAAAAGCTAAAACTCCTAATTTATTTTCAAAATAATGACAACAACCAGTAACTGAATCAGTTTCTTTTTTACCACCACATTTATTATCGCAAAAATCACATACATTTTTACTATAAAAATGTAAATCTAAATAATCACAAGCCAAAATATATACTTTATCATATAACTCTTTTAAACTTTTAGCTTCTACAATTGCTTTAATTAAATCAACAAAATTTACAATCAGCAAATTATCTTTTTTATAATTATAAATATTAATAACAATCTCTTTCTTTATTTCAAGCCATTTTCTATATTTTATAATATTTTTAATATCTTTTTTTAGTTTATTTTTATTACTCAAACCATCTACTTTAAATACAATTTTATTAGTTCTTATTGTAAATTTATTTAAATCTGTAATCATAATTTCGTTTGTTTTATCAAATTTTTCTTCATCATAATTAACATTAAAAATCATATTTTTCTCCCCAAATTTTAAATGTTTTTATTTACAAAACAAATAGTATTATCAAATTTTAATTTTGTCAAGTAAAATATTGAAAACACCTAAAAACTATGATATTATTTTTAAATATAATATTTAAAAATTTGAAAAGGAGTATTAATAAATGAATAGAGAACAAGCCATTATACTTTTAAAAAAATATAATCAAGAAGAATTTCATTTAAGACATGCTATTACAATTGAAAATGTAATGAGATATTTTGCTAAAGAATATAATTATGATGCAGATTTTTGGGGAATTGTTGGTCTTTTACATGACATTGACTTTGAAAAATATCCTGATCAGCATTGTAAAAAAGCACCTGAATTACTAAAAGAAATAAATGCACCAGATGAAATGGTACATGCAATTTGTAGCCATGGATATGGAATTTGTTCAGATATAGAACCTAAACACCAAATGGAAAAAATTTTATTTGCAACTGATGAACTTACAGGTTTAATTTGGGCAGCTGCTAAAATGAGACCTTCTAAAAGTACCAAAGATATGGAAGTCTCAAGTTTAAAGAAAAAATTTAAAGATAAAAAATTCGCAGCACGGATGTTCAAGAGAGACAATATCAAAAGGAGCAGAAATCTTAAACTGGGACTTAAACGAACTTTTTGAAAAAACAATTTTAGCTATGCGTGAAAGTGAAGATATAATTGAAAAAGAACTTAAAAATTTATAATTCTTTAATATTCCAATTATAGGAGGGTTTAAGCTATGCCATATTTTAAAAAATTACTTGGAGATAGAATATACTTATCTCCAAAAGGAATTTCTGAAGAAGAAATAACTAAATTTACAGAATGGATGAACGATTTTCAAGTAACAGATTATACTGGAAGAACTTCGCAAATAATGACTTTAGAAGGTGAAAAAACATATCTTGAAAATTCTTTAAAAGATAATGATAAGAAAACTTTTAATATAATAGATTTAACATCTAACCAATTAGTTGGAACAGTTGGATTAGAAAAAATAGACCATATTGCAAGAAGTGCTGTTCTTGGAATTTTTATTGGAGATAAAGATTTTAGAAATAATGGTTATGGAACAGAAGCAATAAATTTATTATTAGAATATGGTTTCAAATACTTAAACTTACATAGCATAAGACTAGATCTAATTTCAGTAAATGACAGAGCTCACAAATGTTATAAAAAATGTGGTTTTAAGGACACAGGTTTAAGTAGAGAATCAATTTTCCTAAATGGAAAATATTACGACAAACTACACATGGACATTCTAGAAAATGAGTTTAGTGGAGAATATATTAGGAATAAAAATGTAAAATAAAATATTAATGTTTTAATAAATTAATTTTAACTAACATATGGAGATAAAAAATGAAAATAATTTTATATATTTTATCAATCACATTGCAAGTAACAGGTTCAATCCTACTAATGATATATTTATTATCAACAGACAGAAAGAAAATAATTAAAAAATTTAGCAATAGTAATACTATTATCTCAGAAGATGGTAACACTGGAGAAATACTTTATAATATAGAAGCTTTTAAAGATGAATTTAAAGATGCATACTTAAATAAAGTTGCATTTTGCTTTATAGCAATAGGTACATTAATGAGTATTTTTGGAGAAAAAGAAAATGTTAATGAATGGATACTATGTTTAATTATTATATTTTTAGTAATATGTATTATAATTACATCTATAAAAATAATTAATAAAATTATAGAAAAATCAATTAATATAAATAAAAAAATAACTAAATGCGAACTCAAAGAATTAGGAATAAGTGCAGAACTAAGATCTATACCTAATAAAGAAATAGATAAAATGTTTTCAGATAAAAACCAACGGGTAGAGCCTAATGTCAGCAACTTAAAAAACACCTAAAAACATTGTTTTTCTGGCATTTAAGCTGGTCGAGGTGATGAGAATTTGCTTTTGAAAGTTGTTTATTTTCTAGTATTTCTACATTTTTTGAATGTAGTTTGAATGTAATTAGCTTTTTAAGATTTTTTGTTTATATATTTCTATTAAATGAGAATCATTTTGATTACTAAGAAAATTAATCAAAAAATTTCATTTTAATATATTTATCTTTTTTAAAGCTATTGTCGTTGTAAAGAATAGCATATGTTTCAAAATAGGTAAGTGTATTTCCTTCAATAGCATTTGGAACTATATGTATATCGTGTAAAAAAATCTTGTAAATAATCTTTAGTGTTTAAAATAAATTCTATACTAGTCATACATTCTCCTCTTTTAATTCTTAGATAGTATATCAATCAACTCTAATTTTGTTTCTGCTGAAATCTCTGTATTTTCTATTATATCTGTAACTATTCTCTTTAAAAATATTTTATCAAACTTATTTTCTGCCAGCCAAATGCAGACATTTTCCATTTCTCTTATGAATGTTCCAATAATATAATCATATCCGATTTATTTGAAGAAAATATGATGAACAAGCAATCGCAGTTCTTTTATTCCCATCATTAAAAATATGAAATTTTACTAAACAAAATATTAAATGGGTTAATTTATCTATAAAAGTTGGATAATATAAATCATTTCGTATGTTGAATAGAACGCTTTCTAACTGTCCTTTATCCTTATAACCAGCAAGTCCATTTTTTCCATAATTAATTATTTGTTCATCATGTATTTTTTCAACATATTCAATACCAAAATATTGTATTTTCAAGACTTCTTCCATCATTTATCTTTTAACCTTTCAAAAACATCTTTATTTTCTTCTAATTCTTCGGCAATAATTTTTATTTGATCATTTAAGAATTTATCATATTCCTCTGTAGGAACTTCTTTGATATAATTTTCTAACTTTTTATGTAAAGCATCTCTAAAGTTTAAATCTCTGCTTGCCATTTTTGTTCTTATATTTTGTATTCTTGGTTGCTCTTTTGGGTGATTAAACATATCGTAAATAATTTTTTCCACATCTTCTTTTAATAATTTTACTTTATCTGTATTAAATTTTTGTTCGATTTCATATGCTATTCCTGCTTCATATGATGATATTTCAACTAACACTTCTGAATAAAGAGTGGCTCTTACTGTATTCTTTTTGTCTAATTTTAAAATGTTTTTATATTCTTGTGCATTTTCTTTAAATAAACATTCATAAATTAAATTTGTGAAATATCCATATTTATAGTTTCCTACATCTACAAAATCTCTTAATGCATCAGTAAATTTATTTCTGTTTTGTATTTCTCCCACAGCAATCGGAAGAAAATCGGGATCTTTTTGATTTATATATTTTGTACTTCCACCTGTTTTCTCAGCTAAAACATCAATAACAATGTCTAATATCCTATTTCTTATGTATTTTGCTGTATCATTATTTTGTAGTAACATTGCTATATCAAGTATAGTTCTAAATCTAAAGATTCCAAGTTGATTAATTTTGTTACCGGCATTTTGACCGGTAACAAATTTTTTTAAAATCTTCTAATTTCTTCCCTTTGAGTATTTCATATCCATTTTCAACTAATTCTTCATAATTTGATTCAATGATTCTTTCTATTGTTCTTACATCAGCTTCAAAAATTTTCACAACATCTTCTTTTAAAAAACATATTTCACTATTATATAAATATCCTTTAAAATCTAAATCCTTTTCTAAGATTTCTACAGCATATTTATTATTTAAAACATTTTTTCTATCAAGCCTTGAATTCTCTAAATCTTTCATAAGTTCACCTTCTTTTATAATCTACTCATTATATCAATATACTCTCCAGCAGTTAATACTGTTCTAGGTAAATGTAATTGAGTATAATAAGTATCTTTATTTTTTTGATATATAGCATCAATAATTTTACAATTTTCATCTTTATCAATTGTCATTACTAAACCAAGCACATTATATTTTTGTGATAATTTCGTGGTATATAAAGTAATTCTATCAGTTGCATTAAGTGACATTTTTTCATCATCAAAAGAATCAATCTCAACAATTATAATACTATTTTCTAAATCTTTAATTTTCATCATAATTTGTGGTTTAGGATCTTTACTGTTTACAAAATCATTAAATATATTATCTATTTCTAACATTGAAATATTTGTATTTGTTATAGTTTCTCCAAAAGTAGTTTTTCCTACTTCACAACATAATTTGTTTATGGCTGTAGATTTTACTCCTAATATTGTTGCAATATCTTTTTGAGTAAATCAAATTTTTTCCTCTTAAATACTTTATTTTTTTCGCCATTTATCATATTTTTTCTACTTCTTAATTTATGTTTAAATTTTATCATATCCATTTTTGAAGGTCAATAATTACTGAAAATTAAATATTTTTACTATAAAAATTTTAAAATTTTGAAAAAGGTGTTAACAATTTATCCATTTTTAATTATTACATAAATATTCAAAACAGATATAAGCAAATTTGAAAGGAGGTATGCACTAAAAGCAAAAATATGAATAAAGATTTATTTTTTTACCTATCAAGTATCCAAAATAAATTTACAAAATTTCAAAAGAGCATAAAATTATGAATGAAAATTTTAGTGAAGAGCTTAAGAAAGAATTCGTAAAACAAGCTATAAAAAACTTAGATGACCCATTTAAGATACTAACTGTAAAAGATGTAGCAAAAGATTTAAATATAGGAGAAAAAACAAATGAAATATTTAATTGTGCAAATTTTCCATCTGTAAATATTGACAAAACAAAAAAATACAAAAAATTGCTTATATTCTGTGGAAAATGGAAAAAAGGAGTGATGTTATATGAAAAATTTAAAAATATAATAAATGTTTTTATAGTTTAATTGGTGTGTGGATTCAACTTAAAAAATGTCATTTTTCTTTGATATATCAATGACTGTAAGCGGAGTGTTTATTCACACACTAATTTTCAAAATATAGATTTTTCGGTGTGTAGATTAGTGTGTGAATACAAAAATTACCTAAAATTTATAGAGATTTATAAAGACTTACAAAAATTAAAAAAGCCTGAAAATCAATATTTTCAGGCATTTAAAATGGTCGAGGTGAGGTAACTCCTCAAATGCTATTTTTCTTTATATATCAATATTTTCAAAGAATTATTTTAAATTGTTGAAATTTTTTGTTGAAGTTTTACTATTTTATATACTTTAAAATTTCAACAAATATTGTCGGATTTTCTTTAGTATTTCAATCACTTTTATCTTCTGCTGAAAAGTCAACTCCAAAAATTTCTTTACAAATTAAATATTTTTCAACATTCTTATTTTCAGAATTTTCGAATTCACTATCTACATCAACATAATATTGCATTGTAACTGTAATATCTGAATGTCCTAATATCTTTTTCAAAACTGCTGGAGCAATCTTAGCTTCAGCGCACCTAGTAGCAAATGTTCCTCTTAACATATGTGTATGAACATCCGTCTTTTGAACGATTTGACCTTTTTTATCTTTATCCTCATATATGCCTATTCCAAGTTTTAGTGCAATTCTTTTTATACTACTATTAATAGTGTTTTCTATATACATTGTTTTGTCTTCTTTACAAAATAGTAAATGGTTTTTATTTGGTACTTTATGCTCTAGTGCTGATTCAACTATTCGTTTACTAATATTGGTCATAGTTAAAACTATTTCACCATTTTCAGTTTTAGCAGTTTCACCAATTATTGCTTTCCCAGCAGTATTTTTAGTTTGAGTTTTTCTTATATAAATTTTTCCATTTACCATGTCAATATCTTTTTCATAATCTAAAACTAATGCTTCACCAATTCTCATTCCTGTAGTTAATAGTAATAAAAACAGATATTTCTTATGACATTTTTCATATTTTACAGAATTTAAATAATCTACTAATTTCTTTTGTTCCTCAATGGTTAGAGATTTTCTATGATGACTTTTATATTCACTTTTAGGCTTTTCAACCCTTTTCCAACCTGTCATAAAATTATCAGTTATAATATTTTCATAAGTTGCCTGTCCAAATGCCATACATATTAATTCATAAATTTGTTTTATTGTACTTTTAGAATATTGTTTTAAGCTTTCTAAATATTTAATTATATCTTCTCTTTTTACTTTTGCTATAGGGATATTGGTAAATTTCTCTTTTTGTAATTTCTTTAATGTATCATTTTTTCTCTTAAAGGTGGCTTGTTTTATTTTACCTAACTTAAAATCTTCTTTTAATACACTTTCTACTAAATCAGCTATTGTTTTGTTGCTCTTTGTAATTATTTTTATTCCACCATTCTGATCTAGTTTTAATTTTTCTGTTAAAGCTTTATTAAAAGCTTCAGCCTCATCTTTTCCAACAAAAGTTGTTGTCATTACTTTACCTGTTGTTGTATCTCTACCAACTGTTAATATTGCTTTAGGAGATATTATAAAATAAAAATATTTACATTCTACATTATTGTTAAACACTTTACCATTTTCAAACTTACTAATTGCTCTGTATTTGCAAGTACCTTTATATTTACAGTTATTACAAATTTCCTTACTGGATAATTTATTACTTTTATCCTTGACTCTTTTTAGTAAATAAGTTCCTGATGTTATTCCTTTAACTTTCAACTTACTTCCATCCTTTCCTAAAATTTCAGGAAATACCTTGCTTTTTAAAGGAATTAAATGCTATAATGCATAAAGAAACATTTGTGCAAGGTAATCCTTGTGGTCTAAATTTCAAATGTTTTTGAAGGTTTAAATGGGCATATTTAAATCTTCTTTTTTGTTTAATCATTTGTAATTTCATTGCTTTTAAAATAATCTTTAAAAGATTGTTCCATAACAAGCCAAGACTTACCAATTTTTTTAGCTGGAAAATCTTTTTTATGAAATAATTCTAAACAGGTCTTATTTCCAATCTTTAAAGCTTGTCTAATATCTTTAGTCTCCAAAAATACTGTGCCGTTTAATGTCCTCATACACAATTCCTCCATTCTTATAGTCTCAAATACAAAAAGATTTAGCTATTTCTCTTGACTGTTTATAGGAAAAGTTCTATAATATTAAGTGAGAAATATATAAATATTTTTCAAGTTCAACTGCATTATATAATAATATTTTTACAATGTCAATGAATTTTAAAAAATATTTTATTTTTTCTAACGAATATTAAGAAGGTGAGTTTATGAATATATTTAATGTAAATGTTCCAAAAGATAGTATTTCAATGATTTTTGATGAATTTAATGGAGTTGAAAATTATAATACAACATTGTATTTGTATAAATCAAAAATTGTTTATGATGAAGAAGGTAATAAATATTCTGCAAAATTAGAAATAGATTTAGAACAAAGTTCAAAAAAAGATAAATTAGTTAAGCAAATTTTCAATAAAGAATACGGAAGCTATATAATAACTTTTATAAATGCTGATTTTTCTACGGCAGAAAATGCTTATTATTCTTTTTTTATTTATTATGGACTTGAAGGCTTTAGTTCAATACCTGAAATAAAAGAAAAGTTTCCTCTTGAATATAAAGCAAGATATATATCTACAAAAAGTTTTCTTGATTATTATAATAAAGCTTTTGAATATGTAAAAGATAAATATATAAAATTCCAAAAAGATATGAGAGAAACTATTGATTTCGTTTTCAATTTACATGATATTCAAACTGATAGTAAATTAGATAAATATTCTAAATTTGTTGCATTTTCTAATTATACTAATTTAACAAATCAATTTGATACAAGAATTAGTTTTAGAATCATGTCTGATAATAGTTCGAATATAACAAAGTTGGAAGATGTAGAATTATTAGCTCAAGATATTTCAAGTAAAGAATCTGGAAATGGTGTTTTATATTTATATGAAAGTACATCACATCTTGCATTAGCTTATATTGCATTATATGATTTAATTAGAAATTCAACAAAAAACATTAGTGTTTGTCAAAATTGTGGAAGATACTATTTACAGAGTTCAGGTAAAGAAGTTTATTGTGATTTATTTAATATAGATGGTAGTCCTTCTTGTAAAACATATGCTTCTCGTAAAGCTTATGATAATAAAATAGAAGATGATATTGCTGAATTAACATATAAAAGAGAATATCAAAGAAGAATAACACAAGTGTATCGTGCAGACAAAAAACAAAAAGAACAAATGAAAAAGGACTTTAAAATATGGAAAGATAAAGCAAGAGAGCAATTGAAATTGTATAGAGAAAATAAAATTTCTAAAGAAAAATTTTGTAATTGGATAGAGAAAAATAAATAGTCATAAAAGCATCATACTAAAAATATGATGTTTTTTGTATATTTTTTTAAAATTTTGAAAAAATAAAATAATATTTAGCAAATATATTTACAATCACTCGTAAAAATGATAAAATTAACGAGTAATTGTAAAAAGGAGCGAATATATATGAGTGAAAATAAGTTGAAAGAATTCTTAAATGAAAATTATGGTTATATAAAGACTAGAGATTTTGAAAAATTAGGTATTTCTAGACCTTCAATTCAAAGTTATATTGATAAAAAAATAATTAGAAAAGTATCAAGAGGATTGTATATAGATAATAATTTAATAGAAGATGAATTTTATATACTACAGCAAAAATTTTCTAACATCATATTCTCATATAATACAGCATGTTATTTATTAAATTTAAGTGATAGAGCTCCATATAAAATAGATGTTACTACTTTAAATCATAATAATATAGGCGAAGATTTAGAAATTCACTATGTATCAAGAGATAAGTTTAATATTGGAATCACAGAAATAAAAAGTCCATATGGCAATCCGATAAATGTATATAATGCAGAAAGGTGTATCTGTGACTTATTAAAAAATAAAAATGAAGTGGATATAGAATTATATAATAAGATTATTAAAAATTATTTTAAGCAATCTAAAAAAGATTTAGAGACATTAGAAGAATATGTAAAAATATTTAATATACAAGAAAAATTTGAAAACATTATGGAGGTATTAATATAGTGATTGAATATAGTGAATTATTTGAAAAGTCAAAAAAACTTGCAAAAGATTCAGGATTAACACAATTAGAGTTATATCAAAGATTCATGTTTGAAAGAATTTTAGAAAGAATATCTGTATCAAAATACAATGAAAATTTTATATTAAAAGGTGGATTATTATTATCTGCAATGTTAGGAATAAATAGTAGAAGTACTAGAGATATGGATATTTCCATCAAGGGTATTGATGTATCACAAGATAAAATGTTGAAGATTTTAAATGAAATTCTATCAATAGACATTAATGATAAAGTAAAATTCGAGGTTGTGAATATTACAGATATTCGAGCAGATGATGAATATGGTGGGAATAAATATCATTTAGTAGGAAAGTTAGAAAATTTAAAAGTAGCACTAGAAATTGACATTTCAACAGGAGATGAGATTACACCAAAAGAATTAAATTTTGAATATACATCTATTTTTGATAATAAAAAAATCTATATTGGTACATATAATATTGAAACAATACTATCAGAAAAAGTTGAAACTATACTTCGTAGAGGTAAATATAATACTAGAATGAAGGATTATTATGATGTATATTTCTTTTTAACAAAACTAAAAAATGAAATTAATTTAGAAATATTTAAGCAAGCATTAAATAATACTTTGAGAAAAAGAGAAGCCTTTGATTATTATAACGATTATAAGCAAATATTAAATGGCTTAACTAATGATGAAAGAATAAATAACTATTGGAATACATATAAAAAGAAAACTAAATATGCACAAAATATAGAATTTAATGAGATAATTAAAGCTTTAGAAGAATTTTTAGGTAATATATAGTAGTACTAATATATATAGAAACGAGGTTATATGAGAAGAATATTAGATATGTCAAATGATGATGCTAAACTTTTTCTATTAAAAAATAAGAGTTATTTTTCTTTAGATTTGCCACCTTATTTTGATTTTAATAATTTATTATTAAGTATTGATAATAAGTTAAAAGGAAAAAATTTAAGGGATTTTTATAAAGATAATAAAACTATTCCGCCCAAAAAATGTGAAAATGTAAATTATAAAATTTTACATAATAAAGACGGAAAATTTGACTGGAGACCTTTTGAGATAATTCATCCAGCACTATATGTATATCTTGTAAATGAAATATGTGAAAAAAATAATTGGAAAAAGATAAATGAAAGATTTAAACTGTTTCAAAAAAACAAAAAGATAGTATGTTGTAGTATTCCGTGTGAATCAAACAATAAAAAAATGGATAAAAAAGATACAATCTTAAATTGGTGGAATACATTTGAACAAAAAAGTATAGCAATGAGTTTAAAATTTAACTGTATGGCAAAAACAGATATAACTAACTGTTATGGCTCAATTTATACACATTCTATTGCATGGGCGGTTGAAACTAAAGAAATTGCTAAAAAAAATATAAATGACACCTCATTATTAGGAAATCAAATTGATAAAATAATTCAGGATATGTCATATGGTCAAACAAATGGAATACCTCAGGGAAGTATTTTAACAGACTTTATAGCAGAAATAGTCCTAGGATATGCAGATGAACAAATAAGTAGGAAAATTAACGAGAATAAAATAAAAGATTATTCAATCTTAAGATATAGAGATGATTATAGAATTTTTGCTCAAAATGAAATTGACTTAAATGTAATATTAAAAATTATAACTGAAGTATTATCGGAGTTAAATTTTAAGTTAAATGCTCAAAAAACTTCAATTACTGATGATATTATAACAAATTCTATAAAAAAAGATAAAGCTAATATTTTAGTTAATAATTATATTGTATTAAACAACATTCAGAAATCACTATTTAATATTAGAGCTTTTTCGCTAATTTACCCGAATAGTGGTAGCTTACTAAAGTTATTGACAGAAATGTTTGAGCAGCAGATAAAACCATTAAAAAAGAGACCTAAAAATGTTGAACAAATTATTAGTATTTTAGTAGATATAATGTATAGGAATCCTAAAACTTATAATTTATGTGTTCTAATATTAAGTGTAATATTTAGTTTTTTAGGAAAAACAACCATTAATAAATATATAAACTCTATATCAAAAAAGTTCAAAAATTTACCTAATACGAATTATATAGATGTTTGGTTGCAACGTTTAACAATAACAAATAATATAGACAAAAAATATTCGTGTACATTATGTAAAAAAATATATTCAGAAGCCCAAATATGGAATTCTGACTGGTTGAATTTGGAAATTGATGAAGCATTGATAATTAATAATGAAATAATTAAAAGTATATCACCAATAATACAAGAGGAAGAAGTAAATCCTTTTGTATATCAATAACTGATATATACAATTATAATGGAGGAATAAAAATGAATGATAAGGAACAGAGCAAAAAAGCAAAAGAATTTGCTGAATTTTGGAAAGGTAAAGGATATGAAAAAGGTCAAAGTCAAACTTTTTGGCTACAATTATTGAGTGATGTGTTTGGCATAGATAAGCCAAGTGAATTTATCGAATTTGAAGATCAAGTACATATTGATAAAAATACAGGTTTTATTGATGGGTATATTCCATCAACAAAAGTTTTAATTGAACAAAAAAGTATTGATAAAGATTTAAGAAAAGGAATAAGACAATCTGATGGAAGTTTATTAAATCCTTTTCAACAAGCAAAAAAATATATAGCAGAATTACCATTATCAAAACATCCTAAATATGTTATTACATGTAATTTCAAATCTTTTTTAGTATACAATATGGAAAATCCAAATGGTGAGCCAGAAGAAATATTGTTAGAAAATTTAGAAAAAGAATATTATAGATTACAATTTTTAGTTGAAACAGGGAATGAACATTTAAAAAGAGAAATGGAAATTTCTATTCAAGCTGGAGAATTGGTTGGAAAATTATATGATGAGATATTAAAATTATATATTAATCCAGAGAATGAAGAAACACTAAAAAGTTTAAATATGCTTTGTGTAAGATTGGTATTTTGTCTTTATGCAGAAGATAGTGGAATATTCGGTAAGAGATTAATGTTTCATGATTATTTATCTAGGTTTGAGGTTAGAGATTTAAGGAGAGCATTAATTGATTTATTTAGAGTTCTTGATACAAAAGCAGAAGATAGAGATCCTTATATGGAAGAAGAATTATCTCAATTTCCTTATGTTAATGGTGGATTATTTGCAAATGAAAATATAGAAATTCCAAATTTAAATGAAAATGTAAAAGAACTGTTATTATCAAAAGCAAGTGAAGATTTTGATTGGAGTGAAATTAGTCCAACAATTTTTGGAGCTGTTTTTGAAAGTACATTAAACCCTGAAACAAGAAGAAAAGGTGGAATGCATTACACATCGATAGAAAATATTCATAAAGTAATTGACCCATTGTTTTTAGATGATTTAAAAGAAGAATTGCAAGAAATAAAACACATATCAGTTATAAAAACAAAAAAGAAAAAACTTACAGAATTTCAAGACAAATTGGCAAGCTTGAAATTTCTTGACCCTGCTTGTGGTAGTGGCAATTTTTTAACAGAAACATATCTTTCTTTGAGAAAATTAGAAAATGAAGTTATATTTGAACTTACAGGTGGACAAATAGGTTTTGGAGACAAAAGCCTTTCTCCAATTAAAGTTTCTATAGGACAGTTTTATGGAATAGAAATAAACGATTTTGCTGTAACTGTTGCAAAAACTGCTCTATGGATTGCTGAAAGTCAGATGATGAAAGAAACTGAAAATATTTTACATATAAATCTAGATTTCTTACCATTAAAATCTTATACAAACATAACAGAAGGAAATGCCTTAAGAATTGACTGGAATGACGTTATACCAAAAGAAGAGTTAAATTATATTATGGGGAATCCACCATTTGTGGGACAGCAATTAAGAACCAAAGAGCAATCTGAAGATATGATTAATATTTTTGGAAAAGGTTCTCCAGAAACAAAATTAGATTATGTTTTATGTTGGTATAAGAAAGCAGTAAAATATATGAATAGTGAAGATATTAAAGTGGCTTTTGTTTCAACAAGTAGTATATGTCAAGGAGAATCTGTCCCAACTTTTTGGAAAAAATTTGTAGAAGAAGATAATGTAGAAATACAATTTGCGTATACAAGTTTTGAATGGAAAAGTGAAGCAAGTGAAAAGGCAATGGTGTATTGTGTAATAATTGGATTTTCTAATAAACATATACCATTATCAAAAAAGATTTTTAGCAATGGTCAAGAAAAAAAGGTCGATTTTATAAATGCATATCTAATTTCTGCACCAAACATATGGATAATTAATAGAAGCAATAAAAATTTACATGATTTACCAAAGATGACTAAAGGAAGTGAACCTACAGATGGTGGTAATTTATTTATTGATATAGAAGAAAAGGAAAATTTAGAGTTAAAATACCCTATATTAAAAAAATATATTAAACCATTTATAGGTGGTACAGAATTTTTAAATAATAAATTAGGAGAATATACAAGGTATTGTTTATATTTCAAAAATGGAAATCCAAGTGATTATGCAAATATTAAAGAAATATCTGATAGACTTAAGAATATAAAGGAACTTCGAGAAAAAAGTTCTGCTGATAGAATTAAAAATACTGCAAATTATCCATATTTGTTTTGCCAAGATAGACAACCAAAATCAGATTATTTGGTCTTTCCTCAACATACTACAAGTAAAAGAAAGTATATTCCAATAGGATTTATGTCTAAAGATGTTATAGTTGGAAATGCATGTTATATGATACCGAATATTACCAAATTTGAATTTGGTGTCTTAACTTCAAATGTGCATATGGCTTGGACTAAAGTTGTTTGTGGAAGATTAGGAGAGGGATATAGATATTCTCCTGCGATATATAATAACTTTCCTTGGTGTAATCCAACAGAAGAACAAAAGAAAAAAGTAGAAAAAACAGCACAAGCAATTTTAGATGCAAGAGCTTTATATCCTAATAGTTCTTTAGCAGATTTATATGATGAACTAACAATGCCAAAAGAACTTAGAAAAGCTCATCAGGAAAATGATAAAGCAGTTATGGAATCTTATGGCTTTAATTGGAAGAACATGACAGAATCAGATTGCGTGGCTGAATTGATGAAGATGTATAAAAAATTGATACAATGCTATAACAAGGATGTGTAAAAATATGTTTAGAAAAAAAGAAAAAAACAAAATTGAAAATGAAAGTAAAAAATTTGTAACCGATTTTATATTGCCACTATATCTTAATCAAAGATTTGTATATGATATTTTAGCAATAAAAAATGATGGATTTACAGAATTTTTTGAAATTAAGGACAAAATAGGAAATAGTAATGAACAAGATGCAAATATAAAAGCAACTCTTGGTACTAATAACGATTTTGCGTTGATACAAGCTAATTTAGATGGAGAAATAAATACAAAAACATCTAATGATAATAATAATGAAAAATCTTATAAAAAAACACATACGCCAACTTCTTTATTTATGCAAGTATACCAGTATTTAAATGAAAATAAAAAGATTACTAAATTAGAAAATTTATCAGATATAGATACTGTTGACAGTGGAGATTTCGTAGAAATAAAATCTAACATTGAATTAAATACAATTGTTGAATTTTTTGAAACTCTCGATAAAGTTATTGATATTACAGAAGCTTTTTCTAGTTTTTCTTCAATTGATTCGAAGAAAACTATAAAAAGGAGTCCACTTTCTAACATGAAAAAACCTATAGAAAATACATTAAAGGCTTTGGTAAATGAAAATAATAATGTAAAATATGGTATTTGTAAATTAGAGGAAAAAGAACTCGTCGTTAAGCTAAACAAAGATTATTTTATAAATAGTGATTATTCAGAAATAAAAAATGGTAAATTTAAAATAATAGGGAAAGTATTAGAGATAATACCAGAAGGAGAAAGTATACTTTTAAATAGAGAAAATGCAGTAGGATTATACAATCCAAATACATTTAAAGAAGTAAAAGAATCTTTAAACTCTATACCTAATATTAATTTTCAAGAATTTAAAGATACTGTACAAGGAAAAACTATAGTAATAATGCCTATTGCAATTTGTATATAATATAAAAAAGTTCAAGAGGAAGGTGAAAATAAAAATGAATGATCAAAAAGAAATTGAACTAGAACAATACAAAATATTTATTGAATCAGCTGAAAAGAACAGTGATAGAAGAATTACTCAAAACAATATATATCTAACTATAAACTTAGCCTTCATTTCATACATTTGCACACAAAATTTAGATTTTAGACATAATTTAGTTGTATTAATAGTTGGATTAATCATCTGTACTATATGGTTTTTTACAATTTCCAATTACTCAAAAAGAAATAAAGTAAAATTTGATATTATAAATGAAAGTGAATATGGTAAATTATATAAAGAAGAATGGAAAAGAATATCAATTCTAACACCACTAACGGTGTATGAAAAAATAAGTTCAGGAATTTTTGCTTTATTATATATAGCATTATTCATAATAAAAATTTTTTAAGAAAGGATGTGAAAAAGATGTATAATCTATTTATAAGTCATTCATGGACATATAATAATACATATGAAGATTTAACAAAATTACTAAATAACGCAAGTTATTTTAGTTATAAAAATTATTCCGTGCCTAAAGATGATCCTATACATAATGCCAATAATGATAGAGAACTATATAATGCAATAGAAGAACAAATAAGACATGCCAGTGTTGTTTTAATTCTTGCAGGAGTATATTCATCATATAGTAAATGGATTGATAAAGAAATAGAAATAGCACAAAACTTAAATAAACCAATTTTAGCTATTGAACCTTGGGGCTCAGAAAAAACATCAGCAAAAGTTAAGAATTCTGCTGATAGAATTGTAAGGTGGAATACAGATTCAATAGTAAGTGCCATAAGAAATATCTCATTATAATAACTAAGGAGTAGACTAAACTACTCCTTCAAATTTTCATTTTATATGTGTAGGAACTGTTTAAGAATATAAACAGTTTTTCATCTTATTTTAGTTTTAGATTTCTTTTTGGTTTCTTTTTCTATTTGTATTTTTTCTTCCTCTAACTTTTGATGAAGTTCAAATTTCTTTATTTTTTCCAACCTTTTAAAAATATTATCACAAAGTCTTATTTCTTCAGCAAGTGGTGTGATTTTTTTAGAAACTTCTATAATTTTATTTTCTATAGTTTCCTTTTCATCTTCTGTTTTAGCTCTTTTGTGCTTTCTCCACAAATTCTCTCTTTCACTTTTTAGTGGGTTAATTTTCTCATAAGCAGATTTTTGATAAGCAAGTAACTCTTGTTCCGTATTGATATTATTTTTACATACAAATCTAACTTGTTTAGAAAACTCATCCATTTTCTTAATTTCATTTAATAATTTTGGTGTCATTTTCGTTATATTAGATTTTAAGACATTTTCTGTATCGATTCCAAATAATTTCTCATAATGAAATATTAAATATGAAATAGAGCCTTTATTTTGATAATATTTTTCTTTTAATTTATTATAGCTTTTATAAGTTTTATGAATCAGTAAATATGGCTCTGGAGAATATGGAAATTCAGGCTGTGTTTCTAAAATTCTTTTATAAATATTTTCTTTTGAATATTGATTACCAAATTGTCTTTCAATTCTCATATTTCTTTTATAAGGTTCTCGCCTAATAGATAACGTATTGTTCTTTTCAGTAACAATATAATCTAAATCCTGTAATATTTTAATAAATTCATTATAATCCCTAGCATTTGTTATTGCATAATCAATACTATCTTTCATTAGTTCTTTATAAAGACTACTTGTAGCAAATTTATTATATCTATCATTTTGATATTTGTGCTTTAATATACTTAATCCATAATTTTCACAAAGCTTATCAGAAGTATTTCTCATTATCGCATAATCTTTTTTGGTATTACAAAATCGTTTGCCATCTATAAATGAAACAGAATTTAGTACAAAATGGTTGTGTATATTGTCTGTATTTAAGTGTGTTGTGACAACTACTTGAAATTTGTCTCCCCATATTTCTTCAGCAAGTTTTACTCCAATTTCATGTGCCTGCTCTGCTGTAACTTCTCCTTTTACAAATGATTGATAACCATGATAACATTCTATTCCACCAGTCTTAAAAAAATGCTTTTTAACATTAGTCATTTCATAGAAGGCTGTATCAGGCATACAATTTATACCTGATACATATAGTTTATTCTCGGTCTTTTCTCCGTTAATTACATAATCTATTAACCTATCTAATCTGCTTTTAAATTTCCATAGTTTTGTTGTTGCCATACAAAGTTCCTTTCTTTTGAGGTAGAAGATATACTTGCTCTAAACTTAAAACTAAATCTCGTATTTGATGTAGTAATGGAGTAAACTTATCTTCTCTCATATAACCTTGATATCTGTTGTAAGTTCTTGCCATTTGATTTAAGTTATTTGCCATACCTCTTAATTGAGATAGTATTTCATAAAATCTTTCATCTGGTTGTTCTTTTAACTTATAATCTAAAATTATTTTTCTAAAAAATTCCGATTTATTTAATCCAGACTTTTTTACTTTCTCATCAAAAATTCTTTTTTCATCTTCATTTAAAAATACATTGATTTTTATATTTCTTGTTCTCACCTTTTCATCTCGCTTTCTATTTTTTATTTAGGTTTGGGACTTGTCCCATTCTTATGTGTATTTGCTTGCGTGAGTACAAATACGTTGCTTGCATATTCAAGAAATCTAGAAAGTACTCACTTTAAAACTCCTATTTTTTTGAATAAAAAGTAAGCCTCTTTACACCCTAAAAAGAAGATTTCTTTTTCTTCTATTGATTGCATATCAGTATAAATTTCTACTAATTTTGAAAGTACAAAACATTCTTCATTTGATAAATTTCTATCTTTAATATCTCCTTCTAAAACCCAAACTAGATTCTCATTTTCGTCCATAAATTTATGAAATTCCTTCTGTAATTTTATATATTCTTTATTTGTATTTCTTAAATTTCTTCTGACATCTTCTAAATATTCTTCAAACATATCTTTATATTCTTCATAAAAAGTTTCTATTTTTTCCATAATCTTTCCCTCCATTAAACATAAATTAATTCTTTAAATATAATTTCTTCAACACGATTTTTAATATTGTTCATGTTTCTAACCCATTCCATTTGATTAGTTGCTTTAAATTCTTCAGTTATATTTTCTTGCTCCATAAACTGTTTCATTAGTAAATTAAATCTTTCATTTGATATTTTGTCTGTTTCTAATAAATGTCTCCTTAACTTATTATCAAGCCATAAACAAATATATTCTACTTTCTTATGCTCCAGTAAATATTTCAATCGTAATTTTCCATATTTACCAAGTTCTACTGCTTTTACACTCGCTGAATCAATTAAATTTGGAAAGTAGTAATCGCCTTTTCTTATATATTCAATTCCTGTTTTTTTATCTATAAATCTTTCTTTTAATTCATCATTTTCCATATCTAACTTCTCCTTTTCTAATTTTCATATATTTCATTAAAATTATTTGCATATAAAAAATCTAAATTATCATAATGCCTTTGCTCGTAATTTTGAAAATTATACTTGCCTTTTCCTTTATAGTTATAATTATTCTTGTTATAGTTAGGTCGTAAATTTTCCGTGTCATGACTCGTAGGATTTACGGCTCTTGAATCGTAATTTTTACGAATCACTTTTATAAGATTTTTATCATGCTCTATTTTACCTACATAAATCAAATTAGATTTAGTAGATCCTTGTTTTCTCTCATATATTAATTTACATTCTTTTAATTGTTTGAATGCTTTTGTAACAGTTTTATCTGATAAACCTAGCATTTCTTGTACTTCTTTTCTAGTAAATATTAAAAATACATTGCCTTCTTCATCTAACCAATTATTTTTTATAGATAAAGTTAGCCTATTTAATAGAAATCCATAAAGAATTTTGCTATCTGAATTCAATTTTTCTTTATAATTTTTGTTAAAAAACAACTCCATTGGTATTTGATAATATAGATGTTCAAAACATTCATTAGCTTTATATGGTATAAATTCCATAGGCAAGTTCTCCTTTCTTTGTAATATGAAGAACTTTGAAAATATTAATATTTAGCTAAAAATCCTTTTGTTGAAATATTGTTGAAACTTTTTTTGAACTTGTAAAATTTTGTTGAAATTTTTGGTTGAAGAAAATGAGCATATTTTTTAGAATTTTATAGAATGTAAAAAAATTATGCTATTCTTCATTTCTATTGAAAAATAGCATAATTTATAACTTTTGAATTTTTATAAATTCTCTTAAATTCCCTTGAAAAAGGGCTAAAAATGGTCGAGGTGACAGGGATCGAACCTGCGACCTCATGGTCCCAAACCACGCGCTCTACCAACTGAGCCACACCTCGATATTTGCAATATGATTTTAACAGATATTATTATACTCTCATAAAACCACATTGTCAAGTACTTTTTTATTTTTTCATATCTTTCTTTTAAAATTTATGCTTCTTTAAAAACATTTAATTTTATAATGCTATTCCCTTTTTAGGAATAAAAAATTTATTTCTGTCATTTCCTTCCAATGTTAAAAGTTCTATTTTATTTTTTATGCCTCCACCATATCCTGTTAAGCTTCCCGTTTTTCCTATTACTCTGTGACAGGGAATAATTATACATATTGGATTCCAACCTACCGCTCCACCGCACAGCTTGTGAGGACATTTTGCTTAAATTTCTATTTTTAGCAATCTTTTTAGAGATATCATTGTATGTACATACTTTCCCATATGGAATTTCATTTATTATATCAATAACTTCTTTTCTAAAAGGAGTTAAATTGTTTATTTTATATTCTGGAATAAACTCTGGCTCTTTTCCACTAAAATAAATATCTAGCCATTTAAAAGTTTTTTCAAAAATTGGCAAAACTTTTTCTTCACAATTTAAAATGTGTTTAGAAGAATCTTTTGAACCTTCAAACCATAGACCTGTTAAGTATTTTCCATCACTATTTAAAATTATATTAGAAAAATTTTTTGGTGTTTTATAATAGTTTTTAAAAATCATTTCTATATTTCCTTTTAATTAAATTTTATTTATTTTATCATACCATACTAATTAAAACAACAAAAGTGATACTATTTTTAAGTATCACTCTTATTTTTTACTAAAAAAATTATAAAACAGAAAAATGATAATATTAATAAAATCATGGAAATAACTTTTAATATTAATATTTCATAATTATTATTTTTAGTAGTTTCAAAATCTTTATTCATATAATTTTCATAATTCTCATCTAAAGTATCTATAGTATTTTTAAAATTTTCATTTGGGCTTAATATTTTCTCTATTTTATAAGCTTCTTCTAGTTCTTCTTTTAAATCTCCTTTATGTGCACTGTATTCTGCCTCTTCTATATCATTTCTTTTATGAACATTTATATTAATATTTCTTTCTACTCCACTTTGGCTCTTTACTTTTACTGTAATTTTATTATCTCCTTCTATTAAATTTTCATTACCATTTATTAAAACACTTGCATTTTCATCTTCTGGAATTGCTAATATATTTAAATTCGATACATTGTTTGAAATTTCAATATCATAATCATTTATATTATTATCAAAAGCTGGATATAATATTTCGTTTTCTATTGCTAAAGTTTCTAAATTTGTACTTTCTTTTATATGTTCATTTTCATCAGGAAAATCCCCAACTTTTATATCTACTGAATTAAAATTAGTTAAAATATAATTACAATTTTCATCATAAAATTCACCATTTATTGTAAAATTCCCTATTCCCTCTTTTTTTGCTTTAAATACTAATTTTTTTAGATTTCCGTTTGCAGCATTTAAACCACCTTTTTCATCATACCAAACAATTTTTATAATTCCATTTTTAACTGACATATTATTATCTACTTCTGATATAAAATCAAATTTTTCTTCATCAAAAAATATATTTACTTGATATGCGGCAGTTTTTTTACCATCTAAATTTATTTCTAATTCTAGTTCTTCTTCCAATTTTATATTATCTTTATCGCATTTTAAACTAACATTTACTGATTCTTCTGCAAAACTAATTAACGGAAATAAAAATATTATTAAAATTATTATTAATTTTAAAAAAATTTTCTTTAACATATTGATTATACCTTTCCATATTTTTATTGATTTATAATTTGCAAACCTAAAATATGTCTTTGAATTAATAGTAAATCAACTGATGTTGGCTTGTTTCCAATTTTTCTTATATTTCCGGCTTTTAAATAAACTCCATTAATTGCTTCAAGACTCAAAATATGCCTTTGTAAAACCAATAAATCAACACTATTAATTTTACCATCGCCATTTACATCTCCATAAATTACTATTATATAAACCTTTAAAATCTCTTCCCCATTTTTTATTAGTATTTTAGTTCCAGTCGATAAAATATCTTCATCTTTTAAAATTTCACCATTTTTATTTACAACTTCTACATCATAATTTGTACTAATCTTATTTTTTATATCTAAAACTGAATTTTCAGAATAAGCAATACCACTAATTTCTGAGCCATTGACTACTAAAGGCACATCAAAACTTATTTGAGATTCATCAATTTTGTCTACAATGATTATATTACATTCTGCCTTTATGTTTTGATTCTCCTCAGAAGATACTGTAATTACAATATTTCCTGCCATATTTGCTTTAATTGTTCCATCGCTGCTAACACTTGCAATATTAGAATCAGAACTATTATATAAAACATCTTTATTAGTGGCATTTTCAGGATAAATATATGCGTTTATTTTATAAGTTTCACCTACTTGAAGATAAATTTCAGTTGTGTCAAGCAAAATTCCTGTTACATCTACTTTTTCAGGCTCAAAACTTTCTGTTACATAACTTTGAAAAATATAACCAATTATTCCATTTTCCAAAACTATTTTATCCCATTTTTCACCTGAATTTATTCCTTTTTGTATTACTGTAAATTTATCATTTTTTGTAATTTTAGTAATAACTTCATAAGAAGTACTAGGTCCAGTTCTGATATTTACATCTGTAGCATTGCAATATGCTTTTTGATTTACTTCTTTAAAATTTGACTTTTTAATATTTGGATTCTCAACTGGAATTTCAGGCATATTTTCATAAATTGGTATAATAAATGTCATATTTGAATCTAGAATTCCAGTTTCTTTATAACCATTATAAATAGATTTCGATTCACTATATGGAGCTAAAACATTAGTCATATATTGATGCCAAAATAGTTCTTTTCCATCATAATCTCTTACATGAAATTTTTGCAAATAAATTGTATTTTGTCCTCTATTTATATAGCTTGAACCAATAAATATTCCACCTCCTGTTATTGCTCTTTCTTTACTATTCCATGGAATTAAATATTTTGTTTTCGTTTCACTACTCGCTCCTTTTCCATCTTTTGCATACTGAAGGCCATTTTTTATTGCTCCCATTGGTTCTGAAGAACTTGTTGCTCCTATATTATAAAAATTATATAATCCCTCAAATCCTTTTACAATACCACTTATAGAACTATGGCTTAAAAAAGGCCCTACTTCTTGTTTTATTCTTGAAGCTAAATGATATGGGCTAACTAATGATGTCTGCCCTGCTTTTAATATTAAGTCCGAATATTTTTCATTCATATTTATAGTACTTCCGATTACTTGTAACATAAGAAACTTTTGTATTATAAAATTCTGTTCCATATAATATTTTTTCTATACTACTTAAATTATTTGTATTTGAATCATATGATAAAGTCTCAAATTGAAAAATTCTTATTTCATTTAAAAAATTTCTCGGATCTATACAATATTCAACCGCTTGATTAGAAGAATCTACCCAACCACTATCTACCTCAACATTATATTGCCCAGGTGTAGTATTTTTCCAACTATCTGAATAATTTATTGGAACTAAATTTTTTCCAAATATAGTTTCATTTTCTATAACATAATTCCAATCTAGATTCGTATATAGCGCAACAAAAGTCCAATTAGGATGTTTTTTTGAAAGTTCAGTTAAATATGGCTTATAGCTATCTGGAAAATTTTCAATTCCATTCCCAGTAGCCTCCGCTTCTTTTTTTAACAAAACAAATAGTACTATAAATATACTACTTATTAATATTATTATTAAAATTACAATTTTTCTTTTTAAACTCATTATTTACTCCTAAATTTTAGATTTTTTCTTTTGCTTTTATAATAATTCTTTCTTTAGAATCACTAGTACAAGTAATTAAAGTTACTTCTCTTTCATTTAAAGTAATACAGTCTAAAGGACTTGTATCATCAGGTAAAACCTTATAAATACTAAATATTTCATATTCTACTTTTCCTACTTTTTTATCACTAATATAAAAATTATCACCTATATTTAAATTTTTTAAATCATGAAACATATTTTTATTTATAAAATTATGTCCAACTACACAAAAATTCCCTATTTCATTTGCATTTACTCCCCAAAATTTTGTAGGAGAAACTTTTAAAGCTTCTTCTGAGTATTCCTCTAAAATATTTGTATTTAATGAAATAGAAGGAATTTCTAATTTTGCACATACTTTATATCCATTAAAAAATTCTTCATAATCAACTTTTTCATATTGTTTAATATTTTCTACAATTTTTCCATTTAAATTATTATTAACAATTTTTATATCTGCCTTTTTTGAAATATTTTCATCCAAGTATCCTTCTAAAATAACAAATATAAATAGACTTAAAAGAACTATAATTATAATTAAATTAACAATTTTTTTCATAAATTCCTCATATTATTATGTATGCCGAAATTATAAATTAACTTCGGCATATAAGTTTTATTTTTTTCTATTAAAATAAATTGCAAAGCTTATCAAACCAAATATTATTAAAGCTATCGGAATATATATATTTACACCTGTTTTTGGTAATGAATTTGGCTTCTCTGTAACTACATTATTCTCCACTTTATTTGTATTTTCTAAACTTAAACTATTATCTTCTGGTAATTTTTCATTTAAATTAGCATTCTCATCTTTTACGTTGCTTTCAATTTCTCCAACTATATCCCCATTATTTGTATTATTATCATCTGACGAACTTTGAGCTTCAGCAACCTTTATAGAAAATGTTTTTTCTGCTATAACAGCATCTGAATTACTTCTATCGATTAATTTAAATGTTATAGAATAATCTTTAGCTTCTTTGAAAGTACCTTTTAATTTTAAAACTTGTGAAACATCTTTCCCACCAATTTTATAACCTTGAGGATCTCCCCATCCACTTTCAATAATATTCTCTTCTCCTCCATACTCATCAATTCCAATTAATTTTACATTAGAATTTTGAGAATCTGCTACTTCTGCAATTAATCTTGCTTTTTCATAATAACGTCCCAAACTACTTGAATATGAAAGAGTCATTTCTTTTTCTTCTCCAGCATAAATATCACCTGTATAATCTAATTTAAATTCATAATCTTTATACTCTGGTTCTACTGTAACATTTTTAATAATTGGTGTTAAAATATCATCATAAGTAACCGAAGCATCTGAATTTGATAAGCCTTCAGCTGTTATAGAAAACTCTGTTGGATTTGAAGTTGTTATTCCATCTTTTGCTTTAAATGTTACTTTAAGATTTTCACTTGGATTAGTTCCTCCTGATGAATCGTGAAATACCACCCTTACTTTTGTAGAATCATCACTAGGAGTACCTTCTGAAGCTGAAACGTATTCAAAAATATTATTATCATATGCAATATCAAAAGTATAAGCTCCTAAAGCTTCACCAAAATTTATATTTAAAGTTACTTCTTGACCTGGTCTTACAATTTCTGAATTTATATCTGCTGATATTGAATCTAAAGAATCAGCATATACGTTTGAAATTGGTAAAAATAACATAAGCGTTGCTATTAAAAAAATAATTATTTTAAATGTTTTTTTCATAATATCCTCCTTATAATATTTTTTATTTTTAAATTTTGTATAATTTTTTGTTTTATATTTTTAGTATGATATTTTTTCTAATAAAAATAGCTAGAAAAATTTTCAAAGTTTTATATTTTTTTCAAAAAAAAATACTTAATAGAATTTCTACTATTAAGCATTTTATAAATTTAATCACTCATTTCTTTACCTGCAATAACTTGTCCAGTATAAGGATTTACATAAAAATAAGCTCTTTCAATTTCTAAATCATCATTAGGACTTATTAAAATTATTTCATATGTTGATTCTTCTGCTCCTAAATTTAAATTATAATTATTAATTGGAGTATTTGTTATAACTAAATCCCAATAATTATTAGATTTTTGACTTACAAATTCATTAACTTCATAAACTTTTGTAAACTTTGAATAATATTCTTTCAAAGAATTGTTAGTACACTCTTTAGAAACTTTTTGAATATAATCCAAAGCAATTTGAATACATTCCTCTTTTGTATATTTTTCATTATCATGGGTTTCATGAAATGCCACTAAAGAATTAGAACTTTCATTATTTAAATTATTATATTTATTAATTCCTATTCCAAAAACTTCTCTTTCCATAGATCTTGGAATAATAATAGAAAATCCATTTTCATTTATTATATAAGTATTTTGTTCATAATCATTAAATCTAGTAAAATTTATATTTAAAGCTCCATAACTATTAAATATATCATCAATTTTAATTCCCATCTCATTATAATTTTCTGGAAAAGCTATTATCATAAATTTACTATCAAAATCTTCTTTTGACATATCTAAAATATCAGTAAATATATTTTTATATTCACAGTATGTATCATAATTTTCTATTTGCATATAGTAAATTTGATTTTGATAAAACATTTTATCATAAATATCAATATTATTTAAAAAATATGTATTAAATACTTTATATTTTACTGAGCCAATTTTTCCATAATATGTTCCATCATAATATGAAACTTTATTATTTTGTGATATATTGTCATACTCCACATAATTATTATATTCTTTCAATTCACTTTCTACTTTTTCAATCTTTTTATTGCTAAAAAATTTTGAGAAATTAAAATATCTAAAATATATATTTTTATTTTTTTCATAAAGATTAAAAATAGAACTTGCTAAATATTTTTTATCTTCAGTACTTATATTCTCATTTTTAAAAATTTCTATCATTTGAGAAGTAGCATCAGTTCCTAAACTACTTAAATAATATATATCTATTTTTCCTGTATTATAAAATCTATTTAAATTTCTTTGAGCTACAATCCAATTTAAATTACTAAAATTCATTATTAAGTACACCGATATTATTACTCCAAAATAAACTTTACTTAAATTTATATCTTTACCTAAAATTTTAAAAAGAGTTGGAATAAGTAAAATAAATTCAGTTGTCAATATAAAATAAACTATAGTTCTTTTAACAGTATATCCATATTTTGCTTCATATTGATACATTTTTATACCTGATAAAAATGTAAAAACTGCAGTAAATAAAATCATTATAATACTTGAAACTACTAAATAGCTCTTTTTATTTTCAAAATTTTGTTTATAACTTGCAATTAAAATTGCTATAAAATTTATTAAAGATACTATCATTAATTGGAAAAATCCCTGTCTTGCAATTTCTGATAAATTTTCTGTTTTGTATACCATAAGTGATTTTACTTGAATTATAATAAATATAAAATATATAATATTTAAAGCTGTTAAAACCATTTTTATAGTTAAATTATCAGACCCATATTTATCTTTTTGTTCAAAACTTTCTTCCTCATATTTTAAAATATTAAATTTTAAGAAATTTGATAAATATAAAAACATTAAGAATGTTAGAAAAGCTTCCCATAAAAATTTATATATATTTATATTAATTCCAAATTGTAATATTTTTCCTAATATATTAAAAATAAATTTGCTAAATTCTAAATCTGCAGATGCTAACAATATTAAAACAACACATACAACAAAAAAAGTAATTATAATTCCTTTAAATAAGTTTTTAGACCTTTTTTTATCTTCTTTTTCCACTTTTTCTCTTTTAATACATGTTTTTATATCATGAAAAGTATCTCCTAAATGTCCTATCGGTATAAAGATTGCCTCAGCAATTTCTCTGAATAAATATTTAAAATCACTATTATTATTTTGTGCTTTAATTAAAAATATAATACTACAAAATGCAATAATTAAAAAATTTAAGCTCAGAAGATATTCGTTATTAAAAATAACACAATAAACAGAAAGTAAAACTATTGGTACACACCAAATAATAGTTTTTTTATTTTTCAATTTATTATTTCTTTTTAACAAATAAATAATATATGCTAAAAATGGTATAAAATATAGTAAAATTGATATTCCTGATTTTTCTGTCCAAAATAGAAACCTATAATATATAGAAAAAATCAAAGAAAAAATTAGAATATTTACCATAATTATTTTCTCCTTTATATTTTCATTTAAAATATATAATTTAATATTAAAATATTATCATTTTTCATAGAATTTAGCAATCTACTATTAGTAGAATTCTATTAAAATCAGTATATTTCTAGTTTTTGAATATAATACAATTTTTTTGAAATAATAAATATAAATTTAAATTAAGGAGTTTAAAATTATGAAAAATAATGAACTTAATGTTTTAGATGAAATAAACAAAGGCGCAACTATGGGAATGGACGCAATTAAATTTCTAAGAGAAAAAGTTGGAGATCAAAAATTTAAACAAGTTTTAAATATAGAATATAATAAATATCAAGATATTTCTCAAAGAGTTAATAATATATATGAAATTTATTCATCAAAAGATCCTCATGAGCCAAACAAAATGGAAGAAGCAATGACTTGGTATGGTATTCAAATACGAACTCTTACAGATAAAAGCAATTCTAATATTTCTGAGCTTCTACTTAAAGGTACAAATATGGGAATAATTGAAGGCAGGCGTTTATTAAATGAGCATAAACAAGACTTAAGTCCTCAAATTCATACACTTTTAAATGAATTCGTAAGCATGCAAGAAAACAGCGCTCAGACTTTAAAAAAATATCTATAAAAGTTTTTGGGGACGCGTTCAAAAAACAGGGTTTTAATTTCAACCTGTTTTTTTGAACGCGTCCATTTTTTCATAATTACTCTCCAATTATTGCTGAATAATAAGCCTTTGTAGTATTATAATTATTCATTATTTCTTCTTCTGATAATCCTCTATTATATAATCTCATACAATATGTATTCATTTTAGAATAATGCCACCAACCTTCAGAACTCATTGAACATCTTCCTATTGTAAAATATTTTAAATCTAAAATATCTTTATTACTTTCAATAGTATCATATTGTTCTTTTGAATAATATGTATCATATAAAACTTCACCATCTAAAAATATCTTGCTACTATAAAAATTTCCATCATATCCTTTTAATTCTGGAGTAGTAGCTGAATTATAAACTTTCGAACAATCAATGCTCCACATCCAATAATGAATACTTCCATCATCAATTTCAACAGGATATAACACATTCCAAGGATGAGAATTAGTTGAATATGGTGACTTATTATTAACCCCAACAAACCCTCCATATGAAGCTGTTAAATATAATCCTTGACTAGCTGCCAATCCGAAATCTTAATCTAGCTTGATTAGTTTCATTTCCATTCCAAAATCCCATTATTCCGTATATAAGAGGAACTTACCGGGTTACCTTCATAATCAACATGAGCACCTTCTTCTATTGTTCCATAATATTCAAATGTTAACCCATTATTATATAGTTCATTTAATTTCTCTTGATCATCATATAATATATTTATATGGTCATCCTTTCCATCAAAATTAAATGATTTTGATGTTAATCCACTTTCTTCTGTCCAGTTAAAGTTTTTTAATTCTACATTCTCTCCTAATATTTCTGGATTATTTTGTAATTCTTCTTGTGATACTCCTTCTAATATTGTAGGGTCTATATTAAATATTAATCCTTCTGTTACTGCCATACTTAAGCTATAATCTAATCTTGTATATTCTCCTTCTTCTAATCTTACTTTCTCTCCTGTTTTATAATTTATTAGCCAACTATAATTCGATTTTCCATAATCCATTAGTTCTGTTCCTTTTTCTATATATGTCCACTCTGTTCCATAACTTTTTTGACTTTCATTTATTACTATTATATTCCAACTATTTCCATTTTCCAGACTCTTATCTATTAAATCTATTCCTATATGATATTTACTTTTTTCTTCTGGATTTTGTATCTTATCTGTATTTTCTGATACTATTATCTGTTCAAGAGCCTCTGTTTCACTAGAAATTTCCGTTCTACTTACCGCATTTGTTGCCTGATTTAATATTCCATTTTCTCCAATCAAAGCTGACAAGCTTACTCCTGCTATAATCAACAATACAATTATTGATATAATTAATGCTATCAATGTTATTCCTTTATTTTCTATATCTAATTTTATATTTCTCTCATTCTTCCTAATTCTAAACTTTTTTTCATTAAATTTTAAATCTATCTTTCTTCTTTTCTTCTGTTCTTTCATAATCACCCTATTCCTTTCTTACAATATATCTACTGTTTTTAACAGATTTACTAATATTAAAATTTTTATTAATATGCACATAATATATTGTGTATATTATACATAAATTATTATGTACTGTCAATACATAATATTTTATTTATGTTAAAATTTTCATATAAATAAAGGAAAATAAATATATGAAATTTCAAAGATTAAAAGATTTAAGAGAAGATAACGATAAATATCAAAAAGATATAGCAAGTTTACTTGGTATATCTCAACAGTATTATTCAGAATATGAAAAAGGAAACCGACCTATACCAGTAGATTATCTAATAAAACTTGCTAAATTTTATAATACATCTATAGAT
Source organism: uncultured Clostridia bacterium (assembly GCA_928721915.1). Lineage (GTDB taxonomy): Bacteria > Bacillota > Clostridia > TANB77 > CAG-508 > Scatovivens. The sequence goes on from CAKMVZ010000001.1 coordinate 55,703, forward strand.
TATATAGTAGGCTTAACTGACGAGCAAAAGCCATACACAAGAAAATAAACAGATATAATTTTTATTCATCAAATTATATCTGTTTTTTAATATTTCCCTTTTATTTAATTTTACTTTAAAAAATCTATTGAGCTACTAAAAAAATACAAAGTTGTTTCAAAAACTATTGTATATTGATTTTACATTGCTATCATTTTCAAGACCACTAGATACCAAATTTTTAAAGTTTTTTAAAGATTTTTCAAAAAATACTTGAAATTTTGTTTTTTGTGTGCTATTATATACAAGTACATTTTAAATGTCGCATGGAGCAGTAGCTCAGTTGGATAGAGCAACGGCCTTCTAAGCCGTGGGTCGGGGGTTCGAATCCCTCCTGCTTCACCAAGAAGAAACTTTTTATATAGTTTCTTCTTTTTTTATATTTTTTTACAACATGCTATTTCAAGCCTTTTTCACCGCACCATAAAGATACCATTTTTTATATTTTAACTTCATTTTTTATAACTTTTCTTTGGTGTTGCATTAAAAATTGCATTAGAAATACTTTTAAAGAATATTTAATATCAAAACAATTAAAAGAATTTTAGATGAAATAAATTAAGTTGATTTTTTTTTATTAAAATGCTATAATAGTATTGACATTAAATAAATTTACATTTATAATACTAAAACAATATTACAATTTTGTAATATTACTTGACAAAAGATAATATTATATATATTATACTTATAGAATATAATAATTAAGAGATTTGACGTTTTCATAAAAAATTGTCAATTTTGGTAGTGGTTGTCGATTAATTAAAAAGCAGAGAACGTTAGTCCTCTGCAATCGTTATTCTGTCTGATTGGAGTAAATGGCGTTTACTTCAATCTTTTCTTTTTCAACATTAATATAAAAATTATATTTATAAATAGTTAGTATGGTAATTATTGTGATTGTAATAAATATAAAATAATGCAAAAAAGAATTTCTTGAATTATCTTTTGTTTTTTTATCGGTTTTTATCTTCAAGTTTAATTCCACTTATGTATCCTCCTTTCATTAGTATTTGCACTTGTTGCTATTTATATTTTAAACAACAGGTGCATAAACTAATAAACAGGTTTAATATTTACTAATTAATGCACCTGTTTGAAAGTTTGGATACTACCAATCAAAAAATAACTTGAAGTAATCATACATTAAAACTCAAATAATGTCAACAAAAATAATATAAAATGCAAATAGCTAAACTAGAAATTAAACTAATTTAGCTATTTGCATTTTTATCTATAAGCACTTTTATAAGCATAAACCTTTCTGTCTGTTTTAACATCTAGACACACTTTCTATCCTCTTTTTTTCTGTACCATATATATACCAAGGTTTACAATATTTTTTATTATTATTTTCAAAACCCTTTTGTAAATCTTTGTAATGGTTTTTATATCTATATCTCCTCTTAATATTTTATCAATTTGTCTAAAATTCATATGATTCTCCTTTAGTATAATACGTATAATGCGTACTGTCAATATTTTTAATATTAAAATAATTTTTTAAATCTTAAATTTATTTAACTGTTATATTTTCCTTAATTTTTTCAAACTTCGCTTCTCCTATGCCTGAGACATTTTTTAAATCTTCTATTGTTTGAAACTTTCCATTTTCTTCTCTATAATCTATTATACTTTGGGCAATTGATTCTCCTATTCCTGATAAAGAATCTAATTCTTCTAGTGTGGCAGTATTTATATTTATTTTTGAATTTTTATTTTCAGTTTCAATAAAATTTATTCCTTCTTCATCATTTATACTTGGTATATAAATTTTTTCTCCATCTGATAAGCTGTATGCAAGATTTACTTTTGAAGTATCTGCTAAATCTGTAAGACCTCCTGCTTTTTCTATTGCATCTATAATTCTATCTCCTGCTTTTAATTCAATTACTCCTTGATTGTTTACTTCTCCAGTTATATGTATTTTTATCAAATTATCTTGGTTTTCCATTTTTTCTTCTGTTTTTTGAACTTCATTATCTGAAGAAACCACAAAATTCTCATAATTTAATTCATAATCATCTTCATTTTGCAAATTATTTTTTATTACTATAATAATTACAATTATTGCAATTATAGTAAAAATTAATATATTTTTCTTATTCATATTTTTCCTCCTTATAATATTTTAAAAAATTTTTAAATCTTTGTAATTAATTTCGTTTTTATATGTTATATTTTACCTATAAATTAATCTTTAATTTTTATAAAGAATATAATTTTTATATTGAAAATAAATGAGTTTTAATATAAACTAATTAATATTAATTTAAAAATAGAGATTTTTTATATTTGAAAGGAATGAATTTTTAATGAAAAAATTTGTTAAAATTCTTTTTATTTTTTTGTTTATTTTTAATTTTTTTATAAATACATATGTTAATGCTGAAACTCAAGATATTTCTATTAACTCAGAAGCAGCAATTCTAATTGAAAATAAAAGTCGGAAATATTTTATATGAAAAAAACTCAAATGAAAAACTATATCCTGCAAGTACTACAAAAATAATGACTGCAATTTTGGCAATTGAAAATTGTGATTTAAGTGAAAAGGCTACAGTTAGCCAAGAAGCTGTAGATTCCGTACCTAGCGGATACACAAATGCAGGTCTTATTCCAGGTGAAACTTTTACTGTAAAAGATTTGCTTTATGCTTTAATGCTTGCTTCTGCAAATGAAGCTGCAAATGTTTTAGCAGAACATATTTCAGGCTCTGTAGAAGAATTTGCTGTTTTAATGACTGATAAAGCAAAGGAGCTTCGGATGCGAAAATACAAATTTTACAAATAGTAATGGCATGCATGATGAAAACCACTATACAACTGCCAAAGATTTAAGCATTATTGCAAAATATTGCTTTGAAAATGAAACTTTTAAAAATTTAATTCAGACTGTAAATTATACCATACCTGCAACAGAACTTCATCCAGCAGAAGATAGAATTATAACAAATACTGACGCCCTAATTAATTCAAGTAGTAAATATTATTATGAATATGCACTTGGAGGAAAAACAGGTTTTACCTCTCCTGCTGGGAATTGCTTGGTTTTTTATGCTGAAAAAAATGGAACATATTTAACTGGCGTTATTTTAAAAGCTTCTACTTCTGCAGACAGATTTTCTGATGCAAAAAATCTTCTAATTTATGGATATGATAATTTTTCAAATCAAGTTTTAGTTCCTAAAGATAAATCAATTGAAAGTATTGAACTTGCGAATGGAAAAGAAAATGAGAATGTATTAGAAATAGTAACGGGTGAAGAAATTTCAGATTTTGTAAAAAATGATTCAACAGAAAATTTAACATATGAAATAAATTTAAATGAAAATATAGAAGCTCCAATATATGTTGGAACAACTCTTGGTGAAATAAAATATTCTTTAGATGATAAAACTTATACAATTCCTTTAGTTGCTAAAAATACAGTTTATAGTGCTCACAATTATTCTTCATATCTTTTACTTGGGGGATTTATTTTATTAATTTTTTCAATAATAATTATTCCTAAAAGAAAACATAAGAAATAAAAAATTAAAATGATTTATAAATATTGATGTTAAAATATTTTTTTATTTTAACATCATTTTTTTGCTATGTCAATCATTACTTTACAATTTATGTTAAGTTTGTTATAATTAAAATAGTGTTTGGAGGGATCTAAACTTTAATATATAGTACATTGAAAAAAATTTTTATACCCAAATGGGGAAAGGAGAAAAAAGATGTTTGAAATTCTGTGTGTAGTAGGAGCAATTTTAGTGTTTGCAGTAGCATGGGGAGTTAAACCTTCTGTGGGCTATGTTCCAGCAGCTATCAAAGTACTTCGGTGGTGTGCAGCCACCATAATTGGCTTAGCAGTATGTTTTTTGCTTTCAGCCATAGGCGTTATTGCCGGAGTCATCGGCTTATTTGCTGGTGTACTTTTAGGCTACTTCCTTCCCAACATTTTACGGTGGCTTTGGTGCTCGCTTAAGTTTGTTGGGAAATTGATACTCGTTGTTTTAGTCTTAGCAGCACTTGTTGCTGCTATTCTGTAAAGGAGGATTAATATGTATAATGCATGTTATTATGCAATTTTAATAGTATCAATTTTTGTTCTGATACTAGACTCTATGAAAGCAGAACCGTATAAGGATTCAAAGCAAGAGTCATTATACTGCTTCCGTAACATTTTAATTGGAGTAGCTACAGTTGCAATAACATATGTAGTTTCTCAGTTTGCTTTAGATCATAATTTGATAACAAAAAATGATCAAGTTGCTTTAATATATGAAGCAGTTTTTTTGGTATTAATTAGACCGGTATTAGCAATTATTGCACAGTTCTTAAATGATTTTTTAAGATATACCGATAATGCCTATGCTCAAAGAGTAGATCCAGTCCTTATGACTGGAGAAGGCAAAAATACCAAAAACCGGGGTATATTGTTTATTGCTCACTTAGTAATTTTTGCAGCATGTTTTTTAGCTTCATCAATTGCAGCTGCAATACCTGAACTTTCTGGTTCCAGAATTAATGCCTTCTCTAACTGGTTTTCAAACTTGTGGAAAATGGCAACTGGAACATCATCAGAAAGAATATTGTTTGCTATATGGTGTATAATGTTTTTGATATTTTGGGCAAGTGTCAGAGGATATTTATCTATATTGTACAAAAACTTTATGCTAATTATCGACAAAAAAGCATCGGAGATTGACAGCGATAGTGCAATCCATAAAAGAAATTTTATGCTCGGATTCTTTTTAGTTCGAAAAATCTATAATTATCTATTTATAATGGATAATTATAGATTGCAGGATTTTCTATTCTGGTGGATATTCTCATTTTTTGTAGGAGTCGCTATATTATTGTGGTGGCTCAAATCTCAAAGAAATGGGAAGACTTTTTATAAGTTCTTCTAACATCTTTTCCCGCTGGCAACTTTGCTGGCGGGATTTTCTTTTTATCTATGCAAATAAAAATTTAATTCCTAATAATACTAAAATTGTCCCACCTGTAATCTCAGCTTTATTTTTATGTTTTGCTCCATAAATATTTCCTATAATTACACCAATAAAAGATAAAATAAATGCAGTAATTCCAATAATAAAACTTGCAAAATATATATCTGTATCTAACATTGCAAACATAATGCCAACAGCTAATGCATCAATGCTTGTTGCTATACTTAAAAGTGTTATTTCTTTAAAGTCATATCTTGCCTCTTCTAATTCTTTTACCTCAAAAGATTCACAAATCATCTTTCCACCAATTGCACTAAGTAAAATAAATACAAAAAAATTATCAACACTATCTATATATTTTGCAAAATTTATTCCAAGAAGCCAACCGTAAAATTGTCATAATAGCTTGAAAACCGCCAAAAAATATGGCTATTGTTCCGACAATACCTATAATCTTTTTTCTTTAACTTTAAACCTTTACAAATAGCTACCGCAAAAGCATCCATTGCTAAACTAATTGCTATTAAAAAAATCTGAATAAAATTCATAAAAATTCTCCTAAAAACATTTTTATAATTTTATTCAGATTAAAATTTTATATGAAATTTTATTTTTCACTTAATATAACTTCTACATCAAAATTTTCTGTTCCTCTTAATACATTTAATATAATTTTATCATTTGGTGATTTCAAATATAGATATTCAGATAATTCCTGCATTTTATTAATTTTATTTTCATCTACAGAACATATTATATCTCCGCTTTTTTAAAACATCTACAACCGGACTATTTTCTAAAATTTGTTCAACATAAATTCCACTTTCAATATTTTCTCCTAAATGTAGATATTTTACAACATCAAAATCAAACCCATGAATTCCCAAATATGCTTCTTTAAAACTATTATTCTCTTCAAAGTTTGAAATAATGTTTTTTACTCTATTTATCGGTATTACGGAATTTAATTTACTTGATGTAATTCCAATTAATTCACCAGTAGAATTTAAAATAGGACTTCCTGTTTGACTACTTTCAATATTAAAATCTAATTTCATCACATCTTCTACATAAACTTCTTCATTATTTTCATTTATAATTTTAAATGTTTTATTTATTTCACTAATCATGCCAGATTGAATTCTTTGATTAAAATCATATCCATTTGGATTACTAATCATATAAATTTCTTCACCTAAATTTATTAAATTTGAATCTCCAACTCCAAGTGTTATTAAATTATTTACTGCAATTTTTATAATTGCAATATCCATGTTACTATCAACCCAAACAACGTCTGCAACATAACTTTCACCATTTTTTAAAGTAACATAAACATTAGAGCCTACCTCTCCTGATATAGAATAATTTGTTAAAATATATCCATTTGAAGTAACTATTATTCCACTTCCTATCCCCAGTTTTTCCTCTGAATCTTCTATAAAAATTGATGTATTTGCTTCATTTAATTTTGAAATTCCGTACAACTGAATAAATACTATTTTTCATTAAATTTTCAATGCTAAATTCACTAGCAATTGCTTCGGTCCCTGTTTCTTCCGTTTTTGGTTCTGAAACAAAATAATTTGAATTTATTCTATTTACTAAACTTAACAAAATAGCAATTATGGCCATTAAAAAAATTATTATTATAAAAGTTCCAAAATAATTATTTTTTCTTTTTTCATAATACATATTTTAAATTCTCCTATAACTTAAATCTTTCATATTTTTTCCATAAAGCTATAAATTATACACTTTAATTTTTTGTCATTATGTATTGATTTTTTTTTTTAATATGAATATAATAATTTTGAAAATTTAAGAAGCAGAAATTGGAGAAAAAAGGATGGAAAAAAAATTTTATAATTTAAGTAACCCACAAAAATCATTATTACTTACTGAAAACTATTATCAAGGCACAAACATAAATAATATCTGTGGTACAGCAATTATAGATGATGTCTTAGATTTTGAAAAATTAGAAAAAGCTATTAATGAATTAATTGAAAAAAATGATAGCTTTAGAATTAAGCTTGATAAAAAAGACGGAACTTATATTCAATCTATAAAAGAATATGAGTTTACAAAAATTGAGCTCGTTAAGCTTGCTTCAAAAGATGAACTTCAAAGCTTAGAAAACTCTACTCTTAAAAATATTTTCGATATTGAAAATAAACTTTTTGAGGCAAAAATGTTTAAATTTCCAGATAATACTGGTGGATTTATGTTTAATGTTCATCATATAATAGCCGATGGTTGGACTTTGGGATTACTTTGTAGAAAAGTAATGATTGCATATTCTAAACTTATGGGAGAAGATGCTGAGGACATATCTTCTTCTTATATTGATTACCTAAATTCTGAACAAGAATATAAAAAATCAGCAAAATATGAAAACGATAAAAATTATTGGTTATCAAATTTTGAAATCATTCCTGAATCTGTTACAATTCCAGGTTCTTTAAGTTCTAATGAAATTTCATGTAAAGCTAACCGTAAAGAATTTATTTTATCAAAATCTTTAGTTAGCTCTATTCAAGATTTTTGCGCTCAAAATAAAATTTCTATATTTAATTTCTTTACTGCAATTTTATCAATTTATATGTATAAAGCAAATAATATAAATGATTTTGTAATAGGAACCCCTATTTTAAATAGAACTAATTTTAAAGAGAAAAACACAACGGGAATGTTTGTAAATGTTGCACCTCTTAAAATACATGTTGATAATAAAAACAATTTTGCAGAATTTGCAGAATCTATTGCTCATACTTCAAAAGAAATGTTAAGACATCAAAAATATTCATATACAAATATTTTAGAAGATTTAAGAAAAAAAGATTCTTCAATTCCTGGTTTATATAATATTATTTTGTCATATCAACTTACAAAGGCAAATAATGTTTCAAAATACCATTATGTAACTCGTTGGAATTTTAATGGAAATTGTAGTGAAGATATAGAAATACAAATATATGACTTAGATGAAACAGGAAGTTTAAATCTTGCTTTTGATTACAAAACTAATAAATATCTAGAATCTGATATTGAAAATCTATATAAAAGATTTTTATATATAATTAATCAAATTTTAGATGATAATAATATAAAATTATATGATATTGAATTTGCAACAGAAAAAGAAAGAGATGAAATTTTAAATAAATTTAATAATACTAAAACTGAATACCCAAGAAATAAATCAGTTGTAGAATTATTTGAAGAACAGGTTAAAAATACTCCTTCAAAATCCGCTGTATTCTTTGAAGGAAATACTCTTACTTATGAAGAGTTAAATAAAAAAGCAAATTCAATTGCTTTATACTTAATTAAAAATAATGTAAAAAAAGAAGATGTTATTGGAATATTTTTAGATAAATCTATGGAATCTATTATTTCAATTTTAGGAATTTTAAAAGCAGGATGTGCTTTTTTACCTATAGATGTTGCATATCCCAAAGATAGAATTGAATATATGGTTTCAAATTCTAATACAAAATTTATAATTACTAATACTAATTTTGAAAAGATTTTAAAAGTAAAAACTAAAACTATAAATCTTGATAATTTTAAATATGAAGAAACAGAAAATTTAAAAATAAAAATTTTACCTGAAAATTTAGCTTATATAATGTATACATCAGGTTCAACTGGAAAGCCTAAAGGAGTTATGGTTGAACATAAGAATATTGTAAGATTAGTTAAAAATACTAATTATATAGAATTTGGTGAAGATGAAAAAATACTTCAAACAGGTTCAATAGTTTTTGATGCTTGTACATTTGAAATTTGGGGAGCACTTCTAAATGGATATGAATTATTTATTATAACTAAAAATGATTTACTTGATCCTATATCTTTACAAAATTATATAGAGAAACATAAAATTACAATTTTGTGGCTAACTTCTCCCCTATTTAACCAATTATCAACAAGTAACCCTTATATTTTCTCAAATATAAAATATTTACTTACAGGTGGAGATACTTTATCTCCTAGCCATATAAATTTAGTTATGGAAAAAAATCCAAATTTAAAAATTATAAATGGATATGGTCCTACTGAAAATACTACTTTTTCAACATGTTTTAACATAAAAGAAAAATACCAAGAAAATATTCCTATTGGATATCCAATTGCGAATTCAACATGTTACATAGTAAATAATGAATATAAACTTTGCCCTATTCAAACTGTAGGCGAACTTATTGTTGGTGGAGATGGAGTAAGTAGAGGATATTTAAATGCTGAAAATTTAACTAAAGAAAGATTTATAAATAATTTATTTGGTGAAAAAAGAGTTTATAAAACTGGTGATTTAGCAAAATGGCTTCCAGACGGTTCTATTTCATTTTTAGGTAGAGCTGATGGACAAGTTAAAATTAGAGGAAATAGAATTGAATTAAGTGAAATTACTTCTAAAATAATGGAATATGGTAATATTAAAGAATGCACTTGTATTGTAAAAGAAATAAATGGTGCTAAAACAATTTGTGCATATTATGTTGAAAAATCAAAAGTTTTAATTAATGATTTAAGGAGCTTCCTTCGCCATAGTTTGCCAAGTTTTATGATACCTAGCTATTTTATAAAACTTGAAAAAATGCCACTTAATGCAAATGGAAAAATAGAAAAAAGAATGTTACCTGAGCCAGATACTAGTCATGAAAGTAAAAATATAATAGAACCTAGAAACTTAACTGATAAATTTATAGTTCAAACTTTAAAAAATTTATTAGAAGTTTCTGAAATTAGTATTGATGATTCATTTTTTGACTTAGGTGGTGATTCTTTAAATGCTATTAATTTTTGTAGCATAATAAATCAAAAATTTAATGTGCACTTATTAATACAAGATATATTTAAAACTCCAGTTATATCTGAGTTATCTGATAAAATAAATAATTTAAGTTTATACAAAATAGATTCAATAAAAAAAGTAAAAAAAGCTGAATTTTATGCTACTTCTCCTGCTCAAAAAAGAATTTATTTTTCAAGTATGATGTCTGATTCAAACGCTAGAGTTTATAATATCACTGGTGGTATTGAATTATCTAAAAAATTAGACATTAAAAAAGTAGAATATATTTTTAATACTTTGATAAATAGACATGAGAGTTTAAGAACATATTTTGAAATGGTAGATGGCGAATTAGTTCAAAAAATTTTAAATTCAGCCACTATAAAAATAGAAAAAATTGAAAATAATAATCAAACTGAAGATAAAATAATTAATAATTTTGATAAACCATTTGATTTATCAAAAGCACCACTTATTAGAGTTGGAATAATAAATAGTAAAAATTATAATATGCTTTTACTTAGCCTTCATCATATTATTGCAGATGGAACATCACTTAAAATATTAGTAAATGAATTTTGTAAATTATATAATGATGAAAAATTAGATAATTTAAAAGTTACTTATAAAGATTATTCAGAGTATGAAAATAATTTATTAAAAACTGATATGATTGAAGAAAAAAATTATTGGGTAAATATGTTCAAAAATGGAGCTGATACACTAAATTTGCCTCTTAATTATGTAAGACCACCTTTATTTACTTTTAATGGTGCAAAAATATTTAGTAAACTTGATTGTAAAACAACTGGAAAAATATTAGATTTTTGTAAAACTTATAATGTAACACCTTATATGTTTCTAATTTCTGTATTTTATATTTTATTAAATAAATATTCAAATAATACTGAAATTACAATTGGAACACCTATTGCTAATAGAAACTTACCAGAAATATCAAATGTTATAGGAATGTTTGTAAATACATTAGCTTTAAAAAATCAAATAAATCCAGATGACAATTTCTTAAAATTTTTAGGTGATATAAAATCAAATTGTATTGAAGCTTTTTCATATCAAAATTATCCATTTGATGAATTAGTAAGAATACTTGATTTTCCTAAAAATATTAGTAGAAATCCACTATTTGATGTAATGTTTACATATCAAAATAATGGTGACCCTGAATTTAACTTAAATGGGATTACAGCAAAATATTTCAAGCCTGATACAGGAATATCAAAATTTGATTTAAGCTTAGAAATAATTCCTAATAACAGTGAATTAGAACTTACTTTTGAATATTGTACAGATTTATTTAATAAAAAATTTATTGAAGAAATGGCAAATCATTATGTTGTTTTACTAGAAAATATAATAAAAGAACCAACTAAAAAAATTTCTCTATATAAGATGATTTCTAATGAAGAAGAAAATAAGATTATAAATGGTTTTAATGATACTTATTTAAATTTTGATAGAAATCAAACAATTATAAGTATGTTTGAAACTGAAGTTAAACTTCATCCAAATAAAACTGCTGTAATTTTTGAAAATCAAAAATTAAGTTATAAAGAGCTTGATGAAAAATCAAATCAAGTTGCAAATTATTTGATAAAACAAAATATTAAAAACACTGATATTGTTGGAATTATGCTAGAAAGAAGTATTGAAATGCTAATTTGTATGTTTGGAATTTTAAAAACTGGAGCTGCATATCTTCCAATTGACCCAGACTATCCAGAAACTAGAATAAATTATATTATAACAAATAGTAATGTTAAATATATTTTAACTCAAAATAACTTAATTGTTGAAAATGAAAATTGCAAATATATTGATTGTAAACTAGATAGTTCTAAAATATATAAAGAAATTAATAAAAAACCAAGCACCACTCAAACTCCTAAAGATTTAGCATATGTAATTTACACATCAGGTTCAACAGGAAATCCTAAAGGGGTTATGATTACTGTTGCAAATGTTGTTAATTTTGTTTATGGAATTTTAGAAAAAGTACCATTTGAAAAAAATACTATCATGGGATCTCTTACTACAATGTGCTTTGATATATTTGTTTTAGAATCATTACTTCCTATGATGACAGGTTTAACAACTGTTATAGCAAGTTTTGAAGAGCAAACAATTCCACAAAAATTAAATGAAATGTGCAAGAAAAATAAAATTACAGTACTACAAACTACACCATCTAAATTTTTATTATTACTTAGTGATGATAATTCTCTTGAATATGTAAAAAATCTAGAATATTTATTATTAGGCGGAGAAGCATTTCCTTCTACCCTACTTGCAAAGATTAAGGAGATTAGTAATACAAAAATTTTAAATGTATATGGACCTACAGAGACTACAGTTTGGTCATTTATAAAAGATTTAACACGTACAAATAATATAACTATTGGTAAGCCACTTTCTAATCAATATGGATATGTTTTAGATGATAACTTAAATATTTTACCAGTTGGTATTCCTCGGAAATCTTTATATTGGTGGACTTGGTGTTACAAATGGATACTTAGGAAGAAATGATTTAACAAAAGAAAAATTTATTGATAATCCATTTAAACAAAATGAAAAAATTTATAATACAGGCGATGTTGTAAAATTACTTCAAAATGGTGAAATATATTATATTGGTCGTTCTGATTTTCAGGTTAAAATAAATGGACTAAGAATTGAACTTCGGAGAAATTGAAAAACAAATTTTAGCATTTGGAAATATCACAAATTGCGTAGTTACAGCTAAAAAAGATTCAAATAATAGAAGTATTTTATGTGCTTATTTTACATCTGATATAAAAATTTCTATTTCAAATTTGAAATCTTTCTTAAGGAAAATTTTACCAAGTTATATGGTTCCTGTATATTTAATTCAACTAGAAGAATTTAAATATACACCAAACGGAAAGCTTGATCAAAAAGCTTTACCTGTTCCAAAATTTATGCAAAATAAACAAAATATTATTTTACCTGAAACAGAAACAGAAAAGAAAATTTCATTAATAATTGAAGGACTTTTAGGTGTATCTCCAATTAGTATTACAGATAATTTCTTTGACATAGGATGTGATTCACTAACTGCACTTCGTATGCAAATTGATTTATTAAATGAAGGTATAAATGTTTCTTATGCAGATATTTTTAAACATAGCTCTATAAAAGAATTAGCTTTAAAAATAAATTCTGATAGTACTGATATAACTGTAATTGATGATTATGATTATACAAAAATAAATGAATTAATTAAAGAAAATGATTATTCTTCTCTTAATAAAATAAAGTATAATGATATTGGAAATATAATATTAACAGGTGCTACAGGATTTTTAGGTGCACATATATTAAATTATTTGTTAACTAAAACAGAAAAAAAGGTTTATTGTTTAGTTAGAAAAAATTCAAAATCACAAGTCGAGAAAAAATTATTATCTAAACTTCAATTTTATTTTGGAGATTCTTTAGATAAATATATAAATAATAGATTTTTTGCAATTGAATCTGATATTACTGAACCAGGCTTAGGATTAAGTAAAAAAGACTTAAATTTAATTCAAAATGCTACTTCTATTATAAATTCAGCAGCAACTGTTAAACATTATGGTTATTATAGTGATTTTGAAAAAGTAAATGTAAATGGAGTTAAGAATTTAATACAATATAGTTTGGAAAATAACAAAAAATTAATACATATATCAACAACAAGTGTATCTGGAAATACTGTTATTGGTGAAAAAGCAAATCAAAATATTTTTGGAAAAGATATAATTTATAATGAAAAAAGCTTATATGAAGGTCAATCTTTAGAAAACCTTTATGTAAAGAGTAAATTTGAAGCAGAAAAAATAATTTTAGAAAACATTTTAAACAATAAATTAGACGCTTTAATTTTAAGAGTTGGAAATATAACACCTAGACTTTCAGATGGAAAATTTCAAATAAATGCAAATGAAAATGCATTCATGAATAGAATTATTGCATTTAATAGTTTAAAAGTTATTCCAGAAACTACTTTAGAAATACCTGTTGAATTTACTTTTGTTGATTACTTAGCTGAAGCAATTATAAAAAGTGCAGAAAATTATAATAAATCTATAAATATTTTACATTTATATAATCCAAACCATGTAACAGTTAAAACATTAATAGAATGGCTATCAACTGGAATTCAAGCTATTTCAGAAGAAAACTTTAGAAAAACTATTAAAAAGACTTTAAATAACCCTACAAAAAAAGATATTGTATCTTTTATAACAAATGATATGGACAAAGATTATAATTTAGTATATATTACAGATATAAAATTAAAAAATGATTTTTCTAATAAATTTTTAGAAAAAATAGGATTTAAATGGCCAGCACCAACAGAAAATTATATTAGAAAAATAAAACCAATTATTAAAAATAAATAAATTTTTTAAAAGAGGTGAAAATATGTCTAAAGAAAGCTCTTTAGTATTATTACTACTTTCTACTTTAATATTATTTGTAATGCTTTATTCAATAAATAAAACAAATTCAAGAAAGAAATTAGTAAGATATTTTAGTATATTAATAGTTTTACTACTTATCTGGAATTTAGGTTTAACTTTACAATTATTATTAGCTGAAAGACTTGGAGTAAGTCCTATTTACTTTGATTTTATAACTTATTTTGGAATAGTATTTGTACCTGTTACATTATTATTAATAGCTGTAACATTTATAAAACCTGATTTTAAATTAAAAAATAAGCATTTTTCGCTATTAATAGTTCCTATAATTTCTCTTGCAACACTTTATACTAATGACTTTCATCATTTATTTTATATAAAGTATTCAACAGTATTAAATGAAATTATATATGGACCATTTTTATACTTACATTTAATTTATACTTATTCATTAATTGCAATAAGCTTAATATTACTATTAAGACACTCAATTAAATATTCTGGTGCATTTTCTATTCAATCACTTTTATTTTTAGCAGCAATTGCAATACCTGTAATAATAAATATTGCAGGTATGTTAAACATATTTAATGGTATGGATATATACTTGACACCAATTTCATTTGCTGCATCATTTTTATTAATTGCAATATCTATATTTAAATTTGATTTTTTAAATATAAATACTATTGCTACGCAGTTAATTATTAAGGCAATATCTGATAGCTATATAGTTTTAAATAGAGAAAATGAAATTACTTTATGCAATAATTCATTTTTAGATAATTTTTCTATAAAAGAAGATGAATTATTGAACCATAATATTTATGATATAAAAGAAATTAGAAAAGAATTTTCAAAAGACGACTTAGATTTATCTTTTGAATTAATTAGAACAACAAAGAAAAAAATCACAACAGAAAAATATTTTAAAAGAACTGATAAATATTTTTCAATAGATGTATCGCCTATTCTTAAAAATGATAGTTATATAGGCACTTTAATAATCTTAAAAGATGTAACTGAAAAAGAACATGATAAATTAAAAATCAAAGCAAACCAAGATTTATTAGTAGAACAAGAACGTTTAGCTTCTTTAGGACAAATGATAGGAGGAATTGCTCATAATCTTAAAACTCCTATATTCTCTGTATCAGGTGGATTAGAAGGTCTTTCAGATTTGATTAAAGAGTTTGATGAATCAATAGATGATCCAGAAGTTACAAGTGATGATATGCACGACATTGCAAAAGATATGAGAGAGTGGATTTCAAAATTAAAAGAACATATATCATATATGTCAGATGTTATAACAACTGTTAAAGGTCAAACAGTTACAATGAGTGAATCTCAAAATTCAAAATTTACTATTAAAGAATTATTTGATCATGTAATGATACTAATGCAACATGAATTAAAAGAAAAATTAACAACTTTAAATATTTCAAATAATGTACCATATAATGCTTCAATTTTTGGAAATATTAATAGTTTAGTACAAGTTATTAATAATTTAATTTCAAATGCAATAGAAGCATATATGTTAACAGACAAAGAAAAAATAATTAATTTATCTGCTAATTACAATGAAGCTGATAAACATATTATTATTTCTATTCAAGACTTTGGACCAGGCCTTCCTGAAAAAGTTCAGCAAAAAGTTTTTAAAGAAATGATAACAACTAAAGGAAAATATGGAACTGGTCTTCGGGCTTTTTATGTCATATTCTAATATAAAAGCTCATTTTAAAGGAAATCTTACTTTTAAAACAGAAAAAGATAAAGGTACAACATTTTTCATTTCAATTCCTAGTATATAAAATCTAAAGTGATATAGATTCATTCTATATTACTTTTTTACTTTAAAACTCTTGACTTTCTTTAGAATTAAATAGATAATAAAGTATATTATACAAAAGATTTAAAGGAGAACAAATAAAAAATGAATACTCTATTTTACTCATTTACAGTTGGTGTATTGCTTGCAATAATTTTAATACTTTTTACATATTTTTTAAAAAAAGTTAATAAAACTCAATTGCAACAAATATTTTGTATTAATATGATTTTAATGATTACATCATGTATATTTGTATTTCTTCAAATGCAATTATCAACACCGCTAAATATAAAACCAATATATTTTGCGTATTTTTATTATATTGGAATTGTATTTTTCCCGATTGCGCTTTATTATACAGTTTCAATATTTACAAATATAAAAATAGAGTTTAAAAAATCACATTTACTATTATTTATTATCCCAATAATATGTTTACTTGGATTATGGACTAATGAAAAATATGGGCTATTTTTTAAAAATTATGATATAAACTTAGATAAATGTGAATTTGGTCCGCTATTTATTGTAAATGAACTATATTCAAATATTTTATATATTATATCTATTGTAAAATTATTAAAATATTTTGGAAAAAATTTAGGATTATTTACAAATCAATTAAACTTATTCATCGTTGGAATTATATTTCCATTTTTCTTAAATATTTTAGGACTTTTAAGAATAATAGATGTAACAATATATATAACACCAATTTCACTTTCAATTTCATTAATTTGTTTTACGCTTGCATTATTTAGATTCCAACTTTTAGACACTTTACCTATTGCTCTTACAAAAATAGTTGATAGAATCTCAGATGGATATATTGTTTTAAATGAAAAAAATATTATTACAAATCACAATTTTCCATTTTTACAAATTTTCGAAATTGAAAATATTGAAATTGATTCAAGACATTTATTTGATTTACTAAGTTTAGACTCTTTCGAAGGACTAAACGAAGAAATTGCAATAAGTGCTCTAAAATCTGTTAGAGATTCAAATGAAACTTTAATCTTTGAACAAGAATTTATTAATTTAAAAAAATATTTAAGATTTGAAATAAATTGTATTAGAAATAATAATATTTTTATTGGTTCTTTAATTCTTGTAAAAGATGTAACTGAACACCATAAAGATTTAGAAATAATAAAAACAAACCAAAATATTTTGATTGAAAAAGAAAGATTGGCTTCACTAGGACAATTAATAGGTGGAGTTGCACATAATCTTAAAACTCCTATATTTTCAATAAGTGGTGCAACTGAAGGACTAAATGATTTAATAGAAGAATATAAATCTTCAATAACAGATGATAAAGTTACAGTTCAAGATCATTTGGAAATTGCCCATGATATGTCTGTTTGGGTACAGAAAATAAAAGAATACTTAGAATACATGTCAGATGTTGTAACAGCAATTAGAGGTCAAGCTGCATCTTTTACCGATAATACTTATGAAACATTTACAATAGATGAATTAATAAAAAGAGTAAATATCCTAATGAAGCATGAATTACAGCAAGCTTTAGTTACATTAAATATTTCATATGATTTAACTAAAGAAATTAAATTACAAGGAAATATTAATAGTTTAATACAAATTTTAAATAATTTAATTTCAAATGCAATTCAAGCTTATGAGGGTGCTCCAAATAAAACAATTGACATGAATATTTCTAATACAGAAAAATATTTAAAAATTACAATTACTGATTATGGAGTTGGCATTTCACCAGACGTTAAAGATAAATTATTTAAAGAAATAGTTTCAAATAAAGGAAGTAATGGAACTGGTCTTCGGACTTTTCATATCATATTCAAATTTAAAAGCTCAATTTAATGGAGATTTAAAATTTGAATCAGAGGAAAATAAAGGTACAACTTTTGAAATTACATTACCTATTTAATTTAAAGGAGGTTTTTAAAAATGCGACATTCCGAACAAAATATGGAACAGAAGCCATATAAAATTATTGCAGTCGATGATGAAAGAGGTATAATCGACTCTCTATCCGTATTTTTAAAACGTTCAGGTTATCAATTAACAGGAATAACTGATCCATTAGAAGCAATTGAAAGAGTTAGAAATGAACATTTTGATTTAATGTTGCTTGATTTTATTATGACACCTATTCATGGAGATAAAGTAGTTGAAGAAATTAGAAAATTTAATCAAAGCTTATACATATTACTACTTACAGGTCATAAAGATTTAGCTCCACCTTTAGAGACAATTCGAAAATTATCAATTCAAGGATATTGTGAAAAAAGTGATAAATTTGACCAATTATTATTATTAATTGAATCAGCAATAAAATCTATTGAGCAGATGAGAATAATAAATAAAATAAATGAAGAACTTAAACAGTCTAAGGAAGATTTAGAAAAAGCATATTTAGAAAGTATCCAAACTTTAAGATATACTGTTGAAGCAAAAGATCCTTATACTAGAGGTCATTCAGACAGAGTATCTGGTTATTCCGTTTTAATTGGAAAACATATGGGACTTTCTCAAGAAGATTTAAGAACTCTTGAAATTGGTGGACTTTTCCACGATATTGGAAAAATTGGAGTTCCAGACACTATTTTATTAAAAGATACAAAATTAACAGATGAAGAATATAGTGAAATAAAAAATCATCCTGCTATTGGAAAACATATTTTATCTAATGCTACAATTTTTCAAGATGTTTTACCAATTGTTTACCATCATCATGAAAGATATGATGGCCATGGATATCCTGGTAAATTAAAAGGTGAAGAAATTCCACTTTTAGCTAGAATTACTGCAGTTGCTGATACTTTTGATGCAATGACTTCAAAACGTTCATATAGAGATGCACTTCCTCTAGAAAAAGTAAGAGCAGAAATTGAAAAATGTTCAGGAACACAATTTGACCCTAAAATTGCAACAGTATTTTTAGACATTTTAGATAATCATTATGATGAAATATTAGAAATACAAACTAAATTTAGTTCACAAGGAGGACTATTATGACAATCTCAGAAATAAAAAAATCTGCTAAACTTAATTTAAAAGGTAATTATTTTAGATGTTCATCCTCATGTTTACTATATTTTATAATCATAATGATATTAGCTTATATTATAAATATTCTAAAAATTAAACTTGATAATCATATTATTCCTTTAACGATTTTTAGAACAATTTTTGGAATAATTTCATTAGTATTATCTTATGGACTAATTGCAAATGTTCTAAACCTATCACAAAATAAAACAAAATCCATAACAAAATTTATGGATATGTCTATACTTAATTTTAGCAGATATACAAAAGTTATTCTTCAAGTTTTACTTAGAATTTTTATACCATTATTCATATTTTTCTTATGCTTATTTTATTTATGTGTTACATTTATTGCCAAAATTAACAAAACCAATTTTTTGTGTTTTTATGGAGACTTACTACCACTAGCAATTATTATTTGTGTTTTAAGTTTATGTATATTAATATATTTCTTATTAAAATATGTTCTTACAGCTTTTATTTGCAATGATGATACAACTTTAAGTTCAAAAGAGGTAGTTCAAAAATCTGCTGAGCTTATGAAAGGGAAAAAATTAAAATATATTTGTTTAATACTATCTTTCTTTGGATGGATTTTACTAACATCAGTCATTTTATATATTTTTAGCTATTTTGTAGATTTAAGTTTACTTACACCAATAGTTATAGTATTTTATACATTAATTAGACCTTATGTAATAGAAAGTGAATCTATATTTTATGAAAGTTTAGGTCAAAAAGAAAATTAATAAAAAAACCCAAATGTTAAAATAATTTTAATATTTGGGTTTTTAAAATATATTATAACTTCATAGATAAAGATACTTTGTGTTTTTCTTTATCTATATTTATTACTTTTACCTTAATTATATCCCCAACAGATACAACTTCTGAAGGATTTTTTATAAATCTATCTGACATTTCTGAAATATGAACTAAGCCATCATATTTTACTCCAATATCAACAAAAGCCCCAAAGTCTATAACATTTCTTACAGTTCCAGTTAAAGTCATTCCTTCAGTTAAATCATCAAATTTTAAAACATCGCTTCTTAAAATTGGTTTTGGCATTGTTTCTCTTGGATCCCTTCCTGGTTTAGAAATTTCTTCTATAATATCTTTTAAAGTAAGTTCTCCAACATTCAATTCTTCTGACATTTTTTTAATATTAACTGTTTTTAAGCGTTCTTTTAATTCACTTAAAGTTTCCTTTTCCAAAATGTTTTCCACAGAATATCCCAATTTTGTTAATAACTTTTGAGCAACTTCATAACTTTCTGGATGAACAGCTGTTACTTCTAATGGATTTTTTCCTCCAAAAATTCTGATAAAACCTGCACATTGCTTATACGCTGTAGGCCCTAATTTTGAAACTTTTAAAAGTTCTTTTCTTTCTTTTAATTCTCCATGTTCATCTCTATATTTTACAATGTTTTTAGCGATTGTTCCATTTATTCCAGAAACATATGATAATAATGATGGTGTTGCAGTATTTACATCAACCCCAACAGAGTTTACAGCATCTTCAACAACCCCAGTTATAGACTCATTTAATCTTTTTTGGTCAACGTCATGTTGATACTGACCTACTCCAATTGATTTAGGGTCAATCTTTACTAATTCTGATAAAGGATCTTGAAGTCTTCTTGCAATTGAAATTGCTCCTCTTAAAGAAACATTTATATCTGGATATTCTTCACTTGCAAGTTTTGAAGCAGAATAAACTGATGCTCCTGCTTCACTAACAATTGCATAATAAACTTCCTTATCAATTTCTTTTAACATGTTGGAAACAAATACTTCTGATTCTCGTGAGGCTGTCCCATTTCCAATTGAAATCATATTTACATCATATTTATCAATTAAATCCTTTAAAACCTTTTTAGCACCTTCTACATCGTTTTGAGGCTCAGTCGGATATACTGTAGTTGTTGCTAAAACTTTTCCTGTTTTATCTATAACTGCAATTTTACAACCTGTTCTATATGCTGGGTCAAACCCCATAACAACTATGTCTTTAATAGGAGGCTGCATAAGCAATTGTTTTGCATTTTTTCCAAAAACTTTTATAGCTTTTTCTTCTGCTTTTTCAGTTAAATCATTTCTTATTTCTCTTTCAATTGAAGGTGCAATTAATCTTTTATATGAATCTAAAATTGCACTTTCTAAATAAGAAGCAAATTGACTATTTTTATCTTTTATTATTTGTTTTTCTAAATATGCTAATATTTTTTCATCTGGTGTATCTAATTTTACTTTTAAAAATTTCTCTTTTTCTCCCCTATTTATCGCTAAAATTCTATGACTTGGCATTTTTAAAATTGCTTCACTATAATCATAATACATTTCATATGGTGAATTTTCTTCTTTTGCTTGCTTTACTATAATTATAGCCTCTCTAAAATCAAAAGATTTTATTTTCTTTCTATAATCTGCATTATCAGCTATATTTTCAGCAATTATATCTAACGCTCCTTGTATAGCATCTTCTACAGTTTCTACTCCTTTTTCTAAATCAACATAAGTTTCTGCAACTTCGTTAATATTTCTTTTTTCAGTTTGTAAATATATAATCTGACTTAAAGGTTCTAAGCCCTTTTCTTTAGCAATTGTAGCTTTTGTTCTTTTTTTAGGTCTAAATGGTCTATATATATCTTCAAGTTCGGATAAAACCATAGTTCCAGCTATTTTTATAGTCAATTCATCTGTTAATTTTCCCTGCTCATCAATTAATCTAATAATTTCTTCTTTTCTTTCTTCTAAATTTCTTAAATATTTAAGTCTTTCATCTAAATTTCTTAAAATTTCATCACTTAAATTTCCAGTAGCTTCTTTTCTATAACGTGCAATAAAAGGAATAGTATTTCCTTCGTCAATTAATTTTACTGCAGCTTCTACCTGTGATTCTTTTATATTTAATTCATCAGCAATTTTTTTATATATTTTATTCATTAATTTCCTCCAAGTATTCGTCATAAGTACATTCGCGGATTACAATATTTTTACCATCTTTTAAGTCTATAATTTTATTTGCAACCGTTTCAGTTAATTGGTGGTCATGAGACGTAAATAATAAAACTCCTGGAAATTTTTGAAGTCCTTCATTTAAAGCTGTTATACTTTCCATATCTAAATGATTTGTTGGCTCATCAAATATAAGTAAATTAGCTCCAGAAAGCATTAATTTAGATAATACACATCTTACCTTTTCTCCACCAGACAAAACTGTTACATCTTTTAAAGCTTCATCTCCTGAAAATAACATTCTGCCTAAAAATCCTCTAACATATGTTTCATCAGGGTCTTTTGAATATCCACGAAGCCAATCAACTAATCGCATATTTTCTTTAAATAAATAATTATTATCCTTTGGAAAATAGTCTTTACTTATTGTAACTCCATAATTAACTTCACCAGAATCTGGTTCTAATTCGCCTGCTAAAATTTGAAATAAAACTGTTTTTGCAAGCTCATTATCAGCTAAAAATGCAACTTTTTCATCTCTTTTAATTGTAAATGAAATATTATCTAGTAATTTTTCTCCATTTATAGTTTTACTTATATTTTTAACTTCTAATATATCTTTTCCACATTCTCTATCTGGCTTGAAATCAATATATGGATATTTTCTATTTGATGGTTTAATTTCATCTAGTTCAATTTTTTCTAATGATTTTTTTCTTGATGTAGCTTGTTTTGATTTTGAAGCATTTGCACTAAATCTTGCAATAAAATCTTGAAGTTCTTTAATTTTCTCTTCTTTTTTCTTATTTGCTTCTTTCATTTGCTTTAATGCTAACTGACTTGATTCATACCAAAAATCATAGTTACCTGGATAAACTTTAATTTTACCAAAATCAACATCTGCAATATGTGTACAAACTTTATTTAAAAAATATCTATCATGAGAGACAACTATTACTGTATTTTCAAAATCAATTAAAAAATCTTGTAACCAGTTAATTGCCTTTAAATCTAAGTCATTTGTTGGCTCATCTAATAATAACACATCTGGATTTCCAAATAAAGCTTGAGCAAGCAATACTTTTACTTTATCTTTTGCTTCAATTTCACTCATATATTTATAATGAAGCTCTGTATCAATTCCTAAATCATTTAAAAGTTTAGCTGCGTCTGATTCAGCATTCCAACCATCTAATTCTGCAAATCTTTCTTCTAGCTTAGCAGCTTTTAAACCATCTTCTTCTGAAAAATCTGGTTTTGAATATATTTTGTCTTTTTCTTTCATTATTCTATAAAGTTCACTGTTTCCCATTATAACAGTATCTAAAACTGTATAACCTTCAAAAGCAAAGTGGTCTTGCTTTAAAACTGAAAGTCTTTCACCTTTATCTAAAATAACCTCTCCTTTGCTTGGCTCAATTTCTTTTGAAAGTACTTTCAAAAATGTAGATTTTCCAGCACCATTAGCTCCAATTAAACCATAACAATTGCCTTTTGTAAATTTAATATTAACATCCTCAAAAAGGACTCTTTTTCCAAAACGTACAGTAACTCCGTTTGAAATTAACATTTTTATATACTCCTCTCCTTTATTTATAAGCAAAATTTTAAAGTATCTCTAAACCAGCAAATTTTGCCATTAAACGTTTATGTCCAACCTTTTCAAAATCTATATCGACTTTTAAGTCCTCTCCTTCTTGTTCAACTTTTGATATTATACCATTTCCAAATTTCTTATGAAATACTTTAACACCTGCTTCATATTTTGACAGATCAATTGTAACATCATTTGCTTTTTTATTTAAAGACTGCAAAAAGCTATCTGCACTTCTAAATTGAAATCCTGTATTAGGTTTTGAAGTAGAATCACTATTTGCAATTTTATATGTAGTAACTGGTGTATTATAATAACTATTATTTTTTCCATATTTCCATTCTAATCTTGCTTCTGAATATCTATCCTCTCTATCCCAACTTGATTCATGATTTTCAAAAGCTTCTTCTGCACCTTCTAACATATTTACAGGTATTTCTTTTAAAAACCTTGATGGATTATTATAACTTGTTGAACCAAACATAGTTCTTTGTTTGCTACATGTTAGAAATAATTTTTCTTTTGCTCTTGTAATTCCAACATATGCTAATCTTCTTTCTTCTTCTAATTCTTTTGGTTCTGAAATTGTTTTATATCCAGGAAAAATTCCTTCTTCCATTCCAACTAAAAACACAATTGAAAATTCTAGACCTTTTGCACTATGTAATGTCATCAAAGTAACAGTTTCTTCAGATTCTTCCATATTGTCTAAATCAGTGCTTAAAGTAATTCCTTCTAAAAATTCTTCTAATGAATTATCTGCCATTTCATCTTCAAATTCCATCGCCATTGTTAAAAACTCGTCTAAGTTTTGAATTCTTGACTCTGCTTCAACTGAATTTTCATTTTTTAAACTTGATAAATAACCTGTTTTTTGAAGTGTTTGTTTAACTAAATCAGATATTTTTAAGCTATCCTTTTTATCTTTTAACTCTTCAATAGTTGAGATAAATTCTTGAGAATTTGCATAAACTCTATTTAAGCCATATTCTGCTGATTTTTTAATAACTTCATACATTGAAATTCCATCATTATTTGCTATTTGTTCAACATTTGCTAAACTTGTATTTCCAATTCCTCTTTTAGGTTCATTTATAATTCTCGTTAAACTTAAATTATCATTTGTATTTTGTATTAATCTTAAATATGCAATAATATCCTTAATTTCTTTTCTTTCAAAGAATTTTAACCCACCAATTACTTTATATGGAATTTGCTCTCTAGCTAGTGCTTGCTCAATAACACGAGATTGTGAGTTCATTCTATATAAAACTGCAAAATCTGAATATTTATAATATTCCATACTTTTTAGAGCTTCTATTTTATTGCAAATAAAATTTGCTTCATCATATTCTGTATCGCCTCGATAAACAAATGGTTTATCTCCTTCTTCATTTCTAGTCCATAATTTTTTTGCATATTTTGTTTCATTATTTTTTATAACCGCATTAGCAGCATTTAGAATACTTCCTGTACATCTATAATTTTGCTCTAATTTTATAATTTCAGTTCCAGGGAAATCTTTTTCAAAATTTAAAATATTTGAAATATCAGCTCCTCTAAATGAATAAATTCCTTGGTCATTATCACCAACAACTGTTATATTTCCATATTTTGAAGCAAATAATGTAACTAATGTAAACTGAGCTTTATTTGTATCTTGATATTCATCTACTAAAACATATTTAAATTTCTCAGAATAATATTCTAAAACATCCGGATTTTCCATTAAAATTTTAATTGTAAAATTAATAATATCATCAAAGTCAATTGCATTATTTTCATACAATCTCTTTTGATATATTTTGTATATATCTGCAATTTGTTCTTTTCTAAAATCTCCTTTTGCTCTTGCTAAATATTGCTCAGGCTCAATCATTTCATTTTTTGCATTACTTATTTCATATTGAACTGATTTATCTGTAAAAATTTTATCGTCTAAATTTAAATTTTTTAATATCTGTTTTATTAAAGTTTTTTGATCAGCACTATCAAAAATTACGAATGAAGAATCAAAACCAATTCTATCAATGTATTTTCTTAAAACTCTTACACAAATTGAATGAAAAGTTCCAATCCACATATCATCTGCAATATCTCCGGATAAGATTTTTTACTCTTTCTTTCATTTCATTTGCTGCTTTATTTGTAAAAGTTATTGCCAATATATTCCATGGTTTAATATTCTTTTCATCTATTAAATATGCTATTTTATGGGTTAAAACTTTAGTTTTTCCACTTCCAGCACCAGCAATTACTAAACATGGGCCTTCAGTTTTAGTAACTGCTTCATATTGTTTATCATTTAATTCATCTAATAATCCCATTATTTTATCCTTCCAAATTAATTTTCAAAAAATAATAGAAAGCTTTTACTTTCTAATTATATGAACTATTGTTTGATTATTATATACTAATTTTCATTTTAAGTCAACTAAAATTTAAGTCTTTTTAATATAAATTTTACATATTATTTTTAATTTTTTTTAAAAAAATATTGTATCTTTTTTTTCTATATGATATTATTTTATATATAGAATAATTTACAAAGGAGAAATGATATGGAGAAAAAACTTATAGATACGAAAACTGCTGTTAAAGCTTTAATAAATGGCTTTATAGCTTATGGAGTTTTAATAATATTTTTATTTTTGGCTATAGTTGTATTTGTCTCATGGCAAATTAATCAATATAAAGATTATGTAGATTATGATACTCTTAAATATAGTCTGCCAATTCTAGCCGCTTTTTTATCATTTTTCTTAGTTAGATTAATTTGTAGATTAAGTACATATGATTTATTTAAAAAATGTCGAGTAAATAAAGAAGATGTTGATAAAATTTCTATGAGAATGAATTTATTTTTTATTGGTTGTGTAGTTTTTTCTGTGGTATTAATTTTAATTATATTAACTGTTAGATTTAATAATCAAAAGATTAATATAAATCAGTCAAGAGAAATATACTATACTCAATATAGTGAATCATTTGCAGAGTATTTAACTTTAGAAATGATTTCTGATTTTCAAATGGATAGGGCTACAACTCTAATTCAAACAATAATTGTTGAATTTGGTTTATTATTTGGTTTATTTGCCCTTACTGGAACTCAGAAAACTTTTATTAATAGATATAATTTTGTTGAAAAAACTGATGATAAAAAAACAAATAACAAAGATAAAAAAATAGTAGCTTCAGAATAAGAAGCTACTATTTTTCCATTTCTTCTTTATTTTTTATATTAATTCTTTCCATTATTCCTTCTTTTGAAATATGATATCTTTTATCTGCAATATCTTCTGCTAAATCTATTCTATGTGTAACTAAAATTAGCATTAAATTATTGTTTTTTGAATATTTTTGTATTAATTCTAACTGTTCTCTAATTAATTTATCCTCAACATTTCCGAACTGGTTCATCTACAATTATAACTGATGTACTGTCTTTTATTCTATAGAAAAGTTTTGAAAGCGATAATCTTCTTTGTTGCCCTGTTGAAAATTGCCTAATTTTTTTAGATGCAATTTCACTTAAAATTCCTTCATTATATAAATTTAATTCTTTTAAAATATTAGTTAAGTTTTCTTTTTCTTCTAAACTTAAATCTTTTAAAGATTTTTTTCCTGTTATTTGATTTAAAACAGTTCCTTCTTCTCCTAGTTCAGTGCTTGGCTTAAATGATATATACTCTTTTCCTAAATTATCAACTTTTTCTCCATTATCTAATTTGATTGGATTTCTATTATTTATATCTCCCCTTTTTAATAATCTTAAAAATGTACTTTTTCCAGCACCGGAATCACCTGTTAGTAAAACTGTTTCACCTCTTTTGATACTAAACTCTGGAACTTTTATTTTTGTTCCATAATTTATTTTACCAGTTTCATAATCTTTTGTTGGATAAAAATTTCCATCTAAATTAGTTATTTCAAAAGAATTAAAAAATTTTGTTGCACCTTTTAAAGGATAAACTTTCTCTTTCATTTGTTTTTCTATCTCTTCAACTTGTCCTGCTAAATATTTTACTTCATCTTTTAATTCTGAATTATCTTGCATTCTAATAACTGAAGATAAAATGCCGCCCACATATCCTTTTGTTGTACTTAAACTAGACATTGCTTCTGAAAAAGTTTTTCTATCTAGTTTATCTTTTCCTTTAGATTTAACCACATTAGTTACATACATTCCTGTTACAATTGCTGTTATAATAGATAAAGCTCCATCTATTCCAAACTTAATATTTTCTTCTTTATTATGTAATGCCGTTGAATCTTTTGAAAGTTTTTCAATTTCTAATAAAGCATCTTGCTCAGCATTATAACTTATTTGTTCATTATTCAAAAGTTCAAAAGCTTTTCTCCCTTCATCATCTCTAATCTTTTTCTCTTCTAAATTTATTTTCTCGGGGAATCTTTTTCCAAGTAATCTAACAATTGAAACTGCCATAATTCCCGTTGAAACTATACTATAATTAGACTTAATTTTTTTATTTTCACTATTAAATGAACTAATAATCATTCCTAAAGCACCTAAAACGCTTGTACCAATATCAACATAATTACATACTTCATTATATCTATATCTTACTGAAAGTTCATTATATTTTTCCAGAGTTCTAATGACTTCATTTTCAGTCATCGCAATATCAAATTTTATTTTTCTTTCTGCTCCATTTTCATCAATTTCTACTCGTTCATCTTGTTTAATGAGTATACCATCTCTTGCGGCTTGAGCAATACGATAATTTTTTCTAAGTTCAATAACACGTTCTTTTAAATTACTTTTATCTTGTAAATTATGATCTAATCTTTGCAATGCTATATTTATAGAATCTGAATAATCTACAATTCCTTTTTCTAGAGTATTTACATCTTTATTTTTTCCAGTAAGAATATTTCCTCTAAATACCTCTAAACTATCTTGTATCATTCTTCTTAAAGCAGTTGTTCCAATTGAAATATCCCTTATATCAGGTGATTTTAATCTTCCTAATTTACTAGCTTTTTTTACATCTCTCTTTTTATTATTTGCATTCTTATTTGTAGTTTTATTTAAATTATTATTTATAAATTTACTTAAAAGTTTAGGAGCAGTACCTCTTTTTCCATTAAATCTATTTTTTTCCATTACTATATTCTCCTTGTATAATTATACATAATAATTATACTATATTCTTAAAAATTAGTACATAGATTTAAAGAAATTTATGCAAGTGCTAATCCTAAAATTATCCCTATAATGCTCCCAAATTTGCTAAACCTTCCCTTATACATTAAATTTGACTCTGGAATTATTTCGCATGAAATAATATATAACATAGCACCTGCTGCAAACCCCAATGAAATTCCTATAATATAACTTGAAATTGTCCCTATTAACGCTCCGCACTAAAGCTCCAATTCCTGTACTTATACCAGAAATTGCAGTATAAATAATTACTTTTATTTTTCCAAATCCGCCTTGCTTTAATGGAATTGCCATTGCCAAACCTTCTGGAACATCATGAAAACATATTGCTATTGCAAGTGATAACCCTAACTTTTCTGATGCTTCAAATCCTGAACCTATTGCTAATCCTTCTGGAAAATTATGTATAGCTAAACCTATTCCAACAATTAATCCTACCTTTAATAAATCAATATTACTATTTTTAGCAAGTTTTATATTACTTTTTCTTGATATTTTTCTGTTTACAAAGTCATTACAAAAAAACATCATACAAACACCTAAAAAAATACCCAAAATAACTCCTGTAATGCCTGAATACTCTATACTTTCTGGTATTAAATCAAAACATATAACACTTGTCATAAGGCCTGCTGCAATTTCTAAAATAAAACTTACAAATTTATTTGAATTAATATCTAAAAAAGCTCCTATAATGCCACCAAAAGTGGTTCCTATCATTCCAAATATTAAACCTAAAATTCCAATTTCTGCAATTCCATTCATATAAATAACCCTTTCATAATTTATTAATTTTAATTATTTTGCTTATTTAAAAGTATTTATTATTAAGTTATTTATAAATTAATTATAAATTTATTTAAATATATTTAATAATATTTTCTTATAAATTATATTGTATAAACTAAAATTTATTACTTTCTTTGCATATTCTATATACAATAAAATTAACAAGCTTAATTTTTATTGCTAATGTTTCATTCTAAAAAATTATCTATCTATTAATTTTATTTTAAATTGATTTTTCTTGCTTTTTATTATTTTGTAATATATAATTTATATGATTAATTAAATTTAAAGATAAATATTAATAAAAAGGGGGTTTTTATATTATGTTTAATAAAACAAAATATGAAAAATGCATAGGACATTTAGTTTCACAAAAATTTTCAGTAATATTTACATATTTAATAATTTTTGCTGCAATTGGAGCAGGAATAGGCTGCGCAATTATGTTTGGAGCTGATACTGATGAATTTTCATTAATTATAGGTCTTATTGTTGGTGCAGTTATTGGAATAATCGCAGGAATTTCAGCAACATGGAGAATAGAAATGAAAATCCAAGAAGCATATTGGAGAATAGATATGCTTCAAGAATTACAAAATAAAAATTTAAATTTATCAAATAATAAAAAAGAAACTAAAAAAGCTGTTGAAACTAAAGAGGAAAGTAAAGAATAATTTAAAAAAATTATAAAAACTGATTACGAATTTATGACAAAAATGTCACTTTTTCGTAATCATTTTTTGGGACAAGGTAGGATAATGAAACAGCTCTCTTGGCCAGATTTAAGCTGTTTTTTGAATATCCCTTAAAATTTATTAAAGAAAGAGAATTTATACATTTCTCTTTCTTTAAGTTTGTTAACGAAGTATATAAAAATACTTTATTTCTTTAATTTTAAATTATTCTTAACACTTCTCTAGTTACGTTTTAAAGCATATTTTTAAAATACCAAATATAAAAGTTCATTACGAATTTTTGCCGCAAATGGCATTTTTTCATAATTGCCTTTTTATATTATTATATGTAGAATATATTATATTAATTCTTTAATTTTATAAAAAGCTAAAAAAGAGGAATTGCATATTCCTCTTTATTTTTTTGATTTATTTCCTTTGATAGGACAACGGAACGGCTCTCTTATCCTAAATTAACCTGTTTTTCGAACGCGTCCCTTAAAACATCTTTAGTAGCTACTCGGCAACGAGCACTGCACGGAACCCGTAACGGTAATCAGCATAGCCACCCATATAGCCGAAATCGAACGAACCGGCATCAGAATCATTATAGAAACCGCCGCCCACGTGAGAAAAACGGATTAATCGTAGTGACAAAGTCAGAGTAGTCACTGTTCCAACTGGTATAGCCATCGCCCGAACTCGATGTTTCTAAGATTGCATCTCCATATCCATACGTACTCGTTAGTAATCCTTTATAAGTATTATAGTTATTTGAACTATCATCACGTGAACTATTATATGGATATACTGTATAATCTCTTCTACTTAATGTTAAATATCCATTTGGATTTCTTTCGCTTGTCGCTCCCATTAGTCCTCCCGATGATCCAATATCTGATTTGCTTATTAATTTAAATTCTCCATTTAAGATATATCCTGCTTCATATTCATTTATGCCACCACTTAAATCATATATTCCGGTGACATTTCCCGTTGTACTTGCTTTCATTCCATTTGTTGTATCATATGCATATACACTTGCTAATGTTGAAGTGCTACTTGCTGATACACTATTTCCTGCTAACCCTGTTACTGCTACTTTATATGGACTTGATGTACTCGTATAGTAATTATTTATTGTTATCTCTTCTTTATTTCTTCCATATTGGCTTTGTGTTAAATATGCTACTGCTCCGCCACTCACTATTTTTCATCATATGGCTATCTGTTATACTTGAACTTAAACCATAAAAATTATTTGCCGTATCTATTGCTTTACTTAGTACATAGCTATCTCCTATGCATATTATATTATATGAATATGTTAATGGTCTAAATACTGGATATGACAAACTTTGACTTGAATATCCTGTACGTGACAAATCTTGTCCTAGCGGATTAGTTTCATAGTTACTATTATAACTTGTATATTTTAAGTCTGAATATTTTACTTCATCTTCACTATTTGATATTGTTGTTGACAATGTTCCGTCTGTATCTGTTATCGTATTTGCCTGATATCCTGCTTCATATTTTGCTACCCAAAAGCCACTTACTTCTTTATCCCATTCTCCATTCTTAAAGTTATTACTTGTTCCATCTGTAAAGGTAGGGTGCACTACATAATCTGTCATGCTATTTCCCGTATATGCATAATCTCTACTTATTGCTACTCCTGTTTCATCATTATCAGTCGTACCTTGTAAGAATTTTATTGATATTGTTCCTCCACTTCCTGAGCTTGAACTTGTAAATAATTTATCTTCTATTTTATATGCATATCTTGGTATCCATACCCAATATCCTGTTATATTTCCTGAATTATCTTTTGTTACTGCATTTGCCCATTTATTTGTACCTGCTTCTCCTGTATAATCATACCAATTATTCCATTCTTCTTCAGAGCTACTTTCAGTTAACTCTATCTCATTTCCAGAGTCATCCCAATATACTGCTGTCATTCCTTCAAATAACTCTGGGCTATTTACTTTTTTATCTTCATCCCAGCTTCCATCTATCTGTGCTACTATATCTCCTCCTGTATCGTCATCTCCAGAATCTCCGCTACTTCCTTCACTATTTCCTTCATATATTACTTTCGCACTATTTCCACTTGATGTTATTTCTACTGTAAATTTATAATCTTTTCCTTTATAGCCTACTGTTGTTCCATTTTCTACATTTAATTCAAATTCTTTTAAATCATAATCTTCTGTATTCATATTTGCTTCTACTCTATTTAAAGTCATATACTCTTCTAATGTTTCATTACTTCCATTTACATATCTTGCTCCGCTCCAATCTGCTATAACTGCACTTACTGCCATTTCTAGTTCACTTTGTACATTTGCTCTATTTGTCTCATCTGCGGCATTTACCGCTTGATTTAAAACTCCGTTGTCTCCGAACTATTAATGCAATTGTAACACCTGCCAAAATTAGTAACACTATTATCGTTATAATTAAAGCAATAAGTGTTATTCCGGAATTAAAACTTAAAACACCAATTTTTAAATTATTTTCCTTTAAATTTTTGATTAAAACTTTTTCTTCATTTTTCAGATTTATTAAATCTTTTTCATGATTAAAAAATTTTTTGAACTTTTTTGATTTAAAATTTGTTAAAAAATCACTTAAACCAATTATAAGTGTGTGTGTGTGTGTGTGTGTACAGCTGCAAGGCTTTCACGGTTTGCTAATTTTAAATTTCTCTTCTGTCTATTCATGCTTTTCCTCCCTATCATTTTAATTTTATTTTTTATTTACATTGGTTATATACCACTTTACTAAAATTATAACTTTAATATTTTTAATTGTAAATACTCTACAAAAATTTTTACAAAATATTTATTTTATCAATAAAAAACTTTAAAAATATCCAAAGTTCTTAATTAAATTAACTGTTTTTTTGAACACGTCCCTAGAAACACGTCCCTAGAAACACGTCCTATTTTTGAAGTATTTAAATAATTTTGTAGTTATTTATTTTATAGCACAAAAGTAGCTTTTATTTTTGCAGTTACTTATTTTATAGTACATACTAGCTTTTAAGGGTTTATATTTTTTAAAAGGATAAGCAAAACTTGTGTGGGGACCAGCGAGTTAGAAAATGTTATCTTGAGGGTTCCAAAAACCATCAAGATTACATTTTCTTCGATGTAGGGATTTTGCCCTTTTAAAAAATATAAACCCTTAAAAGCGGATTCACACTTATAAATAAAATATATACAACTAAAAAGCGGTCTCACTGTACCAAACTAAATATATGCTACTAAAATCCACAAAACCAAATATATGCAGTTAAAAGACGGTCTTATACTTCTAAATTTTTTTAAATTTATATCAATAAAAAATCCCTTAAAAGAAAACTTACTTTTAAGTTTAGTTTTCTCTTAAGAGATAAATTTATACAATTTATTTTATAAAATAGTTAATTTTTTACTCTTCCCCTTTTAATTGCTCAGCCCTATCAGAAGCAATTAAATTATCAATCATCTCATCTAAGTCACCATTCAAAAAATTATCAAATTGATATATGCTAAAACCAATTCTATGGTCAGTTATACGTCCTTGAGGATAATTGTAAGTTCTTATTTTTTCGCTTCTATCACCAGAACCTACTTGGCTTCTTCTTTCACTTGCCAATTCTTTATCTTGTTTTTCTTTTTCCATTTGATAAATTCTTGAGCGAAGTAGTCTCATAGCATATTCTCTGTTTTGAGTTTGTGACCTCTCTGTTTGACATTCAGCAACTATTCCTGTCGGTTCATGTATTAATCTAACGGCAGAAGATGTTTTATTAACATGTTGACCACCAGCTCCAGAAGCTCTAAATACTTCCATTTTTATATCAGCTGGGTTAAGCTCAACTTCTACATCTTCAACTTCTGGTAAAACTGCAACTGTTGCAGTTGAAGTATGAATTCTACCACTACTTTCAGTATCTGGAACTCTTTGAACTCTATGAACTCCACTTTCAAATTTAAATCTACTATATGCTCCTTTTCCAGTTACCATAAATGAAATTTCTTTAAATCCACCAAGTTCAGTTTCATTTGAATTTAAAACTTCAATTTTAAAATGTTTTTTCTCAGCATACATTGAATACATTCTAAATAAAGTTCCTGCAAATAACGCTGCTTCTTCTCCACCTGCACCACTTCTAATTTCACAAATAACATTATTATCATCATTTGGGTCTTTTGGAATTAATAATATTTTTAATTCTTCTTCTAATACAGGAAGTTTATTTTTAGCATTTAACATATCCTCTTCTGCTAATTCTTTAAGCTCAGGATCAGACATCATTTCTTTTGCTTCTTCCATTGCTTTTTTAGTATTTTTATATTCTCTATATTTCATAACAACTTCTTCAATACTGCTATGTTCTTTCATTAGCTTTTTCCATTCATTTTGATTAGAAATAACATCAGGATCACTAATTAGCTTATTAAGCTCTTCATATCTTTTTTCAACATCTTCTAATTTTTGAAACATAAAATAATCTCTTCTTTCTACTAAAATTAACGGGATACATTATATCATATAAGCCTTTAACTTTCAAGCTCTATTAAATTATATTGTAATTTAAGATTATCTAAAATACTTTTTTCTCTATCAGAACAAGTAAAAATGATAATTTGTTTATCTCTATAATTTTTATTCATAAAATTTATAATATTTTTTAATCTTTCATCATCAAAATAAACAAAAGCTTCATCTAAAATAATTGGCATATTTTCTTTTGAAATTGCTTTTAGGCTGCTTAGTCTTAATGATAAATACATTTGGTCTATTGTTCCAATACTTAAATTCTCAGCTAAAATATATCTTCCATCATCAATTTCAATTGTTAAACCTTCTGTATCGCTAAATTTAATATTTTTATATTTTCCATTTGAAATACTATCTATTAAATAACATAGCTCATTTGTAAATTCTGGGCTTAAAGAGTTTCTAATTTTTTCATAAGCAATTTCCATACATTCTTTTGCAATATTAAAAGAATTGTTTAAAGAATTTAATTCTTCTTTTTCTTCTAAAGCTGTAGATAATTCCTCATCAATTTTGGCTAAATTATCTAATTTTTCATTCATAACTTGTTTTTCTGTTTCTTTAGTATGTAAATTTAAATTTAAATTATTTATTCTTTCTTCTTTATTTTCAATAGCTACAAAAATCTCATCACTATTCATATCAAAAACATTTTGAATAAAATCTTTATTTAAAAAATCTAAAAATTCTTGTTCTAGCTTTTGATTTTCTTCTTTTCGCTTTTCTTGTATTTTATTTTCTTTTTCTTCTATTTCTATTTTTCTTTCTTCTTTATTTTTATTTAATATTTCAATTTCTTGATTTATTCTTTTTTCTAGTTCATCTAATTCATTTAACTTATCTTTTTTTTGCTTTTTAAATTTTAAAACACTTCTAATAGTTATAAAAGCTAAAACAACATCAATAATTCCTATTATTATTGGAACAGCTATAAATGTTCTTAATACAATAGTTATAATCATAATTATAAAAATAAGTAAAATAAATATATAATTTTTAACAAAACTCTTTTTTTCTCTTTGAATTCTTAACTTTGCCTTATCATCTATTTTATCCTTTAATTCTTGAATTTTACTATCATAACCTGCTTCTAAATTTTTATTTACATCAATTTCAGCAAAATCTATTTTATCTTCATCTAAACTTTTTCTATATTTTTTTAATAGTTCTAATTTTATATTTTCACTTTTTAATTCATCATCTAATTTTGTACAATCATCTGAAGCTTTGTTCATTAAACTCTTGTAATTTTCTAACTCACTTTTCTCATTTTCTAACTTTTCTATTTTATCATTTACAATATTTATAGGTTTTTGAGAAGTCCTAGCAGTTCCAACTTCATCTGTTTGTAATTTATTTATTTTGTCTAAAGTTTTCTTAAAAGAAATATTCTCATCTCCTGATGAAACTAAGTTGCTAATTTTCTGTATAATAGTATTTTGACTAGATTTGCTTAATTTTATTCCATCTTGATACGTAATAACAGTATTTTCAAAAATATCTCTATCTATACCTATTTGTTCATTTAAAAAATTTATTCCATTTGATTTATCAATTATATATTGATTTGATATATCATTTAAATTTTTATCATAAATAATAGGATTTTTCTTTTTAAACTCTCTATATACTTCATAACTTTGACCATTGTCTAAAGTATAATTTATTTTTCCAGAAAATTCTTCTGTTTTCCATGGTTTATATTTATCAAAATCAGAAATTGCTTTTCCATTTTTGGTCTTTAAAATTCCATAAAACATATTATTTATAAAGCTTAAAGTTGTTGACTTTCCAGCTTCATTTTTACCATGAATAATATTTATACCGTTATTTAAATTTAACTCTTTATTTTTAATTTTTCCATAACCATTTATTTTCAAATTATTAATTTTCAATTTATATCTCCTATCTTACTTTAAGATTTATTGCATATTAGAAATTCCTATTTCAATTGCTTTTTCTATTTCCTCTTTTGTATATTCTCCTGATTCTATTTTTTTCAAAGCTTCTGTAACAAAAATTCCTCTTAATGTATTTTCTTTTTTTATTTCATCTAAATTATAATTCAATTTTGTAAAATCTTTTATTTTTAATATATTTTGTGGTTCTAATAAATTTAAAATTTCTCTTGAATTTATTTCAAAATTTCTTTTTCCTACTAAATTTATTTTGTATAATTTATTGTCTTCTAAATTTAATGAATTAATATATTCAATTAAATCTTCCTTTGAATTAAAAGTTTCCACGTTTTGTTCAATTTCTGTAAATTCTGTCTCGTCTAATTTTATAAATTCTAAATTTATTTTCTCTTTTTCTAACTCTCCGAACTATCATACCATGCTCACCTAATTCATCAAAACCTAAGGATACTAATGAGCCTGGATAAACTATTCTTTGATTTTTCTTTTCATTATAATATGGTTTATGAATATGCCCAAGAGCAATATAATCCATATTAAGTTCTTCTAATTTACTTTCCAAAATTGGGTTATATTCTTGATTTTCTTGACTCCCACCTGTTAAACTAGCATGCATTACTAATACATTTAATTTTCCATTATTCTTATTTTCTATTTTGCTTAAATCTGCTGACTTAGAATAAAATGAATTAAAACCCATTCCATATATATTAGCATCATCTGTTTGAACGCATTCAAAATCACCTTTAAAAATATAGACATTTGGTTCAAATTTAAAATCATAATAATAAGAACCCTTTTTATATGGATCATGATTTCCGAGGAGAAATAAAAATTTTAGTATTTGGAATTTCTTTAAATAAATCATTTATATAAATTATTGTTGATTTTTTTACATATTCATCTTCATATAAATCTCCTGAAATAAATAAATATTTTATTTCATTTTCTTTGATATATTTGATTACTTTTTTTAAAACTTTTCGTTGTTCTAATCTTCTTATATTACTCAAAGATTCTCTACTTGCTAGACTTGTAAATGGCCTATCTAAGTGTAAATCTGCTATATGTACAAAATTCAATTCTCTCATTCCTTCTTTTGCAAATTTAGGTTTTTATTTTAAAGTTGTACCCATAAACTTTTGATGTTTTTTATTATAAAACATACGTTTGTATTTGTCAATACTTTTTTATTAAAATTCACATTTCTTTACAAAATATACCTAAACATGTTATAATATAAATGTTTGTAACTATTAATATTCCACCAGCTAAGGAAGACAATTTTATGTGTAACAATGGTTATTCTATTGAACAGCGGAAATACTTCGATGATTTAGCTCATATCGGAGTACGTGTAATTGAAGGGGCTAACCTGATTGATGCTGCTGCTGAAAGAAATATGACAGCAGATGAATTCCAAAAAGCTCTTAAAACTGATGTCCGGAAAGTAAATTTTCCGGTATATCTTAAATTTTCAAAAGCTTTACTTTCACCACAAGCATTTTTCCCTTTGCTTAAAGAGGAATTATGTTTAAACACAGATGATGATGATTATCAGTATCGTTTTAAATCCTGTGTTGATTTTGGTGTAGAAGCCTGCGGAGAAAAAGATTTTAAAGAGTTTGTTGAAAACGAAATTCGTTTTTGTAATTATCAGATATATTCAATGATTGCAAAATATCAGGGATATAAAAAGTTAGCTCCGTGACTTCCGCTTTTAAAAAAAGCAGCTACAAACACAAAAATCGGGGCTCTGGCCCCGATTTTCTTTTGTTTATTCATCATCATCTAATGCTCCAAATAACTCATCGAATTTTGCTTCTAATTCTTTTTGTATATCAATATCTGATGAAGATACTCTATTTTCTTTTTTTGTCTCTTCTTTAGATTTTTCATCTTTCTTTTCATTATCAGTATCTAATGCGTCTAAAGAAGGAAAACTGTCATTATTTTGTTGATTTACATTATTAGAAGTACTTGCTGGTTCTTCATCTTCAAATAATGAATCTAAAGAAGGAAAATCTTCTTTTCCTTCTGAACCTTCTTCATAAGGATTCATTGGATTATATTTTCTCCATGGTCCTCTTTCTACATGAACATCATTATGATTAGCAGGAAATCTTTCTACTATCTTTGCTTCGGGATATTTAAAATAATAATATTTATTAGCTTTAATTGGTTTAATTCCTTTTTCAAAAATAATACATAAATCATTATCCATTCTTCTTAACTCATCTGGAGTCATTAATGCTCTTGCCATGTTTTGATCTGACTCACTAGAACCTGATTTCCATTCTCCTCTATCTCTATTTACAGAGTAATTACTTCTAGTAATTGTTTTTTCACCTAATTGCTTAGAAAAATATTCAACTGTTTTTTGAGAGTTAGATCCTAAGAAAACATGAGTATCACAGTTACCTATAATTGTTTCATGAGCTTTTTCATAAACTGCCTCTAATTGATCTAAGTTCTGCAAAATAACACTAAATGAAATTTTTCTACTTCTTGATGTAGATATTTTTTTATCAAAATCTGGAATATGTCCAATATTTGCAAACTCATCTAGTATAAAATATGTAGGAATTGGAAGTGAACCTCCATTCTTATCTGCAAAATCATATAATTGTTGTATCATTTGTGAGAAAAATATTGTAAGTAAAAAGTCATATGCAGTATGTGTATCTGAAGATATAACATATACTACTGTTCTTCTTGCACCAATTTGTTCAAACTCTATACTATTTGTAGATGTTACCTCTGCAATTTCTTTTGAATCAAACTTACCTAGTTTTGATTGAAGTGTTGATAAAATAGAACTATATGTTTTTTCTGGTGCAATTTCAATAGATCTATAATTATCTCTTGCAGGATGTCCATAAGGTAACATTTCCATAAGCTCTGTTAATTTATTTCCTCCACCACTAGTGTTAGCAGCTCTTACCATTTCTGAACAGCTTGCCAAATTTTGTTCTTCTGGTGGTCTTACAGCTTTTAAGAAATAAATTAATGATTTTAAAAGCATTTCTGCCATATTATCCCAATATGGATCAGATGAATTAACATCAGATTGACCTTTCATTATAGTATTTGCGATAATATCAACATCTATTTCACTCTTAATATGAGCTAACGGGTTATATCCATCACTATTTTCTGGATTAACTAAATTTAGTACTTTTACATCATAGCCTTTTTCTTTAAAATATCCAGCTGTTTTATCATAAAGTTCTCCTTTTGGATCTGTAAAAACATATGAACCTAAAAGCTGAAGGGCATTTGGTATAACATATGAAGCAGATTTACCAGCACCAGAACCTCCGTACAACTAAAACATTTACATTACCTCTTTTATCTACTGGTAAATAGTTTTTCTCAGCTAATATAATACCTGATTTTTTACTTAATACTCTATATTGTTCTCCATTTTCAGCCCAATCACTAGAACCATTTTCAATATCATCAAATTCATGTTTTGGCAAGGCTTTTATAATTCCAATAATAGCAAAAAATACTGCTATTAGTAAAAATATCCATACACCTTGCATAAAGTTTCCAAAATATTCTTGAGTGAATACTTTTTGAATATTTTCTCCTGGCTCTGTTATGTATGCCAAATGATAGAAAAATGTTTGAATTCCTTCTGTTTGATTTCCTGTTTCTGCAGCAACATTAATTCCATCTGTTACTGCTCTACTTATTGGAGCAACAATTGCAAAAATACCAACTACTACAGCAACTGCATATATTATAAGCCTTCCCTTCATTTTTCTAAGAGCTCTTCTAATTTTTTCTCCTAATCCCATCTATTTCACCTTTTCCTGTGTAATATTAATTTTAAAACTTCCGTCAGGAATTTATTTTTCTTGTTCTTCATCTCCTCTTGAAGCTACAGGTTTTTCTTTCATAGCTTTTTCTTGGGCTGCCTGTCTAGCTTTAAGAGTAGTTTTTATTTTGTTAAACTCTTCACGAGATACAGTATGAACTAGGATATTTAATTCTCCAAAATCTCTAATTGTATCACAAACTGCTTTGCCTACCATTCTTGGATCAACAGCTATTTCATAAACATCATCTTTATTTTTATCCTCAATATGTTCAGCAAATCCGTCTATACTTGGAGTTCCTTTTGCTATATCTTCTAAATATTTGTCCTTCTTACCATTATCTACATTTGTAGATTTAGTAACTTCACTCATGTTTGAATTCTCTCCTTTCACAATTGACCACTAATTTTTCTTTTCTCTTACTTCAAACGCAAAATATTTCCTATATGGTTTTAATTTGCATTTTCCTTTAACTTCATTAGCTTCTTCATCAAAATACAATACAGGTTTTACTTCTTCTGTTGTTTCCATATCAATTATAGAAATTTGACGTTTCATATTTGGAGTATATGCAAAATCTTTGTATTCTGTTTCTTCTTCATTGTATAAAGTAGTTATTTTAAGTGGTGTAGGCTTTTTAGAGATTCTTACTCTATCATCATCTAAAAATCCCGTATTAATTACAACCCTATCTTTCCCAAAAGAAAATATTGCTAAATGATTTCCATTTGGAGACGGATTATCAACGAAAAATGTTCTTTTCTTTTTATCCCCTATATATTCAACAGCAGAATCTAATCTTTCTACAGTATATTTTGGAGATGTTTTTAAAAACTCCTTTTCTGTTCTATTAATTTGATAAATTACAGTGTTAATGTCCTTTGGGTCAGTAATACTAAAATACTTTCCCTGAACTTGGTTTAGTTCTTCGTCCATATCATACACCCCTTTTTTACATTCTAAAATGTCATTTTCATTTAAGCTCTTCCTCACTGATTTGCTTAAAATGAATTATTTTTTGCCCTTAAATGGCATTTATCTTAAACTATTTAAGCTATATTCCTTGGATTGAATCTCGATTCTTTTTTCATTTGCTTAAATAGATTTAATTCTTCTTCACTTAATTTTTTTGGTATCATTATTTTAGTTTCTAAAATTAGATTTCCTCTTCCACCTTTACCATCTTTATAGCCTTTGTTTTCTATCTTTATTTCTTCACCACTTTGGGTTCCAGCTGGAATATAAACTGAAAATTCATCATCTATTCCTTGTACTAAAACTTTTGTACTAAGAGCTGCTTCCCATGGAGTTAAATAAAGATCTTTTCTTAAATCAAAGCCATCTAAAATGAAATCTTCATTATTATCAATCTTAACTCTTATAAATAAGTCACCGTTTTTTCCACCCTTTTTGCCTTTTTTACCTTGTCCAATTAAACGGATTCTTTCATTGTTTTGAATTCCTGCAGGGATATTTATTTTAAAAGTTTTCATTTTTCCATCAACAGTTCTTAAAGCTATTTCTTTTTCATTTCCTAAAAAAGCATCTTCTAATGAAATATTTATTTCTGTTTCAATATTTTCACCCTTAACCATTTTATTTTCTATTCTTTCTTTATCTTTATTAAAAATATTCCCAAAAAATATTTTAATAAAACTTCTTTTCCGTTTTGTGCTTGATATGCATCATTTCTTTGTTCTCTACCAACATGTCTATTCCATGTTCTATCATATTTTCTTTTACTAGTAAAATTAGAAAGAATTTTATAGGCTTCATTTATGTCTTTAAATCGTTCTTCATATTGTTTACTTCCGCCATTTAAGTCTGGATGATATTTTTTTGCTTGTTCTTTATATGCATTTTTTATTTCTTTTATAGAAACTCTATTTGTTTCTAAGCCTAATATCTTGTAGTAATCTTTAAATATCATTTAAACATCCCCTTAAATTATTCAAAAATTCAATATAAATTATATCAAAGAAATATACTTTTATCAACATAATTTTCAAAAAATTAGGGAAATTTTTAATAAAAAATTTATAAATTTATTAAAGATTAACAGATTCTCCGGCTAACGCCGGAGAATCACCTCTTTCCAAATTAAATTATTAAAAAATATAATACATAGCACATAAATTTTAACCTTTTTTTATTTAGTCATAAATAATACATAACTCCACGCAGATTTTAAATTTTCTTTTTAAATTAAACTATTAAAAAATAATACCTTATAATTTTCTAATTTAATCATAAATAAATTTTAAATTATAATTTTTATTTTTTTATATAAAAATCTACATCTTGTACTAAAACAAAAAACCGGCGTTAGCCGGTTTTTTTAGATTAATCTTTTTTATTCTAAGTTATTTTGTATATGATAGAAATTATAAGCTTTAACTGAGTCTAAGTGAACTAATAAATTTCTTTTTATAACTGATTGTAAGTTCCATTTTAATGTATATTCTAAACCCTTGTCTATGTTAGATTTTATTAACTCTACTAATTCATCTAATGAAAGTTCATTTTCATTATTATCATAAACTCTATTAGGTTCTGTTGCATCTGCTAAATAAATAATCTTTTCAAGGATTGTCATATTTTCCTTACCTGTTGTATGATATCTTATTGCGCTTACTATATCATCTTCTAAACCATACTCATTTTTAGCAATTTCTGCGCCTAATATACTATGTATTAAATTAAAATTTCTTTTTTCAATATTATCTAATTTAACACCATAGATTTCAAGTTTTTTATAACTTTCTTCCTTAGATATTTCTTTTGCTATATCATGTAAAATAGCTGCTAATTTTACTTTTTGGGTATCAACATTATAAACAACAGCATATTCTATAGCTCTTAAAACAACACCTTCTGTATGCTTAAATCTTTTTTCAGATAATATATCTTTTACATCAATATATATTTTTTCATATTCAATCATTTATTTCTCCTATTTTTTAACTCCGCCTGTTAAAGCCAAAATGTTTTGATCATAAGAAAATGTTAGTT
Organism: uncultured Clostridia bacterium; assembly: GCA_928721915.1. Taxonomy (GTDB): domain Bacteria; phylum Bacillota; class Clostridia; order TANB77; family CAG-508; genus Scatovivens. The sequence continues at coordinate 99,345 of CAKMVZ010000001.1, forward strand.
TTTCTCTATCACTATGACGTCTAATAGCAATATCAATTGCTTCTTCTAAAACATCCTCAAATTTTCTATCACTTGCTTCAAATAAATACCATGATAACGCTCCAGGTATTGTATTTATTTCATTTACATAAATTTTATTTATTTCTTGGTCAATTAAAAAATCAACCCTTGAAATGCCACTACATCCAAGAACTTTAAAAGTTTCTTTTGCTAATCTTTGAATTTCATCTCTTGTTTCACTTGGAATATCAGCAGGCAATTTTTTCCCTTCTTGGCTATTATTTACTCCACCTACTCCTTTTCTTGCACCAAATTTTCCACCTTTTCTTGCGCCTTTAGTAACTCCCAATTTTCCACCTTTTGCTTTCCTATCACCAATATATTTATCTGTATAGCTTAAAATATCTCCAGCTAAAATTGGTTCTTCACATTCTGTTGCTTCACTTTCTGTAATATCTCCAATTACAGCACAATTTATTTCTTTTAAATCTGAAACGCAATTTTCTACAATAACTCTATCTGCAAATTCCATTGCAAAAGAAATTGCTTCTTCTAATTCCGCTTTGTTTTTAACTCTTTTTATACCAACACTTGAACCTAAATTTCCAGGTTTAACTATTAATGGGAATTTAAGTTTTTCATTGATTTCTTTTAATATTTTTTCTTCGTCTTTAACATATTCTTTTGAATAAAATCCAACATAATCAACTACTGGAATTCCTGATTCTTTTAATACTTTTTTCATAGCAATTTTATCCATTCCTAAACTTGAAGCTAAAATATCAGGTCCTACAAAAGGAATATCTAATAAGTTTAAAAATCCAGCTATTGTACCATCTTCAACATTAGTTCCATGAACTATTGGAAATGCCACATCAATTGTATTTAAAATTCTTTTTCCAATAAATGGAGCTGGAACTCTTATAACTTTTACTGCCTTGCCATCATTTACTACTGCAACTTTATAACATCTCTTAAGCAAAACTGGTATATCTCTATACATTTCTAAATCTAATAAATCTTCTCCTGTATACATTACTCCTTCTTTAGTAATATATATTGGAACTATTTCATATTTTTCTTCATCTAATCTTAAAGTAGCTTCAATCATTGAAATTATTGAAATTTCATGTTCAACTGACTTCCCACCAAAAAACACACCCACTTTTATTTTTTCCATAAATTTAATCCTCCTTAATATCTATTTATAGATAATTATCAGGTAAATCATTTTCTAAAAGAACTACTGTATTTGAATCCATTAATTTATACATTTTTTTAATAGCTTCATCTAAGTTTTTAGCAACCATTACTTTATCTTTCGAAAATTTTGTTTCTTTAATTCCATCTAACATAGGTCCAGCTTGTTTTTCTCCAACTAATATAATAAAGTCACTATGTTTTGTTGCTTCTTTTCCAAGAGCTTTATTTATTTCATAAGATTTCTCTCCAAGTTCTACAATACCTGGAGTAATAAGAATTTTTTGCTTATCTCTAAATGTTCCTAAAACTTCTAAAGCCATATCTGCTCCTCTTACATTTGAATTATAAGAGTCATCTATTATAATACTTCCATTAGGATTTGGTCTTAGTTCTAATCTATGTTCAACAGGTTTTATAAATTTAATTCCCATTTTTATTTGATCTTCTGTAAGCCCCAATTTATCTGCAACTGCAACTCCACATACTATATTTAAAATATTTAATCTTCCAAGTAATTTTGTTTTTACATTAATCCTTCTATTTCCAGGCATTACAACTTCAAATGTAGAGCCTTTTTCTGAAATAGTTACATTTTCTGCATAATAATCAGATTTTTTGTTTAATCCATATTTAACAACATTTTTAGGAAGTTTAGCATTTCTTATATTACTATCTTCCCAATTCACAAATGCTACTCCTGGAATATCAGGTAGGGAATCTAATAATTCTAATTTTGTTTTTGCTACATTTTCTATTGTTTTAAATGTATCCAAATGTTGAGGACCAATTGCAGTTAAAATTCCATAATTTGGTTCTACAATGTCACAAATCTCCTTAATATCCCCAATATATTTTGCACCCATCTCACATACAAATAAATTATGAGTTGGCTTTATTTTTTCATTAATTGTTCTTACAACACCCATTGTTGTATTATAACTTTCTGGAGTCATAATAGAATTATATTTTTGAGAAAGTATTGTATTTACAATATATTTTGTACTAGTTTTTCCATAACTACCAGTAATTCCAACAACCCTAAAATCTGGTATACTTTTTATTTTTTTATGTGCTTTTTTACAAAAACTTTTATTTATAGAATTTTCAATTGGCTTATTAATAGTTGCAATAGCATAAACCAAGCAATAAGTAAGCATAGCTAAAATATTTAATACAATAATAGAATAAATATCATTAAAAACATTTATCATTAATATTAAAATAATTGCCAAAATAAAATATGATATATATTGTCTTTTTACTCTAGCTGTTTTTACAAATGGTTTCTTTTCTCTATTTTTATGAAATGATAAAATTAGGGTAACATAAGTTATTATTGTAACAATATAACCAGCTTTTATAAAACCTAATCCAAATATTAAACTTGATAAAAACAACAATCCTATTTTTTTTACATCAAAAATAATATTTGCATTTTCTTTCATCCATTTAACATATCTATCTGTATAATAATGCTCTAATTGTAATATATGTAGTCCATGTCTATTTGTTCTATATATATATATTAAAAATAAAATTAAAATCAAATTACTTAAATAAATTGACACTTAAAGTTTCACTCCTTTTATTTATCCTAGAAAAGAATCTAGAACTAATTTACAATTTTCAATATTTTCTAAGTAAGAAAAATGCGTACCATAAGGGTATTCAACTAATCCGACAATTTGGAATTAGTTTTTCCATTGTTTTTGCATCACTTATTGGAGTTGCAGTATCTAAACTGCCCCAAATTAAAAGAGTTGGAACATTAATGCTAGGTAATATATCTTTTACATCTTCTTTTAATATAATTTTCATTGTTTCTTTTAAGACTGTTGGAGAAGCTTTATAATCACTTGAGCCAACATTATTTCTAAGTCTTTCTTTAAATTCTTTTACACCTTTTGTATTTGGAAGTAGATTTAAAAATAATTTTCCAATTTTATAAACTCCTACTTTTATATAATATGAAGTTGTGTGATGTGGTTTTATTCCAGCACTATCAATTAAAACAATTTTTTTAGCTTTAACTAATTTTTTTCCAACTGCATTTATTATAATTCTTCCTCCATTAGAATGACCAATCAAAACTGGATTTTCTATTTTTAGTTTTTCCATAAATTCTTTTAAAAATTCAGCAAAATCTTGAGAATTAAGAGGCTCTTCAGGTAAATCGCTTTTTCCAAAACCAACAACATCAACTAAATATACTTTAAATTTTTTTACAAGATTTGTAGTAAGCGGTCTCATACTTTCTAAATCTGTAAGCCAACCATGAAGAAATATTATAGGTTCACCATCGCCTTCTACTTCGTAATTTATATTCCAGTCTTTGATTTTTACTTGCAAATTTTTCACCTCGATTCATATTTATCTATATCCATAATTTATTCAAATTATCAGCTTTTTGTTAACGCATATATCATATAACATTTTATATAGATTTTCAAGTAAAAAATAATATAAAAAAATAGTAAAACATGACTTTTAATTTCATGTTTTATTAATTATAATATTATCAGTAGTGTTGCAATTTACTTTATAGTAAAGGAGTTGAATACTATGTTGAAACTAAATGTACTAAAGATTCTGGAAGAAAAAGGTAAATCAAAATATTGGCTTTTTATTCAATTTGGAATGACTTATACTAATTTCAACAAAATTATTATGAATGAAACAAGGTCTATCAAATATGAAACAATTGATAAACTATGTAAAATTTTGGATTACGAACCCAATGATTTATTTACCCAAACAGATGATAAAAACTCCTAAAAAGGCAAAGCCCTCATGCGCCATAGGTGAACATGAGGGCTTTTTTCTTAGCCATTCGTAATGTTACAATTTACAGATTTTTTATCAATAAAATATATTCAAAAAATTGCGAAAAGGATGTGTGATAGCAACTTTAAAATTTTCTTGAAAGGAGAAACCTGCAAAACCTAATTTATATCTTTTATTTTCAATATATATATTGTATTCAATAATATGATACACGATTTTTTAAAAAATTTCAACCTAAAAATAAAAATTTTTAAAAAAGTTATAATTATAATTAAAAAAATTTTGACGTTTTTTGTCTATTTTTAGGGATTTTTTCAGCTATCTGCTGCATTCGTGAGTTATTTTTTGTGGAGATATCGTTTATAATCGTTATATATTCAAAATATATTGTGAAAAGGAGATAAGTTTTATGTTAAAATTAAATGTTCTAGAATTATTAAAAGAAAAAGAAAGAACTAAATATTGGCTATTTGTTCAACTTGGCATGACTTATACTAATTATAATAACTTAATTATGAATAGAACCAAATCTATCAAGTATGAAACAATTGAAAAACTTTGCAAAATATTAGAATGTAACCCAAATGACTTATTTATTCAAGTTAGTGGAGAACCACCTAAAAAACAACCTTCTAAAATAACTAAAAAATCAAAAAATAATTCTAAGAAAAAATAATTTTAAAACTTAAAAAAGTACTTTTAACAAATTTATTAAAAGTACTTTTTAATTATTACTCCTTAATTTTTTCTTTTTTGTTAGCTCTTCTCCTGCTTTAAAGCCATTTTTAAAAGCTTCTTTTACTTCAATTTCTAAAAGCTTTGTCAAGCATTGCTCAAATTCGTCTATATCTTTTACTTGCTCAGCTGTATAATTTTTTTGAATTTTATTATAAATTTTGTCTAATTTTTCAGCTAAAACTTGATATTCTTTTGTTCTTTCGAATTCATCCTCATACTTTTCATAAAGCTCTTTGATATATTCATCCTTTTTCATAATATCAACACCTTTATCTATAAATTTCGTTTTTATCCCAAACAAATTTATGTTTTGCAATCATACAATATTATTTATAAATTGACAATCACATTACAAATATTTTATCTCTTGAATACAGTATATCTCATTTGCAGAATAAATTCAATAGTTTTTATAAATTTAAATTGTTAAGATTCCTCCCTCTGTTTCTAAAATTACTAAAATTTCTTCTTCCTTACCGAGTTAATGCATTTATATAAACCAAAAATTCTCTATTTTCAACTTTTCCTTTAAACTCATAGCAAAATATTTCTTCTTTAGTACTCTCTTCTGGAATAACCGCTAAACCTTCACTTAAGATTTCTAAATTTTTATTTAATTTACTTTTTGCTTCATCTAAAGAAATTCCAACATTTAAATTCTGCCTTGCAATATGATTATTTAAATACCCTGCGGCTTCCATTCCTAGTATATCTCCATCATCTAATGCTATTTTAACTTTTATTAAATCAGGATACATTGTAATATTATTTTCATAATATGCATAATTAACTGTAATTATATTTTGAAGCTTTGTGTAATAAGTTTCCCTCATACTGCTATAACCCATTTTACTTAAATAATCTTTACCAAGTTCAACTGCTTCTTCAGCTGAAATTTTTTCTTCTTTTACATCTTTATCAGATAAAACATTCACAAACCATCCACCTTTTTTAGAGACTTCAACACTTATATCTTCATTTTGCTCTGTTTTTAGTGTAAAACTATAACTTTCTATATCATCTCCATTTATTATCCCGTTACTTGTTATTTCCTTTATTCCTTGATTTTCAAAGAAATCTTGAACCTTTGACTTTGCTGTTTCTTCATCAATATCATCACCAGTTAAACCTAATTTTTCCGTTTGTTTAACATAATCAGAATATGCTCCATCATAAATTAAACCTTCATAATCATCAAAATTACTCTCAATACTTGAAAAAATATTAATATCTTCTTCTTCAAAAGCTAAGTCTGTTTTTGTATTTAAATCCTCCCAAGATATAGTCCCATTATTTAATTCTCTTGATAATTCATTTAAAACATTTTTTAAATTTAAGGAGTAATTATACAATGTTTTTAAATTAGCAAAATCTTCCTCTGTAAGTTCTTCTCCATTTAAAGATTTTCTTGACAAAGTATAACAATAATCGCTAACTTGATTTAAGAACTTTATAGATTTATTTGAGCCTTCATTAACAAATGGTATATTTTCAAAATACACAATTGCTAAATTACTATCAGCCCAAATTTTATTTAAAGTTTCAGCAGAATGTGTTGTACTTTTTGAAATCATTGCCTTTGCTAAATAATTTTCTATATTATTAATGTAATTTACAACTTCTGAAAATGAATAATTATATTTATTTTCTTGAGCAATGCTATTTTCTGAGCTAAGTGAATAACAGTATGAACCGAAGTCCAAAAGATAATAATAACAAAATAGTTATAATAATATAAATTGATTTTTTCATTTTAATCCTTTCTTTACATTTTATTCTTTTATTTTAATTTTACTTTTACCAAAATTAAGAAATTTATTCTTTATTTATTAAACAAATAATGTTATAATATTTTATATTTTAATTTGGAGATATAATTTATGAAAAAAATTATTGTGTTTTATGGAACCTATGGAGGTGGCCATATTGCAGCTGCAAAATCAATTTCAAATTATATTTTTAATAATTATCCTGAAATTGACATAGAAGCTATTGATTGCATTGAATATATAAATAAATATTTAAATAAAATTACAACTGATGCATACAAAAGTGCTACTAAAAATACACCTAGAGTATGGAAATATGTATATAATAAATCAAATAAAGGTGCTCTTGCTAAAATAACTACTGCTTCTAATAAATTAATGGCTTCAAAGCTTAAAAAATTAATCCTTGAAAAAAAGCCTGATTTGATTATTTCAACACATCCTTTTAGTAGTCAAATGTGTTCATATCTTAAGAAAAAAAGAATAATAAATTGTAAATTAGCAACTGTTATGACTGACTTTCATGTTCATAATCAGTGGTTATATTTACCAGAATTTGTTGACTTTTTCTTTGTTGCAAATAATATAATGAAAAACGATATGAAAAAAAATGATTTAATTCCTGAATCAAAAATTTATGTTACTGGAATTCCAATTTCAGATAAATTTAAAAAAACATATAATAAAAAGGAAATTTGCGATGAATTTTGGCTTGACTATAACAAAACAACTATTTTGTTTTTTGGCGGTGGAGAATTTGGTCTAGGAAGAGAAATGTCATATATGACTTTAAAAACTCTAATCAGATTATTTAAAGAAATACAAATTGTTGCTATTTCAGGTAAAAATAAAAAAATGAATGAATCATTTAATAATCTAGTTTTAAAAACAAATTCAAGTGACAGAGTAAAAGTTATAGAATATACTGATAAAGTTGCAGAACTTATGAGTATTTCTTCTTTAGTTGTTACAAAAGCTGGAGGACTTACTATTGCAGAAAGTTTAGCCTCTGCCTTACCTATTATTATAATTAATCCTATTCCAGGTCAAGAAGAAGAAAATGCAGAATTTTTAGTAAATGCAGGATGCGCAATATGGATAAAAAAAGATGATAATATAGCAAGAGCTTTAAAAACTCTTTCAAGAAATAAAGAAAAACAAGAAGAAATGAAAGAAAATTCCATGAAGCTTGCTAAACCTAATGCAACCAAAGAAATATGTGATATATTAGTTAATGATTTAAATAATGAATAAATATTATTATATAAAAGAATTCGAGGTATAATCTTTTTATTACCTCGAATTTTATTTTTTATTTTAACATATTTTTCTTATTTAACCATAAACTTGTTAACAGTGTTATAACAACTGCAATTAGCGCAATTATTCCAAATGCAAATGGCGTATTTTCAAATGGAACTTTAACATTCATTCCCCAAAAACTAGAAATTACTGTTGGAATTGCTAGAATTATAGTAATTGATGTTAATGTTTTCATAACAACATTTAAATTATTTGAAATAAGTGAAGCATATGCGTCCATAGTTCCAGTTAAAATATCAGTATATATTTTTGCCATTTCCATTGCTTGTCTATTTTCAGTGATTGCATCTTCTAGTATATCTTCATCTTCATCATAAAGTTTTATAATTTTTCCCCTTAAAGTTTTTTCCATTACTAACTCATTTGACTTTAAAGAAGTTGAAAAATATACTAAGCCCTTTTCCAATGTTAACATCTTTAAAAAATCTTCATTTTTGGGAGTTTGTTTTAATGCATTTTCTGCAATTTCTGTTTCTTTATTAATTTTCTTTAAATAATCTAAATAATATGAAGCATTACTATATAAAATTTGAAAAATAAATCTAGTTTTTTTAAATGTTTGAAATCCTTTTACTTTTTGTTTTTCAAAATCTTCTATTAATTTATTTTTCTTTAAACATACTGTAATAAAATAATCATCTCTTACAACAATCATACCAAGCGGCATTGTAGTATATAAAATTCCATCTTGAGAATCTTCTGTAACTGGAATATCTATTACAAAAAGAATGGTATTATCATCCTCTTCTTCCTCAATTCTGGCCTTTTCTTCATAGTCTAAGGGATATCTTATAAAATCTTCTTGAATATTAACATTTTTACATACAGTTTTTATTTCATTTTCCGACGGGTTTACCATATTAATCCAGCATCCTCTAGAAAATTCTTTTACTTCTTCAAATTTATTAGTTTCCATATCTGTATTATATATCTTTAGCATTTTTCTATCCCCTTTCTTTATAAAATTTATAGTTCTACTCTACCTTCCAAAGATTTTGCAAGTGTTACTTCATCAGTATATTCTAAATCTCCTCCAATTGGTATTCCTCTTGCAATTCTCGTAACTTTTATTCCTAGAGGTTTTACTAATTTTGAGATATACATTGCAGTTGCTTCTCCTTCTACTCTAGGATTTGTTGCCAAAATTATTTCTTTTACTTTTCCGTCCATTAGTCTAGCTAATAATTCTTTTATCTTTATATTATCAGGGCCAACACCATTCATAGGTGATATTGAACCATGTAAAACATGATAAACTCCATTATATTCATGAGTTCTTTCCATTGCTAAAACATCTCTTACTTCTTCTACAACACAAATAACGCTCTCATCCCTTTTAAGATTTGAGCATATATTGCATGGATCTGTATCTGAAATATTATAACATTTCGAACAAAATTTTAAATTATTTTTTGCATTAACTATTGAATCTGTAAATTCTTTTATTTCTTCTTTACTTAAGTCAAGCATATAAAAAGCTAATCTCTGAGCCGTTTTATGACCTATACTTGGCAATTTTTCAAAGCTTTCAATAAGTTTTTCTATTGATGGAGAATATTCCATTTTCTATCCCTCTTTATTCTTAAAGTTTTTGTTACATTAAACCTGGAATATTATATTGACCTAATGCATCAGCTTGAGCTGAGTCAACTTGTCTAAAAGCATCATTAATACAAGTTAAAATCAAATCTTGAAGCATTTCAACATCATCTGGATCAACAACATCTTTTGAAATTTCAATTGATTTTATGCTTTTATCTCCAGTAACAACTACTTTTATCGCACCTCCACCTGCTGTTGCTTCAAAAGTTCTACTTGTTAATTCTTCTTGTGATTTTTCCATATCTGCTTGCATTTTTTTAGCTTCTTTCATAAGTTTGTTTATATTCATTCCTCCGAAGCCTCCCATGCCTCCTGGAAATCCACCTCTTTTTGCCATTTTCTAATTCCTCCTATTCTATAATATTTATATTTATATTTAAGTCATTATTCTTTTTTATTTCATTTTTTATATTTGAATTTGATTTTAAATCTTTATATTTTATATGCCATTCCTTGCCTGTTTCTTGTAATAAAATATCTATAAGCTCTTTTTTATTAGTACTATCATCTAAAATCTTTTGAACAAATGCAGTTAAACCATTAGGAAATCCAATTTCTATTATCATATCTCCTACTTGATTTATTTTAGTATTTACTAAACTTGTATAAAGCATTATTTTTCCAGAATTTTTTAATTTATTCAATACATTTTGCCAATTAATCTCTGATTTGTTCTCAATTTCTTTATTTTCTTTCTCTATTTTATCATCATTCTTTTTAATTATATTTTGAACAGGTTTTGCATTCAAAAGATCATTATCTGATAAAACAATTTCTTCTGGCATACCTCCAAAAAAATCAAAATCCTTTGATTTTTCTTGAACTGATTTTTTATTAGATTTATTTTCATTTGAACTTATTTGTATATCCTTCAAATTAATTCCATTTTCAAGCTTTTCAATTCTTTGTTTTAATTCATCTAAACCATCATTTTTTATATCAATACATGCCTTTATAATTCCAGTTTGAAACATTATTGTTTTTTGAGTTGACCATTTTATATCATTTTCTAAACTAGATAATAAATAAATAATATTTAATATTTTTTCATTAGAAGCTAATTTTGAAATTTCATCAATTTCTTTTATTTCATCTTTACTGTAAATATTAAGTTTTTTAGTAGATTTATATACTAAAACATCTTTCATATACTTAATAATTTCCCATAAAAAATTATATAAATCTTTTCCATCATTTATAACTTTATCTATAACTTCTAATGCTTTTATTTCATCTTTTTCAAAAATACTTTTTACAATTTCTGAAATATATTCTAAACTTGGAATACCAACTAATTCTTTTACTAGACTTTCACTTATTTCTTCTGTATTTTCTTGAGCACATCTTTCTAAAATGCTTATTCCATCTCTCATTGCACCTTCTGCTAAAATTGAAATTAATTCCAAAGCTTCATCAGTAATTTTAATTTTTGATTCTTCACAAATTATTTTTAATCTTTTTACAATATCTTGATTGCTAATTCTTTTAAAGTCAAATCTTTGACATCTTGAAAGTATTGTTGTTGGTAATTTTTGTGGCTCTGTTGTAGCCAAAATAAATTTCACATGCTCAGGTGGTTCTTCTAAAGTTTTTAAAAGTGCATTAAAAGCTCCTGTTGTTAGCATATGAACCTCATCTATTATATAAACTCTGTATTTAGCCTTAGTTGGAAGAAAATTTACTTCATCTCTAATTTCTCTAATATCGTCAACACTATTATTTGAAGCAGCGTCCATTTCAATAACATCTGTTAAAGAACCATTTAATATTTCTTTGCATATTTCACATTCATTACATGGTTCTCCATCTTGCGGATTTAAACAGTTAACAGCTCTTGCTAATATTTTAGCAGATGTAGTTTTTCCGGTTCCTCTACCTCCACTAAAAAGATATGCATGTCCTACTCTTCCATAAATAATTTGATTTTTTAAAGTTTTAGTTATATGCTCTTCTCCAACCATATCAGAAAACTTTAAAGGTCTAAATTTTCTATATAATGCCGTATATGCCATTTTTACCCCCTAAGCCAAAAATTTTTAACTTTTGTACTCTTAAATTAAAAGCTTCCCTTAAGGAAAGCATGCAATCACATAAATACACTATTTATCGCTGCTTTCTTCCGAACCTGACGAGATTCATAGCTTTTTATTGAGCATACTCTCCTTAAGAAAAGCTTTTAATATCTATTAACATATAAGATTATATACTGCTTTCTTATTTTTTTCAATACTTTTTTATTATTTTTTATACTCTTTTAAACACAACATCTGAAAAATCAGTTATTTCATAATTTGATTCAGGATTTGTTATTATATCATCATTTGGAAAATCTAAGTTTATAGTACCTTTAAATGTTATATCATTGTTTAAAGTTATTAAAATATCAAAAGATATTGAAAACTGTATATTTTCTAAAGAAATTCCTGCTTTTGTAAGTAAACTTCCATCATAAACTATCTCTTCATCATAATTATTTGATATATAATTTCCAAGATTTTCTAATGAAGCTCTAAAACCAATAGTTCCACCTTCATTTCTAACTTCCAAAGTTTTTAAAGTGTCTGCTTTTGCTCCTTTATATGTAATACTACTTCCTAAATAATTTTGTTCACTTAAATCATATAAATTGTTTAAATCCCCTGTAGGTCTATATATAATAGGTTCACCAATTTTTGATTTTTTTGTAACTGTAAAATTTTCTAAACTTATACTTTTAATAGTATTATCACTTTCTTCATCCGTTTTATTTATATATAAATAAACATCATTATCTTCTTCTAAACTTATATTCCATAAATTTGCTGAATCCTCATTATTTGAAGTTGAGACCTTACTTACAATTAATATTTTTTCTAAAGAATATGGTAAAGTAGCTTCTCCTTCAACATCATATTTTACAACAATTGAAAAAACAACTGTTATTAATATTAATAAAAATGCTATAAATATACTCTTTTTTAATGCATTTTTTGTATTGGTTTTCATTTTATATTTTTCTTCCTTTCTCGTAACATCTTAAAAAAATCTTTCAAAATGCCGTGAACATTCTTCTTTTAAAATATATTTTTGAACTTGTACATTATGATTAAATTTATAATCTTCTAATAAATTTAATTTTGAACCACAAGCTCCAGTTTTCTCATCATCTGTTCCAATATAAATTTTAGATATTCTAGAATTTATAATCGCGCCAGCGCACATTGGACATGGTTCTAATGTTACATACATTTCACAATCTAAAAGTCTCCAAGCATCTAATTTTTTACAAGCTTTTTTTATAGCTAAAACTTCTGCATGAGCAATTGCATTTTTAGAGCTTTCTCGTGAATTATATGCTCTTGATATTATTTTTCCATCTTTTACTATAATAGCTCCAACAGGAATTTCATCTTTTTCATAAGCCTTTCTAGCTTCTTTTAAAGCTTCTCTCATAAATTTTTCATTACAATCCATTTTAAAGCCAAACTCCTTTATAAAACGTAGAAATATTATAATATAAAATTAATTTTTATACAAGTATGTGTTTCAAGTTTTTAGGGAAGTTTTAAGGGACGCGTTCAAAAAACAGAAATTTAATTCCAACCTGTTTTTTTGAACGCGTCCCTCTTTGCTTCAATTTTCAATAATTGCCGAATAATAAGCTTTTGTGGTACTATAATTATTCATTATTTCTTCTTCTGTTAAACCTCTATTATATAATCTCATACAATAAATTTGAGATTTAGCATAATTCCAATATCCTTCTGTATCTGACGAACATCTTCCTAAAGTAAAATATTTTAAATTCCATTCATTCTGATTATTTTTTAATGAATCAAAATGAACAACTGAATAATATGTATCTAATACAAGTACCCCATCTAAAAATATTTTACTACTATAAAAATCTCCATTATAGCCTTCTAATTCTGGCGTTGTAGTTGAATTATAAGTTTTCGTACAATCTAAGCTCCATATCCAATAATGACTTTTTCCATCATTTAGATTTATTGGATATATAACATTCCATGGAGAATTAACAGACGAAGTATAAGGTGAAAAATATTGATTATTGCCAGAAAATATACTAACCCATATTCCTACATTACTCCCTAAACCGAAATCTTAATTTTGCCTGCATTTTCTCGTCTCCATTCCACAATCCCATTATTCCGTGTAACAGTTGCAATAGTTGGTTTTCCTTCATAATCAATATGAGCACCTTCTTCTATTGTTCCATAATATTCAAATGTTAGTCCATTATTATATAGCTCATTTAACTTCTCTTGGTCATCATATAATATATTTATATGGTCATTCTCCCCATCAAAATTAAATGATTTTGATGTTAATCCACTTTCTTCTGTCCAGTTGAAATTTTTTAATTCTACATTATCTCCTAATATTTCTGGATTATTTTGTAATTCTTCTTGTGATATTCCTTCTAATATTGTAGGATCTATATTAAATATTAATCCATCTGTTACTGCCATACTTGAGCTATAATCTAATCTTGTATATTCTCCTTCTTCTAATCTTACTTTCTCTCCTGTTTTATAATTTATTAGCCAACTATAATTCGATTTTCCATAATCCATTAGTTCTGTTCCTTTTTCTATATATGTCCACCCTGTTCCATAATCTTTTTGTGAATCATTTATTACTACTATGTTCCATATATCTCCATTTTCTAATGTCTTATCATATAAATCTTCTCCTATATGATATTTACTTTTTTCTTCTGGGTACTGTATCTTATCTGCATTTTCTGATACTATTATTTGTTCAAGAGCCTCTGTTTCGCTAGCAATTTCCGTTCTACTTGCCGCATTTGTTGCTTGATTTAATATTCCATTTTCTCCAATCAAAGCAGACAAGCTTACTCCTGCTAAAATCAACAATACAATTATTGTAATAATTAATACTATCAATGTTATTCCTTTATTTTCTATATCTAATTTTATATTTCTCTCATTCTTCCTAATTTTAAACTTTTTTTCATCAAATTTTAAATCTATCTTTCTTTTTTTCTTCTTCTGTTCTTTCATAATCACCCTATTCCTTTCTTTTATACTTAATATATACCGAAATATACATATATCCTATCTTTGCCAGATTGTACTTTTTTAATAATTGTTATAAATATACGTTAACCGTATATTTATATTGAAATTATATACGTTTTGCACATAAAAGTCAATATGTATTTTCCGAATATTTTAGAATTAAATTAAATATATTTGCAAAATACAAAAACAAGGAGTATATAAGCCAAAAATGAATTTAAAGATTAAAGAATTAAGAGAAGATAGAGATCTAAAACAAAAAGAATTAGCTAAAATTTTAAATATTACACAAGCTCAGTATAGCAGAATTGAAAACGAAGAATATCAATTATCATATGATGGTTTAATAAAATTAGCTAAATTCTATAATACTTCTGTTGATTATATATTAGGTCTAACAAATGAAATAAATCCATATCCAAGAATAAAATAAGCCAGATATAATTTTAGATTATTTTAAAAATCATATCTGGCTTTTATATTTTTAAAATTTATTAATTTATATCCATTCTTTATATTTCTTAATATAAATCTTTTTAGCAAATAATGCTACTACGCAGTATAGTACTGGAATTCCTATGATTATATTTAAATAATTTAATGTTACTGGAACTAAGCCTATTAAGCTTCCTAATGTTGTATATGGTAACATTATTGCAACAAAACAAATAATTATTGTTGACATGTAAACTGGCCATGATGCATGGCTTTCAATAAATGGTTTTTTAGCAGTTCTTATAATATGCAATCCAAATAAATTTGAAACTATACTATAAGTAAACCAAATTGTTTGTAATACTGCAGCTTGTCTAATTCCAAATCTAAACCAAACTAATGCAAAAATTATTAAGTCAAACGCAGAACTAAGTGGTCCCATAAAGAACATAAAATGTTTTAAGCTCTTATTACTCCATTCTTTTCTCTTTTTAATAGTTTCTGGATCAACATTGTCAAAAGGTATTGTCATTTGTCCAAAATCATATAATAAACCTTCAACTAATAACTGAATTGGTGTTTCTGGTAAAAATGGAAGTAAAAAGCTTGCAATAATTACTGACATTACCTCTCCAAAGTTAAAACTTACAGCTAATTTAATATATTTCATTAAATTTGTATAAGTTTTTCTACCTTCTGTTACTCCATCTAATAAAACATGTAAGTCTTTTTCTAGTAATATTATATCTGCTGATTCTTTTGCAATGTCAACTGCTGTATCTACTGAAATTCCAACATCTGCATTACTTAGTGATGGACTATCATTAATTCCATCTCCCATATATCCTACTACATTACCATTTTCTTTTAGTACTCTTACAATTCTTGCTTTTTCAATTGGAGAAAGCTTTGCAAAAATATTTACTTTTTTTAGAACCCTTCCTAATGCTCTATCAGAAAGTTTTTCAATATCACTTCCTAAAACAATTTTAGGGGAATTAATTCCAACTTTTTTGCACACACTTTTAGTTACTTCTTTATTATCTCCTGTTAAAACAATAACTCTAATTCCTGCTTCATTTAGTTTTTTTACAGATTTTGCTGCACTCTCTTTTGGTGGGTCTAAAAATCCAATAAATCCGAATTAGAACCATATTTTTTTCATCATCTACACTAAAACTTTTTATGTTATTTATATCATTTTTTTGACAAACAGCTATAACTCTTAAACCATCTTCATTTAATTTCTGACAAATAGCCAAAGCATTATTTTTAGCTTCTTTTGTGATTTTTGTAACTTCACCTTTATAATCAACATATTCGCAAATATTTAATATTTCTTCAACTGCTCCCTTAGTAATTAATTGTTTTTTTTCGCCATCTGTTACAACAACTGAAAGCCTACGCCTTGTAAAATCAAATGGGACTTCATCAATTTTCTTGTATTTTGTAGTATATTCTTCCATTCCATTTTGTTTAGCTCTATTAATTATTGCAACATCTATATTTCCTTCTAGTCCAGTTTGAAAATATGAATTCAAAAATGCATGTTTTAAAACTCTATTATCTTCTTCTCCCTTAATATCTAAATATTTTTCAATAACAATTTTATCCTCTGTCAAAGTTCCAGTTTTGTCCGTGCATAAAATTCCCATTGACCCAAAAGTTTGAATACTATCTAATCTTTTAACTATAGTTTTTTTCTTAGACATTTTTACTGCACCTTTTGATAAACATGATGATAAAATAACCGGAAGTAAAAGAGGTGTAATTGTAATTGCAATAGCTACTGCAAAAGTAAATGATGTAACTAAACTGTGTTTTGAAACCATTGCTAAAAATACAAGTGGAATTACTATTACCATTATTCTGACTAATAATTTACTTATACTATCTATTCCTTTTTGAAAACTCGTTTTTGGCTTTTGAGGAGCAATTGATTTTACAATTTTACCAAAATAAGTGTTATCTCCACTTCCAAAAATAATTCCTTTTGCACTACCACTAATTACATTTGTTCCCATAAAACAAATTGTATCTAAATCTGAAATAGATTCAATTTCTTCTGCATGTGACATTGGAAATTTTTGAACTGAATCAGACTCTCCAGTAAGAGCAGATTGACCTACATATAAATCCTTTGCTTCAATTATTCTCATATCAGCCGGAATCATATCTCCTGCTGACAATAAAACAACATCTCCAACTGTTAAATCTTTAATTGGAATATCAATTTCTTTTCCATCTCTTAAAACGCTAGATTTTGCACTTACCATTTCTTTTAATTTTTCAGCAGCTTTATTTGAATGGTATTCCTCAAAAAACTCAAGCAAAGTACTTACAATAACTAAAATTAAAATAACTATAATATTTGCCCAACTTGGCGTATCTGCTAAAATAACATCTGTATATAACAAAATAATTGCAATACCAAGTAAAATTCTATTAAATGTACTAAATAAACTTCCAAAAAAATAATGATACCATTTTTTTGGTTTTGCTTGCTTTACAGAATTTATGCCATATTTTCTAATATTTTCTTCTGCTTTATGAGATGTTAAACCTTTTTCATTATATTTTTTTAGAAAATCTTTAACATCTTCTTTGCAAATTTTAGCATAATTATTTAAAATTTCTTCTTCTTTTTTCTCCTGCATTTTTCTCTCCTTTAACTTTTGTAAAATTAAGGTTTTAGGGAGTCTTTTTATTTAAAAACTCCCTAAAATATAAATTAGTCATTTTTTTCTTCATTTAATGCTTTCATTAAGTCCTCAACATCTATTCCATGAACTTCGCATGCTTCTTCTATTGTTTCTTCTTGTGAAGCTGGACATCCTAAACAGTGCATACCTGCTTCTAAAAGTATATCTATTTTTTCTGGATATTTCTCGCAAAAGTCTCCTATTTTCATTGTTTTTTCTACCATTTTATATTCCTCCTTTTTTATTTACTTTAAAAATATTATCACATTTTTTCAAAAAAGTATAGACAAAATTAAAAAAATGTTATATATTAATCAAAAATTTTATAAAGAAGGTGATTATTATTCAAGACTATTTAATCCATTTCTTCTTTATTAGTTTTATTATAAATATTTTTATAGTTATTTATTCGATTTATTCAGAAATTAATTTTATCTTTTGGCAAAATCTGCAAGGTTCCAAATTAAAAATTAAAAAAACACTTTTAAATTATGAAAAAAATTATTAAAATCATTTTATTTTATTTAATCTTTTTATGTATTGGAATTATTTTTATTTGGATAATTTTTAAACCTATTTTTACAGCAAAAACTTTAATTTTCCCATATGCTGTTCATCCATTTGATATAATTAATCTATATCCATATACATGGAAACTTATAAAAAACCTTTATATCATTATGTTTTTAATATCTTATAATATTTTTCTTATAAAAATTTCTAGAACATTATATCAAAAAATTCCTAAAACCCAAATTAAAAAACATCATAAAAAGCAAAAAAATAAAATAAATGATAATTTAAAATTAATTGCTGGAACCACAGATTCAGGTGAATTAATCGAAATAAATGAAGAAGGTTTATATCAAAATATTTTTATAACTGGAACTATTGGAAGTGGAAAAACAAGTTCTGCTATGTATCCTTTTACCAAACAACTAATAGAATATAAAGCTCTTTATTCAGATGAAAAACTAGCTATGCTAATTTTAGATGTAAAGGGAAACTATAGTGATAAAGTTTTAGAATTTGCTCAAGGATGTTTACGCGAAAATGATGTTTATATTGTTAATTTAGATGGGAATTTTAAATATAACCCATTAGATAAACCTGATTTAAAACCAATTGTACTTGCAAATAGATTAAAAACAATACTTACTTTATTTAATAAAAATAATAGTGAGTCTTATTGGTTAGATAAAGCAGAACAAATTTTGGCTGAAGCCATTAAATTTTGTAGAATTTACAATAATAATTATGTTGATTTTATAGAAATTCATAAACTCATTATGTCTAAAGAGTACTATATGTCTAAAATTGTAATAGCTAGAGAAAAATTTAAAAATGGTTATTTAAAAGAAAAAGATGCTTATGACTTACTTTCATGCATAAATTTTTTTGACAAAGAATTTTATTCATTAGATGAAAGAACATCTTCTATTCTAAAATCCGAAATTACAAGAATTACTAATTTTTTTGTATCAGATTATAATGTTTCCAAAACTTTCTGCCCTAAAAAATCTGAAATTACTTTTAAAGGATTTGACGAAGTTTTAGATAAAGGAAAAATTATTGTTTTAAATATGAATATTGCTGAATTTAAAAATCTTTCTAAAATTATCGCAACATATTTAAAATTAGATTTTCAATCAACAGTATTAAATAGATTAAACAATAAAAAATTTATTAGGAAAAGTGCTTTTATTTGTGATGAATTTCAAGAATATGTTACAGATACAGATGCAGACTTTTTCTCTCAAAGTAGAGAAGCAAAATGTATAAATATAATTGCAACTCAAAGCTATACATCTATTTTAAATACTCTCAAAGATGAATCTAATGCAAAAGTAATTATTCAAAACCTAATAAATAAATTTTGGTTTAGAACTGATGATATCTTTACAATTGAAGAAGCTCAAAAACAAATTGGAAAAGAAGATAAAGAAAAAATATCTTCTACTATTTCTGAAAATGCAAAAGAAACAAATTATAGTTTTATTATAAATAAATTAATATCAAGAGATACAAATATTTCAGAAAGTTATAATAAATATACACAAAATGACTTTATATATGATACGAAATTTTTCTCACAAAATTTAAAAACATTTACAGCTTTAGCTTTTATTTCAAATGGCTTTAATATTTTAAGTCCACAAAAAATTAACATGATACCATATTTTAAAAAAACTAACACAATTGTTCAAAGAAAAAATAAATTGAAAGGATTTGATTTTAATGACTAATAAATTAAATTTAAAAAATAAAATTTTTATTGTTTTCTGTTTAATTCTTATTTTACTTATTTCAAATTTTATATTTTCAAACGAAGCTTTTGCTTCAGATCCAACTCTTGTTTCTACTTTAAAAAGTGCATTTGAAAAAATTGAAAGTTATATATTAAAACTAGCAACACCTGTAGCTGCAATTGCTGTTGGCGCTGGAGCTTTAATGAGAAAATTTAGTTTTGGAGATGAAGAAAAAATCAGAACAGGAAAGAATTTAATAAAAGGAAGTTTATTTTCTTATGGGTTTATTTTATGTACAGATATGATTTTATCTCTTATGGATACCCTAATTAGCTAAAAAGGAGGTAAAAGTGGAAGAAGAACAAGTTTCAACTGCAAATTCAATTTTGCAAATAATAAATGAACTTTTTGGAAATATTTTCTCTTCAATTGATAATTCGATTTATGAATTGCTTGATAAAATTACTTTTATTAATAAAGATATAATTGAAAATGATACATTTTCAAAATTATTTGGAACCAGCGCTACTAATGGAATTTTACTAGTTTGTAATGCATTAATTTTAGGAATAATTATTTTTTATGCAACAAATTATTTATTTTCACATTTAACTTATTCAAAAATTCAAAGACCATCTCAATTTATATTTAAATGCATAATTTTTATTGGTATTATGAATGAATCTTTATGGATATGTTCACAAATTATTAATATTATATCTTTAATTTCTGAATCAATTCAATATATTGGAAATCAAATTTTAAATGAAGAGATAAGTTTCATGAATTTTACTCAAAAAATAAACAATACAGTTTATTCTTCAGGTTCATCTTTTTCAATTGCTTCATTTGAAGGAATCATAAAATCAATAACAAGCATTGGTTTTATAAGCTTAATTTTCACATATGCATTAAGATATATTATGATTCAAGTTTTTGTTTTAATTTCTCCATTTGCTTTTATTTGTCTTATAAATGATAGAACCGACTGGATTTTTAAATCCTGGATAAAAGCATTTATCTCACTTTTATTAGAACAAGTTTTAGTTGCACTAATATTACTTTTAGCATTTTCAATAGAATTTACATCAAATGATACAATGTCACAAGTAATTTATATAGGAATAATTTATGCATTAATGAAAGCTAATACATATATGTATATGCTTTTTGGAGGAATTTCAACAAGTATTTCTAATAATATAGGAATGCTTGCTAAAAATACTTTAAATAATTATTAATATTAACTTTTATTATAATTTTTAAATATTATACAAGGAGGAAACTTTGAAATTTATTTTTCCAAAAAACTATAAATATAACCGAAAAATCTTAGGATTTTTAGACTACAAAACTGCAATAATTGATTTAAGTATAGCAATTATATTGTTTTTGATAATTAGAATAATTTTCAGCACTTTAAGTACGCAAATTTATGTATTTATAATTTTATTTTTACCAATACTACTATTTAGCATCCTAGGCACAGGTGGTGAAAGTATTATAGAATTTACAATCTATATAATAAAATTTTTCAAAAATCAAAAAATATATTTCTATGAAAAAGATTCTGACTGGATTTCAAAAATAGAAAAACTTTCAGAAAAGAATAAATAAAAATTATTTTGTTCAGTTGCATTAAAATTACATTAAATAAGAAATATAAAAATCTATGTATTTAGCTTATACTAAGCAATACATAGATTTCTTTTTCTGGTGAGCCTAAGAGGAATTGAACCTCCGACCTGCCGCTTAGGAGGCGGCCGCTCTATCCAACTGAGCTATAGACTCATATTTTAACTTTTAAATAAAAATATTTAAAAGTTAATTTTTATATATAATTATATAAAAAAATATTTTTAATTTATATTTCTTTTTTTCCTTTTTTTAATCTAATATCATCACCAAAAAATCTTAAAAATCTATATGAACCAGCTAATCTAGATCCAATTCTTGTTGTATATATATTAAAAAGTTCATTTACTGTTAGATTTGTAGAAATTATTGTTTTTGTTATGCTGTGATTTTGATTTAAAAGTCTTGTATTTATTATTGTAAATAATTCAGTAATTTTAGTTTCAGAAATTTTTTCTGTTCCTAAATCATCAATTATAAGCAGATTTGTATTTAATATATTTTCAATCAAATTAAATCCTGTTTCGTTTTTTCCAAACTTTTCATCTAAAATCGAATCTAACATAACAGGAGCTGTTTGATAAAGAACTGTTTTTCCTTGCTTTAATATTTCAGCTGCTATGCAATTACTTAAAAAAGTCTTTCCAAGTCCTGTTCCGCCAGTAAAAATTAAATTTTTTTCTGTTGGATCATCAAAATTTTCAATAAAATTATTTGCTTTTTCTCTTAATAAATTCATATTTTCTCTAGGTGAGATTTCTGATTTAAATCTTTCTTTATCTGGTTTATCAGAAAAATATCTAATATTAAAAGTAGAAAAATTTTCTCTATCTAAATTTCCCATATTTGATTTATTATAAGCAATATCATAAAGTCTCTGTTTTAAACAACTACACATAACTGACTTACCATTTTTTTCTATAAATCCTGTATCTTTACAAATATTACATTCAAAATGTGGCTTTAAAAAATCAGTTGATTTTGAAAGTTCTTTTAAAATTCCTGTTTTTTCTTTTATTAAAGTAGATGAATTCTTCTTTAAATCAGATAAAATTTTTTTCTTTTGCTCTTCATTTGCTAAAATTACTGATTTTGCAGCTTTTATTGAAATTTTAGAAAGTTCAGTTTCTATTTCTTGAAGTTTTGGATTAACTTCTAAAAGTTCTCTTTTTCTGTTTTCTGCCTCTATAATTGCTTTTTCTCTTTTTATACTATATTCACTTAAAACCTGTTTAAGTAATGGACTATTCAAAATTTTTCTCTCCTTTAATTGTCATATAAGCTATCAAATGTACTTTGTGTATATTCAAGTTGGCTAGCAATTTTATTTACTTGTTTATTTCTTGTGTTTTTTTCTGTAAGACTTGTTAAATGTGCATTTACTTCTTCTGGTGTATTTAATCCTTTTGAATGCCAATCTGTTAATAATGTATCAAAATATTCAAATCCAGCATTTGACTTTAATGTAGATCTCTTTAAAGCTATATCAATAATATCCATGTTATAACCATACTCTGTTGTCCATTTTAAAATATATTCTTCTTCAAATGTATTAAGAGGTCTATTTAATCTTAATTTCTTTATAATATCTTTCTTAAAAATATTTATTTTTTCCATTTTTGAAAAATATTCATCTAATTCCTCAAATGTTTTAATATTATTTTTTGACCAACCTTCTGCAACAGCTTGAATATAATTTCTATGTAAAGCTTTTTTATCCGCACAATAGCTAAATAAAGCAATCATAACTTGTTCATCAAAACCAAATTTATTAAACCACATATCAATATCAGTATACCAACTAGGGCTCATTAAACCTTGGAAAAACTGTGTATTAATACTTTCAATTGCTCTTGCTCTGTATTTACTTTTCTCACTTTTTTGAATATTTTCAGGAGATGAAGTTACTTTAGGCGAATATAATTTATTAAGTTCAATTTCTTGAATATTAGTTATTGCAAATCCATCAGGTTTTTTTATTAATAATCCTTGCTCTTCTAAAAATTTAATTGAATCATTAACACTTTCATATGATAAAGATAATATTTTTGAAATTTCATTAATATTTACATCTTTTCCATGTTTAGCCAAAAAATTAATATATAAGTAAACCTTAACAGTATCTCCACTTGCTAAAGGCAAATATTCTGAAAAAAATATATCTGGAATATCTGTACTTGAAAATAATAAAGAATTATCTATTGGTTCGATTTTCATTATACTGCCCCACTTTCCCCCGATTATTCTAATTATTTATCATTTGTACTAGTTTTAGCATTATATCATTTTAATTTTACAAATACAACATAAAAATTTATAAAATTTCTGTATTGCTTAATATTTCAAGTAAAAAAATTTTTAAGCATAAAAAAAAGCGAATTTAAATTCGCTTTTTTATTTTTAATTATTCTTCTTCCTCCGGCTCTACAGATTCTATACTTACTACTTTTCCATCATTAGTTCTCATTAAAGTAACACCTTGTGTAGATCTTCCTAAAACGCTTATATCTTCAGCTTTTATTCTTATAATAGTTCCTGTATCAGTAACCATCATAATATCTTCATTACCTTTTACTACTCTAATTCCAACTAATTCACCAGTTTTAGGAGTAACTTTATAAGTAATAACTCCGTGACCTGCTCTATTTTGAACTCTATATTCGCTAAGTTCAGTTCTTTTTCCAAATCCATTTTCTGTAATAGCAAGTAAAGTTGCTTCTTGATTTGTATTAATTGGTTCCATACCAATAACATAGTCATCGTCACTTAATTTAATTCCTATAACTCCTTGTGAAACTCTACCCATGACTCTTACATCTTTTTCATCAAAAGTTATACAAATTCCTTTTCTAGTAACTAAAACTAAATTATTCTCTCCATCTGTAAGTCTAACATCTATTAATTCATCATCATCTTTTAATGTAATTCCAAGTAATCCTGTCTTTCTTGAAGAGTCATACTCTTTTAAAGGTGTTTTCTTAACAATACCAGATTTTGTTGCCATTGTAATGTAAACACCATCTGCAAAGTTTTGAATTGGTATCATTGCAGAAACTTTTTCACCAGCATCTAGATTAAGTAAATTAACAATAGCTGTTCCTTTAGCTGTTCTACCAGATTCTGGAATTTCAAATCCACGAAGTCTATACATTTTTCCCTTATTTGTAAAGAATAAAATTGTATCATGAGTTGAAGCTGTAAATATTTGTTTTACAAAATCTTCCTCACGAGTTGTCATTCCAGCTATTCCTTTTCCTCCACGTTTTTGGCTTTTATATGTATCTGCTGGCATTCTTTTAATATATCCAAAATGTGTTAAAGTAATAACTGCTTGTTCTTCTTTTATTAAATCTTCTTCGTTAAATTCACCATCAGCAGCTATTATTTTTGTAATTCTTTCATCTCCAAATTTATCTTTCATTTCAAGAAGTTCTTCTTTAATAATATCATAAACTAATTGCTCATTTGCTAAAATTTCTTTCAAATGTGCTATTAATTTCATTAGCTCATTATATTCTTCTTCTAACTTCTCTCTTTGCAATCCAGATAATCTTTTAAGTTGCATATCAAGAATTGCTTGAGCTTGTATATCTGATAAATTAAATCTAGCTATTAATCTTTCTTTCGCATCATCATATGATTCACGAATTATTTTTATAACTTCATCAATATTATCAATAGCAATTAATAAACCTTCTAAAATATGAGCTCTAGCTTCTGCTTTGTCAAGTTCAAATTTTGTTCTTCTTAAAATTACAACTTTTCTATGTTTTATATATTCATCTAAACATTGTCTTAATGTAAGTATTTTTGGTTCTCCATCTACTAATGCTAACATTATAATACCAAAAGTATCTTGCATTTGAGTATGTTTATACAACAAATTTAAAACTACTTGAGCTCTAGCATCTCTTTTTAATTCTATTACAACTCTACATTTATCTTCTCTATCAGATTCGTCTCTAATTTCAGAGATACCTTCAATTTTTTTATCTTTTACTAAATCTGCAATATTTTCAATTAGTTTTGCTTTATTTACTTGATATGGAAGAGAATGTACTACAATTCTTTGTTTTCCATTACTCATTTCTTCTATTTCAGATTCAGCTCTAACCGTTACCTTTCCTTTACCTGTTGTATAAGCTTGTCTTATTCCATCTCTTCCTAAAATAGTTGCACCTGTTGGAAAATCTGGACCCTTTATAATTTTTATTAAATCCTCATCAGGTAATTCTGGATTATCTATAACTTTAACTATACCATTAATAACTTCTGTTAAATTATGTGGTGGAATATTTGTTGCCATCCCTACTGCAATTCCTGAAGAGCCATTTACCAAAAGAGCTGGAATTTTAGCCGGAAGAACTGTTGGCTCTTGAAGTCTATCATCATAGTTTGGCATAAAATCTACTGTATTTTTCTCAATATCAACAAGCATAGCTTCTGCAATTTTTGCCATTCTTGCCTCAGTATACCTCATAGCTGCTGCTCCATCACCATCTGTTGATCCAAAATTTCCATGACCATCAATTAATGGATATCTCATAGAAAAATCTTGAGCCATTCTAACCATTGCATCATAAACTGAAGCATCACCATGAGGATGATATCTACCTAAAACTGAACCTACTGTATTCGCGCATTTTCTATATGGTTTATCTGAAGTTATTCCATCTTCATGCATAGCATATAAAATTCTTCTATGAACAGGTTTCATACCGTCTCTAACATCAGGTAATGCACGAGATACAATAACACTCATCGCATAATCAATATATGCGGTTTTCATCTCCTCATTAATTTCTCTTTCTATAATTGTTTCATCTTGTCTGTCCATTTATTAACCTCTTTTCTTTTTTGTATACGAGTATTATATAAAAGTAAGATGAAAAAATCAAGATTTTTTTAATATAATTTCTCTGCTAATTCAATTTCTTCATTAGTTAAATCAAAGTTTTGATCTTTATTTTTTATTAAATTATGTAAATTTTCTACAATCCTTGCATTAGTAAAAATATTTTCTGTTACCATTGTTTTATCTAAATATTTCTCAATTTGATTATAAGCTTTTTCCATACTTTCAAAATTTTGATTTTCAAACCCTCCTTTCCATTCTTCAATATATTTTTCCAATTTTTCTGTATATTCTAGCTGATCATCTAAATCTTTTGAAATATTAGAACTAGTCGTATTTAATATTCCATTTTTTGCACTTCTTATTAAATCAGCAAAATTTTCTTTTAATATTCCTTTTTCTTCTAATTTATTTATAGCTTTATCTAATAATCCAGAAATAGTATCAATTATTCCACCTTCCTCTGTCGCTTTTTTTACTTGAGAAATATTTTCAAAATTCCCACTAAAAATCCCCAATACACTTTTAGCAAAATCTTTAGCATTATCTACAATTTGTGTAACACCTTCTTTAAATCCTTCTTCAATAAAAGCATCTTTTATTTCAACAATATCATCCTCAATTACATCTGGTAATATAAATCTTAGCCCAACATCTAAAGCATTATTAATAGCGCTACCAAATGTACTGTTTAAAAATTTTTCTTGTAATTCCGACACTTTTTCAGAAATTGAATTTGTAAAATCTGATAAATTTAAAGCTAATTCCATTTAAAATCAATCCTCCTACCCTATTTTTCTTAAAATATTTTTATATTCTTTGATATCAATAATATTTGAATTTGCATTATTAGCTAAAACAGTATATTTTTTAGATAAATTTATTTTTCCAATAATCTTAATTTTATCAAATAAATTACTAATTATTTCATCATCAATAGAATTAATATTAACTTTATTTAATACTAAATTGAATTTATATTGTGGTATTTCCCAATCATTTATATAAACTTCTAAAAGCTCTTTCGATTTTTTTATTTCAATTAAATTTGGTTCTACTAAAAATATTATTTTTTCAATATTTACTAATAGAGTTTTAACATATTTTAAATTTGTCTCACTTGAAGTATCAAATAAAATTAAATCATATTTTTCTTTTAATTTTTCTAATAATTCTTTAATTTTTTCAAAATTAATTTTATTTTTTTCATTAAATAATTCATCAATTCCTGTAAAGATATTTATATTATTATTAATTTTTACAATATGTTGCTCTAATATGCTAGAAAAATTAATATTTCTATTATATTTTGAAATATTAAATAAATTATTTATACTGTTATTTAAAATATCAAAATCAACTATAATTGTTTTTAAATTCATCTTACCAGCTGATTTTGCTAACATTGCCGTAAATAAAGTTTTTCCACACCCAAAATACCCTGTTATTCCAATAACCTTTGGAGTTTTTAATATTTTTTCTTTAGCCGTTTTTTCAATTTTTAATTTATGAACAAATTCATCAGTATTTAAATTAACATTTTTTTCTTCAATGAATTTCTTTAAAAATTCTATTTCTAAATTTAAATTATTTTTATCATTTTTAATACTATTCCATATTTCATCAATAGTATTTTCACCATCAATAAATATTTTTTTCACATCATTTTCAAGTAAAAAATTCCTAAGACTATTATTTTCATCTTTAAGAAAATACATAATTTCTAAACAAGGGTTAATTCTTTTTATTTCTTTTATAAATTTTTTATCATCAAATTCTCCAGGCAAACTCTCACTTAAAATCAAAGTATTAATTTCAAAGTTACCTTTTAAAATATCTAAAACTCCTTCTTGATATGGAATATCATTCCCTATAACTTCATAAAATTTATAATCATTTTTTTCTCTTATTCTTAAATTTAATTCATTTGTACCAATTGCAGTAATTATTTTTCTAATTTTCTTCTCTCCCTTCAATTAATTCTTTTTCTTCATCAGAACTATATACTTTAACTAAAATATGATTATCTCCAACAAACATTAAATTTTCACCTTTTTTTAGTGATTTAATTTCAATCCTTTCTTTTTCAGATATATTTGTGTACTTTTCTAAAGTTAAAATATTTTCTTCTTCTAAAGCAAAAAAACATTTTATACTAGAATTATTTAATATGCTTTTACCAAAAGCTCCCTCATTTAAGCTAAATAAGTCCGAAATATCCTGAGTTATTGCAACACTACTTCCTCCATATTTTCTAATAGTTTTAAATATTTTATAAATAAAACTTGCAACATCTTTATTTGATGTAATACCAATCATTCTCCATATTTCATCCATATAAATAGCTTTTTTTACATTTCTATCTTTTTTTATTTTATCCCAAAAAAGCTCTGTAAAGATATACATACCATATTGAATATTATCTTCTCCGAGTTCATAAATATCAGCAACAATTAATTTATTATTTAATTCAATATTTGTATAATTATTTAAAAAACTCAAAGACCCACTTATAAAAGGTTTTAATTTTATACCCATTTTCTTAGATTTTTCATCTGAAATTAGATTATTATATAAATCTCCTAAAATAGGCATTTGCAGTGTATCTTTAAAAACTGGATTTATAGTAAATTTATTAGAATTTCTAAAAAACAAACTATCATCATCAAAAGTTATTCCTTTTTGATAATATGTTTCAATTAGTTTTTCTTCTAATATTGACCAATCTTCCTCATTTATCTCTCCGAAAACAAGTTTAAAAAAACCCTTTAATTTTCCAAGTTTTGTTTGTAAGTATCCACTTTCTTCTTCAATACTCTCTTCTCTAATATCTAAAACATTTACATATGTTTTAGAAGATGGTCCTAATTTTATTAACAAACCATCTAAATTTTCACAAATTTTATTATATTCTCTTTCTGGATCTATGACATATTGCTCAATTCCAACCATTCTATATCTAAAAATTAAAAGTTTAGTAAAAAATGATTTTCCTGCACCACTTGTACCAAAAATACACATATTAGCATTTTTATATTTTTCTCTATTAAATCTATCAATCAAAATTAATGATTCATTATATCTATTAATTCCCATAAAAATACCATTTTCATCAAATATACTACTTGAAATAAAAGGATATGTTGCAATTAAACCATCTGTTAAAACATTTCTTTTACTTGCATTTTTTATTTCAATTTTATTTTCCATAATTGGTAAACAAGCTAAAAAAACCTGCTCTTGTCTAAAATTTGCTCTTTTAGTTATTATTCCATAAGCTTGTGCCATTCCTTCAACTTTATTTAACGTATATTCAAGTTCTTTTTCTGAATTTGCAAAAACACTTATATAAATACATAAATAATATAAATCTTGATTATTTACCTGCATTTCTTTCCTAATATATTTTGCATCATTATAGCTAAAAGCTGCAATATCGCTATCTTCCCTATTTTCTTTACCATATTTTATATCAACTCCAAGATTACCAATATAATATGTTAAATCCCTTATTGTTTTGTATGTATCTAACTTTTCATAGAAAATTGAAATTGTTAAATTTATATTTGAACTAATAATATTTTTTAAGATTATATCTGAATACTCTCTATAGTAATCAATAGCTATTAATCCTCCATAAAAACTATTATCTATTTCTAAATATTTTGGACTAATGGAACTAATATATGATGGAGCAATTTTATCTTTTGAAGACAAAAAATCTTTTAAAAAATTAATTTTATCCTCCTTTCTAAAGAAACTTTAAACTCATTCTTAAGTTACAAAAAGAATATAAAGTTTTTTCAGCCTCTTTTTTAGTAGAAATATCAAAAACTAAGTTACCACATCTTGATAAGGAATCTTTTATTTTAAAATATTTTTCATTTAAATTATCTCTTATAAATTTTATTTGATACTCTTCTTTTTCTTTTATTTGATAATTTACAAGAATAAAAAAATTTTTAGATGAAGAATTTCTTTCTTTATTTTGAATTTGTAAAAAATTAATATAATTTGAAAAAATTTCTTTTAATTTTTCATTTTTTTCTGTTTCAATTTGGGATTTTATTTGAGAAATATAAGAATTTAAATCTTCTTTTCTACTTTGAATTAAAATTTGCATATTAAAATCACAAGTTTTCAAAAATAATTTAAATGAATTTAAAATAGATTCTTTTTCTAAATTTGATTTTAAATCATAATTAATTGGAATTACTTTTATTATCTTTATAAAATTTCCATTATTTTCTATAATTCCATCTTCAAAAATTCTATCAAATGGCAACCAATCTTGAGCTGTAACTCTTTGTTTCGCCAATTTTTCCTCCTTTCTTTCATAAATCGACATTATATTATAATAAAATAATTCAAAAGTCAATACTTTTTTAAATTATTTTTTATTGCAATTTAAATTCTTTTTTTAATTCAAACTTTAAAACTTTTAATATTAATATTTTTATAATTTTTTTGAATAATTTTTATATAAAAACATATAATATAATCATAAAGTTTATATTAGCCTAACTTAGAGATAAATATGGTTGCTTAAAGCTGTATTTATGTTCGAGCTTTAGTTGTAAATTAATAAAATTATTTATTAATTTATGATGTGAGCAAATGGATTATTGTTTGTTACTTTAGTGGATTTTTTATTCTACTTTAATATAGGCAATAATTCTAAAGTCATGAGTATATTTAATATTTTCTAGGGATTGCTTATAGTCTTATTTTAAGATGAATGCAGTTGCTAAAGGTGTTTTTATATTCTAGCGAATGATTTTTATATGTGGTATCAGTTATGTTTATATAGTAATATATATCATAGCAAAATATTATGTATAAAAGTTTTAGTTGAAAGTTAATATATGCTTTATAGTAAAAACAAAAGAAAGTCTTTTCTTTCTTTTATACTACAAAACCCTCTTAAAAAAATTTAAGAGGGTTTCGTAGTTATAAAATTAATTATGTTTAATATCTAAAAATAATTTTATTATTTTTAGATATTATAAGTGTATATTATTTATATCTATATTCAAAATATCCTTAATTGCAATCAATTCATAATCTCTTAAAAGTCTTTGGCCTGACTCAATCTTAGAAATATCGTTTTTTCCAATATTTATACC
Organism: uncultured Clostridia bacterium; assembly: GCA_928721915.1. Classification (GTDB taxonomy): domain Bacteria; phylum Bacillota; class Clostridia; order TANB77; family CAG-508; genus Scatovivens. The sequence continues at coordinate 130,811 of CAKMVZ010000001.1, forward strand.
CATTAATTGCATCTTAGACGCTAAAACATTTTGAGAAAACTTACAAAATTTTCTTTTCTCTGCAATCAAGTTACCTAAAAAATTTGCTTTTTCCTTATATTTATTACTTTTCAAATTTTATTCTCCTTTATATTGACACTTCATTAGAAGTATGATAATATTTTCACAAGCAAATATGACACTTCATTAGAAGTTTTTCATAAAATAATTAAAATTTAAAAATTTGGAGGTAATACAAATGAAAAAAGAAAATGCAATTACTTTAATTGCCTTAATTATTTCAATTATTATTTTACTTATATTAACAGGAGTTACAATATCTGCTACAATCGGAAATAATGGAATTTTAAATCAAGCAGTAAATGCAACAGATAAAAATATTAAAGAAAAAAATTTAGAAGAAATTCAAATAGCAAAATCTAAATTACTTATAAATTATTATAATTCCAATAATACTAACTTTAATAATCAAATAAAACTAAGTACTGGTAACTCTTTATTTATAGATAAAAATGGCGACTTTGCAATAATTCCAAATGGATTCACTGTTTCTGAATTTAATGATGAAAATACCATAAAAAATGGATTAGTTATTTACCAAACAAATAATAATCAAAAAATTGAATGGACAGAAAACAATAAAAATATAATACAGGAAACATATAATCAATTTGTATGGATACCTGTAGAAAAATCCGAAAATTATGTTAGAAATACAACATATAGAGATGAAGAAATTTCAAAAACAGCATGTACAGATACATATTATTTACCAAAAAAAATACAACCAAAAATAGATACTAGTAATAATAATGAAAAAGCAGAAAAGGAGTCTATATTAGATATAGGTGGGTTTTATATTGCTAGATATGAAACTGGTATTGAAAAAAATACTATTGTTTCTAAAAAAAATCAATTTGTATTTAATAATATAAGTCAGGAAGAAGCAAAAAAATTATCAAAAACAATGATTATTTCAGACAATGCTCAAACAGCTTTATGTTCAGGAATTCAGTGGGATGTAACAATGAATTTTGTTAATAATAAACTAGATGGAACTTTGGACATATTCAATGTAACTAGTGTTTCTTACAATAGGCATACAGAATTAGACATTCCATCATATACTGGACAAAATGAAGCAGATAAGGTATGTAATATTTATGATTTAGAAGGTAATTGTTTAGAATATATAGCAGAAAAAAATAGTTATGATGAAATCAATAATCCATATATAGGAAGAGGAGGAAGTACTAATGATCATACTTTTGCTTCTAATCGTTATGGATTAAATGGTTCTGCAAAAGATTTAAGATCATTCCGTTTAGTAATGTATATATTATATTTTTAATAATGTTGTAAAAAAAGAATCTTTTATAACAAAAGATTCTTTTTTATTATTTTATATATCCAAATTTTTAACAAACTTAGCATTTTTTTCTATAAATTCTCTTCTTGGATTTACTTCATCACCCATAAGAAGTGATATAGTTTCATCTGCTTTCATTGCATCATCTAAAGTTACTTTTACTAAAATTCTTCTTGCTGGATCCATAGTTGTTTCCCATAACTGATCTGGATTCATTTCTCCTAAACCTTTATATCTTTGAAGAGATAATTGGTCTCTTTGAATTCCTTTTTCTTCTAATTCTTTATATGCTTTTTCTAAATCTGCGTCTGTATAACAATACTTATCTTCCATACCTTTTTTAGATAATTTATATAGTGGTGGTTGAGCTAAATATACATTTCCATTTTCAACCAATGGTCTCATATATCTAAAGAAAAATGTAAGTAATAAAGTTCTAATATGTGCACCATCAACATCAGCATCAGCCATTATTATTACTTTTCCATATCTAATTTTTGTAATATCAAAATCCGAACCAATTCCAGCACCTACAGCCAAAATAACAGGATTTAATTTATCATTTCCATAAATTTTATCTGCCCTAGCTTTTTCAACATTTAACATTTTACCCCAAAGTGGTAATATTGCTTGGAATTTTCTATCTCTTCCTTGTTTCGCGCTTCCACCTGCTGAGTCACCCTCAACTATATAAACTTCACATTCTTCAGGGTTTTTACTACTACAATCAGCAAGTTTTCCTGGTAAAGTTGTTGATTCTAATGCAGTTTTTCTTCTAACTAATTCTCTTGCTTTTCTTGCAGCTTCTCTCGCTCTTGATGCGCTAATACATTTATCAAGTATTGCTTTTGCAACTGTTGGATTTTCCTCTAAAAATGCTCCCATAGATTCATTTACAACAGATTGAACAACACCTGTAACTTCACTATTTCCTAATTTTGTTTTAGTTTGACCTTCAAATTGAGGTTCTCTTACTTTTACTGAAATTACAGCTGTGATTCCTTCTCTAATGTCATCTCCGAAGTAAATTTGAATCTTTTTCTTTTAAGAAATTTTTACTTCTAGCATAATCATTAAATGTTTTAGTTAAAGCTCTTTTAAATCCTTCTAAATGAGTTCCACCTTCAACTGTATTTATATTGTTAACAAAAGTATAAATATTTTCAGAATAGGCTGTTGTATACTGAATTGCTATTTCAACAGGTACATCTCCATCTGTTTTATCAATATAAATAGGATTTTTATGTAATTTATCTTTATTTTTATTTAAATATTCAACAAAAGATTTTAAACCACCTTCAAAACAAAAATCTGACTTTCTAGGTGTTTCTCCTCTTGCATCCTCTATTGTAATTCTTAAACCTTTTGTTAAAAAAGCCATTTCTCTAAATCTATTTTCTAAAACTTCAAAATCATAATCTAATGTTTCAAAAATACTTCCATCAGCTAAAAATCTAACAAAAGTACCTGTTCTATCTGAATCTCCTATTCTTGTTAAATGCATAACAGTTTTACCTTTTTCAAATTTCATTTGAAATTTTCCGCCATCTCTTTCAATAGTAACTTCTGTCCATTCAGATAAAGCGTTAACTACTGAAGCACCAACACCATGAAGTCCACCAGATACTTTATATCCGCTATCTCCTCCAAATTTTCCACCTGCATTTAACTGTGTATAAACAGTTTCAGCAGCAGAAATCTTAGTTTTTTTATGAATATCAACTGGAATTCCTCTACCATTATCTTGAACAGAAATTATATTTCCTGGTTCAATTTTTATATTAATTTCTGTACAATATCCAGCTAAAGCTTCATCAACAGAATTATCAACAATCTCATAAACAAGATGATGTAATCCTCTAATTGAAACACTACCTATATACATACCAGGTCTTTTTCTAACATGCTCTAACCCATCTAATACTTGTATTTGGTCTGCATTATACTCATGTTCAAATTTTTCCATTTTTTTACTTCCTTTCAAAATAGATTTTAGAATATTAATTATTCTAAATCCAAAAATTTTTATTCTTTAGTTTTAAAATAAAATATTAAAAAAACATAGAACGTTTTTTTATTGTATCTACACTTAATTTTGAAATATATCCTTTGGTCTCCCCCATTTCTTCAATCAAAATAATTGTTTTAGGGTTACCTTCAGATAAATCTGTTATATTTTTTATATTTTCATATAAATCATTTATATTAATATTTTTTACTGAAAAAATTCCAAGCACACTATTATTTTTTATAACACAATTTTTATTAATATGCAAATACATTTTTTATTTTTCACTCTTTCTTTTTTTATTTTTTTCAAAATTCTTGAGTTATTTTACCATTTTCAATATAAAATATTTTTTGATTATTACTATCTAAATTAATTTTATCTGTACAAGTTATTATAACCTGATGATTTTTTATTTTTTCTAGAAAAAACTTTCTTCTTTTCAAGTCAAGTTCAGACATAAAATCATCTAATAATAAAATTGGATAATCATTTGTCTCTTCATAAACAATTTGTAATTCTGATAATTTTAAGGATAAAACAATACTTCTTTGCTGCCCCTGAGAACCAAATAAAACTGCAGGTCTATCATTTATATAAAAAATTATATCATCTTTATGAATTCCAATATTAGTATATCCTCTTTGAATATCAATCTTTCTTGATTTTTTTATATTATTTAAAAAACTTTCTTTATCTTTTCCTGTAGAAATATACTTTATTTTTATTTTTTCAGTATCTTTTCCACAATTTGTTATCATCTTGTGGATATCTCCAATGTTTTTTGAAATCTTTTCTATATATTTATTTCTATATTCAAAAATTTGACTTGCAAAATTTGATAATTGCTCATCCCAAATATCAAGCATATTTTCAGGTTTATTTTCAATCTTAATTTGTTTTAAATAATTATTTCTTTGTTCTATCACTTTATTATAATTATTAAGCAAATAAATATAATTTGGTTTTAATGAACTAATCATCATATCAATAAATTTTCTTCTTCTTTGCGGTCCAGACTTTATTATATCAATGTCATTTGGTGTAAAAATTATAGCATTAACTTTTCCAATTATATCACTAATTTTACTTTGTTTTATACCATTTACAAAAAAAGTTTTTTGTGAATTTATAAAAACTTCTGTATTTCCTTCCCTATCTATCTTTTCATATTCAATTTTAACTTTAGTTTCATTTTCACCAAATCTAATTAAATCACTATCTTTTTTACTTCTAAAAGATTTTCCCATACTACATAAAAATATAGCTTCAATTATATTAGTCTTCCCCTGTGCATTATCTCCATAAATTATATTTATATTATCACAAAATTCTATTTCTTGATTATCATAATTTCTAAAATTATCTAATGTTACTTTTTTTATGTACATAATCATTCCTTTAAAATATTGTTTCCGTAACAGTTATCCACAAATTGATAACAAATTGTGGATAACTATTCTTTCATTTTTATTGGTAAAATCATATATGTATAATCTCCATTTTCAACAGCTTTTATAATTGCTGGTGATCTATTTGTTCCAAATTCAATATATACTTCTTCATCATCTATTGCTTTTAAAGCATCTAAGAAAAATCTAGGATTAAATCCTATTTCTAATTCTTTTCCTTCAGTTTCTGCTAACAATTCTTCTTTTGCGTCTCCCATTTGATTTGCACAAGAAATTGTTAATTTTCCAACTTCAATATTAATTTTAACTGGATATTTTTTCTCTTTTTCTATTGATGAAGCTGAAATTAAAATAATTCTTTCAAAACAATTTTGAATTTCATTTTTATTAACTTTTACTCTTGTTTCCCAACTACTTGGAATAGCATTTGCATATTTTAAAAATTCACCATCTAATAATCTAGTAACAATTTTACAATTTTCCATTTCAAATAGTGCTTGATTTTTTGCAATTCCAATTTTTACAGTGTCAAATGAATCAGCCATAATTTTATTTACTTCATTTAAAGTTTTTCCTGGTATTACGCTACTAAAGTCGTTTGATTTTTCATTTATATTACTTGTTTTTATAGCTAATCTATATCCATCAACAGCGACAACATTTAATCTATTTTCTACTATTTCAAATAAGCAACCAGTAAAAATTGGTCTATTTTCTTCTTGGCTTACTGCAAAAATTGTTTTTCTTATCATATTTTTAAGTATATTTTGTTCAATTTCTACTGAATTTTCTACACTTATTCTAGGAAGTTCAGGAAATTCATCCGGATTCATTGTTGCTAATTTATATAAAGATCCTTCACATTCTATTTCTAATAAATTATTTTCATTTAAAGAAATTTGAATTTCTTTATTAGGTAGTTTTCTGATAATTTCACTAAACATTGTTGCATTAACGACTGTATTTCCTTGTTCCTTTACTGTAGCATTAATAATATATTCTATACCTATTTCTAAATCATAAGTAGTTAATTTTATTTCATTATCATTTGTTTGAATTAAAATACCTTCTAATACAGGCATTGTTGTCTTAGAAGCTACACCATTAATAACAGAGTTAATAGCTTTAATAATTGTTTCTTTTTCACAGATAAAATTCATTTTGTTTCTCTCCTTCTCTCCTTTTTATATAAATAATAATTTTAGTAGTATTAGTTATAGTGCTTGTGGATTTGGTGGATAACTATATCAAACTACCTATTTCCCTAAGAAAAAAGCTGTTGATAAACCTGTGTATAAACTTTGCTTTTTTCCACACTATACAATTTCTTTTGTGAATTAACACTTATTAACAGTTTATTTACAGGTTATTAACAAGTAAACTGTTGATAACCTGTGCCTTGCTTCCGTAAGAATATAATCGTGTTCTTTTGTAAAAGTTTTGTTCTATAAAACATAAATTTTTAAAATTATAAATTTAAATTAAGATTTAAATAAGTTCGAATTATTTTGAATCTTTAATAATGTTTTTCACACTTTCCACAATTAATTTTGTGTTCGAATTTTCTTTTAATTCTTTTTCTATTTTTTTGTATGCATGCATAACTGTTGTGTGGTCTCTTTTACCAAATTCTTCTCCAATTTTAGGAAAAGACATTTGTCCAACAGCTCTACACAAATACATTGCAATTTGTCTAGGATAAACAATATCATTTGATTTTTTTGTTGATATTAAATCTTTTTTATCAATATTAAAATATTTTGATACTATTTCTTGTATGTAATCAGCTGAAATGACTTTTTCTTTTTGCAGAACAATATCATTTATTGCTTTTTCAGCCATTTCAATTGTTATTGGACTATGTGTTAAAGAAGCATATGCTACAATTTTATTTAGTGCTCCTTCTAGTTCTCTAATATTAGAATCAACTTTAGTTGCAATTACTGACAAAATATAATCATCAATAATAATATTTTCTGTTTGAACTTTTTTTCTTAATATTGCTAGACGTGTTTCATAGTCTGGCATTGATATATCTGCTAGTATACCCCACTCGAATCTTGATTTTAATCTTTCTTCTAATAAAGGAATGTCACGTGGTGGTTTATCACTAGAAATTATAATTTGTTTTCCATTTTCATATAATGTATTAAATGTATGGAAAAATTCTTCTTGTCCAGTTTTTTTACCAGCTATGAATTGAATGTCATCTATTAATAAAACATCAATATTTCTGTATTTATTTCTAAATAATTCATTTTTATAATTAGCATCTTTTATAGAGTTTACTAATTCATTAATAAATTTTTCAGATGTTACATATAAAATTTTAGATTGTGGATTATCTTGAATAATTTTATTTCCAATTGCTTGCATTAAATGAGTTTTTCCAAGACCTACTCCTCCATATATAAATAATGGATTATATGTTATTGCTGGTGCCCCTGCTACAGCTAAAGCTGCTGCATGAGCAAATTTATTATTATTTCCAACAACAAAATTATCAAATGTATACTTAGGATTTAAACAACTATTTGAGTAAGTTTCTGCATTTGAAAAATCTGTTTTAATAGGTTCTTTTACTTCTTCTGTTTTCTCTATTATAGAAATTTCGCATGAAGTATTAGTAATATAATTAAAAGTATTTAATATAAGATCAAAAAATCTTGCTTCAATAGCATCTTTTTGCATTTTTGACTGTGCAATTAAAATAATTTTATTATTGTTAATACTATCAATTTCTAAATTTTTAATCCATGTATTATAAGAAATACTTGTTACTTCACTTTGTAATAGAGTTTTTGCTTTTGTAAGTAAGTCATCTTTATTCGTATACATTACGGAAATACATCCTTTCTAAAAAATATTTTAGATTTATCCACAGGGTTTTACACAGGGGTTTATGAAACACTATTAAAATAGCTATTTACGTTTATGCACATATTGTGGAAAACCTTATTTGCGTAAAGTTCAAATTCATTGATATAATATCAAAAATAAATTTAAATAGCAAGAGAAAATCTAAAAAAAGTGTAAATGTAATATTAAAATTGATTAAATTAAAAATAAAAATTTATAAAATCAATAAATTTTCCCTAATTGCTTGACTTTTTGTAAGTTTTTATAGTATAATTTTACTGCTTGTAAAATAAAATTTAAGTTTTAAAAATAAGAAATGGCTGGGGAGGTGTAACAATGAAAAGAACTTATCAACCTAAAAAAAGACAAAAAAATAAAGTTCATGGTTTTAGAAAAAGAATGCAAACTAAAGCTGGAAGAAAAGTTTTAAAAGCTAGAAGAAATAAAGGAAGAAAAAACATAATTGCTAAATAGAAGCTTTAAGCAGCTTTAAAAATAGGACTTTTAAGATGTCCTTTTTTATTTTAAAAACTTTTAAAATTCCTAAAAATAAAGTATAGAGGATTTTTATAAAATGAAAAAAACTATAATAATTAAAAAAAAATATGAGTTTAAAAATCTTTTTTCAAAAGGAATTTGCTATATTGGAGAATATATTAATATGTATATTCTAAAAAATAAAAAAAGTAGTAATAGATTAGCTATAGCGGTTTCTAAAAAACAGGGAAAAGCTGTTGAGAGAAATCGATTTAAAAGATTAATTAAAGAAAATTATAAAAATTATAAAAATAATTTGAAAATAGGTTATGATATATTATTTATTATTAATAAAAATAAAATTTTAGAATCTAAAGAAATTACATTTTATGATATTAAAAATGATATGAATAAACTATTAAAAAAATCAAGGATGTTTGATGAAGAAATTATTAATTAAATTAATTGAATTTTATAAAAAGACTATTTCGCCATGGCTTGAACATCTTGGAGTTCATTGTAAATATGAACCAACATGTTCTGAATATACAAAACAAGCAATAGAAAAGTATGGCGTGGTAAAACGGAACCCTTTTAGGAATAAAGAGAATTTTAAAATGCAATCCTTTTTCAAAAGGAGGGTATGATCCCTTAAAATAATTTTAAAATTTAGAAAGGGAGGAGAAAATGTTTTCACTTTTAGCTAATATATTTGGTTATGTTTTAAACTTTATTTACAATTTTATTGGAAATTATGGTGTTTCAATAATTATTTTTACAATTTTATTAAGACTTATTTTACTACCAATTAATTTAAAACAACAGAAAACAATGAAAAAATCATTGAAATTACAAGAAAAAATGAAAGAGCTTCAGGATAAATATTCAAATGATAGTGTTAGACTAAGTCAAGAGATCCAAAATTTATATAAAGAAGAAAAATTAAGTCCATTTAGTGGATGTTTAAGTTCTATTTTACAATTAATTATAATTATTTCAATGTTTTATTTGGTTGCTAATCCGCTTACATACATGAAACATTTACCAGAAGAACAAATATCTGGATATAAAGAAGAATTACAAGAATCTGGGTTTTCAACATCAAATTATATTGAAATCTCAATTATTAAAAATATAGGACCAAAAGATGAAGCTGCAAACTTAAATATGAATTTTTTAGGACTTGATTTAAGTGATATTCCTACAGAAAATTATTCTGATCCAAGAGTATTTATTATACCATTATTATATGTGACAAGTTCAATAATTTCAATGAAAATTTCTATGTCATATTCTTCTAAGAAAAAGAAACAAAACTTAGAAGAAGCTAAAAAAGAAGATGGAAAATTAGTTAAAGTTGATGGAGAAAAAGATCAATTAGAAATGATGGAAAGCATGAATAGAAGTATGAGGTATGCAATGCCTATAATGACTTTAATGGTTGCTCTTATTGCTCCACTTGGATTAGCTTTGTATTGGTTTGTAAGTAATTTAATAATGATAACTGAAAGATTATTTATAAATAAGTTTGTTAAAGATGAAGATTAATAAATTTCTTATTTTTCTTTAAGAAAGGATGATATAAAATGGAAAAAACATATATATTTGAAGGAAAAACTACAACTGAAGCAATAGAGAAGGGATTAAAAGAATTAAAAGTCTCTAAAAATAAAGTTGATATAAAAGTCCTAGAAACAGAAGAAAAGAGAAGTTTTTTTAGTATCTTAACTCCTAGAGTTGTAAAAGTAGAAATGACATTGAAAGATGATGTTGAAGAAATTAAACCAGATAAAACAGAACCAAAAAAAGAGAAAAAAGTTGATTTTGATATTAATGAAGTTACTAAAAATGTAGATGAATTTTTAAATAAATTTATTGAAAAATTACCTAAAAATAATTTAAAATATGAAATTAAATCTGATGATGGAAATATTTTAATAAATATTGAAGGTGAAGATACAGGTTATTTAATAGGATATAGGGGAGAAGTATTAAATAGTTTACAAAATATTTTAACTAATATTGCAAGTAAAGATGCTTCTGGAAAAGTTAGAATTCAGCTAAATATTGGCGGTTATAGAGAAAAACGTAAAAAAGATTTAGAAAATTTAGCAGAAAAAATAGCTAAAACAGTAATGAGAACAAAAAGATCTATAACAATTGAACCTATGTCTGCTTATGAGAGAAAGATTATTCATCTTAAGTTACAAGATAATGAAAAAGTGACAACACATAGTGTAGGTGAGGAACCATATAGAAAAATTGTTGTTTCTTTAAAAAAATAAATATATAAAATTAAATAAAAATCTGAAGTCAAAGTGAGGATTTAAAAATAATTTATTTTATAAAATAAATTAATAAATAAAATAGTTAATTATTTTTTAATTAATTATTTATTTATAAAAAATAACTTCGCTTTGGCTTTTCTTTTAATTATTTTATATTGAATTAATAATTTATAAATATAGAAATACATAGAGCTGTTTTAGAATAATAATATTTATATTTTTAATATTAAATAAAAATAAATAAATAAATAATTAATTATTTGTTAAAAAATTAATAATTAATAATTAATAATTAATAAATAAAATTTTTAATTAAATGAAAAATTTTATTTAATTAGTACAATTATATTAAAAAATTTATTTTTTAGAATTAGAAATGGATTAAAAATATGAATAAATAATTAATTTTATTTATAAAAATAAAAAGATTAATTAATATAAAATATAATTTATAAAAATTTTTTTGTTTTTAGTGTTCTTGAATATTTATAGAAAAAAATTAAATTAAATTGTATTATATTATATTATATTATATTATATTATATAAAAAAATAATCTATTTTTTAGATTAGAAAGGAGTTTTTATGAATGATGAAGTAATAGCTGCAATATCTACTGCGCCTGGAATAGGCGGAATTGGAATAATAAGAATGAGCGGAAAAGACACTTTTAAAATATTAGATAAATTCTTCATACAAAAAAATCCAAAAAAAATTGAAAATATAAAAGGATATTCAATTAAATATGGCAATATTATTGATAAAAATAATAATATAATTGATGAAGTTTTAGTTTCATATTTTAAAGAGCCAAAAAGTTATACAACTGAAAATATGTGTGAAATAAGTTCACATGGTGGAATTGTAATAATGAATAAAATATTAGAAGTAGTTTTAGAAAATGGTGCAAAATTAGCAGAACCAGGAGAATTTACTAAAAGAGCTTTTTTAAACGGTAGAATCGATTTAGCGCAAGCAGAAGCAGTAATAGATATAATTAATTCTAAAACAGAAAAAGAGGCTGATATTTCAATTTCACAGCTAGAAGGTGGGTTATCAAATAAAATATATGATATAAAAAAAGATATATTAGAAATAATGGCAGATATAGAGGCTTCAATAGATTATCCAGAATATGATATTGAAGAGACAAGCAATAAAAAGATATTAGATTTTTTAGAAAAAATAGATAATAAATTAATTAAGTTAGAAAATAGTTTTGATACAGGTAAAATTTTAAGAGAAGGGATTTTAGCTGCAATTATTGGAAGACCTAATGCAGGTAAATCTTCATTATTAAATTTAATTTTAAATGAGGAAAGAGCAATTGTGACTGAAATTGAAGGAACAACTAGGGATACAATAGAAGAATACATTTCTATAAAAGGAATTCCTTTAAAAATAGTTGATACTGCTGGTATTAGGAACGCTAAGGATGAAGTTGAAAAAATTGGAGTAAAAAAATCTTTAAATATTATTGAAAAAAGTGACATTGTTATTGCAATTTTTGATATTAGTAGAAAATTAAATAAAGAAGATTATGAAATTTTAGAATTAATTAAAAATAAAAATTCAATAATTATTTTAAATAAAATTGATTTAAAGAAAGATATAATTTCCGAAGAAATAAAAAACATAAATAAACCTATTATTAAGCTATCAACTAAGACAGGGGAGGGGTTAGAAGATTTATATTCAGAAATTGAAAAAATATTTAATTTAAACGAAATTGCAAATAGTGGGGAAACAATAGTTAGCAATAAAAGACATAAATTTTTAATAAAAAATGCGAGAGAAAATATAAAAAAATGTCAAGATACAATAAAAGATAATATGCCAATTGATGTTATATCAAGTATTATAAGAGAAATTTTAGAAAATTTAGGCGAAATTACTGGAGAATCAGTAACAGAGGACATAATAAACGAAATATTTTCAAAATTTTGTTTGGGTAAATAATTTATGGTACTAGGGAAGTAGATAATACATAATTTTTGTGGAACAATTGTCTAAAAGCCTATTAAGAACAGTGGTTCCACAAACATTAAGTCTTGTTCCATATAGAAATAAAAGAATTAAAAAACGGAAGTCCGCAAGAAATGTTGGGTTTTAAAATGTGGAACATTTAAAAATGTAAAAAAATTTTAAGATGATTATTTAATAAAATTTAGATAACTTATTAGATATTATTTTATGACTTTCAATATAATTTAAGAATAAAATTAAAACGAATTAAAAAAGGAGAATAAAATGAATTATAACGCAGGAGATTTTGATATAGCAGTTATAGGGGCAGGTCATAGTGGATGTGAAGCTGCACTTGCTGCTGCAAGAATGGGTATGAAAACTTTAATATTTTCAATAAGTCTAGAATGTGTAGCAAATATGCCATGTAATCCTCATATTGGTGGATCCTCAAAAGGTCATCTTGTAAGAGAAATTGATTCTTTGGGTGGAGAGATGGGAAAGAATATTGATAAAACTTTAATTCAACTAAAAATGTTAAATACATCTAAAGGACCAGCAGTTCATTCTTTAAGAGCTCAAGCAGATAGAAAAAGATATCAAATGGAAATGAAACACACTTTAGAAAGACAAGAAAATTTATATTTAAAGCAAGCAGAAATTATTGATATTGGTTTTGAAAATGGAAAAGTAAAAAGTATTACTACAAATGTTGGAGCTGTATATAATGTTAAAGCTATAATCGTAGCTACTGGGACTTATTTAAAAGGAAAGATTTTTATAGGAGAAAATTCATTTGAAAGTGGACCAGATGGAGTTTTTCCTTCTAATAAACTATCTGAAGTAATGCAAAATGCTGGTATTAAAATGCAGAGATTTAAAACTGGTACTCCAGCAAGAATAAATAAAAAAAGTATTGATTTTTCTAAGATGGAAATTCAACTTGGAGATGATGATGTAGAGCCATTTTCTTTTGAGGATAAAAAGGTTGATGGAAAACAGGTCGCTTGTTGGCTTACATATACAAATAATAAAACTCATGAAATTATTAGAAAAAATCTACATAGATCACCGTTATTTGCCGGTATGATTGAAGGAACTGGACCTAGGTATTGTCCTTCAATTGAAGATAAAGTAGTTAGATTTGCAGATAAAGAAAGACATCAAATTTTTGTTGAGCCAGTTGGTTTAGATACTGATGAAATGTATATACAAGGCATGAGTTCATCTTTACCAGAAGATGTTCAAATTGAAATGTACAGAACTATTCCGGGTCTTGAACATGCTGAATTTACAAGACCGGCATATGCTATAGAATATGATTCAATTGAGCCATCACAATTAAAAAGTTCATTAGAATTAAAGAATTATGAAGGCTTATATTGCGCTGGTCAAATAAATGGAACTTCTGGATATGAAGAAGCTGCAGCACAAGGTTTAATGGCTGGAATTAATGCTGCTAGAAAAATACAAGGAAAAGAACCTATAATTTTAGATAGATCTCAGGCATATATTGGTGTTTTAATTGATGATATTGTTACTAAAAGTACATTAGAGCCATATAGAATGATGACTTCAAGAGCTGAATATAGATTACTTTTAAGGCAAGATAATGCTGATTTAAGATTAACTGAGATAGGTCATGAAATAGGTTTGATTTCAGAAGAAAGATATAAAAAGTTTTTGGAAAAAAAGGCTAATATTTATAGTGAAATTGAAAGGCTAAGAACTACAAATATTAAACCAACTAAAGAAGTAAATGAAATCTTAAGAAAACTTGGAACATCTGAAATAACTAATGGCGTAAAAATTGCAGAATTATTGAAAAGAACAGAAATAACTTATGAAAATATAAAAGAATTAGATAAAAATAGACCTGCTTTAGATAAACAAGTTACAGAAGAAGCAGAAATTATGATAAAATATGAAGGATATATAAAATTAGAAGAAAAACAAGTTGAATCTTTTAAAAAATTAGAAAAAAAATTATTGCCAGAAAATATTGATTATAATGAGATAAAGGGGTTAAGATTAGAAGCAAGACAAAAATTAAATAAATATAAACCATATTCAATTGGCCAAGCATCAAGAATATCAGGAGTTTCTCCTGCTGATATATCAGTTTTACTAATATATTTACAAACTAAATAAAAATAAATTTAGAAAGGACGTCTTATGGAATTTTTAGATTTTAAAAATATATTAAAAAAAGAGTTAATAAATAATAAAATCAATGAAAATATTAATTATGAAAAATTTTATAATTTTATGAATTTATTATTAGATTGGAATAAAATAATTAATCTTACTGCTATAACAAATGAAGAAGAGTTTATTGTTAAACATTTTGTAGATTCGCTTACAATTGCAAGATTTATAGGAAATAATGATAAAATAATTGATGTTGGAACTGGAGCTGGATTTCCAGGAATACCATTAAAAATATATAATAATAATTTAAATGTAACATTAATTGATTCTGTAAATAAGAAGATAAATGTAATAAATGATATTATTGAAAAATTAGAATTAAAATCTGTAAATGCAATTCATACAAGGGCAGAAGATTATGCAAAAAATAATGAAAATAGAGAAAAATTTGATATCGCAGTTTCAAGAGCAGTTTCAAATATGTCTACATTAGTTGAATATTTGCTACCATTTGTAAAAATTAAGGGTAAAATAATTTGTATGAAAGGACCAAATTATAGAGAAGAGTTAGAAGAAGCTAAAAATGCAATTAATATTTTAGGTGGAAAATTAGATTACGTAGAAACTGTAAAAATAAATGATGAATTAGAAAGAAATATTATAATAATCTCTAAAATAAAAAATACGCCTAACAAATATCCAAGAGGACAAGGTAAGCCTTTAAAAGAGCCAATTAAATAATTTTTATAAAAATAGGTAGAATTATTTCTACTTATTTTTTTGTAATTTTTTATTAAAACTCATTGACATATTAATTAAATTTTTATATCATTATATAGTAAAATTAAGAGATTTATATTAGCTCTAAAGGAGGAAAATACAGTGGGAAAAGTAATAGCAATAGCAAATCAAAAAGGTGGAGTAGGGAAGACAACAACTTCTGTAAATTTAAGTACTATATTAGCTAAAAGAGGAAATAAAGTAATGTTAATAGATGCAGATCCTCAGGGTAATGCAACTAGCGGACTTGGTATAGATAAAGATGTTGAGAATTCTTTGTATGATGTACTTGTAAGTGAGGTTGACATAAAATCAGTATTAGAAGATACATGTATTAAAACTCTTAAATTATGTCCTTCGAACATGAGTTTGGCTGGAGCTGAAGTAGAGCTAGTATCTATGATGTCTAGAGAACAAAGATTAAAAGAAAAATTAGAAGATGTAAAAGATGAGTTTGATTATATAATTATTGATTGTCCACCATCATTAGGTTTAATTACACTTAATTCTTTAACTGCGTCAAATTCAGTATTAATACCTGTTCAATGTGAATATTATGCACTAGAAGGGTTAGGTCAATTAATTAATACAATTAATTTAGTAAAGAAACATTTAAATAAAATGTTAGAAATAGAAGGAGCAGTCCTTACAATGTATGATATTAGGACAAACCTTTCGAATCAAGTTGTAAGAGAAGTAAAAAGATATTTTGGTGATAAAGTATATAAGACTGTAATTCCTAGAAATATTAAACTTAGTGAAGCGCCAAGTTTTGGTATGCCTATAACATTGTATGATCCAAAATCAAAAGGTGCTAGATGCTATGAAAAGCTTGCAAAAGAAGTTATTGCTAATAATAAATAATTAGGGGGAATAGAAATGGTAAATAAAAAAACAGGTTTAGGAAAAGGGTTAGATGCACTATTTGGTACACCAACAATTGAAGAAGAAATAAAAGAATCTGGAGAATTGGTACAAAATATTAAAGTTATTGATATTGAACCAAATGAATTGCAAGCAAGAAAAGTTTTTAATGAAGAATCTATTGATGAACTTGCAGAATCAATAAAAAAATATGGTGTTATTCAACCTATTATTGTTACTAAAAAGGGAAATTATTACCAAATAGTTGCCGGAGAAAGAAGATGGAGAGCCTCTAAAAAAGCTGGAATTACTGAAATTCCTGCTATTGTAAGGGAAGATGATGATAGAAAAAATAGAGAAATTTCGTTAATTGAAAATATACAAAGAGAAGATTTAAATCCAATTGATAAAGCAAGAGGTATAAAAGTGTTAATGGAAGAATATTCATTAACCCAACAAGATGTAGCTGAAATATTAGGAAAAGCAAGAAGTAGTGTTGCAAATACAGTTAGAATATTAAATTTAGATGAAAGAGTAATAGAATTAGTTTTAGAGGGAAAACTATCAGAAGGACATTGTAAAGTTTTACTTGGAATTACTGATGGAGATAAGCAATATGAAATGGCTCAAAGTATAATACATTCAGATAATACTGTTCGCGAAGCAGAAAAGAAGATGAATACAAAGAAAAAAATGAGAAAAAAAGATGAACGATATGAAGCTATTTTTAGGGATATTGAAGATACTTTTCAAGGTTTTTTCGGTACAAAAGTAAAACTTGATGCTGGACCTAAAAAAGGTAAAATAATAATTCAATATCAATCAAATGAGGACTTAGAGAGAATATTAGAATTAATAAAAAATTAGTGAGGAATAGGATAGTTATATGAATAATTTTTTAGTGTTTTTAAAATCTGATAATTTTTTAATTATGACATTTATATTTATTTTGATTTTATTAATATTAGTTTTATTTTGTGTTTATAAAATTATTAAAATTAAAAAAGACTATTTAATTTTAATAAATAAAATAGGTAGTGGGAGCGATTTAGATGTTTTTTTAAAAAACTATTTAGAAGATGTTAAAGAAATAAAAAAGGATAATTCAGAGATTAAAGCATATTATACAAAATTAGACAGTGATTTAGCATCTTGTATTCAAAAAATTGGTTTAGTAAGATATAATGCTTTTTCAAATGTTGGAAGTGATTTAAGTTTTGCGATCGCTTTATTAGATAAAAATGATAACGGTGTTGTATTTAATGGTTTATATGGATCAGAGTCTTCTAATATATATGCAAAACCAATAAAAAATGGTGAATCGCAATATCAATTATCAAATGAGGAAAAATATGCAATAGAAATTGCAGAACAAAATAAAAATTTTGAAGCAAAGCATAAAGTTAATCCTTTATATAAAGAAAAATAATTGTGAAAATACAATTTAAAACGAAAAAATTAATTTTGCGAGATATATTATTAATATTAGTAAAAAAGACTTAAAAATGAAGTGAACCCAAATTGTTAGACAAAAAAGTTTAACAAGGAGGGTTCATTTTTTATGAGTAAATATTCGAGTGAATTTAAATTAGAAGTTGTAAAATATTATTTAGAAAATAATGCTGGATATCAAACCGCAGGTAAATACTTTTGCGTATCACCTACACTTGTACGTAGATGGATTAGAAAATACAAAGAAAATGGATATGCAGGATTAATGAAAAATCAAAAATCAAGTTATGGTGGAGATTTTAAACAGAATGTGGTAGAATACATGCATAAAAACCATTTATCATGTCAAGAAACAGCATTTCATTTTAACTTAGCAGGAGATTATGTAGTTAGTAAATGGGAACGTATATATTATGAGGAAGGACCACAAGGTTTGTATATAGAACGACGTGGAAGGTCAAAAAATATGAGTTCTAAACCAAAAAAGAATAAATTAAACAAGAAAGTTGAAGAAGATTTAATTGCCGAAAATCAAAGGCTTCGAATGGAGAATGAATACTTAAAAAAATTAAATGCCTTAGTTCAGGAAAGAATCAAGCGAGAAAACAAGAAAAAGTAATTGTTGTTGATGAATTAAGGCATAAATATAGCTTGAGAGAATTATTAAAATTAGCAGAAATACCAAGAAGTACATTCTATTATCATTTAAAGAATATAAAGAAAGAATATAAATATAAAGCAGAAAAAGATGAAATTTTATCAATATTTCATGAAAATAAAGGACGTTATGGTTATAGAAGGATAACATTAGAAATGAAAAATCGTGGCTATATAATAAATCATAAGACAGTTGCAAGACTTATGAAAATAATGAGATTACAAAGTATTCAAAGACCAAAAAGAAAATATAATTCATATCAAGGAACAATAGGAAAAATAGCAGATAATTTATTAAATAGAAACTTTAAAGCAGATAAACCAAATCAAAAGTGGGTTACAGATGTAACGGAATTTAAAGTTAATAATGATAAGCTTTATCTATCTCCAATTGTAGATTTATTTAATGGCGAGGTGATAAGTTTTAATTTGTCTAGACATCCTATATTTCATCAAGTGGAAGATATGTTGGAAAAAGCATTTAAGAAAATACCAGATAAAACAAATTTAATATTACATTCAGATCAAGGTTGGCAATATCAGATGAAACAATACCAATATTTATTAGAGCAAAAAGGAATAAGACAAAGTATGTCTAGGAAAGGAAATTGTTTAGATAATGCTTGCGCAGAGAATTTTTTTGGAATATTAAAGTCAGAACTTTATTATATAAAAGAAAAAGAATACAAAAATATAGAAGAATTAGAAAAAGATATAATTGAATATATAGAATATTATAATAACAAAAGAATTAAGAGCAAACTAAAAGGAATGTCCCCTGTTCAGTACAGAGAACATTCCAAGTTAGTAGCCTAATTTATACTGTCCAACTTTTTGGGTTCAGTACAAAATGATTTTAAGGCTTTTTCTTTTATTTTATATAGAAAATGTTAAAAATTTATATTTATTTTATTAAAAATAATATATTTTTTTGAGAATGAATATATTATTAATAATTTGTAAAAAATAAAATAATAATTATTTTATTTTTTTAATTATATTATCAAAAAAATACCTGCTCACTTTTTCTAAAGTGAGCAGGACATTAAATAAATAATTAAATAAATAATTAAATAAATAATTAAATAAATAATTAAATAAATAATTAAATAAATAATTAAATAAATAATTAAATAAATAATTAAATAAATAATTAAATAAATAATTAAATAAATAATTAAATAAATAATTAAATAAATAATTAAATAAATAATTAAATAAATAATTAAATAAATAATTAAATAAATAATTAAATAAATAATTAAATAAATAATTAAATAAATAATTAAATAAATAATTAAATAAATAATTAAATAAATAATTAAATAAATAATTAAATAAATAATTAAATAAATAATTAAATAAATAATTAAATAAATAATTAAATAAATAATTAAATAAATAATTAAATAAATAATTAAATAAATAATTAAATAAATAATTAAATAAATAATTAAATAAATAATTAAATAAATAATTAAATAAATAATTAAATAAATAATTAAATAAATAATTAAATAAATAATTAAATAAATAATTAAATAAATAATTAAATAAATAATTAAATAAATAATTAAATAAATAATTATAAAAAATTTAAAAAACTTTTAATAATTGTGTTGACAATGCTTTAGCAGTGTGTTAATATATATGTGTTGCTAAACGCGGCAGCCTATGGAGAGGTGGTCGAGTTGGTTTATGGCACCAGTCTTGAAAATTGGCGTAGGTTAATAGCCTACCGTGGGTTCGAATCCCACCCTCTCCGCCAGAGCTAGATATTTACACTAATATCTAGCTTTATAAATATTATAAATTTTAAAATTTAACAATTTGGAGATTTACCCAAGTGGTTGAAGGGGACAGTTTGCTAAACTGTTAGGGTTCGTTTAGGGCCGCGAGGGTTCAAATCCCTCAATCTCCGCCAAAAAATAAAACTACTTTTTAGTTTTATTTTTTTATATTTAAAATTTTTTAATCTAATGAATTGATTTAAAAATATATTTATTTATATTAATATTTTTATAAAAAATAAATATTTAAAATATTTTAATTTAATATAAAAAATTGAAATTAAAAAAATATTTTTTTAATTTAATAATTACTATTATTTTTAATTAATATATATTTATTAAAGTCAATAGTAAATTGTAAAAAAATTTGAATTTATTTATTTACAAAATTGTACATTGTTAAATTCTATTTTTTTACATTCTTATTTTATCATTAACATATATTTTTATTTATTAATAATTATTTATCAAGTTATTTATTTAATTTCGTTAAAAATAAATTATATATTTATATATATAAATTAATTATAAATTTTTAATATGATTTTATATAAGTTTTTTATAGCTAATAAATACTAGTAAAAAAATAATAATATTTATAAATAATTAAGATAAATTTTATAGAACTTATTAAAAAAATTTTCAGATTTTATGAAAGAATAATCTATATTTTGTTGTAAAATTTTGTTAAAAATTTAAGTAATATTTTAATTATAAATTGTTATATATAGAAATATTTAGATACTTTTATGTTTTTAATTTTGTTAAATTTGTGTTAATAACTATAATAAAGATCCAAAATTAATAGAATATATATGAAACGATACAACAGATTATGTAAATAATAAAATTCATATAATAAAACTTCTTTTAATATTGATTTCCTCTAAAATATTTAAGTGAAAATAGGAACTTTTTATGATTAAAACATACTGTAATATTTATAAAATTGAATTATGAAATATTTAAATTTTTAAGCAAAAATTTGTTTATTTTTTATATATAAACTTATATATAAAGAAGTTGATTATAGATTTCTAGTTTTAAATTATTTAAAACTGAATTAAGTAGAATAAGGATGTTAAATTAGTTTTATTGACAATATAAAATTAATGCAGAATATTGTTTTATAGACAAACAGTTGAGAATTAAAAATATTCATTTTATTATATTTAAATAATAATTTTATTTAATATTAGTTAATTAATTAAATTAGAAAAATAAATAATTATTATTAATTTAATATAAAAATATTTTTATAAAATTTTTTTATATTAATTAAAAAGAGTAAAAAAATAATTTCTCACAATCGAAGCCTTTTTATTAGAAATAATAAAAAGGCTTTTTTTAAAATAAATAAAATAAATAAAATAAATAAAATAAATAAAATAAATAAAATAAATAAAATAAATAAAATAAATAAAATAAATAAAATAAATAAAATAAATAAAATAAATAAAATAAATAAAATAAATAAAATAAATAAAATAAATAAAATAAATAAAATAAATAAAATAAATAAAATAAATAAAATAAATAAAATAAATAAAATAAATAAAATAAATAAAATAAATAAAATAAATAAAATAAATAAAATAAATAAAATAAATAAAATAAATAAAATAAATAAAATAAATAAAATAAATAAAATAAATAAAATAAAATAAAATAAAATAAAATAAATAAAATAAATAAAATAAATAAAATAAATAAAATAAATAAAATAAATAAAATAAATAAAATAAATAAAATAAATAAAATAAATAAAATAAATAAAATAAATAAAATAAATAAAATAAATAAAATAAATAAAATAAATAAAATAAATAAAATAAATAAAATAAATAAAATAAATAAAATAAATAAAATAAATAAAATAAATAAAATAAATAAAATAATATAAAATTTATAAAATAATTTGTCTATAAAACAATTTA
The DNA here is from genome assembly GCA_928721915.1 of uncultured Clostridia bacterium. Lineage (GTDB taxonomy): Bacteria > Bacillota > Clostridia > TANB77 > CAG-508 > Scatovivens. The sequence goes on from CAKMVZ010000001.1 coordinate 152,819, forward strand.
TATAATAAAAAATATTACAATAAGTTAATATTTAAATTGACTTTTTAACAAAATAAAGTATGAGATTTTTATTATAAATTATTAAGTTTTATTTAATATAAAAAAATTATGTAAAAAAACATATGTTTACATGTCCTAACTAATATTTCATAATTACAGTACTGCAAAAAATAAGTAATTTTTATTTACCTAAAACCATAATTTTTACTTTAAAAAGATAGAGGAAATCACACTAAAAAGTATTTCGAGTTAAATGAAAAAATGATTTACATAATATGTAAAATTATTATAAAGTGATTAAGGCTTTTTTATGAATATTTATAAATTATAAAGTAAATTTTTTTCATAAACTAATAGAAAAATAAAAACAAATTTTTTCTAATTGTATATAGAGAGATAAAAAATATATATATTTTTTTAAAAATTTAATACGATATTAATAAAGAATTAATTTAAAATTTTTTAAAAAATTATATATTATTTATTTACTCAAAATATTAATTTATTAATAAAAAATTTAATTTGCTAAATATGGAACAGGAAAAAATGTTTTAAAAATAAATATATTTAAATTTGAAATAAAATATTTTTTTGAGAATTATTATAAATATAAATAAAATAAATCATTATTTTTATTTATTAATTATATTAAAATTAAAATATCAAAAAAATAACTTCTCCTTTTATTTTAAAGGAGAAGTTTAATTAAATAATTAAATAATTAAATAATTAAATAATTAAATAAAAAATACTAGAAATATATAAAATATTTCTAGTAAATTATTTTAAAAATATTTAAATTAATTTTTAATTGTTTTTTTATTTTCCTCATTATTAACAACATTTTCAATCTCAATTGCTTTTTGTGATTTTTGTTTTTTATTTAAATTATCCTTCGCAACAGTCATTAATAATTTTATTCTGTTTGTTTGATTTGTTTCACTTGCACCTGGGTCGTAATCTACTGGTGAGATATTGGCATAAGGATATTTTGCTCTAATAGATTTTATAACACCTTTTCCAACAACATGATTTGGTAAGCATGCAAAAGGTTGAACACATATAATATTTGGAATTCCATTATTTATATATTCAATCATTTCTGCAGTTAAAAACCAACCTTCTCCAGTTTGATTTCCTATTGATAAAATATCTTTAACACTATCTTCTAATTCCCAAATATCAGCTAAAGGCATATAACCTTTTTTAGATTCTGATATAGCTTTTTTATAATCTTTTGTTAAAATATTTAATAATTTAATAACCATTTTAAATATTTGAGCTTTTGATTTATCTGTTTTAATTAATGTATTAAAAGTTATTTTATGAGTAACCATGAAATATAGAAATCCCATAAAATCTGGCATTACAACTTCTGCACCTTCTTCTTCTAATTTTTCAATAACAAAATTGTTTCCAAAAGGATGATATTTAATAAGTATTTCTCCAACAACGCCAACTTTTGGTTTTTCTACAGATGTATCTAATTCAATTTTATCAAAATCTTTTACTATATCATAAATACTTTGTTTAAATTGTTTGTATGTACCATTTTTTATTAAATCTTTGATTTTGTCCATCCATAATTCATATAATTTTTGCGTTTCACCTTTATTTACTTCATAAGCTCTATTTTTATATAAAACTTTTTGCATTAAATCACCGTAAATTACAGCTTTAAGTAAGTTTTCAATTAGTTTAGGAGTAAGTTTAAATCCATTAGTTTTTTCCATTCCTACTATATTAAATGAAACAATAGGTACTTGACTAAATCCAGCATCTTTTAAAGCTTTTCTAATAAATCCAATATAATTTGTAGCTCTACATCCTCCACCGGTTTGTGACATAATTAATGCAGTTTTATTAACATCATATTTTCCAGATTGTAAAGCTTCTATCATTTGTCCTGTTGTTAAAATTGCAGGATAACATGCATCATTATTAACATATCTTAATCCAACATCAACAGTATGTGGTGTACATTCTCTTAATAGATGTATGTTATAACCTAATGGTTTAGCAGCTGCTTCAATTAACTCAAAGTGTATTGGAGCCATTTGTGGACAAAGGATAGTATAACCTTCTTCTTTCATGTCTTTTGTGAACATTACTTTGTTTATTCCATAACTTCCAAGATTATCATTATTTTTAGAAGAAGCACTTTCTTCGTTCTTTTGAGCTAAACGTTTATTCATGCTTGCTAAAAGGGAACGAATACGTATACGAATTGCACCTAAGTTATTTATTTCATCTATTTTAATTAATGTGTACATTTTGTCATAACTTTTTAGAATTTCTTCAACTTGATCTGTTGTAACTGCATCAACTCCACAGCCAAATGAGTTTAATTGAACTAATTCTAATCTATCATTTTTACCAACAAAATCAGCTGTTGCATATAATCTTGAATGAAATGTCCATTGATCTACTACACGAATAGGACGTTTTGCTTCAGAGAGATTTGAAACACTATCTTCTGATAAAACACATAATCCTAAACTTGTAATTAAAGTATCTATTCCGTGATTTATTTCAGGATCAACATGATATGGTCTACCTGCTAAGACAATTCCTCTACTGTCATGTTTTTCAATATATTTTAAAACTTCTTGACCTTTTTTATGTACATCATCCTTAAAATGTTGATATTCAGCTTCTGCAGCTTCTGCAGCTAAAGTTAATTCTTTTTTAGTAAATTTATATTCTTTAAAACAATCCAACTCATAAACAACTTTTACAAGATTTTTTATATTATCTATTGGTAAAAATGGATTTATAAATTTTATATCGTCTCTTTTTAATTCTTCAATATTATTTTTTAAAACTTCTGAATAAGAAATTACAATAGGGCAGTTATAATGATTATCAGAACCTTCATATTCTTTTCTAGAGTATGGAATACAAGGGTAAAAAATTGTTTTTATACCTTGTTCTAATAAGCTCATAACATGACCATGAGCAAGTTTTGCAGGATAGCAAACTGACTCAGAAGGCATTGATTCAATACCTTTTTCATATGTTTTTCTAGTACTTTTTTCTGAAATTATTACTCTAAATTTTAATTTTGTTAGAAAAGTAAACCAGAATGGATAATCTTCATACATATTTAAAACTCTAGGAATACCTATTGTTCCTCTTATTGCTTTTTCTTCTGACAATGGTTCATAATTAAATAATCTTTCAAACTTGTATTTATAAACATTTGGCAACTCTGAATTAGAAGTTACCTGACCACTTCCTTTTTCACATCTATTTCCAGAAATAAAAGTTTTTCCATTTCCAAATTTGTTAACTGTTAATTGACAATTGTTTTCACATTTACCACATCTTACATGTGTAATTTTTACATCTAATTTATCTAATTCATTTTCTTTTAAAACTGTTGAATAATATGTCATGTCAAGATTACTATTATATTGTTCTTTAGCTAATAAAGCAACTCCATAAGCTCCCATAAGACCTGCAATATCAGGACGAATTACATTTTTTCCAACTATTAATTCAAAGGCGCGAAGAACAGCATCATTATAAAAAGTACCACCTTGAACTACTATATTTTCCCCTAAAGTATTTACGTCTCTAACTTTCATAACCTTTTGAATAGCATTTTTTATAACAGAATATGAAAGCCCACTTGAAATATCTCCAACTGAAAAACCTTCTTTTTGAGCTTGTTTTATTTTTGAATTCATAAACACTGTACATCTTGAACCTAAATCAACAGGAGTTTTTGAATTTATGGCTTCTTTTACAAAATCTTGAATACTAATATTTAAACTTTTTGCAAATGTTTCGATAAATGATCCACAACCTGATGAACAAGCTTCATTTAGCATTATATTGTCAATAGTTTGATTTTTTAATTTTATGTATTTCATATCTTGACCACCAATGTCAATTATGCTATTAACATCTGGTAAAAATTCTTTTGCAGCAGTATAATGTGCGATTGTTTCAATTTCATTTAAATCAATATTTAAACCTGTTTGAATTAATTTTTCTCCATATCCTGTGACACCGCTAAATCTCAGTTTTGCACCATCTGGTAATACTTTATATAATTCTTTTAACATTGAAATAACGCTTTTTAACGGATTTCCTTGATTGCTTCCATATAAAGAATAAAGAAGTGCACCTTCATCATCTATTAAAACTAATTTTGTTGTAGTTGAACCTGCATCAATTCCTAAGAAGCAATCTCCTTTAAAATTATCTAATGAACGTCTTTTTACTTTAGCTTTATCATGACGTTTTTTAAATTCTCTATATTCTTCATCATTATTAAATAATGGAGGTAAAGGCTTACTTTCTGTATATTTTGCATTTTTAAATTTTTCTAATTTTTCTTCTAATTCTTTATAAGATATTTTTTTACTTTCTATTGCTTGAATTGCAGCACCTTTTGCAACCAAAAGATGTGCATCTGTTGGGACAATTATTTCGTCATCTTTTAAATTTAATGTTTCAATAAATCTTTTTCTTAATTCTGACAAATAACTTAAAGGTCCACCTAGAAATGCAACTTTTCCTCTTATTGGTCTACCACAAGCTAATCCACTAATAGTTTGATTAACAACGGCTTGAAAAATTGAAGCTGAAATATCTTCTTTTGCTGCACCTTCGTTTAATAAAGGTTGTATATCAGTTTTAGCAAAAACACCACAACGAGAAGCAATAGGATAGATTGTTTTATAATTTTTCGCATATTCATTAAGACCAGCAGTATCGGTATTTAAAAGTGATGCCATTTGGTCTAAAAAGGCTCCAGTTCCTCCTGCGCAAGTTCCATTCATACGTTGTTCTATAAATTTATCAAAATATATAATTTTTGCATCTTCTCCTCCAAGTTCGATAACAACATCGGTTTGAGGTATATAAGTTTCAACAGCTTTTTTACATGATATAACTTCTTGTATAAATGAAATATTTAATAATTTTGATATTTCTAAAGCTCCTGAACCTGTTAATGCAATTTTAAAATTATATCCATTGTAATCATTTAATAATTTATGTAATATTTGATACATAGTATTTTTTGTATCAGAAAAGTGACGCTGATAATTTGTATAAATAATATCTTTGTTTTCATTCATTACGACGATTTTTATTGTTGTTGATCCTACATCAAGACCTACATAAAGTAAGTTTTCTTTCATTTAAACTCCTCCTATTCAAATAAAATATTTGAATAATAAATTTTATTTTTAAAAATAACTTTAATTCTATTTTTATTTTAATGTTTATTTAAAAGCCATATTATAATAAGTCTATAATAATATATAATGTTTAATCTTTTTTGTCAATTACTTAATTTACCAAAAATCGACAAAATAATACTTTTTTTTGTGTAAAGATAAATATTAATATGCATTCTTTATTAATAGCTATTCTAAAATATTTTTTGACTGCATACTATTAAATCAAAAGGAGGAAAAGCTATGCGAAAAAAGATTATTTTAATTATAAGCTTAATTATTTTAATAGGATTTATTGGATATTTAGTTGTAATTAATGTATTTTTTAATGATGATTCTACAACTACTGCTAATAATGAATATGTTCCTGAAGTTGAAATTTCTGACGACGAGCTTAGAACTACAATTGTTACATTATATTTTGTAGATACGCGGAAGCCGGAAGTATTGCAAGTGAGGCAAGACTTATGGACTCAAAAGAGTTATTGTTAGATCCATATAAAACATTAGTTGAACTTTTAATTAAAGGACCAAAAGATTCTACTTTAAGTGCTGTAATTCCAGAAAATACTAAAGTTTTAAATGCAAATTTATCAGGAAAATGTGTAACTTTAGATTTATCTAAAGAATTTATAGATAATGCACCAGAAGATGGAATTCAAAAAAGTAATATGGTTTATACAATTGTAAACACTCTTACAGAATTAAAAGAGGTTGATAGTGTAAAATTTTTAATTAATGGAGAATCAGTTGCTGGATTTGAAAGTGATGGAATTAATTTAACTGGTGAGTTTGTTAGAAAAGAATAGATAGAAAATGACGCGAAAAAATTATTTGATTAATTATTTTTTCGCGTTAAAACATTATTTTTCTTTTTTATCTGTAAGACCTGCTATGTAATCTATAGACACATTATATATATTTGATAAAGTTTCAGCTAGTTCAAGAGATACTTTACTTTCTCCATTTTCGTATCTACGATACTGAGTTAAATGCATTCCCAAAATATTAGCAATATCTTGTTGAGTTTTATCATTATCTTCTCTTAAATCTCTTATTCTCTTATAGACTTTTGGCTTTGAATATTGTGAGAACCCCATAAATTAACTCCTTGACAATAAACTTTTTTCTATATATTAATATTTTTTTTAAAAAGCTATTGAAAATAACACAAAATTGTGTTATTTTATACATAAATTTATAAAAAAAATGATGTAACTTCAATCTACTAAGTTTAGAATATATTAAAATAGGAGGAATATTGTGAAATGAGAAAACAAAAGAAAAGTGAAAGTGCAATTACTTTAATTGCATTAATAATTTCAATAATAGTTTTATTAATTTTAGCAGGAGTAAGCTTGTCAGCTTTGATTGGAGAAAATGGGATATTAAATCAAGCAACAAATGCAGCAGATAGAACAGAGCTTGCTAGTGAAATAGAAGTTCTTGAACAAATAATAGTATCAGAAAATGCAGATAAAATACAAAATCCGGAGCTTACAAGCAGTTATCATATAGGAACAGATTTATATGATAAGACATTAGAAAATGGAGATATATGGAACATAGTAGTAATAAATGATTCGCAAGAAGATTATGGAACAGGGTGGACTTTTATAGAAAAAGGAACAAACTTAATGGACTATGGAGAAAGCAAATATAGCTGGCTAGTAAATTATAATACAGGAGAAAAGATAAGATTAGAAGAAGAAGCATATACAAGATTGGATTATGGCTCAAGTATGGCAGTAACAGAAGGACTAATATTTAATATAGATCCTACAATATTAGAAGGAGTGGAGGCAGAAGAGTTACAAAATAATCCAAGTGTATTAGGAGAAAATGTAGAGTTAAAAAATTTTAATTGGACAGAAGATAGTGGCTTAACATCAAAATCGTTTAACTTTGATGGACAAGATGACCATATAAATATACTATATGATGACCAAGAAAAATTTGATACACTTTATAAAAATGGACTTACTTTTGAATTTTATGGGACAGTAGAAGAAGGAGCTCATGTTGATTATGAGGGAAATCCAACGGATGCATCAGCTATTCGGAATAATGGGAATATGGAATCGGAGATGAATCAAAACAAGCAAAAGTAAGATTTGGATTATTTAATAATAGCCCAAGTATATGGGTTAGTATTGTTTCTGGATATACTGGTTATTTATCGCCATATGGTAATGTTAGTAATGCACCATGGAATGTATGGTATCCAGTTTCGATTGCAGATGGGGAGAATCACTATTGGGTTTGGAGTTTAGATTGTACAGAAGTATATAATTCTTCTAATACACCAGATTTAAGAGGATATGAAGGAGATTTTTACAGTAGTAAGATATTTGTAGATGGAGAAATTTTATATGACACTTTTTATTCTAAAATTCATTATGATTCTTTAAAAGAACGTCAAGGTGAATGGAATTTAAAATATTTTACTATTGGAAGATGTTCGTCAGATACAGAAGGATATTGGAACTATGTAAAAACAAATACGTATTGCATGAGACTATACAACAGAGGTTTAAGTGAAGAAGAAATATTAGATAATTATAATACAACAAAAGCTTACTATTCAGCAGTAATTGAAAATTAATTATTAATATTGAGAATTTTACATATAATATTTATTTAGTAAAGAGTACATTTGAAAAAATATTAGATTTTTAGATTTCTCCATTCTTAAAATAAAAAATACTATTAAATTTTACATTGTTCCTTAAATAATAAAATAAAAAATTTAAATAAAGTCAAATTATTTTATTTGGCTTTATTTTTATGGGTTTGACAGATTTCTGATATGGAGATATAATATTTAATATTTTTATAGTTATTAAATTATAAAAAATTAAATATTAGCTATAATAATAGTTTTAATTTTTAAGTAGGTGAAAAAGATAGAATTAAAAGATAATGAAATAATTGATGATTTGGAATTAAATAATTTAAAAATTATTCAAAATAATAATGGTTTTAAGTTTGGAATTGATAGTATACTTCTTTCTGATTTTGCTAAAAAAATAAAGAAAGATAGTATTGTTTTGGATATTGGTACAGGAACAGGTATTATTAGTATTTTATTATCTGCAAAAACTGAAGCTAATAAAATTATTGGAATTGAAATACAAAGAGAAGTTGCAGATATGGCTAAAAGAAGTGTTATTTTAAATAAATTGGAGAATAAAATTGAAATTATAAATGATGATATAAATAATATTGAAAACTATTTTGAAAATAATTATTTTGATGTTATTGTTACTAATCCTCCATATCAAAAAAATAATACAGGATTAAAGAGTGAAAATGAAAAAAATTTAATTTCAAGGCACGAAATTAAATGTACTTTAGAAGATATTATTAAAAAATCATTTAAAATATTAAAAGATAAAGGCGAATTTTATATGGTACATAGACCAGAAAGACTTGTTGATATTATGTATTTAATGAGAAAAAATAAAATAGAGCCAAAAGAATTAAGATTTGTTTATCCTAAAATATCAGATAAACCAAATTTAATATTAATTAAGGGCATAAAAAATGCAAAACAGTTTTTAAAAGTAGAAAAACCTTTGATTATTTATAATGAAGAAGGAATATATACAAAAGAAGTCTTAAGTATTTATGGAAAGTAAAATATTTTTTAAATAAAAGGAGAATTATGAAGGGAAAATTATTTTTAGTTGCAACTCCTATTGGAAATTTAGATGATATAACTTTAAGAGCTTTAAAGGTTTTAAAAGAAGTTGATTTAATTGCTGCAGAAGATACGCGTCATACTTTAGGGTTATTAAATCATTTTGAAATAAGTAAGCCTTTAATTAGTTATTATAGAGAAACAGAAAAAAAGAAAAGTCCAATTTTAATAGAAAAATTAATAGAAGGAAAAAACATTGCTATTGTTTCTGACGCTGGTACACCTGGAATATCAGATCCTGGAGAAGAAATTATAAAACAAGCAATTTTAAATAATATTGAAATTATACCAATTCCCGGATGTGTTGCTTTTGTTAATGCTTTAATTTGCTCTGGATTTGATACTAAAGAATTTGAATTTATAGGTTTTTTATCTAGTAATAATAAAGAAAAAAAAGATAAATTAGAGGAAATAAAGTTTGATACTAGAACTATAATTTTTTATGAAGCTCCCCATAAAATGAAAAGTACATTAGAAACAATGCTAGAAATATTAGGAGATAGGGAAATAGTATTAGCAAGAGAATTAACAAAGATTCATGAAGAATTTATTAGAGGAAAGATTTCCACAATTTTAGAACAAATTGTGGAATTTAAAGGTGAATTTGTAATAATTTTAAAAGGAAATGATAAATCTAAAAATGATATAGAACTTGAAAATTTAAATAATAAAACTTTAGAAGAACATTATTTATATTATGAAAATAAAGGATTAAATAAAAAAGAAATAATTAAAAAAATTGCAAAAGATAGAGCATTAGATAAAAATACAATTTATCAATTTTTTTTGAATAAATAAAATAATAAGCATCATATAATTTATTATAATTTTTTAAAAAGAGTGATTTAAATTATGATAAATAAAATATGGTGTTTTTTTATTTTTATTGCGATTATATTTAGTTTTATAAATGGAAGTTATGAAGAAGTTAATAATTCTATTTTTTCGTCTATTAATTCTACTATAGAATTAATTATTACATTATTTGGAAGTATGTGTTTTTGGAATGGTATTATGAATATTGTAAAAAACACAAGCTTAATTAATAAAATAAAAAATATTTTAAATCCTTTAATTAAATTTTTATTTCCTGATTTATCTAAAGAAAGTGAAGCTTACAAAAATATTTCAATAAACATGGCTTCAAATTTGATTGGATTAGGAAATGCTTCAACTCCGGCTGGTTTAAAAGCAATGGAAGAATTGCAAAAAGAAAATAAAAACAAAAATACATTATCAAAAAATATGATACTTTTTATGCTAATAAATACAGCTTCAATTCAGTTAATTCCAACTACTATAATTTCAATCAGAATGAGTTTAGGATCAAAAAATCCATCTGGAATAATATTAGGTGTTTGGTTTGCAAGTTTAAGTTCTTTCTTATTTATAATTTTTATAACTAAAATTTATTTTAAGTTTAGAAAAGAAAATTAATAAAGAATAATATTATTAAAGGGGATGAAACTTTATTGAAATTTATAGAGTTTTTTAGTAAGAGTGCAATTTTAATTTTTATCTTAATTGTGATTTTATTTGGAATTAAAGAAAAAAAGAATATTTTTAATTTATTTTTAAATGGTGTTATTGAAGGAGAAAAAATGGTTATTGAACTTTTTCCAACACTTCTTGCTCTTATTGTTGCAGTTGGAATGTTAACTTCTTCAGGGTTCATAGAAAGAATAACTAATATTATTTCTCCAATTTTAAATTTTGCAAATATTGGTAGGGATTTAGCTCCACTTATAGTTCTAAGACCAATTTCTGGTAGTACAACAACAGCAATTGCTACTTCATTAATGGGAAAATATGGTCCTGATTCTAATATTGGGTTAATTTCTTCATGTATTATGGGGGCGACTGAGACAACTATATATGTTGCTTCTATTTATTCATCAAAGATAAAAGTAAAAAATATTAAAGAAGTAATAATAATTGGACTTATGGCTGATTTAATTGGAATAATTACTTCAGTTTTAGCCTATAATTTAGGAATTTTAGGGTAGAAATATTTTTTTGTTGATTTTTGAGCTTTTTCGGGTTATAATTAATATATTGTTATGTAAATAACAAAATAACAGAAAGGAGATTTCGATATGAATAAAGAAATTCGGAATCAGGGAGATTTTTTAACAGAGTCTGAGCGTATTGCTTATGAGGAAAATGCTGCTTGGGAGCAGTATAACGATGCTCTTAAGTCTGCAGAAGTAGAGCATCAAATTAACTTTGAAAGAGAAGTTAGAGAACATTTTGAGGCTCAGGATGAAGTTTTTAGTAGAGCAGAAGAATTTGAAAAAATGTGGGACGAGGAAAATGCTGATGAGCAGCTTCCGGAAAAGAATAGGAGCACCAGAAGCGGCAGGAGAAAGAGTACTAGATATAAAAATAGAGCTCTTAAGAGAAATGCAGAAAATGCTTCAAAAAACATGAGAAAGCGCATTTCAGATGCTTCTAAAGCAACTGAGCAATATGGAAAATCGGCGGCAAATTTAAAAAGAGGTGAAAAACTTCTTGGAATTGCCAGAAAGAGAAATCTTTTTTAAGCCTTTCGGGGGGACGCTTTGGCGTCCCTTTTTTGTAAGTTTAATAATTTTAACTATTGACATAAATCATAATGAATGATAAAATGATTGCGAAATGATTACTGAAAATATTTAAATTGATAATTTTATAATGAGGTGATTAAAAATTAAATTTGTAGTATTTATTAGTTTATTTCTTATTATTAGGAAATTATTAGTCAAAATGTATTCAAAGAATCTAAAAAAGAAATTGAGTTATAGAAATTATTAGTAAAAAATAAATTAGCATAATAAAAAAGTTATAAAGCTTCTTAAAATATATTTTAAGAAATTTTTATAACTTTACTTGGATTATATCTATTTGCAACACTTACTCTAATTTCATTTAAATCAACATTATTTTTTTCTAGTTCTTCAACAACCGTTTGATAAGCAAGTTCTGGAAAATTATTTTCCTTACTTAAATGTCCTAACATTACTTCTTTTAAATTTGATTTTGTAAGTTCTGAAATTGTTTTTCCAGCTGAACTATTTGATAAATGTCCTTTTGGACCAGATATACGTTGTTTTAATATGTATGGATAATTAGAGCATTTTAAAATTTCAGGATCATAATTTGATTCTAATAATATAAATGAGCTTTCTTTTAAATTACTAAAAAGAGCATTATCCATATGTCCTAAATCTGTTGCAACTGTGAGTTTTGACTTGTTATTAAAAATATTAAAGCCACAAGGGTTTGCTGCATCATGTGGTATAGAAAAAGCATTTATTGCTAAATCTCCAATTGTAAATTCTTTTCCTATTTCGAATAGATTTTGATTATATAAAGCAATTTTCTCTTTTTGTTTAGGCATTGCTTCTAAAGTTTCAAAATTAACATAGACTGGTATATCATATTTTTTTGAAGCATTTCCTAAACTTTGAACATGGTCTGAATGTTCATGAGTAACTAAAATTGCATCAATATCTGTAATGTTTTTATCTATTTTAGAAAGTCCTTCGACAACTTTTTTTAAGCTTGTTCCGCAATCTATTAAAACTTTTGTTGAATCTGTTTCAACAAATAGGCAATTTCCAGAACTTCCACTATATAAACTACAAAAATTTAACATATTTTCCCCGCCGTTTATTTATGATTCTTATGTTTAGTGCTTAAATATAAGCATACTTTAAAAGTAAAGCACGCTTATATTTTTATTAATCTTCTTCATTAACTCTCTTAATTTTTGCACCAAGTTTTCTAAATTTTTCTTCTATATTTTCATAACCTCTATCTATATGAGTTAAATTATAAATTTCAGTTGTTCCTTTAGCAGAAATTCCTGCTATTATTAATGCTGCTCCAGCTCTTAAATCGCTTGCATTTACAGGAGCACCTGTTAGTTTTTCAACACCTTCAAAAATAGCAGTTTTTCCTTGAGCTGTAATATGAGCTCCCATTTTACGAAGTTCATCTGTATATTGAAATCTTGATTCCCAAATACTTTCATTAATAATGCTTGTACCTTGTGCTTGCGCCAAAACAACGCCCATTTGGGGCTGTAAATCTGTTGGAAAACCTGGATATGGTAAAGTTTTAATATTTGCTTTTGTTGGTCTTTTTGAATACCAAACTCTTAAATGATCTCCATTTGCTTCAACATTTCCACCAATTTCTTCAACTTTAGCTATGATTGATTCTAAGTGTTTTGTTATACAATTTTTTATAATTATATCACCTTTTGAAGCAATTGCAGCAAGCATAAATGTTCCTGCTTCAATTTGGTCTGGAACAATTGAATATGTTGCATTACCTTTTAATTCTTTTACACCATTAATTTTTATTGTATCAGTTCCAGCTCCACGAATATCTGCTCCCATTGTATTTAAAAAGTTTGCTAAATCTACAATATGAGGCTCTTTTGCTGGATTATCTATTATTGTAGTACCTTCAGCTAAAACAGATGCAAGCATGATGTTCATAGTTGCACCAACAGATACAACATCCATATAAATTGATGTTCCAACTAATTTTTTAGCTTTAGCAGTTATATTTCCATTTGATACGTCAACTTTAGCTCCTAAGGCTTCAAATCCTTTTATATGTTGATCAATAGGTCTATTTCCTAAATTACATCCGCCTGGAATTCCAACTTTAGCTTCTCTGCATCTTCCAAGTAAAGCTCCAATTAAATAATATGAAGCACGAAATTTTCTAGTTGCATCTAATGAAGCAACATGAGAAGTTAGATTTCTACTATCAACTGTTATCTCATGAGGAGAATTCCATTTAATTTTTGCTCCTAAACTTTCTAATATACTACAATATATTTTACATCACTAATATTTGGCAAATTTTCGATTGTACAAATTCCATTAATTAGTAAAGTCGCTGGAAGTATTGCTACTGCTGCATTTTTTGCTCCGCTTATTGTAACTTCACCTTTTAATGGAGTTGGCCCTGTTATGACTAGTTTTTCCAAAATATATACCCCCATATTTTAAGTATATTTTTTAGGTAAAAAATTACCTTAAACAAATGCATAATATCATAAAAGCAAAATATTTACAAGATATTTTTTTATTTTTTATATGGGGGATTTATTCTAAGTAAATAATTCAATTATTTTAAACTTGAATTTGTAGGTATTTGAGTCATTTGTTATAATACTATATCTTCATCACTTAAATTGTCTTGTAAAACTTCTTTTGAATCTTCGTCTACAACTCCACTTGAAATATCTGTAAAGCATAGTGGTGGAAATAAACTGCACCACCAATTTTGTCCGCTTTGCTTCACCAATTTCAATTTTTAATGCATCATATAAACCACTTGGAAGTGAAATATTTCCATAATATTTTGTAGGAAAATAAAAATTTCCAACCTCAATATTTATAGAATAATTGTATCCGTTATCTTGAATTGTTTTTTCAGCAATATTATAAAAATCATTAATATGATTATTTACAACATCTATAACTTCGTTTTTAGTTTTGCAATTTAAAGTTAAAGTTTTCATGTATTGTGTGATGGAATCTCTTACTTTTAATTTTAAATTTTGATCTTCTTCTAAATCGCTATTTGCAATTATATGAAGTCTAAAAATGTTATCTTTTAAGTCATTTGAAATAGAGTTAGCATAAGATTTTGCTGTTAAAAATAAAAATAATAAAAATAAACAAATTAATACAAAAAGTTTAAATAATTTTGAATTAAAAATTTTCAAATTTATCCTCCTGTAATTAAAAATTCCTTTTATGCATATTATTTACAACAAAACAAAAATTATGCAAAGTTTCCAATTATAAATTCAATGTCGAAAAATAGAGTACGGTTTTGATTGACGTTTTTTTTATATAGTTATAAAATTGATTTATAATTTTATAAGAAAGGAAAAAGCGTATATGTTAGAGAATAAGATTTGTGGATTTAATGTCAATGAGTTTCATTTAGTAACAATGATTATGCCATACATATATGAAAAAGTAAACGAAGGAAAAGTTGTATCTACATTTTTTGAAAAAGATGTACAAGAGATTTATAATAAAGTTTTAAATATAAATGAAGTTTTTTGGAAAAATAAAGAAAAATTAGATAAAATAGACTGGAATAAAACAAATAGCAATAATTTGCCAGAAAAATTTGAAAAAGAAGCTGATATTGTTATTGTGGCTGGGAAAAAAGAATATATAGATAAAATAAATAGTTTAGTAATAAATTTTCACACAAAATTTACATTGGTTAATTGTTTTGAAATAGATGATTTTAATAACAATTTAGAAAGTATAATTAAGAATTACGATAAAATCCTTTGTACAAAAGGAATTCGTGAAATAAAAGAATTATATTTAGTATAAAAAAATGTTAAAATAATTTAATAAAATAAAATTAAATTTAATATTTGTCTTAGATATCTCTATTGACTTAATTGTAAAAATAGTATATAAATTATAAAGCATGGAATCACTTACGGAAGAGCGTAAGTGAGAAAGGAGAAAACATAGGATGGGAGATAGGTTAGACAATATTAAAAAGAAACTAAAGAAGTATAATCAAGAACATTTATTAATGTTTTATAACAAAATGAATGAAGAAGAAAAAGAAAAATTATTAGAACAATTAGAAAATATTGACTTTGATTTAATGAGCGAGTTATATGAAAGTACAAAGCAACCATTAGATTTAAAAGATGTTACAATTGAACCAATTGAACATACTGATAAATCTAAAATGACTGTTAGTGAAAGAGAAAGCTATGAAGAAAAAGGAATTGAGGCAATAAAAGAAGGAAAATTAGCAGTTGTTACAATGGCTGGTGGTCAAGGAACAAGACTTCGGACATAATGGACCAAAAGGTACTTTTATTTTTGATCCCGAAAATAATAAATCACTTTTTGAAGCTCTTTGCGATACGTTAATTAGAGCATGGAAAGAATATGGTACTGTTGTTTATTGGTATATTATGACAAGTAGGGAAAATAATGATGCTACAGTAGCATTTTTTGAAGCTCATAATTATTTTGGATACCCAAAAGAAAAAGTAAAATTCTTTAAACAAGGCGAGCTACCAATGATTGATATGAACGGAAATATTTTGCTAGATGAGAAAGGTTTTGTTAAAGAAGCTGCTAATGGTCATGGAGGAACCCTTCAATCATTAGAAAAAGCTCATATTATTGATGATATGAAAGAGAAAGGGTATAGAATGGGTTTTTATTAATGGTGTCGACAATGCTTTAGTAAAGCCTGTTGATCCACTATTAATGGGAATGTCTATTTCTCACAAGGTTTTAGGAGCAGTTAAATCATTTGAAAAAAACAGATCCTAAAGAAAAAGTAGGTGTTTTTTGTAGAAAAAATAAAAAAGTAGGTGTTGTTGAATACACTGAAATTTCTGAAGAAATGGCAAATCGTAGAGATGATTATGGCTCTTTAGTTTTTGGTGATGCTAATGGAATCTTCCATTTATATAATATTAAAGGATTAGAAAAGGTCGCTGAAGTTAAACTTCCTTATCATATTGCAGTAAAAAAAGCTAATTATATTGATAAAGGTGGAAATTTAGTAAAAGCAGAAAAACCTAATGCATATAAATTCGAAATGTTTATTTTTGACTCTTACGATGTATTTGAGGATGTTGTTGTTTTAAGAGTTAAAAGAGAAGAAGAATATGCTCCTATAAAAAATGCAGAAGGTGTTGATAGTCCGGAGACTGCACTAAAATTATATAGAGATTATTTTGCTAAAGTTGAATATATGAAAAAATATAATGAGTGGTGTACAAATCCAGTATTTGATGAAGAAACAAGGCAAGAATTATTATCAATAGCAGCAGATGATTCAGAAATTCAAGATAGATTTTATAAAGATTTAGAGTTTGGAACAGCTGGAATGAGAGGCGTTATAGGAAATGGTACAAATAGAATGAATATTTATACTGTAACTAAGGCAACTCAAGGCCTAGCAAATTATATTTTAAAACAAGGTGGAGAATCAAGAGGTGTTGCAATAGCTTTTGATTCAAGAAACATGTCACCGGAATTTGCTAGAGAAACAGCATTAACATTAAATGCAAATGGAATAAAAACTTATATTTTTGAATCATTAAGAACAGTTCCACAACTTTCTTTTGCAGTAAGAGAATTAGGTTGTATTGCTGGTGTAATGATTACGGCGAGTCATAATCCTCCTGAATATAATGGATATAAAGTTTATTGGGAAGATGGAGCTCAAATTGTTGCACCACATGATAAAGGCATTATTAATGAGGTAAATAAGGTTACTAATTATGCAAATGTAAAAAGAATTTCTTTAGATGAAGCCTTAAAAAGAAAATTATACAACATTGTTGGAAGTGCATTAGATAATTTATATATAAAAGAAATTAAAAAGCAGTCTTTGAATCCTGAGATAATAAAAGAAATGAGTAAAGACTTAAAAATAGTTTATACTCCGCTTCATGGGGCTGGAAATGTTGGAGTTCAAAAAATATTATCAGAACTTGGATTTGAAAATGTTTATGTAGTTCCTGAACAAGAATTACCAAATGGAAATTTCCCAACAGTTGAATATCCAAATCCAGAAGATAAAAAAGCTTTTAAACTTGCTTTAAAATTAGCAAATAAAGTAGATGCAGATGTTGTTTTAGCGACAGACCCTGATTCTGATAGGTTAGGTGTATATGCTAAAAATAGCAAAACTAATGAATATATGCCATTTACTGGAAATATGTCAGGACTTTTAATTGCTGAATATATATTATCAGAAAAGAAAAAAAGAAATATGATTCCTAAAAATGGGGCTTTAGTTACAACAATTGTATCCTCTAATTTAGCTCAAGCTATAGCAAAAGAATATAAATTAGATTTTATTGAAACTTTAACAGGATTTAAATATATAGGTGAACAAATTAGAAATTTTGAGAAAACAGGAAGTAATACTTATATGTTTGGATTTGAAGAAAGTTATGGTTGTTTAGTAGGAACTCATAGTAGAGATAAAGACGGAATTACAGCAGTAATGTTGTTAGCTGAAGCAGCAGCTTTTTATAAAAAACAAGGTTTAACTTTGTGTGATCAAATGGAAAATATTTATAAAAAATATGGATATTATAAAGAAGATATTTTGACTATTACTTTAAAAGGCGCTGATGGAGCTGAAAAAATGAAAGAACTTGTAAATTCATTTAGAAATAAACCATTAAGAGAAATTGCAGGTTATAAAGTTTTAAGATTTAGAGATTATAAAGAAAAGAAAATAATTGATTTTAAAACAGGAAAAGAAGAAGAAACAACTTTACCAGAATCTAATGTTTTATATTATGAATTAGAAAATGATGCATGGTGTTGTATTAGACCTTCAGGAACAGAACCAAAGCTTAAATTTTATATGGGAGTTAAGGAAAAAACTGAAAAAGAAGCAATTGAGCACTTAAGAAAACTAAGAAATGCAATGGAAAATTTAAGTTAGATACAATAAAAATGAGTAGAAATTATCTACTCATTTTTTATATCATTGATAGAACACTTGCTACTGATAAATATATTGTAAGCATTACAAATAGACCAATAAGTGATGAAATTAAACATTGATTTGCTAATTTTTGATGTTCACCAACATTTAATAAAAATATTAATAATCCAAAAGGTGGAAGTAAGAAGCAGAAGATCTTTAATATCCAATCAGCTTCTCTTTCGTTTTCTGGAAGAGGTTGACCACAGTGAACACAAAAACTACTTTCTTTAGAAATCATTTCACCACAACATTTACAATATGTCATATTAGGGTGTTGCTCATGCAATCTAAATTCTTCAAGTTTTTCATTTAATGAATGGGTAAATGACATTAATACATGTTCATCATTTGTAGAATCTATAATCAATTTTATTTGATTTACTGTTGCTAATTTAAATTTTTCTGGGTTTGATACAAAATCAAATATGTAAAATTTTCCATTAACATCAATTTCTAAAGCTTTAATTTGAAAAACATCAATACTTTCAATTTTATTTAAAGGAGCATCTAAAAATTTGACATTAAAAAGTCCCCATTTTCCAATTATTCTTTTATTAGTTAAATATACATCTCTTGAAAGAAAATATATTATTGAATAAACACCAATAAAACAAATAGTAATATTTGCAATTAAAATCGGAAAATAAAAATTATTATCTTTCCAGAAAAATTCTAGTAATGTTTTTGGAAAAAGAATAACTGAAATAGCAAATAAAATAGTAATACAAATATAAATTATATTACTGGTTTGCATTTTAGCTATTAGTTTTTCATCTTTATCTAAATGATTCATTACATAATTTGGATCATTCTTTCTCTTTCTTTTTGCATTTCTTTTATTTAAAACTTCTTTATAACAATCTATGCAAAGACCTCTTTTAAGTTCAGCTTCTTTGCCACATTTATAACATTTCATTATAAACACCTCGTCTTTAGTTTATACAAAATTATTATATATTATAGAATAATAGAAGTCAATCAAATTTAATGTAAAAAGATATTAAAATATTGTAACAATATTTATATAAAAATAGCGGATTTTATGTTTTAAAAGAATTTTTAAAAAATTTTTTTAAATTTTATAAAAAAATTTGTAAATTTGTATTGACAAAACTTAATTTTGCATGTAAAATAAATAGCAGTTGATTGTTAACGGCCCCTTGGTCAAGCGGTTAAGACATCGCCCTTTCACGGCGGGGACATGGGTTCGATTCCCGTAGGGGTCACCAATTTAATATAGAATGCCGCTGTAGCTCAGCTGGTAGAGCAACTGACTTGTAATCAGTAGGTCGTCCGTTCGAATCGGACAAGTGGCTCCATAAAAAAGTCTGAAGCTTTGGAAAAGTCCTTAGTTCCAGGCTTTTATATATGTATTAAAGCGTTCGTCCGTTTAAAAAGATATTCGAATTGCACATGTTTATTGCGAGAGTAAGAGTACATCAATTTAAATGTTGAAAATATTCTAAATTTTTAAAATTTTTAATGAATCATAAAAAAGAGCCAAAACGCTTAGAGCCAAAAGCAATATAAACTTTCTCATAATTTTTCAAAATTTCTTAAAATTTATAAAAAGACTTCCAAAAGACTTCCAAAATTTTTTTGGAAGTCTTTTTGCCCCTCGCTATCGCTCATACCAACTATTTCCGACGATTTTTCGTGCTGGAAATTCGATAATATTTTGTTGTAATTTTTGGCTATTTTCTAAGCTTTCTTGTTCTTCTTCATTATTTTTTGTTTTTTATTTATAAATAAATTATTAAAATAAAGTTATATAAGATATAGAATTTTTATAATATATATGTTATAGTAATTTTGCAAATAAAATAATAAATATATAAAAGAGGAAAGTATGTATAAGGAAAAAAGAAAAGATGTTGTTCAGATTGAAAAACAGGGAGTGTGGGGAATTAAATATACTGTAATTCCAAGTTTTATTGAAAAAGAAAATTTTATTTCTAATGATGAATATAAATTATTTTTATGTTTAAAGGAGATATATAAATATACAAAAATTGATATTTTTACACAAGTTGCTTTAAATAGAATTGTTAAAATAAATACGAAAAGAAATAAAAATGAACTTTATAAAAATTATAGTGATAGAAGTATAGATTTTGTTTTATATGATAGTGAAAACTTTAAAATAAAATGTTGTATAGAGTTAAATGATGGCACACATAATGAAAAAAAGAGAAAAGAGAGAGACGAATTCTTAAAAGAGGTTTTTGAATATACAAATATTCCACTGATCTTTATAAAAACATCAAATTATTATGTGCAAAAGGATATTAAGAAATTAATAGATGATAGTTTACATATAAAATAAAAATTTTAAAAGATTAAATAGAAGAGAGGTTTTATGAGAAATATTAATAAAACTTTACTTATTGTAGGTATTATATGTGTAATAGTAATTATTTTTTGTTTAGGAAAATATTTTCATAAATATTATGTAATAACTAAGTTTCAGCAAAAGCTTAATGAAATTGAAGAAAGTGGAAATTATAAGTTTAAATTTGGAGATGTTACGTATTATGTTAAAGATAATATTTATGTATCAGAAAATTCTTCACAAATGTACCAGATTGCTGATAAAAATAAAGATGATAAAAAGGCTATAATTATAGGAAAAGATACATATATGGAAATTGAAGCTCCAGTTTTTGCTACTCCTAAAGCACAATTTTCTATTTTAAGTTCTAACGATAAGCCTACAATTTGGAATATTATAAAAAGTATAGAAACTTCTAGTTTAACAACTAAGAACATAGGAAATCAAGAATGCTATAAATTATTTTTTAGAAGTGAGTATAACCTTAACCAAACTATATATTTTAATAAAAAAACCTATATGCCAGTTGCATATGAATATGATGGTCAAATAAATTATGTAGAGGTTACAGTTGGAACTGTAACAGATGAAGATGTTTCGGTTGATAAAATTTATGAAAAAGTAATGGAATTGCCAAATTAATAGGCAATTCCATCTATCCTTTCAAATGGAATACATCCAAATTCTCTTGAATCTTCACTATGCTCTCTATTATCACCTAACACAAATACAGTATCTTCAGGTACAGTAAAATCAAATAGTCTAGATTGTTCTGTATAAGTTTCAAGTGGCAAATAGTTTTCTTCTAGTTCTTGACCATTTATATATATTTTTCCATTTTTTATTTCTATATGTTCTCCAGGTAGACCTATAATTCTTTTTATGCATTCATTTGTTTTGGGTTTAAAATAATTCCAAAAACTTATTCTAGTTTTATAATTATATATTGCAATAGGATTTTCATTTGATATTTTTCCGTCATTTAAAGGCTCTTCAAAACTTATAATTTTTTCTCTTTCAGGTTTAAATCCAAATACTCTACGTATTCTTGAAATATAAACTTTATCATAATTATTATATGTAGGGTGCATTGAATTTCCCATTACAATTACAGAATCTAAAATATAATAATTAAATAAAATAGTAATAGCAGCAAATATAGCAAGTATGCTAATTGCAATAAATGTACTTTGTATCCAATTTTTTATTTCATTTTGTTTTGTATTTTCCATAAAAATCTCCAAAATAAATAAGATAATTAAATTATAAATCTATATAAAAAAAATAGCAAACATTATTTTTAAAATGACTATTATTTTTAACAAATTTATGATATAAAATAATTGAAAATAAAAATAAAGAAGGAGATATTATGAAAGATTCTTTAAAAAATGTTAGAATGGATGAAAATAACCTCAAATGGGAAAATTCACGTAAAAGGGAATATCCAATATATAAAAGAGAAAATGATGTTAGAAGTGATTTTGAAAGAGATTATAATAGAATAATTAATAGTAACAGTTATAAAAGATTAAAACATAAAACTCAAGTTTTTTTCTCACCTCAAAATGATCATATATGTACTAGAATAGAACATGTGACGCATGTTGAATCAATTAGCTATACTATTGCAAAATATTTAGGATTAAATCTTGAACTTACAAAAGCTATAGCAACAGCTCATGATATGGGGCATAGTCCATTTGGTCATAAAGGTGAAAAGATTTTGTCAGAAATTTTGCAAAGGAACACAGGTGAGACTTTTTGGCACGAAAAGAATGGTTTAAATATGGCAGATAATATTGAATTGTTAGAAGATAATTTAAGAAATGAACAAAATATGAATTTATGCTATGCAGTAAGAGATGGGATAGTTTCACATTGTGGAGAAATTGATGAAAATAATTTAAAGCCAAGAGAAGAAGCTATTAATTTGGATTTATATACAGAGCCTGGTAAATATTCTCCATATACTTGGGAAGGGTGTGTTGTAAAAATTGCCGATAAAATTGCATATTTAGGACGTGACATAGAAGATGCTGTAAGATTAAAAATGCTTGATGAGCATTTAGATGAATTATATAAAATTTTAAATTATAATTCAGAAGAAAAAATAAATAATACAACTATAATTAATAATTTGGTTGCGGATTTATGTTTCAATTCAAGTGTAGAAAAAGGTTTGTGCTTTTCAGAGAATGCTTTTGATATGATAAATAAAATAAAAGAATTTAATTATAAAAATATTTATTTGGCAGATAGATTAAATGTTTCAACAGAATATTTTAGATTAGTAATAAATACAATTTATTATATTTTATCAAAATGTTATGATGAAAATGGAAGCTTAGAGAATATGAAAAGAATAAAAAAACAATATCCAAGAGTTATTACAAATTTTGAAAATTGGTTATCAAATTATTGGAATTTGGATAGAAAGGAAAATAATAAAAATAAAATTATATTTAATATTACTGATAAAAAGGATTTTTCAAAGGCTATAATTGTTTATATTTCAGGAATGACAGATAATTTTGCGGTTGATACTTATAATAATATTATAAATTTTTTATAAAAATATGGAGGTGATTGATATGGAAAAGATTGCAATAGTAACAGGAGGAACTAGAGGAATAGGAAAAGCAATTGTCTATGAATTATGTAAAAAAAATATAAAAGTTATTTTAAATTATAAAAAATCAGATAATTTAGCAAATAAAATTAAAGAAGAACTAGGGGATAAAATAGAAATTTTTAAAGCAGATGTTTCTAAAAGAGAAGAGGTAAGAAATCTTATTAATTTTACATTGAATAAATTTGGAACTATTGATATTTTAGTTAATAATGCTGGAATCTCTCAAGAAAAAATGTTTACAGATTTGACTGATGATGATTGGGATAATATGATAAAAACAAACTTAACTTCTGTTTTTTATACTATTCAAGAAACTTTGCCAACAATGATACATAATAAAAATGGATGTATAATAAATATTTCATCTATTTATGGATTAACAGGAGGTTCTTGCGAAGTTCATTATTCAGCATCAAAGGCAGGAATTGACGGCCTTACAAAAGCTCTGGCAAAAGAATTAGGACCTTCAAATATTAGAGTAAACTCAATAGCTCCTGGAGCAATTGATACAGATATGAATATAAATGTTACTGAGGAAGAATGGAAAATTATAGAAAATGAAACGCCATTAATTAAAAGAGGAAAACCTGAAGATATTGCAAAATGCGCAGGATGGTTAGTAGAAGATAATTTTACAACAGGTCAAGTTATTTCTCCAAATGGAGGGTTAGTTATTACTTAATTTTAAATATTTTTATATTAATAATTAAATAAAAAACTGGTTTTTATAGTAGATATTAAATAATTATAAACAATAAAAAACTCTGAAATTTTATTTCAGAGTTTTTTGGTGAGCTATCCGCGACTCGAACGCGGGACAACTTGATTAAAAGTCAAGTGCTCTACCACCTGAGCTAATAGCCCGTTTTTAAAAAGCGTTGCTTTTTGCAACTGCTTTTATATGATACTCTCTTTTAATTCATTTGTCAAGACTTTTTTGAAAAAAATTTTAAAAATTACATAAAAATCTAAAATTTTATTCATCATTATGAATTTTACGTTTATATTTACCAGACATAATTTTAGGAAGATATGTTACAACTCTATAAAAACGAATTTTTACTTTTTTCTTCCAAAGATAAAATTTTGTTATTTTCTTAGGAGAAATTAAAGAATATTCATCATCAAGAAGAACTAAATCTAATTCGGCAGGTTCAATTTTAAAGTTGTAATTTTCTCCATTATTATTGTCCCAAATGTTATTTTCATTATAAAAACAAAAATTAAATGTAGAAGCATCTGTAAGCTCTAATTCAGCTTGAAAGCCTAATTCAGTTTTTATCATTTCTATATCAAAGCTGTTTTCCCAATTATTTCCAAATCCATAATGCAAAAACACTTTTTTAGAATTATCATTAAAAAATTTTCCGGTATATGATATTTTAATTTTAGAAAAAGCTGTTAACTTATCAGTATTAAAGAATATATTTTTAACTAGTTCCATAAAATTCTCCTTATAATTAGAGCATTTTTTATTTTTTCTTCTAATCTATTAAATTATACATTTAAATAGTATTAATATCAATATTTTATAATTATTTAATAAAATATTAATATTTATGTAAAATAAATGTTAAATTATATATAAATTTTTCCAATTACTTTGAAATTTTCAATCTCAGAAATTTTGATATCTGGAAATTCTTTATTTTCAGCTCTAAGTATAATGTCATTCTTTCTATATAAAAATCTTCTTATTAAAAATTTATCATTAACTTGAAAAAGTCCTACATCTTTATTTGAAAGTAATCCCGCAATTTCAACAAATGCATTGGAATTTTTTTCAAATAAAGGAGCCATTGAATCATCTGGAACTTTATATGCAAATGCTGCTCTAGCAAAGTTTGTAGGGCATTTAATAAAATCTTCTAAATTTGAGAATACAGGTACTTGATTATATGAAATATAATTTATATAATCATATTTTTTTTGTTCATCTGTTAATTCTTTATCATATGTATGAGATATTTCTTCATAAGGAATATCTAAAGCTTGGCAAATTAAAAATAAAGCTCTATGGCTTGGATTTCTTTCGCCTTTTTCAATATGAGTTAAATGTCCAATATTTATTCCTGTTATCTCAGAAAGTTTAGTTTTTGTCATATTTCTTTGTTTTCGTATTAATTCAATCATATTTCCTATCATCGTTCGTACCCCTTTTAATTTTAATAAAAATATTATATATATAATTTAAAAAATTGTCTAGTAGAAATAATATCAAATTTTGGTATATTTTTTTAAGTAGCAGCATAATATATAGTAAATAAGATATTTCCTCTTTAAATTAAAAAATATAAATATTATATATGTAAAAAAGATAATATATTATAATAAATTTTAAACAAAAAGTTGCACAAATAGTATAAATTTTAATAAAAAGGTTGACAAAACTATAATTATAGTTGTATAATAATTATGTTGATTGAAAATATCGCGGGGTGGAGCAGTTGGCAGCTCGTTGGGCTCATAACCCAAAGGTCGTAAGTTCGAGTCTTACCCCCGCAACCAAACATAAAAAAGCTTGTATGCTATAATACAAGCTTTTAAAATTTTTAATTTAATTCAATTTTTAAAGTTATTAATAAATATGAATGAGAGCGTATGTTATGATTTATTGATATTTAAGATATTAAATAATACTGAAGTTATTTTATTTAATATATATTAAAAATCTATAAAGCTATCAGTACTATTACCTTTTATTTCTTCTTTTGTTAAACTGTTATGGTTTGTAGCATTGAAAGATACTTTATTGGAATTTATTTCTAAATTTTTATATCCAATTTCTTTCCAATTTTCATAATTTTCTTTTGCAATTTCTTCATTAGCAAAATCCCATAGAAGTCTTTCATCGATGCAAATATTATTCTCATCAAAAGTATAAATAATTCCTACATTTTTTAATTCATCATCATTTCCTGGGCTATTAAAAAATAGATATGTATAAGCAGTGCTTGGCTTATTAGTATTTTTTACAACAAAAATTGTCTCTATTATAATTATTAATATCAAGATCATTAATAAAAATATTAAAATTTTCTTTTTCATAATAAAATCCCTCCACTTATATCACAAAAATTAATTTATCAATATTTTAATATATCAAAAAATTATTGTCAAAATTGTAGAATAAATAGTTATATATTGCTGCCAAGCTATATAAATAGGTTATTAAAATTGACAAATAATATTTTAAAATTTATACTAAAAAAGAGGGGATTTATTATGTATAAGAAGATTTTAATAAATATTTTATTAATTATAATATTTGTATTTATTTTTATTTTCATAAATAAATATTTAAAAATAGATAAAATTATTAATAGTCAAGTGGATAATCTTAATGTAAAAAATTATTATATTAAAATTGAAGAAGCTATTAATGGAGAAAATCCTTCTAAAAGAGAAATATATAGATTGGATAATAAACAATGTATGGTTTTAGATAATATGAAGATGGTAATTGATAATGATAAAAATAAAACTTTTATTATAATTGATAGCAATAAGAAAGTTATAATTGACGAGAGTAATATTTCTGAGGTGTTTAATAAAGGTTTAGATTTATTAGATTTTTTAAATTTATCGAATAGTTTTAAAGATAAATTAAAATACACCTTTGATTGGAAAATTAAAACTGAAATTGTTGATAATGTAGAATGCTATCATATAAAGATTAGTGATAATGATATAGATTATGATATTTGGCTTACAAAGTCTGATTTATTGTTAAAAAAGTATATAGAGAATTATATTAAAACAAATGAAACACGTTTATTTATAGTAGAAGATATAAAATTAAATAATGTTGACAGTAGTATTTTTGACATAGAAAATGCTATTAAAGACTATGAAATATTAGATTAATATTTTTAAATATAAAACTAATGAATTGGAAATATGTTTTAAATTTAATATATATTGGATATATGACATATAATGTCAGGTCTTTGAAAATTATTTTAAATAATTTAAAAAAGTAATAATATATTTTTGCAATATAAGAATACTATTTAAATAAGATATATTGATAAAATTTAAAATAAATGTTATAATTTATACAAATTCCGAATTATAATCGAAATTTGTATAAAGGAGGTATATATGGCTACTAATTATATTCATAGAACCATTGAACATAAATTAGAAGAGATGTATGATAATTTTCCTTCAATTTTAATTACAGGTGCTAGACAATCTGGAAAGAGTACAGTCTTACAGTATTTATCTATTACGAAAAACCAAACAATTAATGAAGTAAGTTTAGATGATTTAAACGAACGTATACTTGCTATTGAAGATCCTGAAACTTTTTTAAGGTCACATGGTACACCTTTAATTATAGATGAGTTTCAATATGCACCTAATTTATTATCTTATATAAAATTAGCAATTGATGAGGCAAGAAAAAATGAAATGTTTGGAGATGGCAAAAAAGTTGGAACATTGTATTATTTAACTGGATCACAGGTTTTCGAGACTATGGAAAATATTACAGAGTCTTTAGCTGGTAGAGTTGGAATTATTGATTTATTTCCATTATCTACTAGAGAAATTTACAATGCAACAGAAGAGGTTTTTATTCCAGATATAAATATTTTAAGAAAAAAAGAAGTTTTAAGATATGAATATATGGGAAACATTTTTGATAGAATTTTTAGAGGTAGTTTTCCAGAGCTTTATAAAAATAAAGAAATTAACTTAGAAGCATTCTATTCTTCTTATTTAAGAACATATATTGAAAGAGATTTAAGGAAAATAATAAATATACAAGATGAACCAAAATTTTTGAAATTTATATCTAGTTTAGCGGCTAGAACAGGTCAAGAATTTAATGCTTCAGACATAGCTAAAGATGTTGGCATTGATTCTGAAACTGTTAGTAAATGGACTGGTATTTTAAGTAATACTTATATTATATTTCTTTTGCAACCCCATATGAATGATAATATTAGTCGTATTATAAAAAGGCCAAAAATTTATTTTATGGATACGGGATTGGCATGTTATTTGACAGGTTATGTTAGCAGTAATACTTTACAAAAAAGCAATTATAGTGGTCAGATTTTTGAAACTTATATTATTTCAGAGATTGTAAAAAGTTATGCTAATAATCAATATGACCCTAAAAAACATTTATATTATTATAGAGACAATAATGGAAAGGAAATAGATTTATTAGTTATATATGAAAATAATATTTATCCTGTTGAAATAAAGAAAAGTTCTAATCCAGATAAAGATTCTATTAAAAATTTTAGTGTGGTAGAAAAATTTGAAATGAATTCTCCAAATGGAGCTGTTATTTGTTTAACTAAAGATATTCATGCAATAGATAGTAAAAATTATATGATACCTATAGAATATATATAATAAATTTTAAAATAAATATCATGTTTTATACAAATTCCGAATGTTAGTCGGAATTTGTATATTTTTATTAAAATAATATTATAAATTTAGTAATTTCTATTTGAACTAATTTTAATAATATGATAGACTTTATAAAAATATTGTAAGGATAAAATAATGAAAAGTTTATTAAAAGTTTTATTTTTTATAATTTTAGTTTGTTATGTTATTAATGTTATAAGAAATAATATTATTTTAAATAGTTTAAAAGAAAAAAATATGCAACTAAATACTTTAAGTGAATATTCAGTAGAAATTATTGAGAATGATAAGAAAATATCTAAAATTACTAAAAAAGATAATAATTTAAAAACAGAAAATTATATTACAAATATAGTAGACTATTATAATTCAGATACTAAAAAACATATTTCTAAAAATTTAAAAACTCAAGAAATTACTGAGGATAATGTAGAGATTGTAGCTAATTTAATAGAATTAGAATGGAATGATATTTTTAAAACATCACTTATTAATTTTATTATAGTTGAAAATAAAAAAGATATAAAAATATATAAAATACAAAATTATGATAATAAAAATTATATGATTAGTAGTGATGGTTTAATACTTGAAATTAGAGATAAAAATAACGTATATAAATATGAATATAATATTGGAAATATAAATGATTCTGAATTTGATTTTTAAATAGTTTTATGGGGACTTATAATGAGAAATATAGATAAAATATTAATTGTTATTGGAATTATATGTGTATTATTTATAATTTTATGTATTGCATTATATTTTAGTAAATATTATGTGATATATAAATTTCAGCAAAAAATAGATGAAATAGAAAAAAGTGGAAATTATGAAATAGTTTCAGATGATTTTATTGCTTATACTAAAGATAATATTTATGTTTTAAACTATTATGATGATAGCTATTTAGTTAGCAATAGAAATACATTTAAAAACTATATTATTGATAAAAATAATTTTCAGAATGTTGGCTCAGTAAAAACTAAAGATATTTCAGAAATCTTTTCTTTAAAAGATCCTGATGACAAAACTACATTTTTAAACGTAAAAAATAATTTAGAATATTCACAATTAACAAAAGAAATTTTAAATGGAAAAGAATGTTATAGACTAGTTCTTTCAAGAAAAACCTATTCTGCACGATTAACAATATATTTTGAAAAGAAAACATATATGCCTATAGCTTATAATTACGAAGGTGACAATATTAATAATGTTAAAATAAATATAGGAACTGTACAAGATGAAGATATATCAGTTACAAATTTATATAGAAAAGTAATGGAATTATCTAATTAACAGGTAGTTTAATAATTTAAGAAAAGTGCATTTAAATTTTTAAGAATTTGTATTTTTTTATATTTTATTAAAATAATAGAAAGGAGCCTTGTCATAAAATATTATGTCAAGGCTCTAGATGAAATGAACTTAAGATGTGATTTTAAGTAGCTTAAATATTAATTAGAAACTAAATTGTTCAATGAAATCTTGCATGAAAGTTTTATATCTTTTTACAGGAAGCTTAAGTATTTCATCAGTGTCATAAATACGTTTTGAAAACACTAAATTACAGTTATTCTCTTCATTTAAAGAAATCATTTGATAATGAGCAAAAGTAAAATAGTCAGGCTTTTTAGAAGCAACATATACATCATCATTGATTTTTAATTCATGTATTCCTGTTGTAAATTCTTCTCCATTAGAAATTAAGAGAATACTTTTATTTATGCTTTTAAATCTGGAAATTATTAATTTATTCCCAATTTTGTTAGCTGAATATAAAGTGTTAATTTTATTATAACTAGGCTTAGCACTTTTAGGAACACATTTTGTTTGTTTAAAATATTTTGTTTTTAAATTATCTAACATTAAATAATCAAAAGATAAATCTAATACATTTACTATTGCTAACATTGTTGGCAAACTAGCTACTCTATTTCCACTTTCTAAATTGCTAATGTATGATGGAGTAACATCTATAATTTCAGCTAGTTTTTCTTGTGAAATATTTTTTCTTAATCTTTGTTCTTTTATTTTTTTACCAATAGATTTTAGCTCCATGATACCCTCCTTTATTTTATATTTTTTTTATTATATTATTTAAGAAACTTATTTTGAATATACTATTTGTTTTCATATTTTCTAAAAGAAATGCACTTTTCTTTTCTTTTAGAAATTTAAATTGTTTTAATTTTTATCTTGATAAAAATTTATATAAATGGTAAAATTTTTTAAGTTTATTTATAGAAAGGTTTGTTATTATGAAAAAGAAAATTATAATGATTATAATTTTTGCTTTAATTATAGTAGTTTTAATTTATTTTATATTTGTTATAAGAAGATTTTTAATTTTGAATGAAATAAAAAATTCATATAAAAATTACTCTAATGCAAATAATTATCATATAATAATGAATTATGAAGATGGTGTAGAATTAAAAAATATTGAAGTTTATTTTAAAGATAATAATTATAAAAAAATAATAAATGATAATAAAGAAAACTTATCAAAAATTACTTATTTTGTAGATTTAAATAATAATATTTATTTTAAATATGATGAAAATACTTTAGTAAAAGAGCTAATTAGCGTGGATGAAGTACCACAAGAGTCTTTACTTAAAAGTGTTATGACATATTCTTTAATATCAGATAATAATTTTACTAATTTTATAAATGCTTTTAATATTTTTGGTTATAATATTAAAACAAATGAAAATAGTTATATTATTAAATCAGGTAAAACAGAGGAATATATTAATAAACAAACAAAATTATTAGATAAAAAAATTACTTATAATGATTCTGTTAAAACAACAAATTATATAGTTGAATTTGATAATGTTACTTATAAAATGGTAAGTGAAATATAAAGTCATTATTAATTATAGGATATATTGAGATTAGGATATTTACAAATTGAACTTTTTATATTATAATATCACAAAATTATTTAATATAATTTTGGGTTTCAAGATTTATCCCTTCAAAGAAAAAATAAAAGCCGCTTTTCACCCTATTCGTGGTTAATTATTATTTTGATAAAAAATCTTATTTTTTTATTTGTTTATCCAGAAATATTTGTAGCAAGTTTAAAAAATTTGCTACAAATATTTTTTTGTTAATATTAATAAACTTTTCCTAAAATTATTGCACAAAAAAATATGTTATGGTATGATAATTTCGAATTTATTAATATATTTTGCATAAATTATAGTAAATACTTTAAGAAAGGATGACCTAAAATGTCTGCAAAAAAGAAAGGGAAAAAAAATCAAACTAAAAAAAATAATACGACTAAAAATAATAATATATCAACAAAAGAAAAAAATGCAAAAATTAAAGATAATAATCTGAGCAAAAAAACAAATGAAAGTAATTTAGAAAAAAAAGCTAAAATTTCTAGTAAGGAAAGCTCTAAAAAGAATGAATTAAAATCTAAAGAAGAAGAAATAGTTTTTAAAAATAGTAAAGCTAAAAAAGAATCTGTTTCAAAATTAGAAGAAAATAAAGATAAAAATATTTCTTTAGATGAAACTATAGATAAAGAAAAAAAAGAAGCTCAAAATAAAGATATTAAAAATGTCAATAAACATAAGAAAAAAGTTATTATCATTGGAGTACTAACAGTACTTTTAGTTTTTATTTTAATATTTTCTATTTGTTTTGCTTTAATTCATGTAACAAAAGATACTATTGCAAGAGGTGTTAGCATAAGAAATATTGATATATCCAATTTAACTTATAATGAGGCAAAATCAAAATTAGAAGATAAATATAATTTGGCGTTAAACACAAGTATTAATTTAAAATATGAAGATTTTTCTTATGTTATTGCTGCAGCAGATATAAATTTAAATTATGATTTAAATGATGCTTTGAATCAAGCTTATAATATAGGAAGAGGAGATAATTTAGTTCAAAATAACTATACATTATTAAAAACAGCAATTTTTAATAAAAATATAGAGTGTAATTTTTCTTTTGATGAAGACGCTTTAAATACTATAATTGAGTATGTTTCAACAAATGTTCCAAATCTTGTTAAACAATATTCATATTATATAAATGGAACTAATTTAATTATAATTCCAGGAGTAGGTGGAATTGAAGTTGATAGTGAAGGTTTAAAAAATTTAATTATAGATAAAATACAAAATAGAAATTTACAAGATTTATCAGAAAATGGGGAAAATGATGTAATAGAAATCCCATATAAAAAAGTAACTGCTAAAAGTATAGACATTGAAGCAATATATAATGAAGTAAAATCAGAACCTCAAGATGCATATTATGTTGAAGCAACAGAAAATACTGAATTTGAACTTCATCCTGATGTTGATGGGATAGATTTTGCTATAAGTTTAGATGAAGCAAAAAATATTATTTCAGAAACAGGTAAGACAGAATATGTTATACCACTAACAATAACGAAAGCAAATATTACTGTTAATGAAATTGGCATAGAAGCATTTCCGTATGAATTATCAAAATTTGAAACAACATATGACGCAAGTTTTAAAGGTAGAAGTGAAAATTTAAGAATTGCAGCTTCTAAAATTAATGGAACTGTTTTAATGCCTGGAGAACAATTTTCTTTTAATGGAGTTGTTGGAGAAAGAACTGTATCAGAAGGTTATCAAGATGCAGCAATTTACTCAAATGGTCAGGTTGTTCAAGGATTAGCAGGTGGTATTTGTCAAATATCATCAACTTTATATAATGTTGCTTTACTTGCAAACCTTCAAATTGATGAACGTTATAATCATTCATTTACGACTTCTTATGTTAAAGCTGGTAGAGATGCAACAGTTGTTTATGGTGTTAAAGATTTAAAATTTACAAATACTAGAGAATATCCAATAAAGATAACGGCAAGTGTTAGTGGGGGAGTTTGTACATTTGCTATATATGGAATAAAACAAAATGAATATGAAGTAAAAATACTTCCTCAAACAACTCAAACTACTCCATATACAACACAAACAATAGTTGATTCTTCTTTAGCACCTGGAGCAAGAAGTGTTATGCAAGCTGGTGCAAATGGATGTAAGGTTACAACCTATAAAGAAGTTTACTTAAACGGAGTGCAAATATCTAGGGAAGAAATAAGTAATGATACTTATCAGGTAATGACTAGAATTGTAAAAGTAGGTCCTAGTGTAAATTAAATAAAATAATGTAGACATTGTTATATGTCTACATTTATTTTGTATTAAAAATCGTTGACTTTTTTTAAAATAATGATATAATACTTATGTTATATATTTTATGCGCCATTAGCTCAGTTGGTAGAGCAGTTGACTCTTAATCAAATGGTCGGAGGTTCGAATCCTCTATGGCGCACCATATTATAACAACTTATGAACTAAAAAGTTTGTAGGTTGTTTTTTAATTCTTCATATTTTAAAATTTGTTATAATCCTTTTAAATCTAAAAGATTTGTGATACAATTATTTTGTATTTATCTAATACTTCTTTGTAAAAATTTGGCTTTTGTTATTTATGTAAAATAATTTTATTAAAGAAATTAGATAAATTCTTTTTTTATAAAAAATAACTGGATTTTTTTCGCACAATTAAAATTATAGAATAGGTTCTATATAGAAGTAATAATTATCACAAAAGAAAGTGAGGTGAATACAAATGAATAAATATGATAAAATGGTAAATCAGTAGCCCAACAAAAAAGTATTAATAATATGAACAATACTAATAAATAACAAATATTGAAATTTTAAAAATATATAAAATTTATAGGAGATGATGAGTATGAGCGAACTAAAACCAAATTGGTGGGACGATACAAGATATGGAGATTTAAATGGAGCAGAAAGAAATAGACAAGTAGAAAGAGATAAATTATTATGGGAACAAAATAAACGATTAGAACAGAAAAATCAAATAGAATTAGAAAAGTTACAATTAGAAAAGGAACAAATAGAAGCTGATAAAGAAAATGCAGAACTAATTGCAGAAGCTACAAAACAAGCTGAAAAAGATAGACATTATAATGAAATGCTTTTAGAACAAGAAAAACAAATGAATAAACTAGATCTAGAATTAACTAAACAAAGTCACGAAGAAATAATGAGGTGTAAGAAATTATGTGATGAACTAAATGTTAATTATGAGGAATTAGTAGAATTTGATAATAAATTTGAATATGGAGTAACTTCCTTTGAAGATATTCAGGTAGCAGAAAAGAATTTAAAGAAAGCTAAAACATTATTAGAAAAGTACAAGAATAAAAATTTTATATATAATTATGAGGAAAAAAATGATGATAGTGATGAATATAATGAAAATAGTATAAAAAATTTTGATGTTTATGACCTAGAAGATATGATAGATGAAGAAAAAGAAGAAATTGAAAAAATAAAGAAATTAAAATATTATAATTTTCAATTATTAGTTGATTTTGGACTAGTTATATGGATAGGTTGGGAATGTTTAATGTATTTCATATTAAATGAAGCAAGTGCAAGTATAAATAGAGTATTGTTATCAATAGGTATTTTTATAATA
Source organism: uncultured Clostridia bacterium (assembly GCA_928721915.1). GTDB lineage: Bacteria > Bacillota > Clostridia > TANB77 > CAG-508 > Scatovivens. The sequence goes on from CAKMVZ010000001.1 coordinate 188,131, forward strand.
TTTAATCTAATTTGCAGACAAAGTATAAAAACTCGGAATAAATACAAAAATTCAAGAACACAATTCTAAAATAAATAAGTTGAAGAAAGAAAAAGATAGAAAATTAAATTCAGCTAAAAAAGTTCAAAAAGAGAGTATCAAAAACATAGAAAAACAAATAGAACAACTTGGTCTAGCAATAGAAAATGGATATAAGCAAAATCAAGACTACAAAGAAAAATTATATACTAAATTTTTGAATTTTAGAATTGAAAATTATAATGAGGATATGGAAAACTTAATAAAGAAACTTAATTTAGGCAATATTATTGGTTTAGACAGAAAATACGAGAGCAAGAATAAACCTATTGACGAGTTAAAAACAAATAATGGAACAGTAAAGGATTATACTAATTTTGTTAGAAAAATATTAGGTGAAAATGATTAAATAATCTATTTTAATTATATTGAATTTTTATAAAAGGTTGTATATAATATTTACTATATTTTATAGAAAATAAAATGGACTTTTTAAGTAGAGGTAGAAAATATGAAGAAAAAGCTTTTTTTGTTACTTATTATAGTTATATTAATTATATTATGTATAGTTTTTGTTTTATTTAATTTATCTAAGGATAAAGATAATAATGAAGATAGTATGGATTGGGTTAGCTCGTATATACCTGCAATTTATGATGCTTTAAATGGTGAATCTGAGGAAGTATATTTGTCTCCTGATGAGATGGATAATTTAAAAATTGAGGTAATTAAAAGCGATGATTATGAATATCCATTTGTAATATTAGAGTATATAGAAATTGAAAATGATATTGAATTTCATGGATATAATATATTTTATTTAAAAGAAGGTAAGGTATATTATTATACAGTTTCTTTTAGTGGAGATACAACACTGGTTTATTTATATGATATTCAAGAGAATAAATATGGTTGGTATTTTTATTCAAATCATGATGATTTAATCACACTTGAATCTTTAGACAATATATTAAAAGGCGATAGTGTTACAGAACCATTTGGTTCTATATCTCAATTTGAGAAAGAATATAAAAAAATTGATGACATAAATTCATATTCTAGTATTTCAGTAGATTTTAATATTGATGAGAATAAATTGAAAAATGATTTAAATGATTTAGCTACAAAATATGAAGAAAGTTATAAAAATACAGTTGATTTAAAAGAAAAAAATTAAAATGCTAGTTTTTGCTAGCATTTTTTATATGTTTTCTAAAACTGTTTTTAATTTATTTATTTTTTCTGGTTTTGCAGGAGTTGGTGGAATATAATATCCCTTTGAGATTGCTAATTTATAAAGTTCATATTCAAAGCTCTCAATATTTGAACGAATATTTTGAAGAGTTTGTCTAAGGTCAGCATTTTCAGTTTGAATTATTGCATTTGAATATATTTTTATTTCCGTTTTTGAACTTTCTAATATATCATTTACCATATGTTTTTCTTCCATGGAAGTATTTTATCTCCTTTCTTAATTTTATTCATTTAAAAATGATATTAATTTTTGTGATGTATTTAGAGATTCTTGTGAAGCTTTATTAAAAACTTGTTTAATTTGCGGATCTACGGCATAGTCAGAATAATTTTTTAATTTTTCAAAATTAATTGTTTCAAATTCTATAAGATGTTTTAAATTTTGAAGTTCAACCTCATTTAAGTTTGTCATAAATAACCTCCGATTAATATATTTTAAAAATATTATTTCACTAAAAAATACTAATTATTCAAAAATAATAAAAAAATGAGATAAATTTAAAAAAAGTGTAAATAAATATGTTTTTTAATAAATAAATAGCTTATTTACCATTTTTTACAAATTGATTACAATTGAATAATTATTATAGAATACAAATGATTTAAATTATAACATAGGGAACTAATGATTATAAGAAAGAGGTGAAAAGATGGTTAGTGTATTTAAAAATTTAGTTATCCATTTTAGGACATGGATTAAATTTTTAATTATATTGGCTATTGGATTAGGAATTATATTTTTTATAGTTTTTTCAGTGTATAAACCTGTTTATGCAGTTACAATTTCTGGTAATTTTTTGGGATATACAGATGATAAAAGTAAATTGCAAGAAAACATAAATGAGTACATGAAAAGTGGAGATTCAGACCAAGTTGCTTTTGTCGATATAGAAGTATTGCCAGAATATTCATTTTGTTTAGTAAAAAAAGAATTGGAAACATCTGATGATAAAATTTTTAATGAAGTAATTGATACTGGTATTACATATTATAAGTATTATGCTATTTTATTAGATTCAGAAGAAAAATATTATGTTTCAACATATCAAGAATGTGAAAATATAATTCAGCAATTGAAAGATAAAGATAGTGAAAATAAAGACAAAATTTCATATGTAGTAAAATATGAAACAGAATTAAAACAATTTACAGATACAGAAACAGCTGTTGCTGGTTTATATGTAGAAAAAAAACCAGATCCAGTAATTCCAAAAGTATCAAACTCTACAAGACTTGGAAGTGTTGTTACTGCTACAAATGTAAATTATAATTACGTTAATATTGGAGTTAATTTTATTAACCCAATTTCAGGTACTATCACTTCAAGATTTGGATCTGTAAGTAGTGTAAGGTCAAGTGTACATGCAGGATTAGATGTTGCAGCTCCAACTGGAACTTCAATTAAAGCTGCAGCTTCAGGTACAGTTTCTTTTTCTGGAAATAAGGGTTCATTAGGTAAGCTAATTACAATTGATCATGGAAATGGAGTTTTAACATATTATGCTCATTGTAATGCTTTATATAAAAGCGTTGGAGAATATGTTAATCAAGGTGATATAATTGCAGCAGTTGGCAGTACTGGAAATTCAACTGGACCTCATTTACATATTGAAGTAAGAATAAATGGTGTTGCTTATAATCCAATTAATTATTTCGCATATTAAAGTAAAAGAACTGGTAATAAATCTTATCAGTTCTTTATTTTATATATTTAAAATTATTCTGAATCTAAATCACTAAAAATCTTATCTGAAAAGAAATCTTTTAATTCAATATTTAAACCCTCACATAAATGTAAAATTGTGTCGATAGTAGGACTTTTACTTTTTTTGTTTATAAAACTGCTTAATGTAGAATAAGGGATACCAGAAAGTAAAGATAATTTATGAATTGTTATATTATTTTGGTTTGCTAAGTCTAAAATTCTATTTCTAATAGCATCCCAAAGTTTCATAAATACCCTCCAATCAAAAAAAGTATAACAAAATTAATTAAATAACGTCGACGAAAAATCGTTAAAATGTATTGACTTTAAAAAAATTAATGTTATAATAAAATTGTTAACGAAATATCGTCAATTTTCGACAAAATTTGACAAAAATATATTCTGTATGATATTTATACAATCTCTTATACTTCTAAAAGTTTTTAATATAGAGAAATTAATTTTGGGTTTTCAAGGTTTTCTCCCATCTTAAAAATTAATAAAAAATAATACCCATGTTTTTTAAAATTATATTCGATAAAAAAACCTTGATTTTAGTATTTTATAAATATGTAAAATAAAATATATTTATATGAATAAATATTTAATTCTTTTGGTGTTAAATTTTTAAGTTCATTAAAATTTTTAAGAATTTTATCTAAATTTTTTTCAGGTGAAATCAACCATTCATTTAATGATATTTCAAAATTTTTTATATCTTCTATATCTAATAATATTTTTATTTTTGATTTTTTAAAATTATTAATAATCATTTTAAATAAAATTCCTTTTTATTTTTTACTATTGTAATTTAATTATACAATTTTGTAGATTTAAGTAAATGGAACATTTTACTATATGTTTTAAAATAAAGCTAAAAAGTTTTTTTAAAATTAATAAATTAAGGCTTGAAAAATTGTAAGTATCAAGATATAATATCAAAGTAATATTAATTATAATTAGGGAAATAAAGATTTGGAGGAAAAAATATGGCTACTAAAGATAAGAGTATATGGATTTTATTAATTTTTATTTTATCAGGATTAGTTATAGGTGGGTTATTAGGAGAACTTACTCGGGTCAGTTAGTTGGCTTTGGTGGCTTGGATATGGGCAAGAATTTGGGCTTTCCTCACCACTTACTTTAAACTTAAGTGTTTTAACACTAACATTTGGTTTAACTTTTAAAATTAATATATCTAGTATTATTGGAATGGCAATAGCTATTTTTATTTATAGAAAAATATAAAGGCTTTGATAGACTTAAAGTTTAAAGACTGGATAAGCTAGGCAGTAAAGGATTGAGGCGTAGATGAATTTATTAAAACTTAATAATAAAGATTTGGGGATAGATTTAGGAACAGCAAATATATTGGTTTCAATGAATAATAAAGGAATAGTTTTTAGGGAACCTTCTGTTGTTGCAATAAAAAAGGATACAGAAGAAGTTGTAGCTTTTGGCCAAGAAGCAAAGGAAATGTTAGGAAGAACACCTGAAACTATTTTAGCAATTAGACCTCTTAAAGATGGAGTTATTGCTGATTTTACAGCAACGAAATTAATGCTTAGTTCTATTATTAATAAAGTAACAAAAAATTTAAAAATTATAAAACCTAGAGTTGTAATAGGTGTTCCAGCGGGAATAACTGAAGTTGAAGAAAGAGCAGTTCAGGAAGCAGCTCTTTCATGTGGTGTAAGAGAAGTTTATTTGATTGAAGAACCGATGGCAGCTGCAATTGGTTCTGGTCTTAGAATAGAAGAACCAACTGGTAATATGATAGTAGATATTGGTGGTGGAACTACGGAAATTGCAGTTGTATCACTTGGTGGTATTGTTACAAGTACTTCAATAAAAATTGCTGGTGATGAAATGACAGAAGATATAATTAATTATGCAAAAAGATATTTAGATATGGTTATTGGAGAAGTAACTGCAGAAGAAGTAAAAATGGAAATTGGTTGTGCAATGCCATTTATGACTGAACTTAAAAAAGTAATAAGAGGAAGAGACTTAAGAACTGGTTTGCCAGTAAAAAAAGAAATATCTTCAGTTGAAGTTCAAGAGGCTATGAAAGATTCAATTAATAAAATTGTTGAAGGAGTTAAATCAACTTTAGAAGTTACACCACCAGAACTTTCTTCAGATATTATAGTAAATGGAATTATGCTTGCTGGTGGAGGTGCTTTAATTAAAAATTTGGATAAATTGATTTCTGAAAAAACTGGAATTCATGTAAATATTGCTGAGAATGCTCTTGATTGTGTAGCAAACGGAACAATGGCAGTTTTAGAAAATATAGATAAACTTAAAAATGTTGTATCTATGTCTTATGGTAGAAGATAGGAGGCTATTTAGAAAAATGGGAGAAAATAGACATGTTGGTCTTTTAGGTACAATTATTACAATTGTTATTTTAATATTACTTATACTTCTTACAAATGTTGATACAAGTAAAATGTCTTATTTTAGAAGCCTTTCTAGTAAAATAACTGCTCCTGTTCAAACATTATTTACAAATTTAAAAAATAAAGTCACTGGAAATGAAAATTATTTTATTGAAATTGATGAATTAAAAGCAGAAAATGAAGAGCTTAAAAAGAAGAATAGTGAACTTGAAGAAAAATTAATTGAATATGATGTTCTAAAAGCAGAAAATGAAGGCTTAATTCAAAAAATGAATTTAACTGAAAAATATTCAGAATATAAAACAGTTCCTGCAGATGTAATTAATAAAGATATTAGTAATTATAGTAGTACATTGGTTTTAAATGTAGGATCTAATGATGGAATTGAAAAAGGCATGACAGTTATTGCTGATAAAGGTTTAGTTGGGTATATTACTTCTGTAACTGATGATACATCACAAGTAAAAGTTATAATAGATTCTGGAAGTACAGTAAGTTGTAATATTAGCACAACTGATGAAAGTGTTATTTGTAAAGGAACTCTTGATAATAATCAACTAATGAGAGTTACATATATTCCAACAGGAGCTGACTTAATAGTAGGAGATAGTGTAGAAACTTCAGGAGTTGGAGGAGTATATGTTAGAGGCATACATATTGGAACTATAAAAGAAATTGTAACAACTACAAATGATACTGATAGATATGCTATTGTTGAAGCTGCAGTTGATTTTTCAAAATTAACAACAGTATTAGTTATCACAAGTAACTAAATAAGGAGGATTTTGGAAAATTGAGAAAGATAGGTAATATAAGAAAACAAAGAGTTAATTTTGGATCAAATTTATTAGTTGCAGTATTGTTAATTATTGCTTTTATAATTATATATTTTTTACAGGCAAATGTATTTTCAAATTTTACAATTGCAGGAATTAAGCCTAATTTATTTATTATTTTTATATTGATAATTGGTCTTTTTGGAAATAATTTTTTAAGTATATTATTTAGCATAATTTGTGGAATTTGGCTAGATTCATTATATAGTGAGTCTATAGGAATTACTTCAGCAATATTATGCTTAATTGGATTTATGGCAACTTGGTTTGATTCATTATGGTCAAAAGATGAAAAAATTTCAATAGTTATAATGGTTTTTATTGCTACTTTTATATTTGAATTTGGAAGTTATTTTTTAAAATCAATAATATTTGATTTTGAAATAGAAATAAAGATATTTTTTAAAATCCTAGCATTAGAGGAATTATATAATGTTTTACTTACTATTATTTTCTTTGGTTTAATAAAAAAATTAGGATATGGTATGGAAAGAAAATTAAAGAGAACAAATATGTATACAGTTGAATTATAGATTGATATTTGTAAGAAGGGATGTTATGAATTTTAAGAAAAACATTAAAATAAAAAAACAAAAAGTTCATAAAGTTAAACAGCGCAAACAAGTAAAAAAAATTGATACAAATGTTAGATTTAATATTTTATCAATTTTGGTATATGTTTGTGGAGTTATCATTCTTGCGAGGTTATTTTCACTTCAAATAGTAAATGGAGCTTCTTATAGGGAAACTTCAAATACAAGGATTTCTAGAGAAACAACAATTGAAGCAACTAGAGGAAATATATTAGATAGAAATGGAACTGTTTTAGTTTCTTCTGAAATGACATTTTCATTAGAAATGTATAAAAGTAAATCAGATGATGAGAGCTTAAATTCATCAATAGCTCTAATGACTGAAATTTTAGAAAAAAATGGAGATACATATACTGATAATTTTCCAATAAGTATTGAGCCTTTTGCTTATAATTTTTCATCTGATGAGGAATTAAAAGAATGGAAAAAAAAATATGATATACCAGAGGAAGCATCACCAGAAGAAGCATTTTATATTTTTAGAGATAAATATGAAATAAATAGTGATGATATTCATGAAATTAGAAGAATTTTAGCTATTAGATATGAGATAACAACTGTAGGTTATTCTGCAATAAGGTCTCTTCCAATTTCAGATAGTATTTCAAGAGAAAGTGCTGTTCAAATACAAGAAAATAGTCTTGATTTAACTGGATTTAATGTTGTAACTGATTCGCAAAGAGTATATTATATGGGAAGTTTAGCTTCACATATTTTAGGATATATGGGTAGAATTTCAGAAAGTGATGAAAAAAGATTAGCTTCTCAAGGTGATACTTATGAATATGCATCAGATGATAGAATTGGTAAAACTGGTATAGAAAGAGTTTTTGAAAAATATTTAAGAGGGCAAGATGGAATAAAGCAGATTGATATGGATGTAAATGGTACTATTACAGGAGAGTATGTTACTCAAGAAGCAATAGGTGGATCAGATGTTGTTTTAACAATTGACGCAAATCTTCAATCAGTTTTAGAAAGTTCGCTTTCACAATGTATATCAAATATTCGAAATGGTGCTTATAGTTCTGTTTATGAGGCAAAAGGTGGAGCTGCAGTTGTTGTAGATGTTAATACAGGAGATATTTTGGCAATGGCAAGTAATCCAGATTATTCTCCACAAATTATGTATGATGGTATATCTAATGAACAATATGCTATTTATGAATCACAGAAAGCATGGAATAATAAAGCAATTCAAGGAACTTATGCTCCAGGTTCTACTTTTAAAATGGTAACTGCAATTGCAGGGTTGGAAACTGGTGCTATTACTCCAACTGAAAAAATTAATGATACAGGTGTTTATACAGATGCTGGATATCCACCAGCTAGATGTTGGTACTATAATAGTTATCATAGGGGACATGGACTTTTAAATGTTTCAGGAGCTATTCAAAAATCTTGTAATTATTATTTTTATGAAGTTGGAAGAAGAATTGGAATTGAAACATTAGCTCAATATGCAAGTTATTTTGGGCTTGGAAGAAAAACTGGAGTTGAACTATTAAGTGAAGCATCTGGAAATTTAGCTTCAGGTGGAGAAGATTGGAATGTAGGGCAAACAATTAGAGCAGCTATAGGACAAAGTACAAATTCTTTTACTCCAATACAAATGGCAAAATATATTGCAATGATCGCAAATGGTGGAAATAAAATTGATTTAACTATAATAAAAAATGTTATGAATTCAAATGGTGCAACTGTTTCAACTGATGAACTAAATAATTATGTTAAAGCAGAATTAGGTTTAGAAGATGATACTTCTCCAGATTTAACTTTAAATAGTTCTAATGTTCAAGTTGTAAAAGAAGCAATGAAATCTGTTGCAGAAGAAGGTGGAACTGCTTATTCGGTGTTCCGTAACTTTGGAATTGAAATTGGTGGAAAAACAGGTTCTGCTGAAACAACGAGTGAGGATGCGGGTGATGTAAATGCATGGTTTGTTGGTTTTGCTCCTTATGATAATCCACAAATTGCAGTTGTTGTAGTTGTTGAAAATGGTGGCCATGGATACTATACAGCAGAAGTTGTAAAAGCTATTGTTCAAGAATATTTTGGTACTAATGTTGAGGATGTTGTTGAAGATATGTCTGTTCAGTCAGAACAGGAAAAAATTAATTAAGGAGGTCTAAAGTATGCTTAATAATATTAAAATTACACAAAATACAAATGAAATAATTCTTACAATGAATGTTGTTGCTGAAGTTGATATGTTATGTGAAGAATTAAAAGAAAAAGTTTCAAAACTAAAAGAATTTTATCAAACAGCAAAGATTCCTATAAGAATTACAGGAAAATTATTTACTGATTCTGAGTGTGAAAGGATAAAAAAAATAATAAATGATGAAATTGAAGTTGAAATTAATTTTGACCAACCATCTGACCTTCTTGGACTACATGCTATTAAAAAAACTTTTCAAACTGAAACAGAAGTATCTGAAACAAAATATATTAAAGGCTCTATTCGATCAGGACAGATTGAAGAATATTCAGGTAGTATAGTTATAATGGGAGATGTAAATGCTGGAGCTGAAGTTATTGCTGGTGGAAATATTGCAATTGTTGGAGCTTTAAGGGGGTTAGCCCATGCAGGAGCAAATGGAAATACAAAAGCTTTAATTACTGCAAATTATATTGATTCAACTCAAATTAGAATTGCGAATCAAGTAAAGGAAATTGAAGAAAGAATAGAAAAGTGCCCAGTTTGTACATTAAGTGGCAATGATATAAAAATAGCTTAAAATAAAAATCTGCTCTTTTATAAGAGCAGATTTTTTTAAGTAAAGAGAAGAAGTAGGAGAATTATGTATAAAGAATAATCTTGATTTTTTTCTTGATATAGTAAAAAAATTAAACATATTATTAAAATATCATCATCTTTAAAATTATTTAATGGAAATACATTAAGCATTTTATTTACATCCTTTTAATTTATTTTAGAAAATAAATTAGAGTTTCCGCATGTCATCTGAATTAAGTATTTCTAGTACTTTTAGTAAATTTGCTATTTTTATGTATTGATCTAATTTTTTCTTTTTTTCTTCTCTTAAGAATGGTTTTAAAGAATATAATAAATTATTTCGAGGAGTATTCATGTCATTAATTTGATTAAATATTTTTTTGAATTTTATAATAGTATCTAAATCAAAATCAAAGTCTAAAGGACTTGATTCATTGCTGTCTCCAAATATTTTTCCAATATCTATATTTTTTTCTTTTAATATATTATTAAATTTGCTTATAACATCACTCATATTATCCATTATATTCTTAAAATCCTTTCATTTTTATTTTCCTTTTTGTTTATTTACGATTTCTTGAGCCTGCTTTAATTTTTCTTCAAGTTCTTTTTTATCCATTTTAGAGAGCATATCTAGCAATTTGTTAAAATCCATATTGTTAATTTTATCCATAAAAATTCATTCCTTTCATATAATTTATTAGTAAAGTATAAGTCTTTTTATTATTATATGCTTTAGTTCCGTAAAGTTTAACTTTTTACAAAATAAATTTAATAATAATTTTGAGTCGAAATTTGGTGAAAAATAATAAAAAATGTAAACTTATCTAATTAGACAAAAAAATTTCAAAAAACCTTATGAAATCTATGAAAAAAAGATAAGAAAATATCGAAAATACTTGAAAAAGTTAACATAAACGTTTATAATATATATTGTATGGGTTTAAATTTTTTACCTATAAAGTGATTATAAAAATGTAATCAAAATTTTATAAAAAATAATATAAATCCCAAATAAAATATATCCGTACATTAATATTAAAATTTTAGAAAAAACTTACAAAATATTGCTATTGCTTAAATTTGACAAATATAGTAGTATAGATATGAATAATTAGGGGTTTAAAAGTAAAATTGGAGGTAAGAAGAAATGTTAAAAAGTAACTGGAAAATGAAGTTAATAGTCATGTTATTAATTTTTACGTTAACATTTTCTAATTTTGCTCTGGTTGGCAAAACATTTGCAGCTTCTATATTTTCAGATGATAAAGGAGATACTGGAAGTGCTAATGTAGAATTTGACGCAAGTTTTATTGTAGAGCAAAATGAAGACTATACTGAACTTCAAGAACCTAATGAAGAATCAGATGCTCAAAATGCAGTAGTACAAGATGATTTGAAAAATCAAGAAACTAATTCACTTAATGAAATAAATAATACTGCGATAGTTAATGAAACAGAAGTTACAGAAGAGACTGATAGTTCAAATGTAATAGACAATTCAGTAAATAATTTGTCTCAAACTGAAGAACAAGCTTCTGATGAAGAAACTAGAACAACTGAACAACTTTCAGGTGATGAAGAGGAAGTAAAAGATTTAATAGCAGATATTAATGATTCTAACTTGAAAATTAAGTTAAAAGTAAAAGTTTCTAATATTGGCTATTTGAAAAATGCAAAAATTATTCTTGGAAATGGAGAAGAGCTAAATTTTGGAATTGACTCAAATAATTTTGAAAATAATATGGTTCAAAAATTTGAGAACAATAATGTAGAATTAGTTCAGATGAATGCTAATTCCGAAGCTGAAATTATATTTCCAATTTATTATTTAAATAATCAATATATGGAATTAAATAATGTTTCAAAATCAAATGTTATTAAATTTGAAGGAACATATGTTGATGATGATAAAGAAATTTCAGTTTCAAAAGAAGTTAATTTATCTTTAGCTTGGAAAGATAATAGAGAAGTAAAAGTTTCTTCAGAAGTTACAAAATATGTTAATTTTTCTGTAAATGGAGAAAATGGAGTAATACTTCAAACTTTAGTTAAAGCTGATAATTCTACTGAAAAAAATAAATTACCAGTAGATAACTTAGCTCTTGACATTCAGGTACCAGTTGTAAATAGAGTACAACCAGAAACAGTAAAAGTAGTTGCATCTTCATTAATAGCTACATCTGGAAAAGATATAAGTAATTTAGAATTTAATAGTGATAACTGGAGTTATGATTCAGAAAATAATAAATTAAGTATTAATGTTAAAAATAATCCAGAACTTGTATCTATTCAAAATGAAGGTGATGTTTTAATAGATGAAACAGCTGAGAAAGTTGAAGCTTATTATGTTGGTTCAGGAGTAGATGAATTTTTAGTTACATATGTATATAAAGGTGTATCTTTAGAAAATACTGAAATTACTTCTAATATTACATCTACATATAATATGTATGGTGGAACAAGCTTAACTTCAAAAGAAGAGAAAACTTATACATTAACTCAAGAAATAGGTGATATAGTTACATTTTCTACAGAGACGTCAACAAAATCTGTATCAAAAGCATATACATATTTAAATTATAATAATCCAGATGATAAATATGAGATTGAAATTGATAATAAATTAATTTTTAACATTTCTTATAAAGATATAGTAAATGGTTTATATTATGAAGATACTACAAACTATTACATTACAAATACAGGTGAAAGTATTGCACAAAATGATTTATATTACAAAAACTTAAAAGTAAGTAAAAATAATTTTAATGAAATACTTGGAGAAAATGGATTTATAAATATTTTTGATAATAATGGAAATCTTCTAGCTACAATAAATAATACAACTGAAGCTACAGAGGATGAAAATTATGAAGTTAATTTAAGTAATTCTGATATAAGATGGATTAAAATTGAGACTTCTAATCCGATTGCAGAAGGAAATTTAAATATAACAACGATTAGAGCGTATAAAGATGTTGGCTTTGACAAAGTAACTTATAGAAATTTCGATAAAATAAATATTAATTCTATAGCAAGAGCAAGGTATACTGATGTAAATGATTTAGTTGATTGTGGAACTGCTACTACAGAAGTTAAATTAGAAAATACTTCTTCAAATGCAGTTTTAAATATAGGACAAGAAATTTTATCAACTTTAGCTACAAATAATAATGTAGAAATTAAAATAGAGTTTAATAATGATAAAGTTACATCAGATGTTTATGGAAATTCAGAATTTATAATTAAAATGCCTGAATATATAGATTCACTTGAAATTACAGATTACAGTATAGTTTATGGAGAAGGATTAGAAATTTCAAATGTAGAATTATATGAACAAGATGGTAGAATATTTGCTAAAATTAATGTAACTGGTGTTCAAAGTCATTTAAGTTCAGGTATTGTTTCAAATGGTACAAATATAGTATTAAATGCAAATATAAAAGTTAATTTATATGCGCCTGCTATGGAAACAAATTTTGAATTAAATTATACAAATAGTGAAGCAACAAGTTATGCATCAGAAAAAGATGGTTTAGGTTATAATACAGCTTTGGTAAAATATTCTGCACCAAGTGGAGTTGTTTCAGTAAATAGTATTTCAGAATATAATGAAAATGGAGATACAGTTTCATCTGTAAAACAGGGAACAGTAATTGGTGATTTAGATATTTATTCAAAATCAAGAACTGCGACAATGGAATTAATTATAATGAACAATGAAGCAAATATTGTTTCAAATATAGCTATTTTGGGTAGAACAATGTTTGTCGATAATAAAGATATATTAACAAATGAAGACTTAGGAACTACTATAAATGCTCCAATGATTTCAGGAATTTCTAGTGATACAAACAATGGAGCAGATTTTACAATATATTATTCTACAAATGAAAATGCAACAAAAGATTTAAATGATGCAGCAAATGGATGGACAACACAAGTTACAGATTGGAGTACGATTAAATCATACTTAATTGTTCCAAATGATCCAAATTATGTATTAAATGTAGCTCAAAAGTTACGTTTTGTATATGAGTTTACAATTCCAGAAAATTTACCACATAATGAAGATGTATATGGAACTTTTGGAACATACTATACAAATAATACAGATGTTGCAACAGTTGATGAATTTTCAGTTGCAGATTTAGTAGGATTAAGTACAGGTGTAGGTCCTGAATTATCTATTGAATCTACAGTAGATTCAACTACTATAAATGAATTTGAAGAGTTTAAAATGACAACAGTTGTAAAAAATACAGGAGAGGTAGCAGCTAAAAATGTAGTTGTTACAGTACCAATTCCAGAATTCACAACTTATATAGATAGTTTAGTTGATAATGAAAATGTAGTTACTGAAGCTAATAAAGAAAATTCAAATAATATAACTTATACTTTGGATGAATTAGAAGTTGGAGGAGAATTTACAATAGTTACTACATTTGAGGTTCAAGAAATTTACACAGATAATATTCCTCCTGAATCATTACATGATCCAAACTATGTTCCAGAAGAAATTCAAGAACATAAAATAGAAGTATATTCAACAGTTACTGCAGATGATTTTGGAACAACTCTAAAATCTAGTGAGATTGAAATAACAGTTACAGATGCTAAAATGAGAATTCAAATTATAGATGTAGTTGAGGCTGATAGAGGAACTTTAAAAGTTGGAGATCAAGTTATTTTAAATATAGTTGTATCTAATTTAACAAAAGAAGATTTTACAAATGTAGAACTTAGTGCTTATATTGATGAAGCACTTAATGTACAGAAATTAGAAACATATGATGAGGAAAATAACTTGTTGAATGTTGGAAGTTTTGATGAAACAACTAGAACATATTCATGGTCTATAGATAAACTAGCTGCAGGAGATTCTCAAACTTTTGTTATATACTTAGAAGCTGGAAGCCTTGCTGGAACAGAACTTTCTAGAAATGCTGAGTTTAAGGTAAAAGGAATGGCAGAAGGAATAGAAGAATATGAATCAGAAGCATTTAATATGAAGCTTGGTAGATCAAGTATTTTAGTAAAACAAACAACAAATACTACAAATTCTTATGTTAAAGAAGGAGAAACAATAGAATATGTATTTAGTATAACAAATGAAGGACCTGTTATTGCAAAATCAGTTACTTTAACAGATTATATTCCAGAAGGATTGATTGTTAATGAAATAAGATATGAAGTTAATGGCCAACTTGTAAAACAATCAATGTCTGAAGCTGAAGAAGCAACAGTTACTATTTCAGTTGAAGCAGGTGAAACAAAAGATGTAACAGTTGTTGCGGTAGCTCAAAATTTAAATGGAGTTCAAGAATTATCTGTTACTAATAGGGGAAGTATTACTGTAGAAGGTGAGACAATAGAAGCTAACAGCATAACTCATATAATAGAATCTACAGGAGCAGGAACTACAATAGGTGAGTCTTCATCTGGAGATGCAAGTTCATCTACTTCTTCAGATAGTGATTTACTAAAAACATATAATATAGAAGGTGTTGCTTGGGTTGATTCTAATGGAGATGGTGCAAGAGGTGAACAAGAAGAATTATTAAAAGGAGTAAATGCTACATTAGTAAATTCAGATACTGGAGTTATAATGCAAACAGCAGTTACAAATTCTGAGGGCGCTTATAAATTTACAGGGGTACAAAATGGAAATTACATAATAATATTTGATTATGACACGGTTTTATATACAGTTACAACTTATCATAAAGAAAATGTTGCTTCAAATATTAACTCAGATGTTATTTCAAGTAAGATTGAGCAAGATGGTAAGCTTAGAAATGGAGCTGTAACTGATGTTATTACAATTAATGAAGGAAGTATTTCAAATATAGATATCGGTTTAATGGAAGCTATGAAATTTGATTTGAGCTTAAGTATGGGAGTTTCTCAAATAACAGTTCAAAATACTCAAGGAACTAAAACAAAAAGTTATAATTTAGATACTTATACAAAAACTGAAATTTCACAAAGATTTATAGCTGGTTCAGAAATATATATTGAATATACACTTACAGTAAAAAATGAAGGTGAAGTATCAGGATATGCTTCAAGCATTGTTGATTATATACCAGAAGGAATGAACTTTAATTCAAGTTTAAATTCTAATTGGTATACAGGAAATGATGGTAACTTATATACAACAGCATTAGAAAATACTGAGATAGCACCAGGAGAAAGTAAAACATTGACATTAATTCTTTCAAAAACAATGACAAATGAAAATACAGGAACTGTTTCAAATACAGCAGAAATTGCTAGTGATTATAATATTTACGGAATATCTGATATTGATTCAACTCCAGGAAATAATAATCAAAATGAAGACGATTTTGCAAGAGTTGATAATATCCTTACAGTTGGAACTGGTGGAGTATGGATTTATATTTCAGTAACTGTAACAACAGCTCTGTTAGTTGGAACGGCAGTATTTATAATTATATTAAAAAGAAAAAATAAAGTAATAAAAGGGGGTGTTTAATATGAATAGATTAATAAAATATTCAAAAATAATATTAATAGTATTTATATTAGCGATACTAAGTATCGCTTACCCTCATATTGTATCTGCTTATGAAGAAGGAGATACAACAGTTGTAGAACAAGCTACAAATAGTACTTATACAGGTGGGAGTTTTGTAATACAATACAATGATTTAAGTGGTGCAAATGGTAATACCTGGTACATGATTTGTAATGAACATGGCGCATCATTTAAAAATGTTGACACATTATTTACATTAGTTAGTGTAAATGATGCAACTCCAGAAGAAGCATATATATTATCAGATTTAGATACATATAATGCAAAAGGATTTTATAAATCAACAGCTGGACAAAATGCATGGTGGAATAGAGGAAACTATACAACTTCTACTACAGTAGATTCAATGTTTATTCAAGATTTATGTATGAGTTTTTCATCAGCAGGTCAACAAAAAATTATAGATTTAATTTCAAGTGGTGAAATAGCAGATGATGACACTGCTGCAGTAAAACGTACTTTAAAGAATATAATAAATAATTATGGTTCTAAAAGTGCAACTACTGGAAATATAAATGAATTGTATAATGAGTTATTAACTGTATATTCACAAACAGTAAGTGGACTTACAGCAGGTTCAGCGTTATCAGAGGAAGCAAAGGCTTTTGCAAGCTATGTAACAAATCCTATATATAGTAAAGGAATAAAATCATATACAATTAATGGAATAACAGTTAATGCGCCAGATTTGCAAATGGAAACTACATTAGTTGATGATGATGCAACAGTTATGTTTTCAGAAGTAGATAATTCATATGTTATAGGGCCATTTAAATTGATTTATCCAGAATATGGATTTACAAGAAGCGATGGAACATATGTAATGTTTTCTGGATTAGATGAAACTGACTTAACTTTGGAAACTAACTTAGGAGAAATGGAATATAACAAAGATTGGTCAATTTCATATACTTCTGCAGATGCAGCAGATATACATGGACTTCCAAAAAGTAGTAGTGATACAAATAGAGAATTTTATGTAGTTTTAAAATATAAGCCAGGTATGACTGAAGTTACGAAATTAGAATTTACTTATAAATACATGAATGCTGGTGGTGTTTGGCATAATTATTCAGGACAAATGAAGCAATGTACAGTAACTGGAGGCTATTATGATTATGATGAATCATGTTCATTTAGTAGTTATTCAGTAGACTGTGGCGCTGAAGATTGTACAGGACATACATATTATACTTGTAATATTTGCGGTACAAGTGGTTTATCTGATACATCACATAATTGTTTAATAGATGTGCATGCACAGAATATCGCAATTTTAAATAGAGCAGTAAGATGGTATACATATCAAAAAATAGCTTGGGAAGGAACAAAATTCTACTCTTCTTCAATAACAATTGATAAAACAGTAGTTGATGAAGAAGGAGAAAAAGTTAAAGTAGATAACACATTCTATTTTGATATATATGTTGATTATCATGATGGAAATGGAGAAAATCTATTTGAAACTTTAGCAGTTTCAACTAAAAATGGAGTTGGTTCAAAAACTTCTTCTAAAGTAAGATGGCAAATGGGTCAGCCAGCACCAACTTATAGAGTAGTTGAAAAAGATAAAGATGGATATTCAATTGATGGACCATGGGAGCGGAAGTTTCTCAAGTGGTAGAACAATTAGAATAAAAGCTGAGAACGTTGCAGAGCCATATAAAGGCAGAATAGAAATTAATAAACAACTTATTAATTCTACAGAGGCTTTGGAATCAGAAACTTTTACATTTAAAATTTTGGTATGGGGTACTTTTAAATATGGTGGAAGTGGATTACAAACTTACACTGCAGATGAACCATTAGAAATAACTGGAACAATTACAGGTGCAGGAACTTGGGAATCAGATTTATTTGAATGGTATGAAAAGAGTTCTCCAAAATATAAAATTGAAGAAATAATTCCTGAAGATGCTGATTATGAGTTAGTAAGTAGTAATAATCAAACAGGAAGTTTAGAAGTAAATGATAGTACAGTTCCTGATAGCGAAATGGTAAATACTGTTGTAATTTTTGTTAACCAACCTAATACAAGATGGACAGAATTTGAAGTTAATAAAAAATTAATTAGTGGTTTAGATCCAAAACCAGGTGAAGTATTTACAGCTAAAATAGTTATTACAGGTGACTTCATATATAATGGAACAACATATACATCAGGTGGAGAAGGATGTACTATTGATATAACATTGGATCAATCAAATAATTGGAGTTGGAAATCAGGAAGAATTGATTGGACGACAACAGTTGCTCCAAAATATACAATAGAAGAAACTTCAATGCCAGATAATTATGAATTTTCAAGTATTACAGATCAGATTAAGTCAACATCAACAAATAAATTATCAAGCGCTTTACAAAGTGGTGATATGATTGTAACTATTTACAATGATGAAGTTGAGCCACATGAAGGAACAATAAGAGTAATAAAATTATCAGAAACAGATGATTTAGATGGAAAAACATTTTCTTTTAGAATTACTGTGACAGGTAACTTTACTTATAATGGAACAACTTATACTACAGAAAATCCATTAGTAATAGAAGATACAGTAAATGCAGTTTTAAGTAGTGATCAAGCAACAATTGAAAATGATACTTTAAAAGAATATGGAATATTCTCTTGGGCAGCTAATGAGTCAGCACCAACATATACGGTTGAAGAAATTAATATTCCAGAAGATTCAGCATTTGTAAGTATTTCAAATAATACAAAAACTGTAACTAATACACCAAGTATTACAGATCAGCTATCAGATGATACTGTTGTAATAAAGATGGTAAACAGAGGTATTCAAGAAAAAACAACACAATTACAAATTGTAAAAGAGACAATAGGAAATACATCATATTTAGATGGACTACCAGAAAGTGAAAGAACATTTAAGTTCAAAGTTGAAATTTCAGGAACATTTATTTACACTGCTCCTGATGGTACAATTACAAATGTAAATAATGATACTTTAACTATAGATGCAAGTGTTGTAGGTAAAGGTGAAACATCTACAGGAAATAATGTATGGACTTCAGGAACAATTACTTGGACTGAAGATGTAAAAGATCCAACATATAAAGTAACAGAGATTGAAATACCAGATTATGCAGAGTTTATAAGTTGGTCAAATAGAACAAATACAGTTCAAACATCATTTATAAGTGGTACATTATCTGAAAATCAAACTAATGTATTAACTGCAATAAACAAAATAAATTTAGAACCAAAATATGGTAAAATAGAAATACTTAAAAAAGCTCAAACAGAAAATATTTCAGGAGATAGCTTTAATTTTACATTAACAGTAAATGGAAACTTTACTTATAATGGAACAGAATATAATGATGAAAATCCATTTACAATTGATGTTGATGTAACAGCAGACGGAAATGCATGGGTTTCAGATACATTTACTTGGGAAGGTGAAGCTCCAACATATACAATTGTTGAAAATTTAACTGAAGATCAAATTAAAGATGGAGTTGAGTTTGTAAGTATTTATAATGAAACTCAAACAAACACAAGTAACTCAATAACAGGAAGTATACCAGGTTCTAGTGATGATGAAAATGTACCGGTTGCTTCAATAGTTGCAACAAATAAAAAAGAGGCAAAAATTTTAAGCGGTAGAGTTCAAATTACTAAAGAGTATTTAGATGGAAATGGAAATGAAATTGACGGTGTAGCATTTAATTTTGAACTAAAAATAACTTATGCAAATGGAAATACTATTACTATTCCAGTAGAAATTGAATCAGGTACAACTTGGAGATCAGATTATTTCTATTGGGAATCAACAGAAGAAGCACCAACATATCAAATTGTTGAAACTTCTCAAGGTAATTGGTCTTGTTCAATAGATCCAAGTTCAGGCTCTTTAGAAAATGATGAAATAATTAAAGTTACAGCAATAAATAGAACGAACCCTGAATCAGGTAGAATTTCAATTACTAAAAAAGTAGAAGATTTAGATAAGGTTGCTGTTACAGATTATAAAGGCTCATTTACATTTAATGTAAGTGTTACAGGTACATTCTCATATACAGATAGTAATGGAGTAACAAGACATTTTGTAGATGATACAATGTCATTAAAAGTAACTATAAATATTAATGGAACTTCTTCATCAACTTGGACTTCAGGACAATTTACTTGGTCTGGTGATGCACCAGAATATGCTGTAGAAGAAGTTGACATACCAACTGGATGGTGGTTATATGAAATGACTAATTCATCTGGTAGCTTATCAGGAAATACACAAGTAACTTGTACAAACCAAACTGGACCAGAAATTGTTTATGATTTAACAATGGAAATGGGTGGAAAAGTTTGGGATGACACAGATTATAGAGCTGCTAAAGAAGCTGATAAACATGAAAATGGTTTAATTGATGAAGGTGAAGCTGGAATTGAAGGAGTAAAAGTTACTATAACAAGAGTAGTTTCAAATGGTGGTTCTAAGGTAGCTGAATTAAATACAGTTTATGCATATGATGAAAATGATCATTTAACACAAATACCAAATTATACATATACAGACTCAGATGGAAACTGGTCATTTGGAGCAATTTCAGTACCAGCATTTAACTTAGAAAATGGAACAGAAAATTCATATTATAATGCGGGTTATGATATATCTTATAATGTAACATTTAGTTATGATGGTCAAACTTATGAACCAACAACATTTTTAGCAACATCAAATGGAAATGCAGGTTCATATAAATCAGCTTCAACATCAGGTAGAGATAAATGGTTAAAGGACTCAATGGCAATTGATAATTCTCAAGAAAGACAATCTTTCAATAGTAAATTTACAAATATTGAAGGAAATACACCAATGGATTCAAATGGTGAAACATTAGGTAAAGCTGGAAATATTGACTTACATTACACTTCAACAGATTCTATATCAATATTAAACAGTGATAATACAAGAAAAGTTTCAACTCTTCAAACATATGATGAAAATGGAGATATTTATGAAGACTTCTTAATTAATGCAAGTACTTTAAATGGTGGATTAACATACCCATTTGATGATGAATATCATTTAGAGAGTTGGGATAAATCAATTAATAGTATTACAGGTTTAGCAAAAACAACTTATCATTTTTCAGCAACTTATAATTATTTATTAAGTATTAACTTAGGATTAATAAAGAGAGAGGCTGCTGATATAGCTACTGAAAAAGATTTAACAGAAGCAATAGTAGTAATTAATGGTAAGGTATTAAAATATAAATATAATAGTGCTATAGATTTAGACAATCCAGATAATTATGAATTGTTATATAAACAAATCGCAGTAGCTGATGAAAATATTGAATATACTTTAGGATTATATAGCTCAGATTACTATTATAGAGCAAATATATATGATAGTGATAGTGAAGTAGCGGGAGCTTTAGATGGTTTCTATCAAGGAACATTAAATCTTCCAAATGGAAAGAATTCAACAGAATTAGAGATTTATTTAAAATATACAATTAATGTATATAATGAATCAGATACATATGATGTTAGAATTAATGAAATAGCTGATTACTATGATGGAACATTTGAATTAATTACTAACCCAGATACACAAAGTAAGACTTATGTTCAAACATTAAATGGAGTTGAAGTAAATGAAACAAGAAATTTAGCAGAAAAATCAAAAGTAACTTATTACGATTCTAGCCAAAAAGAAATAGGCTCAGGAGATGTTTCATGGAATAATGAAAATACAATAAATGGCAGTGATGGCATAGAATATAATAAGATTACAACGAGTTCATTAAATGGCAGAAAGTTAGAAAGTGGTCAAAGGGCAGAAATTCAAGTTACATTTAAGGTAAATAAAGATGTTTCTACAGATGGAAATTCAATCCCAGACTCAATTATATTAGGTGAAAAACATAATTTAGTTGAGCTTACAAGTTTCTCTTCATTCTATTCAGATACATCTAAGAATAAATGGAGTTCACCAGGTCAAGTCGCTGGTAGAGTTGATGAAGATTCAGCACCAGATAATATTAATATTCCAGAATTTAATGACAAAACATGGTATGAAGATGATACAGACTCAGCTCCAATCCTTACAGTTGAATTATATGATAATAGAAGGGAAGTAAATGGTTTAGTTTGGGAAGATGGTCAAACAAATGAAGTTCAGTATAGTCAAGTAATTGGTAATGGTATTTATAATCCAGATGAAGGAGATAGAGCAATTGCAGATTTAACAACTGAAATTGTTGAAACAATATCAATACCAACTGGAGATGTAGACGCGAATGGAAATGCAGTTTATAAAGAATATGATTTCATTTGGCCAACGGATGAACCAATTCAAGCATTAAGTAATAATACCGTAGAAGATTTAACAGGATTTGATTCTACTATAGTTACAAATGCTAGTGGTGAATATGCATTTGCATCAGTACCTGCTGGTAACTATAAAGTTAGATTTGTTTATGGTGATAAAGATATAGCAACAGAAAATAATGGATACTCAGAAGTTTACAATGGTCAAGATTATAAATCAACATCTTATGAAATTGGATTTGACAATGACTCAGATGACGATGGATACACAGATAATGAATGGCATGATTTAAGTAATGATGAATTAGATGCTGCAAGAGTTTCAGATGCAAGAGATGTTGAAGCAAGAAGATTGTATGTAGCTTCAAAATCAGAAATGTTAGTATATGATAATACTCGTATATTACACACAGCAGATGACTTTGATGCAGATCATTCAGAATTATATGGTTATGAAGGAGATACACCAGAGAATAGAGTTTCTGATTATGAATTATCTAAAACTTCAGAAGGTGGACCAGTTTATGGTGATGGATATTATATGTATGCTGAAACTGGAAAACTTAATATAGAAGTAGAAAATATTTATGATATTAATTATACTACTGAAACAATTGCGGACTTAGAAGGAGCTTTAGCAGTAGAAGGCGATATTGAAGAAGGTTCAATTCCTACTGGAAATGAATTTGATTATATCATTGATAATATAGACTTTGGTTTAGAGGAAAGATCTCAAACAAAACTAACACTTGATAAACAAATTAAGCAAATCACATTAACAACATCTGATGGAAATGTTATATTAGATGCAGTTTATGATATAGCTTATGAATTAGGTGATGATGACCAAATTAAATCTTCAGTAACATTAAATAAAGATTTATCTACTGGTTATGAAAATATAGCATCATTAAATAGAAATGCTTCTTCACAAGGCTATAGATATATAATGGTAGAAGGTACAGTACTTCAAGGTGCAACAATTACAGTTAATTATCAATTAACAGTATTTAATGTAGGAGAGGCTGATACTTGTAACCAAATTCTAAAAGATGTATGGACAGAAGTTAATAGTGAAGGTTATAATAAAGAAGCAAATCCAGCAGTAAATAATGCAATTGAAAAATTGACGTCACCATATTATACAGCTGAAAATGGAAGATTGTGGAATGATTTAAGTGGTAAATATCAATATGGTACTTACTTCGGAAGCATTTACTATTTAGGTACACAAGGAACTTATACAGATGATAATATCTTAGTTGAATCTACAGTACATCAAATAGTTGATTATGTTGATCCAGATGTAGAATTTATAGATACTGATAATATTTCAGCAAATCAAAGCTGGGCAAATGCAACTATTCAAGATTTAGTAGATTATGCAGATGAAGGTTTAATAGATCCAGCTATTATTCAAATAGTAGATAGTGAAACTGGAGAACCAATAGTTGTAGATGAATCTGGAAATATCGTAACAGGAAATGATGTAGAAATTTATGAAGTAACATATTATAACTATAAAAACAACACAGGAATCTCACCTGCTACTTATTCTACATTATCATCAGGATTAACAAATGGAGCATATAAATATTCTGTTATAAATGATAATTTACAAGAATATGTTACAGATTCTAAAAATAATATAATTATAAGCATTGATAATGGAGCAAATGATATAACAGAAGGAACAAATCCAAGTTTAGTAAAACCAACTACTCCATATACAGCAAAATCAAAAGAGGATAAAGATGCTGCTTATGATATGGCAACAGCAAGTATTAATTTAACTGTTTCAAGATACTATTCTTCAGAAGAGGATAGTAGTGATATAGATAATATTGCTGAAATGATTAAAATTGAAAATACTGTTGGTAGAAGGGACGTAAGAACTGTTGCTGCAAATACAAGTACTTATAAGCTACAAGAAGGAGCAACAGGATATGATGAAACAGTAGATATTTACACAATATCACTTGATGAACCAGATACAAGTGCAACAGAATTAATCACATTATCACCACCAACTGGTTTAAGTCCACAAGTACAATTAGTATTACAAATTGTTGGAGCAGTTTTAATAGCAGGAGTTATCTTAGCTGTAGGTATTATAGTTATTAAGAAAAAAGTTTTATTAAAAAAATAAAACATTAAATATAAAAGTCCTTTAGGATAAAAAGCCTAAAGGGCTTTTTATATTTTTAAAATTTAGTATTGCTTTTTAGAATAAAGTATAATAAAATACTTTTTGACAAATCTAAGAAAAATGTATCATATTTTGTAGGAATATTTTATAAATTTAATTGTAAATGTGACAAATTTTGACTATGTGTTTAGTATAAAATATTTACATAAATTATAAAATACAAAAGGGGTCTAAAGAAATTTAGATGAGGTGAATTAGGATGTTTCAAAATGTTTCAAATAGTAGAATTGATATGCAAAGTGATAATGATAAAAATTTTAAAATTATATTAAAAGAATTATTTACTTTGCATAATATTATAATTTACATACTTACTTTTTTAGTTTCAATGGTGTCTATAAAAAATGAAATTATTCCATTTGGTTTAGCAATTTTAGCGGCATGTATGGGTGGAACAGTTCCAATATTTATGGTTTATATAATTTCATTTATATCAACATGGATTTTTCACGGTTTAACTGGTTTAGGAACTTTTTTTGGTACATCAGTTATATTTTTTATTTTAATATTTATTTTTAAACCTAAAATATCATTAGATGATAGAAATGAAGTTTTAAAAGTAGGTTCAAGACTTTTTTTAGCAAGTTTTTTATATAATTTTATAGATAATATTAGAGGAATATTTTTAATCTATGATGTGTTTTTAGGTTTGGTTATTGCAGCTTTAACATATACATTTTATAAGATTTTTGTAAATGGTATTGTTGTTATTCGTGATTGGGGAGAGAAAAAAGCTTTTACAGTTGAAGAATTAATAGCAGCTTCAATAATTTTGTCTATTGCAATTTCTGTTTTAAAAGATGTACAAGTTTTTTCTTTAAGTATTAGTAACATATTAATAATTTTTATAATATTAGTTCTAGGGTGGAAAAATGGAATATTAATTGGTGGTACTGCTGGTTTATCAATAGGACTAGCTTTAACTTTAGTTGGAAATATTACTTTATTACAACTTACAGTTTTTGCAGTTTCAGGTATTTTAGCTGGTGCATTAAATAGATTCGGAAAAATAGGAGTTATTATTGGATTTTTACTTGGAAATGCAATACTTACTTATCTTGCAAATGGAAATACTTCTACAATAATTTATTTTAGAGAAATTTTTGTTGCTGCAGTTCTTTTATTAGCAGTTCCTTCAAATGTTAAGATTAGAGTACAAGATCTATTTGGAAGAGAAAAATCTTTACCTTCAAATGGAGATAAAAAATTTGAATATTATGAAGATGTAAAAGAAAAATTAGATGTAGTAGCAAGCGCAATTGATGAAATTGATGAAGAAATGCTTATAAGTGATGAGAATAATGAATTGAAAAAAGAAATATATATTGATAATTTTTGTAGTAATTTTGAAGATTATAAAGAAAATATATTTTATGAAGATGTAATTCAAAATTTTGAATTAATAGCTGATATTTTTAATCAATTTTCTAGGGAAGATGTAATTACAGAAAATATTTTAATAGACATATTTAAAAAATATAATAATTTTATTTTATTAAGAGATCAAAAAATAAAAAATGATTTACAAGAATTAATTAAAATTGCAAATAGAACATATCGTGAATTACAAATGAAAACTTTAAAACAAAAAACGCGTAAAGAAGAAAAGCAAAAAATAAAAAATGAATTAAAAAATGTTTCCAATATGATAAAAAAGGTTTCGAAAGAAGAAATTCAAAATGAAAAATTTGATGTAAAAGAAAAAGAGATAAAAGTTTTATTAAGTAGTAAAGGAATAGATATAAATTCTGTTTTAGTAAGTAGAGCAGAAAATGGGAAGTATATAGTACAATTAGATTTAAAATTTGAAGAAGGAAGTGATTTAAGAGATAAGAAAAAACTAGATTTAATTGCTGATATTATTTCAAAAGTTTTTAGAAGGAAATTTGTTTTTCAAAAAGATAAAAGAAATTTATCAACAGGACTTTATTTTCAAACATATTCTGTACAAGATAAATTTGGCTTGGCTGTTGGAAGCTCAAAAGTAAATAAAGAAGGAAATAAAATTTCAGGCGATTCAAATATACAAGTAAGACTAGAAGATGGAAAATATCTGTTAGCAATAAGTGATGGTATGGGTAGTGGAAAAAATGCTAAAAAAAGTAGTAAATTTGTTATTAATACTTTAAATAATTTTTTGGAAAAAGGATTTAAAGAAAAAGATGTTTTAAATCTTATAAATTCTGAACTTAATTTAAATAAAAATGATGAAATGTATGCAAGCGTAGATATTAGTGTTTTAGACTTGTATTTAGGTGATATATCAATTATTAAAAATGGAGCATGTAATACTTACATAAAAACTAAAAATGATGTTAAAGTTTTTTCATCAAGTAGAATGCCAGTTGGAATTATAGAAAATGTAGAAATATATAGGGAAACATATCCTTTAAGTGAAGGCGATATTATATTAATGTGTAGTGATGGATTACTAGATGCTGCAAAGGATGACTCCCAAGGTGATTGGATAGAGAATTTTTTAAGTAAAATTAATACAACTAATGTTCAAAAAATTTCAGATTTAATTGTAAATGAAGCAATTGATAATTCTTATGGTAATGTTAAGGATGATATAACAGTTATAGTAGCAAAGATTTTAAAAAAGCAATAATTTTTTATTGCTTTTTTAAAAATTTTAATAGGTATTGTTTTTTTATGCAAAACATGATATAGTATTTCCGTAATAATTTTAAGTTTACTTACGGAGGTATGTATGGGTAAAGGAAAAAGATATGATGGAGAAGTTAAACTTAATAAAAAAAAGGTAATAGCTACAATTATTGCAATTATCGTAATTATAATGGTAATAATTTCATTAAAAAATTTATTTAGTGGAAACAAAACTGTAACTGAAATGACAGTTCCAACATCATATTTTACAGTTTATGATAATGGAAAATATGGAGTAATTGATAATAAAGGTAATACTATTATTGATCTAAATTATGATGAAATGATAATAATTCCAGATAAATCTAAAGATTTATTTATTTGTTATGAAAATATAGATTATCAAAATGAAACATACAGTACAAAAGTTGTTAATGCTAACGGAGAAGAAGTTTTAACTAATTACTCAAATATACGTCCTATAGAAAAAAGTGACTTAAATGGAGTATGGTATGATAATAATTTATTAATTTATGAGTCAAATGGTCTTTACGGATTAATAGATTTTGAAGGAAACAAAGTCTTAGAAGCTGAGTATACAAATATAGAATCATTAGAAGGAACAGAGAAGAGTATTGTAGTTGAAAAAAATGGATTAAAAGGAATTGTAAACTCAAATTTAAAAGATTTAGTTGTTGAATGTAAGTTTGAAGCTATTGAAACATTATCTTTAAATTCAGAAGATGACGGTTATATTGTTTTATTAAATGGAAAGTATGGGATAGTTAGTGCATCAGGAAAAACTATTTTAGAAAATAATTATCAAGAAATAAAAAATGTAACTGGTAATTCAATGTATGTTGTTCGTGATGATTCAGGTTTAAAATTAATAGATAGTAATTTAAATATAGTTTTAGCGAATGGTTTTGAAGATATTGTTTCAATAAATGGAGAGAATTTAATTATAAAAAATGGTGATTTATATGGAGTTATAAAAACTTCAGGAGAATCTAAAGTTCCAGTAGAATATGAAGATTTGTCATATGCTACAGATAATTATTATGTGGCAAAAAAAGGTGGACTTTATGGAATTATATCTATTGAAAATGTAGTTTGTGTTGACTTTAAATATAATTCTTTAGAATATTTACATTCAACTGATTTTTATCAAGCAGAAAATAGTGATTTTACAACAGATATAATTGATAGAAATTTTGAAACAAAGCTTTCACATATTATAATCTCTGAATTGAACATAGAAGGAAATTATATGCAAGTAAGAGAAAATGGAGAATATAAATATTATAATTTAAATATTGTAGAAGAAACAAATATAAATGCACTTAAAACTAATACTTTATTTTTATCCAAAAATGGTGATAAATATGGTTATGTAAATAAAGACGGAGAATTAATTGTAGATTATAAATATGATGATGCAAGAGAGCAAAACTCTTACGGATATTGTGCAGTTAAGCAAAATGGATTATGGGGAGTTTTAGATTCATCTGGAAATGTTATTTTAGAACCAAGTGTTAATTTAGATGATAATTTATATATAGAATTTATTTCAACTTGGCATTTATATGATGATTTATCATTAAATATATATGTAAAATAAAATTAAAAAAACATAAGATAAAATTTAAGCTAGGAGTTTAAAATTAATGGAAATGAAAACAAAATATCAATATACTTATTTTATTCATCCATATTTAGTAGATGAAACTAGATATGATAAGTATATATTAAAATTATTAAAAGATAAAAGATGTGAATTTAAAATATTTGAGAAAGAAAAAGATATTGGAATTTATACTTATTTTTTGCCAAATATTAGAGATTATCTTTTTCCAACTTTTGAGTTTAGAGGAGAAAAATTAAAAGATTTTGAAAGAACTAAAATAATTTTAAAAAGCAAGTTAATTGCAAATCAAACTTGTGCGTGTTTTACTTATAAATTAGATAAAAGTGTTAAGGGAAAAATAAATAAAAATGGAAATAGCATATTTTTTTCTGTTGATAAAATAGAACTTATATGTTTTAATACTGGTATTTGTTTTTTTACAATGAGAACAAATCTTGAAGGAACAAATGATTTTTATGATGTTTTAAATTTTAATTATAAATTTAAAGATATAAATTCTGAATTCTCATCACTAAAAAACTTTGATAATATTAGAATTCAGGCAGATAAATTTAAAGATGTTAAAGATATATCTGAATTAATAAGTCAGATTACGGGAATTTATAGAAGAAAAGTTACAGATAATTCCGATGATTTTACTAATTCTAGATTTTATACATTTTCTTATGTATGTTTAGAGCCTGAATGCTGGAATGAAAAAAATAGTATAGATGATTATCCTTCAGATTTTTATAAATTTGCAAATGTTTTACCAAGCAATTATTTTTCTGACTTTAATAAAGACAATATTAATAAAAATCTATCAATTATTGACAAATTTAAATATTATAAAATCGCTCTAACAAAGCTTAGTTCAAATTTAATTTGTTCAGGAGTTGATACATATAATTATACAAAATTGCCATTTGAATATGAAAATGAATATTTTTATACATTTATAATTACTTTATATCAAAAAATATTTTTAAGTAAATTAAATATTGATTTTAAAGAATATGGCAAAATAGTTAAGATGAGGCAGGAATTTGTTAAATTTACAAAAGAACTATGGGAAAATGAAATTACTTTAGGGGATAATGGAACAAAATATTATAAAACTTTAAAAGAAGTATTTGAACTTAATAATTTATATGAAGAAATTAAAAACAAATATGAAATTGTATATAAAAGTTTAAATATAGAAAAAAATAATATGTATTTTTTAGTTTTGATAATTTTATTAATTTGTTCTTTTGCTTTGAATCTAGTAAATATTTTTATGATCGTATATTTAACAATTTAAATAAAAAAGAGGATGATTAAAATGAAGATTTCTTGCGGAACTGATATAATTGAAATTAGTAGAATTAAACAATCTATAGAGTCACATGAAGAAAGTTTTAAATCTAATATTTTTACTGAAAATGAAGTAAAATATTGTGAAAGTCATAAAAATCAGAAATACCAACATTATGCTGCAAGGTTTGCTGCAAAAGAAGCAATTTTTAAAGCTTTAAGCAAAAAAATAAATTCAGAATTGATTTGGACTAATTTTGAAATTATAAATCTTGATTCAGGAAAGCCAGAAGTTATATTAAAAGAGCCTATTCCTGAGATTGAAAGTATAGATATTAGTTTATCACATTGCAAAGAATATGCTTTGGCAACTGTAATAGTATTATTTAAAGAATAGGAAGAAATTATGGAATTATTTGATACACATTCACATTATAATGATGAAGCTTTTGATAATGATAGAGAAGAAATTATAGAAAATACTTATAAAGCTGGAATAACAAAATTCACATGTATTGGTTATGATTTAGATTCTAGTAAAAAAGCTATAGATATTGCTAAAGAATATGATTATATATATTCTACTGTTGCAATTTCTCCAATAGGAGTAACTACTAAAAATTTAGAAGAATTAAAAGAAATTAAAAGTTTAGCTATAAATAAAAAAGTTGTTGCTATTGGAGAGATAGGCTTAGATTATCATTGGGGAAAAGATAATAAGGATTTACAAAAAGAAATTTTTATTAGACAGATAGAAATTGCAAATGATTTGGATTTACCAATTTCTATTCACACAAGAGATGCATATACAGATATAATTAAAATTTTAAAAGAACATGAATGTATTAATAAAGGTATCTTTCATTGTTGTCCATTAAATTTAGAACTTATTAAAGATGGCCTAAAGTTAGGATATTATATCTCTTTTAGTGGAGTTATAACTTTTAAAAATGCAAAACCTGAATTAGCAGTAAAGAATGTTCCTTTAGATAGAATTTTAATAGAAACTGATTCTCCATATCTTTCTCCTGAACCATATAGAGGAAAAAGAAATGATTCTAGAACAGTAATTGAAGTTGCTAAAAAAATTGCTGAAATTAAAAATTTAACAGTAGAAGAAGTTGCTAAAATTACTTTTGAAAATGCAATGAGAGTATATAGATTAAATTAAAATACCGTAAATGTAGTGTTACGTAAGAAAATAGGATTTTTTGAATAGAATTTGTAATAAAAATTTAATATTTAATAAATAAAATTATTTTAAACTGCTTCCGTAAGCGCTTATGGAGCGATTTATTTTTATGGAAAAAATAGGGTATTGACCTTTTTGCAAAAAGTGTTATTATAAAACTATCAAATAAATATTTTAAGGAGGAATACTATGAGGAGGAAATGTTTACTTACAGTAGTGTTAGTTTTAATAATGCTATTGCAGTGCATTGGACCATTTGCAATGGCGTCTGATGCTGCAACAGGTGTTGAAATTACACTTAATAGTAAACTATATGAGGCAGTAAAGAAAAGTTTAAATGAACAGAATATTGGTGCTGAATATAGTGATGCTAACAGAACAATTATAATTACTGAAACAAATCTTTCAAATGTAACTTATTTAGATTTATCTAATGGTTCAATTGATGATTTAACTGGTTTGAGTTCATTTAATAATGTAAACACAATTAATTTAACAGCAAATGAATTAACAGCTGACAGTAATTTAGGTGAATTAGATAGTTTACCTTTAACAAATTTGAATTTATCTTCTAATAAATTAGAAAGTGTAAATTCAATAACAACATTTGATAATATTGCTACAACTGATATTACTAACCAAGAAATTGAAGAAAAAGAAATAGTTGTAGTTGATATTACAGAAGAATCTGACCATTCAAAAACTTATACAATCTCTTTACCAGATATTCTTTTAGAAGATGGTGGTTATATTGATGCAGATTGGATTGAAGCTGAAACAAATGGAGATAGTACAGTTGATTGGGCTACAGTAAGCGGGAATACATTAAAAATTAATATTGCTGAGGGAAATGGAGATGATTATGAAGCTCTTAAAGGTTTAGTGAAATTAACTGTAAATGTTAAAGATTCTTCAAGTAAATTAGCAAATACAAAAATGACTTTAAGTTATGTAGTAATTGATTCAGATGAAACAGGAATTATATTTGAAGATGAAAATTTATATAATGCTGTTAAATCTCAATTAACTGCAAAACAAACTGAAAATGATAAATTAGAGAGCTATGGTGAATCTGGCACAACTTTATATTTAAGAAATTATGATGATTCTTTAATATTAGTTATTGATACAGATACTTTAATTAATAAAATTCCATCTTTAGTTTTAAATGATAAAAGATTAACAGATATAACAGGTTTAGAAGAATTTGTTGGATTAAATACAGAATTAAATTTATCATATAACTATATTGATTCTATAGATAAAATTTTAGAATTAGATGAGAATAAAGATACAAAAGAAACAGAGTTACAAGAAAGATACACAAAATTTTTAACTAACTTAAGTTCATATAGAAGCTCTTTAAAAACAGCTTTAGAAGAATATAATACTTTAAAAGAGAATTATGAAAAATTACAAGGTTCAGATAATCCATCTGAAACAGAAATTGAAAATGCAAAGCAAGAATTAGCTAGTAAAGCAACTTCAATTTCAACATATAGAAATTTAATTAGCCAAACTTTAAATAAATTATATGAAGTTTATGAAAATGAATATTTATTAACTTCACTTTTAACACCAGAGACATTTGCTTTATCAGAGGAAAACATTAATGATGCAAATTTAGAAACAGCTAGAGGATACGCAGAAACAATAATGGATAAAGTAGCAGGTTTAGAAGAAGCAGAAGCTTTAACTGATTTTGAATCAAGTTTAATAATTGATGCTTTTGATATTCCAACACAAACAACTGTAGATTCTGAACCAACAGATATCGAAAATCCAATTACTTCATTCTTTAATACAAAGAAAGAAGGAGCAGATTTATTAACAATATCTGATTATCAAGAATTTGTAAAAACAATGAAAATATTAGATGCTATAGATATGGCAGCAAATTATTGTTTAAATGAAAATTTATATGGTGGAGAAAGTTCATGTTTATTATCAACAACTGCATTTGATACATTAATTGCTGATTTAGATTCATTAGGATATGATACTACATTTGCAACAACTGCAAAAGGTACTTATACAACTTATGTAACAGATGGTGGTTGTATGTGTGAAATAAAAGATAGTTTAGATGAAGCAGAAGAAATAATTTCAGGAAAATATTCAAATGCTCAAAATTTAATTTCAGTATTTGTAAAATTACCTAGACTTGAAAATTTAAATATGCAAGACAACTCAGTAGAAACAATTGAAGGCCTTGAAGCTTTAGCAGAACTTGAAACATTAAATATGTATAAAAACTTGCTTCGGAGATATAACAACAGTTGATTGGACAACATTTACAAATATGAAAAACTTAAATTTAGGATATAACCAATTATCAGACGTAAATTGTCTAGAAGTTTTAACAAAACTAGAAACATTAGACTTAAGTAGAAACTTATTATCAGGAAGCTTTGATTTTAGTATGGTTGGTATGGAAAATTTAGAATCAGCTAATTTCTCTAATAACCAAATTTCTGATATAGCATATTTTACAAATCAATTTAAATTCTTAGCAAAAGCACATGATATGGAAGTTGAGGAATATGTTCTATCAGAATATTGTCCAAAAGTAAGTTTCCAATATCAAACATTAACATTAGAATTAACAGTAGTTTTAGAAGGACAATTTATAACAGTTGATTTACCAGCAATATTTGAACAAGCAGAAAAAATAGATTACTCAAGAACTTCTTTTGGAATTGATAGTTTATTAGGAACAGTTGAAGCTAATGGAACAACAGTTAAATTATATACACCAGGTTTAGGAGAAAGATTAGCTACAGTTACTATTGAAGGAAATAATGGAAATTCATACTCAACTGATGGTTTAGCATATGGAACAACTTGTAGCATTGCTTATACAATTGTTGAAAGTTCTACAGAAGAACCAGATGATCCAGATACACCAGTTGACCCAGACGAACCGGTTAATCCAGATGATCCAGATACTCCAGTTAACCCAGGAGATGAAACAGAAATTACATATGGATATAGAGTAGAAGATGGATATGTATATGTAAATACTCCTGAAATCGAAGTATCAGAATTTGTAAATAACTTAATAGAAGAAGATGGATATTCTATTAATGTTGTAAATAGCGACCAAGCAATTGGAGATTATATATCAACAGGTGCAGTAGTAACAATTGATACAGCTCAAGGTGAAGAAGTTGATATATTAGAAATAGTTGTTTTAGGAGACGTAAATGGAGATGGAGAGGTTGATGCATTAGACTCAGGAATAATTAAAAATGTAATCAATGATACAACTTCTTTAGTTGGTTCATATAATGATGCAGCAGATGTAAATAATGACGGAGATATTGATAGTTTAGATTCTTTATTAGTATTACAATATAGAGCTGACAAAATAAGTTCTTTTTAAAAAAGAGTCAAATAAATAAATAAATAAATAAACTTAAGACATTTCCTTCTTAAATATATATAAAAAATAGCTTACTGTTTAAACAGTAAGTTATTTTTATTTTTAAATTTAGTTTTATAAAAATATAAACTAGAAAAATGTCAAAAAAAGGTATTGATTTTTTTATTGTTTAATGTTATGTTAGTATTATGAAATTATTTTTTAAATAGGAGAGTATGCATATGAAAAAAAGACAAGTAGTAATTAGTGTTGTTATTATGCTTATGCTTTTATGCACAAGTGTTTATGCAACTATTAGTGGTAACATAAGCTTAACTTCTTCTGCTAAAGATTCTATATCAGCTGGAGATGAATTTACAGTTACACTATCTTTAAATAATATAGAAGGAAATTCAGGAGTAACATCTATAAGTGGTTATATTAATGTAAATGAGAATATATTTGAAAAATTAACTGTAGATAGTATTGTTACAAATTCTGAAGGTAAAGTAGAAATAAATTCAAACAATGTTTTAGATGTATATGATTCTAATGATGAAGAAGCTTCAAGCGCAGATACAGGAATTACTTTTAATTCAAATCCAGTATCAGGAAATGGAGACTATAGATTAGTTATAGATTTAGAAAATGCACTTACTTCAGACACTGATCTAGTTACTATAACATTTAAAGTAAAAGATAATGTAGCAGAAGGAAATTACGAAGATGCAATTTCTTATACTTTGTTTAAAATATATTCAGGAACAACTGATAAAGCTGATGTTATAAGTCAATCTTTAGATGTAAATATTGGAAATGAAGTTATTCCAGATGATCCAGACAATAATCCTGAAAATGTTCCAGACAATAGACCAGAAAATAATGTGGATAATAATATAGATGAAGGTAATAATATTAATAACAACATAAATGATAATAACTCAAATAATATTCAAGATGATAATAATAATGATGATAAAAATAATAGCAATCCAATAGATAATAATCAAGATCAAGATGGTTTAGGAACAAATAATGGAGAAGATAATACAATTGCTCCAGGAAGATTACCAAATACAGGTTATAAAATTATAATTTTACCAATAATAGTATTATTAGTTGCAGGTTTTATATTCTATAAAAAATATGATAAATATAGCAAGTTTTAATATTAAATAAAAAAATATATTAAGAATTCTCTTAAAAAATAAAAGAGAATTCTTTTTTATTTTCTATAGACAAATTCTATTATATAATGTTAGAATAAAAAATATAAATTTTAAAATTAGGAGTAAAAAATGGATAATAAAAAGAAAACATTAATCATAGTAGTTTTAGTTACTGTATTTGTACTAATTGTTGGAATTATAGCAATAAAAATATATTTAAATCTTAAAAATCAAAAGGAAATAGATACATCAATTCATGCAGTTGTAATAGGTGAAGATGTACCTTTTTATCAAGAAGCTAAAACAGATAATGTTAAGCAAATTAGGCTTTTGAAAAAAGGTGAAGAGGTTTATATTTTAGATGAATTTGAAGAAAATGGAGTTTCATGGAGTAAAGTAAAAGTAGACGGAAGGATAAACCGGGTTTGTAAGAACTGAAAATATTCAATATTTTGAAGAAATAAATAGTGAAAGAGTTTTAGTTTCAGATGTTTCAAAATTTAATTTTGGAACAGATTTTAAATCTAAAGGTGATTATGAGGTATTTTTATTAGAAAATAATATTTCATATGTATATATAAGAGCTGGTGGAAGAGGTTATGGAACTGAAGGAAATATGTATGAAGATTCTAATTTTCAAGTATTTGTTGATGCATGTGAATTTTTAGGAGTTCCATATGGTTTTTATTTTTTAGATGAGGCATTAAATTCTGAGGAAATTGACGAAGAAGTAGAATTTATAAAAGAGTTTTTGAGTAAATATGCTGGAGAAAATTGTAAACTTCCTGTTGCCCTAGATATAGAAAAACATAATGGAGAAGGAAGAGCAGATGATATTTGGAATGATAGAGCAAAATTAGTTCAAGAGCTTATAGATAAATTAGAAAAAGAAAATATTGATACAATAGTATATTCAAATGCTCAAACTGCAAATTTATATTTATCATCATTGAGTACAAGATTTTGGATTTCTTATTATCCAGAAGATGATTTAATTCCGGATTATTGGTATTTTGATATTGAAAGCCAAGAAGGGGCTTCTAATGTTGAACTTAATAAAAAAACTATTGGATGGCAGTTTAGTGAAACAGGTGCAGGCGATGAAGTTACGGCTAGAGTTGATTTATCTCTTTTTAATAAAGATTTTTTTGTAAAATAGATATTTATTAAAATAAGTTAAAATTTTCTTTTAAATTAGCATATCCGTATAGTTTGTACATATTATATAGTAATCCTTTGGATAAATTTGACAAAAAAATATATTAATAGTATAATGTTTGCGTGGTTAAAAAACTATTTTTTAAAGAAAGGATTTTTATGAAAGTAGATAGTTCATCCGGAAAAATAATTCGTAGGATTATTTTTGTTAGTATTATAGTAATTGGTCTACTTGCAGTTGGAGTTTTTGCAACAAAAAGCGATTTAGATTATATTACTATAAAATTTTCAGATGATACTTCAATTTCAGTAATGACAACTAAGACTAAAGTATCAGATATTTTAGAAGAAAATAATATTGTATTATTAGATGATGAAGTTGTTGAGCCAAGTTTGGATTCTGATATTAATGTAGCTAAAATTATTGAAATAAGCAAGGCTGACAAAGAACCAGTTATTGTAGCAGAAGAAGTTTCAAATATTACTACAGAGCAAATCTTAGGAAATTATGTTACAGTTACAGAAAAAATTATTACTGAACAAATTGAAATTCCTTTTGAAACAGTAACCAAAGATGTTTCATCTTCAGGAACTGAAACTCAAGATAGAGTTTTACAAGAGGGTGAAAATGGTTTAAAAGAAGTAAAATATAAAGTTAAATATCAAGATGATGTAGAAGTTGAAAGAACTGTTATATCAGAAACAATTATAAAAGAACCAGTTGATAAAATTATTCAAATATCTTCAAAAGTAGTAACTCGTTCTAGCTCAAGACCTACTGGATCAGGACTAACATTAGCATCAAGTGTTTCAGGAGCTACACCTTCTGTTTCAACAAAAAGCGTTTCAGCTTATACTGCAACTGGAAATAGAACAGCTTCAGGGGCATGGCCATCATCAGGTTATACTGTAGCTGCAGGACCGGGAATTCCAATGGGAACAGTAGTATATATTCCATATTTTGCAAGTTATCCAAATGGAGGCTGGTTTGTTGTAGAGGACAGAGGAGGAGCTATAACAAATGGACATATAGATGTCTATATGGATACTCAATCTGAATGTATACAATTTGGTAGAAGAAATTTAGAAGTTTATTTATATTATTAAAAAAATATTTTAAAAGGCACTTTTTTAGTATTTGTTATTAAAAAAGTGTTTTTTTATATAAAAAGTATAGTTTAAATTCTATACTTTTTTACTTTTTAAAAGTGAGATTTTTTCTTGTTTTAAATTGTATTTATGTTGTAAAGTAATAAGGAAAGGAGATAAAAAATTGCAAGAGATAGAACAAGAAGATATAAATTTATATAGA
This sequence comes from uncultured Clostridia bacterium, assembly GCA_928721915.1. Classification (GTDB taxonomy): domain Bacteria; phylum Bacillota; class Clostridia; order TANB77; family CAG-508; genus Scatovivens. Next base: position 226,491 of record CAKMVZ010000001.1, read on the forward strand.
AAATTTTTAAATGGTGATGAAGAATCTTTTGAGAAAATAATTGATAGATATGCTGAAAAACTGATCTATTTTATATTTGGTTTTGTAAAAGATATAGAAGTTGCAAAAGATTTAAGTCAAGATGTTTTTGTATATATCTATACTAAGAAAAAAGATTATGATTTTAAATATTCATTAAAAACATATCTTTTTGTTATTGGAAAAAGTAGAGCTAAAAATTTTTTAAAGAAAGAATGCAAAAACGTTAAACTTGTAGACGAAGTATTATATAGAAGTGAGCTACTAGTAGATATTGAGGAAGAAGTTTTAAAAAATATGGATAAAGAAAGATTAAGAGACATAATTTTAAATTTAAAAAATGGTATGATTTTATATTTAGTCGATATTGAAGAATTAAGCTATGAAGAAACTGCAAAGATTTTAGGAAAGACAGTAGGACAAGTTAGAAATCAGCTTTATAGATTAAGAAAAAAATTAAAAGAAAATTTAATTAAGGAGGAAGAAAGATATGTTTGATAAGGATTTGTATAAAAAAGAAATTTTTGAGAAATGTAAAAAAACTGAAAATCGAAAAAAATATTTTTTCGAAAAAGAAATAAGTTTTAATAAAAAATTTAAATTAATTCCTCAGTTAATAGCTTGTATAATATTATTTGTTGGAGTTGGCGCTCTTGCGTATACAGGTGTTACAAATAATTCAAAACAAAGACCAGAGCAAAATATAGCAAGTAATCAATCTTATGCAGTAAATCCTTCTGAGTTAGAGTGGGCAAATGATTTTAATTATAAGAAAATAAAATCAATAGATGAATATAACAAATTTAAAAGTAGTTATGAAAATATAATTAATATGACAGAAGAAGATTTTGAAAATAATTTTTTATTAGTTGTTTTTCCGGCTGGAGATGTTTATATTTCAGATATATATAGTGATGATACAACTTTATATGTAAAAATAATAAGAGATTATGAAACTGATAAAAAAAATGAGGTACCGGGTTTAAAAATTATTTCAACAAAAGTTTCTAATAGTTTAGATAGAGATGATATAAAAATAATGGAATTTTCTAATAAGAATACTATGGGAAATGAGTATTTAAGTATAGAAGAAATAGTTACAAATGGATATACTATGGAAGAAGCAATAGAAGATGGATGTATAGTTACAGAATATAATCCAGAAAAATATGGAAATTATGATACTTATCTAGTTTCGAAAAATCAAGATAAATTAGATGAATTTGTAGAAGCAACAAAAAACGGAGAAGCAAGATCTTTAAGATTAGTATATTACAATACAAGTTACACAAGATATACTGATGTAACTTTCAAGGATGGAAAGTACAAAGTATTTGAATATATGCTAGTAACAGGAGAAAGCCCAATGTGGGAAATAGAGGATTCATCTAATTATTATGAAGGAACAGAAATGTTTATTGGAAAATATAAACCTGATAGTGAGATAAGTTATAATGTTATAACTCTAAAGGCTCCAAATGGACAATTTGGCAGCATGTCAATTTGTAGTTTTAATAAAATAATTTAAATTTTTTATAAAAACTATTGACAATTTAAAATAGTTGCATTATAATTGCAACATGAAACGGGGGCATGAAAGATTAAATATTAAATCTTTCGTGTCTCTTTTTGTTTATATTAAAATTTAAAGACATTATAGTATTTTAAATGTTTTAATAGTTAGAAAATTAAATGTTATTGATTTAGGAGGTAAAATGTTATCTGTTGTTAAATGTATGGTACTTCAAGGATTAAATGGAACATTGGTTAATACTGAGGTAGATGTATCTAATGGTATGCCTATTTGGGAGATTATTGGACTTCCTGATATTAGCGTTAAAGAATCAAAAGAAAGAGTTAAAACTGCAATTAAAAATTGTGGTATTGATATACCAAGTAGAAGATATATTATTAATCTGTCACCTGCTAATTTAAGAAAAGAAGGTTCATATTTTGATTTAGCAATTTCAATCGGAGTTTTGAAGTCTATAGGATTTCTAGAAAAGGCAAATTTAAGTGATATTATTTTTATTGGTGAATTATCTTTAGATAGTAAAATAAAAAGAGTAAATGGAGTGCTTCCAATGTGCATTGAAGCATTAAAATATGGAATAAAAAAAGTTATAGTTCCTAAAGAAAATGCAAAAGAAGCAGCACTTATAAAAGAGATAGAAGTAATTGGTGTAGATAATTTATTTGATTTAATAAGATATTTAAATAATGAAATTGAAATAAAAAGAGAAGAATCAGATGTTAAAGATATTTTTGAGAATTATAGTCAGTATGATATTGATTTTTCTGAAGTAAAAGGTCAGCATAATGTTAAAAGAGCTTTAGAAATTGCAACTGCTGGAGGCCATAATGTTTTAATGATTGGAAGCCCTGGTTCGCGGAAAAACTATGATGGCAAAAAGAGTAAAAACAATTCTTCCAAATTTAAATTTTGAGGAAGCATTAGAGATTACAAAGATTTATAGCATTTCAGGAAATATGAAAGATGAATTTTTAATTACTAAAAGACCTTTTAGAAGTCCTCATCATACAATTTCTGCAAATGCTTTAATAGGAGGTGGTAGAATTCCAAAACCTGGAGAAATTAGTTTATCTCATTCAGGAGTACTATTTTTAGATGAACTGCCGGAATTTAATAGAAGTGCTTTAGAAGTACTACGTGGACCATTAGAAGATAAAATTGTTAATATTAGTAGAGTTGGTGCAAGTATTACATATCCTTGTAATTTTATGCTAGTTGCGAGTATGAACCCGTGTCCGTGTCGGCTATTTTGGAAGTAAAGATAAAGCTTGTAAGTGTACGGAATTTCAGATTAAGAATTATAGGAGTAGAATAAGTGGTCCTATTTTAGATAGAATTGACATTCAAGTTCAAGTATCTAATATTAAATATGATGGGACAGAAAATAGATTAGAAGAAAGTTCTAAAACTATTAGGGAAAGAGTAAATAAAGCTAGAAAAATTCAAAATGAAAGATATAAAAAATATGATTTTTTTTGTAATAGTGATTTAAAAATTAAACTTATGAATAAATTTTGTGAACTTGATAATATATCAAATGAAATTTTAAAAAAAGCTTCTGATAAAATGAATTTAAGTTCAAGGGGATATACAAAAGTTTTGAAAGTTGCTAGAACAATTGCTGATTTAGATAATTCAAGTAATATCAAAAAAGACCATATATTAGAAGCTTTACAATATAGAGGTTTTGAGGGTTAGGAGTGGTTTTTTGGAATATATTAAAATAGATGATGAAGAATATCCAGATAATTTAAAAAGAATATATAGTCCACCTAAAATATTATATTATAAAGGAAATATTAATTTACTTAAAGAGCCGGCTATAGCAATAATAGGAAGTAGAGATTTAACAGAATATGGAGCAAATATTGGAAAAAGATTTATAAAAGAAATTGCTTTAAGAGATATTGTGGTAGTAAGCGGTATGGCAAAAGGAGCCGATAGATTAGCTCATGAGGAAACTTTAAATGTGGGTGGAAAAACAATTGCAGTAATGGGAACAGGTTTTAACCACATTTATCCTGTGGAAAATGTGGATTTATATAATAGAATTTTAAAAGAAGGTGGATTAGTTATAACAGAATATCCAGAAAATGTTAGTTTTATGAGTAAAAATTTTCCATTTAGAAATAGAATTATAAGTGGAATTTCAAAAACTGTTTTCATAATTGAGGCAAAATATAGAAGTGGAACTACAATCACAGCAAGATATGCTTGGTCACAAGGAAAAAATGTATATGCACTTCCACGGTAGGCTTGATAGTAAAAATGGAGTAGGGGTAAATAATTTGATAAAAGAAGGAGCTAAAATGGTAGTATGCGTAGATGATATTTTGAATGACTTTGTGGAATTTAAATATAAGAAAAAAAGAAGAATAATTCAAAATAATAGAGTGAAAAAAGAATATAGGAAAATTTATGAACTCCTAGGGGAAAAGCCAATTAGTGTAGAAGAAATTTCTTATAAAACTAAAAATGATATAACTTGTACATCAAAATTACTTACACTTATGGAATTTGAGGACTTAGTAAAATATATAATAGGAGCACGGATATGTTAAAAAAGAATTATAAAAATGACTTTAAATCTTTAGGGAATGAAGGAGAAGAGTTTGCTGCAAATTTTTTAGAAGAAAAAGGATATAAAATTATTGAAAGAAATTTTAGAGCATATTGCGGAGAAATAGATATTATTGCTAAGTATAAAAATGAAATTATTTTTGTAGAAGTAAAAACAAGAAGAAATATGAAATATGGAGAAGCAATTGATTCTATAACACCTTTAAAAAAGATACATATTTTAAAAACGGCAAATTTCTTTTTGTATAAAAATAATTTGTTAAAATTTCCAATAAGATTTGATATTATTGAAGTTTATTTATTTGATAAAAATTTTAATATAAATCATATAAAAAATGTAAGTTTAAATTAATTTGTTTAATTTTAAGAATATCTTAAGAATTTTGTAAAATTTGCTTGCAAAAAATGCTAAATAATTATATTATATTGATAGTTTTTTAGGTTTTAAGGAGGAACTATTTATGAATAAAAAAATTATAATTATTGTAGCAATTGTAATAGTTATTATAGCTGGAATTATTGCTTTTGGAGTTTTGAGTAATGGCAAAAAAGAAGAATCTAATGTAAAAGATCAAAGTTCTTCTGTATATGAAATAGAATATAAAGGAGTTAATATTACTCCTGGTCAAAAGTTTGATGAAGCTGCAATTTCTGAGGAATATAGTTTATCTGAAATCCAAAGTTGTGCTTTTGAAGGAAATGATAAAGTTTATACATATTCTGGAGTAGAAATTATAGTAGCTGAAGTTGAAGGAGTAGATACAGTTTATTCTGTATATTTTTTAGATCCTGAAATGCAAACTAAAGAGGGAGTTAAAATATCTGATAGTAAAGATAAAGTTATAAGCACTTATGGAGATAATTATGAAAGCACTGTAGAAAATAGTTATGCATATACAAAAGATGATGTTACACTTTCTTTTATAGTACAAAATGATACGATTATATCTATTGAATACACTTTAAATATAAATAATTAATTATAATAATTGGGGATATTAATGAGATGAAAAATAAAAAGAAAGTTAATAATAGGGTTGAGAAGAAAAATTTAAATAAAATTAAAAAGGTAAAAACAGAAATACAAAAGGAAAAAAACATAAAAAATACAAAAAAACTAAATAAAACGAGAGCTATATGTTTTTCTGTTGTATTAATTTTAATTATATTTCTTACAATTCTAGTTTATTTAGCTGTAAGACCAAAATTTAAAGATATTACTATAGAACTTGGAACAGAAAATGTATCAGCAGAAGATTTTTTAGTAAGTTCAATTTATAAAAATGGAGCTACGATTATAACAGATTTAAATTCTATTAATTTAAAAAAAGTTCAATCAGTAAATATTGTGTTAGATTTTAAAGGTAGACAAGAAACTGTAAAATTAAATATTGTTGATACAACTGCCCCAAATGTTAAATTTAAAGATATGATGGCATATTTAGATTATGTTCCAAATCCAGAAGATTTTATAGAATCGAAAGAAGATTATTCTGAAATGAGAGTTGAATTTGTACAAATTCCAGAATATACAGATTATGGAACATATGATGTAACAGTAAAAGTAGTTGATGCTTATGGAAATGAAACTACAGGTACATGTAAACTTATGATAACATGGCTTATTCAAGAGGTTAATTTAGAATTAGGAAGTCCTTTTTCAGTTGCAAACGTTGTAATTGATACTGCGCGATTTGGTTCTTTAGTTCCTGAAAGTGAACTTGCTAAAGTAAATCCAATGATAATAGGAACTTATGAGATAAATGTTTCTATAGATGGAAAGAATTATACATCAAAAGTAAATGTAAAAGATACAACGCCACCAAATTTACAACTTAAAAATATTACAATTTGGGATGATCAAACTATTGCAGGATACGAAAGTTTTATAGTTTCTGTAAGTGATATTTCAGGAGAAGTTACAACAGAGTCACAGACTCAAATTGATTATACTAAAATAGGAGATCAAACAATTACAATAAAAGCAACAGATGTTAATGGAAATGTTAATGAACAAAATGCTGTTTTAACAATTAAACATGATACTACTGGGCCTAAAATTTATGGTTTATCTAATTTAACTGTTAATAAACATTCTGCGGTTAATTATGAATCAGGAGTTTATGCGACAGATGATAAAGATGGAAGTGTAAGCTTTACAGTTAATTCAAGTGCAGTAAATACTGCGGCAGCTGGGACTTATTATGCAACATATTCAGCAGTTGATGCAGCTGGAAATACAAGTTCTTATAAAAGAAAAATAATTGTAAATTGGGATCAAGAAGATGTTAATGCTAAAATTGATTATTTTTATAATAGTTATTGTGCAGGTCAAAGTGCAGCAGGGATTACTCAAACAGTTAGAGATAGAATAAAATATACATCTGTAAATTATGCTTCACGTAGTAGTGCTATTTATTATGGATTAACAAATGGTTCAGGAAATTGTTTTGTACATGCTTATATTTTACAAGCTTTACTTAAAAAAGCAGGATATTCTTGTCAAATAATTTATGTTATAGATGGAGCTCACTGTTGGAATAAGGTTGGAAATGTTCATTATGATTCAACACCTGGAAGAAATCATTCTTTAGTTTCAAATTCAGATGAAGAAAAATTAGCTGAGCCTTGGTTTTCATCAAGAGCATATAATGCAAGTCAATTTGTAGTTATAAATTAGTAAGAGGAGATAGAATTTGAATATAGTACTATTTATATTAAGTATAGCAATATATTTAAGTTATGGGTTTTCAAATTTCATATTTATTATATTTAGTATGCTTTCAAGCTTTATAGCAGCTAGATTTTTAAAAAGAAAAAATGGTAAAGTTATTTTAGGTTTAGCTATTTTTGTAAATGCAGCTTTACTTGTAATGTCAAAATTTTTACCATATGTAAATATTAATTTTATAAGCTCTATTGGTATCTCTTATTATACTTTGCAAGTAATATCATATTTAGTAGATGTTTATAAAGGAAAATATGAGGCAGAGAAAAATTTATTTTATTTTGCATTGTATATTTTCTATATTCCACATATCTTTATAGGTCCAATCATTAGATATGATGAAATGAGGGAGCAAATACTAAAGAAAAAGAGAATAAAATTAGAGAATTTAGAAGATGGTTTTTTAAGAATTTTTTGGGGATTATTTAAGAAATTTGTAATTTCGGGAAGAGTTGCTATAATTGTAGGTACAATTTCTTCAAATTTAGAAATATATAATGGAGCTTTTGCATTTTTTGCTATGCTTTTGTATGGAATTCAATTATACACAGATTTTAGTGGTGGAATTGATATTGTTTTAGGTGTTTCTAAGGTTGCAGATATTGATTTAAAAGAAAACTTTGATAGTCCATATTTATCTGAAAACATAAAGGAATTCTGGAGAAGATGGCATATTTCTTTAAGTTCTTGGCTAAGGGATTATATATATATCCCTCTTGGAGGAAGCCGCTGCTCAAAGTTTAGAAAAGCTATTAATATATTAATTACATTTTTAGTTTCAGGATTATGGCATGGTGTTAATTATATTTTATGGGGATTTATCCATGGAATATTTGTATTACTAGGAGATAGTTATAAAACAAAATTTAAAAACTTAAATAGAGTTATAAATTATATTATAGTTTCACTTCTTTGGTCTTTCTTTATTTGGCCAACAACTGGTCAAGCTGTTAAAGCAATTTTGAGTGTATTTACTGATTTTAATATAATTAAATTTGCTCAGAATTTATTAAGTCTTGGAGTAAGTTTAGGAGACTATATTATTTTAATAATTTCAATATTAATTTTATTTATATTTGATAGTAAAAAAGATAAAATTTTAAGTTATATTAAATCAAAATCATTTGAAAGAAAACTAATATATATAGGAACATTTGCATTAGTTATTATGACATTTGGAATTTATGGAATAGGCTTTGAAGTAAATGATTTTATTTATAGTAAATTTTAAGTTTTAGGAGATTAAATTGAAAAGAGCTGTAAAAATTTTTGTTATTTTAATAATTTTTATAATAATATTTGCTTTTTTAAATAGATTACTTAAACCAAAATATGCAACAAGTTTAGTTGAGGGAAGCATGATTTCGCAATATTATGGTGAATCAAAAGATCATGAAGTAATTTTTATTGGTGATTGTGAAGTATATGCTAATTTTTCTCCTATGGTTATGTATGAAGAGTCAGGAATAAAGGCTTATGTTAGAGGTTCGTCTCAGCAACTTATATGGCAATCATATTATATTTTAGAAGAAACTTTAAAATATGAAAAACCAAAAGTAGTTGTATTTAATGTAAATTCAATGAGATATGGAAAAAATAGTAGTGCAGTCAGTGAAGCTTATAATAGGCTTATGATAGATAATATGAAATGGTCAAAAACTAAAGTAGATTTAATAAAAGCTTCAATGACAGAAGAGGAAAGTTTTATTTCATATGTTTTTCCAATTTTAAGATATCATTCAAGATTTGATGAATTAACTAAAGAAGATTTTGAATATTTATTTAAGAATAAAATAAATACATATAATGGATTTTTAGTAAATAAAAATATAAAACCAGTTACAAATCTTCCAACGAAAAGACCTTTAGCGAATTATGAATTTAATAGCGAATGTTATGAGTATTTACAAAAGATTACAGATTTATGTAAAAATAACAATATAGAATTGATTTTAATAAAAGCTCCAAGTGTATATCCATATTGGTATGACGAATATAATACTCAAATAGAACAATTTGCTTTAAAAAATAATTTAGATTTTTATAATTTTTTAGATAATGCAGAAGAAATAGGCATAGATTATAATAAAGATACATATGATGGAGGATTGCATTTAAATTTAACAGGAGCAACTAAACTGTCAAAATATTTTGCAAAAATATTAAAAGAAAATTATAATTTAACAGATTATACTGGTGATGAATTATATAATAAAAAATTAGAAGAATATAAAGAAGCTATAAAGTAGAAAAATATATTGTAATAAAAGCCAAATTTTAACATAAATAGTATTGCTAAAATTTGGTTTTTGCTTTATAATAAATGTGTAAAATTTTAGAGTTTAAGGAGATATATTAAATTGAAATTAATTTCTTGGAATGTAAATGGATTAAGAGCTGTTGTAAATAAAGGTTTTATAGAAAGTTTTGAAAAATTAAATGCTGATATTTTTTGTATTCAAGAAACTAAAATGCAAGAAGGACAATTAGAAATTAATTTTGATGGATATAAAATGTTTTTAAATAGTGCAGTAAGAAAAGGATACTCTGGTACTGCTATATTTACAAAAATAGAACCAATTAATGTTTCATATGGGATTGGAATTGAAGAACATGATCAGGAAGGAAGAGTTATAACTCTAGAGTTTAAAAATTTTTATTTAGTTAATTGCTATACTCCAAATGCTCAAAGAGAGCTTACTAGATTAGAATATAGAATGAAATGGGAAGATGATTTTAGAGAATATTTAAAAAAATTAGATAAATCTAAACCTGTAATTTTATGTGGAGATTTAAATGTAGCACATAATGAAATAGATTTAAAAAATCCAAAATCAAATAAAGGAAATGCAGGATTTACAGACGAAGAAAGAAGCCAAATGACAAATTTACTAAATTCAGGCTTTGTAGATTCATTCAGATACCTATACCCAGAAAAACAAGACGCCTATTCATGGTGGTCTTATATGGGTAGAGCTAGAGAAAAAAATGTGGGTTGGAGAATAGATTATTTTATTGTTTCTGAAAAAATAAAAGATAAGATTGTGGATGCGAAAATTTATTCAGAAATTATGGGCAGCGATCACTGCCCAGTAGAGTTAGACGTGGAAATTTAAGCGAAGCTTAAATTTACTCGTCAAACCGAGGTAGAACTGTAAAGGTAGATTTTAAATATCTTTTTAAAGATATTTAAAATTATTAATAAAATTGCAAAGTAATTTTATTAATAATTTTTAGAAAGGATTTTTAATGAAAGAAAAAACAGGATATTGGAAAAGATATGCAGCATGGTTTTTCTTAGGCGTAGCCTTAATTGTTATTTTTAAAACTATTGATAGTTTTGGAGCAATTTTTTCATGGGTTAATGATTTAATAGGTGTACTTATGCCATTTTTCTTGGCAGCACTTTTGGCGTTTATTTTATATACTCCGTGTAAAAAATTTGAGAAATTATATAAAAAAATAAAAGTAAAATTTATTGCTAAAAGAGCAAGAGTTCTAAGTGTTGCAACAATGTACATAATTTTATTTATATTTATTGCAATACTTGTAAATATTATTTTTCCAGCTTTATCTGAAAGTATAGTTGAACTTGCTAAAAGTTTACCAAACTATTATAATACTGCAAAAGAATTTTTATTAAGTCAACCAGAAGATTCACTTTGGGTAAGGTTAAATATTATAGGAATTATAAATAATTTAGAAGAAATAAACATTTCAGAAACAATTTTAAATTGGTTAGAATTTGATAATATATCAAAATATCTTCAAGGAATTGCAAATGTTGCAGGAGCAATATTTGATATTTTTGTAACACTTGTTGTTTCTGTTTATATTTTATTAGAAAGAAGTGATATAAAAAGTTTTGGAAAAAACTTTTTAAAAGCAATATGTTCAAAAACAGGATATAATAAATTTGCAAAATATTATAAAGATACAAATTCAATTTTTTATAGATTTATAACTGCTCAAGTTGTTGATGCAATTATTGTCGGAATTATAACAACTATTGCAATGACAATAATGAATGTAAAATATGCAACTTTACTTGGATTTTTGATAGGAATTATGAATATTATTCCGTATTTTGGTGCAATTATTGGGGTTGGAATTTCAGTAATAATTACAATATTTACAGGTGGATGGATGAAGGCAATTTGGCTTTGCTTAGTTTTAATAATTTTACAACAAATTGATGCCAATATTATAAATCCTAAGATTTTAGGAAATTCATTAAGAATTAGCAGAATATTAATTATATTTGCAGTAACATTCTTTGGAGCATATTTTGGAGTACTTGGAATGTTCTTAGGTGTTCCAATTATCGCAATGATAAAAGTATTTATTTTAGATTATATAGATGAAAAAAATATGGAAAAATACAAAGAAGAATTATTTGAAGAAACAGAAAAAATTGAAACTCAGCGGAGATAATCAAAAATAGTATATAATATCTTTATAATTACCAGTTTTAAGTAAAATGTAAAAACTTAAGCTGGTAATTTTTTTTAAAAATAAATTTTTAAGTTTATTTTAAGTAAAATGTAACAAAAATGATACAGAAATTCTGTTGACTTAGGGAAATCAATAATATATACTATAAATGAATAAAATGTCATTTTTTGGCAAGGAGGTACTAATGAAAAAATTAAACTTAAAATTTATAAGTTTTATTTTAATATTAACTATTATTTTTAGTATTCTACAAGTCTTTTTTATAAATTTTGAGGTTAATGCTGCTTTAAGCAGTTCATATACTCAACATGTTACTTCAGGAATTAGTTCTTTTCCAGAAAGTTATCAAAAAAAGTTAGCATATTTAAAATATTTACATCCAAATTGGAATTTTAAAGCATATTATACAGGGATAAACTGGAGTGAACTTACGTCTTCAAGTGCCGAAAATAAATGCTTAAAAAATACTATATATTTTAATAGTAGTAATACAATAATGGATCCATTAGCTTTATGTATTTGTGGTAAAACTGGAGATACAGGATATTATTGTGCATCTGCAAAAGTTGTAAATTATTATTTAGATCCAAGAAACTTTTTAGATGAAGCAATGGTTTTTCAATTTTTGGATTTGTCTAGTGGTTCAAATGTTTCAAAAGATGCTGTATCTAAAGCTACTCAAGGTACATATTTAGCTCAATATGTAGATTATATTATGGAAGCTGCAAGTCAAGCTAAAATTAATCCATTACATATTGTTGCTACTATTTTTCAAGAGTTAGGAAGTAGTTCAAATACTCCAGCTGCAGTAACAGGTTCTTATCCAGGATATGAAGGGTATTATAATTTTTATAATTATGGGGCTTCAGATGGAGCTGGCGCAACTGAAAGAGCAATGGCCAAAGCAAAAGAAATGGGTTGGAATAGTGCAAGAACAGCTTTAATTGAAGGAGCAAAAACTGTTTTAGCAAATGGTTATATTTCAGCTGGACAAACTACAAAGTATTTTTATAAATTTGATGTTGTTGGAAATGAAATATTAAGTGAAAGTATGGGAAATAGAACATATAATATTAGTGAGTTTTATTCACATCAATATATGACTAATTTAAGAGATCCATCAAGTCAAGCTGGTATTTTATATGATATGTATGTTGATAATGGCATATTAGATGAGAATCTAACTTTTGTAATCCCAGTTTATGATAATATGCCGGCTGAAGCAGTTTCAGCTCCTACTACTTTAACAGCTAGTGATGGAGAATTATATTTTATTAGTACACAAAAAAATGGCTCATTAAATGTTAGACCTTCAGCTTCTTTAAGTCGGAACTTTAGGAAAAATATATAAAAATGCAATTGTTGCAGTAACAGAATATGGAACTGATTGGTGCAGAGTAACTTATTGCAAAGCAACAACTTATAATTCTGGAAGTAAAACATGGAATTATGAGAAAAAAACAGGGTATATTTCAACTGAGTATTTAACTAAACTAGGAACTGAAGTTCCTGATTATACGGGTCAAGTTGATATGGGAAATACAGATAATATTAGAATTGAACAAAATTATATATATGTAACTCCTTCAGTTACTGCTTCAAATATTAAATCTATGTATCCAGATGCAGTAATTGTAAGAACTGATGGGGTAGATATTTCCGGTTCATCTGAGTTAATAGGAACGGCGGCTTATGTAACAACAGGTGGAAAAACTTGTTTAACTGTAAAAATGGCAGATATTAGTGGTGATGGAAAAATAGATTCAATGGATATGTATTTGTTAATTCAATATTTATTAGGAAATATGACTTATAGTGATCCTCAAGGGAGGGCAGCTGATGTAAATAGAGATAGTAAAATAGATTCAATGGATATGTATCAAATAATACAACATCTATTAGGAAATGGCACAATAAAAATATAATTTTAATTGGAGGTTCTAATGAAAAAAATATTAAAAAGATTAATTATACTTTTTGTAGCAATATTTGCATTTATAACTTTTAATCAAAAAGTAGATGCAACATCAATATCGTTTAGTAATAATAGTCCAAAAGTTGGAGAAGCAGTAACAGTTACTGTAAGTGTTCCAAATGTTAATACAGTTGCTTTAACAGCAAATGTTACAGGGCCTGGAATTAACACTCAAATAAAAGTAGTAAATGGAGATATGTCAGGAAATAAAAATACTTTTTCAAATAGTGCAACAGTAACTCCTACAGCAGAAGGAACAATAACGGTTTCAGTAACTTCAGATTCTAATGCAGTTGCAGATGGAAATTATGTTGATGTTAGTGGTTCAGCAACAGCAAGTGTAACAGCTGCTACATCTGCTCCTGATAATCCAAGTGGTGATTCAGGTAATTCTAATCCTACGCCAGATACATCTACACCACCTGCAGTTACAGCTCCTACTTTATCTAATTTAGGAATAAATCCACATGATTTTTCAGGATTTAAAAGTGGTACTACGAGTTATCAAGTAACAGTTCCAAATGATTGTAAATCAGTTACAATTTATGCTACATCAAATAATGGTGAAATTTCTGGAACGGGGGCAGTTACTTTAAAAGAAGGAACAAATAAATTTAATGTAACGGTTTCAAATTCAGCAGGTTCTAAAACTTATACTTTATCTATAATAAGACAAACTCAAGATTCAGAAGTAATTCCAAATACTATAGAGGGAGAAGAACCTGAAAATAATTCAGAAGGAATTGGTTTAACAGGATTAAGAATAACAGGTTACGCTTTTGAAGAAGAGTTTCAAACAGGAACTTATGAATATACTGTAAAAATTCCAGAAGGTTTATCAGAAAGTGAATTAGAAGAAATAAAAAATTCTATAACTGCTATAACAAATGATGATAAAGTATCAGTTGAAATTCAAACAATTCTTAATGAAGATGGTTCAGCTGTTATAACTCTTGTTGTAAAAGATGATGAAAAAGAGTATTCAACATATAAAATTAATTTTATAATAGACAAAGAAGCAGTTAATAATGAAAGTAGTGAAAAATCAGAAAAAACTTCAGCAGTTGCTGGAACAACAAAAACTAATAATTCTCAAGGTAAAACAGCAGTAGAAGAAATAACTAGAAAAATGCTTATTTTATTAATATGCATGGTTGCAATAATTTTAATAGCAGTATATTATGCAATAAGTTCATATATTAAATCAAAACGTAGCCCAAAAGATAAAAAAGATTATTTTAATGATGATGAATATGAGGATCAAAATAATCTTATAAGCTCAATATATGCAGAAACAAATGGAAAACCTTTAGACTATAAAAAGTTAACAAATTCTGATGAAGACAAAATAGAAGAAAATAAGGATATGAAAAGTAGAATTTCAGAAATGCTAAAAGATGATAACAAAATACCAGAATTTTCTGGTGCTTCTGAAAATAAAGATGAAATTGAGAATAAAAAATCTTCTATATTTGATGAAGAAGAAAAAAGTGAAAATATTGGTGGATATAGAAAACCAAGAAGAGGCTTTGGATCAGGTGGAAAGCACTAAAAATTTAAAAAATAAAATTTGTAATAAAAATGTAATAAAAATTCATAAAAAAGCTTGACTTATTAGGGGAATTTGTACTATAATTATGTAGTAAAAATTTCCCTATTTTATTTTTGGGGAAAAAGAGATATTTATAAATTTTTTAATAAAATTTATTCAGTAAATTTTTAATTCTTAAAGTTTTATATAAAGAGGAATTGGTGAGAAATGGAACTATATTATTTTAAAGTTTTGTGGCAGGGATTTTAAAATGATATAATAACTTTCTTTCGCAAGAGGGACTTTATATAAAGAAATTAATCCTGCTAAATCTAAATAAAGGGTAAAAGGTGTTTTATTTTGAAAAAGGTAAACGTAAAAGATGTTGTGCACGAGAAGTGCGTTCGTAAGACTTTTGCTAAGATTGGTGATAGTATTGAAATCCCTAATCTTATACAAGTCCAAAAGGATTCATACAACTGGTTTGTAAAAGAAGGTCTAGGAGAAGTATTAGAAGATATTTCACCTATTATTGACTATACAGGAAACCTAGTTTTAGAGTTCTTTGATTATTACATGGAAGACAAAACAAAGTATAGTTTGGAAGAATCAAAAGAAAGAGATGCAACTTATGCAACAAGATTACATGTTAAAGTAAGACTTATTAATCGTGAAACTGGTGAAATTAAAGAGCAAGAAATCTACTTAGGTGATTTCCCAGTTATGACAGATAGTGGAACTTTTGTTATAAATGGTGCAGAAAGAGTTGTAGTTAGTCAGTTAGTACGTAGTCCAGGTTGTTATTATGATTCTACATATGATAAAACTGGAAAGAAAATTTATACTTCAACAGTAATGCCAATTAGAGGTGCATGGCTTGAGTATGAAACAGATAGTAATGATGTATTTTGGGTTAGAATTGATAGAACAAGAAAATTACCTGTTACTTCATTATTAAGAGCTATTGGTTTAGATACTGATGAAAAAATGATTGAATTCTTTGGAGAAGAAGAAAAATTATTAGCAACAATTGCTAAAGATCCAATTAAAACTGCTGATGAAGCTTTAATTGAAATCTATAAAAAGTTAAGACCAGGCGAACTTCCAACAGTAGATGCTGCTAGAAATTTATTTGATGGTTTATTCTTTGATAGCAGACGTTATGATTTAGCAAAAGTTGGTAGATATAAATATAATAAAAAATTAAGTTTAGCTTCAAGAATATCAGATCAAATCGCTGCAGAAACAGTTGTACATCCTGAAACAGGAGAAGTTTTTGTAGAAAAAGATGAAAGAATTTCAAAAGAAGTTGCAAGACAAATTCAAAATAGTGGTATAAATGTTGTTTATGTTGACTTAGACGGTACAAAAATAAAAGTTATTGGTAATGGAACAGTTGATATTAAAGAATATGTTGACCCTGAAATTGCAGAATATGCAAAAATTAAAGTTGATGTAAATTATGAAGTATTAAAAAATATTTTAGCAAATACAGATAAGAAAGATTTAAAACGTGTTATAAATGATAGACGTTTTGAGTTAGTTCCAAAACATGTTGTAACAGAAGATATCTTAGCTTCTATAAATTATTTATTTAATTTAGATCATGGATTAGGAAAAACTGATGATATTGACCATTTAGGAAATAGACGTATTAGATGTGTTGGAGAGCTTTTACAAAATCAATTTAGAATTGGTTTAACAAGGTTAGAAAGAGTTGTTCGTGAAAGAATGACAATTCAAGATTTAGATGTTGTAACACCTCAAACATTAATTAATACTAAACCTATAACATCTTCAATTAGAGAGTTCTTTGGAAGTTCACAATTATCACAATTCATGGATCAAACAAATCCACTTTCAGAACTTACTCATAAAAGAAGAATTTCAGCATTAGGTCCTGGCGGTTTATCAAGAGAAAGAGCTGGTTTTGAAGTTCGTGATATTCACTATACTCATTATGGTAGACTTTGCCCAATAGAATCTCCTGAAGGACCAAACATTGGACTTATCTCAGCATTAACAACTTTCTGCATTATTAATGAATATGGTTTTGTTGAAACTCCATATAGAAAAATTGATAAAGAAACAGGAAAAGTTACAAATGAGATTATTTATATGACAGCTGATGAAGAAGATGGAAATCATATTTGTCAAGCATCAGAACCATTAGATGAAAATAATAGATTTGTAAATAAAAGAGTAAGAGTAAGATATTTAGCAGATATTAAAGAAGTTTCAGCAGATCAAGTTGATTACATGGATGTTTCTCCAAAACAATTAGTTTCTGTTGCAGCTGCTATGATACCTTTCTTAGAGCATGATGATGCTAACCGTGCTTTAATGGGTGCAAACATGCAACGTCAAGCGGTTCCTTTAATGCTTACAGAAGCACCAATGGTAGGAACAGGAATTGAATATAGAGCAGCAAAAGATTCAGGAACAGTAGTTATAGCAAACGAAGATGGTATTGTTACAAGAGTTGTTGGAGACAAAATAGATATAACAGAGACAAATGGAACTAAACATACTTATCAACTAAGAAAATTTAAAAGAACAAATGGTGGAACATGTATAAATCAAAGACCAATAGTAAAAGAAGGAGAAAAAGTTAAAAGAGGAGACATTATTGCTGATGGACCTGCTACTAAAAATGGTGAAATGTCACTTGGTAAAAACTTACTTATTGCTTTTACAACTTGGGAAGGTTATAACTATGAGGACGCTATTTTGCTTAATGAAAGATTAGTTAAAGAAGATGTTTTAACTTCACTTCATATTGAAGATTACGATTGCGAATGTCGTGATACAAAATTAGGTCCAGAAGAGATTACTCGTGATATACCAAATGTTGGTGAAGATTCACTTCGTGACTTAGATGAAAATGGTATTATAAGAATTGGTGCAGAAGTAAGACCAGGAGATATTCTAGTTGGTAAAGTTACTCCAAAAGGAGAAACAGAGCTTACAGCAGAAGAAAGATTATTAAGAGCAATCTTTGGTGAAAAAGCAAGAGAAGTAAGAGATACATCTTTAAGAGTACCACATGGAGAGCAAGGAACTGTAGTTGATGTTAAAGTTTATACTAGAGAAAATTCTGATGAATTAGGACCTGGTGTAAATCAAATAATTAGAGTTTATATTGCTCAAAAGAGAAAAATATCAGTTGGTGACAAAATGTCTGGACGTCATGGAAATAAAGGTGTTATTTCAAGAATTCTTCCAGAAGAGGATATGCCATTCTTACCAGATGGAACTCCAGTTGATGTTGTATTAAACCCATTAGGTGTACCTTCTCGTATGAACTTAGGTCAGGTTTTAGAGGTTCACTTAGGAGCAGCTGCTAGACTTCTTGGATGGAATGTTGCAACACCTGTTTTTGATGGGGCATCAGAAGAAGATGTAGAAGCAATGTTAGAAGCTGCAGGATTAGAAACAAATGGTAAAACAGTTCTTTATGATGGTAGAACAGGTGACCCATTTGATAAACCAGTTACAGTTGGTGTAATGTACATGTTAAAACTTCACCACTTAGTTGATGATAAAATCCATGCTCGTTCAACTGGACCATATTCATTAGTTACTCAGCAACCACTTGGTGGTAAAGCACAATTTGGTGGACAGAGATTTGGTGAGATGGAAGTTTGGGCATTGGAAGCTTATGGTGCAGCTTACACATTACAAGAAATTTTAACAGTAAAATCAGATGATGTTGTAGGACGTGTTAAAACATATGAAGCTATAGTCAAAGGAGAAAATATTCCTGAACCAGGTATTCCAGAATCATTTAAAGTATTAATTAAAGAGCTTCAATCATTAGGATTAGATTTAAAATTATATGATGATAATGATACAGAATTAGAAATTAAAGAAAATTCAGATTATGATGAAGTTAATGAAAACATTTTAGATGATGATGATATTGATGAACCAGAAGATGTTGAGGACGAAGAAATAGATGAATCAGAAGAAGATGATTTCTTTGAAAATATTTTAGATGATGATATACCTGACGAAGATATTTTAAAAGAATTAGACGAACTTGAGAATGACGAAGATGATGATAAATAAAAAAAGGGGGCTAGTTCATGGAAGAATTAGAAAATTTTAATAAAATTAAAATAGGCTTAGCTTCAGACGAGAAAATAAGAGAGTGGTCTCATGGTGAAGTTAAAAAGCCAGAAACTATAAATTACAGAACTTTAAAACCAGAAAAAGATGGTTTGTTTTGTGAAAAAATATTTGGTCCTACTAAAGATTGGGAATGTCATTGTGGAAAATATAAAAGAGTTAGATATAAAGGTATTGTTTGTGATAGATGCGGTGTTGAAGTTACAACTTCAAAAGTAAGACGTGAAAGAATGGGACATATTGAACTTGCAGCTCCTATAGCTCATATTTGGTATTTTAAAGGAATTCCTAGTAGAATAGGATTATTATTAGATATCTCTCCAAGAAGTTTGGAGAAAGTTATATACTTTGCATCTTATATAGTAATAGATAAAGGTGATACAGACCTTATGAAATGCCAAGTTTTAAATGAAAAAGAATATACAGATGCAGTAGAAAAATATGGAAAAGATTCATTTAAAGCTGCAATGGGAGCAGAAGCTATTCAAGAATTATTAAAAGAAATAGATATTGAAAAGTTATCTGCATCACTTAAAAAAGATTTAGAAAAATGTAGTGAACAAAGAAGAGCAAAAATAATTAAAAGATTAGATACGATTGAAAGTTTTAGACTTTCTGGAAATAAACCAGAATGGATGATTATGAATGTTGTTCCTGTAATTCCACCTGATTTAAGACCTATGGTTCAATTAGATGGTGGTAGATTTGCAACATCAGATTTAAATGATTTATATAGAAGAGTAATTAACAGAAATAATAGATTAAAAAGATTATTAGAATTAGGAGCTCCAGAAATCATTGTTAGAAATGAAAAGAGAATGCTTCAAGAATCTGTTGATGCTTTAATTGATAATTCAAGACGTGGTAGACCTGTTACAGGTGCTGGAAATAGACCTTTAAAATCTTTATCAGATATGCTTAAAGGTAAACAAGGACGTTTCCGTCAAAACTTACTTGGTAAAAGGGTTGACTATTCAGGTCGTTCTGTTATTGTAGTAGGACCTGAACTTAAGATTTATCAATGTGGACTTCCAAAAGAAATGGCAGTTGAATTATTTAAACCATTTGTTATGAAAGAATTAGTTGCAAGAGGAATTGCCCATAATATTAAAAATGCTAAGAGAATGGTAGAAAAATTAAGACCTGAAGTATGGGATATATTAGAAGAAGTTATTCAAGATCACCCAGTAATGCTTAATCGTGCTCCAACACTTCACAGACTTGGTATTCAAGCTTTTCAACCAGTATTAGTTGAAGGTAGAGCAATAAAACTTCACCCATTAGTTTGTACAGCATTTAATGCAGACTTTGATGGTGACCAGATGGCTGTTCACGTTCCATTAACTCCAGAAGCACAAGCAGAAGCTAGATATTTAATGCTTTCTGTAAATAACCTTTTAAAACCACAAGATGGTAAACCAGTTACAGTACCAACACAAGATATGATTTTAGGTGCATATTATTTAACTGTTCAAATAGATGGTGAAAAGGGTGAAGGTATGTACTTTAAAGATGAAGATGAAGCTTTAATGGCATACCAAAATGGAGATGTAGGACTTCATTCAATAGTAAAAATTAGACGTTTTAAAACAGATCCAGATGGAACTGTAAGACATAAAACAATTGAAACAACAGTTGGAAGATTAATTTATAACCAAGGAATTCCTCAAGACTTAGGATTTGTTGATAGAACAGATCCTGAAAAAGAATTTGACTTAGAAATAGACTTCTTAGTTATGAAGAAAAATCTAGGAAAAATTGTAGCAAGAGTAATAAATGTTCATGGTTTATCAGTTGCTGCAGAAGTTTTAGACTATATTAAAGCTACAGGTTATAAATATTCAACAAGAGCTGCTATTACAGTTTCTGTTGCTGATGTTTCAGTTCCACCTGAAAAGAAAGAAATTTTAGCAGACGCAGATAAAAAAGTTGAAAATATTTTAAAGAGTTATTCAAGAGGTTTATTAACTGAAGAAGATAGATATAATGAAGTAATTAAAGTATGGGAAAAAGCTACAGATGATGTAACTGAAGCCATGAAAAATAATTTTGATGAATTAAACCCAATTTATATGATGGCTCAATCTGGTGCCAGAGGTAACATGAACCAGTTAAGACAAATTGCTGGTATGCGTGGACTTATGGCTGATACATCTGGTAAAGCTGTTGAAATTCCAGTTAAATCTTGTTTCCGTGAAGGTTTGGATACTTTGGAATATTTCGTATCTTCACATGGTGCTAGAAAAGGTTTAACAGATACTGCTTTAAGAACTGCTGACTCTGGATACCTAACTAGAAGATTAGTTGATGTTTCACAAGATATTGTAATTAGAGAAGAAGATTGTGGAACTAAAGAAGGCATTTTAGTTGAAGATATCAAAGATGGCAATCAAGTATTAGAAAAATTAGAAGAAAGATTAGTTGGCAGATATGTAGTTCAAGATTTAAAAGATCCAAAAACAGGAGAACTTATAGTTGATACAAATACAATGATTACTGATAAAATTGCAAGTGATATAGTAGATAGAGGAATTACACAAGTTTATGTTCGTTCAGTTTTAGGATGTAAATGTAAACATGGTGCTTGTAGAAAATGCTATGGTATGGGATTAGCTACAAGAGAAAAAGTAAATATTGGCGAATCAGTTGGTATTATAGCTGCACAAAGTATCGGTGAACCTGGTACACAGCTTACTATGAGAACATTCCATAGTGGTGGTGTTGCTGGAGGAGATATTACACAAGGTCTTCCTAGGGTTGAGGAGTTATTTGAAGCTAGAAATCCAAAAGGTTTAGCTACAATTACTGAAATCTCTGGTAAAGTAAGCATTAGTGATTCTAAGAAAAGAAAAGAAGTTACTGTTACATCAAAAGATGATAGTAAAACATATGTTGTAAGCTTTGGCTCAAAATTAAGAGTTAAAGATGGAGATATAGTTGAAGCTGGAGATCAATTAACAGAAGGTAGTGTAAACCCTAATGAATTATTAGCAATTAAAGGACCGGAAGGAGTTTATAGATATATAATTTCTGAAGTTCAAAAAGTTTATAGAAATCAAGGTGTTGATATTAATGATAAACATATTGAAGTTATTACAAGACAAATGCTTAGAAAAGTAAGAGTTGAAGATGTTGGAGATAGCCCATTCTATGTTGCTTCATTAGTTGATATAGTTGAATTTGATAATGTAAACGAAAAATTAATTGCTGAAGGAAAGAAACCAGCTACAGGAAAGAGAGTTTTACTTGGTATTACAAAGGCTTCTCTTGCTACAGAAAGCTTTTTATCAGCTGCTTCATTCCAAGAGACTACAAAAGTATTAACAGATGCAGCGATTAAAGGAAAAGTTGATAATTTAATTGGTATTAAAGAAAATGTTATAATTGGTAAATTAATTCCAGCTGGAACTGGACTTAAAAAATATCAAGATATAAAAATTAATACTGAAAATATTGCAGATGTTAAAACAGAAGCTAAAGTCACGGCTTCAGTAGATACAGATAGTACAGAAAATGCATAATATATATAAATCCGTATTATTAAAAATGAAGTGATAAAATGAAAGTAGACATATAAAAAAGGTCTACTTTCATTTTTTATCTAAAATATTTTTAATATTGAATAAAAAGTTTTTTATGATATAATTTTATATATCTAAATTTCTTTACTTGGCTTATATATTTATGTTATAATATTACAGTACTTTTAAAACAAAGGAGATAAAATGGGTAAAAAAATTAGTAAAGATGATAAAATAAATAGAAGATTTAAAATATCTTTAATTATATTTATAATAGTAGCAATTATTACAATTTTTATAGTTTTAAATAAAGGAAATATATTTGGTATAAGATTAATTAAAGTTTCGGGAGTAGAAGTAGAAGAAACTCATACCATACAATTAGTTGTAGATGATTATTATTTGTCTGTAGATAATGGTGTAACTAATGCTTATGTTACTATAGATGGAGTAGATAGATTAGATGGATTCGAATTAGTCTCATCAGATGAAGAAGTTATTTCAGTTCAGAATAATAAATTAGTAGCAGTAGATGAGGGAATTGCAACTGTTACTGCTATTAGTAATGAATATAATATACAAAGTGAAATTACAGTAAATGTAGTTACATTTGCTACGAAATTAAATGTTTCATCTGAATATAAAACTATAGATGTTGGAGAACAAACACAGATGTCATATACAACATCACCAAAATCTGCAACAGTAAATGTAAAATATGCTTCTTCAGATGAAACAGTTGCAACAGTTGACTCAAATGGAATTGTAACTGGAATATCTAGTGGTTATGTAAGTATTATAGTAACTGATGAAATTAGTGGAAAAACAACGTCTTATGCAATTGAGGTAAATGATTAAAATTTGACTTTTTGGATATATCGTAATATAATTAATATGTTATTTTGCGTGAGAAAATAAAAGCAAATAATATTTTAAATTAAAAGGGAGATTTTATGTCCGATTCGAATGGTAATTTTATTGAAAAAATAGTAGCTAAAGTAAGAGTATATTTAGTTATTATAGTTATTTTGTGTGTTATTCTGTGTATATATGATTGGCACTGGATTTTACCATCAATAATTTTAGTTATACTTTTATCAGTTTATACACTATTAGAAAATGGTAGAAAGAAGAATGAAATTGTAAGTCATATAGAAGAAATAACAATGGATGTAAGTAGTGCTGGAAAAAGTACATTAGTAAATTCTCCAATTCCTCTTGTTATTATTGAAACAGATGGAAGTATTATTTGGAGAAGTAAAAAATTTACAGAAAATTTTAGTAATATTGAGATAAATACTTACTTAAATTTAATTGTAAAAGAAATAAAATTAGATATAGAAAATAATCATGCACAAGAATTTGAAAAAAATTTAAATATCAATGGAAAAACTTATAAAATAAAAGGTACAATAGCAAATATTAGAAGAAGAGAAAAGAAAAAGAAAAAAGAATATATGCTTATTTTATACTTTTTGGATTATACTGCTTATAATGACCTTTTAAATAAATATAGCAATGAATCAACATGTGTTGGAATTGCTATGATTGATGATTATGATGATATAATACAAAAAGCGCTTCCTGAAGAAAAAGTTGAACTTGTTGCTAGAGTTGAAAAAGCAATAATGGATTGGGCAACTGAAACAGGTGGGTTAATTGTAAAAAATGATAGAAACATTTTTATTTATATTTTTGAAAAACAATATTTATCAAAACTTGAAAATGAAAAGTTTAATATTTTAGATAAAGTTAAGTCCTTAGAGACAAACTCTAAAATTCCACTTACTCTTAGTATTGCGATAACTGATGATGGAAAGACAAATTATGAAAAATATAGAAATGCTTTAGCAACTATGGATATAGTATTAGGAAGAGGTGGAGATCAAGCGGCCGTAAGAAGAGATGGTAAATATAAATTTTATGGTGGCAAAACTTTAGAAACAGAAAAAAGAACTAAAGTTAAAGCTAGAAATATGGCAAGAACAATTGCAAGTAGTATTTTAGATTCAAGTAATATAATACTTATGGGTCACAAAAATATTGATATTGATGCTATTGGTTCTTCACTTGGTATGTATAGATTAGCAAAATCATTAAATATGAAATGTAATATTGTTACAGAACCTACAGGAGATTCGCTTGGAAAATTTTGGGAAGAACTAACAGCAATTCCTGAATATCAAGATGCTATAGTAACAGAAGAAGAGGCTATAAAATTAATATCAAATGATACGCTTCTTATAATAGTTGATACTCATAAAACAGGTTATGTAGAATTCCCTAGTATTTTAAATGCTGCTAAAAGAAAAATAATTATAGATCATCATAGAAAAAGCACAGATTTTATAAAAGATGTAGAAGTTTCATTTCATGAAGTTTATGCTTCATCTACGGCAGAGTTAGTTACAGAATTAATTCAATATTCAAGAGATGATGTAGACTTAAAATTGATTGAAGCAGAAAGTTTATATGGTGGTATCATGGTTGATACTAAGAATTTTACTTTTAAAACAGGTGTTAGAACATTTGAAGCTGCTGCATATCTTAGAAAATATGGTGTTGATATAATAAAGGTTAAAAAATGGTTTCAAGCTGATTTAGAAAGTTATAATGAAATAGCAGATATAGTTAAAAAAGCAGAAATTATTGAAGAAAATATTGCAATTTCAATTTGTGAAAAAGAAGATGATAATACAAATTTAATTTGTGCAAAAGCAGCTGATGAGCTTCTTACAATAAGTAATATTACAGCTTCATTTGTAATGGGAAAAGTAGACAATAAAATATTTATAAGTGGTCGTTCAGTTGGAGATATAAATGTTCAAATTATATTAGAAAAATTAGGCGGTGGAGGACACATAACATTAGCAGGAGCTCAATTAGAAGGATTAACATTAGAAGAGGCACATGATGAATTAATAATAAGAATTCATGAATATCTATCAGAAATAATGTAAATTAAAATAATAAAGCAGAGTAATAATTTTAAATAACTCTGCTTTTTGTTTTAAATAAATTAATTTATAATAAATTTTTTATTTTTTCTTATAAGGTTTTTTCTCATCAGTTCTATATATTAAATAATCAACACTTGTATTATAATAATCAGCTAATTTTGATAAGATTTCAATTGGAATAGAACGTTTCCCAAGTTCATAATAAGAATAAGCAACTTGTGATATATTTAAAATTTTACTTATATCATTTTGTGTTAAATCATTATCTTCTCTTAAGTCTTTAATTCTAGTAATCATAGTATTCCTTTCTTTTTTTAAAATTACCTTATAAAAATCTTAAATTAAAACAAATTGTTATATTGACTTTTAAAACAAAATGTTTCAAAATAATTTTTGTTATATTTATTTAAATTAAAAATATTAAAACTCTCATTGCTTTTAAGTATTTGAGAGTTATTTTTTGATAAAAAGTTCAAAAATAAAATAATTGTGTTTTAAATTTGATATTTTACGAACAAAATTTCTTTATAAATTATTGACAATATGAATTTTACGTGATAAAATGCTAGCCATAGATTTATAGATTGAATGGAGTTGATATAAATGAAAGTTATATTAAGACAAGATATAAAAGGTGTTGGTAAAAAAGACCAAATTATTAATGCAGCAGATGGATATGCTAGAAATTTTTTATTTCCTAAGGGGTTAGCAGTTCCAGCAGATGCAGGAAATTTAAATAATTTAAAAGCTAAAAACGAAGCTCAAGCAGCTCAAAAAGAGAAAAATTTAGAAAATTCTAAAAAGTTAGCTGAAGAACTAAAAACAAAAATTTTAGTAATAGATGTTAAAGCTGGAAGCAATGGAAAATTATTTGGAGGAGTTACTTCAAAAGAAATTTCAGAGGCTTTGAAAAAGCAATTAAATGTAGATATTGATAAAAAGAAAATTTTATTAAATGAAGTTATAAAACAAGAAGGAATTTTTCCAGTTGATTTAAAGCTACAAGAAGGTATTATAGCTAAAATTAAAGTTCATGTAAGAGCTGTTTAAGGTTAAAATAAAGGTTTATAGGTAACCTTTCAAAAACTTAAATCAATTTAAAAAAGGAAATAAAAAAATGGATTCTATTGGAAAAGTGCCACCACATGATATACAAGCAGAACAAGCAGTTCTTGGCTCAATGCTTTTAGATAAAGATGCAGTAATAGATGCTATTGAAGTTTTAAAAGAAGATTCATTTTATAGAGAAGATAATAAAATGATTTTTTCTGCTATACTTAGTTTATATGCAAAAAGTGAGCCTATAGATTTAATAACAGTAAAAAATGAATTAACAGAAAATGGGAATTTTGATAAAGTTGGAGGATTAGAATATTTAAGTTTACTTCCTGATAAAGTTCCAACGACTACAAATGTTGATAGGTATATAAAAATAGTAGAAGAAAAAGCTTTAACAAGAAATTTAATTCAAACGGCAAATGAGCTGATTTCTTTACGGATATGATGAAACAGAAGATGTTGATAATATTTTAGAATTAGCTGAAAAGAAAGTTTTTGATTTATCTCAAAATAAATCAACAAAAGGCTATAGCTCTATAAAAGATGTATTAGTTTCATCTTTAACAGAAATAGAAAAATTATATAATCAAAAAGGAAGAATTTCAGGTATTACAACTGGTTTTACTGATTTAGATAGGCAAACTTCTGGACTTCATAATTCAGACTTAATAATACTTGCCGCAAGACCGGCTATGGGTAAATCAGCTTTTGCAATAAATATTGCTACTAATGCAGCTTTAAAAGATAAAGTTCCAGTTGCAATATTTAATTTAGAAATGTCTAAAGAACAAGTTGTTAACAGAATTTTATGTAGTGAGGCAATGGTTGATAGTAATAAAGTAAGAACAGGTCAAATAGAAGATAATGATTGGATGAAACTAGCTTCTGCATCAGGTGTTCTATCTGAGGCTCCAATATATATAGATGATACTCCAGGAATTTCAATTATGGAAATTCGTGCAAAATGTAGAAAATTAAAAATGGAAAAAAATATAGGGCTAATTGTTATTGACTATTTACAGCTTATTCAAGGTTCATCAAATAAGAAAAATGTTAGCCGTGAACAAGAAATTTCTGAAATTAGTAGATCTTTAAAAATTTTAGCAAAGGAATTAGATGTTCCTGTTATTGCACTTTCACAGCTTTCAAGAGCTGCAGAGCAAAGAAAAGATGATCATAGACCAATGCTTTCTGACTTAAGAGAATCAGGAGCAATAGAGCAAGATGCTGATATAGTTATGTTTATATATAGAGAGGATTATTATAATCCGGAAACAGAAAATAAAAATGTTGCAGAAATAATTTTAGCAAAGCATAGAGGAGGTTCAACTGGAACTGTAAATCTTGCTTGGCTTTCTAATTATACAAAATTTGCAAATTTACAAAGATAGGTTAATTTATAGATTTATAAAAATAGATACAAACTTTAAAATATTTAAAGTCAATAAAAGTTTAATTTTTGGTGATATATATGTTAAAAGACAAAGTTTTAAAAACTATAATTAAATATAATTTAATAGAATCAGGTGATAGAATTATTTTGGGTGTTTCAGGTGGACCTGATTCTATAACGGCGCTTGTAATTTTAAATGAATTAAAAGAAAAATTAAATTTTGAAATTGTTGTGGCTCATATTAATCATGGAATTAGAGAAAATGCCAAAAATGATGAAGAATATGTTAAGAATTTTTGCAATAAATTGGGAATAAAATGTTATGTGCTACATGAAAATGTAAAAAAAATAGCAGAAAATAAAAAAATTGGCATAGAAGAAGCAGGAAGAGAAGTTAGGTATAGCTTTTTTAATGAAATTTTAGAAAAAGAAAATGCTAAAAAAATTGCAATTGCGCATAATAAAAATGATAATGGCGAAACTATTATAATGAATATATTAAGAGGAACTGGAATTTCAGGAATTAAAGGAATTGAACCAAAGTCAGGCATTTATATTAGACCTTTAATTGAAATTTCAAGAGATGAAATAGAAGAATTTTCCAAAAATTTAAATCCATGTCATGATGAATCAAATGATGAAAATGAATTTACAAGAAATAAAATTAGAAATATAGTTATTCCTTATATAAAAAAAGAATTTAATCCAAATATAATAGAAAGCTTAGATAGACTTAGCAAAATTGCTAGGGAAGAGGAAATTTTTGTAGAAAATGAAGCTATAAAAGCATATAATAATATTGTTATAGAAGAAATTAAGATTAATTTAAGTAAAAATGAATATTATAAAAATAAAGTTCAAAAAATTATATTGGATTTAAAAAGTTTTAATAAATTAGATATATTAGTTCAAAAGAAAGTTTTGCTTTATTCAATAAAGAAAATTTTTGGAACCACTAAAAGTATTGAAAAAATACATTTAGATGATATGATAAAACTTTGTAATAATAATATTGGAAATAAATATTTAACTCCAAATAAAAATTTTAAAATTGTAATAAAAAATAAACAAATTATTTTAAGTTCTGTAAATTAACTATCCGTAGGAAGCCTTAAAACCGTTGATATTACAATAAAAATTCTTTATTAAAATCTATTGCAAAGTAAAATTTCGTATGTTATGATATCTAATATCAAATTTAGTTTTAATGTTTTTTGGGAGGTATTAAAATTTGAAAAGTAAAAGCGGAATAAAAACTTTAGCTATGTGGCTAATAGGAATAGTACTTTTTGTTGTATTGCTTAATGCGAATTTTAATAGTAGCGAAACAGAAATGTCCTATTCAGAATTAATTAATAGTATTAAAGCTGGTGAAGTTTCAGATGTTACTATTTCTTCAGATGGAACTATGGCAACAGTAACTTTAGACTCTGAAACAGTAAAAAAAGAAGTTGTAATTCCAAGTATAGATAGTTTTATGGATAAAGTAACTGATTATATGGCAGATGGAAGTTTTACAGTAACACAAGAAGAAGAATCAATATTTTCTGTTATAATTAGTATTTTCTCTCCATTTGTTATTTTAATAATTTTCTTATTATTCTGGCTATTGCTTATGAATCCTAACCAAGGCCAAGGTAAAACTACTAATACATTTGGTAGAAGTAGAGCTAGAATGATTAATGTTGCTGACGATAAAAACAGAGTAACATTTAAAGATGTTGCAGGTGTTGATGAAGAAAAAGAAGAATTACAAGAAATAGTTGAATTTTTAAAATCACCTAAAAAGTTTACTGATATGGGAGCTAGAATTCCAAAAGGTGTTTTATTAGTTGGTCGGGCCAGGTACTGGTAAAACTTTATTAGCAAAAGCAGTAGCAGGAGAAGCTGGTGTTCCATTTTTCTTTATAAGTGGTTCAGATTTTGTTGAGATGTTTGTTGGTGTTGGCGCATCAAGAGTTAGAGATTTATTTGAACAAGCTAAAAAGAATGCACCATGCATTATATTTATTGATGAAATTGATGCAGTTGGACGTCAAAGAGGTGCAGGTCTTGGTGGAGGACATGATGAAAGAGAGCAAACTTTAAATCAATTATTAGTTGAAATGGATGGATTCACTAAAAATGAAGGAGTTATTGTTTTAGCAGCTACAAATAGACCAGATGTATTAGATAAAGCTTTATTAAGAGCAGGAAGATTTGATAGACAGATTGTAGTTTCAAGTCCAGATGTTAAAGCAAGAGAACAAATCTTAGAAGTCCATGCTCGTAAAAAGAGATTAGCAGATGATGTTGATTTAAGTATTATAGCTAGAAATACAGCAGGATTTGCTGGCGCTGATTTAGAAAATATTTTAAATGAAGCTGCACTTTTAGCAGCAAGACGTAATAAGTCAGAAATAGGTATGGACGAAGTTGAAGACGCTATGGTTAAAGTAACTATGGGACCTGAAAAAAAATCAAGAGTAATTAGTGAAAAAGAGAAAAAATTAGTTGCATTCCATGAAGCAGGTCATGCAGTTGTAAGTAGTTTCTTACCAACTCAAGATGTAGTTCATCAAATTTCTATTATTCCAAGAGGAATGGCTGGAGGATATACTATGTATCGTCCATCAGAAGATAAATCATTTATGAGTAAATCTGAAATGGAAGAAAATATTGTTTCACTTCTTGGTGGTAGAGTTGCTGAAAGTTTAGTTTTAGGAGATATATCAACTGGTGCAAGCAATGATATAGAAAGAGCTTCTAAAATAGCAAGAGCTATGGTTACAAAATATGGTATGAGTGATAGATTAGGAACTATAACTTTTGGTTC
Organism: uncultured Clostridia bacterium; assembly: GCA_928721915.1. Taxonomy (GTDB): domain Bacteria; phylum Bacillota; class Clostridia; order TANB77; family CAG-508; genus Scatovivens. The sequence goes on from CAKMVZ010000001.1 coordinate 257,191, forward strand.
AGGAGATGAAGAAGTATTCTTAGGAAGAGACTTCACAAAAGAAAGAAATTATAGTGAAGAAACATCAGGAATAATTGATGAAGAAGTAAAAAGAATAATAGATACAGGATATCAAACAGCAGTAAAATTATTAAAGGAAAACATGGATAAATTACAAGCAGTAGCAAATGTTCTATTAGAAAAAGAAAAAATAGATGGAGAAGAATTTAACGCAATAATGAATTCATAAGATAAAAGCACTAAGTAATTAAATTTTTACTTAGTGCTTTAATGTATAAATTCTAGTAAATGAAAAAGCTTGAAAATACAATTTTAAGATAGTTTACAAAAAGTCTAAAATAATATATATTATATACAGGTGATTAATGTAAAATGAAAAAATATGAAATTAAAAAAGCGGGGAAAGATTTTAGATTTATACCTGAAATTAATAATAAAGGAACAAGAAAAAAAACGAACTGTACTTGATAATAAAGGAAATAAAGCTTTTTTTAAATATGAAAAGTATGGTAAGAGATGTTCAGAGGCATGTTCTGAAAAATTGAGCTGCGAAATTGCAAAAGTTATTGAATATAATTGTGCACATATAGAATTAGCAATAGATGAGAATGATAAATTAGGAATTTTAGATTATGTTTTTGTTAATAGATATGAAGAAGAACATATTGATGCAATTTCATATATAAAGAAAAATAATGAAATAAGACCAAAATTTTATACATTAGAGAATATAAAACAATGTTTAGATGCACTAGATACGGATTTATTTTATCAGTTTTTAAAAATTATGATATTTGATGCTTTGATAGGAGAGCAAGATAGACATGAGGAAAATTGGGGAGTAACAAGAAAAAGTGGAACTTATAAAATATCTCCATTATATGATAATGGGTGCAGTTTATTAAGAGAGTTTTATGATGAGAAAAATGCAAAAAAATATTATGATGGCATAAAAAATTTTGATAATTACATAAAAAGGAGTAGGACAATTATTTACAAACAAGATGGAACTAAATATAAACATTTTGAGTTAATAGAAGAATTGTATAAAAAATATCCTGTACAAATAAAAAGAGAAATTGAAAATTTAGAAAAACTAACTGATTCAAAAATTGAGAATATTGTAAATAAAATAGCTAATAATATAATAACAGAAAAACATAAAGAATATATAATAAAATATATAAAAATTAGAAAAGAAATTTTATTGGATATAATTAAAGAGGGGAAATAAAATATGGAAAATAAATTGTTATGGTTAATTTGGAAAGAACCAAAAGAAAGACGAAGATTTATTATAGGTGAGTTGACATATAAAAATAACGAATATAGATTTAAATATATAGATCCAGAATTGAATGATGCTAGAAAAAATGGATTAGATTTCTTTCCGGGATTTGATGATATAGAAAAGGAATATATAAGTAATACAGGATTGTTTCCAAATATAGAAAATAGACTTCCTAATACTGCAAGACCAGAATATTTAGAGATTTTAAATCTATATGAGTTAAATATCAATTCATCTCAAATAGAAATTTTAGAAAAAACAAAAGGTAGATTATTGACTGATAATTTTGAGTTTGTTCCTGCTTTTAATAAAAATAAGATAGAATTTGAAGTGGCCGGAACAAGTCATTCAGAAGATATTAAAAAATATAAAAAAAATTTTTGAAATAAATGATGATTTGATTTTAGAAAGAGAATATAATAATCAATATGATCAGTATGCGATAAAAGTGGTTTGTAAAAAAAGTGGAAATATTTATCAATTAGGATATGTACCTAGATATTATTCAAAAGATTTATCAAAAATGTTAGATGAAAATATAAAATATTCTGCTAAAATAAAATATCTAAATTTTGATAGTAAGTTAAGTGACGAGGATATTACTGTTAATGTAAAATTAATTTTTGATGGTATATAATTAAGAGCACTAAGTAATTAAATTTTTACTTAGTGCTTTTTTGTGGCTTTTAAAAATATAATTGATAAAAGTCTTTAAAAAGTTTTATTATTTGTTCGGATTTGGATTATTTGTTAGCTCTAGGATATAATCTGTTGAAACTTTGTAAAATTTAGATAATATACATAATTTATCAATAGGGATAGTCCTATCTCCTTTTTCATATAGACTATATTGTTGTCTAGTGATATTTAAAGTTGCAGCAATTTGTTTCTGCAATAAATCATTATCTTCTCTTAATTCTTTTAATCTTTTTAAATACATAATTAATCACCTAAAAAAATTTTATCATGAATTCAATTAAATGCCTTGACAGTCATTCAAACAAATGCTAAAATATTTTTGTAAATCATTTAAATGAATGACTCACACTGCAATATTATCAAATTAAATAAATTCATCAATCTCATAAAAACAATAGATGTTTTGTAAAGAGTTGATAGAAAGAAATAGGGGGAATTATGAAAGAACAAAAGAAAAGAAATTTGCCGTCAGGGGTAACACTCATTGCACTGATTATTTCAATAATAGTTTTATTAATTTTAGCAGGAGTAAGTTTGTCAGTAATTATGCGGAGAAAATGGAATATTAAATCAGGCAGTAAATAGTGCAGAAAAAACAAAAATGGCATCAGAGCAAGAAGCAATAGAGCAAATAATAGTATCAGAAAATGCAGATAAGATACAGTATCCAGAAGAAAAAAGTAAATATCATATAGGAACAGATTTAATAGATAAAAGTTTGGAAAATGGAGATATATGGAATATAGTAGTAATAAATGAAAATCAAGAAAATTACGGAACAGGGTGGACTTTTATAGAAAAAGGAACAGAACTAATGGATTATGGAGAGAGTAAATACAGCTGGTTGGTAAATTATGAAAGTGGAAAGAAAGTAAGGTTAGAAGAAGGAGAATATACAAGATTAGATTATAGCTCAAGTATGGCAGTAACAGATGGATTAATATTTAATATAGACCCTACAATATTAGAAGGAGTATCACAAGAAGAATTACAGAATAATCCAGAAATATTAGGAGAGAATGTAGAGTTAAAAAACTTTAACTGGACAGAAGAAAGTGGGCTAACATCAAAATCATTTAATTTTGATGGACAGAATGACCATATAAATATATTATATGATGACCAAGAGAAGTTAAATAATTTATATAATAATGGATTAACATTTGAATATTATGGAACAATAGAAGAAGGTGCTCATGTTGATTATGATGGTAATATAGTAGCAAGTACATTTACTCGGTGTAATGGGACTATGGAATCGGAGATGAAACTAAACAAGCTAGATTGAGATTTCGGAGTTAAAGTAAGTGATATTCAACTGTCAATAACAACAATTAACACAAAAGCTTTATCTCCATATTGTCAGATTTCTACTCCATGGAATGTAGAATATCCAACTTCAGTAAGAGATGGCAAAACTCACTATTGGATATGGGCTATAGATTGTACAAAAGTTTATAATTCTTCTACTGTAGCTGAATTAGAAGAATATGAAGGAGATTTTTATAGTAGTAAAGTATTTGTAGATGGAAAATTGGTATATGATACTTATTATTCTAAAGAACAGTATGATTTTTTAAAAAATAATAAAGATACTTTAAATTTAAAATATTTTACAGTAGGAAGATGTTCAATGGGTAATGATGGATGGTGGAATTATGCTAAAATGAATACATATTGTATGAGGTTATATAATAGAGGATTATCAGAAGAAGAGATAATGAATAATTATAATACCACAAAAGCTTATTATTCAGCAGTAATTGAAAATTAATTAAAAAATATTGGATTTTCAAAATTTATCCTGAATAAAATAAACTGTTAAACACTACAAGATCCATTAAAATAAAGATAAAAAATCTTGAAAAGTCGAATTTATTAAATAAAAAAGTTTTGAGAAAGCAGAACTGTTCTATGTCCTTTTATTTATAAAATGGTTTACAAAAAATGTAAATTATTATATTATATATATAGCTGTTTAGTTTTAGAAATATTAAAATGATAAGAAAAAATGAAAAAAGAAATGGAGAAAGATATGGATGATGTTAAAGTTTTTGCAGCTAGTGATTCTGCTGAACAATTTACTAAGGAAATTTGTAATTATTTAGGTGTGCAGCCTGGAAAAGCTAATAGAATAAAATTTAAAAATGATAATAATTTTGTTCAAATTTTAGAGACAGTTAGAGAAAAAGATGTATTTGTAGTTCAAACAACAGAGCCACCTGTAAACGAAAGAATTATGGAAATGCTAATTATGGTGGATGCCATAAAAAGAGCTACGGCTAGAAGAATTACATTAGTTTTACCATATTATATGTATTCAAGAACAGATAAGAAAGATCAACCACGTGTTCCTGTAACCGCAAAACTTTTAGCAAGCTTAATAGAAGCGGCAGGAGTTAGCAGAGTTTTAACATGTGACTTACATAATCCAGCAATTCAAGCTTATTTTGATATAAATGTTGATGTTTTAACTGGTAAGTCTATTTTAGAAAAATATTTTGATGAAAAAAATATTGAAAATAAAGTAGTAGTTGCAACAGATGCAGGAAGTTCAAAAAAAGCATATAAATATGCAGAACATTTTAATTGTCCTATTGCATTGATCGATAAAAGAAGAAATGGAAATGATGATAATGCTATTGCTACAAGCGTTATAGGTGAAATAAAAGGAAAAAATGCTTTAATTTTTGATGATGAGGTAGATACTGCTGGCTCTATAATGGAAACAGTAAGAGTTGTTAAGCAATTTGGAGCAAAAGATGTATATGTTGGTTGTACACATGGAATTCTTTCAGGTCCTGCTATTGATAGAATAGATAATTCTGAATTAAAAGAACTTGTTATGACAAATACTGTTCCACTTCCAGATAGTAAGAAAATAAATAAAATTACAGTTGTTTCAATTTCAAATTTATTTGGAGAAGCTATAAAAAGAATTCATGAAGCAACGTCAATTGGGGAACTTTTTGAACCAAACTAAAAAAGCTTAAAATAAGAGAATTTTAGTATTGACAAGTTGTATAAAATTAATGTATAATAAGTAACAGTTAGGGATTAAAATAAAAATTAAGTAATCACCCTAAATAAGAGAAATCCCACAAAATGGTTTCGAACTTCGAAGGGGGGGAAATACTGTGTCAGAGGTTAAAGTTAATAATGGAAATATAGAAGACGCTCTTAAAAGATTCAAACGTCAATGCGCAAGAAATGGTGTGCTTCAAGAAGTTAGAAAAAGAGAACACTATGAAAAACCAAGCGTAAAGAGAAAAAAGAAGTCTGAGGCTGCAAGAAAAAGAAAATATTAAAATTTTTTAAACTCATAAGTTTTATACTTATGAGTTTTTGTTTTGTAAAAATAATATTTTTATATAAATAGCATATATTTTATAAAGTATATTTTTAAAGAGGTTTTTGCTTTGAAGAGATTATATAAAAGAATTTTATTTTTAGGTTTATTTTTTATTATAAGTTTAAACTGTAAATGTTTTGCGGATGACGAAATAGATGAGGTAACACTTGAAGATTATAATGTAGTAAATAATACTACGCAAGAGGTATCAGCTGATTTGTCAAAAGAACCTGAGACTTACTCAAAACATATTATTTGCATTGAAAGGACAACAAATGAAGTTTTATATGAAAAAGATGCTTATTCTAAAACCACTATGGCTTCAACAACTAAAATAATGACAGCAATTATTGTATTAGAAAATTGTGATTTATCTGAAAATGTGAAAATTTCTACTAAGGCTGCTAATACAGGTGGTTCTACCTTAGGAATAACTGCAGGAAGTACTATTTCATTAGAATCATTAATGTACGGATTACTTCTTCGTTCTCGGAAATGATGCAGCAGTTGCAATTGCAGAACACGTTGGAGGAAGTGTAGAAGGTTTTAGTGATTTAATGAATAAAAAAGCAGAGGAGTTAGGATTAGTAAATACTCATTTTGTAACACCTCATGGCTTAGATAACGAAAATCATTATACATCAGCTTATGATTTAGCAATTTTAACTAATTACGCTTTAAGAATTGAAAAGTTTAGGAAAATTGTCGGAACCAAAACAATTTCTGTAATGATAGAAAATAATATGAGAACTTTAAATAATACTAATGAACTATTAGGTTATGTAGAAGGAGTTTATGGTGTAAAAACAGGTTTTACAGGAAATGCCGGGAGGTGCCTAGTAACAGCTTGCAGAAGAGGTAATTTAGACATAATTATTGTTGTTTTAGGAGCTGATACTAAAAAAATTAGGGGACTAGATACGAAAAATCTTATAAATTATATTTTTAATAATTTTGAAATGGTAGACACATATGGAAAAATAGAAAAAGCGTTTGAAGATTTTGATAAACTTGGTTTAATTAAAGCTAGCAAGTCTTTAGATATTCCAAAAATTAAACTTAGCCCCAAAAGCAATTATTTATATCCAATTAATAAAAACAAAATTGTAAATTTAAATACATCAATTTATTGTTTAAATACGATTGATATAAAAACACAAAAAGGAACTAGAGTAGGAATATTGAGTTTAAAATGTGATGATAATACTTTATATTTGATAGACATAATTTTAGATAATGATTTAAAAAGAACAAATTGGAAAGATTATTTAAAAATATTTTTGATAAATTATAAAAATTATTTTAGTTTAAATGTTTAAAATAGAAAAAAATGGGTATAACTCTCTTAAAATATTTTAGGAGGTATACTTATGAAAAGTTTTGTGAAAAAGAATAAATTTAGGATTATTGCAATTGTTACATTTTTAGTTCTTATATTTTCTTTAACATCAAGAGTTTTTGGAGCAAAATATGAGAGCTTAGATTTTAGTATACGGGAAAGTTACTGCAAGTTGCTTAAATGTAAGGTGTGGTCCAGGGATTAGTTATAATAGAGTTGGAAAACTTTATAAAGGAGATTATGTAGATGTTTTTGCTAAAGTTGGTGGCTGGTACATTATAAAGGCAGATGATGATTTAGTTGGGGCAGTTTCGAGTGATTATTTGGAGGCAGTTTATAATGAAGAAGAAAGATATTCAAATGTAGAACAAGAATCTTCGGAAGAGATGATTGAAGAAAAAAATACATCTTCAGAGTCGGAAGAAAATTTGAATAATACAGAAAATGCTGTTGATAGCTCAAGTGAATCAGTAGAAAATAATAAAAGTGAAGAAGAAATAAATACTGATGATAATAATTTGAATGATAATTCTACAACTCAGGAAGTGATTTCAGAAGAATTTGCAAACAGTGAAGAATTAACTAAAGATGAACAAGAATTTTTAGATTTAATTAATGCAAATAGGGAAGCAAATGGTTTAAAAGCTCTTGAAGTGGATCCAGAAGTACAGAATGTAGCTAGATTAAAAGCTAAAGATCTAGTTGATAATAATTATTTTGCTCATAATTCTGAAACTTATGGAGATATACAAAATATGCTAAATACTTTTGAAATTTCTTATACTTCAGCTGGAGAAAATATTGCAGGTGACTCAAGTTTAGCAAAAGCAGTTGAAGCGTGGATGAATTCTGAAAATCATAAAGTTAATATATTAAGTGAGAATTATAATTATACAGGAATAGCAATTGAAGAGAGTAAAGATTATGGAAAAATATTTGTAGAAGTTTTTATACAAAAATAAATCCAGAGTTAAAATGCTCTGGATTTTTATGTATATTAAAATAAATTATCTTGAATTACCTTTACCATCTAGTTTATCTAAAGAAGGATCCTCTTGTAATCTCTTAATATAAGTTTTGCAATCTAATGCCCTTTGTTGTTCGCCTGCTTGAATTGCTTTTCTATCTTTATCTTGTATTAAAGATTGGATTTGTGAATATACTTGCATTATTTCAGAAGATGGATCTGTTAAAGGTTCAACTATAGAAATTTTCATAGGTTGTTTTAATAATTGACTAAATTTAATTAAAGCAGCTTTATATTCTGGTTTTATAGTAGGATCATTAAAATCTATTTGACCAGATTTAATAAAATCTCTAGTAGCTAACATTTTATTAACAGTATTAAATTGTTTTCTTATACCTGCTTCTAGTTTTCCAATATAAGTTGTAGCTTCTTCAAGTTTTGCTGTTTGATCCTTAATTTCAGCTTCTTTTTCAGCTAAACGAACTCTATCTTCAGCAATTCTTTCTTTAATTCTACGTCTGCTTCTATTTCTATCTCTATATTGTCTTTTTAAATGAGCATATTTTTGCTTAGCCTCACGAGCTTTTGAGGAGAAAGGTAAAGCATTTTTACTTTCTTTTCTAGCTTTTAATATTTCTGGAATCATTTCTCTTAATCCCTGACTCTCTCTTTTAAAGTTTAATTCTCCGTCTTCAATACCTCTTTTTGTATACTTAACAGTTCTGTTATCTGATTTTATGATTCTAGCAGCATTTGTTCCAACACTTGTTTTTCTATCATAAACACTAAGAACTTCTCTATCAACGGAAACACCTTTTATTGCTCCATAATAAGAAAGTTCGTTTCTAAAAGATTCATCCCCAATATTTTTTGACAAAAGTAATCCATCTAAATCATCTAATAAATTATCTCCCATAATTATTCCTCCTTAAAAACTAAAATTTAAAAATTAAATTTTAAGTTTTGCACTAACATAAATATTATAGCATAAAAGCCTTAAAAAATCAATACTTAGACAAATCATAGAATATTTCTATAAAATTTTAACATAAATTTAATAAAAATTTAACAAAAAACATACATAAAACCTTTAAAAGGGCTTGATTTATTAAGGGTTTTATACTATAATTAATAATGCGATTAGTATTTAGTATATTTGCGTTTTTTAGCAATTTTTACTAACAAAAAAGTAAAAAATAAATATATAGTAAAGGAAGGTACCAATTTTATGAACATGAAAAGAATTGGAAAGGTTTTACTTGTATGGCTTTGCATTATAACTTTGCTTTTACCATTTGGAGCAGAAGTTTTAGCAGCAGTTGCTTTAACAAGTAAAACTGAAAGTGCACAGCTAGAAACTATAAATCTTAGGGGAGGAGGACCAGAATCTTCAGGAACAATTACTTCAGATGAATATGATACTAAACAATATGGATATACTGTTGGGGGAGTAAATGTTCTAAAAATTGTACAAGAAGGCGATGCTGATTTTACAGATATGCTTTATTGTATAAATGCATTAGGTTCTTTCCCAACAAGAGTTACAGATAGCTTTACATATAATAATATGGGAGATTTTACAGATTTAGAAAATTCTTCTGTAAAAGCTTGGTATGATAAAGTTGGAATGACAGAAGAAACATATAATGCTTTAATCTATTTATTAAATAATATTTATTTAATGAAACAGGATACAAGCTATAAAACAACATTTATCTCAAATGCTTTTGCTGAAAAATTAGCAGAAGAATCTATAGAAAATGGATATAACCCACCACTTACTGTAGAAAATATCATGACAATTTTAACTGATGATGATATTGATGTTATTCAGCAATGGGCAATGTGGTATTTTACAAATGGAAGTAATTCAGAAAATAGCTATTATAATGCAAGATATTCAGCATTACAAGCAATTAATGTAAAATATCCAGAATTAGAAAATGGTGCATTAGTAGAAAAAGAAGAACAACTAACTGGAGCTAGACTTGAATATGCTGGAATACTTTATGATTATTTAGTAACTTCAGCTAAAGAAGCGGTTCAAAATGGATATAATGTAGAAAACTCTAATACTTATCCAACAATAGACACTTCAAAAACTGTTACAAGTGTAGCTGATGGAAGCTATTATAAAGTTGGACCATTTAAAGTAAATAGCGGTACATTTACTCCATCTGATTTTAATTTAAGTTTAAAATTTTATGATGTAAATGGAACAGAAATTAATAATGTTCAATATAAAATTTATGATGCAAATGGAACAGAAATAACAACTCCATTTAATCAAATTTTTGACCAAGAATACTATATATATTTACCAATAGAAAATAATACAGTATCAACTGTTGAACTTACAAGCAATTACAATAAAAGAGAAATATCTTTATGGATTGGTGAGCCAGCTCAAGGATTTGAAGATTTACAAGAAGTTATTTTAGTAACAGAAGAGCCAGTAACAGAAAGTATAACAGGAAAAATCACAGAAGTTCAATATGACTTAGCTTTAAGAAAATTCATAGTTTCAGTAAATAATAAAGCAACTACAGGAAGAGAACCAGTTGTTAGTGGTTTAGAAGAATTAGCAAGTGGAGCTTCTTCAACAGCTATTTATTCACATGCAAAATCACCAATAACAGTGGAAAAAGGTGATAGAATAATTTATGAGTTTAGAATTTATAATGAAGGCGATGTTAATGCAAAAGTTGGAAAAGTTACAGACTATATACCAGATGGACTAAGTGTTGTAAGTTCTCAAGAAAGTACAGTTAACTCAAAATATAATTGGACTGTAGAAAATACGACAAATGGTTATACTGCAATTTCAACTGATTATTTAAATAATACTGAAATTCCTGCTTTTGATAAAGATAATTTAACATTATCTTACACAACTCTTCAAGTGGAACTTGAAATTACAGGAGATTTAAGTACAGGAACAGTTTTAACAAATGTTGCTGAAATTATAGAAGATAATGGCGAAGATAGAGATTCAGATACAGGAAGTATTAATCCAGATAATATAACAAATAATTTTTCAGGCAATACATCAAATAAACCAGATTTAGGCGATGAAGATTATTATTACAAAGGAATTCAAGATGATGATGATTTTGAAAAAGTAATAATAGATGGAGACGTATTTGATTTAAGTTTACAAAAATTTATTACAACTGTAAATGATGAAAAACAAGATAGAGAACCAGAAGTTGATGTTTCACCATTAAATAATGGCGAAATTGATGCAAACTATATAACAACAAAAAATCCAGTAAATGTTCAAACAGGTGATATTGTTACATTTACTATAAGAGTATATAATGAAGGTGATATAGCAGGATATGCAGAACAAATTACTGATTATATACCAAAAGGATTAGGATTTTTAGTAAATTATAAAACAAACTATGATAATTACTGGTCAATTGGAGCAGATGCTACAAGTGTTAAATTATCTACAATTGCAAATGGAAAAGATAACTTAAGTGTAGATGATTTTATAGATGTAGAAAATTTAGATGATGTAGAAGTTGTTTTAGGTGGCTCTAAAGTAACATCATCAGCTTTAAGTTATTCTGAAACAAGTACATCAAACTTAATTCCAGCATTTGATGGAACAACTTTAAGTTATAAAGATGTTAGTATAACTTGTATTGTAACAGCTGAAGATGAAGTTACACTTAAAAATATAGCTGCTATAACAGGTGAAAAAGATGAAGAAGGAATTGATGTTCCAACAGATAGAGATGATCCAAATATTGATTCAACACCAATTGATGATATAAATCCAGATGATTATACAACTGGAAATGAAGATGATGACGATTATGATGTTTTAAAAACAACAGACAAAGACTTTGACTTAGCATTACAAAAATTTATAACAGGTTTAAATGATCAAGAAATAACAGATAGAGTTCCAACTCTTACAACAGATGAAAATGGAGATATTGTTTATACTCATACATCTGAAAGTTTAAAAGTTGGAAATGGTGATTTAGTAACATATACAATTAGAGTATATAACGAAGGTGATATAGCAGGATATGCTTCTGAGATTACTGATGATATCCCAACTGGATTAAAATTTGTTCCAGATAATGAAACAAACTTAAGTTATGGATGGGAAATGCTAGATAGTGCAGGAAATGTTACTCAAGATATTGATCAAGCAGTTTCTGTAAGAACAACATATTTATCAAAAGAGTCATCTGAGAATAATTTAATTAATGCTTTTGATAAAGAAGCAGGCTTAAGTGCTACAAACCCTGACTATAAAGATGTAAAATTAGTATTTATGGTTGATGAAACAGCTATAGATAAAACTGCAACAACAGAGGAAAGAACATTAATAAACACAGCTGAAATCACAAAAGATACTGATGAAGATGGAAACGAAGTAGAAGATATAGATTCTACACCTGGAAATGGTGATCCAGATGAAGATGATATTGATAAAGAGCAAGTTTATGTTAAATACTTTGATCTAGCACTAAAGAAAGATTTAACATCAGCATTAGTTACAGTTGATGGAAATGCAACACATTATGATGTTCCTGCAGGAGAAGATACAATAAGAGTTGAAGTACATAGAAAGAAAGTTGATTCAACAATAATTCAATTCTATTATAATGTAACAGTAACTAATGAAGGTGAAATTGCTGGATATGCAACAGAAGTAACAGATTATATTCCAGATGGTTTATATTTTGACCCAGCAGATAACCCAGATTGGACACAAGTTTCTGATAAAGTAATTACAACATCTGCTTTAGCTAAAACTTTATTACAACCAGGAGAATCAGCAACTGTTCAAGTAGTATTAAGATGGGAACAATCAGCTGAAAATATGGGACAATTTATTAATATAGCAGAGATTAGTGAAGATTGGAACGAATATGATTCACCAGATATTGATTCAACACCTGATAATCAAGTTCCAACAGAAGATGATTATGATACAGCTCCAGTTTTTGTCAGTGTATCAACTGGTTTAGGAGGTAGACCATATATTATTTTAACAACAGCAGTTTTAATGATTATGGGAACTGGAATATTCTTAATCAAAAAATATGTATTATAATAATATAAAAAGTAAATTCCTTAAGTTTTAAAACTTAAGGAATTTATTTTTTTAAAATAATGTTTTTGCAAATATTGTAGAAATATAAATTTATTTTCATTAAATTGTATTTTTTCCAAAAAATTTGATTTACAATAAAAATTCTATATGATATAATTTTTATTGTGTAAAATTATGAAAATAATTATTTTCAAAAATCTTTTTTAGAGGTGATAAATATGAATCAAATACTTGAATTTGGTACAGAAAAAAGAGGAAAAACCCCTAAAGGTAATAAAGGTGGAGGCTCATCATCAGATAAAGTTGTTAGAGTTTTTGCTATTCTTTTAATGATATTTGCAATTGTTTTAATTGGTAGTGGAGTTTATAGTTTAATGCAAAATAAGGAAAATTCATCAAATAATAATTCTAATACTCCTATTTCAAGTACAAGTCAAGCTAATATTAATGCAATTGTTGAAGAAGCAAATAATCAAGTTATTCTAACTGTTGATAGTGAAATTGCAATTAGTAGGGTTGTTTATAATTGGAATACAAATACTGAGATGACTATTGATGGACAAGGTGAATTAACTCTTGAAGAAGATATAGATTTACCTTCTGGAAATAATACTTTAAATGTAAAAGTTATAGATGTTCAAGGTAATGAAACAACCAAATCTTTTGATTTTGAATCAGATTCAGGTGATGATATTATAAGTCCAAATTTAACATTAGAGTTAACTGAGGATAAAAATTTGCTTATTACAGCAACTGACGAAACTGCTATGAGTTTTATAACATATAGATGGAATGATGATGAAGAAACTACAGTTTATGTAGATGAAAATGCAGAAGATAAGACAACTATTACAGTAGAAATTGAAATACCAAGGGGAACAAATACTATAACAGTAGTAGCTGTTGATGCAAGCAGTAAATATAATACAGTTACAGAAACACAAACATTTAATGGTGTAACTAGACCAGAAATTTCTTATGAATTGTCAGCAGATGGAAGTGAAATAATATTCCATTGCACACATGAATCTGGTATAAAAGAGATTTACTATACTTTAAATGATCAACCTTATAGCGTAACATTTAACGAAGAGGAAGGATACCCAACAGAGGCTGAATTTAGCCAAAAGTGGGATCAAGGCTATAATTATATTAAGTTAACTGTTACAAGTTCTGAAGATACTGAGAATGTATTTGAGGGTGAATATAACTATGGAGAGGCTGAGAATACAGAAGAAACTAACGAAAATAGTAATTCTACAAATACTACTAATACTACTAATACAACTGAGACAGACTCAGAAAATAATACAAATACGACAAATGAATAAAGGAGAATTTTTATGTTACAAGAAGTGTACATTATAGATGATAAAACAGAACTTATTAATAAAATGAAAGAGATTTTTAAAGAGGAAAAATGTTATCATTTTGTTAGTGTTAAAGCTAAAGATATGGAAATTGCTTTAGAAAATATACCTACTCTTATAATAGTTGAAGATGATAATAATGAAATGTCAGCAATTGAAATATGTGAAAAAATTAGAAAAAATGAGGATAATAATATAACACCCGTAATAGTTTTATCATCTAATTATGATCACGATTATAGAGTTAAAATTTTAGATATGTCTATTCAACAATATATATTAAAACCAATTGATGAAAAATATTTCTATTATACTGTAAAAAATATAATAGATTTTGTTATGATAAATAGAAGAATAAGTCCTCTTACAGGACTTCCTGGAAATGTACAAATACAAACAGAAATAAAGAAGAGACTTTTAAAAAAAGACGCATTTGCAGTAATGTATTTTGATTTAGACAATTTCAAAGCATATAATGATGTATATGGCTTTTCAAATGGAGATGAAGTCATAAAGCTTTTATCAAGAATTATTGTTAAAAATATACATAATATTGAATATGGTAATAATTTTATAGGGCATATTGGTGGAGATGATTTTGTTGCAGTTATAGATAAATATGATTATGAAAATTTATGCAAAGATATTATAACAGAATTTGATTCAAAAGTAGTAAAATATTATACAGAAGAAGATGTTGAAAGAGGATTTGTTGAAGTAGCAAATAGAAAAGGCATAATAGAAGAATTCCCAATAGTTTCTCTTTCAATAGCAGTAGTAGAAGTAGAAAATGGAAATTTTACTTCTCCATTAGAAATAGGAGAAGTAAGTGCCCAAGTAAAGCATATGGCTAAAGAAATGATAGGGAGCACATATGTAATAAATCGTAGAAGAACAAAATAAAAATACCCATCTAATTTTACTTAAGATGGGGTAAATATTTCATAAAACTTCGAATTTGATTAGTTTTTAAAGAAAAATAACCGCTAAATCCTATACAATTTTCTTAAGAATGGATAAAAATTTTAAAAAAATTGCCAAATTAAGCTTTAGTTTGGCAATTTTATTTTAATAAATACTTTTCTATTTTTCTATTAATTTTATTTATTCTAAAACTAGCAAAAAATCCGTTTTGTTCAATTATTTTTTGTTTCTTATCAATTAGAGATTTAACAATTTCTCTATATTCAGGTTTAACTCTATATAAAATTTTACTTAAGTTTATATTATTTTTTACTAATTCCATATAGTCTTTCTCGCTCAAGTTTTATACTCCTTTTCTAATAAAAAATCTATATTAAAATTTACTTAAATTATATCACAAAGAATTGAAAAATCAATCAAAATATGATAGAGTTTATAAGTAATTATAAAAAGAAGAAATGGGAAAACAGAACCGTCCCCATTTTCCTCGGTGGATGATTTTATTTTCTTAAAATGAAGAGGTGATTATCATAAAAAGAACTTTAAATGAAACGAGAAAAACAAAAAAATCTAAAATAGGAAAAGCTTTTAAGATTATTTTTTTAGTAATTATTATAGCTATAGTTATTTTTGCAGGTGTAATTTTTGGAATGAGTATAGCTTTATATAATGGAAATTGGAAAGCTTGTTTAGCAGATGTTGCTTCTAATTTTTTAGGTGGTGTTGAAACAAAATATGTTTTAATTTTAGGAGTTAGTGAAGATATTTCTACAGAACTTACTGATACAATTATGGTTGCAGGATATAACCCAGATACAGGAAAAGCTTTTTTAGTTTCAATTCCTAGAGATACATATGTTGGTAATAGCACATCAAGAGCAAAAGCGTCAGATAAAATTAATGCTCAGTATCAACAAGGTATAGAAGAAACTATTTTGGCGGCTGAAGAAATAACAGGTTTAGAAATAGATGATTATATAGTAGTAAAAACAAGTATGTTAATAGAAATGGTTGATTTAATTGGTGGAGTTGATTTTGATGTTCCAATAGATATGGATTATGATGATCCAACACAGGATTTGCATATTCATTTATCAGCAGGAATGCAAACTTTAAACGGAGATCAGGCAGAGGGACTTTTAAGGTTTAGGCATAACAATGATGGAAGTTCATATCCTAGTTCATACGGAGATAATGATTATGGAAGGATGAGAACTCAAAGAGAATTTATGAAAGCTGTTGCCACTCAAACTTTATCATTTGGTAATATTACAAAAATAAATGGAATAATTAATGCTGTTACAGATAACTTGGTCACAAATATGAGTACAAAAGAATTATTAGCATATGTTCCTAAACTTGCAGTTTTTGATACAGCAAATTTAGTTACAGAGCAGATTCCACGGTGAAAGTGATACTATAAATAGAATTTCATTTTTTATAAGTGATGAGGAGAAAACAAAAGCTTTAATATCTGAATTAGTAGCAGATATGAATACTAGTCAGAATTAGCTTATTTATTATATTTTAGTTATGTGCTATGAGTCCGTTTTCTAGTGGATATATATTTTTAATAGGCAAAATCCCTACTTCGAAGAAAATGTAATCTTGATGGTTTTTGAAACCCTCAAGATAACATTTTCTAGCTCGCTGGTCCCCACACAAGTTTTGCTTTTCTATTAAAAATATATATCCACTAGAAAACTACTTTGAGAGTTATTGTATATGATAATTTGATATTTTCAAAAATTATTACTTTTGTTTTTGGAAAAGGAGAAACTTTATGTTTATTGAACAATTAAGAGTTGATACGATTAAGGATATTATTACTAATGTTTATATAGTTATAAGTGAAGGTAGTGCAATGGTTATAGACCCTGGTGGAGAGCCTGAAAAAATTATTAATAAATTAGATGAATTAAATGTAAATTTAAAATATATTGTAATTACTCATTGTCATAGTGATCATATTGGTGCTATAACGGAACTTCAAAAAGCAAAAGGAGGAGAAGTTTTAGCTTCAAATGATGATGGCAGAATGATTAACAATCCTATTAGAAATTTATCACCTTTTGTTGGAATAAAATTAGATAAAATAAATGTTAATAAATTTTTAAATGAAGGAGATAAAATTGTTTTAGGAAATGAAACTTTTGAAATTATAGAAACGCCAGGTCATACAAAAGGTGGAATATGTATTTATTGTTCTAAGCAAAATGTTTTATTTTCAGGAGATACAATTTTTAAAGGAACTTACGGAAGAACTGATTTACCAAGTAGTAGTTATAAAGATATTAAAAATTCAATATCAAAATTAATGAAATTGCCAAATGAAACAAAGGTATATCCAGGTCATGGAGAGCCAACAACAATTGAACATGAAAAACAAATCTATGAATAAAAAAATTATTAAGATAGATAATAATAAAAATGCCTAGTTTATTAGCATGATAAGGAGGAAAATATGAAAGAAAATCAGATTTTAATAAAAGAAGGAATTAAAGCACATTTTATAAAAACAGATTTATTTAAAACAAATTTAATTTATGTTATGCTTACTACAAAGCTTGAAAGAGAAACTGTTACTAAAAATGCTTTAATTCCGTTTTTATTAAGAAGAGGAACAAATAATTTAAAAACTCAAAGTGAGTTAAATAAAAAATTTGAAGAAATGTATGGTGCAACTTATGATTGCGGTATTGATAAAATTGGAGATAATCAAGCTTTAAAATTTTTTATTGAAACTATAAATGATAAATATACTTTAAATAAAGAAAATTTATTAGAAGAATCTTTAGGTGTATTATTTGATATAATATTTAATCCTTTAATGGAAAATGGAAGATTTAATGAAGACTATTTAAAAGTTGAAAAAGAAAATTTAAGAAAAGTAATTGAATCAAAAATTGATAATAAAGCACTATATGCTTTTGATAGATGTATTGAAAACATGTATGGAGACAAGGGTTTTGGTATATATAAATATGGATATTTAGAAGATATTGATAAAATAGATAATGAAATTATTTCAAAACAATATAAAAACTTAATTGAAAATTCAAAAATAGATATATATATTTCAGGAAATTTTGATGAATTTAAAATACAAAAATTTATTGATGATAAACTAAAAAATATAAGCCCTAGAAAAGAAGATATAGTAGTAAACAACTTTTCCACAGAAAACAAACAAAAAGTGGAAAAAGTAAAAGAAATTCAAGAAGAAATGAATATAACACAAGGAAAATTAGTTATAGGTTTAGATGTTTTAAATCCAGGAAAAGATATACAAAATGCTGTTACTATTTATAATGCAATTTTAGGTGGCAGTGCAAATTCATTTTTATTTCAAAATGTTAGGGAAAAGGCAGGTTTGGCCTATACTGCAAGATCAAATTATAATAAAATGAAAAGCAATATTTTTATTAGTTGTGGAATTGAGATTCAGAATTATGAAAAAGCTGTAAATATTATAAAAGAGCAACTTGAAAATCTAAAAAATGGAGATTTTTCAAATGATGATTTAATAAATGCAAAGAGGTTTATAATTTCAGGAATTAAAACAATTGAAGCAGAGCAAGATACAGAAGTTGTTTTCTATATTGGTCAAGAGATTTCAAAACAAAATGTAAACATTGATGAATATATTTTAAATATTGAAAATATTAAGAGAGAAGATGTAATAGAGGCAGCTCAAAATATTGCAATAAATACTATATTCTTTTTAAAAGGGGAGGCTTAAAAATGCAAATTATTGAAAATAATAAAGTTAAAGAAAAAATGTATAAGGAAAAACTAGACAATGGCTTAGATATTATGATTATACCTAAAAAAGGAGTTCAAAAGAAGTATATTATTTGGGGTATAAATTTTGGATCAGTTGATAATAAATTTATTTTAGGTGATAGTAAAGAAGTTACAAAAATTCCAGACGGAATTGCTCATTATTTAGAGCATAAAATGTTTGAACAAAGAAATGGAATAAATAGTTTAGATGCTTTATGTGCATTAGGAGTTGACGCAAATGCTTTTACTACAAATAATTTTACTGCATATTTATATGAATGCACAGATAAATTTTATGAAGCATTAGATGAATTTATGGATTATGTTCAAAATCCATATTATACTACGGAAAATGTAAATAAAGAACGTGGAATAATAGAGCAAGAAATTGCTATGTATGATGATGAGCCGGAATGGCAGCTTTATATGAATACTATGAAATTACTTTATCATAATAATCCTGTAAGAATTGATATTGCTGGAACAAAAGAATCAATCGCAGAAATTACAGAAAATACTTTATATACAATATATAATAATTTTTATACTCCAGAAAATATGGCAATTGCTGTAGTTCGGAGATTTTGAACCAGAAGAAATTTTACAAGAAATTAAAAAGAGGATAACAAAAAAGGCCTCAAATATTAAAATTACTAGAGTAGTTGATGATGAACCAGAAGAAATTTGTAATAAGAAAAAAGAAGTTAAGATGGATATAAGCATGCCTATTTTTATGGTAGCATATAAAGTTAAAATGGATAATAAAGATATGGTAAAAAAAGATTTAAGTATTGAAATCTTAAGTAATATTATATTTGGAAAAAGTTCTAATTTATATCAGAAACTTTATAATGAAGGATTAATTTTTTCAGAGCTTGGTTTTGACTTTGATTTTGCGAGAAATTATGCTCATTATGCAATACAAGGAACATCTGAAAATCCTGAAAAAGTTATTGAAGAAATAAAAAACGAAGTGGATTTTTATTTAAATCAAGGAATTCCTGAAGAGGATTTTGAAAGGGTTAAGAAAAAAGTATATGGAGATATGATAAAAGATTATAATGATGTTAGAACAATCGGAAATCATGTTATGGCTTATTATTTTAGAGGAATAAGTATATTTGACTTTTTTGAAGAATTTGATTCTATTTCTAAGGAATATGTAGAAAGCGTCTTAAAAGAAGTTTTTGATGAAAATAAAAAAGTAATATCAATCGTAAAACCTAAAGATAATTAAATGGAAGGAAATATAATGAATATAGTAAAATTTCCAGGTTTTAATTTAGAATTAAATGTCCCAAAATATTTAATACAATTTGGAAATATAAAAATATATATGTATGCTTTTTGTATTGTTTTAGGGATTATAATAGGATTAATTTTAGCTAAAATTTCAAAAGAGAAATTTGGAATAAAATATGATACAGTTTTAGAAATTGTAATAGGTTCCATAATATTTGGAACAATAGGTGCAAGGCTTTATTATGTTATTTTTAATTTATCAGAATATTTAAAAGAACCTTTAAAAATTTTTGATATAAATTCTGGTGGACTAGCTATATACGGCGGAATTATTGGAATATTAATCTTTATATTTATTAAATGTAAAAAAGATAAAATTTCTTTTTTAGATGTATGTGATTATTTAGTGCCATATTTAGTTTTAGGTCAAGCAATAGGTAGATTTGGAAATTTTTTTAATATAGAAGCTTATGGTAAGCCAACAGATTCAATTTTTAGAATGGGAATTTATGTAGAATCGCGGATATACAGAAGTTCAGCCAGTATTTTTGTACGAATCAATTTGCAATTTTATTATTTTTATAATTTTAAGAATATTGCAGAAAAAAAGAAAATTTCAAGGTCAAATTTTGTATTTATATTTTATAATGTATGGTTTTATAAGAATGCTAATAGAGCCTTTGAGAATTGATAGTTTATGGATAGGAAATTTTAGAGTTTCACAAATTTTATCTTTTGTACTTTTTGTCAGTTTTTTAATAATCTATTTAAAAAAGATTTTTTTTGTGTCGAAAAAAATAAAACTCTGTAATACGAAAATATAAATTATTTTCGACATTTTATTGACTTTGATTTTTTATTATGATAATTTAAAAACATACAAAAGAAAAATTTGTAAAAAAGGAGAGATAAAACTATGTTAAATGATGAAATTTGTAAATTAAGAGATAAATTAAATGAAAGTATTTTAAAAGAAAAAGACTATGAAACAATATATTCGATAAGTGTAGAGCTAGATGAATTAATTGCAAAGTTTTATAGAGAAAAAGTTAGATAATTATATACATTTTTTATAATTTATTATATAATACAAAAAGGTGATATTAGATGAACAATAAATTATTAAGCGAAGAAGTAAAATATGATGGACCAAGATTTAATGTAGTTCAAAAAAAGTATATAAGAGATGATGGGGTTGAATTTATAAGGGATATAGTAAATCCAGGAGAAGCAGTTGTAATTTTACCTATTAATGAAAAAAATGAAGTGATTTTTGAAACACAACTTAGAGAATCAATTGGAAAAGTTTCATTAGAACTTCCCGCAGGAAGAATAGATCCAGGTGAAATTCCAATTCAAGCTGCAAAAAGAGAATTAGAAGAAGAAACAGGATTTGTAGCAAATAAATTAGAACTAATGATAAGTTTATATCCTTCAACTGGATATACAAGTGAAAAAGTACATATTTTTTTAGCAAAAGATTTAAAAAAAGGTCATGTAAAATTAGATGCAACTGAAGAAATTTTAAATCTAGTTAATATACCAATAGAAGAATGCATAAAAAAAGCTAAAAATGGCGAACTAGAGAATGCTAGCCAAATTATTGCAATTTTGCTATATAATATTAAATATATGAACTAATGAAAAGGAGTATTTATGGGTATATTAGAAAATTTATCTAAAGAAGAATTAACAAATATAGTAAAAATATTTGATATTCAAATTGCTATTGTAATTGTTTTAGTAGTTTTTGTAACAAAATCTATTTTTGCTAGAATTGTTATAGATATATTTTATAAAATTCAAAAAAGAAAAGCTAATCCAAAAGAAAGTAGTATGTATAATACAATAAGATGGATGTATGTTTTCTTAGGTTTATTTTTAGCTTCAAAGATTTTACCATTAACAGGAGACGTATCTGTTATTGTAGATACATTTTTTAAAATTATATTTATAATCTTTGTAACTCAAACTATTAATAATATGATTTTTGTAAAAGATTCTATAATATTTCGAAGAAATAAAGAAAAAGCAATTAGTGATACAATAAGTGGTTTTGTTTTTAGAATATGTAGAATACTTACATGGTGTGTAGCAGTATATATTATATTCTATGCGTTGGGATTTGACTTAAGTGGATTGATTACAGGTCTTGGAATAGGAACAGTTTTAATCTCATTAGCTGCACAAGATACAGTAAAGAGCTTACTTAGTGGTTTTACAATTTTATCTGATAAACCTTTTGTTATAGGAGATTTTGTAAAAGTAGGATTATATTCTGGAACAGTAATTAATATTACTTTTAGGAGTACAAGAATAAGATGTGTAGATAATTCTATTGTAACTATTCCAAATTCAACTATAACCACAGATTATGTAATAAATTGGAGTAAATTAAAGACAAGAAGAATAGACTATATTTTAAATATTGAAATGGATGCATCTACTGATCAACTTAAAAAAATAGTAAAAGAAATAAAGACAGTTTTATGTTCAAAGGACTATGTAAAAGAAGATTCTGTTTATGTAGGATTCAATACAATATCACAATACAGTAATGATATAACAATTTTCTTTTACGTAAATGAGACAGATTATAATAAATACTTAGATTTAAAACAAGAAATTAACTTAGAAATTTTACAAATATTAGAAAAAGAAAATGTAAATTTAGCATTCCCAACAGAAACAGTTCATGTAAAAAATATAGATGATAAAAAAGTAAATTTAGCAAAAAATGACGAAGCCTAGAATTTAAGGCTTCGTTTATAGTTTATATTACAGAAAGGAATGATAGAAAATGAAAGCTTTAGTAACAGGTGCTTCATCAGGAATTGGTAGAGATATGGCAAAATATCTAGCAAAAAAAGGATATGATTTGATTTTAGTAGCAAGAAGGCAAAATTTATTAGAAGAAATAAAATCTGAAATTAATAATGTGAATGTTGAAATTGAAGTAATGGATATAAGCAATAAAGAAAATTGTGAAAATTTATTTAAAAAATATCAAAATGTAGATATTTTAATAAATAATGCAGGATTTGGGAAATTTGGAGAATTTAAAGATATTGATTTAGAAACTGAAATAAATATGATTAATACAAATATTATAGCAGTTCATATTTTAACTAAATTATATTTACAAGAAATGGTAAAAAGAGACAGGGGATATATTTTAAATGTATCTTCAATTGCAGGTATTCTTCCAGGTGGCCCTTTAATGGCAACATATTATGCAACAAAGGCTTATGTTGTTTCTTTTACAAGAGGGATTATGCAAGAGTTAAAAGAGAAAAATTCAAATGTACACATATGTGCATTATGTCCAGGACCAGTAAAAACAAATTTTGATAATGTAGCAAATGTACAGTTTTCTTTAAAAGGTTTATCAAGCGATTATGTAGCGAAATATGCGATAGATAAAATGTTTCAAAAGAAAAATATTATAATACCGGGTTTATCAATAAAGATTCTTTCAAAATTATCTAGATTAGCTCCAACAAATATAGATTTGAAAATTGCGTATTATAATCAAAAGAGGAAGTCGAAATAAGGGATTAAATTTTTAAAAAATTTTGGAATAAAATATTCTCTTAAGAGAAAACTAGATTTAAAAATTAGTTTTCTTTTAAGGGATTTTTTTATTTAAAATTGTATTTTTGGTTAGCATAAAATTAAATTAGTTTAGATGTGTGAGACCGCTTTTTGTTGCATATATTTGATTTAGAAGAGTGAATCCGCTTTTAAGGGTTTATATTTTTTAAAAGGGCAAAATCCCTACTTCGAAGAAAATGTAATCTTGATGGTTTTTGGAACCCTCAAGATAACATTTTCTAGCTCGCTGGTCCCCACACAAGTTTTGCTTATCCTTTAAAAAAATATAAACCCTTAAAAGCTACTGATTAGTTTAAAATAAGTAACTACAAAATTAAAAGATACTTAAGTGTCTTGAAATAAGTAGGTAGTAAAAGTATATAATCAAAAAGTTATTTTTTTACTTTAAGATAAGTAAATACAAAAAATGTATTACTAGAAAACTTTTATATTAAATAATTACTAGTAAAACATGAATGATTAAAATTCATATTTTACTATAAAGTAAATAAGTGTCTAAAAATATTTAAAAAAACTATTCTGTATATAAATATAATATTTAAAAAATTTATTTTGTAATTATAAACAAGTAAATATTAGAAAATATTATTGAATTAAAGCTATTTTGTTTTATAAAAAAGCGAGTATCATAAAAA
Organism: uncultured Clostridia bacterium; assembly: GCA_928721915.1. Lineage (GTDB taxonomy): Bacteria > Bacillota > Clostridia > TANB77 > CAG-508 > Scatovivens. The sequence goes on from CAKMVZ010000001.1 coordinate 281,494, forward strand.
ATATTGTTAAATTTATTGTATAAGTTTAAAATATTTTTTTACTTAAAAATAATTTTTTAAAACTATTTACAATTAAAAATATTAAAGTTATAATTTCAGTAAAGTTGGTTATATAACCAATATAAATTTAGAAAAATAAAATGATAGGGAGGAAAAGTATGAATAAACAGAAGAATTTAAAATTATCAAACCGTGAAAGCCTTGCAGCTGTACACACACACACACACACACACACTTATAATTGGTTTAAGTGATTTTTTAACAAATTTTAAATCAAAAAAGTTCAAAAAATTTTTTAATCATAAGAAAGATTTAATAAATCTGAAAAATGAAGAAAAAAGTTTTAATCAAAAATTTCAAGAAAAAGAATTTAAAAGGGAAAATTATTTTAATAAAAAAATTTTCAAAAATAATATTGAAAAAGATTTAAAAAATAATTTTAAAAACAATTTAAAAACTGGTATTTTAAGTTTAAATTCAGGAATAACTCTAATCGCGCTTATAATTACAATAATAGTATTATTAATATTAGCAGGAGTAACAATATCGGCTTTAGTGCGGAGAAAATGGAATATTAAATCAAGCAATAAACTCAGCTGATAGAACAAATATAGCAAAAGAGTTAGAGATGTTACAAATGGCGGTATCGGGCTCTTTAAATGAAGATTTATCAATAAATGGAGATAGCTTAAAAACAAATATAGAAAACACCTTAGGAAATAATGATTTTGAATTTATAGATAATGGAGATGGAAGTTTTAAAGTAAAAATAAATTCTTCAGATAGATTATATTATATAGAAGAAAATGGAAATATAATATCACCAGAAAATATGATAGAAATAGCTTCAGCAGAAGAATTGAAAACATTTAGAGATGAAGTAAATTCAGGAAATAGTTATGAAGGTTGGTATATTTATTTAACTAATAATATAACATTAGATATAAATGAACAATGGGAACCGATAGGTTTATATTTAAATGAAAATACAAACCCTTATGATGAAACAAACTTACCTTTTAGTGGGGTATTTGACGGAAGTGGACATGAAGTAGAAGGAATATATATAAATGCAACAGATAAAGCATATGGACTATTTGGGCTTATAGATGATGGAAAAGTTTTAAATTTAAGTATTGGAGAAAACTGTGATATAACAGGAGGAAAAGCAACAGCTGGAATTGCTGGTTATATTTGTGGTAATTCGATAATAAATAATTGCTCAAACTATTCAAATATTTCGGGAGATTTTTCGGGTGGAGTAGTGGGATACTCATCTGGTTCAAAAATATATTATTGTGACAATTATGGGAATATTGAAGGAAACTATCTAACAGGAGGAGTAATTGGAGGATGTGGCAATCATGAGAAATCTCTTGTTTATAATTGTCATAATTCAGGAAATATTGTTTGTACAACCTACTGGGCTGGTGGTATAGTTGGATATTTTGCAAATGAAAGCAAATTATCTAATTGTTATAATGATGGAAAAGTTGAAGGTGGTTATTATGTAGGTGGAATATCTGGAAGTATGGGAGATAAATGTATATTAGAAAATTCATATAATTCAGGTACAATATATAGTACATCCTTTTCTTCGACTCAAGCATCATGCACAGGTGGGATAATTGGGGTTAATGATAATTCAACTGTAATTAATGTATATAATATCGGAAGTGTCTCTGGACTATATAAATATATTGGTGGTATAGCTGGAGTTAATAGAGGGATTTTAGAAAACGCATACAATATTGGAAACATTGATGGAGAAAGCTTTGGCGGAATAGTTGGAAATAATGAAATTTATAATGATTCTATTGGAATAATAAGAAATAGTTATTGTTTGGATAATTATCCTTTATATGGAAATAATTTATCAACAATTAGTTTAGAATGTATAACTTTAGATGAAACTCAATTAAAATTAATTACAACAACATTAGGCTCAGCTTTTAAAATAGATATTGAAAATATAAATAATGGTTATCCAATATTATGTTGGCAATAAATATTAATACATTTAAAAGTCAGATAGTAATTTCTTAAATTTTTAGGAATAAAATTAAACTCTTAAGAGAAAACTAGAATAAAACTTAAGTTTCTTTTAAGAGATTTTTTTATTTGGAAATTAGGGTTTTTAAATTAAAACCAAAAAGTTTTTATTAATATGAAAATCATTAAAAAAATAATTTTAAATTTGAAAAAAATGTTTTAAGGGACGCGTTTAAAAAGCGGATTAATTTGATAAATTTATTAAGTGCTTTGAATATTTTTCAAAGCTCTTTTGTTATTAAAATTGCAAAAGTGTGATTAATTAATAAATAAACATTGAAATAATGTGATGAAATTATAAAATATATATGAAAAAATGTGATAAAATTATTTGGAAAGCTTGCAAAAATGTGAAGAAGTGGTATAATTTATATTAGAACTGAGTATATTAGTTATAGAAGGTGATTATATGAAAAGATTTATAGTTGATAAATTAATTAAATGGAAAAATAGTAAATATAGAAAACCTCTAATTTTAAAAGGTGCAAGACAAGTTGGTAAAACATATATATTAAAAGAATTTGGAAAAGAAAATTATGATGATATTGCATATTTTAACTTTGATCATGATACAGATTTATATAATTTATTTGTAAATTCTAAAGAGCCAAAAAGAATTCTAGAACAGCTTGCTTTTATATATGGAAAAGCAATAATTCCTGGCAAAACATTAATATTTTTTGATGAAATACAGGAATGTCCAGATGCACTAAATAGTTTAAAATATTTTCAAGAAGAAGCAAATGAATATCATATTGTTTGTGCTGGAAGTTTATTAGGAATTAGATTATCACATACTTCATTTCCTGTTGGAAAAGTTGATTTTATGAATTTATATCCAATGACTTTTAGTGAATTTTTGATTGCTGATAATTGTGAAAATTTAGTAGATTACATGAAATCAATAGAAAAAATTGAAAATATTCCAGATATATTTTTTAATATGCTAGAAGAAAAATTAAAAGCGTATTTTATAATTGGAGGAATGCCTGAAGCTGTTTACTCATGGGTAAATGAAAAAAACGTGGAAATGGTAAATAGAATTCAAACCAATATATTACAAGCATATGAAAACGATTTTTCAAAACATGTAAAAAATAACGAAGCAAATAAGATTTCATTAATATGGAATAGCATTCCTTCACAGCTTACAAAAGAAAATAAAAAATTTTTATATCAAACAATAAAACAAGGTGCAAGAGCTAGAGAATATGAGGATGCCTTAAATTGGTTAAATGATGCTAATTTAATATATAAAGTTTATAATGTAAATAAAGTTGGACTTCCTCTTAAAGCTTATGAAGATTTGAGTTCATTTAAAATATATATGAATGATGTAGGGCTACTTAGAAGAATGTCGAATTTAGATAGTAAAATTATAATTCAAGGTAATAAACTTTTTGAAGAATTTAAAGGAGCGTATGCAGAAAATTTTATTTTAAATATGTTAACTTATTTATATGAAAATACGCCAAATTATTTTACTTTTGATAGGTATGAAATAGATTTTGTTATACAAAATAAAAATGAGATAATACCTATTGAGGTTAAGGCAAATAAATCTACAAATAATTTAAGTTTAACACGATATAATGAAAGAAATGAGAATAAAATTTCAATAAGATTTTCTATGAATAATTTAATACAAAACGAAAAAATTATAAATGTTCCATTATTTTTAGTAGAATATATAGAAAAATTTATTTAATACAATTTTTAAGAATAAAATTAAACTCTTAAGAGAAAACTATATTTAAAATTAGGTTTTCTTTAAGAGTTTTTTATTTTTATTTGAGTTTGTAGAGTAAGACCACTTTTAAAAAATATAAACCATTAAAAGCTACTTAAGTACTTTAGGATAAGTTAGTACTAAAAATAGAGCTAAAAAACTACTTTGTGTTTTAAAGTGAGTTGGTGTTGAAAAATTGATATTTACAAAATTAGTGTATGATTTAAAATAAAAAAGTTATAAAAAATATAACTTTGTAAAAGTAAAATTTTTTTGTTGAAAAATGTTTACAATTAAAAATATTATAGATATAATTTAATTGTATTGGTTGTATAACCAATATGAAATTTAAAATTAAATAATGGAGGAAAACATGGATAAACAAAAGAGAATTTTTGGGTTTTCAAAAAGTTTTGATTCTTTAAAGAGAAATTCCGGAGTAACATTAGTAGCATTAGTAATAACAATAATAGTATTGTTAATATTAGCAGGAGTAACAATTGCTTTAGTAGTACGGAGATAATGGAGTATTAAATCAAGCAGTAAATGCAGCAGATGAGACGAATAGAGCGAACGTGCAAACTGAGTTAGAGATGGCAGTAAGTGCAGTTGTAGCAGATTGGAGCGGAGCAAGATATGTAAATGGGTCAAATGAGTCATTAGAAGATTATATGACTAAGGAAAGAGTAGAAAGCAATATGAATACTGCTGATTATGAATTAAAAGAATTTGAATTAAATACAGAAAATGGAGTAGTAGTAGGATATAAGGATAAAGACTATAATTTCACAGTAGAGATAACATCAAGTGGAAATAGTGCAAAAGTAATATATAATGGAAATAGTGAAGAAAGTGGCGGAGGTTCTGGAAGTGATGAAGAAGAACCACCAATAGAGATAGATTATGAATATGGAGATGTAGAATCTTATGGAGATTATGTAGATTATCCAATAGATTTAAACGAAGATGGAAATACTACAAATGACTGGAGAATATTTTATAATGATGGTGAACATATCTTTATAATAGCAGCAGATTATGTAAAAAGTGATTCAGAATATTTAGATTTATCGGCAGCTGAGATGTATAGACTTGCGGACGATTCAAATTATTCAGGGGAAATTTATAGTGTTAATTGGGATAATAATGGAAGTACATTAATAAATGGAGGACATTCAAGTATAAACCAAGATGTAGCAAATTTATTTATGTATAATAAATATCTATCATATAATTCTACATCATCAAATATAAATGCTAAAGCGACGGCTTCATTATTAAATGTAACGGCATGGGATGGTTTTATAGATAGTGAAGGATATGGTCAATATGCAATTGGAGGACCTACTTTGGAAATGTGGGTAGCAAGTTATAATTCTAAAGGTTATACACCACTTTATATAGGGGTAGGTGATACAGGATATTTAATAGGAAATACAGAAAATCCAACAACGACAAACTGTGATTTTAGAGATGATCAAAATTCAGGATATAAAGATTCTTTGTATATTTTAGACGACAAAAATGATATAAATAATTGTACTGCATATTGGTTAGCTTCTCCAAGTAATGGAGGAAGTTCTGTTATGAATTATGTACATTATGTAGATTGTGTTAGTGTGGCATATAGTAGAGTTAATGCATGTAGTGTTCGTCCACTTGTATGCTTAAACTCTGAAGTTACAGCAGAATATGAAAATGGAGTATGGAATTTATCAGTTCCAAATGTTTAGAAATAAATATATTAAAAAATTTTAAATTTAAAATTTTTTAATAAAAATAGATAACTCATGAAATTAACGATTTTTAAATATATGTTTTTCACCCTATTCTCCTGGCTATAATTAATTATAGCCAGGATTCTTATATTTTGTAATATTTACTAATCTTTTGCATATTATTAAATATAAATTTTTATGAAACTTAAGGGGGCTTTTTATGTTATTATTTTCTAAAATGCAAGGGACAGGTAATGATTTTGTTGTTATAAATTGTTTAAATCAGTTTTTTAATTATAATTTAAGTATACTTTCAAAATTTTTATGTAATAGAAATTTTGGAATTGGGGCAGATGGAGTTATATATATATTTCAAAGCAATATTGCAGATTACAAAATGAGAATATTTAATAGTGATGGAACAGAAGCAGAAATGTGTGGAAATGGAATTAGATGTGTTGGAAAATATTTATATGAAAAGGATATTTGTACTAAACAGGAAATTAAAATTGAAACTTTATCTGGCATAAAGGAAATTAAGCTTAATGTAAATAATAAAACTGTAATTGGAATTCAAGTAGAAATGGGAAGCCCTATTTTTGAACCTGAAAAAATCCCAGTATTTTTGCCTAAAAATATTGAGAAAAGAGAACCTTGCGAGGTTAGCATTAAATTTGAAGAGAGGGAATATAATTTTAATTTAGTTTCTATAGGAAACCCTCATGCAGTATGTATTGTAGATGATATAAGCAAAATTAATATTTGCAAAATTGGGCCAATAATTGAAAGCTATAAATTCTTTCCAAAGAAAACTAATGTTGAATTTGTTCAAATTATTGATAAAAATAATATAAAGGTAAAAGTATGGGAAAGAGGAGTAGGTCAAACTATTTCTTGTGGTACAGGAGCTTGTGCGGCAGCTATTTGTGCTTATAAATTAAAATTAACTGATAAAAATATAGTAGTTTCTTTAGATGGAGGAAAGCTATATATAGATTGTGATGATAGTATTTATATGAAGGGACCTGCTGATTTTGTATTTGAGGGAAGGATTGATTTATAAAAAATATTATGCAATTTCTAATTTTTGCGTGAAAAATGTTTTATCAGTTTGAGTATGTAAATTTAAGTTTTTATTTTTACTAATTATTTTATTTACTTCCCAAAGACCAATTCCAGAGTGATTTTTCTTGCTAGAAAAATTTTTTTTAAAAATTTTATTTACTTTTACATTTTTATTTAAATATGTATTTTCAACTATAATTATTTGTTTATTATCACTTTCTGCAAAACATAAGTTAATAATTTTTTTAGGACATTCTTTTGAAGCTTCAATAGCATTATCTAAAAGAATACCTAAGATTTTTGTTAATCGATATGAGTCTAGATTGATTTTGTTTAAGTCAGTTAAAATATTTAGACTCATTTTTATTTGAAACTTTTCAGCCATGTTATATTTATCTGCAATTATACTGTAAATTGCAGAATTTGCCATAAGTTTTGAGTGATATCTATATAAATTATTTATCTTAAAGCATTCTGGAATTAAGTTATTATAAAATTTTTTTAATTCATATAAATTATTTGTTTGAATATATCCACCCATAGCTTGCATTATATTAGTAAAATCATGTCTGAAAGCACGAGTTGAATCATTTATTTCAGTTAAATTATTGATTTCTAGTTTTTGGTTACTTATTTTGATTTCTAAAAAAATAATATAAATAATTAGAATAAAAATTGGAATGACTAAAGTTTCATGTGTTATTACGGCTAGAATAGTACAAATTAGAATAATTGCCAAAAAACTAAGCGGTTTAAAAATGTTTCTCATTTGTATATCTCCCTTAAAAAATATTGACAAAATAAATATAAAATAAAAATCAGATTTTGTCAAAATAAATCGTTTTACAAATTTCGACAAAATCCGTAGTATATGTTAGTTTATTATTTAATTATTGTACTATAGTAAGTTTTGGTGAATATATATTTTTATGTAGTGGAATGACGAATGTGACCAGAGCAGATATTACAAATTCTTATAAAACCTAAGAAGAAAAGCCAGCGCGAAGTCGCTGGAAAGTTTCGCTTAGGTTTTATTAGAATTTGTTTAGATGCGTCGGAAGCCGAGGAGTGGAACGGAATAAAAATATATATTTACCAAAACTGGACTCACACGCATAAACATAAACAAACATAAATTATTTTTTAATTTTTAAATTAGGATTATCTTCCAAAATTTCATTTGCTAAACTTGTATTGTCAAACAATCTTACATATCCATTTAAAGAATCAGCTTTTTCTTTTAATATTTCAACATCAGAATTTACATATATTTTAGCTTTTCCTTTTCCATTCTTAGCTTCTTGAATTAAATTTGAAACAGGAGAGTTTCCATCAAATGCAACTACAACTGAATTTGTTCTTTCGAATATTTCATAATTAAAACTTTTGTAAATTCCAAGTTCAGATGGATCAGGGCATACATAAACTCCTGTTAAATCTTTATTATTATCAAGATTTTCTTTTACATCTTCTGAAATATATTTTGGAACAATTGCTGTTACATCAAATTTTTTATTTAATTCTTTTGAAATATCTAAAACGGCTCTTTCATATCCTTGCATTTTATGTCCAATTAAAATGTAAGTATTTTTATTGTCAATTTTTTCAAGTAAATCTTTTAAAGCTTTTTTAGTATTTTCATTAAGAGTTGTTCTTCTACCATTAGAATTAAAGCTTCCACCAGCTATTACTATAGGAGTTTTATCAAGTGGGAATGTTTTAACTCTTTTCTTAAATACATTGTATGAGTTTAAATTATTAGATGAAGATTCTTCTATTTCATCATCTAAAATTTCTCTACCAATTAAGTTTTTCTCTTTTTCTTCATTTAAAGCTTCTACTATATCTCTTCCATTTAAGAATTCTTCAAATTTTTTAGATTTTTCTTTAAAATATTTTTCTCTTCTTGAAATTATTTCATCTTCAACTTCACGCATTTTAGAAAAATCTTCATAATTTATATCTAGTAAATTTCTTAAAGCAATTTGTTCATCTATAGTATCTATTCCATAAAAGCCACATCCGTCAGTTCCTTGAACACATTTAACACCTGCTTTTAAATATTTTTTTATAGGATGATTGTTTAAATTAATTAAATTATTTAATCTAACATTTGAAGTTAATTGAAATTCAAGTACAACATTTAAGTCTTTCATTTTGCCAATTATTCTTTTTCCTTCTTTAGAATTTAGGTCTGGAACATATAAACCATGACCTATTCTAAATTGAGGAGCTCTTTTGCCATTTGGAACACATATTTTTATGCAGTCTAATGCTTTTTCTACATTATCTTTATAACTATCAGTTTCACCAGCATGAATTCTTATTGTAAATTCAGGCTCTTCATATACTGCGTATTTTACAATTTCATCTATAATTTCTGTAAATTCAGTTACATTATTAATTTCTTCTCCAACTAAGTCCATTCCAACAACATATGGACTTTTAGCAACGGCTCTTATAACAGCGGCGCTTTCACTAATTTGTTTATTTGTAAATAATGTTCTACTTACTGCTGCTAAATATCTTAATTTAACACCTGTTTCTTTTTCAATTTGAGGCATTATTTCAGAGGTTTCAGCTAAGTTAATAAATCCTGACTCGCCTCTTAATAATGATGTACTTGCCATTTCTACGTATTTTATACCTTGTTTTTGATAATCTCTTGCAATCCATAAAAGCATATCTTGATACATAGAATTATTTTCATATACGCTTCCGGGTGTTTTATCCTCAATCATTTTAAGCAATGAGTTTTTTACATCTATATCTTCAATTTTTTGAATTTTATTTAAGTCTAACTCAATTTTTTCATTGTCAGTTACAGTTTTTCCTCTTATAATTGCATAAATATATTGAATAGTTTTTTCTAAGTTTGTAAAAACGGCTTGGCCATCTTTGAATAAAACTAAACTATTTCTTATTTTTGTAATATTTTCGTCAGAATTTTCAGGGTTGTTTAATATTAAATCGGCGATATTTATAGTTGTTTCATCATTTATTTTTCTTTCTAATTCTTTTCCTTCTAATTCTGAATTAATATATTTTTTCTCAATTATTTTTCTTTTATCTGATAGGAAAGAATCTTGTTTTTTTGTAATTTTTAAATTCAATTTTTTTATACGATAAAGTGAATATTGAATTTGGTGAACTATTCCTAATGCAATTAAAGTATCAGGTTGTAAAATCTGATTTATATGTGTATGTAAATCAGTTTTAAATTTTGATTCTTTTAAAATATATGACTTTATAATAGTTTTTTCTATAGGAAGCTTATAGTCTTTAGTTTGAGCCATAAGTAATTTAATTATAGCTGGAATCTTGGCTTTTCTTTCTATTTTTCCATTAGGATATATATTTGCAATTTTTATACCACCTAATCTAAAAATAAAAACTTCTTCTCCATCATCATTAATTAAAGCTTGCAAATGACCTGTAATTATTTTTAAATCATTTTCATCTTTTATAGTTTCAACGTTTGCGACTTTTGCAAGGTTTGTTATTAAATTTCCAGAATTATGATTTGGAGTTCTTAAGATATAAGTTAACTCATTAGGGTTTTCAGATTTAAATAGATTTACAACAATGTCTTTTTCTTTATCTAGATAGAATTTTTTAAAAAAAACTAGATTTTCCATTATTATTTTATCCTTTTTTAAATTTAGGTTTTTAAAATAAATATAGGGAACCTATAAACCTTAAAAAATATAAATCTCATTAGCTATTATACCATAAAATTTCTAGGGATACAAGAGTTTTGCACCAAAAAGTTTACATAATCATTAAAAATTAAATTTTTTTAAATTTGTATTGACAAAAAGTTTTTAAATTAATATTATATAAATGTAGAATATTAAGGAGTTTTAAAATACTATGGAAGAAGAAAAAGTAGAGAAAAGATTTCCGGACGAGCTTACGGATGAAAAGCTTGAGTACATTTATATAGGACTTATTTTAAATGACCCAAAAGCAATGACAATGTATTATTTTTTATATGATGATTGCTATTTTTCAAATGAGGAGTTATTTGAAATTTATAAGTCTATTTTATTTCAAGAAGCAGAAAAATATGCACCAGCTATTGCAAAAGAAAAATACAATATTCCTAGGGAAAAAGCCAATACATATGCAATGAAGCAGCAAATAAAATCTGAGATTGCAGCTAAGAATTATAATATAGAATATATTTATACAGAATTAAAAAAATTATTTATTTTAAAAAAATATTATTTAACTGCTGCAACTAAAAGTATTAGAAAAAAGATTTTAGAAATTCAAAGTTACAAATTATATAATGAAATGTCAGTTGAAGAAGTTGAAAGTGCAATTGAACAAATAGGTGTTACAAATAGATTAAGTCAAGCAGTTTTAAATAAAGATGCTACCTCTTATTTATTAAGTGGAGAAAATAATTTAAGTAATGGTGTACCAATGCCTTTCCCAATTTTAACAAAAGTTTTTAAAGGTTTAAGAAAAGGTGAAACTATGGCATACGCAATGCCTTCTAATGCTGGTAAAAGTAGATTTACAGTGAATATAGCTGCATATCTAGCATTTGTTCAAAAAAAGAAGGTTTTAATAATTTCAAATGAAATGTCAGAAGAAAAAATGAGACTTTGCTTAATTACAACTGCTATTAATGATCCAGATATTAAAAAATTACATAAACAAGATTTAATAAAAAATGAGAGTGAGATTTTAGAGTTAAAATTTAGACCAGATAATCCAAAAGATGTAAAAACAGATGAAAATGGTTTTGTTGTAAGATTAGAAAATGAAATAGAAGAAGATTATTTTGATAGACTTTATGAGGTTTCAAGTGAATTTCAAAAAACTATTGCAGTTACTGATTGGTTAAGTGAGCAAATTAATGATTCTATTTATTTTATACATGTTACAGACCATACAAATGACGATTTAAGAAAAATTATTTTAAATTATTATTACAAAGAAGATATAGAGTATATTTTTTATGATACTTTAAAAACTGATATTGATAATATTGGTAATGGAGATGAAATTAAAAAAACTGCAACTGTTTTATCAAATATTGCTCAAAAATTTGAAGTATTTATTGGTTCATCACTTCAATTATTAGAAAGTAGTACATTGCCAGTTAATTTAACTATTAATGATTTATCAGTTAGTAAAACTGTAAAAGAAGTTTTAGATACTTTATGTTTATTAAAACAAATAAGCTATCAAAGTTTAGATAAATATGAATATTCAGATACTGATACTTTTGAAAAATGCTATGATATAGAACCTTCAAAAGATGTTGACGTTAGATTTTATGCATGTGTTGTTGATAAAAACAGAGCTGGTGCTAAACCAACTGTATTATTTAGGTTAAATCTTGCTTATAATACGTGGGAAGAATTAGGATATTTAAGAATGAAACAAATTGAGGAGTAAAAATTTGGAGAAGCAAAATGTATGATAATTGGGAAGAATTAGAGAATTCTATTAAAGATTGTAAAAAATGTAAATTATGTGAAAAAAGAACAAATATTGTATTTGGAACTCGGTAATAAAAATGCTAAAATTATGTTTATAGGAGAAGGTCCTGGAGCAGATGAAGATGCTCAAGGTGAGCCATTTGTTGGAAAGGCCGGACAACTTATGAATAAAGCTTTTGAGTATGTTGGCATAGAAAGAAGTAAGGTTTATATTGCAAATATTGTTAAATGTAGACCACCAGGAAATAGGGATCCAGAAGAAGATGAGGCAAGAGCTTGCATGGATTATTTAAGAAATCAGGTTCTATTAATTAAGCCAAAAATAATTGTTCTTTTAGGAAGAATTGCACTTAGGCATATTTTAGGACCAGAATATAAAATTACAGCTTCAAGAGGAAAGTGGTTTAATAAAAAAGGCATAAGATATCTTCCAACTTGGCATCCATCAGCAGTTTTAAGAGATGAAAATAAAAAGGTAGATTTTATTCAAGATTTAATGTCTGTTTTACAAAAGGAAAGAAGTTTGCCAAATTAAAATTTATGGTTAAATTTTTAAATAACAAAAGTTAAAATTTTAAAAATAAAAGTGAGGTTTTTATGAAAAATTTTTTAGGCAAATTTTTATTATGTATAATAATTATATTTTTAGTTTTAATTTTTTATAATTTAACAGAAGTAAAGGCAGCAGGAGGAAATTATTATATAACTGTAAATAATGGATCAAATGTTGTTACAGTTTATAAAGATGGAGTGCCAATTAAATCAATGGTTTGTTCAACTCGGAAGTGAAACTCCAAAATCTGGTACATATAATTTGAGTCAGAAATATCGTTGGAGAGCTCTTTTTGGAGGAGTTTATGGACAGTATTGTACACGTATTACAGGTCACATTTTATTTCATTCAGTTCCATATTTAGTTCAGGGTGATAAAAGTTCATTAGAATATTGGGAATATGATAAATTAGGAACAAGTGCTTCTGCTGGATGCATAAGATTAACAGTAGAAGATGCAAAATGGATTTATGATAATTGTCCAAGTGGAACTCAAGTTACTTTCTTAAATAATTCTGATGCTGGACCTTTAGGAAAACCAACTTCAATGAAGATTTCAAACTCTCCAAATAAGGGTTGGGATCCTACAGATGAAGATTTAAAAAATCCATGGAATGAGCAACTTGGTTCGCCTGCTTTAAATGTAAGCTTTAATTATACATATTATGCAGATAAATATCCTGATTTAAAATCAGCTTTTGGATATAATGAAGTTTTACTTAAAAGTCATTGGCTTTCAAGTGGTGTAAGAGAAGGAAGACAAGCATCACCGGTTTTTGATGTTAAATATTATACTGATAATAACCAAGATTTAATAAATTCTTTTGGAAGAGATTATCATTCAATTTATATTCATTACTTAACATATGGATATAATGAGGATAGAAGAACTTCTCCAGAATTTTATGTTACATTTTATAAAAACTTTTATAAAGATTTAAACTTTATGAATAATTTAGAAGCAGCTACTCATTACATTAATCATGGAATAAGTGAAAATAGATTAGGTACAATATCAAGTGATTTAGAAAAGGCTGTTTTTAATAGTACATATTATGCAGATAAGTACATAGATTTAAAGTTAGTATTTGGATATAATGAAGCTGCTTTAAAACTTCACTGGTTTACAAATGGCATAAGAGAAGGAAGAGAAGCTTCTCCATCATTTAATGTTGTAGAATATAAAAACTATAATAAAGATTTAGAAGCTGCTTTTGGAAATGATAATAATAGAATTTTTGAACATTTTATAAGATATGGAATAAATGAGGACAGAAGAACATCAGAAATATTTAATTTATCAGTTTATAAGAATAGATATGTAGATTTACAAAATGCATTTGGAAATAATAATGCAGCTTACTTTAATCATTATAATACTTGTGGAATAAAAGAAAATAGAAATGCTTTATAAAAAATTTAAAACCTTAAGAAATATTTTTCCTAAGGTTTTATTTTAAATTTACAAATATACAAAGGAAAAATGGTGATTTATATGAAAAATGTAGATTTAATTAAGAAAATGAATTTAGAAGAAAAAGCAAGTCTTTGTGTGGGTGGAAGTTATTGGAAAAGTAAAGGAATAGAAAGATTAGGAATTCCTGAAATTGTTATGTCAGATGGTCCTCATGGACTTAGATTTTCTAAATTAGATCCTAAAAAACTAGGATTAAATGATAGTGAAGTATCAACTTGTTTTCCTACAGGAGCAACAATTGCAAATACTTGGAATAAAGAATTAGTATATAAATTAGGTAAAGCTTTAGGTTTAGAAGCTAGAAGCAAGGGAATAAATATAATTTTAGGACCTGCGATTAATATTAAAAGAAGTCCATTATGTGGAAGAAATTTTGAATATTTTTCTGAAGATCCATATTTGACAGGAATTTTAGGTTCAATGTATGTAAATGGTGTGCAAAGTGAAAATGTTGGAGTATGTGTAAAACATTTTGCTTGTAATAATCAGGAAAATAGAAGAATGACTGTAAATGTTGTAGTTGATGAAAGAACTTTAAGAGAAATATATTTAAAAGCATTTCAAATGATAGTAAAAAATTCAAAGCCATGGTCTATAATGAGCGCATATGTTAGATTAAATGGTGTTTATTGTACAGAAAATAAATATTTATTAGATGACATTTTAAGAAAAGAATGGGGTTTTAATGGGATAGTTATTTCTGATTGGGGAGCAGAAAATGATAGAGTATCTGGAATTAAGGCTGGTCAAGAATTAGAGATGCCTGCAGACTCTGGAGATGGAGTAAATGAAATTATAAATGCTGTAAAATCAGGTGAAATTAAAGAATCAGAGTTAGATAAAATTGTTGATAGAATTTTAACAATTGCTTTAAGAGGGAAAAATAATAAGATTAAACAATATAATCAAGAAAAACATCATAAATTAGCTGAAGAAATTGCAGAAGATGCAATAGTTTTGTTAAAAAATGAAAATAATATCTTACCTATTTCCAAAAATAAAAAGATTGCTTTAATAGGTGATATGGCAGAAAAGCCAAGATATCAAGGGGCTGGAAGCTCAAGAATTAATGCTTATAAAATAGAAAATATAATAGAAAATTTTAAGATAAATGGTTTAAACTTTGAATTTGCAAAAGGGTATGAAAGAATTGAAGATGGAAGAAAGGATAAACATTTAATAAAAGAAGCAGTAGAGATTGCTAAAAATTCAGATTATGCAATTATATTTGCAGGATTAACTGAGAATTATGAATCTGAGGGATTAGATAGAGTTAGTTTAAATATTCCTGAAAACCAAAATAAATTAATAGATGAAGTTTGCAGAGTTAATAAAAATGTTATAATTGTTTTGCAAAATGGTTCTCCTATTCAAATGCCGTGGATAAATAAAGTAAAAGCTGTAGTTACAGGATATTTAGGTGGAGAAGCAAGTGGTCTATCTATGTATAACTGTTTAGTTGGAAATATAAATCCGAGTGGAAAATTAGCTGAAAGTTATCCAATGAAACTAGAAGATACACCATGTTATAAAAACTTTCCAGGAAGCGAGGTTTCTTGTGAGTATAAAGAATCAATTTATGTTGGATATAGATATTATGATAAAATAAAAAAAGAAGTTTTATTTCCATTTGGGTTTGGATTAAGTTATACGGAATTTAAATATTCGAAATTGAAAATTGATCAAATAAAGGATACTCTTAAAGTTTCGTTTAAAATTAAAAATATAGGAAAAGTAAAAGGAAAAGAAATTGCCCAAGTTTATGTATCACAAAAAGGACCTATGATTTTTAAACCTGAAAAAGAATTAAAAGGATTTGAGAAAATAGAATTAGAGCCTGGTGAAGAACAAGAAGTTGTAATTAAGTTAGATAGAAGTTCTTTTGAATATTACAATGTTAAAGAGAAAAGGTGGTCTGTAGAAAATGGAAAATATTATATATTGGTTGGAAAATCAAGCAGAGATATAGTTTTAAAAGAAGAAATAAAAATAAAGTCTGGTGATATAAATATTGATAAAAAATATGGCAATTCTTATGAAACTGGAAATATTAAAAATGTTACAGATAAAGAGTTTGAAGAATTACTAGGATATAAAATTCCTGATAGAAAATTTAAGTTAGAAGAGGCTTCAGAATATAATACAATTGAGCAGCTAAAACATACTAAAGTAGGTAAGCTTATATGGAATGAAGGAATTAAAAAAATGCACGCTCTTATGAGGGAGCAGAAAATAAATCAAGCTTTAGAGATTATGGTATTTTTGCAAAAGCCTTTAAAAAGAGTTTATCTTGATAAAAGAAATAAAATAACAAAAGAAATGGTAGAAGAGTTTTTATCTTTTGCTAAAAATGGAGAATCACCTGAAAAATGTCTTTTGATTGATGAGTTTTGGAAAGATCAAGGTAATTATTAAATTTAATATGAATAAAAATGTTCTCTTAAGAGAAAACTAAAATTAAAATTTTAAGTTTTCTTTTAAGAGATTCTTTATTTATAGATTTGTTATATATTTAATTAGTTTAGAAGTGTGAGATTGCTTTTTGGTTTCATGTATTTTATTTTGTAGAGTGAGACAGCTTTTTTGTTGTATATATTTGATTTTGAAGAGTGAATTCGCTTTTTACTTTTATTTAAGTTTGTATAGTGAATCCGCTTTTAAGGGTTTATATTTTTTAAAAGGGCAAAATCCCTACTTCGAAGAAAATGTAATCTTGATGGTTTTTGGAACCCTCAAGATAACATTTTCTAGCTCGCTGGTCCCCACACAAGTTTTGCTTATCCTTTTAAAAAATATAAACCCTTAAAAGCTACTATGTACTTTAGAATAAATTAGTGTTAAAAATAGCTCTAAAATGTTTTAAGGGATGTTTTAAGGAACGTGTTCAAAAAGCAGGTTAATTTGATAAATTTATTAAGAGCTTTGAATATTTTTCAAAGCCTTTTTTATTATTAAAATTACAAAAGTGTGATTAATTAATAAATAAGTACTGAAATAATGTGATATAATTATAAAATATATGTAAAAAAATGTGATATAATTATTTGAAAAATTTGTAAAGATGAGAAAATTATAAATAGTAAATAGAATTTATATTACAAGCATATGAATAATTTAATATGAAATGAAAAAATTATGAATATTCCATTATTTTTAGTTGAATATATAGAAAAATTTATTTAATATAATTATTAAAAATAAAATTAAACTCTTAAGAGAAAACTATATTTAAGATTAAGTTTATTTTAAGAGATTTTTTTATTTGAAAATTAGGATTTTTAAATTAAAACCAAAAAGTTTTTATTAAATATGAAAATCATTTAAAAAAATAATTTTAAATTTGAAAGAAATGTTTACAATTAAAAATATTATAGATATAATTTAAACGTATTGGTTGTATAACCAATATGAAATTTAAAATTAAATAATGGAGGAAAACATGGATAAACAAAAGAGAATTTTTGGGTTTTCAAAAAGTTTTGATTCTTTAAAGAGAAATTCCGGAGTAACATTAGTAGCATTAGTAATAACAATAATAGTATTGTTAATATTAGCAGGAGTAACAATTGCTTTAGTAGTACGGAGATAATGGAGTATTAAATCAAGCAGTAAATGCAGCAGATGAGACGAATAGAGCGAATGTACAAACTGAGCTTGAGATGGCAGTAAGTGCAGTTGTAGCAGATTGGAGCGGAGCAAGATATGTAAATGGGTCAAATGAATCATTAGAAGATTACATGACTAAGGAAAGAGTAGAAAGCAATATGAATACTGCTGATTATGAATTAAAAGAATTTGAATTAAATACAGAAAATGGAGTAATAGTAGGATATAAAGGAAAAGATTATAACTTCACAGTAGAAATAACATCAAGTGGAAATAGCGCCAAAGTAATATATGAAGGAAATAGTGAAGGAAGCAGCGGAGGTTCTGGAAGTGATGAAGAAGAACCGCCAATAGAGATCGATTATGAATATGGTGATGTAGAATCTTATGGAGATTATGTAGACTATCCAATAGATTTAAACGAAGATGGAAATACTACAAATGATTGGAGAATATTTTATAATAACGGAACAAATATCTTTATAATAGCAGCAGAATATGTGAAAAGTGATTCAGAGTATTTAGATTTAGCGACAGCTGAAATTTATGCTTCATCAAATTCAAAACCAGATGATATTTATTCATTAAGCTGGAATAATAATGGTGTTACATTTAATACTCATACTGGTGGAAATAGTGTTATAGATGCAGAAATAGCAAATTTATTTATGTATAATAATTACTATAATAATTATCTTTCTTCAGTTTATATAAACGTAAGAGCAACAGCTTCATTACTAGATACATTGGCGTGGGATGGGTTTGTTGATAATAGTGGGCTAGCTGATTATGCAATTGGTGGACCAACTTTAGAGATGTGGGTAGCAAGTTATAATGCAAAAGGTTATTTACCATTGTATACAAATATAAATGATTCTGGATATTATATAGGAAATTCAGAAGGAACAACTAGTCTTTTGTATGAATTAGAGGATAATGAAAATACAGGGTATAACGATACTTTATATGTTCCATATCAAGGAAAAATAAATAATTGTCAAGGATATTGGTTAGCTTCTCCAAGTGCAGGTGACTATACTTCTATAATGTGTGTAAGTTGTTTAACACCAGGAATATCCGGTAATATGTATAACAATAGTGTAGGAGTTAGACCAATTGTATCATTAAAAACTGATACTATAGCTACGTATAATGGAAATGGTGTATGGATATTATCTAATGAGTAAAAAAGTTACGCTATTTTGAAGGAAGATTTGTAGGTTAAATACAAGTTTTCCTTTTTATTTTTAATTAAAAACTTTAAGTTTTTGTATATAAATTCTTTAAAATTAATTGATAATAAAAAATTTTTATGATAATATTTTTATATTAAGTTTTATAATAGAAGCATAAGATATAACAATTATAAAAAGCAAATAAAAAGGAGAATGATATGGAAAAAAGATTAAAAATAATTAAAGAAAGATGTCCTCAAAATCATAAATGTCCAGCAGTAGAAGTTTGTCCTGTTGGTGCGCTTTCACAAGATGCATTTAATGCTCCAGAAATTGACCACGAAAAGTGTATAAAATGTGGAAAATGTTCTAATTTTTGTCCTAAAAAAGCTTTAGTTTTAGAAGAGGTTTAAAGATGAATAAAATAATTGTTATTGGTTGTCCTCGGAGCTGGTAAAAGTACTTTTGCTAGAAAATTAAGAGATATAACAAATCTTCCTTTATATTATTTAGATAAAATTTGGCATAGACCTGATAAAACAACAATTTCCAAAGTAGAATTTGATGAAAAAATTTCAAAATTATTAGAAGAAGAAAAATGGATAATAGATGGAAATTATCAAAGAACTCTTGAAATGAGATTAAAAAAGTGTGATACAGCTTTTTTATTAGATTATCCAATAGAAATTTGTTTAAGCGGAGCTAAGTCAAGAATTGGAACTAAAAGAGAGGATTTGCCATGGCTAGAAAGAGAATTTGATAAAGATTTTGAAGAATGGATTATTAATTTTCCAAAAGTAAAATTGCCAGAAATTTATGAAATTATAAACAAATATAAAGAAAATAAAAATATAATTATATTTAAAACAAGAGAAGAATCAGATAAATATTTAAAAAATTTAAAGAGTAATTGGAGAAATAGAATTGAAAATAAATGAGTTAAATAAAGAATATGATAAATTGCAAGAAAAATATGGAGCAAAAGAATTAAATTCTATATATAATGGAGGATGTGAGAATAATCCTAATATATGTTTTGTATTTATGAATCCGACAGGGAAAAATATAGCGTCTTATCGTGAATGGAAAGGGAGAAAATCTCCTTGGATTGGAACAAAAAATATATGGAAATTATTTTATAAATTAGAGTTGCTAGATAAAGATATTTTTGAAGAAATTCAAAAAAGAAAACCTATTGAATGGAATGAAGAATTTGCTGATTTAGTTTATAAAGATGTAGAAAAACATAAATTTTTTATAACAAATCTAGGAAAATGTACTCAAATAGATGCAAGACCGCTTCCTGATAGTGTATATCAAGAGTATTTAGATTTACTTTGTAAAGAAATAGAATTAATAAAGCCAAAAATAATTATAACTTTAGGAAATCAAGTAAGTTCTATTGTTTTAAACCAAAAAATATCAGTTTCACAATGCAGAAAAAGTTTTTTTAAAAAAGAAATTGCTGGCAATGAATATAAGATTTATCCAGTTTATTATCCTATTGGAAATGGCATGATGAATATAGATAAAGCAATCCAAGATATAAAATTTATTATTAAAGAAAATATTTTTAAGTAAATTGGATTTATAAGTCTTAATAAATTTGTAAATTATATTGATAAGATTAAAAACTTATGTTAATATTAGCAATATATAATAAAAAATGAAGTAAGAGGGGTTTTTTATGAAAAAGGGAATAGTTGTAGTTATTATAATATTAATTATTTTACTAGGTATTGGAGGATATTTTGGAGTTAGATATTTTTTAGATAATGGAATGTTAGAAAATTCTGAAATGGTTCCAAATGGAGGTTTAGGAGCAGTTCAAAAAGAAACAGTTGATACATTAATTGCAAAATTTAATACAGAAATTATGAATAGTGGAATGGAATATCCAGCGAGCGATGAATATCTAACATTAGAGGAAAATCAATATTGGTATGGAATGTATGATGATATTTATTGTGTTGTTACACCAGAAGAATTTACAGGAGACAAAGCAGTAGATATAGTCAGTATGATGGTAATTTATATTCCAAATGATAGTGAAAATAAAGAAATGGCTATACAATATGTAGAAAATTTAATAAAAGCAAATAACAGTGAAATAACAGATGAAGATGTAACATATTTAATGGAAGAGGCAGAAAATCAAAAAATTAATTCACTAAGCTCAAATAATGGAAAAGGAATTTCAGTAGGTATTTTTGAAGGAGAGGAGCATACAGAGTATCAAATTATTAGGGCTTATGAAGGGTAAGATGTTAAATGATAAATAATAAAAATAGGAATTTTGATATTATAGAAGAGTTTGTAAAAAAACTATTTAAGCAACAAATTAAAGGTATAGAAATATTAGAACCATATTTTACTAAAGCTAAAAGTAGAAAAATATTAATTGGTGATTTTTTATTTAAGATAGAAGATAAGAAATATATTGTTGAAGTTAAAAGTAGATTTTCTAGTACTTATTTAAATAGAACATTAGAATATATGAATTCATTTTCAAAAGACTGTTTAGATATAGATTCTGAAGTAATTAAAATAGTTGTAGTATTAGATAAAATCCCAGAAAGCTATAAAAGAATTGCACATCAGAAATATCAAGAAATAAGTTTATTTGATATTTCAAATGTTTTATATATTATAAATGGAAATGAAAATTTATTATTAAAATTAAACGGACTAATTAATTTTTCAGTAGAAAATATAATTCCCCAAAAGCCCAATATTGATTTCGAAATTAAAGAAACAGAATATAAAATATATAAAAAAGATTACATAGAACTGTTAGAAGGTATTGAACCTGGCAACGATTCTGCAAAAAAATATGAAAAACTAATAGGGGAGATTATAAAGATATTATTTTCAGATAAATTAGGCTTATTTTTTGAACAATCAAGAACAGAATATGGAATAAATATTTTTGATATGATTTGCAAGATAAAAAATAATGTAAATGACGAATTTTTCACTACGATTGAAAAGTATTTCAATTCAAAATATATTTTATTTGAATATAAAAATTACGATGATTTAATAGGTCAAGGAGAAATACATTCTACAGAAAAATATTTATATAAAACTGCATTAAGAAATGTAGCGATAATAATTACAAGAAGAGGAATAAATGAAAATGGAAGAAGAACAATAGAAGGCATATTAAGAGAAACAGGAAGATTAATTATTGTTTTAAATGATGAAGATATAAAAGAAATGATAAATTTATATAACAAAAATAAAGAAGTTTCTATTATTCTTGAAAATAAATTAGATGAATTGTTGGTACATATTGAGAAGTAGGATAATAGTTGAAGAAAATTAAAATACTACTAAGTGTGAAGTAGTAAATGAGTTTTAATAGATTTTTGATAATAATTTTTTTTAGGTTATGGAAAAATTATAGTAAGAAGGTGTAGAAAGATTGTGATTTTAGCTCATAACCCGAAGGTCGTAAGTTCGAGTCTTACCCCCGCAACCACTGAAATGCCTCTGTTAAAGCAATTTACAGAGGATTTTTTATTACTTGAAAAAATCCATTTAAGACCATTAAAAACCGTTAAAAAGCATTGAAATTTATTTCATAAAGGGTAAATAAAGGGTATAAAATAATGTAATTTAATATTGAAAAATCAAGGGCTTCAGCAATCGCTGAAGTTATTTTTTTGGAGGTTTTTATGGAAAAAGAAAAATTTAATAGTTTAATTAATGAGATAAATAAAATTGCAAGATTAAATATTTTACAGTATAAAATAGAAAAGATTGTAGAAGAATACGATGAATTTATAGAAGATTTTTACTTTATAGAATGGCTGAGATTATCAACAAATAATTATACAGAAAAAGAAGAGTTAAATAATACATTAGAGCTATTTGAGGAATTACTAGAAGAAATAGAAATTGCTATATTAAATGATAAAGACAAATTAAATAATATGTGTATTTCTTTATTAACTTATAACAAAAAAGATATAGGAAAAATAATTAATAACATTGAAAATTATAGTAATGAATATATTATAAATTTGATTTTGGATTTTGCAGATGATAATTTTTATGAAATAGATGCACAATACTTTGTCCTTGAATTAGAAAAATTACTTCAAGGAGGATTGGCAGATGACAAAACAAGAATGTAAAAAGATAGAATTTTACTTATATAACTACAATAGAATAAACCTTTTAATTAAAGAAAGAGAAATGCAAATAATAGATTCAATAAATGTTTCAAATAAAAGTTGGATAAAATCATTAAAGGGAATAGGAAATACAACAGAAGATCAAGTAATAAAATTAATAGAAGATAATTTAATTAATGAATATAAAGAATGGCAGGTATTTATAAAAAAGATACTTGCTTTTTTATATGAGCATAAACCTTTGTACTACAAATATTTAAAATTAAAATATCTTTTAGAAAAAGATAATAAAGAAATTAGGAGAGCTCTTAAAATCAATTTTGAACAATTAAAAATATTAAGAATAAAGTTATTAACATTTATATATAAAAGTGAGAATAAGGGCAAATTTGAATTAAATATGGAGGAATAAAATATGTTTTGGTTAGGATTAATTATAGGATTATTAATAGGAGCAAATTTAAGCTTATTATTATATGCTTGTATAATAGCAGGAAAGGAAAGTGATAGGAGAAGTGGACATACAGAATGAAATAAATAGAATAGGTTATTTTGCTGTAATTCCTGCAACAGTATTATTTAACAATGAATTGAAACCTAATGAAAAATTGCTTTATGCACTTATAACAGCACTTTCTAATAAGGAAGGATATTGCTATGCAAGTAATAAGTATTTGGGAGAAAAATTAGGAGTAGATCATAAAACAGTTTCAAGATGGATTGCAAATTTAAGAAAATATAACTATTTGGTTATAGATATAATTAGAAATGAACAACAAGAGATTATTCAAAGAAAGATATATCCGAACGACATACCCTATCTATCAAAAAATCACTACCCCTATATATTAAATAATCAACAGGGTAGTGATGAAAAGATAGAAGATAATAATATAAACTATAATAATATAAATACACACACAGTTAGCAAAGAAAAATTTTTAGATAATGTATTTTTATATGATTATGAATATAAAGAATTAATAAATGTATATGGAGAAACAAAGGCAAATAAATGTATAGAAGAGCTTTCTTTATATAAAAAATCTAAAGGTATAGAATATAAAAGCGATTTTGCAACAATTAAAAGATGGGTAATATTAAGAGTTGAGGAAATAGAGCAAAGACAAACAAAGCAGAAAAATAATACAAAGAATATAAACACTAATTTTGAACAAAGGCAATATTCAAAAGAATTTTTTGATAGTTTATATGAGAATATTCCATCTAAATCTTCTAATGAAGCTGAAGAAGATGATGAGATGGATCTAGATATGTAACACAACTAAATGTTGTGATTTTTTTGTTTTAGGAGGTAGAAAATTGGTAACTAAAAAAGTAAAAAAGATAATAAGAAAAAAATTATATGAATATCCAATATATGATAGATTAATAAATGAACTGGAACTTGAAAAAGATACAATAGAAGGAAGAGATATTAATTCTTCAATAAGAAGTAAGAACAAAATTAATAGAGGAATAGAATCGCAGGTTATAAAAAACATAAGTATAGATAATAAAATAAAGGAATATAAGCAATGGAAAGAATTAATTGATAATGTTCTTCAAGAGTTTAGAAAATGTGATAAAACAAAACTAAAGGTTATTGAATATAAATTCTTTGGTAATATTCCTGAAGATATTATCGCAGATGAATTGTATGTTTCAAAAACAACTGTTAGAACATATATAAATGATATCTATTTTGAAATTGGAATGTTGGCAAGTTTTAATAATTTAATTAATAAAAGCATAATGACTAGTTAATTGTAAAAGAATATGATATACTATCTAAAATTAGATAAGTAGGAGTAATTATTTATGTGGGTAAAATTTGATCTTCAAGGGATGAAACTTAAATTTAAAGTTGAAAAATATATACCAAATCAAACAATCGATGGAGAATGGACTGAAATATCATTTAGTTTTGAATTTCAAGATGTAATAAAATATTCGACCAGTAAAAACAAAGTTTTATTATGTAGTGAAGTAGATGATATACGAAATTTTATGGAAAAGCTGTTAGATGATAAATTAGAAGAAGAAGTAAATTATAAATGTATAGAACCAGATTTTGAATTTACTTTTAGTCCAAAATATGATGTTAGAAATGATCCTGATGTAATATGGGTAAAATCAGGTAATGAAATAAGAGATATAGAAATGAAATTAAAAGTGAATCTTTGGAATGAGGGATTAACTTGCAACTATTTTTCTACAACATTTAACAAAGAAGAAATAGAAATTTTTTATTTATATTTATCTTTAATAACCAATAAAATAAGTAAAGACAATGATAAAATAAATAATTTAATAACCGAAGGGATTATTTATAAAGACATAAATTAAATAAAAAGAGTGATATAAATAGTAAGTTGTAGGGGAGATTTATGTATGGAAAAGTGGTTAAAATGGGCAATAGAAATTCAAAGTTTAGCACAAGCAGGACTTACATATACAGATAATGTATATGATATAGAAAGATATGAAAGATTAAGAGAAATAGCAGCAGAAATAATAGAAGAAAAAAGTAATATAAGTTTGGAAAAAGTAAAAGATTTATTTTGCAACGAAAATGGTTATCAAACACCTAAAATAGATACAAGAGCCGCCATATTTAAAGATGATAAAATTTTACTAACTCACGAAAATAATGGAACTTGGTCATTGCCTGGTGGCTGGTGTGATGTTTTAGAATCTGTTGCAAGTAATACAATAAAGGAAGTAAAAGAAGAAACTGGATTAGATGTAGAAACAATTAAAATAATTGCAGTCCAAGATAGAAACAAACATAATAAACCTATATATGCTTATGGTGTGTGCAAAATATTTATATTATGTAATGTTATTGGTGGAGAATTTATTGAAAATATTGAAACGACAGAAATTAAATATTTTTCATTAGATGAGATACCCAATAATTTAGCAGAAGAAAAAACAAATAATGAACAAATTGAGATGTGTTTTAAAGCATATAAAGATGAAAAGTGGCAAACACAATTTGATTAAAAAATTACAGGTATACTGTTAGATGTAAATAAAAGAGTTTACATCTAAT
Source organism: uncultured Clostridia bacterium (assembly GCA_928721915.1). Classification (GTDB taxonomy): domain Bacteria; phylum Bacillota; class Clostridia; order TANB77; family CAG-508; genus Scatovivens. Next base: position 307,527 of record CAKMVZ010000001.1, read on the forward strand.
TTTTTTGGTTGTAAAATTATTTACATTAGAATTTAAGTTAGAACATCAAATTACAGAGGTCTTTGAATCTAAGAAATTGACAGTTCGGCTTTTATTCCTATTATTAATTTAGTTTTAGATAGTGAGGGCATCGACTCTATATAACAAGCCTGATGAAATAATAGTAGAGGTAAAAGACTTAAGTTCAAAAAGAAAGTAGGTGAATAATTTTGAAAACAGTATTAAGTGTAGATGTTGCTAAAAATAAGAGTATGATAATGCTTATGAATAATGATGGAGAAATACTTATTGACACAAAAGAGATAAAGCACAATTTAGAAGATTTTGAAAAAGTAAAAGCAGAAATTAAAGAAATTAACCCAGAAAACTTAACAGTATTTATGGAATCAACAGGTACATACCATTTACCAGTAGAAAGATACTTTAAAGAAAATGGATTTAATACTTTAGTTATCAATAGTTTAACGACAAAAAATAATTATGATACTATTAGAAAAACAAAAACAGATAAAGAAGATTGTTATAGGTTAGCAAAGTTGTTTTTTGTAAACGAAGTAAAATATCACGATTTATCTAAAAAAGACTTATATGCTAATTTAAAAGCAATGACAAGACAATATTTTTATTTGTTACAGAACAATGTAAGTTGTAAAAATAGATACAAAAGATTGATAAATATATGTTTTCCAGAACTAGAGAAAATCTTTAAATCAACAAGAATTTATGATGATACAGCATTAAATTTTATTAAAGAATTTCCACACGCAGAAATAGTAAAAGAAAAAAGAATTGATGCATTGTATAACAATTTATACAAAACAAATGGAAGAAACTTAAACTTTTATAAAAAACTTGCCACAACAATAAAAACAGTTTCAGCTAACTCTTATCCAGGAGTTGATAAAGAACACTCCGATGTAAATAATCTTTCAAAAATGGCTCAAATAGTGCAAAATAACAATAATATTATAAATGAATTGAGAAGTAAAATGATAGAAACAGCAAAACAATCTCAATATTATGAAATAATCAATTCATTTTATGGGATTGGAGAAATATTAACAGCTGAAATACTTGGAGAATTAGGAGATATAACAAGATTTAATAGTCCAAAAGAAGTAATAGCTTTCTGTGGACTTGATCCAACAATCAAACAGTCTGGAAAAAGTATAAATGTAAAAGGAGCAATATCAAAAAGAGGAAACAAATATGCAAGATATATATTGTTTAATTGCAGTCAAATGGTAGTAAAATTAGGTGCTTCAAATTATCCAGAACATCCAGTATATATTTATTACCAAAACAAAAAAGCAGAAGGCAAACATTATTATGAAAGCCTAACTGCTTGTTCAACTAAAATTCTAAGAATGTTATATTCAATGTGCAAAAATAATAAACAATTCTTAGAAAACTAACTATAATTGAATTTTATCATAAAAGAAGTGAAAAAGATACAATTTTTTAAAAAATATATCGTTTTCGCTTGTTTGTCATACAAAAAAATAATATAATAAATTCGTTAAAAAGACTTGACAAAAATTAGATAGTCAATTTTATAGTAATAAAAATCTCCGAAAGATTACACTTTCAGAGATTTTTTATATTTATTTTATAATGGCATCATTTGCAGTAAATCCTTCAAGAGAATTTTCTTTTACTTGAATACAAATGTAAGAAATTGCATTGTTTTTGTTAGCAAAAAATTGTCTTTCTGCTACTGGAGATATTCTTACCCAATCACCAGTAACTAAATTAACTTCTTCGTTGTCAATAATAGCTTTGCCAGAACCACTTATAACATAATAAATTTCTTCATTTTGTTTATGAGAATGAATAAAAGGTACACTTTCTCCTGCTCCAATAGTGTTGATGCTAATTTCAGCACCTGTTAAACCTAATTTTTCGTGTAATTCAACTCTAGGTGCACTTTCTGAACTTACTTTCATAAAATTTGACATTTTAAATTCCTCCTTAAATATTAGTATAACGAATTTATATCAAAGTACATACAATAAAACAAGTACGCACTTTAAAGTAACTACTTGTCAAATTAATAATATGTGATACAATATCAATAAATTAGTAAGGAGTATCAAAATGAGAAATATAAATGAATTACCAGAATGTCCTGTTGCAACTACAATATCTTTAGTAGGAAATAAGTGGAAATTGTTGATAATAAGAAATTTAACAAAAAGAACATGGAGATTTAATGAGTTGCAAAAGTCATTGAATGGAATATCACAAAAAGTATTAACAGATAGTTTAAGGCAATTAGAAAGTGATGGTATTATTTTTAGAAAGGATTATCATACGAATCCACCAAAAGTTGAATATGGAATGACTGATTTAGGATTAGAATTAAGTAAAATGTTAGATATAATGGCTTCATTTGGTGAATTTTACAAATCAAAATTATAATAAATTTAAGGAGAAAGAAAATTGCAATGTATTAAAGATACAATAAAAAATATAAATATAGTAATTGGATGTAGTATAGGATGTTCGTATTGCTATGCAAGAATGAATAATAATAGATTTCATACTATTGATGATTTTAATAAGCCTGTATTTTTTGAAAATAAATTGAAAATGCTTGATAATAAAAGGCATACGGCATATTTACTAACTGGACAAAGTGATTTATCAGGTTGGAATGAAGAATGGAAAGATAAAGTTTTTTCTAAAATGAAAGAAAATGAAAACACGCAATACATTTTTTTAACTAAAAGACCTGAAAATATTAAATTAAAAGAAACTCCTGATAATGGTTGGTTTGGTGTAACAGTTACTTCTTCAAAAGAAAAGACAAGAATTGATTATTTAAGAAATAATATCAAAGCAAAGCATTACCATATTACTTTTGAGCCTATGTTTGATGATGTAGGAAAATTAGATTTAAGTAATATTTCTTGGATTGTAATAGGTACTGAAACAGGTAATAGAAAAGGGAAAATATCATCAAAAAGAGAATGGGTATTTAACATTTACAATCAAGCAAAAGAGAAAAATATACCTGTATTTATGAAAGAAGATTTATTAGGAATTTTAAAAGAAGATGAGTTTGTTCAAGAATTTCCTAAAGAATTTGGAGGAATAGAATGATAGATTTAAAAAAAGTTGTAATTAAAGAAAAGAAAGTTGATACAATTCTTACAAAATCAAACTTGCCAATAGCAGGATATTCAATAAATCCTTATGTTGGTTGCCCTTTTGGTTGTGAATATTGTTATGCTACATTTATGAAAAGATTTACAGGACATAAAGAAGATTGGGGAATGTTTTTAGATGTTAAGATGTGGGATAAAATAAAAAATCCTGAAAAATATAAAAGTAAAACAATGATAGTAGGATCTGTAACAGATGGATATAATTATTTTGAAGCAAAATATAAAAGAACAAGAGCATTTTTAGAAGAAATGCAAGGAAGTGGAATAAATTTAATTATAACAACAAAATCTAATTTAGTTACAAGAGATATTGACTTGATAAAAACATATCCTAATCCATTGGTTGCTTGGTCAATAAATACATTAGATGAAGAATTTAAGAAAGATATGGATTCAGCACCAACAATAAAATCAAGAATTGAAGCAATGAAACAAGTTCACGATGCAGGAATAAGAACAACTTGTTTTATTTCTCCAATATTTCCTGGTATTACTGATGTATTTACTATAATAGAAAAAATAAAAGACTTTTGCGACTATATATGGCTTGAAAACTTGAATTTAAGAGGTACATTTAAGCCTACTATAATAAATTATATAAAAGAAAAACACCCTGAATTAAATGATTTGTATAATAAGATTTATACTAAAAAAGATATGTCTTATTGGGAAGGGTTAGATAAAAAAGTACAAGAGTATGCAGATAAAAATGGATTTATGTATGTTATAGATGAAGAACCATTTTTTAAAAATCCTACTGGAAAACCTATAATAATAAACTATTTTTATCACGAAAAAATAAGACAATTATCAAAGAATAAATAGTAATTTTTAAATAAATATTCAAAAATACAAATTACAAGTTATAGGAGAGGTTGATATGGAAAATAAATTTATTAGATCTAAATTTAATGGACTTACTAAAGAAGTATATGATTGGGATTTTATTTCAATTTCTCCATTTTTTAAAGAAGAATTTAGGACTAAGACAGCTGAAAAAGAAATTATAGATGCATATTTACATTCGGCAGAATGTTTATATATTTGTATGCGTAGTGAAAATAATCCAGATCCTAGTATAAAAGTTATGAGAATGAATCAAATGTGTATGCCATTTTTATTTTTGTGCAGACATACAATAGAATTATTAATAAAAGCAGTTTTAAATAAAAAGCAAGGTAAAGTTAAGAAAATACATAAACTTAAAGAATTATGGGAAGAATTGACTAAAGAAATAACTGTTAAAGATAATGATTTTAACATGCTAATAGATGTATTAAATATTATAGATGATGATGGTTGTAAATTAAGATATTCAAATGATGGAAAAGGTAATAATTATAATGAGAAACCTTGTTTTGTTAGATCTGATTTAATATTAGAAACAACTAAAAATTTATATAATTTTTTAATAGAACAAATATAATAAATATTTTGACTAGTACAAAAATGTGATACTAGTCATATTTTTTATAAAAAGGTTTGGGATAGTCCTTTTCAATTTTATATAATGAGTAAAATTGGAAAGGAGTGAGTATAATGGAGAAAATTGTAGAAAGTTTTTTTAATTTATATAATGATGATTTCTTTGAATATTTTGATAGATACAAAGTATTGAAAATTATGCAAAATAAAGAATATAAAAAAATAAATCAACAAATATGTAGTGTAAAAGAAAAATATCCAAAAGTTATTTCATTATTAGAAGATAAAGAGTCTGTTGCTTTAAATTATGAAGAAGGAAAGGCAATTAATAAAATTTTAAAATTACAAGAAGAATTAGATGGAATTGAAATAAAAGAGGCTTTTAAATTAGGATTTAAAGAAGCACTTATTTATCTTGAATCGATGGATAGGCTAAATATATAAGAAGGAGAAAACTATGAAATTTATATATGCTTGTGATATTCACGGAGATGAATATAAATATGAAAAATTATTAGTAGAGGCAATAAAACAAAAAGTTAAATATTTAGTATTTGGAGGAGATTTATTGCCTAAAAACTGTAGTGATAGATACAATGAACAAAAAATATTTATAGAAAAATTTTTTGATAATTATTTTACTAAATTAAAAGAAAATAATATTAAATGTATTTGTATATTAGGAAATGATGATTTAGAACAATTAGATGAAACATTTGAAAATGAATGTAATAAATTTGATAATGTATTTAATATAGATAATAAGAAAGCAGATTTAGAAGATATTTCTTTTATAGGATTATCTAAAGTATTAGACCATCCTTTTGGTTGCAAAGATAGAGTTGTAATTGAAGAAAATTTAGAAATGCCTTTTCAGTTATCAAAAATAATATATGTCGAAAAATGTAGAAATATGCTGTCAGTTGATGAATGGAAAGAATATAGGAAAAAAGTAGAAAAAATGGAAAATGTGTTAAAACATTTGCCTAAAGCAACAGAAGGAAAAAAGGCTATTTATGTATTTCATAACCCACCATTTGGAGTAGGATTAGATGTATGTATAGATAAAAGACAAGTAGGTTCAAAAGCAATAACAGACTTCTTAACAAAAAGTAATGCCTATATGTCTTTACACGGACACATTCACGAATCTTATAAAGTTACAGGAATATGGAAAAATGAATTAAACGGTACAATTTGTATACAAACAGGTCAAACAGAAAGAGGTAATAAAGATATATTTTATGCAATTATTGATACAGATACTGATTATAGCAATTTAATTGTATTGAAAGAACAATAAAAAGGTTAAACAAAAATACTAGCAAAAATAGTACACACAAAAAACAGTACAAAAAAAAGACTATGTTGAAACAATGAAAATAAGTAGTATAATGTATATAATGAAACAATTATAAGAGATGCAAGAGTAAAAAAATCTTAGCACCTCTTTTTTTGTTTCAGGGTTTTGTATAGATTAATGGTGTATTGTAGAATTTATTATAGAAAGAAGGTAATTACAATGACTTTTGGAAAGTATGGAAAAATGATTTTAGCAAATATGGAAAGAAATTATCCATATAGAAAGCAAGAATTAGAGCTTACAGGAGAACTAAATGTTAAGATATTTGAAAGAGAAAAATATATTTTAGAATTAAAAAAGCAAGTAGAACAGCAAATAAAAGAAAAATACAAAGCTCCTAGTACAAGGGAAATGTCCATACTTGCCAAATATCAACAAATGATTGATGGTTTAGTTGATGAAGTTCTAATGAAAGAAATTTTACAAAAAATATAGAAATCGAGTTAGTTACTATACTAGCTCTTTTTTTATGGAAAGGAGCTTATATGCTAAATGTTTGGATTGGAAATTTAGGAAAATACAACGAAGGCGAACTTGTAGGAGAATGGCTAGAATTACCTGTTTCAAAAAAAGAACTAGATACTTTTTTACGAGAAAAAGTTGGACTCCAGTTGACACAAGATGAAGTTGAAAAGGCACTTGCTGAAAATGGTGTATGTTATGAAGAATATATGATAAACGACTATGAAACTGATTTACCTATTAAAGTTAGTGAATATACTAATCTTACAATGCTTAATTTATTAGCACTTGCCTCAGAAAGAGTAAATAATATGGAAGCTGTTGAGGCTTATATTGACTCACAAGGTACAGATGACATAGAAGAAATCATAAATATTATGTTGCAAGAAGATGATATACCTTTTTATTCTTATGAAGAAGATTCTGAATATCTGACTAATGAAGAAAAATATGGAATGTCAAAAGCTAATTGGAGTGGGCTACAAGATGTTTTAGCTCAGCATAATGTTTCTGATTATTTTGATTATGAAAGATATGGAGCTGATGACGATGTAATACTTTACGATACTGGTTATTTAGATTGTTCAGATGCAGGTAATATTGATTTACATTATTATTCTTTAGAAGAAATTAAAGAAGAATTAAATTATGATGAAGAAGTAAAAGAAAATAAAAAATTGAAAGTAGTATATAAAGAAGTTGGCAAAGATCCTGTAGTAATGGAAATTGATGATACTTTAGAGGCAAAACAAAAGTTAGTAGGTGGACTAATTGAAGTTGTACCATATAAAGATGATTTACTTCTTATATGCAATGAAGAAGGTAAAATAACTAATTTAAAGCCAAACTTACAATTTGATTATGACTATATTGCAGGGAACTGTTTTATAGTTGGAGATGACTTTGAAGATTCAGGTTTTAAGTCTGTTGAAGAAAATCAAATTGAAGATATAAAGAAAGATTTAGAAGATAGGACTATTATATTAGAAGAGATTGAAGAAACAGATGATATGGAATTCTAAAAATTTTAAAAAAGGGTTTTGGATTGCAATAGATATCTTTATATAATTTGTAATAGGAGGTAAAAATTTATGATTAAAGAAACATTATTAGAATTATTTTATTTAGACAGAGAGCAATCCGAACTTGCTAAAAGAAGTGAATATGAAAAGAAGGTCTATTATGAAATTGACAGAAATGGTAACGAAGAAAGGCTTAGAAAACTTATAGACAAAATTTATGATAAAAGACTAAGTAAAAAAATTAGTAATTTACTAGATTTAACTTTAGATGATAGACTAAAAAAAGATGGTGCAACATTAGATAAATATTATAAGCAAGGTTTTAAAGATGGAATTAATTTATTAATTGAGTGTATAAAATAAAAGTGATTTTAAACTTGCTTTTGGGAGGCAATTTATTTGAAAAATATACGATTATTTATAAAAAGCAAAAACTTAGATATGTTACAAGCCTTTTCTGATGAAGTTTATTTATACGATTATATTGTAAATAATTATTCAGAACTACCTGAAGAAAATATATTTAGAAATCCTACATTAGTAAAAAGAATAGAAGAAATGATTTATTTTTCTAAAAATAATATTTCCAATGATGATGTAATTGTATGGAATGAAACAAGTAGAGATTTAAAATCAAAAAATATTTCTTTTTATGCAGTTATTTTAGATTCTGAGAACGGATCTTTTACCACATATAACAATTTAAAAGCAAGTATTCCATATTTAAAAATTAATTCAAATACAGATGTGTTTGAAGCAGTAATAAAAATAGAAAAATTTAATAAAGAGTTAGAATATGAAGAAGAAATGGAGATGTGAAATGAAAAATTTAAAATTACAATGGCTTGACAAAATTCCTCCTCCTGAAGAAAGAAATCCTGAATTATTTTATTATGATATAAGAAATTCAGATATTGATGACGGATACACTATTGAAAGAGGTGTATTAGTGAATAATATAGGATCTTTAGTTACTAATAAAGATATTTTAAAAGATAAAGAATTTATAACAGATAAAGAATTAGAAAATTTACATTATGAAGAAGTACAAGATTTATATGTAAAACATAATTCTATTGAATCTGATATAGAACTTGAATAGGAGGATTTATTTTGAGTATTGAAGATGCAAGAAAAAATTTTGTGGTAGATAAAACACCTGAATTCACAAAAAAAGTAGAAGAACAAAAAGTAGAAAATACTAATAATATTATAAATATTGAATTAAGTAAATTGGTTGCTTTTAGAAAAAGGCAACCTTTTTCTATGTATGATGAAATAAAAAAGCAAGAAGTTTTAGAAAGTATTAGAGAAAACGGAGTTTTAGTACCTATTATTATTAGAAAAATTGAAAATGGAAAATATGAAATTATTTCAGGGCATAACAGAGTAGAATGTTCAAAAGAACTTAACTTATCCACTATTCCTGCTCAAATTGTGGATTGTGATGACGATAAAGCAACTTTAATTATGATAGATACTAACCTTTGTAATAGAGATAAAATTAATCCTATTGAAAAAGGTTATGCGTATAAAATGAAAATGAAAATATTAAAAAATAACCCTAACATAAGTAATATCAATGATTTTGAAGATAATTCCCCAATGGGAACTGAAGATAGTAAAACTCAAATTTATAGATATATAAGGCTTACAGAACTTATTAAATCATTACAAGAAAAAATAATAAATGAAGATTTATCTATGAGAGCAGGAGTTGAACTTTCTTATTTATCTAAAGAAGAACAAGAAATAGTAAATCAAGTAATAGAAGATGAACAAATAAAATTATCACTTGTGCAATCTCAGAAAATAAGAGCAAATAAAAATAACATTACTTATACAGAGGTATTAAAACTATTAAAAAATGGCAAAAACAAAGTAGATAAATTTACAGGGAAGCTGAATAAACAAGTATTTAAAGAATATAAAGACAAGTTTAATTCAGATAAGGAATTTAGTATTTTAGTTAAGAAATTATTAGATGACTACTTTAAAAGCGACAGCGATATATAGCAAGATTCCCCTTTGTACTGACAAAGGGAGCAAAAAGTACCTTTTTTTGATCAAGTGGTTACACCACATAAGTTTTATTAACACAAGGAAGGAGATATATTGAGAAAAACAGACAGAATTGAAATAAGGGTAACTCCTGAAGAAAAGATGCTTATAACAACAAAAAGCAAACAAGCTAATAAAAGTATTTCTGAATATATAATTAAAAGTTCTATGGGTAAAGAAATTATAGTTATAAATGAATTACCTGAAATGATAACAGAACTTAGACGAATAGGAAATAATATTAATCAATTAACAAGATTAGCTAATAGCAGAATAATTACTTGTGTTGATTTAGAAGATACAAAAAAGGAGTTACAAAAGTTATGGCAATCATTAAATTTATTAACAACAAAGTCAGTTTAAAAAAGACTTTAAATTATATATGTAAAGAAGAAAAAACAGATAAAAAACTAATTTCAGGTAAAGATTGCATACCAGAGATAGCTTATGAAGAAATGATGACAGTTAAGAAATTGTATAACAAGTTAACAGGTAGAGAAAAAATACACTTTGTGCAATCCTTCTCTCCTACTGATAAATTAACTTATGAACAAGCTCACGAAATAGGAATAAGGATGGCAGAATACTTTAAAGACTTTCAAGTTGTGATTGCTACACATATTGATAGAGAACACATACATAATCACATTGTTTTAAATACTGTGAATTACAAAACAGGTTTGAAGTTCCACCAAAGTAAACAAGATCTACAAAAAATAAAAGAATTTTCAAATCAAATTTGTAAAGAATACGGACTTATTGTTACAGAAAATAAATCAAAAATATCAGATATTAAGATAAATGAATATCAAGCAAGATTAAAAGGTATTAGTTGGAAACAGCTACTTATAAACGATATAGATTCTGTAATGGAAAAAACAAATAACAAGTATGAATTCTTTAGAGAAATGAACAAATTAGGCTACAAAGTAAATTGGAGTAAAGAAAAATTAAGCATTATATACACTACTCCAAAAGGTTATAAATGTAGTGATAGAAAACTCCACAATGAAAAATATTTACGAGAAAATATGGAGAAATATTTTAAAGAAAAATCTAAGAAATTCATTAAAAGTGTATGTAAAGAAAAAGTTAGATATAAAAGTATTCACTCTAGCCTTGCAGATATTATTGAACAATTAAGCAGAAACAAACAAGCTGAAGATACACATACCTTAACTGGTTTAAATAAAAGTGCTAAAAAGGAATTAGTCATAGAGATGCATTATAGTACAGAAGAATTAGACGAAATGGAATTCTAGGAGGTGGTAATTATTGAAAAACAGAATATGCTAGTTCTCATAGTTGAAAATAGTAAAGATCCTGAATTAAAAAGAATTCCTAATAGACTAAATACTTTAAGAAGAATTGTGGGCAATGAAAATATTGAGGTTATAAAATATAAAGATGTTCTTATAGTTTATGACGAGGATGCCTTTAAAAAATTACTTCCAGTAAATAGAACTATTGACGGATTGAATATAAGAGGAAATTTTGTAATAACAGGTAATGACGAGAAACATCAAGACTTTAAAGATTTAACTGAAGAACAAATAAAAGCATATACTGTTGAATTTCAAATAGAAAATGATTTAGAACAAGGAGATGAATTAGAAAATGAATAAAAGAAAATTTGGTATAATAACAGTTTTATCAATACTTAATATCCCCCTAAGTATTTATTTAAGTGCTATAATCCACACAAAACTTGCTAAAATAGAATTTTCTCAAATAGTAGTTGATAAACAATTATTACTACTATTTTTTCTTGTTTATTTGCTTTTTGAAATTGTATTTATTATGCTTTTTAGTTTTGGAAATAAGAATGTTTTTCAAAGTGAAACGGTAAGTGTTACAGATAAATTAAAAACACCTGAAATAATGGGACAAGGACAACACGGTACAGCTAGATGGCTTTCAAAAAAAGAATTTAAAAAAGCTTTTAAATGTAACACTTTAAGTGATACAAACACTGCATTTAATTCAGGTGGAATTGTTATAGGCTATGAAAAACAAAAAAACAAAGAGAATATTTATTATATTGATGATAATATTCATAGTTTAGTAGTTGGAGCTACAAGAAGTGGTAAAACAAGGAGTATTGTATTACAAACAGTTGGAAATCTTGGCTTAGCAGGAGAAAGTATGATTATTTCAGATCCGAAAGCTGAAATATATCATTATACTTCAAAGTTTTTAGAAAACTTGGGATATGAAATTATAACTTTAGATTTTAAGAATCCTACTAAAAGTACAAGATATAATTTTTTACAACCTGTTATAGATGCAGTAAATAAAAATGACTTTAGAAAAGCTGAAGAATATGCTTGGGATATAACTCAAAGTTTAGTTGGAAATGAAGAAACTAAAATGGAAAAGATATGGAGAGATGGCGAAATGTCAGTAATAGCAGGAGCTATTATGAGTGTAGTATTTGATAATAAAGAACATCCTGAATATCAAAATTTAACTAATGTATATTCTTTTATATCAGAAATGTGTAAAACGATAGGGCAACAAATGCCTATAAATAAATACATTGAAAGTTTACCACCTGAACATCCTGCAAGTACAATTTTTAATATTGCAAGAATTGCACCTGAAAAAACAAGAGGATCTTTTTTTACTTCAGCACTAACTACACTTAGGTTATTTACAAGTAAAAGCATTTATGGAATGACTTGTAAAAGTGATTTTTGTCTAAAACAATCAGGAGAAAGAAAAACTGTTACTTATATTATACTTCCTGATGAAAAAACAACTTATTATCCTCTTGCCTCACTTTTTGTTTATCAAAACTATGTTTCACTTGTAGAATCTGCTGACGAACGAGGTGGAGAGCTAAAGATAAGAGTTAATTATATTTTAGATGAGTTTGGAAATTTTACTACTATACCTGCTTTTGGAAATATGCTTACTGTTGCAGGTGGTAGAAGAATTAGATTTAATTTATTTTTACAATCTTTTTCACAACTTGACAACAAATATGGTCGTGAAATTGCTGAAAATATTAGAGATAACTGTCAGACTTGGATATATTTAAAAACTGCCTCAAATGAAACAGCAAGTATAATCTCAAAAAAATTAGGAACTTATACTACTTCTAGTTATAGTAGATCAAGTAGTTATAGCAAATATCAAAATGGCAGTAATTCTGAATCTGTTAATTTAATTAGCAGAAATTTACTTACAGAAGATGAAATACTTAGAATTGAAAGACCGTATGTTTTAATAATTCAAGCAGGTCTATTCCCTATAATAACTAAACTACCTGATATTTCTAAATGGAAATTTAACAAATTGTTTGGTATGGGAAATCAAGAGCATAACAGAAAATTAAGATTAGAAAGAGAAAATCAAAGACCTATTAAAGAAATTGAAGATATAAAACTATGGGGAATATGGAATGTTTATAGATAAGGAGAATTTATGTATGAGGAAAATAAAAGAAAAAACAAAAAAGTATTTAGGAAAAATAGGAAAAGCAGGACTTGTTATAACAAGTCTTTTTTGTGCAACAAGCACTTGTTTTGGAGCTGTGCAAGACAGCAAAATAGCAACAGGTACACAAAATTTAATTACTGATTTAACAAATTGGCTTTTAATACTTGCTCCTGTACTTACAGTATTATTAGTAGGATATTATTTGCTAAGAAAATCATCAAGTGATGAAATGGATGGCAAAAGGTGGGATTCAAGGATAAAAATAGCAATTATTTGTTGTGTAGGTGTAATAGTTGCTAGTGGACTTATAAACTTGATTGTTGGATATTATAAATAAGGAGGTACATTTTGGAATCAATTTTAACTGGCTTGATTACCAGTATTATTGGTGGTGCTGATAATGTAATAAATTCTGCATTTAATGGACTTATTGATATGTGCTTTAATTCTGAAAATTATATTGCCTCAAATTTTGGTAGTACAGTAGTTGATTTTTCTGAATTAAAAGCACTTATATTAAGTTTAGCAATATCCTTAATAGTATTAAAGTTTTTAAAAAAAGGTTTTGATATGTATATTTTATGGACAGATGGAGAGGCTGATACTCCTCCCCTTACCTACATTGTCTATTTTGTTAGAGCAATAGTGGTAGCAATTAGTTTCTCTGTTTTATATGATTGGATAGTTCAAATTGCTCAATCTTTTGGAGAATCCATATTAACAGCTATGAACTTAGCAAATAATATATCACTTACTACTATTATTGCTAATATTGCAACAGCAGGTTTGTTTACAGCAATAATAGCTTTAATCGCTTTAATTCTATTATTTGTTTTATATATACAATTTTTAATGAGAGCATTAGAAATGTTTGTATTAAAATTAGGATTTCCTCTTGCCTGTGTTGGTTTGGTAAATCCTGACGGAGGAGTTTTTAAATCTTATTCAGAGAAACTTATAAAAAGTATTTTAACAGTTTTAGTACAAATTATATTATGCAAAATCGCAATAATACTGATAATGAATGTGAAAATGTTATTTGGAATCGCTGCGATTATAATGGCGATAAAAACTCCTAAGTTCCTACAAGAATTTATGCTTGGTGGTGGAACGGGAGGAATAAGTAGTGTAATTGTTACTACAAGTAAAACTATGGAGCTTTCTTCTCAAATTAAGAGAAAGCTAAGTACATTAAAGAAAGGGTAAACTATGGAAATGTTAGATGAAATAATAGATTTATTAAGAGTTGCTATAATTCCACTTGGAGTTGTTTTTAGAGTAATATTTTGCTTTACTAAAATGATTTATGATGAAGATGCACAAGGATCATATAAGAAGAAAATTAAAAATACCATAGTTTTTGGAATTATAGCAGAGCTAATATTTGTAATTTTAGACTTAATTAAAAATTATTATGGAGGTTAAGAATGGAAAATGATGACTACAAGTTATATATTCCTTCTAATGTGAAAACAAGAATGGAATTTTTTAAAGGATATGGACTTAAAGAACTTATACCTACGATAATTGTTTTTGCTTGTTTACTTCCTATTAGTTTAATTATTTATAAATTAAAGGGTAGTTTTTTATTACCTGTATTAATAGAATTTATAGGAGTTGCAGGAACAATTATAGCAACTGCTAAAGATGAAAATAATTTATGTGTTACTAGGCAAATTAAATTTTTAATTGATTTTGCTAATACGCAAAAACAATACAGATATAAATATTTTAATAAATGGAGGTAATATATTGGGAAAATTATTAAATATAATATTTGGTAAAAAAACAAAAGAAAAAACTTGTAATGAAGAAATTGGAATATTAGATATTAGAAATAATTATATTTATACAAGAGATGGCAATGTAATTGCAGGAATTAAAATATATTCAATAAATACACAATTACTAACAGATAGAGAAAAAAATAACTTGATAAATGAATTATCTGCTGAACTTTCTTCTGAACAAGGAGAAATGAAATATTTTAATATTGCTAGAGCTGTTGATATATCTCCTTTACAGGAATATTTAACAGAAATTATAAATACAACTGATAATACAATTCAAAAAAAGTTACTAAAAACACACTTAAACGAAGTACAAAGATTGTCTTTAAATGGCGAAATTGTTGAAAGACAATCTTTTTTAATGATAAATGCAAAATATGATGACAATTCAGAGAAAGATTTATTAAAAAGGTGCTTAGATTTAAGTAATAAATTTGAAAGATGTGGCATAAAGGCTGAAATCCTTGATGAGCCTTCTTTAATTCAATTATGTAATAGCTTTTTAAATATGAATTATGCTCATAGAGAAGATACAGATATTGAGGATAAAGTTTTGATGCTGAAGGAGGCTTAAATTGAAGAATAAAGAAATTATAAGAATAACAGAAAACTTAACTTTACTTAATATTCTTGCTCCAATAGGTGGAATTGAATATTATAAAAATTATTTTAGAGTTGGAGATTACTTAGGCAGGGTTTATGCAATAACAAAATACCCTCAAAAAGTAAAGGTTGGATGGCTTGAAAACATTGCAAATATACCTAACACAGTTTGCTCTATAAATATATCTCCTACTGAAAAAGATACATTAATGCAGAATATAAGTAAAGGTATTAGGCAAAATGAAATTCAGTATGATAGCATTAAAGACGAAATACTAAGGCAAAGAACAGAAAGAGAAATTGAAGATGCAAGAGAACTAATTGAAAAAATTGATCTTAATGGAGAAACTGTTGTATATGTTACTATTGCCATAATGGTTATTGCTGAAGATATGGAAGAATTAAAACAAAGGTCTAAAGCTGTAACAACTAAACTTGCAACAATGCAAATGAAAGGGCGATTATTAACTAATTTGAGTAAAAACTCATTTAAGTTAATGTCGCCTTTTTCAATTACAGATCCTGTTATAAAAGAAATAGCTGATAGAAATATGTTGGAAAGTTCTTGGATTGGTGGACTTCCCTTTTCTAGTTCAGGATTTAATGATGGAAATAAATATTATTTTGCAAGAGATACAAAGGGTGGAATCGTAATACTTGATCCTTGGAAAAGAGGTGGAGATAGAACAAACTCAAATTTTGTAATTATGGGTACGGCAGGTGTTGGAAAATCAACTGTTGCTAAACACTTAATTCTAAATGAATATATGACAAATACAAAAGTAATTTTAATAGATCCTGAAAGAGAATATAAAGAAATGACAGAGAATTTAGGAGAAAAATGGATTGATATTGGTAGTGGTAGAGGTGGAATTATAAATCCTTTACAAATAAAAGAAGTTCCTTTAGACGATGAAAATGAAGAAGAACTAGGATATAAAGACGAAGGCAAAGGAATGGGAGCTATGGCTCTGCATTTTCAAACATTAAGGACTTTTTTTAAGCTACTATATCCTGAATTAAATTCTATTCAAATTGCCTATTTAGAAGAAGTATTAGAAGAACTATATGGAAAATTTGGTATAACTTGGGATACAGATATAACAGGGATTCCTAATAATAAATTTCCAATAATGACAGACTTATATAATATGCTTGAACAAAAAGCTAATTCAGAAAAAGATAAGGATAAACAAAAGGTATTCGCAACTTTAAAGAGTTTATTTAGAGGAATTAGTATAGGAGCAGAAAAAGGCTTATTTAATGGATATACTTCAGTAAATGATATGGCACAAGTGGTATGTTTTGATACTTTTAACTTGCAAAATGCTTCAGATAGAATAAAAAAAGCTCAATATTTTAATGTTTTAACTTATTGTTGGGAAATTATGAGTAAAGATAAAGAAGAAAAAACGATGCTTGTATGTGATGAGGCTTATTTACTTATAGATCCTGAAGTACCACAAACATTAATATTTTTAAGAAATGTTGCTAAGAGGTGTAGAAAGTATGAAGGAAGTTTAGTAATAATTTCTCACTCTATTGTTGATTTCTTAGATAGTTCTGTAAAAATGTATGGACAAGCAATATTAGATATGGCAACATATAAAATTTTAATGGGAACAGACGGACAAAACTTAGAAGAATCAACAGAATTATTTAAACTAAGTGAGGCACAAGCAGAGTTTTTATATAAAAAGAAAAGAGGTCTAGCATTATTTATCATTGGCTCAAACAGAATATTTGTAAGGTTTGATATCTTCCCTATTGAGTTTGAGTATTTTGGTAAAGGTGGTGGTCGTTAATGGCAGTAGATCCACATACGCTTAAACTCATTGCACAAGCAGTAATTAGTCAAATAACAGATGAAGAAAAAAGGCAAAGACTAATAATAGGGATTATTATTGCTATTGTTATTATGGTATTTATAATCTTAATTCCTATTTTTGCAATTACATCTACTATTGATACAATTAAAAGCTTTTTTGGTTTTGGAGAAGATGGAAAAGCAACAGACGATTCTTATTATTCATTAGTTGAAATGCACGATACCTATGCTCCTACTCCTCAAATTGGAGAACTTGAATACAATGGTACTTTCCCTATGCCAGTTCAAAATGCAACTGTTACAAGTGAATTTGGATCTAGAGTACATCCTGTTACAGGAAAACAAAGCTTTCATACAGGAACTGATTTAGCAGGAGCTTGGCATTCAAATATTACAGGTGTTGAAAAAGGAAGTATTGTATTTGCAGGAGTACAACAAGGTTATGGAAATTGTGTTGAAATAAAACACACAACGGAAAGTGGTACTACATATTATACTTTTTATGCTCATTTAGCAAGAATTGATGTTGTAGAAGGACAAGAAGTTGAACAAGGCACAATCATAGGAATTCAAGGAGGAGATCCTGACAGAGATCCAAATCCCGGATATAGCACAGGCTCACATTTACACTTTGAAATAAGAATGTCGCAAAATGGAGATTTTGTAAATCCTAGAGAATATTTATATGGAGAAAAGGAGGTTTAGATTGGTAACAGATATATATACAACTGATAAAAAATATAAAATAATATATGCAGATCCCCCTTGGAAATATAAAACTTGGAGAGATGGTATGGGTACAGCAGAAAAACATTACCCCACAATGAATATAGAGGATATAGTAAATATGAAGGATATAATCAAAAAAATTTCAAATCGTGATTGTATTCTTTTTTTATGGGTTACTTTTCCTTGCCTATTAGAAGGTTTAAGAACTATGAAAGAATGGGGATTTAAGTATAAAACTTGTGGCTTTAATTGGATAAAAAGAAATAAAAAAAGTAACACTTTTTTCTTTGGTATGGGACATTGGACTAGAGCTAATTCGGAATTGTGTTTAATTGGAACTAAAGGAACTATTAAAAGAAAATCAAGTAAAGTTTCTCAAATAGTATATGAGCCTATTGAAGAACATAGTAAAAAGCCTGATGTAATTAGAGATAAAATAATAGAACTTGTTGGGGATTTAACTAGAATTGAACTATTTGCAAGACAGACTGTTGATGGATGGGACTGTTGGGGAAATGAAGTTTAGAAAGAGGTGATTTATTTGGATATAAAAACAAAAGTATTAGTTAGTAAATTTAAAAATGTATCATACTTTACGGATTTAGAAGATTATATTTCAGATCGAATAAATGAAAATAAGCTAAATTATGATAAGTTAAAGTATTTATATGATAATCTTTATAAAGGTCGTTCAGAATTTATAAAACAAAATATATATCCTGTTGGAGAATTTTTATCAAATGGCTATTCCTTCGAGGAATGCGAGAAGATAACTGATTTACTAGATGATGCAACAGGGAAAACTATATTTTTCTATGATAAAAAAGAACAAGGTCATAAATTTAATAAATTATTTGTAGATTTAAAATTTAGTTTTGACAAATATAATGAATTTATAAAATGTGGAAATAGTAAGGATATTGCCTTTGAAAAACTAAAATTTGAATTAGATATTACACCTTTAAAATTAAGAGAAATTATAGTTACTTTAAACTCAAATAAATATATTTATCACTCTGAAATGGAATCTTATTGTAATTATATAAATAATGAGATGGAAAAATTAAGAAATGCTTTTAGAGAAGATACTAGCAAGGATGAAAAACTATTAAAACTTTTTGAAAATGATAACCCCAAAAATAGGTTTCAAAGTATTAGAGTTGCAGGAACAATACTAGCAGGAATAGATTTAAGAAATATACAAAGAGAAAATAATAATTTAATTGGTACAAAAGAAGAATACCCCTACAATGATAAGCAAGTTAAAATGATAGATTTATTCAATAGGTTTGAAAATACGATGGAAAAAGCCGAACAATATATTGAGTTAAATTATGCTCAAGAAAATAATATAGAAATGTAGATACACTTAATCTTGTGTGATATAATCATAAGCGAAAATAGTAAGTTGTAGAGGAGGATTAAAATGAAGATATTTAATACCAAAAAACTTCAGGAAGAATGGCAAAAAAAAGTTGAAACAAGTTATAATCAAGGTAAAAAAGATGCAGAAAATGAATTTAATAATATGCTTAATGCAGTTAATAAGGATAAAGCATATTGGAATTCGCTATCAGAAAAAGAACTATTAATCGAAATAATGTTAGCTTTAAAATTTAATAATAACAATGTAGAAGTTTTAAATAATAAAATTTCATATATCCATAATTATAAAAATATTTTTAAAGAATTAAATAATAACATGGATAATTTGAAAAAAACTGAAGATTCATTAAATTCAAATATCGAAAATGAAAAGAAACAAATAATTGAATTTGAAAATTTGATAAAAAGCGTAATTTCAAAAATAAATGATATAGATTCTACTTTAAAAGAAATAATAAGTATAAAAGAGAATATTAATAAAGTTATTGAAGATATTAATACTACTATACCAAAATTAAATGAAACAAGTACTCAAATTGATAAAATAGCAACAGAGATAGAGGACACAATAAAAACATATTCTGATTCTCCAGCAGAAATATTAAGAGAGTTAAGAGAACAAATTAATGATTTATATAACGAATTAAAAAATGATGAAAATGATGATGAAACAATAAAGGATAAATTGAATAATATATATAGTAACATGGATTCAGCTCTGAACGAATATAGTTCATATAGTTTATATTCGAAGATTGAAGATTTGAATAGTGAATTAAGTGACTTGAACAGTAAATTAAGTAATTCCTTAGATCCATATGCTTATGATAGTCTTTATTCAAAAATTCAAGATTTAGAATCAAAATTAGATTCAATTAATCTTTCAGATTTATAATATTAATTGGAATTAAGAGTGTAAAATTGGATATCATTATAAAAAATATAAAGACAAATTACAGGTATACTGTTAGATGTAAATAAAAGAGTTTACATCTAATTTTTTTGGTTGTAAAATTATTTACATTAGAATTTAAGTTAGAACATCAAATTACAGAGGTCTTTGAATCTAAGAAATTGACAGTTCGGCTTTTATTCCTATTATTAATTTAGTTTTAGATAGTGAGGGCATCGACTCTATATAACAAGCCTGATGAAATAATAGTAGAGGTAAAAGACTTAAGTTCAAAAAGAAAGTAGGTGAATAATTTTGAAAACAGTATTAAGTGTAGATGTTGCTAAAAATAAGAGTATGATAATGCTTATGAATAATGATGGAGAAATACTTATTGACACAAAAGAGATAAAGCACAATTTAGAAGATTTTGAAAAAGTAAAAGCAGAAATTAAAGAAATTAACCCAGAAAACTTAACAGTATTTATGGAATCAACAGGTACATACCATTTACCAGTAGAAAGATACTTTAAAGAAAATGGATTTAATACTTTAGTTATCAATAGTTTAACGACAAAAAATAATTATGATACTATTAGAAAAACAAAAACAGATAAAGAAGATTGTTATAGGTTAGCAAAGTTGTTTTTTGTAAACGAAGTAAAATATCACGATTTATCTAAAAAAGACTTATATGCTAATTTAAAAGCAATGACAAGACAATATTTTTATTTGTTACAGAACAATGTAAGTTGTAAAAATAGATACAAAAGATTGATAAATATATGTTTTCCAGAACTAGAGAAAATCTTTAAATCAACAAGAATTTATGATGATACAGCATTAAATTTTATTAAAGAATTTCCACACGCAGAAATAGTAAAAGAAAAAAGAATTGATGCATTGTATAACAATTTATACAAAACAAATGGAAGAAACTTAAACTTTTATAAAAAACTTGCCACAACAATAAAAACAGTTTCAGCTAACTCTTATCCAGGAGTTGATAAAGAACACTCCGATGTAAATAATCTTTCAAAAATGGCTCAAATAGTGCAAAATAACAATAATATTATAAATGAATTGAGAAGTAAAATGATAGAAACAGCAAAACAATCTCAATATTATGAAATAATCAATTCATTTTATGGGATTGGAGAAATATTAACAGCTGAAATACTTGGAGAATTAGGAGATATAACAAGATTTAATAGTCCAAAAGAAGTAATAGCTTTCTGTGGACTTGATCCAACAATCAAACAGTCTGGAAAAAGTATAAATGTAAAAGGAGCAATATCAAAAAGAGGAAACAAATATGCAAGATATATATTGTTTAATTGCAGTCAAATGGTAGTAAAATTAGGTGCTTCAAATTATCCAGAACATCCAGTATATATTTATTACCAAAACAAAAAAGCAGAAGGCAAACATTATTATGAAAGCCTAACTGCTTGTTCAACTAAAATTCTAAGAATGTTATATTCAATGTGCAAAAATAATAAACAATTCTTAGAAAACTAACTATAATTGAATTTTATCATAAAAGAAGTGAAAAAGATACAATTTTTTAAAAAATATATCGTTTTCGCTTGTTTGTCATACAAAAAAATAATATAATAAATTCGTTAAAAAGACTTGACAAAAATTAGATAGTCAATTTATATAAAATGTAGGGATTGTCGATTTTTGACGAACGATTTTTGTTGAAATATAAAGTCTTGAAGTATATAATGTTAATGTAGCTACACAAAGGAAAAATGAATAACAAAGACGATACTATACAAATTATCGAAAGTTACCTAAACATATTACTAAAGACATTACCAAACGATGAATATATAATGCTTATAGAAAATACCCCTATATTAAATGAGTATGATAATTTAATGAGTGAATTTAAGGAAGATAATTTATCAGAAACATTTTTACAACAAGTTTTATACTTAGTTAAAAATATAACAGATAATAAAGTTAAGAACTGCTTATAATAGTAGTTCTTTTTTTATGGAAAGGAGTTGATAAAGTTGATCTTAGCAATTACTAGGGATAATGAAAAATTAATTTATGAGGTATGTAAAGAAAATGGCTTTGAAAATCCACAAGTATTAACAGGTGTTGATAGTTTAAAAAAGTTTGCAGTTCAAGAACTTAGAAACTTAAATAATTATAAGCAAATTATAATAGATATTGCCTCTACAAAAGAAACAGAAAATGAAATAGTACAAGCAGTTGTAGCAATAAAAAGTATGTATAATATAAAAATAATAATAGTTGCTTTAGGTTTTCAAGAAGGTAACAGTTTACTTGCTAAATTGTTTAATGAAGGAATCTATAATTTTGTAAATGCTAGTACATATTTTGAACAAAAGGAGCAATTTAGAAATTGTTTAAGTAATGAAGGCTGTCAATACAAGGATGCTATTAGATTTAGGCAAAAACTTGATGAAGGCAAAAAGAATAAAGTCATTATCAAAAAAGAATATAAAAAACTAAAACAATTTGTTAATATTGCAGTTGCAGGAACTGAAAAACATATAGGAGTTACTACACAAGCAATACTAATTACAATGTTTTTAAAAAGCCTTAATATGAATGCTTGTTATATTTGTGCCACTGATAAAGATGAAATTAAAAATATTGAAACATTAGAAGGAGTGGCAAAAAAAGACGGATTTTATACATATAAAGGAATAGACTTGTATAGCAATGATAACAAAATTGATGCTATGCAATATGGATATGACTTTTATATTTATGACTATGGAATTTTAAATGAAAATACTTTAGATAATTTTTTATCAAAAGAAATTAAAATTATAGTTGGAGGCACAAAAGCTTGGGAAACAGATGAAACATTTAGAGTTTTAAGTTTGTTAGAAAAAATACCTGATGTAAATTACATTTTTAACTTTTCTAGTAATGAGGAAAAAGCTAAATTCAAAAGAATTTTAAAACAATATATAAAACATATATATTTTTCTGAATATACAACAGATACCTTTAATAGCAATATAAATACAGATATGTACCACGAAATATTTAAAGAATATATTACTGAAAAATCTAATAAGCTTGAAGTTGTTGAAAAGAAAGGTTTATTTAGTTTTCTGAAAAGAGGTAGATAATGAAGAAAAATTTGTATAAAGATTATTTAAAAAAGAAAAAAATAAAGGAAAAATACGATGAACAAGTAGTTGTTAATGAACAGAATCCAGTTCTAAAAGCACTACTTTTTTTATTTGATATTTTATCAAGAATATTTAATATATTATTCTATTTAGGCATTATAATACTTTGCTCTATTGGAGCTACCTATCTTGCTAATAAATTTGGAATAATAAATATATTTTAGGAGGTTTACAATGAATTGGTTTAAAAAAGTATTGGCAGTATGCAGTTTTTGTACTTTGCTTACAACTACAAACTGTTTAGCTGTTACACAAGAAAATACAGATATTACTGATGACAAACTAAATTGTTATATAACATATTTAGTACAAGAAGATGAAAAAGACACTTTTATTGAAACTTTAGATAAAGATATTGAAGTTTTTGGAGAAAAGTACACATTTGATAGTTATACTTCTGAAGGTGGAACTACAACAGATACCATTGATATTTCAACAACAAAGAAAATTACAAGTGGTACTAATAACTTAAATAGTATTATAAATCAATTAGGAAGAACTATACATTATGAAAAGGATGGTTATATAGGAGAATATCAATTAAATACAGAGAACATACAAATTAAAACAAACTACAATGGCTTTAGAGAAGATTTAATAGAAGAAACTATAAATTATACTGGCTTAGAAAGAAATGACCTAGATTTTATACCTAAACAAACAGAAAAAGATGGATTAACCTTAGACTTATTAAATGTTGAGTGGGAAGTTGAAACAACTAAAATGATAGGCGAATATGAAGTCGTAGATCTATATACAGCAAAATGTTACTATGCAAGAAAACAAAGAGTAAATTATCCTAATACTTATAGTGTTACAGCAGAATACACAGGAACAGCAACAAAGGAGATATTAACACCATATACATATACAGTAAAATATAACAAAATTGAAGAAGAAATACCTATTGTTAGTCCTGAAGTTGTTGAAAAGAAAGAAAATAATATAATTCCAATAGCAAGTGGATCAACAGTAATTATTTTAATTATTTTATTCTTTCTTTCTAAAAATGTAACGGTTTATAATTACAGAGATGGTAAATATATAAAAGTTGGCAAAACTATATTAAATAATAATACAATAAACTTAACAAAATATTCTATGTCAGAAGTAACAAATAAATATAGATTAGAATTCTCAAAAAGACTTACAAATAAATTACAGGCAAAATGATAACTATTAGCAAAGGTAAAAATAAGATAAAAACTTTAGTAAATACAGATAGTGAAAAATATAGTATAGAAGTTAGATTATAGGAGGCATTATGAAAAAGGAAAATAAATTTTTAATAGCAATAATATTAATTGCAATTATAACTCTTATAGGGGTTATTTTTTTTGCAGTAAAATATCCTGTATATAAAGCAAACAAAGATGCTGAAAACATACAAATTGGAGATAATTCAGATTTAGATGATACACCTCTTGAAAATATAGAACAAGATATTATTCATTATGATGATGAAATAGGTACTCTTACTATACCTGACATTTTGCTTGATAATGCACCTATTAGAGAAAGTGTTGAATTATCTACCTTATCAGAAACAATAGGACACTTCCCTTCTACTTCTATTTATGAAGGAAATGTAGGTTTAGCCTCTCATAATTCAGGTAGTCAAGGAGATTTCTTTAAAAATTTAAAGAAAATAAAAATTGGAAGTGAGATTTTTTATCAAACTAATTATGGAACTAAACGATATGTTGTAACAACAAAAGAAGTAATTAGTGAGGAAGATTGGTCTTATTTACAAGAAACTGAGGACAATAGAATTACTTTAATTACTTGTGTTGCAGGACAAAAAGATAAAAGACTTTGCGTTCAAGCGATAGAATCTTCTGAAGGAATGAGTTATGGGCAATAAATATAAAAAAAGGGTTTGGGATTGCTCCTTGAAATAATTTATAATTATAGTATAAGGAGATGATCTAATTATGAAAAAATATTTAATTATAGCTTTTATTTTAATATTTGGAATAGCAATATTATCAACATACATAACTTATCAAAAAACAAATTCAGAAAATGTTATAGAAAATATAAATCCACAAAATATAGTGGAAAATGTGGAAAGTACAAATCAATTACAAACTTCAGATGAACAAACAACATCAGAACTGATAAATAATAGCATAACTCAATCACAAAAAGAAGTTACTGAAAAGACTCCAGTTGCTGAAAGTGAAACTGAAGTAAAAAACAATAAGAATTCTACTCCACAAGTTACTACTAATAATAAACAACCTATTGTTGAAGTAAATCAGGAAAATACAGAAATAAAAAAAGATAATAACAATACACCACAAACAAAAGATGAATCCATACAAGTACAACCTGAAAAAACGGAACAAGAAGTTGTCAAAGAAGAAAAACCTGTAACTATTGGAGAAGAATATAAAATTAATGATACTATGATTAACACGATAAAAAATGTTATAAATAGTAATCAAAGTGAAGATATGAAATTATATGGATATAATATTGTTATAGATAGTTCTATTGTTGAAGATACTTCTCAATTTACATATACTAAACAAAGAGTAATTGATAAAATTAAATATAAATTTGGTACAATTAAAATATATGCAAGAGATTATTATAACAATGGGCAATTTATATGCACACAATGTTATATCATATAGGAAAGGAGGTTTATTATAGATATAGAAAAATTGGCTAATAAAATAATAGAATATGAGGCTAATTATAATTGGTATGATCTTGTTGATGACTATGAAAATATTGAAATAGATAGTGATGCAAGAAAAAATCTACTAGAAGAAACACTTAGAACATTACAAAATAGTCCTGATAATATTATTTCACACTTAAAAACTATTAAAGAAGATTTAGAATGTGATGAAAATTTTGAAAATGATAAAGAATATCAAGAAACTAAAGAACTTATTAATGAAATTGAAAAATTAAAAGCTGAACAAATAGATGAAAGTTTAGAAATTTAATAAATAACTGAAAGGCACTTAATTTTAAGTGTCTTTTATTATGGAAAGGATTTGGTAAAATGATAAAAGTAAAAAATAAAAGAATATTAGCAATACTTATGTTAGTATTAACAATTTTTTCAGCATTAAGTCCTAGTGTGTTTGCAACAGAGATAAGTTCTGCAAATATACAAAATAAAGGAGATGTTGAATACCATTTACAGTATTGGAACGAAGATTATTGGTCTTATGTTGTAACAACTTATACTACCTATACAGAAGGTGGTAAAGAATATCCTGCTTATTGTATAAATAGCCAATACCCAGGTGTAGGAGAATTACCTGATTATACTGTTGATGTAAACGCAACTCTTACAGAAGTTTTAGGAGATGTTAGAGTATGGAGAACTATTATAAATGGATTCCCTTACAAATCAGCAACTGAACTTGGAGTAGCTAATGATATGGAGGCTTTTCAAGCTACTAAAATGGCTGTATATAGTATTTTATATGATTATGATCCTAATACTAGATTTAGAGGTGCAGATCAAGGAGCAGATGCTAGAGGAGATGCTATAAAAAGAGCAATAGTAAATATGGTTAATGAAGGAAGGAATGGCACTCAAGTACATTCAGATCCTAATATAACACTATCTACTTCAGGAAATTTATACGAAGATGGAAATTACTATAATCAGAAGATAAATGTTTCAAGTACAGTAGATATGGCAAGTTATACAGTTACTGCTACTGCGAACTTACCTGAAGGAACTATAATTACTAATTCAAATGGCACTCAAACAAATTCATTTAATGGAAATGAAAGTATGTATGTAAAAATTCCTAAATCACAAATGGGACAAGATATTTCAAACGCAATAATCAACATTCAAGGAAAAGTAAAAACTTATCCAGTATTTTATGGACAAACAAGAGTAGAAGGTACTCAAAACTATGCACTTGTTTATGATCCATTTGGAGATGGTGTTGGTAGAGCAACATTAAATATAAAAACAAACACAGGAAAAGTAGTAGTAAATAAAACAGATGATGAAACTTCACAACCTATTGCAGGAGTTAAGTTCTCATTAAAAAGAGAAGATGGAACAATAGTAGGAACAGCTACAACTAATGAACAAGGAGTTGCTACATTTGACAAATTATATCAAGGAAACTATAAATTAGTTGAGGTGGAAACAAATCCAAAATATATTTTAAATGATATGGAATTTGGTGTACCTGTTGAATATAATAAAACATCTGAAGTTAATGTTGAGAATGAGCATAAAAAAGGCAATATAAAAGTTTACAAAGTAGATAAAGATAATAACAGAGTAGTGCTTGGAAATGTAGAATTTGACTTATTCTCACACGAATTTAATAAAGTAATTGGAACATACCACACAGATGTAAATGGAGAATTAGAAATAAAAGATTTAAGAATTGGCGACTACTCATTAATTGAAAAGGAAACAAACAAATGGTATAATCTTGCTGAAGATACTGAAGTTGAAGTCGAGTGGAACTTAACAAAAGAACTACAAATTGAAAATGAGCTAAAAAAAGGCTCTATAAAAATAATAAAAGTTGACGAAGAAGATAACGAAGTAAAACTTGAAAATGTCAAATTTAAAGTTATGGATAAAGACGGAAATGTTTTAGAAGAATTAATAACAGATGAGAATGGAGAGGCTGAAACATCTAGTTATCCTATAAGAGATTTTTCAGAACTAAAAATACAAGAAGTTGAAACACTAGATACTTATGTTTTAGATGATGAAGTTCACACTATTAAGCTTGAAGAAAATCAAATAAAGGATGTTGTATTTGAAAATGAAAAAATTAAAGGACAGATTGAAGTAACAAAAGTAAGTAGCGATGATAACGAATTAACAGGAGATAAAAAGGGTACTCCACTTGAAGGAGCAGTATTTGAAGTTTATAATTCAAATGATGAATTAGTGGATACTTTAACAACTGATAGCGAGGGCAAAGCTATTTCTAAATTACTTGTAAAAGGAAAATACTATTTAAAAGAAGTAGATTCAGGATCACCATATTACTTAATAAACTCAGATATATTTGAGGCTGAAATAAAAGAACATAAAGAAATTGTTGATGTAAATGTTGAAGATGATAGTGTAGATATTGAGGTTGAAGTTGAGAAAAAAGGATTCGTTGAAACGCAATCAAAAGACAACATTTACTATAATTTTAAAAATATAAAAAACAATTCAAATGTTCCGCTAGACAATTTCACTTGGCAAGATACACTACCAACACAAGCATTAAGAGCTGATAGAATTTATACAGGTACTTGGAATGAAGATTTAGAATATTCTATTTGGTATAAAACAAATAAAAATGATTATAAAATGCTAGTAGATGGTCTAAGTACACAAGTAAATAATGAAATAAGCTTTAAAGATGCAGATTTAGAAGATGATGAATATATTACTGAATATCAATTTAGATTTGGAACTGTAAAAGTAGGATTTTCAGAGGTTGAAGCTCCTATTCTATATTGCGATATGCTAGACAATTTAGAAAATGGATTTAAATTTACAAATTATACTAAAGTATTTGGAAACTATGAAGATAAATATGTTGAAGATACTGATGAATGGACTACTGTTACTTATTTCAAAGAAATAGAAACAACACAAAAATTACCTAGAACAGGCTGTTAGTATTGACTTTTGAATAGAAAATTATATAATTTAGAAAATAATAATTTTGAATTCATATATTTATATAGAATTATTATTTTGTTTACTAAATTTTGAGGTATGGAATATTTGATATTCTATACCTCTATTTTTTTTACTTAAAAATTCATGGAAAGGTTTGGTATTGAAAAGTAATGATTTGTATAATTATGCTAGGAGGTGATAATATGCCAGATTTAGAGAATTTTCAGAAAGTAGAAAGAACTACCTTGACAATGGAAGAAGTGGCTGAATATTTAGGGATTTCTTATTGGTTAGTGGGACAGCTAGTGAGAAAAAATGAGTTACCTCATTTCAGAGTGGGTGGGAGAATCTTGTTCAGAAAAAAAGTTATTGATAATTTTATGGAAGAACAAGAAAAATTAGCTTTTGATAAGCTATATTCTAAATAACATTATTTTTATATCAAAATTGGGGAATATGATATAAATTGGAAATAATATTATTTTAATTAAGTGAAAAAGTAATTTTGTGAAAATTGGGAAAAGACAATACCAGTATGTAATTTACTGGTATTAAAATTATATTATAAAAAACATTATATCTTTACAGTATATATCTATATAAATGGACAAAAGTTGAGAAATTAATAAAAATATGATATAAAAAGGAAAAGAGATTTTAAAGATATAGTAAAAAAGGTGAATGAATATGTATGTTGAACATTTGATAGTTAAGAATAGTAAACTTAGTGAATGTTTAGAAGAGTACTTGAAAAATTTTAAAAAAAAGATTGGCTTTAAATGTTGTGATGAAAAAGGCAGAATATATATTTGTAATGAAAAACAAGAGGGAATATACAAAAAAAACAAAAAAATCGCTAATGAATTTTACAAGGCTATTCTAATGAATGATTTTATAGAATGCAGATATATGATTTTAGAAAATAAACAAGAAAAGAATATTAATGCGAATAAGATGGAATGTAATAATATTTATGATGCATTAAAAACAATAATAATTTATTTTGAAAAGATATTTGAAACAGAAATAAATGTAGAGATTCAAGATTATATTGAAGAAACGATGAAAGTTATAAATACATTTTATGCAAATGAAGAAAACAAAAAAATATCAAAAGTATATTATAAAGGCATAAGTAAAAATAAAGAATTAGTAATAGATGATGAGTGCTATGACGAATTTAATATAGATAAATTTGATAAGGAATATATTTTAGATACTAGCATAGATATGTTATCAAATTATACTTATAAAAAGTCGGAAGAATTTAAAGAAGTACAAAAAAAATCATTGATTCAAAAATTACCAGAAATATTACAACGAAGCAATAGAAAAAATTTAAGGGTTAAATGTACTGATTTATCTGGTAGAAGAAAAAATAATTTAAACATTCAAGTTGGAGATGAAGTTTTTATACAAAAAGATATAAATAATAAATATGATAACAATGCAATAGAAATATTTTCAAAAAATACAGGTGATTCTATAGGATATATACCTGCTGAAAATGCTTACGAATTATCAAATATGTTAGATAAAATTAAAATAGTTGGAGAAATTACAAGTATAAAAAATTACAAAATAAGTGGAGATAAAATAGATAGACCAGTAATTTATGTAATGTTATATATTATGGAAAATAGAAAACAAAATACAAAAAATAATGAACAAACGAAAAAGAAAATTAACAATAGTGTAAAAATGATAAAAGAGAATAAATCAGAAAAAGAAGAAAAAATAAATTTTGAGACTTCAAAACAATTAAAAACTATTGAAGAAAAAATGTATAATGAAGTAAATTATAATGGAGAACTAAAAAATGAAAGTAAACAAATAAGTCAATCTAGTATGCATATAGATATAAAAAGTGATGACTATGCAACAAAAGATACAAATCAAAAAGAGTTTAATAAAGTTATAAATAAAGAGGAAAATAATCAATTAATAAAATATTTTAGCGATAACAAATTTAATATTTTAAAAAACATAATTTGCATAAACTCATGGAATAGATTAGATGATATCAATCTAGAAGAAATAAAAAAAATAAAAGGAATTGGAAATAAAAAAGTAAAAGAAATAGAAGATAGAATTATTGAAATAAAAAACAGTAACCAATTATATATGTCCTCAATAGACGAAATTTATTCTGATAGTAAATTTGAAAAATTCAGAGAAATAGCTAGAAAAAAGAATTGGAAAGAAATAAATGATATTGAAATTGACGAATTAAAAGAAATTAAAGGATTAGGAGCAAAAAGAATTTTACAAATAATTAGTTGTGCAAAAGATCATGGGCAGGAAATTAAACAAGAAAAGGATTATAGTAAGCAATTAAAAAGAATAATAATAGACATGAATATAGATTCTATATACAAAGATCAACTTTATAATAATAGTTGTGTAAAAGAACTAAATTGTAGCTATGATGAACTTGAACATAGTATCAGAACTTTAATAGAGCAAAAATTTATATATGTTGATGAAAATATAATTTACAGAATATATGAAAAGTTAGAAAATGCAGTAGATAAATATTTGAAAAAAGAGCAACATAAAGATATATTTATAAAGATGTTATTAAAAGAGAATACTTTAGCAAAAGTGGGAGAGGAATATGGGCTTTCTAGAGAAAGAATAAGACAGATAAATGCTAAAGCTTGGAGACTAATACCTAAAACGTTACTAGAAGATAAGTATAAAGATATTTTTTTAGAGTATGAATGGAACAGAGAATTGTTTTGTAAAGTGTTTAAAGAAAATGAGATAGTTTACGGATATTTAGAAAGTAAATATTATAAAACTGGAATGAAAAGAAAAGATATATATGAGATTTTAGACACTGAAATGTTAAATAAAGAACAAAAAGAAATAATAAAAAGCAATATTAAGTATATTTATTATAATAATAATTTAATAAAAGAATCAAAAATAGAATTAATATTAGAAATTCTAAGAGAAGAAGGAAAACAAATAAGTATTAATGAGTTAGTAAAAAAATATAACGAAATTATTGTAAAATATAATTTTACAAATCTTGAAAAAATTGAAAATATAAGAAATATAGAGTCTATTATTGCAAGAAATAACAATGTAATTGCGTCAAATAAAAAAAGATATAGATATTATAATTATAATAAAATAAACCAAGAACAATTACAGAAATTAAATGAGATGATGAATTTAAAAAATGGAGCATATTATACAACATTGTTTTATGAGAATAACAAAGAATTAATGTCAGAAATAGAGATTGAGGATGAATTTGAATTATATAATTTATTGAAAAAAATTATTAATAATAAAAAAATAGTATTTCAAGGAATGCCTATAATATTGATAGGATATGAGAATAAGGAAGACTTTTACATAGAGAAAATAAAAGAGCTATCTCCTATAAAAGTAATTGATTTTGTGAATTTACTAAATAGAGAATATGGACATAGAATAGATTCTACTTTATCATATATATCTGCTACTTTTTATAATTATATAACAAATGGAATATTAGATATATATGATTTGAAATTTACAAATGAAGAGTTTGAAATAATTAATAATTATAAGAAAAAGAGTATTTATAGCATTGATGAAATGAAAAGATTATTGGAAAATCTACTAGGAAAAGATTGCAGTAAATATGTGAAGACAATAAATATGGAACCGCTAGGATACAAAATAAGAGGAAATTATATTATAAATGAAGCTATATACGAAATAGAAAATAATAAAGAAAACGAAAGTATTGATGATTCTGATGATGATTATAATTTTATAAAATGTTTTGAATATTTAGAAAAAATATATGGATATGGAATACGAAAAAATTTTGACGAAAGTAAAAGTAGTGAATTTTTAAAGAGATTTGATAATGTTTTAGCTACACTAACACCTCTTGAGAAAGACATAATAATATATAGATATGGTTTAAAAGACGGAATAACACATACGACTGAAGAAACATCTAATAAAATAGGAATAGTAGCTAGTAGTACTGTTAGTGCGATGGAAAAAAGAATTGCTATAAAATTAAAAGATAAAAATAGAACTAGAATTTTAAGGAGTTATTTGAAATTTAATAGTGATGAAAATACAGATATGTCAAGTTATATATTAAATTTGATGAATGACTTATAGGGATAGAAAATATTCTATCTCTATTTTTATGGATAAACTTTATTATTTTATAAAGTTTATCCATAAAAAGTATTGTAATAAAAATTGAAATATACTATAATATAATAAAAATATTAATAGGATGAGAGATTTAGATGTTAAAGTATAAATGTGAAAATTGTAACGGAATAGAGTGCGAAACAAGTATTTGCCCTATTTGTAGTAATAAAACGAAACTTATAGAGACGAAAATATTTTGGTGTGATAATTGTAATGTGCCTAATTTTGAGGAAAAATGTAGTTGCTGTGGAGAAAAAGGACATTATATTGGTACAGATATTAGACCTGTTTTCCCGGAAGAAAGATTAATGATTGAAATCATATTAAAAAAAGAATTTGAATTTTGTAATTCATCTGTATGGAATACGACGGGAAATAATTATATAGTAGATGGAAAAAAAATAAAATTTTCAGTTAAGGATACTGTTAATAATATAAATGTGAATGAATTAAGAAGAAAGATAACTGAATTAAAGAAAGAAAATATAAAGTATGAAAAAAATTTCTACGAAAATAAATATATAAAAACTTTTATTCAAACAAATAGAGATAGATTAAACGAAATAACTAATGAAGCAATTTCTTATATACAAAAAAGTGTAAAAAATAACCAAAATTGTGATATGTTTGTTTCTTTTAGTGGAGGAAAAGATTCTACCGTAACTAGCGATATAACAATGAGAGCATTAGGAAGAGAAGATATTATCCATATTTATGGAGATACAACACTAGAATATTTTACAACAAAAGAATATATTAAGAGATTCAAAGAAAAACATAAGCTGACGCCAATGTTAGTTGCCCAAAATAAGGAACAAGATTTTAATGAACTATGCAAAATTATTGGTCCTCCAAGTCGAATGATGAGATGGTGCTGTACAATCTTTAAAACAGGTGCTATAACTAGAAAAATAGAAGCTACTTTTAAAGATTCACAAAATATTTTAGCTTTTCAAGGAATAAGAAGAAGTGAATCAACAGCAAGAAGCAAATATGACAGGGAAAGTAGAGAGTCAAAAATTGCAAAACAAATTGCTATAGCACCAATTATTGATTGGCTAGAATTTGATGTTTGGCTATATATATTATCAAATAACATTGATTTTAATGATGCATATAGATATGGTTATTCAAGAGTAGGATGTTGGTGTTGTCCTAATAATAGTTCGTGGTCTGAATTCCTTTCAGAATTATACATGAAAGATAAATATGATAAATTTCATAATGTTTTATTAGACTTTGCTAAAGAGATAGGAAAACCAGATCCAATAGAATATGTGAAAGAAGGAGGTTGGAAAGCTAGACAAGGGGGAAATGGACTAGATTTCAGTAAAAATGTAATTGTTGAAGTAAAACCTTGTGCATTAATTGAAGATACATATAATTTTGATCTAAATAGACCAATTGATTCAAATCTATATGAATTATTCAAACCTTTTGGACAAGTTAATTTTTCTATTGGAAATAAAAGATTAAATGAAGTTTATGTATTAAATAAAAAGACAAATGTGCCATTGCTGAAACTTACAGGAAAGATAGGACAAAATAATTTAAAAGTTACTATTTTAGGAAAAGAAGGACCTTTTAAAGAAAATAAGAAAGCAGAAATGTTAATAAGAAATCAGATAACAAAATTTCAAACTTGCATAGGATGCTTGGCGTGTGAAAGTCAGTGTAAGTACAATGCGATAAAAATATTTAATATAGGAAAAAGAGAATATATTGATTATAAAATTGATTCATCTAAATGTGTTGGATGTCTAAACTGTGTAACACATTTTTCTGGTGGATGTTATATGAAAAAAATATTGAGAACAAAAAAAGGAGAATAAAATGAGTGAAAAAGTAAAACTAAAAGGTCATGAGAGTTTTTCAATAAGAGAAGGATGGATTACTAAAGGATTAATAGAAGTTAAAAATAATGGAAAATTATTTAGTGAAAAGGATGTAACAGATATTTTGGGAATAGGAACTAATATGGTTAAATCATTAAAATATTGGTTAATAACTGCTAATCTGATTGAAGAAGAAAAAAAATGTTTTTATAGATTGACAGAACTTGGAGAATTAATATATAAATTTGATCCTTACATAGAAGATATTTTTACTATTTACATGATTCATATTCAAATATGTACTAATACAAATAAAGCATTAATTTGGAGCATATTTTATAATTACTGTAATATGAAAGAATTTTCTAAGAGAGATTTAATAGAACAAATTGAATATTACTTAAATATTAATAATTATGAATATAATGAAAAAATGTTGATTGATGAAATTAATATACTACTTAAAACATATACGAATGAAGAAAAAGAAGATAATCCAGAAAATAATTTTATATGTCCATTAACAGAACTAAATTTAATAAAAAAAGTAAAAAAAGATTTATATTATAGAAATAGTGCTGATATGGATAAATTAAATATGTATATTGTTTATTATTTGATTTGTAAACAGGCAGGAAAAGAAATTAGTATTAATATTGATGAAATATTAAAAGGAAAAAATAGTGCAGGAAAATTATTGAATATATCTAAGTCAGAATTAAATTTGTATTTAGATATGCTTAAAAGAGAAAAATGCATAACGATTAACAAGACAGCTGGATTAAATATGGTTTATATTCATAAAAAGTATGAATTAAATAAAATATTTGATTTATACTTTGGAGAGGAGATATAGAGTGAAATATAGTGATATTATAAGCATAAATGAAAATTTTCAATATTCTATAAATTTACAATTTGATTTGAATAACATAAATAAAATAAAAGAATATATTCCTACAAAGGATAGTTGTCAAGTATTAAATAAGTATTATGATAGTATATTAGGAAGTTATAGCAAAGCTACAACTTTAGTTGGACCTTATGGAAAAGGAAAATCACATTTACTTCTAGTATTATTAATGCTTTTAAATGATTATGAAAAAAGTGATGAGGATTTAATTAATAATTTAATAGAAAAAATCAAAAAAATTGATACTGAATTAGCAACTAAAATAGACTATGTAAGAAATAAAAAAATGAAATATATGCCAGTTATAATTAATAGCAATTATAATGATATGAATCAAGCATTCTTATTAGCTATAACAGAAGCCTTAGAAAGAGAAAATTTAAGTGATTTAGTCATAGATACATATTTTAGTGTTGCTCTTAAAATTATTGAAAAATGGGAAAAAGAAAATTATAAAGAAGTAATAATTAAATTTGAAAAATGTTTAAAAGAACAAAACATGACATTAGAAGTCCTAAAAAGGAAATTATCTACATTTGAAGAAGAAGGATATAAAATATTTAAAAATGTATATAGTTGCATTATGCATGGTATGGAATTTAATCCTTTAATCAATAGTGATATTATAAAATATTATAAAGATATTAATTATAAAATATGTGAAAAAGGATACAATGGAATTGTAATTGTTTTTGATGAGTTTAGTAAGTTTCTTGAATCTATAAACAATGGGAATATGATGAAAGACCTAAAATTATTACAAGATTTTGCAGAACTTGCTTCAAGAACAGGTAAAAGTGAGCAAATTATTTTATCATGTATTACACATAAAACTATAAATGAATATACAAAAAATATAAAAGACAATAAAGTAAATGCATTTAAAACGGTTGAGGGAAGATTTAAAGAAATATTTTTTAATAAAAATATTGAGCAAAATTATGATATAATTTCTCAAACAATAAAAAAGAAAAAAAATTTTTTAGAAAAATATGAAAAAACATATCAAGAAAATAAATTATTTTATAAAGAATTATCAGAGATATCATTTATTCAAATTGATAAATATGAAGAAACTTTATTTAAAGGATGTTTTCCATTAAATCCAATTACAGTTTTTGCTTTGATAGAAATAAGTGAAAAAATTGCACAAAACGAAAGAACACTATTTACTTTTTTAACAGATGATGATTCTAATAGTTTTAAACATTTTATAAGAAATAATTCAGAAGGGCTATTTAATATAGATAAAATATATGATTATTTTGTTAATTCATTTAGAAAAGACGAAGAAGATCTTATTAAAAATATTTGGATAAAATCACAAAATGCTTTGAACAGGACTAGTATAGATCTTGAAGAAAAAATTATAAAAGCAATAGCTATAATTGAGATGATAAATGATTTTGAAACAATAGTTCCTAATTTAAAATATATATCATTATCACTAAATGAAAGTGAGAAAAGTATAAAAAAATGTTTAGATAATTTAAAAAATAATGGAATAATAAAATTTAAAAAGATAACTCAATCTTATGATTTTTCATCAGTATATAATAGTGAAGCAATTAAAGAAATAAACAGACTAGTGAATTCAAAATTTGTTAATATAAATGAAAGGAAAACATTGGAGAAAATTATTAATCTTGGATATGTTATACCTAGACGATATAATCAAGATTATAAAATGACAAGATTTTTTAAAAATATATTTTTAATAGATGAGGAAGTAAACAATCTATCTTCGTTTAATACAATACTAGATGAAAGTGGAGCAGATGGAGTAGTAATTACATTATTAAGAAAAGATACACAAATTGATATATTTAATAAAATTGCAACAATAAATAATGAATTAGTTTTAATTAAAGATTCAGATAAAGAGTTAAGTACAGAAATTAGACAAAGTTTAAGAGAATATGAAGCAATAGAATATATGAAAAAAATAAATGATTATGAAGAAGAAATAAAAAAAGAATTAGAGTTTATTGAACAAGATACTATTGAAATAATAGAAAGAGAGATTGAAGAAATAACAGGATTAGAAAATTGCAAAATATACTATAGAAATAAAACTTATTCAAATATAAAAAATATAAGTGGACTAATTTCAGATATATGTGAGAAGGTATATAGTGAAACACCAATTATTAATAATGAAATGATAAATAAAAATACTATTTCTGCTCCAATTGTAAAAGCAAGAAATATTGTTATTGAAACAGTATTAAATAAAAATGAGGGATTAATTAAAAGTACTACAAGCGCTGAAGCTACGATATTTAAAGCAATAGTTGAAAAAAAGGACAAGAAAGATGTAGATAAAGTTTTAAAAATATTAAAAGATTTTATAAAAAACTCAAATAATAAAAATAATTTTGAAATAATACTAAGTAAATTATATGCTAAGCCATTTGGAATAAGAAAAGGAATAATGCCAATTTTAATTTCATTAGCCTTAGAAGAATATATTGATAATGTAATTTTGTATTATGAAACAAAAGAAATAGAAATAGATGCGATTAATATTACTAAAATAGTTGATGCTCCAGAAAAATATTACATAAGTATAGAGGAAGGAACTAATGAGAAAATTGAGTATGTAAAAGACTTACTTAATATATTTAGTATTGAAAAGAGTTCTAATCAAAGAAATGATATAAAAAATATTATTTCTGAAATGAAAAAATGGGTATTAGCTTTACCAAGAGTTATAAGAGAAATGGTGGAAACAAATGAAATAATAAATGATAAAAGTTATATAGATTTTAAAAATTATATTTTAAAAAGTGATATAAACAATAATGAATTTTTATTTAAAAAACTAAAAGAAATTTTCAGAACAGAGGATTATAAAATAATAATAAAAAAAATAACAGAAATGAAGCAAGAATTTGATAATTATCTAGATAAATACTCAATTATTTTAATTAGTAAGACAAAAGAAATATTCGAACATAAGTCAAAAAAATCATTATTTAATATTTTAAGAGATTGGTATAAAAATTTAGATAAGAATGCTAAAAATAGTGTTGTGAGTTTACAGACAAAGCAATTATTTGAATATGCCAGAGATTTAAATAATTATAATGAAGCAGAAATAGTACAAAATATTTCACTGATATTATTTGGATTTTACATAAACGATTGGCAAGATGATACAGAAGATAACTATTTAGAAGCATTAAGGAAAATTCTTATAGAAGTTGAAAATTTAAAAAATATAGATAAAGAAGAGCAAGAAGTAGTTGAAATATCTAATGGAAAAGAGAAAATAAAAAAATATATAAATTGTTCTGAAATATCTCAAATAGGAAGGACACTAAAAAATAATATAGAAGATTCACTTGATGAATATGGAAGTTCAGTTTCAGAAAGTGAAAAAATAAAGATATTGATGGAACTTATAAAAAAATATATGTGAAAGAGGAACAAAAAATGATTTATTTAGATAATGCTGCAACAACTTTTCCTAAGCCAGAAAGTGTGTATAAAAAATTAGATGAAGCCAATAGAAACTATGCATTTAATTCTGGAAGAGGAAGTTATAAAAAATCAAAAGAAATATCAAGAATAATAGATGATACAAGGGAAAAAATTGCTGATTTAGCTAGTTTTGAGGATAAGAATAATGTAATATTTTCATCATCATCAACTGAAGCATTAAATAAAATTATTTTGGGATTAGAATATAAAGAAGGAGATATTATATATATTTCTCCATTTGAACATAATTCTTTAATTAGACCATTAGAATTAGTAAAAAGAAAATATAATATAGAATTAAAAATTTTACCCATAGACAGTAAGACATGGGAATTTACAGAAGAGTTAAATAATATATTTGCTTTGGAAAAACCTAGATATATTTTTATATCATCAAAAAGTAATGTTTGTGGATTTAAGATTAATTATAAATATGTGTTTGAACTAGGAAAAAAATATGATGCGATTAATATTTTAGATGCTTCACAATCATTTGGAGTAGATAAAGACATAAGTATGAATAATACAGATTTCTTAGTTTTTGCGGGACACAAGTCGTTATATGCTTCTTTTGGAGTTGCTGGTTTTATTATTAATAAGAATGTAAAATTAAAAAGTGTCTTTGTAGGAGGGACAGGTTCAGATTCTTTAAATCCAATAATGCCAGATGAATTACCTACGAAATATGAAGCAGGAAGTAAAAACGTAGTATCTATAATAGGACTAAACGAAAGTATTAAATGGCTAAAGAGTAACGATGTTGAAAAAAAAGAAAAAGAATTAACTAATTATATGATATCAAAGTTAAAAACAATTGAAAAAGTAATATTATATTTACCAGAGCAAGAAGATAGATGTGTAGGGGTAATTTCAATTAATGTAAAAGGATATCTACCAGATGAAGTAGGCAGGGTATTAGATGAGGAATTCAATATATGCGTTAGAGCAGGTTTTCATTGTTCACCTTTAATACATAGAATTTTAAATACTAAAGAAAT
This sequence comes from uncultured Clostridia bacterium, assembly GCA_928721915.1. Lineage (GTDB taxonomy): Bacteria > Bacillota > Clostridia > TANB77 > CAG-508 > Scatovivens. The sequence goes on from CAKMVZ010000001.1 coordinate 347,933, forward strand.
TGGCGGAACAGTAAGGATAAGTGTAAATTACTTTAATACTATAAAGGATATTGATAATTTAATAGATGCACTAAAAACATTTTAGAAAGGAGAAAATATGTCTTTTAAAAATATAGAAATAAAAAAAGAATATAGAATTCCTAAAGATAATATAGTAATAGATTTATATATACCATTATTAAAAGAAGCAGTATTATATAAACGCAGTGTGGGATTTTTTACTTCCTCAGCATTGATGGAAATAGCAACAGGTGTAGCACATTTAGTTAACAATAATGGGAAAATATTACTTATAGTATCACCATACCTTGATGATGATGATATTGAAGCAATAAATAAGGGATATGATTTGAGAAAAAATATAATTGAGCAGGCAATGTTAAAATATTTAACAGAGCCACAAAACTATTTTGAAGAAGAGAAACTTAATTTATTAGCTACCCTAATAGCACAAAACAAGTTAGACATAAAGATAGCATTTTCATACAAAAATAATAAATTAGGATTATATCATGAAAAAATGGGAATTTTTTGCGATAAAGAAAATAATAAGGTGGCATTTTCTGGTTCAATGAATGAATCTCAAACAGCATTTGCTATAAATTATGAAGCAATTGATGTATATAAATCTTGGAATTCTCAAGATGAAAAAGAAAGAGTAGAAAATAAAGAAATTGCTTTTGAAAGACTATGGTCTAATATAGACGATTCAGCAAAAGTACTAGATTTTCCAGAAGCTGTAAAGAAAAAAATCTTAACATATAAAAAAGAAAAAATAAATTTTCAAATATTAGAAGAAGAAATAGAAAAAGAGATAGAAGAAGATAATAAAGAGAGTAATTATTATAATGATATATTAGAAAAAAATACAAATGAACCTAATATACCTAATGGTATAGAGTTACATCCATATCAAAAAAAAGCAATTGAAAATTGGAAAAAACAAGGCTATAAAGGAATGTTTGATATGGCTACTGGTACAGGTAAAACTTTTACAGGTTTAGGAGCAATAACAAAAATTTATCAAGAAAAAAAAGGAAAATTAGCAGTAGTTATAGTATGCCCATACCAGCATTTAGTAAATCAATGGGTGGAAGATATATTAAAATTTAATATAATGCCTATAATAGGGCATAGTGCTTCTGAACAAAAAGACTTTAAAAAAAGACTAAAAGATGCTATAATAGATTATAATTTAGGAATTAGAAATTTCTTTTGTTTTATAAGTACTAATGCAACATATAGTACTAAAACTATACAAAATGAATTATCTAAAATCAAAGGAGATTTACTGTTAGTAGTAGATGAAGCACACAATTTTGGGGCACAGTCATTAATAAAAACATTAGATGACAAATTTAAATACAGATTGGCTCTATCAGCAACATTTGAAAGACATAATGACGAAGAAGGAACAAAAAAATTAAGAGAATATTTTGGTGAAAAGTGTATTGAATTTACATTAGATGAAGCAATTGCTGAAGGATATCTTACACCATACAAATATTATCCTATTATAGTTTCATTAAATGATGATGAATTGAGCCAATATAAACAGTTAACCAGCAGAATAAGTAAATGTATCATAAACGATAGGAATGGAAAAAAATCTTTAAGTGAAAGAGGAAAGAGACTTCTTTTAGAGAGAGCAAGAATTGTTGCGGGAGCTAGAGAAAAAATTCCGATATTAAAAAAATACCTTAAAGAATATGTTAATGACAAACATTTATTGGTTTATTGTGGAGCGACAACTTTAAGTGATGATGAATCAGGAGTAATAGAAGATAAAAGGCAAATAGATATTATAACTAAAATGATGAGTGAAGAATTAAATATGAAAGTATCACAATTTACATCTAGAGAGAGTAATGAAGAAAGAGAAATTTTAAGAAAAGAATTTGGAGAAGGAAAATTACTACAGGCATTAATAGCAATTAGATGTTTAGATGAAGGTGTTAATATTCCACAAATAAAAACAGCATTTATTTTGGCAAGTACAACAAATCCTAAAGAATATATACAGCGAAGAGGAAGAGTTCTAAGAAAAGACAAAGGAAAACAATTTGCTATTATTTATGATTTTGTTACATTACCAAGAAAAATAGAAACAATATGGAATTTAACTGAAGATGAGATAAAAGGGGAAAAAACATTAGCTAAAAATGAATTAAAAAGAGTAGAAGAATTTAAAAGATTAGCATTGAATCCACTAGACTCAGATAATGTAATAGAAGAAATTAGAGAAGCATATCAATTGTGGAAAGATGAAGAGGTAAAAGGAGATGTGTATTAATGGAAGAAATAAATGATGAAAAATTAAAAAGAATGATGAGGAAAATTATTTCTATAGAAAAAGAATATGCACAAACTAAAGAAGGCACTGAGAATGAAATAAAAAATAAAATTAAAAAGATTATAGAGGAGGTAGCAGAAGAATGTTATTAAAAAGTATTGAATTAAAAAATTTTAGACAATTTAGAAATGCACAGCCAATTACTTTTGCTACTGATAATAAAAAAAATGTTACTATAATTATGGCAGAAAATGGTGTTGGTAAAACTACTTTAGCACAAGCTTTTCAATGGGTATTATATGCAAATGTGGATGGATTTAGAAATAAATCTGTATTAAATTTAAAAGAAGAAAAAGAAATGAATCCAGGAGAGACAAGAGAGGTTGAAGTAAAGTTAGATTTAGAACATTCTAATATAGAATATTGCATTGTAAGAACACAAAAATTTTATAAAGAAGGCAGTGGAAGAACAAGAAGCAATCCGAGTGAATTAAAGATAACATATAAAAATGATGATGGACAGACTGAATTTGTTGAAGAAACTAAAAAATATAGTGTTATAAAGGAAATACTTCCAGAAGAACTTTCAAAATATTTTTTCTTTGATGGAGAAAGAATAAATAGAATGAGTACAGAAATTAATGATAAAGGGAAAAGCTCAGATTTTGCTGAAGCTGTTGAAAGCTTGCTTGGACTAAAGCCATTAAAACAATTAATAAGACATTTAAAACCATCAATAGAGAGCAGTGTTATAGGAAAATTTGATGAAGAAATTGATAATAATGGAGATCAAAATTCTAGAAAATTATCAGAAAAAATCCATGAGACAAATAAACAAATTGAATTTGATACTAATAGAGTGAATGAAATAAAGGATCAAATTATCGAATATTCTAATAAAAGAGAAAGAATTAAGAATGATTTATTAAAATGTGCAGATGTAGAAAAATTACAAGAAAAAGCGAATTATTTAGAAAAAGAAATTGAAACTCATAAACAATTAAAAAATCAAAAAATACAATCATTTATAAAACAATTTAACTCTACAATGGCAATATTTCTTCAGAGAAAATTAATTGAGGAGGCTATGCAAGACCTTGCTAATGCTGGAAAAATAGATGAAGGAATACCTTATGTTAGAGATGAAACAATAAAATTTCTATTAGAACGAAAAAGATGCTTATGTGGAGCAGATTTATCAGATACATCTAGTGAATGTTTTAAAAACTTAATTAAAGAATTAGATTATGTACCTCCGATTTCTTTAGGAGGATCTATAAAAAATTTTGTTGAAAAATCTAAAGATAAAATAAAATTTAGTGAAAATTATTATTCAATAATGACAGAGTACTATAAAGATATCAGGAGATATAAAAATAATATTGAAGAAGAAGAAAATCAAAGATCTAATATTGATGATAATATTCTTAAAAATAATAAAGCAAACGAATTTAAAAGAGAACAAAAAGATTGTGAGGAGCAAATTGAAAGATTAGAAAATGAAAAGATAAAAAGAATAGAATCACTTGCTGTGAACAAGCAAATATTAGAGAATGATATGAGAGAAAGAGAAAGATTAACTAATGTTAATGAAAAAAATAGAAAAGTTCAATTATATAGAAAATATGCTCTAAGAATATATGAAGATGTGGAGAAAACATATAGAAATGAAGAAGCTAAAACAAGAGAAGAGTTAAAAAAAGCAATCAATACTTTATTTGAAAAAATATATGGAAAAGGAATGTATATTGATGTTGATGAACAATATCATATTAAGGTATTAGTAAACGAATTGAGTGATGATGAGAATTTTAATGATATTGACATAGACTATTCAACAGCACAAAGCTATTCAGTAATATTTGCATTTATTGTTGGTATTTTAGAGTTAGCTAAAAAAAGAACAGCTAATAATGAAGAACATTTAATTGAAACAGAGGAATATCCACTAGTAATGGATGCTCCATTATCAGCATTTGACCAACATAGAATAAAAAACATATGTGATACTATTCCAGGTATAGCACGACAAGTAATAATTATTATAAAGGATACTGATGGCAATATAGCAAAGGAAAATTTAACTGATTTCATAGGAAAAGAATATGAAATGAAAGCACAAGAATTTTCTGATGAAAACCATAGTGTAGTAGAATCATATATAAAAGAGAAAGGAGTAATACAATGAATGATGAAGTAATAGATACGAGTGAATTTCAATTTAAAGGTAAACATGCTGAATATGTGAATAAATTAACATCAATAATAGATACAAGAAGTAATTTTAGCATTTTTAACTATAATGTTGATGTATTAATTATTGCTCCTATTGTAGGAAAACTATATGGAAGAAAAGCAAAGGTGGATAATGATAATAGTATCAAACCAATAAAAATAAACTTTCAACAGCTAACAAGCAGATCATCTTTTTTAGATTATAATAAAGAATTAATCTTATTATTAAGCAAGAAAGATTCGACAGATATACAAGAGAGAATTGATAAGGCATTTAGATATATTTATGATAATAAAGAAGAGAACAAAGAAAAGAGAAAAGAATGTGAAGAAGAATACTTAGAATACATATTAGGCGGTGTAGAAGTACTTTATGAGAAAATTATGCAAGATGCAAGAACAATTGATGATTATATTGACAATATGTACGAATTTATAAATGATGTACAAAGCATTATTGGAACTGAAGAAATGACAGAAGATGAATTATTTAATTTATGTATGAAAGCAGAAAATAGTCAAAAATAAGCAAAACTTAAAGAATATTAAATTTTATAAAATTAAATAAAAGTAAATAAAAAATATATGAAAAGGAAAAAAGCACTTTTCATATATTTTTTTGCATTTTTTACACAATTCGACAAATTACGCAAGAAAAATATGATAAAATTCATAAAACGGATGAAAAAAACTTAAACTACCAAAGATATAACAAAAAATAGAAGGTTTGGGGATGAAATGGATATATCTGAAATAGTATTTAATTATAAAAATAGAATTAAAAAGCACATAATTAACTTATAACAAGCTATTTGTGTGCTTTTTTTAGTTATTATAATATCCAATAAAATACTACACTAATTTATAAAAATTCTAATGAAAAATAGTGAAAAGTTTATGTATGTTAGTGTAGCATTGGGCATTCATATATAAAACTCAAACTACACAAAAGGAGTGTAGTTTGTGAGATCCGTTAAATTAATTATATATAGAGCAACAATTATAGAGGTTAAATTTATTTTTAATAATAAATTAGACCTCTTTTTTCTTTCTGTAGGATTAGTTAATTGCAGATCTCCCCCTCCATTCAATTCAAAACGGATTGAATGGAGGATTTAAGAATGAAAGAATATCGTAAAATAAAGAGAGAGTTAATAGATACATATATTATTATTAGTAATAATGATGAAAGTAAAAATATTATTGCATTTAAAGATGTGAATGGAAAATCAAGAATTATTAGAGCAAATAAGATATTGAGAGATGAATACAAAAGAAGAAAAAGTGAAGAAAACTCACAAAATATTAAATTTAGTAGGTACATAGAACATTCAGAACTAACAGATATTTCATTAAACAAAAGAGCTGTAAATAAAGAAATCAGCTTAGAAGAACAAGTTGTTTCAAACTTAGAGTCAGAAAGAATAATAAAAGAAATTTGGAAATTACCTACACCACAAAATAGGAGAGTTTATATGTATATAGTGAATGAATTTTCATATACAAAAATAGCTAAAATAGAAAACAGAGCTATTCCTACAATAAAGGAAAGTATAGACAGAGGATTAGAAAATTTAAGAAAAAAACTGAGAAAATTTAATGTGTAGCCCTAAAAAATGATGTGCTAACTGAAAAAACAAGTGAGAAGAGCTAAATCTTCTTACTTGTTTCTTTTAAAGCAGATAGCACATTGACAAGTAAATATATTAGTTACAAGACTTTAACTAATATAGGTAGCTCCAAGAAGGCGAAAGTTAATTTAAGTTAAATAGCGACTATAATGAGGGAAAAAGTAAACGATGGTAAGTTTATAAGGCGAAGAACTATATTAGTGTGATAATGATACTTCGACTTGGCTTAACATTAGTTGAGAAGTCGCTCGGTGGAAACGGAGAGGTTGAAATACCTATGTGAAGATACCAATTCACTTGTAACTAATTAAAAGTTTATAAGTGAAAGGATCTGATAAAAATGAAATTAAATAATGTCAAAACAGTAACTAAAAGACAAGCGAAAGCTTATGCAGTTATAGCATTAAATACTTTAGGAGTGGCACCAAATGATTTAGATGTAAAGTTATTATATGAAGAAATAGAATGTGTAATGAAGTTGTATTCTCCAAGAGAAGCAGTAGAAAAAGCAGAACAAATTTTAGCAAAAGGAGGAACAGCTATATGGAAGAAAAAATAGGAATAAATATAAAAGAAGCTTCAGAAATATTAGGTATTAGTAAACAACTTATGACAGAATTAACAAAGCTAAAAGATTTTCCTTGCATAAAATTTGAAAGAAGAATCGTGATAAACAAGCCAATGATGATTGAATGGTTTAATAAAAATTCAGGGAGAATTATTGTTTAGGGTTTGGTCTTAAAAATATAAAGGATTTATAATAGATGAAGATTAACAATATTAAATTATCATTATTATAGATTCCTTTTTTATGGGAGGAAGATAATGAGTAAAAGTAGTAATAGCAAAGTTTCAAGAAGAATTAAAGGAGAAGGTACAATAAGAAAAAGAGGAAATAGTTATGAAGGGAGGGTTACTGTAAATGTAAATGGAAAAAGTAAGCAAATTTCTGTATATGGTAAAACTCAGAGGATTGTTGTAGAAAAAATGCAAGAATTAAGAAGGCAAAAAGATGATAATTATTTTATTGATAACAATAATATTACTCTTGAAGAATGGATTAAAGAGTGGATGAAAGTATATAAAAAACCATATGTTTCTCCAAGGACTTTTCAGGGATATGTTGAAAAATCAAAAACAATAATAGAGCATTTAGGAAATATGCAGTTACAAAAAATTGAGTTATATCATTTGCAAAAATTTATTAGTGAATTGCAAAAAGAAGGTAAATCTCCTAAATCATTAAGACACTATAACAGTATATTAAAAATGTGTTTTGATGATGCAATAATGTGTAGACTTATGGTAATGAATCCGACTAGAAAATTAAAATTACCAACTATGAGAAGAAAAGAATTAAAAATTATGACAAAGGAAGAACAACAAGTTTTTGAAGGATTTATGAAAGAACACACAATGGGAATAGCATACATTGTTTTAGTAAATACAGGGTTAAGAGCAGGAGAGATAAGTGGACTCACTTGGAAAGATATTGATTTTGAAAATAAAGCTCTTTATGTAAGACGAGGTGTGCAAAAAGTTACAACTTATGATGATGATTTTAATAAAATAAAAAGAGAAAGAAAAATAACAGATGTAAAAACAGAAAATAGTTATAGAGTAGTACCTATGTTGGATAAAGTTGTAAAAATACTAAAAGAATATAAAGAACAAAAGATAAAAGAGTGCGAAGAAGTTGCAGAGCTAGGAGAAGGATTTAAAGAAGAAGATTTTATATTTAAAACAAAATGTAATAATCCTATAAACTCAGAATATTTACGAAAACATTGTCAACAAATTTGTGAGAGTCATAATTTTAGGAAAGTAGGTATTCACGAGTTAAGACACACTTTTGCAACAAGGGCAATAGAGGCAGGAATAGATTTAAGAGTTTTACAAGAGATTTTAGGACATGCTAGTTATAGCACAACGGCAGATATATATGTTCATATTTTAGGACAAGTTAAATTAACCCAAATGAATAGGTTAGAGGCTTATTTGAGCGATTTAAAAATGGCTTAAAAATGGATAAAGGGTAAATAAAGGGTAGAAATAAAAATTAAGACTGGAAAGCATTGAAAATACTGGGATTTTTTAAAAAGACTTTCACTCCTCATAACCCGAAGGTCAAATTAATTTTTAAAAATATAATGATTTCATTGAAAAATATGTAATAAAATGTTATAAATAAGATAAAAGCTAAAATTAAATAATATAAAATTGGGAGATGAAATAATGAATATTATAACTTTTTCAAATAAAGATTTGGATAATGCCGAAAATAGTGTGAAAAATGATGATAAATATGGTAGAGAATCAATTTTAATTAATTCTACTTTGCAACAATATCCTTTAAATAATGATATGGCAACTGTAGCATTGAAAATAAGCTTAATCGATTTAACAAATGGAACTAATTTAAGTAGAAATTTAGGTAAAGAAGGTGGTATATATGATTTGGCATCAAAAATAACTGAGGTAAATTTTGACAAAAGAGTTGCTGAAGGTGATTTAAATTTAGTTAATGAATTATCTAAATGGACAAAAGAAAAATTTGGAAAAAATTTATTTTCATTTATTAGTAAATATTGTTTATATCATAATGTACATTGTTATAATAGAGATAATTTTGTTATATATGATTCTATATTAGTGAATAATCTATATAAATATATAACCAAAGAAGACTTTAAAAATATAACAGGTAAAAAGTTATCTAAAATCAGTATAAAAAAATTTAAAAATAATTTTCAATATGAAGAATATAAAAAAGTAATTGATTTTATAATTGATAAAAATCAGATAACTACAGAAAGAAAACATAGAAAGTTTGATTGGTTTATTTGGTATAAATATAGAAAAAATAATATGAATTTAAAATAATCCAAAAGAAAGGAGAGATGATATTTGTATGATTAAAGAATTATTGCAAGAAAAATATAAAATGCTGTTTGCTCCACAGATTATATTTAGAGGTAGAGATTATTTCAAAAACAATAAAGTATATGATTTATATAAAGACGATGCTTCAGAGAGTTATATTGGAAAAGTAAAAGGAAGTGATTATGGAATTAATTATGAAGTAAGAATTATATTAGATGATAATGATGCTAAAATGAGTTGTACATGTCCTTGTATAGAAAATTGTAAACATGAGTATGCAACTTTGATGGCAATTGATGAAAATAGATATTCTACTATAAAATTATTGCCTGTACCGGAAGATGAAAAAATTGATATAAAAAATTTTATTGATTCTATTCCTGGAGACAAAATTAAAGAGTATTTGAAGAGAAGCTTTATTTCAGAAGAATGTATAGATGAAGATGATTTTAAACAATACTTTTCTTGTTATTTACCAGAAAAAAGTAAGGAATATTTTTATAATATGCTATATAATAATTTTCAAGTTGGTAGTGTATATAATATAAATAACTTTTTAGATATTGCCAAATCATCATTAGAAAATGCAAAATATAGATATACATTTATTATAACATCGTCAATAATTGATGCTGCTAAAGATTTTGAGTATTATGATTGCGATGAAATATTATTAAATAATTACAGTAAAATTGGTATGTTTATAAGAATAGCATATAGAAAAGGAAATGATGATTTAAAATTTGAAATACAAGAGTGGTTAAATAAATATAAAGAGAAAAATTATTTTGATGATATTTTTTTAGAAGATATGATTATAAATATAAAATAGCCTAGAAAGTTTGAATTTTCTAGGTTATTTTTCTCTATAAAACATTCCTTGATACAAATTATTTTCTTTAAGATATTTATCTAATCCATTAATAATCCATTTTTTATGTAGGTTCCAACTAGGAGCAACTAATAAATTTTTAGGAGCATCGCCAGACACTCTATGAATGATAATGTTTGGATTTATATGAGTTATAACATATGCGCATTCTGCTAAGTATTGTTTCAAACTTATTGGAATGTATTTGCCTGATTGATATAATTTTTCTAATTTAGTATTTTTTACAACATAACATGAGTGAATCTTTAAACCTTGAATATTATACTGATTCAAAAAATCTACAGTCATCTTAACATCTTGAGAGCAGTTATTTTGTATGTTATCTATATCAGTATCTGTTAAAGTATGGTCATATGATAATTTATTTTCAGAATTTTCTATTGATAAAACATTTAAAAGACCAATCATTATATGAGTTACAACATCAATTCCATATTTATTTAATATATGAACGGCATTTACAAAATCTTCATTTGTATAGTGGCGATTAATTAATTGTCCAATTTGCTCATCTGCAGTTTGAAACCCAAGTTCAACACATACATAATATTTATCAGTATAGCTTTTTAATAATTTAGCAATCTCTTCAGTTATACAATCTGGACGTGTTGCTACTTCTAATCCAATGATTCTATCATCAATTAATGCTGAATCATATTTTAGTTTAAGATTTTCTAAAGTGTCATATGTATTAGTAAAATTCTGAAAATACACGATAAATTTATTTGCCCTTTCTGCTTTGTAACTTTTAAAATAATTTTTTACTTGCTCAGAAATAAAATTGATAGTTTTTTTAGAAGTATACATGTTTTCAATATTACTTTTTAGATGCTCACCAGAACCTTTTTCACTACAAAAAATGCATCCACCAAATCCTTTTGCACCATCACGATTAGGACAAGTAAATCCGCCATCAATGCATATTTTTAATGTACGCTCTCCAAATTTTTCTTTTAGATATTTATTTAAATGTTTATATCTTTCTATATTTTCCATAATGTAAGCATTATATCAGAAAATGTACATATTTTCAAAGATTTAATTTTAATATACTTTTGAAAAGCAATTTCTGATTTTCTTCCATTTACTAATATTTTTTTTATATTTGAATATTCATTTAATAATTCTTTTATATTATTAAATTCACCATTTTTAATGTCACTATCTAATGATCCTTTTCTAATTGCAGAGCAATATGTGTCCCATAGTGCAATATGATGTTTATTTAAAAACTCTATTTTTTCATTGTAATTTTTAAAATCAAATTTTTTATTTTCAAAAATTAAACTAATTATATCCCAAAATTGATTTGTTTTATTCCCATAATATTCATTCAAATCAATAGATTTATCACTTGGCAAACTTCCTAAAATTAATATTTGTGAATTTTTATTAATTATTGGTGCAAATGATTTTTTTATTAGTATATTTTTCATTTAAATACTCCTATTTTTTATTTTTTACATAATATTAGCATATACTTGAAGATTAGACAATGAGATAATTAAGAAAAAGATTTTTATAGTTTTTAAAATTATTTATAAATATTTTCTAGGTAAATCTTTTAAACATGCTAAAAATGTACATTTGTAATTTTATTTACTACTTGGAAAATAATCTATATAACACTTGATTTTTCTGAGTTTATTGTATATTATATATAAATAAAAACCAGTAATGGCATTGATTAAACTTTAATATGGGATGTATTTAAAAATAATTAATAAAAACTTGGATGTACCTATCCAATAGGGTATATTTAATAATATATATAATTACGTCAATTTAATACATATTCCCAAAACTCCATACTCTTTTTCTTTCTCTGGAGAATAAATTTTGTACATTCCTTTAACTTTTTTCTCAATTTCTTCTTTATCATTATATAAATTCTCAAATAATTCTTCAAAAGTATCAGCTCTATATAAATCAATTACTTCTGTTAAAATTTTTTCTTTTAAATCAGGTAACAAAGAGAATTCTATTGTATCTCCAATTTTTATTTTCCTTCTTTTTTCGTCGTATATTCTAAATTCAATAGTTTTGGTACCATTTTTTATTCTATTAAAAGGACTTTCTAATAATTTCATTGAATGTTTCATAATAATCTCCTTTATTTATAGTTTTTTACTTACTATATAATCTCTAACAACATAATCATTTTTCTCATAAAAATTTAATCCTTTTTTATTAGGACCGAAGACTTCGATATTAATTCTTTTGCAATCAATACTTTTAAAATATTCTTCTAATTTTTCTAATAATTTTTTACCAATTCCATTTCCACGAATATTGTTTTTAACAATTAATTCAATAACAGAACCGGTTTTAGCACAGTCATTTGTTAATTTATCAATATCGTCTTTTTCTACAACAACACCTATAATTAAACCAATTACTTTATCATTTTCTAATTCTAAATAAATTTTTCCATCTTGATTTTTTACTTTTTCCATATCCATTTTAAAATATTTTTCTCTATATTCAGGAAGCATTATTTGTGTATGCCAGTTATCTATATCAATTAAATAGTTTTGCAATTCAACTAATAAATCTTTTATTTGTTCATCATATTTTGAATCATATTCTACAATCATAATTAGCCTCCATTTTTAAGTCTCTTTTTCTCCTAAATCTTCAGAAAATCTTAAAAGATATCCATCAGGATCTTGAATTAAAAACTCTTTGTTTCCAAGTAGTTTACCACCTTGCCTATACCAATTTTCTTCAATATCAAATATTATCTTATAATTTGAATTTTTAAAATTATTATAAATTTCATCTAAATTACTTACTTCTAATTGAAAATTAATTCCATTACCAAAAGGGTAGGCAAGAGGTGTAATTTGCCATTTATCTTTATCGGAAATTTCTTGTAACATAAATTGTATTTCACCTAAACTTAAAAATACAAATTTATTTTCAGGTCTTTCATATTCTATTTTAAATCCAGCTGTTTTATAAAATTTTAAACTATTTTCTAGATTACTAACAGAAAGTTCTGGTATATTTTTATTAAACTCTAAGTAATTTTTATCTCTTATAATTTCACTTTTAAAATATTTTTCTTGAAAATCGGTTAAAGCTTTTATTTCAATATTTGTAAAAGTTGTATCTTCTGGAACTAAAACTAATTTATCATCATTATCATTTAACCTGTGTATTATTGCGATACATTTACCTTCAAAAGTTTCTAGTGGCTTATATACTCCTAAAATATAGCAGTCTAGTTCTTCACCATCTCCACTTAATGTATTTGGAATATATCCATAATTAGTAGGATAATAAAAATTATATTTTGGATGCTTACTTCCAAGAGGTCTATCAATTTTTGCATTTATTATTTTATTTAAATAGTCTATATTTTTCATAAAATTTCACCTCAACATTTTACGTTATGTGAAAATGGTATCATAATAAATTTTTTGCGTCAACTATTAAAAATGTTATTATTTAAATAAATTTTCTTTATTTTGTATACTTTTTTAAGTTAAAATGTTATAATTCATCTATAAAAATTGCTAATATATTAGGAGTTTTATAAGATGAGGAAATTAAATTTAATAGTAGTATTTAATAAAAATTTAAACAAAGTTTTATTTTGTATAAGAGCAAAAGAGCCATACAAAGGAATGTATAATTTTGTTGGTGGAAAAGTAGAGCCAAGGGAGACAAATGATGAAGCAGCATATAGAGAATTATTCGAAGAAACAGGAATAACAAGCAGAAGCATAAAATTAGACCATTTTATGGATTTAAATTATTTTAAATATGAGAATAATATCCAAGTTTATTATGGAATTTTGGAGCATGATGTAGAATTAGTAGAAGAGAAAAATAAGTTAGAATGGGTAGATATAAATGATGAATTGTTAGATACTAAAAAATTTGCTGGAAATTACAATATTCCGCATATTATTAAACAGATTAAAGTTTATTTAAAAAATGGTACTGGAATTGACAAATATTAAAGAAAGGTAAGAAATAAAATGAAAATAGGCGTAGATATAGATGGAGTAGTATTTGATTCAGAAAAAGAATGGAGAATAAATCAAGAATTGTATGATATTTTTGATTTAAAAAGAAATAGTAAAGTTGATAATAAAGATATAAGCTGGGAAAAAAGATTTGATTGGACAGACGAAGAAAGAAAAGGCTTTATTGAAAAATATCATAAAAAAATAATCGAGAAATCTAATCTTATGCCAGGAGCAAAAAGAATTTTAAAATTATTAAAAGAAGATGGACATGATTTAATTTTAATAACTGCAAGAGGTGGTATAAATAAAGATATGATAAAATTAACAGAAGAAGTTTTAAAGGAAAATGATTTAGATATTTTTAGTAAAAGATACTTTGGAGCAAATGATAAGGCTAGTATTTGTGTTAAAGAAAATATAGATATTATGATAGATGACTCTTATAAACATTGTAGTAATATAGCAAAAGAAAAAATAAAAACAATTTATCTAAAAGATGCGGCAACTTATGATTTACAAGAAAATGAATATATAAAAGTTTTATATAATTGGGGAGAAATATATAGATATATAAGGGAGATATAAAATATGAAGATTTTAATTGGAACAAAAAATCCAGGCAAAATTAAAGGGGCAAAAGAAGCTTTTGAAAAATATTTTGATAATGTTGAAATTAATGGTATATCAGTTGATTCTGAAGTTGGAAATCAACCTATAGATGAAAATATTATGATTGGAGCTAAAAACAGAGTTAAAAATTTAAAAAAATATGCTAAAGAAAATAATATTGAAGTAGACTATTTTGTAGCTGCCGAAGCTGGTATAACGAGTCTTTTGGGTGAATATATAGATTTTAATATTGCAATTATTGAAAATAAAGATGGTATTCAAAGTGTTGGAGTTAGTCAAGGTTTTCAAATTCCAGAAAAATATATGGATGAAATAAAAGAAAGTGAACTTGGAAAAGTAATGGATAGAATTTTTGACAAAAATAGTTTAAATAAGGGTAAAGGTGGAATAAGTATTTTAACAAAAGACGTAATTTCAAGAATTGATTTAACTAGAAATGCTTTTATTATGGCATTAATCAAACATATAAATGGAGAAATCTGGAGATAGAATTCACATAAATAAATAACTAGAATATTATATATTAAATTTATAGGCTAAATTATTATTAGCCTAATTTTTTAGCAAAAATTAAGTGTGCTAAGAAAGGAAAGGTGAAATAATGGCTAAAATTTTAGTGTATAATAATTCTACAAACCGAATGGAAGTTTTTTATAGAGAAAGAACAAGTGCTATGCCATATATATCTAATAGAACATTAACAGTTGATGAATTTAGTGGGTCTAGTAAATCTAATATTTTATGGACAGATTTAAGATGTATGGAAGCTTGGAATAGTTTTAGGTATTTATATGGAAGAGGAATCTATGTAGGATATGCTTTTAAAAGACCATGGGAAGGTGGTCATGGTAAACAATCACATGACTGAATACATACAGTTGAACATATAAAAATTAGTAATAGAAGATAGATATAATTTGTGTTTTTAGATTAAATTTTATAAATAAGATAGTTATTTTTTTGAGGATATGATATATTATAGAAAAAAGATTTTATATGAGGTATTAAATGAAAAATAAATTAAAAAACATAGTAATAGCACTTATTTTAATTTTTATAATAGTAATTTTAAGTACAATTTACACAAATAATAATTCTACTAATTCAGAAATAGATTATAAGTACACCAATATTAATATTGATTCTGACCAATTAAATATATTTTATTTTAATGTAGGACAAGCAGATTGTACATTAATAACAATTAATAATAAAAATATGTTAATTGATGCTGGGCAAGATTCTGATGGTGAGTATATAGTAAAATTTTTAGAAGAAAAGAACATAAAAAAATTAGATTATTTTATTATTACACATGGAGATATAGATCATAGTGGTGGAGCAAAAGATATAATAAATAGCATAAATATAGAAAATATATTGATGCCACAAGGAATAATAGAAAGTGAGGAAGAATATCAAGAAATAAAAGAATTAGCAGAAAAACAAGAAATACAAATGCCTAAAGTGGAAGTAGACCAAGAATTTGCTTTAGACGTAGCAAGTTTTAAAGTAATATCAGTAAAAAATAATATTGATTGTGAACCAAATGAAAGTTCAATAGTTATAAGGTTAAATTATCTAAATACAAATTATTTGTTTATGGGTGATGCTACAACAGATATAGAGGATGAAATTGAATGTGATACCGTAGATGTTTTAAAAGTAGGACATCATGGATCGAGTAGTAGCATATCTATGGAATTTTTAAAAAAGATACAACCTAAATATGCAATTATTTCAGCAGGAAACCATAAAGGTTACAATCATCCATCAGAGGAAGTTTTAGAAAGATTAAGAAATTTAGGAATTAAAGATGAAAACATATATATAACTAAAAATCAAGGCACAATTTGGATTACAAGTGATGGTAATAATATTAGTATAAAATGTAGAGAAGATATAAATTTAGATGGGACAAGTAGATTAAGTTTTAAGAACATATTTTATGTATGTTCTTTTTGCTTAATAGAGAATAAATTGTGAATGTAAAAATACAAAAAAATATTGTTTTTTTAGCAAAAGCATAGTATAATTATGTTAGTTTTTTCAAAGATACTTTTGATTCAGCTATTTTTGTTAACTAATTTGTTTGAAAAATTTTAAATCAGCATTTAATGAAGTGAAAAATTCTTTTATTGTTTATAATTCTAATTTGAAATCCTTTATAATAAAAAATTTTGAAAATAAGATATGAGAGGTGATTTTTATAGATTTAGAAATCGGTAAAATATTAGAAAATACTAAGGAAAAATTAAATGATGGGATACAAAATTTTTGTAATGAATTATCAGAGTATTTAAGAGATAAAGAAAAGCTAACAGAAAATACACTCGACTTATTAAAAACATTTAATAATGAGATTAATGATAAGTATTTTTATATTGTAAGTGGAGAGGAATTTTTTAGTATTCAAACATATGAAAATGAAAAATGGATATCTTCTGGGAAAATGCATAAGTCAGAATTTCCAGAAAATACGGAAATTGGAACAGCATTGAGATGGAAAAATGGAGAGTTTGTAATAGATAAAGAACTTACTGAAAAACTAGCAAAGCAAGAGCAAGAAATAGAGAACTCTGTAAAAGAATTATATAATAGTTTTAGAACAGAAGGAACATATTATAAAGTAGAAGAATTAGAGGGAGATTATGTTACACTTATAAATCAAGATACAGGTGTAAGATTTGGAGAAACTACATTTTCTAAAGAATTCTATGATAGTTTGAGTTATGGTATGATGTTAAAATATGAACATGGAAAATATGTTATAGATAATAATTATTTAAATAATGAAGTTCAAAAAATTATTGATGAAGATGAATTGATTGCACAAACAGTACAAAAAATAAAAGGTCAATCAAATGAAATAAATCAAGTAGACAAAGTTCTAGATTTTGTATCAGATTTATTAATAGATTTAATTGAAACAAAAGGATATGGAGATATCAATACATATTTTGTTATGGGACAAAAAGATGGAAAAGTAAATGTTGCTCAAAGATTTGGAACTTTAGTTAGTAGCTGGGTAGATGTTGAAGGAGATAAAAATGATATTAAATTTGGAACTATCTTAAGAAAAAAAGATGGAAAATTTGTTATAGATGAAGAGTTAACAGAAAAAAGTTTAACAAGGATCAGAAATATAGAAAAACAATAATTAATAGAACTCTATGGCTATGTTTTGGTTAATACCATATGTGCGACATATGGTATTGATAGGTAGAAAAATTGAATGTTAAAAATATCAATATTTTGACAATTACATTGAGATAAATATTAATTTATGATATAGTGTAACTATAATGGAGGTGAGTTTTAAATTGGGCAACAAAGATTTATATATAAGAAGTAGTTCAGCAGAATTTCTAATATTTGAACAACAAAAAGAAGAAAAAGGAATTGAAGTGCGCTTTGAAGATGGAGATTTATGGTTAACTCAAAAAGCATTAGGAGAATTATTTAATACTACAAGAAATAATATAACTATGCATATTCAAGATATATATAGTAGTAATGAACTTGATGAAAATTCAACTAGTAAGGATTTCTTACTAGTTCAAAAAGAGGGAAATAGAGAAGTAAAAAGAAAAGTAAAGTATTATAATTTAGATTCAGTAATCTCTGTTGGATATAGAGTAAATACAGATAGAGCAATTCAATTTAGAAGATGGGCGACAAATGTATTAAAAGAGTTTTCAAAAAAAGGATATATTATAGATAAAAAAAGAATTATTGGTGATGATTTTGCTGAGGTTAGTAAAATAGTTCAAACAAAATTATGGCATTAATCAAACATATAAATGGAGAAATATGGAGATAAAATTCACATAAATAAATAACTAGAATATTATATATTAAATTTATAGGCTAAATTGTTATTAGCCTAATTTTTTAGCAAAAATTAAGTGTGCTAAGAAAGGAAAGGTGAAATAATGGCTAAAATTTTAGTGTATAATAATTCTACAAACCGAATGGAAGTTTTTTATAGAGAAAGAACAAGTGCTATGCCATATATATCTAATAGAACATTAACAGTTGATGAATTTAGTGGGTCTAGTAAATCTAATATTTTATGGACAGATTTAAGATGTATGGAAGCTTGGAATAGTTTTAGGTATTTATATGGAAGAGGAATCTATGTAGGATATGCTTTTAAAAGGCCATGGGAAGGTGGTCATGGTAAACAATCACAACATTATGCAGGTTTAGCTTTTGATGTTGGGCAGAATTTAAGTAATTCTGCTAGAGATTCTATGAGAAATTTGGCAATTAGTTCTGGAATATGGAATTTTGTGGAGCCGGCTTATTTGACTCCTAGATGGGTACATTTCGATGAAAGGCAGACTGTAAGTGGCTATCCTGTTATAAGAACAGGTAGCAGAGGTGTCTATGTATGCGTAGCTCAAGATTGTTTGAATAATCTTGGATATAACACAGGTGGATTAGACGGAATTTTTGGAAACAGAACATATTCATCTGTTGTCAGCTATCAAAGAAAAAATGGATTAACTGCTGATGGAATAATTGGAAGAAATACTTGGAATACACTTATGAATGAAGTTGTAGGAATGGGGCAAACTTCTACATCTGTGATAACTTATTAGGTTTGAAACTATAGTGAGAAAATGAAAGATTTAAAAAAGATGAAATTATTAAATTTAGTATAATTTTGAAATGATTTTTATAAAATAGTAGACTTAATTCAAAAATCTACTATTTTATAATTTTTAATGTTTATAAACAAGATAGAAAAATATATTTTTAGTAGTAATATTATTATAAGTTTTTATAAATAATTTAAAATCTTTAGTCATCATAAACTAAAAATTCTGTATTACTAATTTTTAGTGCAAAATATGGAATTGATTTGTCTTTTTCTTTTAAATATACAAGAAACTTGTTATTAAAATTAAATTCTCTGCCAATATTTAATATACTTCCATAAGTAGCGCTAATCAAAGCTTCACTTTTAACAAGACCTCCAAAATTATTTAATTCAAAGTCAACATTTTGCATAGCTTGTTCTATATACATTTTTGTACCTTTTATATATTTTCCGCAAAGCTCATCGTAATTCATTTCAGCTTTTATATTTATAAAAGGAATTTTTAAGATATCATTTTCTTGAAATTCAGAGCTTCCAGTGTAATCATTGCTTTTCTCAATCATTTCTTGATAAATTTTATCAAAACTTTTTTCAATTTCGTTATTTTTATATAAATAAATTTCTTCGCCTTCAATGGTATTTATTTTAATTGCAAAATCATCTTTTGAATTATAAAATAAAATTTCAATATTACGACTTCCACTAAGACTGGTTCTTTCATCTATTCCAAAATATTTTACTTTTTCTTCTGAATTTGCAAAAGTATCACTATTTAAAGTGGAAAAAGGCTCATAATAGTTAAATTCTTTTCTTAACATTGCATATAATATGTATGCATTTTCATTTTCCCAGTCTATATTGTCTAAAATTAAGCTTTTTTCATTAAATTTTTTTAAAATATTATTTTCAATTTTTTCCTTTAAATCTATACTAGCAATATCACAAACTTTATAGTAAGAAGTTTCGGATATCCCGAGAAGTTGTAAATGTTTGCTCGTTTAGCTCATTTACTAAGTTTGAATTTCCTGTTTCAAATTCAATTTTTCCGCCTACTTTATCCATTAAATCATTCCATGTTAAGTTAAAAGTTCCAACCCAAATTTTGTTTTCATCAATATTTGATAAATCACTTGTAAATACAGGCGTTAGTAGATTTGAATTATTATAACTTTTAAAAAAATTTGTTATTGCATAAACAATTCCTGATAAAGCAATAGTTGTACATAAAATTAATATAAATATCTTTAGTAACTTATTCATGTTATCAAAACCTCTCTTTATCAAAATTTTACGTAATTCATTTTTTCCTCTGTGAATAAGTACTTTTGTATTAGATAATGTCTCTCCAAGAATAGAAGCTGCTTCTTGATATGATAATTCTTCTATTTTTACTAAATATAAAGCATTTTTATATTTAATGTCTAACATGCTAATTAGTTTTAATAATTCATTTTTTGTTTCTTCTGTTATTAAAATATCTTCTATACTTTTTTGTATTTCATCAGACCTTTTTAATGAATATTTTTCATCTATTTCAGAGCGTCTTTTTTCTACATTTATATAATTATAAGCTCTACTTTTGACTATTAGATATATATAATATTTAAAACTATAATTATCTCTTGGGTTATTTTGTAATATATACATAAAAGTTTCTTGGGTTATATCTTCAGCTTTTTGATAGTCGTTTACAATATTGAAAATAAAATATTGTATTTTATTTTTATACTTATTATAAAGAGTTTCAAAAGCTTTTTTATCGCCATTTAAATATTTATTATATAAAATTAAATCCAAATCTCTTTTCATATATTGCTCACTTTCATAACTATATACAAGTAATTAGATAAAAAGTTACAATTATTTTGAATTTTAAATAAAAAAAGATTTAAGTTAGAACTCAAATCTTTTTAATTATTTAACATTTACTGATAACTTTCAACAAATAACGCTTTTGCAACGTGTGGTAATACTTCGCTTGGGTCAAACCAGCCAGAGGCTTCTGGAGTATCATCTAATCCATTTGGATTAGAAATATAAAACTCACCATTTTCGTTTATATCTAAAAATACCATGTAATGAGAAGCTTCAGTCCATATATTTTCTTTTTGGCTATCTAAGCATACTAAAACTGGTCTACCAGTTTTTAGCCAATCTGATATATATTTTGTATTTAATCTTGATGAATCAAAATAAAATTCTGTACATTCAATTCCAAGTGAATTTATTGTAAGTTGAATTTTTTCTGAATCTAAATGAGGATAATATTTTTCTCTTAATGTTTCGGGCGTGATATTTGAACCATATCCGCTAGCTAAAATTGCAATAGCTGTAATTCCACATCCATTTTCAGTCATTGTTCCACCCCAGTAATCATTTTCCGCCCATGTACCTAGGTTTTGCTTATATTCAATGTATGTTTTTGGATATTCAGAGTTTAAGGTTGTAAAACTAGTTGTGTACCCATTTGCACCTTTTACTAATGTTTGTCCTACTTTTAAAGCAGTATTTGAAGCAGTATCTATATTATCTTCTTTAGTGGAATTTTCTAATTCTTCAGAATAATGTGATGTTTTACTAACTGGTTCTATAGATTTCTTTTCAGGTGTTATCCAAATACACAAGGCTACAACTATAGCTATTAATATTATTAATATGATTAATCTTCTTTTTTTATAAATTTTTTGTAATAAACTTTTCTTTTTTTTCTTCATAATTTCTCCATGTCGAATTTTGTATATTTACTATTTTAGTAAAAAAATAAAATATAATCAATACTTTAAGAAAAAATTAATAAAATATCTCTTTAATATTAATAAATATCTGGTATAATAATTCTGTATAAGGGGGACAAGAAAATGTACAATATTTTAGTTTGTGATGATGATAAAGAAATTGTAAAAGCTATAGAAATTTATTTGTCTAAAGAAGGCTATAATATTTTAAAAGCGGAAAATGGTAAAAAAGCTTTGGAAATATTAAATGAAAATTTAATTCATTTAGCTATTTTGGATATAATGATGCCTGAAGTAGATGGAATTGAAGTTTTGAAGAAAATAAGAGAAGAAAAATCAATACCAGTTATAATGCTTTCTGCAAAGTCAGAAGATGAAGACAAAGTTAATGGTTTAAATTTAGGAGCTGATGATTATATAACTAAACCGTTTAGTTCAGCAGAATTAATAGCTAGAGTTAATGCAAATATTAGACGTTATATAACTCTAGGAACTATTAAAGATAGTAGAACAACGTATAAAACTGGCGATTTAATTATAAATGATGACTTAAAAAAAGTAAGTGCAAATGGAAAAGAAATTAAGCTTACTGCTACGGAATACAATATTTTAAAATTTTTACTTAAAAATAAAGGAAAAGTTTTTTCAATTGAGCAAATTTATAAAAGTGTTTGGAATGAAGAATGTTATGGAGCTGAAAATATAATAGCAGTTCATATCAGACACATTAGAGAAAAAATTGAAATTAATCCTAAAGAGCCAAAATATTTAAAAGTTATATGGGGAATAGGATATAAAATAGAAAATTTAGAAGAAAATACATAAAAATTATGGAAAGGAAGAATTATGAAAGAAAGTAAATTTTTAAGAGGGATTTGTTATGTATTAATTCCAATTATGATTTTTCTTATTGCTTTTTCTTTTTTTTATGAGTTACATAGAAATTATATTGATAATAATGAATCATATTATATAGTTGAAGATGAATATGGAAATATTTATTATCAAGAAGAGAATAATGAATATTTATTAGCTATAAGTTCTAATGAAAAGGAAATGCTAGATTTATTAAGTAGTATGACTTTTATGAATGGTCTAGCTCCTATTATAGTTCCAGTTGCAACTTTAATTTTGCTATGTATGTTAATATTTTTAGTAATTTCTATTGGTCACACAAGAGGAAAAGAAGAGATTGATTTAAATGATTTAGATAGAATTCCATATGAAATAGTGTTTCTAATTTCTGGAATAATAGCTTCAGGCGTAATTGCTGTTTTAGAGTATACAGCTTATAATGAATATGAATTAAGTTTAAATATGCTAATTGGAAATTGGACAATGGCTTATTTAGCAAGTTATGTTATAATTTTATTAAATGTTGTTACTTTAGTAAAAAGAATAAAAGCTAAAACATTAATTAGTTCTACAATTTTAGGAATGATTTGCAAGTGGTGTTATGTAAGGCTTAAAAAAGTAAAAGAAGAGGTATATGATAATTCTTCAATGACTGTAAAATTAATATTTGGTGTTATTTTATATATTATAGCGATTTTTGCACTTCCATCAATATTAGATGGACTTGGAATTATATTATTATTTGGTCTTACAATTTGGATATTTTATGAGATTATTAGAAGAATAAATGGTATAAAAAATATTGAAAAGCAATTAGAACTTATATATGATGGAAAAAGACCAGAAAATTTAAAAAAAGAAAATTTTACTAAAGATTATTATAATATGGTTTCATATGTAAATGATATATCAAATGGTTTTGAAAATGCAGTAGAACAAGGAATTAAAAGTGAAAGATTAAAAGCAGAATTAATAACCAATGTATCTCATGATATAAAAACTCCTCTTACATCAATTATAAATTATGTAGATTTATTAAAAAATGAAAATATAGAAAGTGAAAAAGCAAAAGAATATATTGAAATTTTAGATAATAAATCTCAAAGGTTAAAAAAGTTAATTCAAGATTTGGTTGAAGCTTCTAAAGCTTCATCTGGAAATATAAAGCTAAATTTAGAAAATTTAAGTTTATCTGAACTTATAAATCAATCAATTGGTGAATTTGAAGATAAATTTGAAGAGAAGAAATTAAGCATAATTAAAAATATTCCAGAAAAAGATATTATTATTAAAGCTGATAGTAGGTATATGTACAGAATTATAGAAAATTTATTTGAAAACATAACAAAATATGCTTTAGAAAATTCAAGAGTTTATATTGATATTTCTTATGCAAAAGAAAATAAAGTAAAGGTTGAATTTAAAAATATTTCAAAAGAAAAATTAAATATAACAGAAGAAGAATTAATGCAAAGATTTGTACGAGGAGAAAAATCAAGAACAACAGAAGGAAATGGATTAGGATTATCTATATCTCAAAGTCTTACGGAAATACAAGGTGGAGAGTTTAAAATAGTAATAGATGGGGATTTATTTAAAGCAGAGCTGGAATTTGAAATAGAAAAAAATAAATAAAAAATATTATTTATTTTAAATCTTTTTTATAATATAATTGTTATAGTTATATTTGCAAAAGAAGGTGATATCTTATGAAGAAAAAGATAAAAATTATAATATTAATTATTTTGGTGGTTATTTTAGGAGTTATAATATATATTTGGACAAAAGGCTATAATATGTATAAAGAAGCAATAGCAGAAGAGACAATTGAAAGTAAATTTTCTAAGATTCAATCTATGGATAATTTTACTAAAGTTGATGAACTTCCAGATATTTTTATTAAGGCAGTTGTTGCAGTTGAAGATAAAAGATTTTATAAACATAGTGGGGTTGATCTTTTATCTATTGGACGAGCAATAGTCACAAATATAAAAACTTTTGATTTAACAGAAGGTGGAAGTACGATAACTCAGCAAATTGCCAAAAATTTATATTTTACACAGGCAAAACATTTTAGTAGAAAAGTAGCAGAAATTTATGTTGCTTTAGATATAGAAAAAATATATTCAAAAGATGAAATTTTAGAAATATATATAAATACAAACTTTTATGGTTCGGGATATTATGGAATTTATGATGCAGCTGAAGGATACTATGAAAAAGAACCTTCTGAACTTACAGATTATGAGGCAACACTTTTAGCTGGAGTTCCTAATGCACCAAGTGTATATTCACCAAAAGTAAATTTAAACTTAGCAGAAAGACGCCAAAGTGTAGTTTTAGAAAAAATGGTAGAAAGCGGTTACATAACCCAAGAAAAAGCAGATGAAATTGAAAGTCAGCAAATTACTAAATAATTAAAAACCCCTTAAAAATTTTAAGGGGTTAATTATCTATTTGATTTTTTATTTTATTAGCTTTTTTTCTAATTCTTTGAATAGCAGTATCAACAGATTTTACTTTGCTATCAACTTCTTTTGCAATATCAGCATAAGATTTTCCTTGTTTATAATGTCTTAAAACTTTTCTCTCAAATTCACTTAAATTTTCATCAATTTTTAATTCAATTTGTGATAAATATTCTTTATTTGCAATTGTTTCTAAAGGATCCTCAACGAGATTTGTATCTAATATTTCAATGATATCAGAGTCTCCTTCTTCATAAACTGGTGTATTTAATGAAAAAGCAGAGTTTAGAGGAATATTTTTTTGTCTGTTAGCACTTTTTATCATTGTGATTAATTGCCTTTCAATACACATATTTGCAAAGCTTTTAAAAGAATTTTGTTTATCTTTATTATAAGATTGAGTTGCTTTATATAGTCCAATCATGCCTTCTTGAATAATATCTTCTTTTTCAACACCTATAGCAAAAAATTTACTTGCTTTCATATTTACAATATTATTATACTTGTTCATAATAAAATCAAGAGCATTATTATCACCGATTTTGAATTAATTTAAGCAGATTATCATCAGTCATTTGATTATAGTTTTGTATTTCCAAAGGCTTATCTTGCATTATAAATTTTAGTACCTCCATAGTTGATTTTTAGCTTATGCTTATTATATTTTCAAAACTTTGAAAAGTCAACATTTTTTATAAATAAAAGTTCAATTTTTAGCTAAATTTAACATGTTTGAAACATTTTTGAAATAATTTCAATAATTTATGACAAAATTTGCTTAAAAAATGTAATTTTTAATATCTAAATTAGGGTTGAAGTAGAAAATAAGTTATGATAAAATAAAAAAATCAAAAAACTTAAAAGTGATAAAGGAGGGAAACTAATGAGTAAAAAAAGTGTTGTCTTTTTGGTTTTTGCTATAATATTTTTTGTTTTAGCTGTTGGAATTTTTATTTATGCAAATACTTTGAATAAAGATACAAATGAAAATCAAGAAAATAATAATAATCAAAATAATATTAAAACTAATGAAAATAAACCAGAAGGTTTTGTTTTTTATGATGAAAACGGAAATGAATTTGGAATTTCAAATTATGAAGGAACTCCAATTGCGCTAATTTTATGGAGTTCAGATACTGAAAATTCATTTGAAGTAGTAGAAATGATTGAAAGTGTTTATAATGATTATAAAAATGATATTACTTTTTTAGTAATAAATACAGAAGAAAAATCAGCAAGTATTGTTCAAACGGTTGAAAATTGTAATTATTCATTCCAAGTATATTATGATACTGAAAATCTAGCTTCAGATTACTATGAATATTCAAAACTTCCAACTTTAATTTTCTTAGAAGCGGATGGAACAAAATCAAATCAAATTGAGGGAGAAATAACAGAAGATTCTTTACTTGCAAATTTAGATATAATCGCTGGAAATTATTAAAAATAAATTTTTTTATTCAAAAAGGCAGTTATTTTAAGAATTATATTTAAAAAATATAACTTAAGATAATTGCTTTTTTTATTTTAAAAGAAAATATTTGTCTTTTTTTAAAAAAATTAAAAAAATTTTCAAAAAAGTATTGCAAAATAAAATGTTATGTATTAAAATCTAATTGAAGTGGAGAGAAGTGTCACGAAGTGGTAGAAAGTTAAAGAGGAGGTAAAGCTATTGCTAATTGGTGAATATGAGCATTCTCTAGACGCTAAAGGTAGATTAATAATGCCAGCTAAGTTTAGAGAAGACTTAGGTGAAAAGTTCATAATAACCAAAGGATTAGATGGATGTTTATTTGCTTTTTCTAGTACAGAGTGGACAAAATTTGAAGAAAAATTGTCAACACTTCCAATTTCAAATAAAGATGCAAGAGCATTTACAAGATTTTTCTTTGCAGGAGCAATGGATTGTGAGTTAGACAAACAAGGAAGATTCTTAATTTCAAGCAACTTAAGAGAATTTGCAGGGTTAACAAAAGATGTAAAAATAATTGGGATGAATTCAAGAGTTGAAATATGGAGCAAAGAAAAATGGCAAGAATGTGATGAAAATATTTCTGCAGATGATATTGCAGAAAAAATGGAAATGCTAGGTATATAATTTAATTATATATTGTACAAAAGATTAATTAAAGAAATACAAAAGAAAAAATTTTAAAGAATACAAAAGAAAAGGCATACTTTTTAAAAAACATAAAATTCAAAAGATTTAATATTATTAGAATTACAAAAGATTTTTGTAATTACTAAAGATAAAGTATATAATTTACACCAGTTAAAATTATATAAATACAAAAGATTAAAAAATACTAAAGAAAAATTTGAAATTTACTAATGAAAAAATCTGGGAGGATAATCTCCTCCCAGAATAGAAGAAAAAATCTAGCGAGATAGAACCTTCTCGCTTATTTTATACAAAAATAAAGTATAATAAGAGGGAATAATTTGGAATTTAATCATAAATCAGTTTTATTAAATGAAGCAATAAATGGCTTAAATATAAAGCCAGGTGGCATATATGTAGATGGAACTTTAGGAGGAGCAGGGCATAGTTTAGAAATATTAAAAAGATTAAAAGATGGATTATTAATTGGGATTGACAGAGATGAAGATGCTTTAGCTGCTGCTAGACAAAAATTAGTAGATTTTAAAAATGTAAAATATGTTCATGGTAATCATGATTACATAAAAGAAATATTAGCAGAACTTGAAATTTCAAAAGTAGATGGAATTTTATTAGATTTAGGTGTATCGTCATATCAGTTAGACGAAAAGAATAGAGGCTTTAGCTATATGCAAGAAGCTGAGCTTGATATGAGAATGGATAAATCGCAAAAATTAGATGCAAAAACGATAATAAATTCATACTCAGAAGAGGATTTGGCAAAAATTATTTATGAATATGGAGAAGAAAAGTTTTCCAGAAGAATTGCTAAAAACATTTGTGAAGCAAGAAAGAAAAAGACAATAGAAACTACTTTAGAATTAGTTCAAATTATAGAAAAGTCAGTGCCAGTAAGTAAAAATGGACATCCAGCAAAAAAAACTTTTCAAGCTTTGAGAATAGAAGTAAATAATGAGATAAAACCATTATTTGATTGTATAGAAGATTCAATAGATTGTTTAAATGTTGGTGGAAGATTATGTGTTATTACATTTCATTCATTAGAAGATAGGAGTGTTAAAGAAGCTTTTGTAAAAGCACAAGGAATTTGTACATGTCCACCAGGATTACCATATTGTATGTGTGGTAAAGTTACAAAAGGAAAAATTATTACTAAAAAACCTATTATTCCAACTAAGGAAGAACAGGAAGAAAATTCGAGAAGTAAAAGTGCTAAACTAAGAATTTTTGAAAGAACTTAAAATTTTAAGTTTAAAAGGAGAATAAGGATGTATCAATATGAAACTAGTCCTAGAAAATTAAGTGAATATGATATTCCTAAAAAGAAAGTAAAAAAAGCTTCAAAGCCAAGAAATAAAACTAAAATTTCTAAGGAAAAACTGTTAGAACAAGAAACAAAAATGGCAAAATTTAATTTTACTATTATACTTATTTTGGCTTTAGGATGTTTATTAATTATGACTTTAAGAAATGTAAAAATAGATGAATCATTTTCAGAACTTCAAGGTTTAGAAAAAGAAATTGCTTCTTTAGAAAAAGAGAATAGTCAAATATTAGTAAATATTCAAAACAGTTTAAATTTAAGTAATATTGAAACAGCTGCAGCATCAACATTAGGAATGCAAAAATTGACTAATAAACAAACAGTCTATGTTTCATTAGATACAAAAGATTATGTAGAAGTAAACAATCAATCTACATCAAATGAGGAAGAGCAAAACTTTTTACAAAAATTATGGGATAAATTTTTAGATTTATTTTAATATATAAAATGTAAAACGCCAGGTTGGCGTTTTTATTTTTTGTATTATAGTTAATATAATATTGTAAATTGTATGAGCTTATAGTATACTATAAATAATATGGCGGAAGCCATTTTATATATAATTCCTTTTTTGTTCTAACATTTTGTTAGTTTTACATATATTTTTTAACATCTAAATAATTTTTAAGGAGGATTATATGAGAAAGTCTTTAAAAAATTTTGGAGTGACGTTTTTGGCTCTTTTTTTAATGCTATTTCAGTTCTCTACAATAGTATTTGCCAAAACAAATATTCCTCAAGCAACTGATGAATTGTATGTCAATGATTTTGCAAATGTTCTTTCTGATGAAGAAGAAAAGCGGCTTTTAGATAAAGCTGTAACATTGGCAGAAGAAAGTGATGGAATTCAAGTTGTTTTATCAACGGTTGAATCTCTTGATGGAAATCCAATTGAAAATTATGCTTTAGAAATGTACAATCAATATAAGATTGGAAAAGATGATATGGGGCTTCTAATTTTGCTTTCAACGGGAGATAGACAAATTCGAATAGAAGTAGGAAAGGCTATGGAGGCTTATATTAATGATTCTAAAGCTGGGCGGCTTATGGATGAGTATGCTATTCCTTATTTAAAAGAGGATAAATTTAATGAAGGTTTAATAAATCTTCAAGAATCTTTGATAAGTGAAGTTACTAAATCTGTTGCTGCTGATTCTGAAACTAGTCAAGTTGCTCTAACTGGTTCAGACAATTCTTCTTCTGAAGAAAATCCTATTTTATATATAGTTTTTTACATTTTTCTTTCTATTATTATTTTTGCATTAGTTTACCATATTTATAATGGTGACAAAAATAAAATTGAAAGATTAAAAAGAAAACTAGATATAGCTGAAAAAGAGCTTACTAGCTCTGAAGAAAAATTTCGAGAAGAAGTTAGTGAGTTGAAAGCTTCTATTGGTAGATTAAAAAAAGAAAAAGAGAACTTACTAAAAAAATTTGAATTTCTTCAAGATAGTTACAATACTTTAAAAGATCGGTATAAAAGAGCACAAATTTTTTATCCTGATGTTGATAAAAAAGTATCAGATATGATTCAAGAAGAACTTCGAAAAAAGAATATGGCAATCGCTGAAGGAGTAGACAAAACTATTGAAAAAGTTATCAATTTGCAGCCCAATAAGGACATTGTTCCTAAACTTAAGAATGCTATAGCGTGTTATTCAAGTTTGAGCAAAGAACAGAAGGCTTTTATTAAGTCTGATATAAGCAAATTAGAAAAACTTTACAATGAATCTGTTACTTTGAAGCGTAAAAAAGCTGCTTCTGATGCTCTTAGTGCAATTACTGGCATTATTGCTGGTATAACAGTGGGAAAGGCTAGACACTTAAGTAAGCTAAAAGAAGCTAAATCTATTTATGAAAATCTAGATACAGGCTCGAGAGAATATTTTGATAAATCTGTTTTGGATAGATTAAATAGTTTGTATAGAAGTGCTAAGAGAGATAAAGAAGAAGAGGAGGAAGAAGAACGTAGAAGAGAGGAAGAAGAAAGACTTATAAGAATGAGTTCAAGTAGTAGTTTTGGCAATGATTCTCATTTTGGAGGTTTTGGCGGTAGTTCTGGAGGCGGCGGAGCTTCGAGAGGTTTTTAAAAAATGATTTTCTTAAAAGAAAGGGTGAAGAGGATGAAAAAACGGATAGGAAGTATTTTGTTAGTTTTAATTGTAGTATTGTCTTTTGCAGGAGTGTTAACTGCATGCAGTAGTTCTGACAAAATACCGATTCCAAAAGTTGAGGAAAATGTCTTCGTCTATGATGAAGATAATGTGATTGACGACGATGTTGAAGAGTCTATCAATGATATTTTGGTAGATTTAGAGGAAAAGACAGGAACTGAATTTGCGGTTATATCTGTTGAAAGTTTACTAAACAGAAGTATTGAGGAGTATGCGAATAATCTTTTTAATACTTTAGGAATTGGTAAAAAGGGAGAAGACAATGGAGTATTGCTTTTATTTTCTCGGTCAGATGAGAGAGTTAGACTTGAAATTGGTCGAGGATTAGAAGGGTGTTTAAACGATTCTAAATGTGGCCGAATCTTAGATGACTATTTTGTACCATATCGTGAAGATGATAAATATACTGAAGCAGCAGAGAATACAGTAAAAGCTGTTGTATCTGTTATTGCAGAAGAATATGAAGTTAGTGTTCAAGGTGTGGATGATATAATGGTTGCTGATGAAGAAAATGATGAAGATACCCCCTTATGGCTAGTAATAGTATTAATAGTTATTATTGTGATTTTTATCATAGGTTTAGTGTTAGCTATAATTTATGGGGATGATTCATCTGGTTCATCAGGAGGCTTCTTTGGAGGTTCGTCAGGTGGATTTTCTGGCGGTAGCTTTGGAGGAGGCTTTTCTGGAGGAGGTGGTGCTTCTCGATAGCAATTTATGTCTTTTTTATAAAACTATTAACATTAAATTTTAGGAGGAATTTTTTTATGAAGAAATCAACAGGTATTTTTGTAGGAATCGGAGTTGTAGTACTTATAGTTGTTTTCTGGTTTTTTGGAACAAGAAACAGTTTTGTATCTTTAAAAGAAGATGTGGAAATGCAGCAATCACAGGTAGAAACTACCCTTCAGCGGAGAAGCGATCTTATCCCTAATTTAGTTGAGACTGTAAAGGGATATGCTTCACATGAAGAAGAAGTTTTCACTGAAATTGCTGAAGCAAGATCAAAACTTGCAGGAAGCATTAGTAGTGGAGATATTGAAGCTATTAATGAAGCAAACTCTGAATTAGATTCTGCACTTGGTAGACTTCTTGCTATTTCTGAAAGTTATCCTGATTTGGAAGCAAGTGATCAATTTATTGCTCTTCAGGATGAACTTGCTGGAACTGAAAATAGAATTGCTGTTGCAAGACAATATTATAATGAGACAGCAAGAGATTACAATGTAAAAGTTCAAAAATTTCCGGCTAGCATTATTGCTGGAATGAGTGGGTATTATCCTGTTCCGTATTTTGAAGCTGATGAAGGTGCTAGTGAGGTACCTGAAGTAAGTTTTGATTAATCTTTATCTTATCCCAGAGTGTGCTTTTGAAGCACACTCTGGAAATTCTTTTATTTGCAATATAAAATAATTTTACTGTTTTGATTTATGTTTATTCCTTCTTCAGGAATTTGTTTCGTGACAATAGAATCATTTGTCACAGATTCTTCATTTTCTACTTGAATTTCAAAATTATCTAAAGTTTCTTTTGCTTCTTTTAAATTCATTCCTACTACATTTGGAACTGTAATATTTTTAAGAGTTTCGGTTTCTTCTGATTTTTTTACCTCTAAATAAGGCAAAACTTCACTTAATATTTGACCAGCAATTGGAGCTGCAACACCTCCTCCTTGGTGACCACCTTCTCCAGTTGGATTATAAAGAGTTATTAGAATTACTAAAGAAGGATCTTCTATTGGGGCTACACCAACAAATGATGTGACATATTTTCCTGTATTTACTCCATCTTCTGATGTTCCAGTTTTTCCACCAATAGAGTATCCGAGAAACTTTTGCATTTTTTCCAGTACCCTCTGAAACAACAGATTCCATCATACTTAAAATTTTTTGAGCAGTTTCTTCTGATATAACTTGTTCTCCATATACTGGTTCTATTGTAGTTTTTTCACCTGTTTGAGAATTAATAGTTTCTGTAACTAATCTTGGCTTTACATATTTTCCATTATTTGCAATTGTTGCAACCATTGTTGCCATTTGAATTGGAGTTACCTCAAATCTTTGACCAAAAGAAATAGTTGCAAGTTCAACTGGACCTACTTTATCTTCTTTTAAAAAAATACTGTTTGCTTCGCCATATAAGTCAATTTCTGTTTTTCTTAAAAACCCAAATTTTTCTAAATAATCATAATATTTTTGTACTCCAATTTTTTGACCAAGCCCAATAAATACTGGATTACATGAATTCATTAATGCTTGCCTTAAGCTTTCTGATCCATGTGGCCTATAATATCTCCAACATCTAATTCTAGTTCCGGCAATTTCAATTCCACCAGTACAAGTAAATTGTCCTGATTTATCTATATCAGTTACAATTCCTTCTTCAATTGCACTAGAAGCAGTTACTAATTTAAAAGTAGAGCCGTGGTTCATAAGTATCAGAAATTGCTTTGTTTCTCCACATTGCTTGTAAAGCTTCAGATTTTTCCTGCGAACTTAAGTTATCCCAATTAGCTAATAAATCATTATTATTTATTGTATAAGGTTCATTTAAGTCATAGTTAGGATAATTGGCCATTGCTAAAATATTACCATTTTTAGGATTAATGATAATAATTGAACCACCATCTGTACATTTATTATCAATGCATGCTTCTTCTAAATATTTTTCTACAATAGATTGAATGTTAGAATCAATACTTAAAACTAAATTATCACCAGGTGTAGGAGAAGAGTAATTTTCTCCTTCATCACCAATTGTAGCTCCTTTTGCATTTTGAGCTTTTGAAATTTTACCATTTTTTCCAGATAAAATTTCATCATATTTTGCTTCAATTCCATCTAAACCTTGATTATCACTTCCACAAAAACCAATAATATGCGAAGCAAGATTTCCATAAGGATAATATCTTTTAGTATCTTCATCTATATTTATTCCATCTAAAATTCCAGTCTCATTCATCCATTGTCTTAAAATATCAGTCTTTTCTTTATCAACTTTTTTTATAATATTTACAATTGCAACATTTTGATTTACTTTTTCTAAAACTTCATTATAATCAAGTTCAAAAATTTCAGATAGTTTTTGAGCTACTTTTTCTTTGTGCTCATCTTTTATCTTAATAGGATTTATAGTAACAGTGTAGACTGTGCTGCTTCCGAGCTAAAACTTTACCGATTACTATCATAAATAATGCCACGATTAGCATTTATGCTTCTGCTTGCATTTAATTGTTCATTTGCAGCTAAAGAATATTCAGAACCTTTTATAATTTGAACATAAAAAAGTTTTATACTAATGATTATAAATCCAAAAATAAATAGGAAAAGGCCAATTACGATTTTTTTCTTTGCTTTTAAGTTACTAGATCTTTGCATATCTTTTTTTGCTAGAAAAAATACTAGCTTACTCCTTATTTTTTGAATTTAGGTTTTTTAAAGAATACCTATAAACTTTTATTTAATAAAATATATTAAAAAATATATAATTAATTCTAGGAATTTTTTGTCGAAAAATGCGACCGAAAGTAGCTTGGAAACTAAGTTTGAATTTGATTTAATAAGAATAAAATGCTATAATTTATATGACGCATGGAAACATTACATTAAGAATTGAGAGATATGTCTCTCATGAAAAATAGGAGGACTTTAAGATGAAAGAAGAGAACAAAACAGTAACACGGAAACTTGTAGTTAACTTTGACAAAACGAGATTGCATTCGTCTATAACGCTTCATATGCGGAGGATGAGACTGCCGATGAATATGATAGGAACTGATCTTTTAAAAGGCGTAATTTTTGCAGTGATGAGACATCCTGAAATTACGACAGATGAAGCAGTAGGTAAAGCAATCGATGCTTCTAAGGTTCCTGGGAGTAACATGACTCTTGAAGAGGGCTATGGTTACATTATGGATAGCTTAGAAGTTTCGGGAGGTTCCGACTTCTTATATGACAATAGAACTCACGAGTTTGAGGAGGAGACGGTAAGAAAGGTGATTGATAACTTCATTTCTGAGCTCACAAAAGAGTTCTGTTATGGAATTACAGTAATTACCTTAGAGAAAAATTTGAAAGATTACAGAAAATATACCGTGGGTGGAGATATTGTCAAGTGTATGCTCTTTAAAAAGCTGTATGCTCCCCAGTCGACTTTTGAGTGCATGTTAGATTATGCGGCAAGGAAAGTTGGAGCAGAGGTAAATGACGAAGAAAAGCCTCTTACAGAAGATGCGATTATGACTTATGTAGGACCATTTGTCAATGATAGCAGTGATGCAAGGAAGGCTCTTGAAAACCTTATTGCAAAATTAGAATCTATTGCTTATAACTGCAAGGCTTAAAACTCCTAATGGCGCTTATCTACAATGATGAGCGCCGCTATTTTTTACAATTTAAATAAAAGTAGTTTTTAGTATTGCAAAAATATTTATGATTGTGATATACTTTAACCGAACTTTATTAAATTTAATAATAAAATAGTATATAAATGGAAATGTTAAAATTATAAATAATAGATAAGATTGGAGAGAAAAATGGAAATAACTGATAGTATAAAATATATTGGTGTTTTTGATAAAGATATAGATTTATTTGAAAGCCAATATAAAGTTCCAGCAGGAATTTCGTATAATTCATATGTGATTTTTGATGAAAAAATTGTAATAATGGATACTGTTGATAAAAGAAAAACTGAAGAATGGCTTAAAAATCTTGAAAAAACTTTAAATGGAAAAACTCCAGATTATTTAGTAGTTTCGCATTTAGAACCAGATCATTCAGGAAATATTGCATTAATTGCTGAAAAATATCCAAATATAAAAATTGTATTAAGTTGTAGAGCAGCTTGTATGATTGGACAATTTTTTAAATTAGATTTAAAAGATAGGTTAATTAGCGTAAATGAAAATGATGAACTTGATATTGGAACACGTAAATTAAAATTTTTTATGGCTCCAATGGTACATTGGCCAGAAGTAATGTTTACTTATGATGAAAAAGAAAAAGTATTATTTGCAGCCGATGGCTTTGGAAAGTTTGGTTTTCCTGATTTAGATAAGCAAGAATGGATTGAAGAAGCTAGAAGATATTATTTTAATATTTGCGGAAAATATGGTGCTCAAGTACAAGCTGTACTTAAAAAAGCTTTAAATCTTGATATAAATATTATATGTTCATTACATGGTCCTGTTTTAAAAGAAAATTTGGAATATTATATTAATAAATATGATATTTGGAGTAAGTATGAACCAGAAGAAAAAGGCATTTTGATTGCTTATAATTCAATTCATGGAAATACTAAGAATGCAGTAAAATTATTAGAAGAAATATTAAAAATAAAAACAGAAGAACCAATAGTTTTATGTGATTTAGCAAGAGAAGATATGTCAAGAGTTGTAGAATATGCTTTTATGTATGATAAATTGATTATTGCTTCTCCTACTTATGACGCTGGCTTATTTCCTACAACAGAGACCTTTTTAAGAAAATTAAAGCATAAAAATTATCAAAATAGAAAAGTTGGAATAATAGAAAATGGCTCATGGGCGCCAATGGCAGGGAAACTTATGAAAAACATTTTGGAAGAAATGAAAAATATTGAAATTTGTGAGCCAATTATTACTATAAAAACAACAGCAAATGATAGTACAACTAAAGCTTTTGAAAATTTGGTTAACGAAATTTTAAAATAGATTTTTTAACTTAAGGGAGGTGAAAAATATGAAATATGAATGTACTGTTTGCGGATATATCTATGATGAAGAAGTAGAAGGAACAAAATTTGAGGATTTACCAGATGATTGGGTATGTCCATTATGTGGAGTTGGAAAAGAAAACTTTAAAAAAGTTGAAGAATAATAATTTTATTATTATGTAAAAAGAAGAGCTTTGGATTTTTAAACAAAGCTTTTTTATTTTTAAAATTCTTATTTTGGTATTTTTTTATTTTTTTTAAATATTATTTAATAAAATAAAATATTTATAATTTTAGTAGACATCTAAAATGTTTTGGGATATAATAAAATCTGTAAAAATGTAAAAATATTTTTGTTTGGAGGAATCTAATAAATGGAACTTAAGAAAATTTTAAAAGGAATTGAAAATTATAAGTCAAAAGGGGATATGGAAATTGATGTCTTATCAATTGAGGACAATTCAAAAAATGTAAAACCTGGATGTTTATTTGTGGCAGTTAAAGGTTTTGATTTTGATGGTCACAAATTTATAGAAGAGGCAATAGAAAATGGTGCAAAAGCTATTATAATAGATATAAATGCTGATATAAAAGGAATTAAGATACCGGATGATATTACGATAGTGATAGTTGAAGATTCTAGAACTGCTTTAGCAGTAGCTGCATGCAATTTTTATGGAAATCCTTCAAAAAAATTTACAGTAATAGGAGTTACAGGAACTAAAGGAAAAACTACAACAACATATATGATAAAATCTATTTTAGAAAAAATGGGGAAAAAAGTTGGATTAATTGGAACAATTTCAAATTATATAGGAGAAGATTGCTTAGGAGATAGTAGTAGAACAACTCCTCGGAAGTATTGAACTTCAAAAAACTTTTTATCAAATGGCTAAAGAAAAAGTAGAATATGTTGTTATGGAAGTTTCTTCTCAGAGTTTAAAATATAATAGAGTTTTGGGAACATATTTTGATATAGGAGTTTTTACTAATTTTTATAAAGATCATATTAGCGCAAAAGAGCATACTGATATGGAAGATTATTTTAAATCAAAAGAAAAATTATTTGCTATGTGTAAAAAAGGTTTTGCAAATGCAGATGATTTTAAAACAGAAAGACTTATAAAAGATTCTCCAAAATGCGAGATTAAAACTTATGGTATTGATAATACATGTGATTTATTAGCTAAAGATGTAACAGTTACAAATACAACAGTTGATTTTAAAGTTAAAATTGATAATAAAAATGAAAGAATAAAAGTAAATATTCCTGGTAGGTTCAGTGTATACAATAGTTTAGCTGCAATTTCAGTTTGTGTAAGTTTAGGAGCTAATAGTGATATTATAAAAGAAGTAATGGAGCATATTGAAGTTCCAGGAAGAAGTGAAATGGTTGCAAATGATTTAGAACTTCCAATCATGATTGATTATGCTCATACTCCAGAAAGTTTAGAAAGTATTTTACAAGCAGTTAAAACATATACAAAAGGTAGAGTAATCTGTGTTTTTGGCTGTGGTGGAGATAGAGATAAAACAAAAAGACCTCTTATGGGAGAAACATCAGGAAGAATTGCTGATTTTACAATTATTACAACAGATAATCCAAGAACAGAAAAACCAGAGGATATTATCTCAGAAATTGAAGAAGGAACAAAGAAAACAAAAGGAAAATATAAAGTAATAGTAGATAGAACAGAAGCAATTAAAGAAGCTATAACAATGATGAATAAAAGAGATATAATTGTTTTAGCAGGAAAAGGTCATGAAAAATATCAAGAAATAAATAATAAAAAAATTGATTATGATGAAAGAGTTATTGTAAAAGAAATTTTAAATGAAATGAAAAAAACAAAAAAATAGTAGACAGAAAGGATTTTAGATGTTAACAGAAATTTTATATCTTATTGCTGCATTTGTAATTACAGCAATTTTAGGAAAGATTATAATTCCAATATTAAAAAAATTAAAAGTAGGGCAAAGTGAAAGATTAGATGGTCCGAGAAGTCATTTGAAAAAAAGAGGAACACCAACAATGGGTGGAATTATGATGATAATTACGATTTTGATTTTAAGTATAATAGCTTGTATTATAAATTGTGAGCTTGTTATAGTAATTTTACCTGTTGCGATAGTTTCAGTAGGTTTTGGATTAGTTGGATTTATTGATGATTTTAAAAAAGTAGTTTTGAAAAATACAGATGGCTTAAGTCCAAAACTTAAGCTTTTAGGGCAACTTGTTGTTTCAGTAATTTTTATATTATTTTTATTAAATTATACTAACATAGGAACAGATATTAAAATTCCATTTACGGATTTTTCTTTAGAATTACCAAAGTTTGTATATATTCCACTTATGATTTTAGTAATGCTTGGAACAACCAATGCAGTAAATTTAACAGATGGTGTAGATGGTTTAGCAGGAAGTGTAAGTGCTATTATTATTGCTGCATTTTCTATAATTGCTTTTAGAGCAGGAATATATGGAATATCAATATTTGGAGCAATTTGTAGCGGTGCATGTATTCGGATTTTTAATTTATAATTTCCATAAAGCAAAAGTTATGATGGGTGATACTGGCTCGCTTCTTTTAGGAGGAGTAATCTCTAGTATAGCAATTTATTTACAAAATCCATTATTATTAATTATAATAGCGATTATACCAGTAATTGAAACTTTATCAGTTATAGCTCAAGTAGTTTCTTTTTCACTTTTTGGAAAAAGAGTTATAAAAATGGCTCCACTTCATCATCACTTTGAACTTTCTGGTTGGAGAGAAAATAGGGTTGTTGGAGTATTTTCATTTATTACTTTAATAGCTAGTATTATTGGAATTTTGGCAGTATAAAATGCTAAAAGGGAAGGACTGAAATACCTATGACAAAAAAGAAGGAAAATAAAATAAGCTTTTTTACCAAAGGCTCAAGTGATTATATAATAATAATTGTAGTTGGTATTTTATTAGTACTTGGGCTAATTATGGTATTATCTGCAAGTTCTGCAACTGCTTTATCTGAAGGTGGAGATAGTTATTCATACTTTAAAAAACAGGCAAGAGCAGCTGGAATTCGGAGTTGTTTTTGCAGTAATTCTTTCAAAAGTAGATTATAGAATTTATAGAAAATTTAAATGGATAATATATGTTGTAATAGTTGCATTATTGTTTTTAGTTGGACTTACAGGAATGTCGGCTGGTGGTGCAACTCGTTGGATAAATATAGGTGGTTTTAACTTTCAACCTTCAGAAGTTGCAAAATTAGCATTTATTCTATTTTTTGCAAGTTTAATGAGTGATCTAAAAGAAAATGGAAAAATTAAGCATTTCTTTTGGGGATGTATTTTTCCATTATTATTTTTAGTACCAGTAATTATTTCAATTTATGTATTACAAAATCATTTTAGTGCAACGTTTGTTATATGTTTAATTAGTGTTATACAAATGGTTGTTGCAGGAACCAGAATTAGTCATTTTGTTGTTTTAGGAGCATTAGGAGTTGGAGCATTAGGAGTTTTTCTAACAGCAAAAAGTGGAAACAGTACAGGTGAGTCAGGTTCTTTTAGAATTGGAAGAATTCAAACATGGCTAGATCCATGGTCAGATATTACAGGAGATCGGTTGGCAAATAATTCAAAGTTTATATGCAATTGGCTCAGGTGGACTTTTTGGTTTAGGCTTAGGGCAAAGCAAACAAAAATATTTATACTTGCCAGAACCACAAAATGATTTTATATTTGCAGTTTTAGCAGAAGAACTAGGGTTTATTGGCTGTATAGTTGTTATAATATTATTTTTAATATTTATTTGGAGAGGTATTATAATAGCTTTAAAGGCTCAGGATACATTTGGAACTTTAATTGCAGTTGGAATTGTAAGTTTAATTGGAATTCAAGCTATTATAAATATAGCAGTTGTTACAAACACAATTCCAGTAACTGGTATGCAGTTACCATTTTTCAGTTATGGTGGAACTGCAATGATATTTAATTTAGCAGCAGTAGGAATATTACTAAATATAGCTCGTTCTTCTAAAAAGAAATAAAATAGGTACATGGAGATGGTTCTCTTGTCCCAACAAAAAAAGAAAGGAAAGACATCATGAAAGTTGTTATTTCTGCTGCTGGTACAGGTGGTCATATTAATCCTGGATTAGCAATTGCAGGTAAGATTAAAGAAAAAAATCCAAAATCTGAAATAGTTTTTATAGGAACTAATAGAGGGTTAGAAAATGATTTAGTGCCTAGAAATGGTTACGAGTTAAAAACTATTGAAGCTTATGGATTTAAGAAAGAAATTTCAATAAATAATTTTAAAAATATTTTTAAAACATTTTCAAGTAAAAAAGATGTAAAAAAATTTTTTGAAAAATTTAAACCAGATATAGTAATTGGAACAGGTGGATATATTTGTGTTCCAGTTTTTGCGGTAGCAACAAAGCTTAGAATTCCTACAATTCTTCATGAAAGTAATAGTTTCCCAGGTAGAGCAGTTAAAATGTATGCAAAAAAAGTAGATAGAGTTTTAGTTGGTTTTAAAGAAACAAAAGAAAATTTGGAAAATAGAGAAAATGTTGTTGTAACAGGAACTCCAACTAAGATTAAGAAAATGGATATTAATATAAATCAAAAAATAAAGCTTTTAGGAGAAATAGGAATAAGAAATAATTTACCAATAGTCTTAATATTTGGTGGCAGTCAAGGTGCTCAAAAGATAAATGAAGCAGTTTATGATTTAATTAAACATGATTTAAATAAAAAGTATCAAATCATACTATCTTGTGGAGCAAAACAGTATGATATTATAAAAGAAAAATTAGAACTTAGTGGAAAAAATATTAATAATTTAAAAAATATAAAAATTTTGCCATATATTTATAATATGGATGAAATGATGAATATTGCAGATTTACTAGTTTGCAGAAGTGGAGCAATGACGGTTACGGAAATTTCAATTGTAGGAAAACCTGCAATATTTGTGCCACTTCCAAGTAGACTTGCAAATCGCCAAGAAGATAATGCAAAAGTCTTAGAAAAAATAGGTGCAGCAAGAATAATTAGTAATGATAATATAAATTATCAAACACTTTCAAAAGAAATAGACAGTATAATTTTAGATAAACAAAAATTAAAAAAAATGGGCGAACAAGCAAAAACTCTGGAAACCAAAAATGTACTTGATAAAATTTATTTAGAGATAGAAAAAGTATTAAAAAAGCAGTAG
Organism: uncultured Clostridia bacterium; assembly: GCA_928721915.1. Lineage (GTDB taxonomy): Bacteria > Bacillota > Clostridia > TANB77 > CAG-508 > Scatovivens. The sequence continues at coordinate 389,677 of CAKMVZ010000001.1, forward strand.
AAATTTTAGTAATTTCTACTGCTTTTAATTGCAGAGTTTTTAAATAAAAAGAATAAATGCTTGATTTTTTGGATAGTATGAATTAAAATAACAAAGGAAAAGATTTTTTTATACGAAAGGAAAAAAGATTTTATGATTGATAAATTGGTAATCGTTGAATCACCTGCAAAGGCAAATACGATTAAAAAATTTTTAGGAGGAAGTAGCAAAGTTGTTGCTTCAATGGGACATATTAGAGATTTGCCAAAATCAAAATTAGGTGTTGATATTGAACATGACTTTGAACCTGAATATATAAATATTAGAGGAAAGGGAACACTTATTAATTCTTTAAAAAAAGATGCCAAAGAAGCAAAAAATATATATTTGGCAACTGACCCTGACCGTGAAGGAGAAGCAATTGCTTGGCATTTGGCTTATATTTTAGGGTTAGATCCAAAAACTGCAAATAGAGTAACATTTAATGAAATTACATCAAAAGCAGTAAAAGCAGGTATATCAAATCCCAGAAATATTGATTTAAATTTAACAGATGCTCAGCAAGCAAGACGTGTTTTAGATAGAATTGTTGGTTATAAAATTAGTCCTGTTCTTTGGAAAAAAGTTCAAAAAGGTTTATCTGCAGGTCGTGTTCAATCAGTTGCAGTAAGATTAATAGTTGAAAGAGAAGAAGAAATTGAAAACTTTATTCCAGAAGAATATTGGAATATAACTTTAATTGCTTCAGATTTTCCAACTAAAACTCAGTTTGAATGTAAATTTATAGGAAAAGATGGAAAAAAATTAGAACTTCATTCTAAAGAAGACGTAGATGAAGTTTTAAAGAATTTAGAAGGTGCAAAATATATAGTAAAAGAAATAAAAAAAGGAGAAAAGAGAAGAACTCCAGCACCACCTTTTACAACAAGTACAATGCAACAAGAGGCTTCAAGAAAATTAAATTTTGCAATTAAAAAGACTATGTCTGTTGCTCAAACTTTGTATGAAGGAGTAAGACTTCCAGAACATGGATTAACAGGTCTAATTACTTATATGAGAACTGACTCAACTAGAATCTCAGAAGAAGCAAGAGCAGCGGCAAAAGAAGTAATTACAGCAAAGTTTGGTGAGCAATATTATGAAAATAGATATTATAGAACTAAAAAAGATGCTCAAGATGCGCACGAAGCAATTAGACCGGCTCATATTGAACTTTCTCCTGAAGATATAAAAGAAAGTTTAACTCCTGACCAATTTAAACTTTATAGATTAATTTACAATAGATTTATAGCTAGTCAAATGTCGCCAGCGGTTTATGATACTTTGACTGTAAATATTGATGGAAATAATTATAATTTTAGAGCAAATGGTCAAACTTTAAAATTTAAAGGTTTTATGATTTTATATGTTGAAGGAGAAGATGTAGAACAAACTGAAGAATTTACTAAGATTCCGGTGCTTCATGAAAATGAAGAAGTTAAAAAAGAAGATTTGAAATCAAAACAAAGCTTTACAGAGCCACCTCCAAGATATACAGAAGCAAGTTTAGTAAAAGCTTTAGAAGAAAAAGGAATAGGTAGACCAAGTACTTATGCTCCTACAATTACAACTATTTTAGCAAGACATTATATAGAAAAAAATCAAAAGCAATTAGTTCCAACAGATTTAGGAAGAATTGTAAATAAGTTATTAATAGAAAATTTTCCAGATATAATAAATGTTGAGTTTACTGCAAAAATTGAAGAAGATTTTGATAAAATTGCAGAAGGGGAAGAAAAGTGGAAAGATGTTATAAGAAGATTTTATTCGCCATTTTCTGTAACTTTAGATAGAGTGGAAAAAGAATTAGAACATGTTCAGCTAGAACCAGAAGTATCTAATGTGCCATGTGAAAAATGTGGTAGAATGATGGTTATAAAATACGGTAGATATGGAAAATTTTTAGCTTGTCCGGGATACCCAGAATGTAAAAATGCTAAGCCTTTAGTAGAGACTATAGATGTTCCATGCCCAGTCTGTGGAGGAAAAGTTCAAGTTAGAAAAACTAAAAAAGGAAGAAATTATTATATTTGTGAAAATAATAAAGGGGTAGAACAAGGTTGCAACTATATTTCGTGGAATAAACCAAAGCCAGGAGAAAAATTTGATCCTGAAGCAGAAAAAGAAAAGGTTGTTAAAAAGAAAACTGGCAAAAAAACTACTAAAAAATCTGTTAGTAAAGTTACTGCTAAAAAGTCTACTAAAAAAACTTCGAGAAAGTCTACAACTAAAAAGTAATGTGATTTTTAAAATCCAAAGTTTTTAAGCTAAAAAATATAAAGCATGAAATACTATATTTTACAGTATTTCATGCTTTTATAAATATAAATAAATTTTAAAATTATTCTTCTGTAATTTCTTCAAAACGATATTTTTGTTTTACATCAGGATATTTTTCATGGTCAACCTCTGATAAAAACATTTCAAGAGGCCTTGCATAAATTCCATCTTTATGATTTGTTTTTCCTTGATTGTCCATACAAGCATATACAACTAAATTTTCTCCAGTTTCGCTATGTTTTGCTAAAGTTATAACTAATGCTCTCGTTCCTTTAAAATGTTTCCACATTGTAAATGGTTTTACTTCTCTCATATGTTTTCCTCCTAGTATTAAAAAATATTAAAACTTTTATTAATATAAAAATTTTAAGCTAAAATAAATTATTATAATTATATAATAAAACTTAAAAATGTAAATATATTTTAAGAAAATAGTTTTTTGACTTAAATGTATATAAGAGTTATAATTAAAGAGTATCCGGGTGAAACTGGATAAAAAAATTTAAGAAAAGAGGTAGCACTATGAAAAATGGTAATGTGCAGACGAAACGGTTATTCATGGAGGTAAACGGAATTGTAAAAGAACTTGATATGACTCGTCTTTCAGCGGGAGTTGTAGATGCTCTTGAGAAAGAATATGCTAAAAGCAAGGTAGTAGGTATCAGTCGGAAGTTATATAACTATATGACTGAATACTTGGCTGACCAGACAGCGGACTATTTACTTGCGATAAATGAAGCAAACAGCGAAGCTGCAAAAGCGAAGATTTTCGCAAGTAGATTCGGTGTGAAATGTAACGAAAGTCCGTGCCTGTTAGCAAGCCTGTGCTGGGTTGAGACAATGGTAGATATTGATCCTGAATTTAGTAGCAAGGATATTTCTATCCGAAGTGTGAGAAACTATTTGTCTCAGTTGTTAGGGCATTGCTCCTATGGTAGAATGTCAAAGGAATTTAAGGAATGGGACGAAAATCCATTTAAGTATACAGACATGATGGTAGGTTTCGTCAGGTTTTTAAAGTATTTTTATTCTTTAATTAAGCTTGATATGCAGCCTGTATTAGAGGCTTGCTAAGTTTAAAAAAAGAATAAACCTCTTTTAAGCAAAAAGCCCCATGTCTTCGGACATTGGGGCTCTTGCTTTTTTTGTAAAAATGTTTTAGAATACTAAAGTAAAAAAATTTAAAAGTAAAAGGAATTTATAGATATGAAAGATTATATAACTGTTATAGGTGGAGGGTTGGCCGGAACAGAAGCTGCTATGCAAATTGCTAAAAACAAAATAAAAGTTAAACTTTATGAAATGAAACCTGTAAAATTTTCTCCTGCACATTCTAATAAAGATTTAGCAGAAATCGTTTGCAGTAATTCATTTAAATCAAATTTACTAACAAATGCATGTGGACTTTTAAAAGAGGAGTTAAGAATATTGGGTTCTTTCTTAATTCCAATAGCAGATAAAGTAAAAGTTCCAGCAGGTCAAGCGTTAGCAGTAGATAGAGATGAATTTTCAAAAGAAGTTACAAAATTATTAGAAGAAAATGAATATATAGAAATAATTAGAGAAGAAGTAGAAGAAATTCCAGAAGATGGAATAGTAATAATTGCAACAGGTCCTTTAACATCTGAAAAATTGTCAAATGAAATTTCAAAATTAATTGATTCTAATGGTCTATATTTTTATGATGCAGCAGCTCCAATAATTGAAAAAGATTCAATTAATATGGATATTGCTTTTTATGGAAATAGATATCAGCAGGAAAGAGGAAAAGATGAGGCAATAGAGGCTTGGCAAAATAGAATAAGTGTGCAAGAAAAGAGTTATATTAATCTTCCAATGAATAAGGAAGAATATGAAAATTTTGTTACAGAACTTGTAAAAGCTGAGACTGTAGTTTTGCATGATTTTGAAAAAAGAGAGATTTTTGAAGGGTGCATGCCAGTTGAAATTATGGCAAAAAGAGGAATAGATACATTAAGATTTGGGCCATTAAAACCTGTAGGATTTACAGATAAAAGAACAGGAAAAAGACCATATGCAGTAGTTCAATTAAGACAAGATAATAAAGAAGGAACTTTATTTAATATGGTTGGATTTCAAACTAATTTAAAATATGGTGAGCAAAAAAGAGTATTTTCAATGATTCCAGGATTGGAAAATGCAAATTTTGTAAAATACGGAGTTATGCATAGAAATACTTTTATTAATTCGCCAGATTTATTGGACGAAACTTATAATTTTAAGAAAAACAGCAATATTTATTTTGCGGGGCAAATTACGGGGGTAGAAGGTTATGTTGAATCTATTTCATCAGGTTTTGTTGCAGGAATAAATGCAGTTAAAAAGTTTTTAAATAAAGAAAAAAGTATTTATCCAAATGAAACTGTTATAGGTGCTTTAGCAAATTATATTTCATCTAAAAAAGAAAATTTTCAACCAATGAATGCAAATTTTGGAATATTACCAGAATTATCAGAAAAAATACGAGATAAAAAAGAACGTTATCAAAAATTAGCTGATAGAAGTTTGGAAATTATAAATAAAATATAAATTTTTAAGATATCAATAAGAAAACCCCCTCCTTTATAAGCGAGGGGGCGGTTTTTTTCATACTTTTTAATTAGGTAGAACTAATTTAAAGTATGAGTAAGAAACGTTTGGCGGGAAGTTTTTATCAGAAATACCCATAGCTACGATGATTTCTCCTTCATAACTACTTAAGTCCAGCTTTGTGGACCAATTGTTATCTCCGTTTAGCAGAAAGTTATCACTTAACTTTCTACCATTTAAGTCCTCAAACCAAATTTTGATTCGAGAAACTTCTTGGTTGAAACCTATAACTGCCTGAGCCAAAAGATTATTGTCATTTGAAATTTCTTCCAAATTAATACCTTTGGCTTTAACGACATCTTCTTTAGAGTATGGCTGAAGCCACGCACCATTGAAGAATACGTTAACAGTTGACATGACAATTTCTTCATTATCAGAAGAATTTGCCTGTGTTTCTGTTTCTTCGGTTTTAGTATCATTCTCTGTACTAGACTGCTCTTCAGTCTGTACAGTCTGAGAATTGTCAGCAGATTTATTCAGGTTTCCCTGAACTAATACTGCGATAATTAATCCTACAGTTATGATGATAAAAGCTGCTCCACCAATAATAATTTTGCTTAAGAGACTTAAACCTCTTATTTTGTTAATAATCCGCATAAAAACCTTCCTTTCTGCCAGCACTCTGGCGTCAAATTTTTTAAAATTTACTTGCTTAACATTCCTGCCGCAACTATTTTAATTATAGCAAAAATATGTTTTTTATGCAATATTTATAATTTTTTACTAGGTTTTAATAAAAATTATTTAAATAAAAACTAAAGATATATAATATTTATCTTAAAAATACTAGTATTTAGACAAAAAGTAGTTGTTTTTTAAGTTTTTTTGATATATAATAATCAATATTAAAATAAGAAATGGATATGATTTTAAAAATTATTATATTAAAAATAGAAAGGAAGATTTTTATGTCTATTAGTAAAGAAGAGATTATTCATATTGCTAAGCTTGCAAGTCTTAATCTTTCTCAAGAAGAGATTGAAAAATATACGAAAGATATGCAAGAAATCTTAGAATTTGCAAATACTGTTAATAATGTTGATACTGAAAAAATAAAAGAAACTATTGGCGCAAATGATAATTATAATGTTTTTAGAAAAGATGAGATAAAACAAACTATATCAAAAGAAGAATTACTAAAAAATGCACCAAGTCAAGATGAGGGTATGTTTAGAATACCAAAAGTACTTCAGTAGCAATAAGTAACTATATTTGAAAGGAGTTTTTTAAATTGAAATTATATGAATATACAGCTCATGAATTAGCTGAAATGTTAAATAAAAAAGAAATTTCATCAGAAGAGCTAACAAAAGCTTATTATGACAGAATTAAAGAAAAAGATGAAGAAGTTAAAGCATATGTTTCATTAATAGAGGATAAGGCTTTAAAAAGAGCAAAACAAGTTGATGAAAAAAGAGCTAAAAATGAAAATGTAGAAAAATATGCAGGTATTCCAATTGGAATAAAAGATAATATGTGTATAAGAAATACAAAAACTACATGTAGTTCTAAAATGTTAGAAAATTTTGTTTCTCCTTATAATGCAACAGTTATAGATAAATTAAATTCAGAAGATCTTGTATTTCTAGGAAAACTAAATATGGATGAATTTGCAATGGGTGGTTCAACTGAATATTCTGCATTTTTTAAAACTCATAATCCATGGGATTTATCTAGAGTTCCAGGTGGTTCATCAGGAGGAAGTGCAGCGGCTGTTGCAGCTAAAATGGCTCCATGGACTTTAGGAAGTGATACAGGTGGAAGTATTCGTCAGCCATCATCACTTTGTGGTGTTGTTGGTTTAAAACCTACTTATGGTTTAGTTTCAAGATATGGTTTAGTTGCTTTTGCTTCATCTTTAGACCAAATTGGACCAATTACTAAAGATGTTACAGATGCTGCAATTTTACTTAACTTAATTGCAGGTCATGACGAAAAAGATTCAACATCTTTAAAATTAGAGAAAAAAGATTATACTTTAAGTTTAAAAAATGATGTAAAAGGAATGAAAATTGGTATTCCTAAAGAATATATTGGAGAAGGAATAAATGAAGAAGTAAAAAGTGCAATTTTAGAAGTTGCTAAAAAATATGAAGAAATGGGAGCAATTGTTGAAGAATGTTCTTTAGATGTTGGAAAATATGCAACAGCAGTTTATTACATTATAGCTTGTGCAGAAGCTAGTTCAAATTTAGGTAGATTTGATGGAATAAGATATGGTTATAGAAGTGAAAATTTTGAAAATTTAAAAGATATTTATAAAAATTCAAGAAGTGAAGGATTTGGACCAGAAGTTAAAAGAAGAATTATTTTAGGAACTTATGTGCTTTCTTCTGGATATTATGATGCTTATTATAAAAAAGCGCAAAAAGTGAGAACTGTTATAAAAAATGCATATAATGAACTATTTCAAAAGTATGATTTATTATTAACACCAACATCTCCAACAACAGCATTTAAAATAGGAGAAAAATCAAATAATCCGCTTGAGATGTACTTAGCAGATATTTGCACAGTTCCTGTAAATATTGCAGGACTTCCAGGAATGAGTATTCCATGCTCATTAGATAGCAAAGGGCTTCCTATTGGATTTCAATTAATATCAAATAGTTTTCAAGAAGAAAAAATATTTAGAGCAGCATATTCATATGAACAAAATAGCAATTTTAAAGCAAATGAACCGACATTTAAAAAAGGAGGCGATAAATAATGGCAAAAGAAGATTATGAAATGATTATTGGATTAGAAGTACATTGTGAGCTTTCAACTAAAACTAAAATCTTTTGTTCATGTCCAACAGAATTCGGAGGAGAACCTAATACTCATTGTTGCCCAATTTGTATGGGGCTTCCAGGAACGCTTCCAGTATTAAATGAAAAAGTAGTTGAATATGCTGTAAAAGCAGGTCTTGCTACAAATTGTTCAATTGCAAAAAATAGCAAAAATGATAGAAAAAATTATTTTTATCCAGATTTACCAAAAGCATATCAAATTTCACAATATGACTTACCACTTTGCTATGATGGATTTGTGACAATTGATACTCCTGATGGAGAAAAGAAAATTAGGTTAGAGAGAATTCATATAGAAGAAGATGCGGGAAAATTAAATCATGATGAATATGGAAGAGGAACTTTTGTTGATTTAAATAGAGCTGGTGTTCCATTAATAGAAGTAGTATCTAGACCAGATTTAAGAAGTCCAGAAGAGGCTGAAAGCTATATGAGAAAATTAAAATCTATTTTTGAATATATTGAAGTTTCTGACTGCAAAATGCAAGAAGGTTCTTTAAGAGCTGATGTTAATGTTTCAGTTAGAAAAAAAGGAACTGAAAAACTTGGAACTAGAACTGAAATGAAAAATATGAACTCTTTTAGAAGTATAGTAAGAGCAATTAAGTATGAAGCAGAAAGACAAATTGAAGTAATAGAAGAGGGAGGTACTATTACTCAGGAAACTTTAAGATGGGATGATATTTCTGGAAAAACATTTCCTATGAGAGATAAAGAAGATGCTCAAGATTATAGATATTTTCCTGACCCTGACTTGGCTCCAATTAGACTTTCTGATGAATACATAGAAAATATTAGAAAAAATCTTCCAGAGCTTCCAGAAAGTAGAAGAAAGAGATATTTAAGTGATTATGGTTTATCGGAAAAAGCTGCAAACTTTACAGTTCAATCAAAATATTATTCAAATTTATTTGAAGATGCTATTAAAATTTGTAATAATCCAAAAGCTGTAAGTAATATGATAATGTCTGATATTGCAAGAATTTTAAATGAAAAAGAAGAAGAACCTGATAATATTCCATTTACAGGAGAAGATTTAGGTGAATTAATAAAATTAATAGATGATGGAAAAATAAGTTCAGCTATAGCCAAAAAAGTATTAGAAGAAATGTTTGAAAATTCAAAAAAACCATCTAAAATAATTGAAGAAAAAGGTTGGATTCAGATTTCTGATGAAGGCGAAATTAAAAAAATAGTTATGGAAATATTAGAAAAAAATCCACAATCAATAGTAGATTTTAAAGCTGGAAAAGATAGAGCATTAGGATTTTTGGTAGGTCAAGCAATGAAAGCTACTAAAGGAAAGGCAAATCCACAGCTTTTAAATAAATTATTTTTAGAAGAATTAAATAAATAAAATAAAAAATGAACGTTAAAACTTTAATAACGTTCATTTTTTAAACACTAAAAGCTTTACAAATTTATGTAAACATGGTAAAATATTTTTTGTAGACCCTTGATTAATTTCAATATTAGGAGGAAAAGCATATGTCAAAAAATTTACGGGTAAAAGTTGGAAAAGCGTTTAAAATTGGTTCTTCAAAAGAATTAGTTGAATGGCTTGATAAGTGTATTTCTTCTGTTTTAGAAGAAGAAGGAGATCACAGATATAAGCCTACGCTTCTCAAGATTGCTGATCAGAAAGACTATACTGATGATGAGCGGATCGTCTGGGTTAATATCAAGTTTAAAAGAACCAAAGAAAGAACCCAGTATACGGCTAAGGTGGTTGAAGTGCCACCAAGCGCTACAGTCTATCAGGACACAGAGAGTTGGATGAACGGTGTAACCTGTGAAACTGCTTATGAGGAGGTTGTAAGATCAACACCTCTTTTGTGGGCAGGAAAGGGAATTGGAGTTGTAATTGTAAAAGAGCAATACCAGTAACCTAAATGTTTTTCACCCCCTTGAGCTTGACAAAGCAACAGGGGGTTTTTCTTATCTAGGAATATATCCTTTTTTAAATATATTAAAAAATATACCAAAGCATAGTGAACAAACTGCTGCTAGAATTCCTGTTTTAAATATTGCTATACTTATGTAATATAAATTTAAATCTGTATAAATTTTTAAACAAATGAAAAGTCCAATTACACCTAATAAAGAAATAAAAAAAGCTAGTTTTTGTGTAAAAAAAGTTATTTTTAAAGTTTTTTCATCAAAATTAGTAATAAAATCTTTCATACTATGTATCCTCCTTTATAAAACAATAATATCATCTAGAATTACTTAATTCAAAGGAAATTATTGTAAAAAAAATTAGGCATAAAGAAATGCCTAATTATTTATATAATAATTTAACTTTCCTACCATTTATTTCAATTAATTTATCATCTTTTAGATGTCTTAATTCTCTAAACATTGCAGAACGATTAACGGCGATATAATCGGCTAACTCTTTTAATGAAAAAGGAAGCATAAATGATTTTGTAGGGTTTCCTACATATTCGATTTCAAAAAACTCTAAAAGTCTATCTCTAATTTGTTTTTTTTCTAGTATTCTCATTCTTTTATTTTTTTCTTTGAATTTTATATTTGTTATATCAAATAAATTCTTAAGAAAAGTATTAAAATAGTTATGATTTAAATTTTTAGGATTAATTAAATTTTCATAATCAATAACAACAACTTCCGTATCATCTCTTGCGATTATTTCACAGTTATCATTGTTTGTTCCAGAAATATTAGTTCCAAAAACATCATTCTTATAAAGATTTTCCATTAAAATTTCATCACCATTGTATTCCATATATATAATTTGAGCATACCCCTGTAATATAATACAAATTATATTTTCATTTTTTATAGTAGGCAAAATCTCTTCATTTTCATGATATCTGTATTGATGAACACTTAATAAATCAAATAATTTATTTATTTGTAATTTGTTTAAACCGTCAAATGGACTTATCATAATCAATCACCAAAAACATTTTATTACAAATTTCAAAAAGACGCAAGTGCAACTTGTAAAATAAAAAAATTATCTATAAGATTAGCTCATAAAATATATGGGGAGGACAAAAAAACATGAAAATTGTAAAAAGAGATGGACATATTGTAGATTATGATCCAGAGAAGATTAGAGTAGCAATAGGAAAAGCAAATGAAGAGGTTAGAGGTAGAGAAAAAGCAACTAAAGAAGAAATTAAAGAAATTATAAAATATATTGAAGAATTAAATAAAAAAAGAATTTTAGTTGAGGATATTCAAGACATAATTGAAGAAAAACTAATGGAATTTGGAAAATATCAATTAGCTAAAAAGTATATTACATATAGATATACAAGAGAATTAGTAAGAAAAGCAAATACTACTGATAAATCTATAAAAGAGCTAATTGAAGGAGAAAATGAATATTGGAATAGTGAAAATTCTAACAAAAATGCAGAAGTTGTTACAACTCAAAGAGATTATTTAGCTGGAATTACAAGTACTGATATTACAAGAAGATTTTTACTTCCAGAAGATATAGTAGAAGCGCATGACAAAGGAATTATACATTTTCATGATGCAGATTATTTTGCACAAAATGCCCTTCACAATTGTGAATTAATAAATTTAGATGATATGTTACAAAATGGAACTGTTATTAATGGTGTAATGATTGAAAAACCACATAGATTTATAACAGCAGCAACAATTGCAACTCAAATTATTTTAGCAGTAACTTCATCTAGCTATGGTGGAGCTACAGTATCACTTACACATTTAGCTCCATTTGTAAGATTAAGCTATGAGAAATATTTAAAAAGATATAAAGATAGAGGGCTAAGCAAAGAAGAATGTGAAAAATTTGCAATGCAAGATACTAAAAAAGAAGTTGAAGATGGTGTTCAAACATTTAACTATCAAGTAAATTCAATGACAAATACTAACGGACAAGCCCCATTTTTATCAGTTAATATGTATTTAGGAGAAACAGAAGAATATAAAGATGAACTTGCTATGATTATAGAAGAATTCTTAAAACAAAGAATTCTAGGATTTAAAAATGAAAAAGGTGTATATATAACACCAGCTTTCCCAAAACTTTTATATGTACTAGAAGAGGATAATATTCATGAGGATAGTAAATATTGGTATTTAACAAAACTTGCAGCTGAATGTACAGCTAAAAGAATGGTACCAGATTATATTTCTGAAAAAGTTATGAAAGAATTAAAGAAAAATGAAATGGGAGATGGAGAATGCTATCCATGCATGGGTTGTAGATCATTCTTAACACCTGATAGAACAATGAGCCTTGGAAATATAGCAAAAGCTAAAAATTATGTAGAAGGTAAAGGAAAATATTATGGAAGATTTAACCAAGGTGTTGTAACAATTAATTTACCAGATGTTGCGCTTTCAGCTGATGGAGATATGGATGAATTTTGGAAAATCTTTGACGAAAGATTAGAGTTATGTCATAAAGCTTTACAAATAAGACATAAAAGATTAAGTAATGCCACAAGTGATGTAGCACCAATTCTTTGGCAACATGGTGCATTAGCAAGATTAGAAAAAGGAGAATCAATTCATGAATTATTACATCATGGATATTCAACAATTTCACTTGGATATGCAGGTTTATATGAATGTGTTAAAGTTATGACAGGACATAGTCATACAGATAATGGAGAAGGAAAAGATTTCGCATTAAAAGTAATGCAACACTTAAATGATGCAACAGCAAAATGGAAAAAAGAAGAAGATATAGATTATTCAGTTTATGGAACACCAATTGAGTCAACAACATATAAATTTGCAAAATGTTTAAAAGAAAGATTTGGAACAGTAAAAGGAATTACAGATAGAGCTTATATCACAAATTCATATCATGTTCCTGTATTTGAAGATATTGATGCATTCTCAAAATTAAAATTAGAAAGTGAATTCCAAAAATTAAGTCCAGGTGGAGCAATTTCATATATTGAAACACCAAACTTACAAGGAAATATAGATGTTGTTATACAAGTAATTCAATTTATATATGATAATATCATGTATGCAGAATTAAATACAAAATCTGATTATTGCCAAAAATGTGGATATACAGGAGAAATTTTGATTGATGATAATTTAGAGTGGTATTGCCCAAACTGTGGAAATAGAGACCATAACACATTAAATGTTGCAAGACGTACATGTGGATATATTGGAACTAATTTCTGGAACAAAGGAAGAACTCAAGAAATAAAAGAAAGAGTTTTACATATTGATAATAAAGAAGCTTAAAAAAGCTAAGAAAATACATTTTTGTAAAAATACAAGAAAGGACAAAAATATGAAATACAATAGAATAAGAAAAATGGATATATCAAATGGACCGGGAGTTAGAGTTTCAATATTTATGCAAGGTTGTCCATTTCATTGCAAAAATTGCTTTAATCCTGAAACGTGGGATTTTGAAGGCGGACAAGATTTTACTGATGAAACAATTGATAAGGTTTTAAATTTAAGTGATAAAAAAGAAGTAAAAGGATTATCAATACTAGGAGGAGAGCCAATGGCTCCTTCTAATATTGAAGGAACTGCAAAACTTGCAAAAGCTTTTAAAGAAAAATACCCAGATAAAAATGTATGGGCATGGTCAGGTTTTAAATTTGAGGACATAAAAAACAAAGAAGCATTAAAATATATAGATGTACTAGTGGACGGAAACTACAAAGATGAACTTCACGACCCAACTTTAAAATGGAAAGGATCATCAAATCAAAGAGTAATAGATGTACAAAAAAGTATAAACGAAAATAAAGTTTTTGAAGTTTGTTAAAATATATTTCGCATTTGAGAAATAACTTGACAAATGAGCTTAAAAAAACTATAATAAACTTAGGTGATGATTATGTTAAAAAGAGAAGTTTATTTATCAAGAATAAGAGGATTTTATGATTCAGATTTGATAAAAATTCTTGTTGGTATAAGGAGATGTGGAAAATCTGTAATCTTAAGTCAAATAATTGAAGAAATAAAAGAAAAAAATGTTAAAGATGATCATATTATATATATTAATTTTGAATTAATAGAATTTGAAGAATATAGTAATTATAAAAAATTAAATGAGTATATTAAAAGTCAGGTTAAAGATGATAAATTATATTATATTTTTTTAGATGAAATTCAAAAAGTAGAAAAATTCGAGGTTGTAGTAAATTCTTTAAGGGCTTCTTTGAAAAATGTTAGTATATTTATAACAGGTTCAAATAGTAAATTATTGTCAAATGAATTATCTACAGTTTTATCTGGAAGATATGTTTTATTTAATATTTATCCATTAAGTTATAAAGAATTTACTGAGCTAACAAAAATGAATCCAAAAAAAGAAGAAACTTTTTGGAATTTTGTTAAATGGGGAGGATTACCTAATAGAACTCAGTTTAAAGATGAAAATAATATAAAAGATTATCTTCATAGCGTTTTTGATTCAATTATATTAAGAGATGTTGTTGAACGATTAGGTTTAAAAGATATAATATTGTTTAACTTGTTATTACAATATGTTGTAGATACAACAGGAAGAGAATTTTCAGCTGAAAATATTGTAAAATATTTAAAAAGTGAAGGAAAATCAGTATCGACTGAAACTTTATATATATATTTAGACGCTCTTTGTAAAGCTTTAATAATAAAAAAGATTTATAGATATGATATTCATGGAAAAGCAATTTTGAAAACATTAAATAAATATTATATGACTGATTTAGGAATAGCACAAATAAAAAACAATAATTTTGAAATTAATAAATCTTTTGCAATTGAAAATGTTGTATATAATGAACTTTTAGAAAGAGGTTATGATGTTTATATAGGAAAAACCAAAACAGGAGAAATTGATTTTTTCGCAAGAAAAGTAGATTCAGAATTATATATACAAGTTGCATATATATTAGATAATGAAAATGTGATAAAAAGAGAATTTGGAGCATTTAGTGGTATAAATGATGATATACCAAAATATTTACTTTCTTTAGATAAAGTAAATATGTCTAGAAATGGAATTATCCATAAAAATATTATTGATTGGTTATTAGAAAAATAGAAGTTTTAAGGACTTTGAATATTTTTCAAAGCTCTTTTGTTATTGTTATGACATAAAATGTCATAATATAATTTAGAATAAAAATGAAATTCTTAGAGAAGAATATTAATGATAAAAGTTTTCTTTAAGAGTTTTTTTATTTCTGAAAAAAATTTAAAAATATTAAAAGAAAAACATTTTTAAAAATGTTTGTTTTTAGTGCGTGTTCAAAAAGTAGGTTAATTTGATAAATTTAATTAAGGATTTTGAATAATTCTTCAAAAAAATTTTTAAAATATTAAATAAAAATAATTTTGAAAAAATGTTTACTTTTTAAAATATTATAGATATAATTTAAAACACACTAGTTATATAACTAGTACAAAATTTAAAATTAATTAAAGAATGGGGGAGAAGTATGTATAAACTAATGAAAAATCTAGATGAAAAGGAGCTTTATTTAAAATCTAAAAAGACTCAAAAAAATTTAAATTCTTTAAAAAGCAGCTCCGGAGTAACATTAGTAGCGCTAGTAATAACAATAATAGTACTGTTAATTTTAGCAGGTGTGACGATTGCTTTAGTAGTACGGAGATAATGGAGTATTAAATCAAGCAGTAAATGCAGCAGATGAGACCAATAGAGCAAATGTGCAGACTGAACTTGAGATGGCAGTAAGTGCGGTTGTAGCAGATTGGAGCGGAGCAAGATATGTAAATGGAAGTAATGAGACTTTAGAAGACTATATGACTAAGGAAAGAGTAGAAAGCAATATGAATACTGCGAATTATGAATTAAAAGAATTTGAATTAAATACAAAAAATGGAGTAACAGTAGGATATAAAAATAAAGACTATAATTTTACAGTAGAAATAACATCAAGTGGAAATAGTGCAAAAGTAAAATATGAAGGAAATAGCGAAAGCTCTGGTGGTGGAGAAGAAGGAGAAAACTTTGCAGACACAGTAACAGAAGCTAGTCATTATGGAGACTATGTAGAATATAATGTTGACTTAAATGGAGATGGAGATATAACGAATGATTGGAGAATATTCTACAATAATGGAGAAAATATATTTATAATAGCAGCAGACTATGTAAAAAATACATCAAGTTATTTAAATAATACAGGAACAGGGATGACAGCAGTTATTGAAGAAGGATCAGGATTAACAACCACTAGTGGTTTATATTGGAATTCAGCTCCAAGTATAGCCCAAGATACAAGTGGAGCAACATTATTTGGACAAACTTTGTGGATGGATTATAGTACAAATTCAACTGCAAGATGTGTATCAACATTATTAAACACAAATAATTGGACAGGATTTGTAGATAATATTTATGCAGATTGCGCCATAGGAGGACCAACAATAGAGATGTGGGTAGCAAGTTATAATGCCAAAGGGTATACACCATTATATTGCAATAATATAAATAGTTATGGATATTATGTAGGAAATATAAATAAACCAACAGATTACAATCATGATTTAAGTAAAGATGAAAGTACAGGATATGAAGATACATTATATTTCTCAAATTGTTCTTATTGGCTAGCTTCTCCTAGTGCTATTGATCAAGGAGATGTGTACTTGGGAAATGGTATTATGTATGTAGGTTATCCTAGCAGAATACATTATGAACTATTTTTTGCTTCTTCTAAAATTCGGTGTTCGTCCATTAGTTTGCCTAAATTCTGAAGTCACAGCAGTTCAAAATGCTGAGACAGGAGTTTGGAAACTATCAATTTAAATAGGTTTTAATTAATATATAAATTTTAAGATTTAATTAAAATTAGTTTATAAATTATTTTAATTTTTTAGAAATAGTATAGTAAAATAATACTATACTATTTTTTATTTTAAAGTAAAGAAATTTTATTATTAAAATATTAATTAATAAATTACTTAATGTTTTTTGAATTTTCTAAAAGTGTGAAAAATAACATACAATTTATTTCTAAAAATGTGATAAACCATTGTTGAAACTTTTCTAAAAATGTGATAAACTATTATTGGAGGTGAATTTATGGAAAGATTAAAGAGAAAAATTGATGATTATCTTATTAAATGGAAAAAAAGTTCAAATAAATTACCTTTAATAGTTAAAGGAGCAAGACAGATAGGAAAAACAAATGCAATAAGAAATTTTGGAGTTAATAATTACAAGACATTTATAGAGATTAATTTTGCACTTCAACCTCAGTTCAAAACAATATTTGAGGAAGGATTTGAGGTTGATAATATAATAAAAAATATAACTTTAAAAATACCAGAGCTTGAATTAAATGAAAATGATACATTAATATTTTTTGACGAAATGCAAGAATGTGTAAGTACAGCAACGTCACTAAAAGCTTTTAAAGAAGATGGTAGATATGATGTTATTTGTTCAGGTTCTTTAATGGGAATTAATTATAATGAAATTGAATCAAACAGTGTTGGTAATAAAGAAGATTATATAATGAGATCTTTAGATTTTGAAGAATTTTTATGGGCTAAGGGTTATCAAAAAGAACAAATTGAAGATTTATATAATCATATGATAAACATAAAGCCACTAAGTAATATGCAATATGATGTTATGATGACTAATTTTAAAGATTATATGATAATAGGTGGAATGCCAGCTATAGTCAGTAGATTTATGGAAAATAAAAATTTTAGTGGAATATTAAAAATGCAACAACAGATTTTATTAGATTATGAAGAGGACATTACAAAATATGCTGGAGGTTTGGATAAAACAAAGATTTTAAATTGTTATAGAAAAATACCAGTATTTTTAGGAAATGAAAATAAAAAATTTCAAATATCAAAAATAGCAGATGGAGCAAGAAATAGAGAATATGTAGGTGTTATTGATTGGCTCTCAAATGCAGGGATTGTTAATGTTTGTTATGCAATGGAACAAGCAAATTTACCATTAAAAGGAAATTATAATCCAGATAATTATAGATTATATTTTGCGGATACTGGATTATTGATTGGTTCATTAGATGAAGAGGTTCAAGATGATTTGAGAAATAATGAAAATATGAACACATATAAAGGAGCTTTGTATGAAAATATTGTAAGTGATATGCTAGTTAAAGAGGGCTATAATTTATATTTTTATAAAAATGATAGCAAGAAAATTGAGATGGATTTTATGTTAAGAGATACAAATTCTTTAATTCCTGTTGAAGTAAAGGCAAATAATAATGCAACAATCTCACTTAATAATTTAATAAATAATGAATTATATAAAGATATTAAATATGGTATAAAATTATGTAATAAAAACATAGGATTTAACGGTAAATTTTATACATTTCCATATTTTTTAACTTTCTTATTAAAAAGATTTTTGAAAGAAAAATAATTTTTAAAATTAAATTTTTAATGTTTATAAAAATAAACATGATTTAGAATAAAAATAAAACACTTAGAGAAAAATACAAAATATAAAAGTTTTCTTTAAGTGTTTTTTTATTGTTTAAAAAATTTTAAATAAAAAATATTTACATTTTAAACTATTATAGATATAATTTAAATACTAGTTATATAACTAGTACAAAATTTAAAATTAATTAAAGAATGGGGGAGAAGTATGTATAAACTAATGAAAAATCTAGATGAAAAGGAGCTTTATTTAAAATCTAAAAAGACTCAAAAAAATTTAAATTCTTTAAAAAGCAGCTCCGGAGTAACATTAGTAGCGCTAGTAATAACAATAATAGTACTGTTAATTTTAGCAGGTGTGACGATTGCTTTAGTAGTACGGAGATAATGGAGTATTAAATCAAGCAGTAAATGCAGCAGATGAGACCAATAGAGCAAATGTGCAGACTGAACTTGAGATGGCAGTAAGTGCAGTTGTTGCAGACTGGAGCGGAGCAAGATATGTAAATGGAAGTAATGAATCTTTAGAAGATTATATGACTAAGGAAAAAGTAGAAGGCAATATGAATACTGCTGATTATAAATTAAAGGCATTTGAATTAAATGCAGAAAATGGAGTAACAGTTGGATATAAAGGAAAAGATTATAATTTCACAGTAGAAATCACATCAAGTGGAAATAGTGCAAAAGTAATATATGAAGGAGAAGGAGAGCCTACCGAGGTAACAGAATGGATAGAAAATGAAGATGGAAGTGTAACAGATGGAGAAGTAACACTTCAAGTAGGAGATTATATAAATTATGATCCAATAACAGGGGCAAGTAAAATAAGCGAAACTTCATATGCTACAGAGACAGGATATAGTACAGATCAAGTATTTAATTTAGCGGATTATACAGGAAAATGGAAAATATTTGGAGTAGAAAATGGAAAAATTCTGATAATTTCGGAAGGTGAAATCATTCCGTCAAATCAAGAAGGTAAAAAATATTATTTAGCAGGAAAAGAAGGTTTAAAAAATGCAATAATAGAATTAGATAAAATTTCAGCATTATATGGTCAAGGAAAGTATGCGGAAAGTGCAAGAAGTGTAAACCATAAGGATATAGCAGATTTGATAGGATTAACGCCAGAAGTGTATAATGATTTTTGTGATACAGTTGGAAGTGAAATAGATAAATATGGAAATGAAGTGTCAATATTCTGGGATGGAACTGTATATCCTAGATATGAATCAACACTTGCAGGTAATGGGAGTATGACAAGTGCTCATGATGGAGGTTTTTGTTGGTATGATTTTGAAACAGAAGAAATGAAAAAAATAAATTATACAACAACACCAAGTGAAGAGTCAATAATAACAATAATAAATAATTTTTACGGATATGAACCAGGATATATTGATTTGGAAATTCCAAATAATATATATAAAATGGTATTCGTAAATTCAACTGGATATTATGCAGATTATTGGTTAGCTTCACGTTGTAGTTTATTTCTTACTAATAGTGCTATGTATTGTGTATATAGTGTAAGAGAACGGAGGAGTTAATTATTCTAATTATTTTGCTTCTTTTAATGGAGCAAATTATGGAGATTTAGGTATTCGTCCATTAGTAACACTACAATCTGACATTAAATTAACCAATACAGGAGCAAATACTTGGGACATTTCAGATTCATAAAATATATTTTAGTAAAATTTATTTAATAAAAAAATCCCCAAATTAAAAAAGTAATTGGGGATTTTTTTATTTTTGATGAATTTTTATACTAAACTCCAAAAAATGTGAAAAAATTTGACTATTTTTAATAAATATGTATATAATGTATATAATTTATATAGTTAAAATATTTGCTGTTTTAATTAATAAATATTTTACTAATGTTTTAAGGGACGTGTTGGAAAAACAGGTTAATTTAATGAAATTATTAAGGGCTTTGAATTTTTCAAAGTTCTTTTGTTATTGTTATGACATAAAATGTCATAATATAATTTAGAATAAAAATGAAATTCTTAGAGAAGAATATTAATGATAAAAGTTTTCTTTAAGAGTTTTTTTATTTCTGAAAAAGATTTACAAATATTAAAAGAAAAACATTTTTAAAAATGTTTGTTTTTAGTGCGTGTTCAAAAAGTAGGTTAATTTGATAAATTTAATTAAGGGTTTTGAATAATTCTTCAAAAAAATTTTTAAAATATTAAATAAAAATAATTTTTAAAAAATGTTTACTTTTTAAAATATTATAGATATAATTTAAATACTAGTTATATAACTAGTACAAAATTTAAAATTAATTAAAGAATGGGGGAGAAGTATGTATAAACTAATGAAAAATCTAGATGAAAAGGAGTTTTATTTAAAATCTAAAAAGACTCAAAAAAATTTGAATTCTTTAAAAAGTAGCTCTGGAGTAACATTAGTAGCGCTAGTAATAACAATAATAGTATTGTTAATATTAGCAGGAGTAACAATTGCATTAGTAGTACGGAGATAATGGAGTGTTAAATCAAGCAGTAAATGCAGCAGATGAGACGAATAGAGCAAATGTGCAGACTGAACTTGAGATGGCAGTAAGTGCGGTTGTAGCAGATTGGAGCGGAGCAAGATATGTAAATGGAAGTAATGAGACTTTAGAAGACTATATGACTAAGGAAAGAGTAGAAAGCAATATGAATACTGCGAATTATGAATTAAAAGAATTTGAATTAAATACAAAAAATGGAGTAACAGTAGGATATAAAAATAAAGACTATAATTTTACAGTAGAAATAACATCAAGTGGAAATAGTGCAAAAGTAAAATATGAAGGAAATAGCGAAGAAAGCAGCGGAGGTTCTGGAAGTGATGAAGAACCACCAGTAGTAGAAGAAGGAGAAAACTTTGCAGAAGCAGTAACAGAAGCAAGTCATTATGGAGATTATGTAGAATATAATGTTGATTTAAATGGAGATGGAGATATAACGAATGATTGGAGAATATTTTATAATGACGGAGAACACATTTTTCTAATAGCAGCAGACTATGTAAAAAATACATCAAGTTATTTAAATAATGCAGGAACAGGAATGACATCAACTTCAACTTATAGTTTATATTGGAGCTCAGCACCAAGTACAGCTCAAGATACAAGTAATGCAATATTATTTGGACAAACATTATGGATAGATTATAGTACAAATAATAATGGAAGATGCGTATCAACATTATTGAATACAGGTAATTGGACAGGATTTGTAGATAATACTTATGCAGATTGTGCAATAGGAGGACCAACAATAGAAATGTGGGTGGAAAGTTATAACTCAAAAGGATATACACCACTATATTGTAATAATAGTGATGAGAATGGGTATTATATAGGAAATATAGATAGTCCAACCACTGCAGAATATAATTTAAGTGAAGATATAAATAATGGATATGGAGATACATTGTACTTCCCACATCAAGAGATGGTTAGTAGTTGTTATGGATATTGGCTGGCATCCTCTAGTGCTGGCAGCACGTTTACTGTAATGGGCGTGCGCTATACCGGTTACGTGACCAAATTCACTTTTAGCCTCAAATACATGTGCGTCCGTCCGTTAGTTTGTCTAAACTCTGAAGTCACAGCAGTTCAAAATGTTGAGACAGGAGTTTGGGAACTATCAATTTAAAATAAGTAGTTTTGAAACTTTCAATTTAAAATTTATTGATAAAGACTCCATTTTTGACTATAATAACGTTAAATATTAAATTAGTCAGAAGCAGGAGGCTACGTTTTAAGGTGTTTTAAGGTACATGTTCAAAAAGCAAGGTCAATTTGATAAATTTAATCAGGAACTTTGGATGTTTTCAAAGTTCTTTTTTATGATATAAAATATTATAATATTTTTTAAAAAAATTATTTATAATTTATCATTTCAGATATAAAGCAGTAGAAGTAAAAAATTTGAAAAAATAGAAGAGGCTTATTAAAGTATATTGACAGAGGATTTTGAAATTGATATTATAAAATTACCGAATATAAAAAAATGATATAAAAAGCATTGACTTGGAGTAAACTCTATATGATATAAAATAAGTGACTATTAATATATAAATTTATTAGAAAGGAGAGTATGGCTTTTAGTAAGTCATGCAATGGTAAAAATATGAGTTATTTAGGTGAAGAAATAAAAAAATTAGGTTTTGGATTAATGAGATTACCTAAGGATAAGGGTCGGTAAAATTGATATTGAACAAACTAAAATTATGGTAGATAAATTTTTAGAAGCAGGGTTTACTTATTTTGATACGGCTTGGGCTTATGCTGGAAGTGAAGATGCAATTAGGCAAGCTTTAGTTGAAAGATATCCAAGAGAAAGATTTCAATTAGCTACTAAAAATGCAGCATGGATAAATTGTAAAACAAGAGAAGATGCAGTTAATCAGTTTGAAACTTCTTTAAAACAAACAGGTGCAGGATATTTTGATTTTTATTTATTACATAATTTAGGAGAAGGAAGAACAAAAGCTTTTGATGAATTTAATATGTGGGATTGGATATTAGATATGAAAGCTCAAGGAAAAATAAAACATACTGGATTTTCATTCCATTCAACTCCCGAAGAATTAGATAAAATTTTAACAGACCATCCAGAAATGGAATTTGTACAACTTCAAATTAATTATGCTGATTGGGAAAATCCTGCAATAAAATCAAGAGAATGTTATGAAGTTGCAAGAAAACATGGAAAACCAGTAATTATTATGGAGCCAGTAAAAGGAGGAATGTTAAGTAATCCTCCAGAAAATGTTAAAGAGATTTTTGATAAAGCAAATAAAAATTTATCTTATGCTTCATGGGCTATTAAATTTGCTGCAAATTTAGATGGAATAATTACAGTATTATCTGGAATGAGTAATGTAGAGCAAATGGAAGATAATATATCATATATGAAAGATTTTAAAGGATTAAGTGATGAAGAGGAAAAAGTAATAAATAAAGCACAAGAGACTTTAAAAACAATACCACTTATTCCATGTACTACATGTAATTATTGTGCAAAAGTATGTCCAATGAAAATAGGAATCTCTGGAACTTTTACTGCTGCTAATATACTTACACTTTATAATGATTTAGCTGGTGCTAAACATCAAGAAGATTGGTTAGTAAATGGTCATGGCTTGAAAAGAGCTACAGAGTGCATAAAGTGTGGAAAATGTGAAGGAGTTTGCCCACAACATATTAAAATTAGAGAAGAATTAGAAAAAGCTGTAAAAGCATTAGAGATAAATTAATAAAATATAAAACACCTTTTGAAACATATGCATAATATGTAATAGGAGGGTGTTTTTTTATGTGTTGCGAAAGTAAAAATATTATTAAGATTGCAATTGCAGCAGTTATTTTGGCAGTATTAATAATAACTTTTATAATAATTACAAGTGGAAATACAGAAGAAAGATCTACGAATGTTTTAGTAGCTATAGCTCAAAATGGAGATAATACAACTTTAGGAACAACTATGATTAAATTTAGTAAAAATGAAATTTTAGTTGGAAGTGCTTTAAGTCATGAAGAAGGAAGTAGTGAAATAAAAATAAATGAAAGTGGAATATACCAAATTTCATATCAATTATATGGAGTTCAAAATGTGACAGGTACTTTTAATTTTAATGCGATTTTATTAGTAAATGATGATTCAATAACAGATACTTTTAACCAGTCTCCAGTAATAAGGAATAGCACAAGTAATAGAATGACTTTAACGAGTACTGTAATACTAAAATTGCAAGCTGGAGATATATTGCAGTTACAAGGTGTATCTATAGAGGATATAGAATACCAAAACGCAAGAATTGATATAGAAAAAATAGGTTGATATATTATATATTGCTAAATTAACTTAAAAATGTTATAATATTTATATTCTGATGTACTTACACAGGCAAGTATCAGAATAGTTTCTATTAAACTATCTGGAGGTGCCTGTGTACCTCCAGATTTTCTTATGTGGAGGTAAAGGTATGAACACAACAAAAGAAAAAGATTACATGACAGAAGAGGAGAAAGAAGCCATTAATACAGTTATACATTTTGGTGGTAATGATTATGGATGGGAAAAATACGAAGAAACCAAGAAGTATTTTCTTACAAATCCAGAGGATATTAAGGACTTCCATGTCATAGCACTTGCAATTAATTTTAGAGGAACAGGACATCTTGAATGGGAGGTTTTGCTTTCGTGGTGGATTTTGCAGGCAGCAAGAAAAGCATGTGATGAAAAAACTGAATGTGATGTTTCAAAACCATTTAATGTCACTTTGCTTGCAAGACCTAAATGTGAAGGAGAGCCTTGCCGGAGATTAACTCCTCAAATGACGTGGAATCATTTGAGCAGATACTTTAATGTTGTAGAAGAGACCGAAGATTTTTGTAAGATAGCCTTTAGAGTTGCATAATCCTTTTGTAATGTAATTTAAGAGTGCCAAGAGAAAGAATATATGTATTCTATTCTCTTGGCTTATTTATTTTTCTAGCAATAACTGCAAATCTTCCATCTTTTACATGGTAAGAGCATGTAGATAAAGTTAATAATTGTTCATTATATGTTGCAGAAGCTTCTATTTCATATAAAGCTTCTGCTTTAGCATTTTTTATAAAATTATCATATTCTTCTTGGGTTTTCGCATTTACAAAAAAATAGTATCTAAAAACATTTTGCTCAGATTTATAAAAAACTCTAGTTTTTATAACAGAAATTATTTCATATTCTGAGTCATCGGTTAAGGTTGTAAAGCGTATTATAGGGTGATTATTGTAAAACTCCTTATTTTCATATTTTAGCAATTCTTGAAACATTGTTCCATTTCCTAAATTATGGCCATATATTAAATAATTAGAACTAGGAATTGACCAATCATAATCTTTAGTTAAAAAAATAGAGCCATTTTTTGATTTTTCTTTTTTATAATTATGTGTCATATAAAATTCATTATCTTTTCCTTGTAAAACTGGATAGTTAATACTAGTATTTGGAATTTCTAACCAGCCAATAATATCTAAATTTTCTTTTTGCATTTCTTTTAATGCAAGCATTCGTTCAGTTTCATTTTTTTTAAGGATTTGCTTTTTAGTTTTATTTTGAGAAATTTCATTAGCTGAAGTATTTTCAGTGGAATTTTCATTTTTGGTAATATTATTTACTATTTGTTTACTGTACTCATTTATTAAATTACTTTGTGAAATTGCTTCTTTCTTAGATTCGAAAAGAATTATAATATAGATACAAGAAAAAATAGTTATTATAATTAAAATTAAAAATATAAGAGCTATAAAAAAATATATATTTTGATTATTTTTTTTCAATAATTAATTCCTCCAAATATATTTAAAAATATTTTTTAAAAGGATAGTTTTAAAAACTATCCTTTTGTATTTTTTCTAAATTTAAAAATTGATACTAAAGCTATTATAAATATTATGCTCAAGATAATTTCTGCAAAATAAGTTTCTACTCCGGTTTTAGGTGTTTCATCTTTTTCTTCTATAACTTGTTGCTCTGGAATTGGTTCTGGTGTTACTTCTGGAACTGGTGTTGGAGTTGGATTAGATTCTTCTATTACTGAAATTTTTGTATAAATAGTTGTGTCAGATGTTAAAGGATTTTCAAAATTAAATTCAGTAGTAAATGCAGAATCTGTGAAAAAGCCATCAACTTTTTGATTTTCTTCTAATTTTATTGGTGAAGTTAATATTTCAGATGTTAGTTTAGTTCCAGAATCTACAGCTATTTTATATGTTAAATCATTTGCAATTATTGATATGATAATTTTTTTAGTATCTACATTTGGAGTTGCTTTAGCTGGTATAGAACTTTCAGAAATTACATTATTTTCTGAATCAGTTAAAACAACCTTACTTCCTGATAAAATAACTTTATTTGTAGTATTTGGAGAATTTGTTATAGTAAATTCTGTAAGATAACCATTTTCAGCAGGTCTTATAACATTTTCATTAGAGTCAGTTATTAAAGTTCCATTCATAGTTAAAGATGGATTATTTGTAGCAGAAGCCCCTTTATCAATTTCTATTCCATTATTTTCATTTTCACCATTTTTTCCTAAATGTAAATTTATTACTTCTACATTACCACCATTTGCAAGAACACCACCATATTTAAATCCAGTAATAAAAACATTATCTAATATTACAGTTGCTCCATCATAAGATTGAACACCATATTTTGGACCATTTTTTAAATTTATATTTTTAAGAGTAAGTTTTGCGTCAGAAAATTGGGCTGTAAACATTGTTTGATTTCCAGAAGTAGAAGTCCACTCGTTAGATCCAACTATGTTGTGGCCATTTCCATCAATTGTTAATTCTTTAGCAATTACTATAGGTTTTGTTACTGTTATATCATTTTCAAGCTCAATAGTTTCTCCTGGATCTGCTGATTGAATTTCATTATTTAAAGTGTCTTCATCAAAAACTGATATTGCAGCATAGCTTAAATTAGATAAAGCTAAGCTAATAGCAGCAAATATTGCAGTTAATAAAAATAATTTTATTGTTTTTTTCATTTTTTTAAATTCCTTCTTTATAAATTTAGGTTTTTAAAAAGGATTTGCCTATAAACCTTTAAATTTAAAATATATTTTTTCCTTTTTATTTTTTATTATTTATAAATTTTAATATAAAAATTTTCCATTTTTTAAAACATAAGAAAAATCAAATTTAAAACGAATTAAAATTAAAAAAAATATTTAAATAGTTTTGTAACAATTTTTATTTATTTACATAATATATGGATAAAGGAGGGATTTAAAATGTGTAAATCTTCATGTTCAAATAATAATAATTCTTGTTGTAATTTAAATAATTGTCAGTCTAATACAGGTTATTCAAATACTTGTAATAGAACTGTTTATAATACAAATGGTTTTGAAACTTATAGTTATGCTAATGCATATGTTCCAAACCAAGTTTTATGTACACCTTTTTCACCAATGCAAGGATTACAAAATGGAACTATGTTTCCAGAATTAGTAAGACCTTACTCACCAGGTCAATCTTTAGAGCAAATGAACTATTTAAAATATGGAAGAGGAGGCTGTATGTAATGATGGAAAAAGATAGATGTAACAGAGAAGAACTTATGAAAAAATTAATGGCATATAAATTTGCTATTAATGATATGAGTTTATTTTTGAACACTCATCCAGATGATGAAAAAGCCTTAAAATATCATAATGAATATGTTTGCGAATTTAATAAAATAAAAGAAGAATATGAAAAAGAATATGGCCCAATAACTTTTGAAACTGAAATGGATTCATGGAAATGGGTAACGGAAAAATGGCCATGGGAAGTGGAGGTGTAAAATATGTGGACTTATAGTAGAAATTTACAATATCCAATAAATATAAAATGTAGAAATCCAAAACTTGCTAAAGTAATAATTAGCCAATATGGAGGACCAGATGGAGAACTTGGAGCATCATTAAGATATCTATCTCAAAAATTTGGAATGCCAGAGAAAAAAGCCATGGCAACATTAAATGATATTGGTACAGAAGAGTTAGCTCACTTGGAAATGGTTCGGAACTTTGGTTCATCAATTAACAGATGGAGCTACTAGTAAGGAACTAGAAGAAGCAGGAATGGCAGATTATTATACTGACCATGGTTGGCGGTGTTTTTCCTCAAAGTGCAGCAGGGTTCCCATTTAGTGCAGTTTCAATTGCAGTAAAAGGTGATCCAGTAGCAGACTTGACAGAAGATTTGGCAGCAGAGCAAAAAGCTAGAGCAACTTATGAAAAATTAATTGATTTATGTAAAGAAGATAAAGATGTTGTAGATGTTTTAAAGTATTTAAGAGAAAGAGAAATTGTACACTTCCAAAGATTTGGCGAAGCATTAAATGGTGTGCAAGAAAAATTGGCGCAAAAGAAATTTTATATGAATGGAATGGAAAATGTATTAAATAAAAATTAATAAAATATTTATATATTGTAAAAGAAGCCGAAAGACGGCTTCTTTTAAGATATTTGGAATTTTTTTCAAATTGACCTTATTAAAAAATGGGAGTATAATATAAATTAGGGTTAAAAAAGTAATATTTATTTTTTTATTGCATAAAATATTAAATTAGAAGAATATATTGATTTATTTTAAGTTAAAAAGAGAAAGGGCAATTTTTTTATATGGAAATTAGTTTAAAAAATAGGGAATTAGAAGAAAAAATAGAGTTTGATAATATATTAAACGAAATTATTACAAATAAAAGAGTTCAAGAGATGAAAAAAATTCCTCAGCATTATAATACAAATTGTTTTGATCATTGTTATCAAGTATCATATTACTGTTATAAAATATGTAAAAAATTAAATTTAGATTATGTATCAAGTACAAGAGCTGGAATGCTTCATGATATGTTTTTATATAATTGGAGAGAAAGACAAAATGATAGGAAAGGGCTTCATGCTTTTACTCATGGAAAAGTAGCTTATGAAAATGCTTCTAAAGAGTTTAACTTAAATGAAAAAGAAAAAGATATGATAATAAAACATATGTGGCCATTAACTTTAGCAGTTCCAAAGTCTAAAGAAGGAATGATACTTACTTTTGTTGATAAATTTTGTGCTTTAAAAGAGGCTTTTGGTTATTTTTCTAAAAAGAAATTTGTAAGATATGCATATTTGGCAATGTGTGTATTTTTTATAAAATTATAAAATAAAAAGGCGTTTTAAAAATAAATTAAAACGTCTTTTTTTCATATATAAAAACTAAAAGAAGGATTTAGTTTTGAAAGTAGTCATAATAATATGCTTGATTTTGAGGAGTTTCTGTTTTTTCTTCTGTTTCCTCAGGAGTTTCTCCTAAAGTTACATCTAAATTTATATAATCTCCATCTCTATAAATAGTAAGTGAAATTGTATCTCCAATTGAGTGATTATTTTTAATTAAATTAATATCATCTACAGAAGCAACAGCTTTTCCATCAACTTCTGTGATAACATCTCCAACAACTAATCCAGCAGCTTTTGCAGGGCCATCATCTTCAACGCTTTCTACATAAACTCCAACTGGATAATTGTATCTTTCTGCCAATGCTTCAGTTAGAGAAGAACCTGTAATTCCAATGTAAGGTCTTTTAACTGTTCCATATTCTATTAATTGATTAATAATATCCATTGAAGAATTTACTGGAATTGCAAATCCAATTCCTTCAATAGTTGCTTCTGAACTACTACTATTAGAAAGTTTTAAAGAATTTATTCCTATTAATTCACCTTTACTATTTACTAAAGCTCCACCACTATTTCCAGAATTTATTGCTGCGTCTGTTTGAATTGTAAGATAAGTATTTCCTTCACTATCAGTAACTTCTCTATTTAAAGCGCTAATTATACCAGTAGTTACAGAACTATCTAATCCTAGTGGATTTCCAACAGCCATAACAAATTCACCAGCTTTTAAATTATCAGAATCGCCGATTGCAATAGCAGTTAATTCTTCTTTTGGCTCAATTTTTAAAACTGCTAAATCTGATGCACTATCACTTCCAACAACTTCGGCATCATATTGAACATCATCAGCATCTCCATAAAGATGAACTTTAATTGATGTTGCTTCTGTTATTTGATAAAAAGTTGAAGAACTTGAAGCATTTATAACATGATTGTTGGTAATAATATAACCATCTTTACTAATTATAACACCTGATCCAGCAGCTTCAGCTACACCAGTTTGTCCAAAGCTTGAAGCTATACTATATTCAACATTTATTCCAACTACAGAAGGTAAAACTTTTTCTGCAACTGCAACAGAAGTTTCAGAAAATTCTGCTATATCCATTAATTTGGCATTATATTCAGAATTAGAAGCTGAATTTGAAGAGTTTCCATCCGTATTAACTGATGAATTAGATCCAATTAATTTATTTTTTATGTTTGGAACTCCAAAACAAACTCCTAAAACTAAAGCTGTACCAACAATTCCTGATAAGAATGGAACAAATACAGTTTTTCCAAAGCCATTATTTTTTTTGGGTACTTGTTTAAAATTATTATCTGAA
Organism: uncultured Clostridia bacterium; assembly: GCA_928721915.1. Taxonomy (GTDB): domain Bacteria; phylum Bacillota; class Clostridia; order TANB77; family CAG-508; genus Scatovivens. The sequence continues at coordinate 419,819 of CAKMVZ010000001.1, forward strand.
CTATAATTAAATTCATTATCATTATCCATAAGTATAAACCTCCTAAAATTTATTAAATTATATACAAAAAGTTTATTTAATACAATATAAATTTAAAAATTTGTATTGAAAAATTTATTTACTAAAGATATAATACATATAAATCTTTAAAATAAACTTAAAAATTAGGAGAAATATATGTTAAAGGAAAAAAAAGGAGTAACTTTAGGAATTTTAGTAGTTGCAATAATTTTGATGTTTATAATTTTTGGAGTTACAATGAGTGCTGGAACAGATTTATTAAGAAATTCAGATAAAAATAGATTAATGACAAATTTATATTTAATTAGATCTAGAGCAACTACTTTACTTGAGGATTATTTATTTGATAAAACTCGGAGAAAGTTTATCAGATTTAGGTCAATCTGCTGATTCTGCAAGTCTAGAAACAGTAGGATTTCTTGAAAATGAGTCAGATGAATATATATATTGTATTTGGAATACTGAAAAACTTAAAACAGAAGGAATAGATACAGAAAATGTTGCTGATGCTGAAAGTTTTGTTATTCAATATAATGTTACTAAAGACAGAGTTGATGTGGCAAGTACAAAAGGTTTTGAGACAGAAGAAGGAGATATAATATATATTTTATCTGAATTAGAAAAAAATTAGAAAGAAAGAGCAAAAATGAAAGAAAAAGAACTTAAAAGATTAATTGGACTTAAAAGTAATGAAGAGAAAATTTATGAAAGCAAAAAAATAAAATATATTTGTGGAATAGATGAAGCAGGAAGAGGACCACTGGCCCGGCCCAGTTGTTGTAGGTGCTGTTATATTACCAAGAGATTCTATGATTGAAGGAGTTAATGATTCTAAGAAAATTTCTGAAAGTAAAAGAGAAACGCTTTATGATAAAATAACTAAAGAAGCAATTAGTTATTCTGTTGGAATTATTAATGAACAAGTTATAGATAATATAAATATTTTAAATGCTACCAAAATGGCTGTAACAGAGGCATTAAAAGAGCTAACAGTAAAACCAGATGTGATTTTAGTAGATGCTTTAACTAAAATTGATACTTTAGGTATACCATATATTTCAGAAATAAAAGGTGATGCTAAAGAATACAGCATTGCTGCAGCTTCGATAATTGCTAAAGTTACAAGGGATAGAATTATGAGAGATTGGGACGAAGTTTATCCAGTTTATGGTTTTGCTAAACATAAAGGGTATGGAACAGCATTTCATATTCAGGCAATAAAAGAAAATGGCTTATGTAAAATACATAGGAGAACATTTATAAAAGAAGATTGGATTCCAAAAGATAAATAAAAAGTGAGGTAAAAAATATGGATATTAATACTATCATTGCAAAAAAAAGATTATCAGGAGCAAAAGCAGAGCTTACAAAAGATGAAATTAAATATTTTGTTGGAAAATATACAAAAGGAGAGATTTCAGAAGTTCAAGCAGCTGCATTAATGAGTTATATTTATGAACATGGACTTACAGAAAATGAAATACTTAATTTTGTAAAAGAAATAGGTTCTTCTGGTGATGTTTTAGATTTAACTAAAGTTTCAAATAATATTGTAGATAAGCATAGTACAGGTGGTGTTGGAGATAAAATAACTTTAATATTAATGCCAATTATTGCATCTTTGGGCTTATCTGTTGCAAAAATTTCAAGTAAAGGCTGTGGCATAATGGGAGGAACTTTAGATAAATTATGTGCTATACCAGGATTTAATCCAAATATAAGTATAAAAGAGTTCGTTGATAATATTTCTAAAATAGGAATTAGTATTGTAAGTCATGAACTTAATTTAGCTCCAGCAGAGGCAAAGCTTTATAGACTTAGAAATGAAATTGCTTGTAGAGATAGTATAGTTTTAATTGCAATTAGTATGATGAGTTTAAGAATTGCTACAGGAAGTAATAAAGTAGTTTTTGATTTGACTTGTGGAACTGGTTCATATTTAAAAGATAGAAAATCTGCAAGTAAGTTAGGAAAGTTATTAGTAAGACTTGGTAAAAAACTTGATAAACAAGTAGGATATGTAATTACTGCAATGGATGAACCTATTGGAAAAACTATAGGAAATAATTTAGAAATTCAAGAAACTGTAAAAGCTTTAAATGGACAAATGATGGAAGATGTAAATGAAATTGTAATGGCATTAGGAAGTACAGTTTTATCAGTTGCATTAGGCGAAAAAGATCAAGAAATAAATCAAGCAAGAATTAAAGAAGCTATAAAATCAGGAAGAGCTCTTACAAAATTTAAGCAAATGGTAGAAGCTCAAGGTGGAGATATTTCTTATTTAAATAGTATTGATAAATTTAAACCAGCAAAATATATTTTACCTGTTTATGCAACAAAAGATGGTTTTATTTCTGAAATAGATTGTGATGTTGCGCGGAAGTATTGCTAAATTTTTAGGAGTTGGAAGAACTGATAACCCTGAAGAAATAGATAATAGTGCAGGAATTGTTTTTGAAAAGAAAGTTGGAGATGAAGTTAAAGTTGGAGAAATTGTTGCTTATGTTCATTCAAGTAATGAAGATAAAGCTTTAAGAGCAACTAAAAACTTAACTGATGGATATAGAATTTCAGATATACCAATAAGAACAGGTTCAAAAATTTTAGAGGTATATGGAATGTAAATTTTGTTTAAAATAAAATAAATATATAAATTAAGGAGGTAGATTTAAATATAATGGAAAAGACAGAGGGTGAAGTTTTAAAAGAAAAACTTTTCAATAATAAAGAAAATGGCTGGGAAGGTTTAAGCGAGGAAGAAAGAAAAGAAATCTTTAAATTTGCAGATGAGTATATGTTTTATTTAAATCAATCTAAAACAGAAAAAGAAATTGTTTCTAATTCTAAGGAAATCTTACTTAAAAATAATTTTAAAGATTTAAAAGAAGTTCAAAATTTAAAACCTGGAGACAAAGTATTTTGGGTAAATAGAGGCAGAGCTTTGTATGCAGCAGTTATTGGAAATGAGAAGATGGAAAATGGTTTAAATATTGTTGCTGCACATGGAGATTCACCAAGAATTGATTTAAAGCAAAATCCTTTATATGAAGATAATGAATTTGGACTTTTAAAAACTCATTATTATGGAGGAATAAAAAAATATCAATGGACTACAGTTCCACTTAGCTTACATGGTGTTATAGCTAAAACAAATGGCGAAAGAATAAATATTACTATTGGTGAACAAGAAGGTGATCCAGTATTTTATATAACAGACTTACCACCACATCTATCAAGAGCTCAAGATACAAGAAAGTTATCAGAAGGAATAGAGGGAGAAGAATTAAATATAATGGCTGGCTCAATTCCTTTTGAAGATAAAAAAGTATCACAAAAAGTTAAATTAAATATTTTAAAAATTTTAAATGAAAAATATGGTATAAGAGAAATTGATTTTACAAGTTCAGAACTTGAATTTGTTCCTGCATTTAAAGCAAGAAGCGTTGGATTTGATGAAAGCTTAATAGGAGCATATGGTCAAGATGATAAAGTATGTTGCTATTCTGGTTTAAGAGCTTTATTAGAAGTAAATAACCCTGCAAAAACTGCAATTTTAGTATTAGTTGATAAAGAAGAAGTTGGTTTTAATGGAATTACTGGAATGGAATCAAAAAGTTTTGAGAGATTTATAGTTGAATTATTAGAAAAAAATAATGAAATTTATCCTAATAATATTGAAAAAACTTTTAGTAATTCTAAAGTAATTTCTGCAGATGTAGATGGTGGTTTTGATCCTACTTATCCAAGTGTTTATGATAATTATAATGCTTCAAGATTAGGATATGGAGTATGTATTAATAAATACACAGGAGCTAGAGGAAAATCAAGCGCATCAGAAGCTCCAGCTGAATTTATTGCAGAATTAAGAAAAATTTATGATGAGAATGATGTAAGATATACTTCATCAGAACTTGGAAAAGTTGATAAAGGTGGAGGAGGAACAATTGCTCTTACATTTGCAAATCGTGGAATGGAAGTTGTAGATTGTGGAGTTCCTGTTTTATCAATGCACTCACCTTATGAACTTACAAGTAAATTTGATGTATATAATGCGTTTAAGGCATATAGAAGCTTTCTAAAGTAAAGTAAGGCTCGTTCGAGCAGGAAATGTGTACAATATTTAAAAATTCCTAGTTGGGTAGCTAGGAATTTTATTTTATTTTTAAATTTTCTTGATAAATATTTAAAAGTGTTATATAATCTATAATGCAATTTTTAAAAGTATTTTTTGATAAATATTTTTCACTATTTATGTAAAATTTTCATAATATGTATAAAAAAATTATGAAAAGGAGCTTAAAATTATGAGTAGTTACATAATAAATGGTGGAAAAAGTCTAAAAGGTGAAGTTAATATTTCTGGTTCAAAAAATGCAAGTCTTCCAATTTTAGCTGGAAGCATTTTAAATAAAGGAATTACAAAATTATATAATGTTCCTGAGATTGAAGATGTTAAAATAACATTAAAGATTTTAGAATATTTAAATTGCAAAATAAAAAGAGAGAAAAATAAAGTTATTATTAATTCTAAAAATATGAAAAGTAAGCCAATCCCAGAAGAACTTATGAGAAAATTAAGGTCATCTGTGATACTTGTTCGGAAGTTTAATATCAAGATTTAAAGAGGCAAATTTTACGTATCCTCGGAGGTTGTGATATTGGAAGCAGACCAATAGATTTACATTTAAATAGTTTTAAAAAAATGGGAATTGAAATAGATGAAGAAACAGAATTTATAAAATGTAAAACAAGAGGAATAGGAAATGCAATTTTACATTTAGATTTTCCAAGTGTAGGTGCAACAGAAAATATAATTTTAGCATCTTGCTTGTCAGATGCAGAAGTTATAATTGAAAATGCAGCCATGGAACCTGAAATTGTGGATTTATGTAATTTTTTAAATAGAATGGGTGCAAAAATTTCTGGAATGGGAACAAATGCAGTAAAAGTTATAGGAGTTAAATCTTTAAAAGACGTTTCTTATAATATTATGCCAGATAGAATAGAAGCAGGAACTTTTTTAGTAGCTGCTGTTATGACTAAAGGAAATATTAGAATTAATAATATTTGTATAGATGATTTAAAACCTATACTATATAAATTAGAAGAATGTGGAGCAGAACTTCAAATTAATAAAAATACAATAGATATAAAAATGAATAAAAGACCAAATCCGTTAGAAATAAAAACAATGCCATATCCTGGCTTCCCAACAGATATGCAAGCTATATTTGGAAGTATGTTAAGTTTAGCTAAAGGAACTTCTGTTATAACAGAAACAATTTTTGAAAGTAGATTTAAATATACTGGTGAATTAAATAGAATGGGAGCAAAAATAAGTCAAAAGGGAAATACTATAATTATAAATGGAAAAAGAAAATTAAACAAAGCTAGAGTAAAAGCAACTGACTTAAGAGGTGGAATAGGTTTAGTTTTAGCTGGATTATCCACAAAAGGAGAGGTTATTGTGGATAATATAGAATATATTTTAAGAGGATATGAAAATTTAGTTAAAAAATTAGTAAGCCTTGGTGCTGACATAAAAATAATAGATTAAATGGTGGTGAAACTATTGAAAAACAAAAGTAAAAAAAATAAAAAAAAATTTATTAGAATTTTAGTTAGAATATTAATAATATTTATATTTATTGCAATAATTTTTTCAGTAGTTTTTCTATCAGGAATATTTAAAGTAAAATCAGTAGATATAACTATTGATGGAAAAAAAGAAGATGGAGTGAGCTTGCAAATTTCGGAGCTTCAGAGTTTATCAAAATTAAGTATAAATCAAAATTTGTTTGAAATTTCAAGAGGAGAAATAAAGTCTTCAATTCTTTCAAATTCTTATGTAGATAAGGTAGATGTTACAAAACATATTAATGGAACAATTTCAATAGATGTTAAGGAAAGACACATATCTTATATAATTAATTATGCAGGCTCATACATTTACATAGATAATAAAGGTAATATTTTAGAGCTAAGCTCTAATCAAAAGGAAGTTCCAGTACTTTTAGGAGTAGAAACAGATTTTACTTCTTTAGCAGTAGGAAGCAGTGAAAATAAAGTTACAAAATTAAATGATAAAGATTTAGAAAAATTAAATACTGTAAATGAAATTATGGATATTTCTAAAAGTAATGATGTAGATAGCTTAATTTCTAGAATTGATATTACAGACGATAAAAATTATATAGTTTATTTAGATTCAGAAGGAAAAACAGTTTATTTAGGAGATTGTAGCAATTTAAATACAAGAATTTTATATATGAAGGCAATAATTAAGCAAGAATCTGGAATTAAAGGTGAAATATTTTTAAATATTGATTTAGATTCTGATTATCCATATTTTAAAGAAAGCGTATAAGGGGGAAATGGTTTGAAAATAAGTATAAAAAAAGTTTGTTTATTATTAGGAATTATGTGCTTTTTACTAACTGCTCGGTATTTTTATTCAAATAAAAACTGTAAATAGTAGTGGAACAGCTGTTGCTAAAACAAATACTGAGAATGATTTAAGAGATAGCGTTTTATCAATGAAGGAAAAATATGATAATGCGTATTCTACATTACAAAAAAAAGAAAAAGAATTAGATAATTTAATTCAAAGTGCAACCTCAAATGATAGTGCTTCTTTAAAATTATCAGAAGAGTTAGAAGATGTAAATAATATTTTAGGACTTTCAGCAGTGCATGGACAAGGTATAGTAATTAGACTATCAGATGGAGAGGCTCCTGAAAATGCTTTAGATGTTTCATACTATATTGTACATGATATTAATTTGAGAGATATAGTAAATTCTTTATTTAATGCAGGAGCAGAGGCAATATCTATAAATGGCGAAAGAATTGTATCAACAACTGCTATAACATGTATAGGAAATACTATAAAAGTAAATGGAGAAAAAGTAGCTACGCCATTTGAAATTAAAGCGATAGGATCTGATGAGTTATATGGGGCAGCAACTATGCAAGCTGGAACTTTAAGTAATATTGCAAATTCAACAGGAATTAATGTAGAATCAGTAGAAAAGTTAGATTCTATAACAATAGAAGCATATAAAGGTGTTTATAATTTTGAATATGCTAAAAATGTAGAATAGAAGTATATTAGCATAGTAGAAAGGAAATTTTTATGGCAAAAAGAAAAAAAGGAAAAGTTATTTTAACAGTAAGTATAGGTTTAACAGCTTTTATTTTAGTTATGATTATGTTTGCTCAATTCAAAACAGTTCAAGAAACTGATATAACAGGGATTGAAACAATGAGAGAAGCAGAACTAAGAACAGAACTTGCTAGTTGGAAAAGTAAGTATGAAGAAGTTAATACTAAAATAGAAGAAACTGAAGGTAAAATAGAAGAATATAATAATGAATTACAAAATAATAACGATTTAACTAATTTACTACAGGATGAATTAAACGAAGCTAAAATGTATGCTGGCTATACTGACTTAACTGGAGAAGGTATAATTATAACTTTGTCTGATAATGATAAAAGTCAAATTGTAGCATCTGATTTAATAACTTTAGTAAATGAACTTAAAAATGCAGGAGCAGAAGCTATTTCTATAAATGGTGAAAGAATAGTTACTACAACTGATATTATTGATATTCAATATAAATATATTCTTATAAATACAAGTTCAAATGAGGGAAGAGTTTTAAGAATTTATTCTCCATTTGTAGTAAAGGCAATAGGAAATCAAAAATATTTAGAAAGTGCAATTACAGTTAAATATGGATATATTGATCAAATGAAAGCAAATGAAAAGTCAATAAGCTATGTGTTAGATAATAATGTAATTGTAGAAAAATATAATGGAAATTTAGATTTTAAATATGCTACAGAGTAGTTATTAAAAATAAAAATAATTACAAATTTAAGGAGGAAAAATTATGATTTATGTAGCGATTCTAGTTGGATGTATTTTAGGAGCCTTAGTTGGTATAAATGCTCCTGTAATTTCATATACATATTCAAATTATTTAGCAATTGCTATTATAGCAGCTCTAGATTCTGTTTTTGGTGGAGTTACGGCTGTTTTAAAAAAGAATTTTGATTTAAAAGTTTTTTTATCAGGCTTTTTTGGAAATGCAATTCTATCAATACTTCTTACATTACTTGGAGAAAAATTAAATGTTGATATTTATTTAGCTGCAATTATTGTTTTTGTAGGAAGAATGTTTACAAATTTATCTATAATTAGAAGATATTATTTAGAAGTATGGAGTGCAAAAATTCAAAAGAAAAAAACGGAAAAGGAAAAGCTAGAAATTGAAAAGACAGAAAATGAGGAAGCAAAAAATGAAGAAAAAATAGAGAATAAAGATGTTAAACAAAAAGATCAAGAAGAAGTAATTGATAAAGAAAATAAAAATAAAAAAGATAAAAATTCTTAGAGCTAGTAAATAAAAGCGAAGGAGAATATGATATAGAAAAACTAGTTACAAATCTATTACAAATATTACAAAAATATGTCATATTCTCTTGACATTTTTCAAAAAATGTAATATTCTTATCGCAGACAAAAATGAAGAAATAATTATAAAAATTGGAGGGTTAACTTTGGCAGTAGGGGACATAATCGTTGGTATTGATATTGGTACCTCTAAGGTTAGTACAGTTGTTGGAGAAGTTAATAATTTTAGCCAAATAGAGATAATTTGTAGTACAAATGCCAAGTGTGAAGGAATAAAAAAAGGTGTTATTGTAGATGAGGAAAATATAAGTAATGCCATTTCCAAAACAATTTCGGAAGCAGAAGAAATTTCAAATTTAAAGATTAATTCTGCATATACTACAATTCCTGGAAAATATGTAACAATTGTACAAAACAGTATCATAAGAGAAACAAAGGATAAAGTAACAGGTATAACAATAAAAGATGTAACAGAAGCAATAAGACAAGTTAGAGATATCGAGATTCCAGATGACAAAGTATTAATAGACATAGTACCAGATAAATTTATTCTTGATGATGGAAAAGTTGTAACTGAACCTATTGGCAAATTCAGTTCAACCCTAACATTAACTGCTCAAATTATTTTAGCAGAAAAAGAATATAAAAAGAAAATATTTTCTATTTTTAGAAAAGCAGGAATTGAAATCGATGGAATCGTTCCAATTACTCTTGCTGAGAGAAATTTAGTTTTAGATGTAAATGAACTAAAAGAAAATATTATGATTTTAGATGTTGGTGCTGGAAATACGGAAATTGGAGTTTTTAGTAATTCTACATTTATTTATAATAATACTATAAATCTTGGAGGAGACAATATAACAAGCGATATTGCATATTGTTTAAATATTTCTAGAGAAGAGGCAGACAAGCTTAAAAGACAATATGGATTAGCTTTAAAGTCTTACATAGATAATGACAATAATATTAGTTTAAATACATGTAAAGAGTTAGATGGAAAAAATAAAATGATTAAAAGCTCTGAGTTAATTGAAATTATTGAAGCTAGAATTGAAGAGATATTTACATTAGTAAATAGAGATATAATGGCAAGAGGAATTAAATCTAGCATAAATAGTGTTGTTTTAACAGGAGAAGGAATAGTAAATATTAGCAAAAGTGATATGGCTGGTAAAATCATTTTAAATATTCCTGTAAAAATTTCAACAGGTAGATTAATTAGTACTATAAAATCTACATATAGGACGAGTTATGCTTTAGTTAGATATATTGCTGCAAGACCTTATGCTGATACAGTTGCTAGTAATATAGATACTAAAACAGAAAAACACTTTTTAAAAGATTTAGTTGGGAAAATTAAGGAATTCTTTTATTCCTAAAATTAAAAAGGATTAGGATTGACTCTCAAAGAAAATTCAAAAGACAAAGCAAAAGTAGAAATGATAAATAAAGGTTTTAAATTTAAAAATTAAATATATATTAAAGGAGGATCACCTAAATGATAATGGATATGGATGATATGAATTACATGATGGATGGAACAGCAACAATTAAGGTAGTAGGTGTTGGAGGAGCTGGAAATAATGCAGTTAACAGAATGATAGAAGCAGGAATTAAAAATGTAGAGTTTATAGCATTAAATACAGATAAACAAGCTCTTAATACATCAAAAGCAGGAACAAAAATGCAAATAGGAGAAAAATTAACTAGAGGACTAGGAGCTGGTGCTAATCCAGATATTGGAGCTCAAGCTGCTGAAGAAAGCAAAGCTGAAATAGCAGAAGTTTTAAAAGGCGCAGACATGGTTTTTGTTACAGCTGGAATGGGCGGAGGAACAGGAACAGGTGCTGCACCAATAGTTGCAGAAACTGCAAAGAGTTTAGGAATTTTAACAATAGGAGTTGTTACTAAACCATTTACTTTTGAAGGAAAGAAAAGATTAGCTCAAGCTGAAAGAGGTATTGTTGCTTTAAAAGGAAAAGTAGATACTTTAGTTGTAATTCCAAATGATAAATTATTACAAGTAATTGATAGAAAAACATCAATTATTGAAGCTTTCAGAATGGCAGATGATGTTTTAAGACAAGGTGTTCAAGGAATTTCAGATTTAATTGCAGTTCCAGGTCTTATTAATCTTGATTTTGCTGATGTTAAAACAATTATGTTAAATCAAGGTATGGCTCACATGGGTGTTGGTACTGGTAGTGGTGAAAATAGAGCAGAAGATGCTGCAAAACAAGCTATCCAAAGTCCATTATTAGAAACATCTATAGAAGGTGCAAGAGGTGTTATTATAAATATTACTGGTGGAAGTGATGTTGGATTATTAGAAGCAAATACTGCTGCTGAATTAATTCAACGCAGTGCAGATCCAGAAGCAAATATCATTTTTGGTACTGTTACTGATGACTCAATGGGAGATGAAATCCAAATTACAGTTATTGCTACTGGATTTGAAAAAGAAGAAGAAAAATCAAAAGGCATTCCTGGATATGAAAATATAGTTGCAGATGCTTGGAGAAAGAGAAACAATCAAGCTTCATCTTCTGTTCAAGATAATAATCCAAATGACTTAGATATTCCTACATTTTTAAGAAAAAATAAAATGGGAAATAAGTAAGAGTTTAAAAAAATTCCGGCGCTAGCCGGAATTTAATTTTTTAAAATATTTAATTTTTGAAATGTAATTAAGATTTTTACTAATGTCAGAATTTATATTTTATAATTATTATATTTTTAGAGTATAGTTAAAATTTCACTCCTATTTAAAATTTTTTCCATTATAGAGTATAGTTAAAATTCTCTAACTCTATTTAAAACTTTTTCTATTATAGAGTATAGTTAAAGTTCCCTAACTTTATTTAAAATTTTTTCTATTATAGAGTGTAATTAAAATTCTGGTTTTATTTATAAATTAATTTTATAAATTGCAAATTCTTCTAATGATAGGAATGTTTTATCAGATGTAAATACTGGATATGCAAGGTTTTGATCTTGTAATTTATTTATAAAATCTCTGTCCTCAACATCTTCATACATATTATATGGAGTAAAAATATAATAAATTTCTTTATTTTCTCCAAAAATTTTTCTTAAATCTTCTATATTAAAACTTTTTTGTAAGTCTGAAGTTATACTTTCATCCCAGGTTATAAATGTATAATATTCTTCTGATTGTAAATAGTAAAATTTTGAATTATTTTTTATATAAGGTATTATACTTGTTGTAAACTCAGGTTGTCTTGCTGTTATAAAAATGCTATTTTCTTCTGTATTTTCATTAATATAATTTGCAGTTTGATAGCTTGTAGAATAGTTATATAATATTTCTTTAGTTAAAAAACTAATACTGGACATTACATTAAACGTCATAAAAATTATAAAAGATATTTTTATACAATTATTAACTCTTTTATTGTGAGGCTTATTATTTGCATTAATCCATACGAAAAACATTAATACAAATATTATAGTACCGTGATTTTTGGTTAGAAATACCTAAACTAAAAATGAAAACATAAATAAACAATTGCCATAAAAATATAATTAAAAATTCTATAAAAGATTTTGTATATTCTTTTGCAACAAATATTATATATACACATATTGCAACTATAATTATAGCTTTAAAAATAAATATATTATATATAATAGGGTAATTTGTTATTATCATATTATACATTTGAATTAGTATTTTTAAAGGAGATAAAGAACTGTCATCTCCGCTTCTATTTGAGCCAATAGTTTGGTTTGATGTAAGAGAATTAAGTATAGGTAAAGCTGTAATAAATAAAAGAACTGCAGTTAATATAAAACTTAAAATATATTTTTTATTTTGAGCTTTTGAATTTTCTTTCCTTGTTTTAAAAATATCTATATAAAATTCTAAAAGCAAAATTCCTACCATTCCAAGCATTAGAGTATGAGTATTCGCTAAAAGTACTATAGATAAAATATATCTAAAAGGTTTTTCTTTTCTATCTTTATAAAATAAGGCAATTAAGGAAATAGCCAGCGGAATAAGAGCATAACATCTAGCAATTACTGGGTATTGATAAATAAGTGGTAAAGAAAAAGTAAATAAAACTTTTTGATATAATTTTAAAGGTGATTTTAGATTAATTATTATTACTGCAATTAGGCAAATAAACCAGCTTATAATATTTTGTGTAATATAGGGAAGACCTAATTTTGCAAAAGGCATTATTATTAAATACCATAAAATAAAATGCCCTTCATATTTTAATTGAGAAAATAATTCTGCAAAATTTAAATCTCTTGCTATAAGCCAACTTTGAGCCTCATCTCTCCAAGGTTCATGAAAGAATATCATTGTAAATGAAATAATTCCCCAAGCTATAATTAAAACTAAATTAATTTTATTTTCTTTAAGCCATTTTTTCATTTGTTTCTCCTTTAATTTCATGATATTCTTGTTCTGTATTTACATTCCAAATATTACTTTTATCTAAAATACCTTCTTTTATATTTTTTACTGCTTCAAATGCTGTAACCATAGAATGATCCATATTATTGTATCTATGTTGACCATTTCTTCCTATGCAATATAAATTATTAAATTTGTCTAAGTATTTAATTAATTTATCAATTTCATTATATGTATCAAAATAAGCAGGATAGGCTTTTTTAACTTTTTCTCTATGAAAATCTAATACATCTTGTTTTTCAATAATATTTATTTTACATAATTCATCAATAGCAAAATGAGAAAATTCTTCATCACTCATATTCCAATATTTATCGCCTTCTTTACATGTATATTCAATTCCAATCCAAACAGTATTTTTAGCGTCTTTTAACATGTAAGGTGACCAATTATTGAAAATTTGAAGTCTAAGCATTTTTACTTGTGGTTCTTGAATGTAAATCCAACAATCTGGAACGATATTTCCAAGAGTTTTTATTTTAGTTTCATTTTTTAATTTTAATTTATTTACCAAAACTCCAACTGTTTGAAAATCAACATAAGGTAGACCTTTTGCAATATTTAATATATCTTCAGGAACTTTAGTTTCTTTGATTCCTAAAGTTAAATCTTTAATAGGCATAGAAGAGATAAAAATATCTCCATCTATAGTAATCTCTTTTTCATTATGTTCTGCTATAACACTTTTTACTTCATTATTTTGCACAATAATATTTTTTACAGAATAATTTTTTAAAATTTTTCCACCTAAGTCTTCATATTTTTTAGCTAAAGTTTCCCAAAGTTGACCGTGGACCATATTTTGGGTACCAGAACTGTTCTATTAAAGAAGTTTCAACTTGTTTTGTTTTTCCTTTTTTAAATATTTTTGAAAAAGCGTCTTTTAAAACTGCGCTTATTGAAACACCTTTAACTCTTTGCGCACCCCAGTCAGCAGAAATCTCTTTTGGAGATCTTCCCCAAAGTTTTTCTGTATATTTTTCAAAAAACATGCTATATAAAACTTTTCCAAAACGATTAATATAAAAATTTTCTAAAGAATCTTCTTTTTTCTTTATAAATATTGTTTTTAAATAGCTAAATCCAGCTTTAATAGTTCTAAAAAGTCCCATATTAGTAAATGTTTTTAGCTTTAAACTAATAGGGTAATCAAAAAATTTTTTTAAATAATAAATTCTAGATACTCTATTTCTTACAAGCATAACAGTGTCATCTTTTTCAGGATTAGGACCATTTTTACTAAGAGGTTTTTCTCTGTTTAAAATTTCATCATCAAAAGAATTTTTACCTTGAATAGGCATTAAATCTTCCCAAAATTTCATAACTTTTTCATCTTTTGAGAAAAATCTATGACCTCCAATATCCATTCTATTTCCATTATATTTTACTGTTTTTGAAATTCCACCTATATCATTACTTTCTTCTAAAATAGTTACATCATATTTTTTTGATTTATCTTTTAATAACTCATATCCAGCAGTTAAGCCGGCTGGACCGGCTCCAATAATAATTACTTTTTTCATTTGATTTTTATGTCCTTCTATTTTTATATAAAAATCATAATATAAATTAAGAAAAAAATCAATCATTTTGTTAGATAGAGTAGAAAATTTTTTTCGTTCGACAACAGGTTGTGACAAATTTCGACATAGGGTAAAGAGTATAATAAGTTTACAAAACTAAAGACTAAAAGACTAAAGCATATTAAACAAAAATTGGAGGGCTTTGATTGACAATATATGTTGATGTAGTTTTTATAGAAAATTTATTGATAAATTACATAATTTTATGTGCAACAGCAATTATTGCTAAAAATAAAATTCATTTTTTAAAATTTTTATTAGCAAGTAGTTTTGGAAGTTTATATGCAATTTTAAATTATATTATAAGTTTATCAAATTTAGAAAATATCTTTTTAAAACTATTTATATCAAGCTTTATGATTTTAATTTCATTTGATAATAAAAAAATAAAAGTATTTTTTAAAAATCTAATAATGTTTTATTTAACATCATTTACTTTTGGTGGAGCTGCATTTATGCTTTTATTTTTTGTAAGTCCAGAAAGTGTAATCTATGAAAATGGACGTTTTATTGGAACATATCCACTAAAGATTACAATTTATGGAGGAATTTTAGGATTTATAATAATTACTTTAGTTGCAAAATTTATAAAAAATAAATTTTCAAATACATTATGTGATTTAGAAATATTTTTTAAAGGAAAAGTAATAAAACTTAAAACATTAGTAGATTCAGGTAATTTATTAAAAGAACCTATTAGTAATCAAGATGTAATCGTAGTTCAAAAGTCTAGTTTAGAAGATTTGATAGATAAAAAAATATTAAATGAAGCAACTTCAATGATTAAAGGAAGTTTAATAGGGGATATGAGTAAAGAACTTTATGAATATAAATTTAAAGTAATTCCGTTTTCTTCTTTAGGTAATGAAAATGGAGTTTTAATTGGATTTAAACCTGATTACATAAAGATTTATAGCGATGAAGAAATTATAAAAAAGGATGTGATAATTGGAATTTATGATGGGGCTTTAAGTAAAACAAATTTATATACAAGTTTGATTGGTCTTGGTTGCTTTAAAAAGGAGGGTATGAAAGATGAGTATATTACAAGTACTTAAAAATAAAATTTTAAAATTATGGAGAAAGTTTTTTAAAAGAAATAAAATTCTTAAATTCCCTATATTTTATATAAATGGAAGTCAAACCCTGCCACCACCATTAGAACCATTAGAAGAAGAAAAAATTTTAAATAGATTAGGAGATGATGATAATGAAGAAGCAAAACAAATTCTTGCACAAAGGAACTTGAGATTAGTAGTCTATATTGCTAAAAAATTTGAAAATACTGGAATGGATTTAGAAGATTTAATTTCAGTTGGAACTATAGGTCTTATGAAAGCTATAAATACTTTTAATACTGATAAGAATATAAAACTTGCAACATATGCTTCGAGATGTATAGAAAATGAAATTTTAATGCAATTAAGACGAAGGTCTAAGATAAAAACAGAAGTATCAATTGATGAGCCTTTAAATAAAGATGGAGATGGAAATGAGCTATTGCTTTCAGATGTTCTAGGAACAGAAGCAGATATTACATCAAAGAGAATCGAAGAGGAGGTGGATAGAGATTTATTAAGGGCAGCAATTGAAAAGTTAAGCGAAAGAGAAAAGGAAATAATGGAGCTTAGGTTTGGAGTTGACTTAAGTGGAAAAGAAAAAACACAAAAAGAAGTAGCAGATAAATTACGGAATTTCCCAAAGTTATATTTCAAGACTTGAGAAGAAAATTATGAAGAAAATGAAAAAAGATATTTTAAGTAAAACAGGATAAAAGTTACCATACTTTTATCAAAAGGGAGGAAAAAATATGGAAAAAGTAATTAATGATTGGTGTTTAAAAATTTCTTTAACAGCAAAATGCAATTTTAATTGTTTTTATTGTAATGATTTTCAAAAAAGTGTTGTACAAGGAAAAAAAGAATTAACTGATATGGAGATAAAAGACATTATAAAAGCAGCTCATGAAGCACGGAATTAATAAAATACATTGGACAGGTGGAGAACCAACTGTTGCTAATTTAGTAGAATTTTCAGATTATGCAAAAGAGCTTCGGATATGTAGAGCAAAATATTACAACAAATGGATTTTTAATTGAAAAAGATTTAGAAAGATTAGTTAAAAATGGTCTAGTTAGAACTAATATCAGTTTGGATTCTTTAAACAGAGAAAAGTTTAAAGAGATAACTGGTGTAGATGGACTAGAACAAGTTATGAATACTATTGAATTAAGTTCAAAAATAGTTAAGCTTACAAAAGTAAATGTTTGTTTAAATAGAAAAAATTTTGATGAAATTCATGACTTAATTGAGTTTGTTTCTACACTAGGTGAAAATGTAATAATTAAATTTTTCGAGTTATGGAAATTTAATCCAGCAGATGTTTATTTATCAAATCATATAGATTGTGATCAAATAAGAAATAAGATTTTAGAGTTAGGAGAAATTGAAAATTTAAGCAGTATTAAAGGAAATAATCCTAATGTAGAATATTTCTTAATAAAAAGTAAAAATGTTAAATGTGGTATAGTAGCAGCTCCTACAGATTATAAATGTGGAGGACCAAGTTGTAAAAAAATAAGAGTTTATACGACAGGTAGAACATGTGAAGGAAGAAAAATAGTTACAGGAACTTATGAAGAAAAAGTAAAAGCTTTTAAAGAATTAATTGAAAAAAGATCAACTACAGTTGTTGCAAGATAGGAAATAAAAAAGAAGAAAAAAGGAAGGAATGTGATTTTAAAATGAAAGATACAAAGTGGCATTTAAGATTTTTCTTAACACCAAAATGCAATTTTTCTTGTATTTATTGTAATCCTAACAAGTTAAGAGAACATAAAAAAGAACTTACTACAGATGAAGCAATTTCAATATTAGAATCTGCATATTTAGCAGGAATTAGGAAAGTACATTGGACTGGTGGAGAGCCAACTGTAAGGCTGGACTTATTAAAACTAATGAAAAAAGCAAAAAATCTTCGGATATAATGAGCAAATTATAACTACAAATGGTTGGAATTTACATAAAATTTTAGATGAAGCTATCGAAAATGGATTAACTAGAGTAAATGTTAGTTTAGATACTTTAAATGAAGAAAGATTTAAAAGATTAACTGGAATGAATTGTTTTGAAGATGTTTTAAAATCTATAGAAGAGGCAACTAAGAAAGTTCCACGGATATGTAAAAATGAATGTAGTTACTATGAAAGATACATTAAATGAAATACCAGATTTTGTTAATTTTGCTAGAAAATTAGATAATCATAAATTAATAATAAAATTAATTTGTTTTAACCCTAATAATCCTGCACAATTAGATGAAGAAGGAAAAGAAGTTTATAAAGAAAATAATGTATCTTTTCGGTAGTATATATGAAAAACTAAAAGAAGTAGATGAAGTAGAATCTTTAGAAAATATTGATTTTGGAGATAATCCAAATTGTGACTATTTCAGGCTTGTTAAAGCAAATGTAGTTATTGGAATAATTGCTGAGCCATCTTGGAATTATAGATGTGGAATGAGTGAATGCAAAAAGTTAAGAATAACTCCTTTTGGTGAAGTAGCTAATTGTATTCAAGACGAGCTTACTAATATTGTGGATATGAATGTAAAAGAAAGAGCGGAATTTTTTAAAGAAAAAATGGCTCAAAAAGAAGCAGATGACTTTTCAGGAAAGTTTAGACTTCATTATAGACCACAATTAGGAGAAATGAGGTTTGGAAAAATAGCTAAGCCACAAAAATTAGAGGAATTTGAAAAAGTAACAAGGTAGGTAATAATAAATGAGAAATATATTTTTATATGGTGATGTAGGAAGTGATTTTAAAAATAATATAGCAGAATTTTTAAATTGCAGTAAAGATGGATATATTGCACTTTTAATGATGGACAAAGAAAGTAATAAATATGAAGAATTGTATGGAGTTCCAATTACTGAAAATGATAGAAAATATGTAGCAGTTTATCCAGAAAATAATGGGAAACTTTGCAGAGATGATTTGGAAGTAATTTATAATGCAAGTGGAATATTAATGGCTGGGGGAAATCCTAGAGTATATAGTGATACTTATACTTTAGGAATAGCTGGAGAGTTAATTAAAAGAAAATACTATAATGGAACTCCTTATGCTGGAGTATCAGCTGGTGCTATTTTAACAGGAGAATTTTATGAAGAAACTGTTAAAACAGCTAATATAGGAGAAAACCAAATTTTTTTAGCAAGTAAATTTAATCCAAAAGTTTCAAACGGGAAAGAAAACATAGAAAAAGTTCAAGGTTTTGGATTTTTAAAAGAGATTTTTTTAGAACCACATTTCTCTGAATGGGGATTGTTTCCAGCCCTATTAAATAAATTAAATGATTGTAAATATATAAAAACAGGAATAGGATTTGATGAAAATATTGGAATAAAAGTAACAAACGAAAGTAGATTTGAATTTTTTGGTAAAGGAAGAGGATATATTTTATCAAAAAGAGATGATAATTTTTTATTATCAATAAAGGAACCAAAGCAAAGATATATTCATAATAATATAAAAGTAAAAGAAGTCTTTGAAAGGTAGGAGATAAATTTTATGAGAATTTACAATACTATGACTGGAAAAAAGGAAGAATTTACCCCAATTGATGGAAATGAAGTAAAAATGTATGCTTGTGGTATTACTGTGTATGATTTAAGTCATATTGGCCATGCGAGGCAAGCGATAGTATATAGAATGATTGCTGATTATTTAAAATACAAAGGATATAATGTAAAATATGTTAGAAATTATACAGATGTTGATGATAAAATAATAAAAAGAGCTGCAGAATTTAATTCAGATGCACTTGATTTTTCAAAAAAACAGATTTTAGAAACAGAAAAAGATATGAAAGATTTACATGTTGAAGATGCAGATATTAAAACTAAAGCGTCTGAATATATTAATCAAATTATAAAATTTATTGAAGGACTAATTGAAAAAGGATATGCTTATAAAACAAAATCAGGTGATGTTTATTATAAAGTAAGAAATTTTAAAGATTATGGTAAATTATCTCATAGAAATATTGATGATTTATTAAATGGAGTTAGAATTGAAAATGATGAACAAAAAGAAGACCCATTAGATTTTGCTTTATGGAAAAGTGCTAAACCAGAAGAAATATCATGGGAATCACCTTTTGGAAAAGGTAGACCGCGGTTGGCATATAGAATGTTCTGTAATGGCATTAAACACTTTAGGTGAAACAATAGATATTCACCGGTGGAGGAAGGGATTTAGTTTTTCCACATCATGAAAATGAATTAGCGCAAAGTGAAGCATATACTGGAAAATCATTTGCAAAATATTGGACTCATTGCGGTTTAATAAAAATAAATGGAGAAAAAATGAGCAAATCTCTTCGGTAATTCCTTAACTATAAGAGATGCTTTAAAGGAATATAATTATGAAGTAATAAAATATATGATTATCCAAAATCATTATGGAACTGACTTAGATATTTCAAAATCAAGTTTTGATTTAGCAGAAAAACATTTATATTATTTTTATAATACGATAATTAAGGCTCAAAAATTTATAAATGATAATAATAAAGATAATGATTATCCCTGTATAAATAATTTACAAATTAAAGAAAAATTTACAGAAGCAATGGATGATGATTTTGGAACACCGCTTGCAACTTCATATTTATATACAATTTTTAAATATATAAATAGTTTGTTAGAATCTCCAAAAGGTGATAAGTTAAAAATAGTATGTGAAATAAGAAGTATTTTAGAGGATGTAAAAGATACATATAAAATTTTAGGTTTATTTGAGCAAGAGCCAGAAAAGTACATAGAAGAGGTGCGTTCAAAGCATTTAAAAAATATGAATTTAAGTCCAGATGATATAAAAGAAAAAATAAAACAAAGGCAAGAAGCAAAGAAAAACAAAGATTACTCTTTAGCAGACAAAATAAGAGATAGCCTAAAATCAGAAGGAATTGATTTAAGAGATACAAAAGATGGCACAACTTGGGATTTAAGCTTATGATAAAAATATTTTTAAAATAGAATAAAAAAAGACATTGATTAAAAAATGAAGTGAACCCAAATTGTTAGACAAAAAAGTTTAACAAGGAGGGTTCAGTACAAAAATAAATTGTACTGAACCCAAAAAGTTGGACAGTATAAATTAGGCTACTAACTTGGAATGTTCTCTGTACTGAACAGGGGACATTCCTTTTAGTTTGCTCTTAATTCTTTTGTTATTATAATATTCTATATATTCAATTATATCTTTTTCTAATTCTTCTATATTTTTGTATTCTTTTTCTTTTATATAATAAAGTTCTGACTTTAATATTCCAAAAAAATTCTCTGCGCAAGCATTATCTAAACAATTTCCTTTCCTAGACATACTTTGTCTTATTCCTTTTTGCTCTAATAAATATTGGTATTGTTTCATCTGATATTGCCAACCTTGATCTGAATGTAATATTAAATTTGTTTTATCTGGTATTTTCTTAAATGCTTTTTCCAACATATCTTCCACTTGATGAAATATAGGATGTCTAGACAAATTAAAACTTATCACCTC
The DNA here is from genome assembly GCA_928721915.1 of uncultured Clostridia bacterium. GTDB lineage: Bacteria > Bacillota > Clostridia > TANB77 > CAG-508 > Scatovivens. The sequence goes on from CAKMVZ010000001.1 coordinate 440,865, forward strand.
GCCATTAAATAAATCTACAATTGGAGATAGATAAAGCTTATCATTATTAACTTTAAATTCCGTTACATCTGTAACCCACTTTTGATTTGGTTTATCTGCTTTAAAGTTTCTATTTAATAAATTATCTGCTATTTTTCCTATTGTTCCTTGATATGAATTATATTTTCTTTTTGGTCTTTGAATACTTTGTAATCTCATTATTTTCATAAGTCTTGCAACTGTCTTATGATTTATTATATAGCCACGATTTTTCATTTCTAATGTTATCCTTCTATAACCATAACGTCCTTTATTTTCATGAAATATTGATAAAATTTCATCTTTTTCTGCTTTATATTTATATTCTTTCTTTATATTCTTTAAATGATAATAGAATGTACTTCTTGGTATTTCTGCTAATTTTAATAATTCTCTCAAGCTATATTTATGCCTTAATTCATCAACAACAATTACTTTTTCTTGTTTTCTCGCTTGATTCTTTCCTGAACTAAGGCATTTAATTTTTTTAAGTATTCATTCTCCATTCGAAGCCTTTGATTTTCGGCAATTAAATCTTCTTCAACTTTCTTGTTTAATTTATTCTTTTTTGGTTTAGAACTCATATTTTTTGACCTTCCACGTCGTTCTATATACAAACCTTGTGGTCCTTCCTCATAATATATACGTTCCCATTTACTAACTACATAATCTCCTGCTAAGTTAAAATGAAATGCTGTTTCTTGACATGATAAATGGTTTTTATGCATGTATTCTACCACATTCTGTTTAAAATCTCCACCATAACTTGATTTTTGATTTTTCATTAATCCTGCATATCCATTTTCTTTGTATTTTCTAATCCATCTACGTACAAGTGTAGGTGATACGCAAAAGTATTTACCTGCGGTTTGATATCCAGCATTATTTTCTAAATAATATTTTACAACTTCTAATTTAAATTCACTCGAATATTTACTCATAAAAAATGAACCCTCCTTGTTAAACTTTTTTGTCTAACAATTTGGGTTCACTTCAAATCAATGTCTTTTTTATAAAAATTAAAATATTTATCTATTTAAATATATAAAAATTTGCAAAAAAATTACTAAAAAATAATTTTTTATATGTTTTTTAGTAATTTTATGTTATAATATTAATATATTAAAGGAGAGGAAACAATATGAACAATATAGATTTAATGAACTATTGGATTGAAAGTTCTGATGAAGATTATAATGTAATGTATGTATTATATCAAAATAATAAAAATAATTATAGCTTATTTTTTGGGCATTTAGTGATAGAAAAGTTATTAAAAGCTCTATATGCAAAGAAAAACAAAAATTCACCTTATGCACCTAAAAGCCATGACTTGTTATATTTAGCTGAAAAGGTAAATCTTGAACTTAATGAAAGACAAGAAGATTTACTTGATATTATTACTAGATTTAATATGAATGCTAGATATGATGATTATAAAAAAGAGTTTTATAAAAGATGTACGAATGAATATACACTTGAGCAAATAAAAAATATAGAGGGGGTAAGAAAATGGCTAAAAGAGTTATTAGCGACAAATTAATAATGGAAATAGTACAAAAATATGTAGAAAAAATATGTGAAAATTATAAAGTATATGCAATTATATTATTTGGATCATATGCAAAAGGAACACAAAGAGAAGATAGTGATATAGATATTGCAATTGTTACTGATGATATTGAAAGTGATATAACAGATGAAGAATTAAAATTAATGAGATTAAGAAGAAAGATAGATACAAGAATTGAACCACATATAATTAGAGTTAAAGAATATAAAAATGCAGAAACACCATTTATACAAGAGATAATTGATACAGGAATAAAAGTTGCGTAAAGATTAAAAAAATATTTGAATGTTAGTTGAAATAGAACAAAATACATTGATTTATTTTTATTTATAAATCAATGTATTTTTTATATAAATTTTAATATATATTTTTATGTGTAATTTTATTAAAATGTCATAATTTAAAAATTTTAAGTAAATAATATTAGCTTTTTTAAATATTGTATATCTACCATATTTTAGTCAATACAATTTATTATATTTTTAAGCTTCAAAAAATAAAAATAATTTATTTATATAACCTCCTTATATGTGAAAGCGCATTTTTTTCTATTCTTGAGACTTGGGCTTGGGAGATTCCTATTTCTTCTGCAACTTCCATTTGAGTTCTGCCTTTGAAGAATCTTTTGTTTATTATTGTTTTTTCTTTTTCTGATAAATGAGAGATTGCTTCTGAAATTGTAAGATTTTCTGCCCAGCTTTCATCAGTATTTTTTTTGTCTTTTACTTGATCCATAATATAAATACTGTCGCTTCCATCATTGTAAACTGGTTCTTGAAGTGAAATTGGGTCTTGTATAGCATCTAAGCTTACTACAACTTCTTCTCTTTCGACATTTAAATCTTTTGCGATTTCATCAACAGTTGGTTCTTTACCTTTTTCTTTAGTTAACTTTTCTTTTGATTGTAAAACTTTATATGCTAAGTCTCTAATAGAACGGCTAACTCTTACCATGTTATTATCTCTTAAGTATCTACGAATTTCTCCAATAATCATTGGAACGCAATATGTGCTCATCTGAACATCTAAATTTATATCAAAATTATCAATGGCTTTTATTAGACCTATACAACCAATTTGAAATAAGTCGTCAGGATTTTCACCTCTGCCACCAAATCTTTGAATAACACTTAAAACTAATCTTAAATTTCCATTTATTAATTTTTCTCTAGCTGTTTCATCTCCAGCTTTCATTTTTAAAAATAATTCTCTATTTTCTGCGGCGTTTAATTTCGGTAATTTTGAAGTGTTAATATTTGCAATTTCCACTTTATTTATCAAAGTACTACCTCCTAGAAAATATTGATAATTTAATTATTTCCATTTTTAAGAGATTTATACTTTGATTTTTCCTTTTTTATATAAATAAAGCTTGAAGCTTGTTGACATAAAATTGCGAAATATGATAAAATAATATTGAATTTTTACTTAACATGGGCTAATGGGAGTAACAATAAAGAGGAGGAGCATAAATGATAATAACACTGTTGATGATTGTTACTTTCGTAGTAGGTTTCGTTTTTTCGTTTGGACCAAGTATTTTGAGTGCCTTTTTGACTCTTGTTGGGAGTTTTGAACGACTCTCATGGGTGAGTTTAATAGGCTTTGCAATTTTAACGCTGTATTGGATAATTTTGGCAATTAATCTTTATCAGTATGCAAATGCTGAAAGAGAAAACGTGGAAGATGGTAATTTTGTCAAAGTTGGAAGAACGGCGCTGATTATAGGTGTGGTGCTCACTGCTTTATGGATTGCTCTGTTTGTTACAACAGATAAAGTAGCTATAGCTGCTGGTGATTTTAATGCATGGAGAGCAGAATATGCCTATAGATTGCAAGTTGCTCAAAAAATAGGTCATCTTCTTTTGGCATTTTCTGCTGGAATATTTGTATCTCTTTTTTCTAGAATGAAGAAACGTAAAAAGAAGAGTGCAAATTCTAGTCAAGAAAATAACGCCAGTCCGGGGCAAAAAAAGTAGTAGTTCTTTTTCCCATAGCCCAGCTTTTTGGGACTTCCCGAGAAGTAAAAATTCAAAAGCTCTTAAGGTAAAGCTAAAACTGCATTTATCTTAAGAGCGATTTTTATTTAAAATTATATAAAAATAATATTATGAATTTAAAATATTATATTTTAACTAAAATAATATCTTCTCCAATACAAACTATTTTATCCCATGGAATTGTTATATCGCTTGAACTTGAAAAAAATCCAAATAATTTATTTGTACTTCCTGGAACTATTATAGAAGTTATTGTTCCTGTAGCTAAGTCTGCTGTAACATCTTGAACATAGCCGAAGTCTTTTTGCATCAGTTATATTAATTACTTCTTTATGTTTAAAATCTAGACCTTTATTATTAATCATAAAATATATTCCTCTATTTAATATATTTAGATTTTTTAGGATATCTATAAACCTTAATAGTTTCTTATAAAAATATATTAAAAAAATGTATAAGTATTACTTTTTTGGAAAAATTATCTATTAAAGAATAAAAATCGGAGGGGTTTATGCAAAATAGTAAATTAAAAAATAGCATAGTTTTAAGAGGAATGGCTTCAAATGTTGTTGATGAGGCAATAGTTATTTTAAAACCTAATATTAAGATAAAAAATTTTCAAAAAGTAAAAAATCAAAAAATAAGTAAAGAATCAAATGGAAAAGATTTTATTGTGAAAGAAGCGGAAAATGTTATAAATGAGTATATAAATAAACTTAATGAAAAATCTTCAAAAAATAAAATTTCAAAATTAGAAAATAAAATAAAAATTTTAAGGATTACAAACATTATGTTTTTCGTAATTTTAATAATAAGTATATTAATTTCAAAATTAATTTAAAAAAATTATAAAATTCTTGGCGAAAGTCAGGAATTTTTTTGTACTTATATAAACATATAAAAGGATTGTGGTGTGTGAAAAATTCATAAATAGTTAGTTCTTTTTTTGTACTATTAGAATATATTTTAATTAAAAGGAGGGGCAAGTTACATGGAAAGAGCAATATCAGAAATGGAAAGAATAAAAAGAGCAGAGGAAATATATTCAAAAAGAAGAAATAATGATGAAATAAGTAAAAATGAAATGAGAACAAAAAATATTTATAAAAATTTATTCCAGTTTTTGTTACTTATTAATATAGCGATAATAGTTGTTGCTTTTCAAAATAGAGAATATATTTTTTCAGAAGAATTTATTAAACAGGTAAATTCTTATAATATTAATGTAAAAGAAAAAATTGAAGAATTTACATCTGGTTCTTCTAAAGAAGATGAAAATATTGATAATAAAAACGAAGCTAGTAATACAAATATTACTAATACTGCAAATACTGTAAGCTCTACAAGTGAAAATGTTTCTGAAAAAGCAGAACAAGCGTCACAAGTAACAGAAAAGCAGCAAGGAGCACTAGTTGAAAATGAGGCAAAAGTAGAATTATCTCAAATGGAACTAGACGCTAAAGCTATTTTAGAAAATTATTCAATAATTTTGCCAGTAAATGGAACAAAAACATCAGGTTTTGGAGAAAGAGAATCTACTAATCCAATAGTTACTCCAAATCATACTGGTGTTGATATTGCAGCAGTAACTGGAACCCCAATAAAAGCAGCTCATTCAGGAATTGTAACTCAAGTTTCAAAAGAGGGGGATTATGGAGAACATTTAAGGATAACGATTGATAATTTAACAACCCTTTATGCACATTGCTCAAAGATTTATGTGACAGAAGGACAAGAGGTTAAACAGGGGGATTTAGTAGCAGAGGTTCGGAAGTACAGGAAATTCAACTGGTCCACATTTGCATTTTGGAATTAGTTATGAAAATAGAGATGTAGATCCAGAACTTATTGTTAAAATTTAGGGGATAATATGATATATATAGTTTTTTTTATTTCAATTACAGCTCATGAGATAGGTCATTTGGTTACATCAAAAATATTTAATGTAAGAATTGGAAAACCTAGGCTTGGAATTTTTGGTTATTCAATAAAAGAGTTAAAACCAATTAATTTTAATAAACCAATACATAAAATTTTAGTATTTTTATCAGGGCCAATTTTTAATTTATTTTTAGCTATATTTTTTTATAAAATAGAAGTGCCATATAAATTAAAGTTTTATATGTTTTATACCAATTTATTTTTGTGTATAATTAATTTGTTACCAATATTACCACTAGACGGAGCAAATATTTTAAAATGTTTATTAGAAAAAAGATTTGAATATAAAATTTCTAGTGAAATTGTATTATTAATAAGTAAAATTATATTGATTTTGCTAAGTTTAATATATTGTTTTGCCATTTTTTATCTAAAAAATGTTTGGATTTTTTGCATAATAATTTATTTATGGATTTTATATTTTAAAGAAGAGAAAAAGTTTGAATTATATTTAAAGATCTTAAATAAAGTTAAAGATTTAAAAGTATAATTTATGTAATAGAGTAAAATTAGAGTTTTTAAAATAAAGAAATAACGCTTATTTGCTTTTAAAATTAGAAAGATGAATGGATGAAAAGACAAAATTAGCTATGAATTTTAAATTTAAACTAAAAAATGCTTGCTATTGCTGGAATTTTGTGCTAAAATAATATGCGTGATATTAAAGCTAAATAAAATAAGCTTTAAATCCTTACTCATATGGGGGACAATATGGGTTTTATATCCAAAAGGAGGTGAAAGAATAATGAATAAATATGAAACAGTATTCATTATTGATCAAAAAGTTGAGGAGGCTGGAATTAAAGAATTAATTCAAAAATTCTCTGATTTGATTAATAGTGATGGAAAAGTTGAAGAAGTTAACGAAATGGGAAAAAGAAAGCTTGCTTATGAAATAAAGAAAAATAAAGAAGCTTATTATGTAGCTATTAATTTTGAAGCAAACCCATCATTAATCAAAGAACTTGAAAGAGTTTATAGAATAACTGATGAAGTTATCAAATTTATAGTAATTAGAAAAGATGAAGAATAGTTCTAAGATTTAAGAGGTGAAATATGAATAAAGTAATTTTATTAGGTAGACTTACAAAGGATCCAGAAGTTAGATATACTCAAAACAATAATACTTTAGTTGCAAGCTTTAGTTTAGCAGTAAATAGAAGATTTGTAGCTCAAGGACAAGAAAGACAAGCTGATTTTTTCAATATTGTTGCATGGAGTAAACTAGGAGAATTTTGTAGTAAATATTTCAAAAAAGGTCAACAAGTAGCTATTGTAGGTAGATTACAAAATAGATCTTGGGATGATGACCAAGGAACTAAACATTATATAACTGAAATAATAGCTGAAGAAGCATATTTTGCAGATAGTAAAAGAGAAAATGGTGGGGACTCATCTAATAGTTTTGAAAATACTTTTGGAACAAACATATCAGAAAGTTCTGAATTTCAAGTAAATTCTTCAGATGACGATTTACCATTTTAAAAAGATTTAAGATGGGAGGTATTTTAAATGGCTGATAAAAAACAAGCAAAAAGAAGAAATAATAATCAAGACGATGATTTTAATCCAAAATTTAAAAAAGTAAAGAAAAAAGTTTGTGTATTATGTAGTGATAAAAATTTTGTTTTAGATTATAAAAATGCAGATCAATTAAAGAAATTTATAAATGAAAAAGGTAAAATATTACCAAGAAGAGCAACAGGTGCTTGTGCAAAACATCAAAGATTTATAACATTAGCAGTTAAAAGAGCAAGACATATTGCTATAATACCATATACAACAGACTAATTTAGTAAAACCTAACATGAAATTAAAAATCATGTTAGGTTTTTTGTTTTTTTTAATAATTTTAGCTTATTTTGTATTAAAATGTATTGAAAAATGAGCAATTTTATTATAGAATAAGAAAGATTAAAAAAGCATAAAAAATATGCTTTATTATTTGCTTATTTTAGGAGGAAAAAATATGGAAAAAATTTTAGTTTTTGGTCACAAAAATCCAGATACAGATTCAATTACATCAAGTATTGTTATGGCAAATTTTGAAAAAAAATTAGGAAATGATGCAAAAGCATGCAGACTAGGAAATATAAATAAAGAAACAGAATATGTTTTAAATTATTTAGGAATTGAAGTTCCAGAATTAATTGAAAGTATACCAGATGGCTCAAATGTTATATTAGTTGATCATAATAGTCAAGAAGAGTCAATAAGTAATTTAGATAATTTAAATATTTTAAAAGTTGTAGATCATCATAAAGTAGCGTTATCAACTTCATATCCATTATATTATAGAGCAGAACCAGTTGGATGTACTGAAACTGTTTTATATAAAATGTATAATGAATATGGCGTAAAAATAGATAAAGAAATTGCTAGTTTAATGTTATCTGCAATAATTTCAGATACTCTTTTATTAAAATCTCCAACAACAACAGATGAAGATAGAAAAGCAGTTAAGGAATTATCAGAAATTTCTGGATTAAATCCAGAAACTTATGGGTTAGACATGTTAAAAGCAGGAACAGACTTAAGTTCTTTTAGTATTGAAGAAATTTTAAAATTAGATGCAAAACAAGCAACTTTAAAAGATACTAAAGCAATTATAAATCAAGTAAATACAGCTTCTATAGAAGAAGTTATGAAAATGAAAAAAGAATTAGAAGCAGGAATGGAAAAAATAATTGAAAAAGAAAATTTAGATTTATTTATGCTTTTAATTACAGATATTGTAAATAGCAATTCACAAGTAATAGCTCTTGGAAAAGCAGCAAATTTAATTGAAAAATCTTACAATGTTAAATTAGAGGATAATACAGCTTTATTAAAAGGAATAGTTTCTAGAAAAAAACAAGTTATTCCAGTTTTAACTGAAAATGCTTAAGTAAAAAATTTTTAAGGAGGAAAAATGATATTACATATTGTTATGGTAGAGCCAGAAATTCCTCAAAATACAGGAAATATTGCAAGAACATGTGCGATTTTAGGAGCAAAATTACATTTAGTTCATCCTTTAGGATTTGAAATTACAGAAAAAGCAGTAAGAAGGTCTGGACTAGATTATTGGGATAAATTGGAAATAGAAGAACATGATAATTTAGAAAGTTTTTTGGAAAAATATAAACCAGAAGAAAATAATATGTTTTTTGCTACAACTAAAGGTAAAAATATCTATTCAGATGTTGATTATAGTAAAATGAATGAAGTATTTTTACTTTTTGGAAAAGAAACTAAAGGTCTACCAGAAGAGTTGTTAAAAAAATATTTAAATAAAACAATTAGGATTCCTATGAGGGAAACTTTAAGATCTCTTAATCTATCCAATTCAGTTGCAATTATTAGTTATGAAGTTGAAAGACAAAGAGGCTTTGAGAGATTAGAAGGAATCTCAAGTTATTTTGGCTAGTTTAAACGAGAAGCGGTTTTTCTAGTACATTTTTTCTTGGTCGGAGTCGAATCAACGTATACTAAGTACGTCTCATCGACATCCTCGGTCGAAAAAATGCACATCTTACTACTTCTTGTCCAAGCTATGGAATAAATCGTATTTAAAGGAGGAAAGATTTTTGAAAAGATTTGCAAAAATTTTCTTGATAATTTTATTATTAATAATAATGTTATTTAGTTTAACTGCATGTGGTGAAGAGGAAAATTCTACTACTACTGAGTCAAACTCACAATCAAATTCTAATTCTAAAGGAGAAAATGTAATGACAGAAGCAGAGAAATTTAAAAATGAACTTAAAAATTTATCAGTAGAAGAAGTTAAGCAAAATGGTGCAGCCCAATTTGCTGAGCCAGAAGAAGGAGATACAATTGCTATTTTGCATATTGAAGGCTATGGAGATGTAAAAATAAAATTTTTTGAGAATATTGCACCAAAAGCTTGTGAAAACTTTATTACTCATGCAAAAGAAGGATATTATAATGGCTTAACTTTTCATAGAGTAATTGAAGAATTTATGATTCAAGGAGGAGATCCGTTAGGAAATGGAACAGGAGGAGAAAGCATTTGGGGAGAAGATTTTGGAGAAGAATTATCACCAACTGTTTTACCTTACAAGGGTGCTCTTTGCATGGCAAGTAGAGGTACAGGAACAAAATCAATTGGAAGTCAATTTTTCATAGTTCAAGCAAATTATAATGAGGAAATGGAGCAATATTTATCTTATTATGGATATTCAAATTTATTAGAATCATATAAACAATATAGTGGAGATTTATTTGATTTGGCTATTTCATATCAATATACTACATTTGGTCAAGTAATCGAAGGATTAGATGTAGTAGATAAAATTGCTGCAACAGAAACAGATACAAATGATAAACCAGTTTCAGATGTTAAGATTTCATCAATTGAAATAACAACATATTCAAAATAAATTTAAAGGTATAAACAGATGAATAAATTAAAAAAATGCCTAAAATGTGCAACTTTTATTATGATAATTATTTTTATATTGATAGAAAGTTTTTTGATTTTAAAAAAAGAATTTCAAAATGATACTTTTTATAGTATAAAAATTGGAGAATATTTAACTCAAAATGGGATTAATAGTTTAAAAACAGATGTGTTTTCATGGCATAAAAATTTAAGCTATTGTAATCCACATTGGCTAAACGATATACTGATTTATTTTAGTTTTAGTTTAGGAAATTTTTTAGGAGTATATATTTTAACATATATTGAAGTTGTAATTTTAGGTATTTTAATTTTTTATATTAGTTATAAAGAAAGCAAAAATAAATGGATTTCTGTAATTTTTACTTTAATTTCTATTTATTTATTGCAAAGCTTTTTAGCTGCTAGAGCGCAACTTATAAGTTATATAATTTTTATTTTAGAAGTATTTTTTATAAGAAAATATATAGAAAAACCTAAAAAAAGATATGCAATATTTTTGTTTATTTTAGCTTTAATACTTGCTAATACTCATTCTGCAGTATTTCCAATTTATTTGGTTTTATTTTTACCATTTATAGTAGAAGGAATAATTGCAAAAATATTAAAAAAAGATAAAGTAATTTTTAATAAAATAGTAATTAATCAAAATAATAATTTTAAAAAGCTTTTAATAGTTTTTTTAATAGTTTCACTAATTGGTTTAATTAATCCATTTGGACCAACTTCTTATACATATATTTTAAAAAGCGTTTTAGGAACTACAATGGATTATTTAAATGAGCATAAACCAGTAACTTTTGAATATTTATGGGAAAATAAACCGTATATAATAGCATATCTTGCTAGTTTATTTATTTTAATATGCCCTAAACAGAAAGTAAAACTATGTGATATTTTTTTAAGCATAGGGCTTATTATTTTGAGCATATTGGGAGTTAGGCAATTAGCAATTTTTATTGTTGTAAGTTCAAGCTTTTGGGCGAAATATATTGAAGAAATAAAAAATAATTTTTTAAAATTAAAAATTTTTAAAGGTGAAAAGTTTTTGATATTAAGAAGTTTAGGTACAATTTTTATAATTTTTACTATTTTTTTAATGTCTTTTAAATATTATCAAGTTTATAAAGATAAAGATTTTGTAGAAGAAGATTCATATCCAGTTAAAGCTTCAAAATGGATAAAAGAGAATTTAAATCTTAAAAACTTAAGGATTTATAATAATTATACAGACGGAAGTTATTTAGTTTTTGCCGGAATTCCGAATTTTATAGATACAAGATGTGATTTATTTACAGCTGAATTTAATTCTAGTTTAAAAAAGAATGAAGATATTTTTTCTGATTCTATGAAAGTTCAGGAAAATCCTTCAAAATATAAAGAAATATTTGAAAAATATGATATAAATGCAGCATTAGTTAATAAAAATTCTTTTTATCTTTATGATATAGGTTTTGATGAAGAATTTAAAAATGTATATGAAGATGAAAATTATATTGTCTATATAAAAGGAGATTTTAGATGATTTTAAAATTATTTGCATGTTTATTATGGTTTGTAATAATTCCAGAATTTATTGGCCTTGGTATTTTAAATTTTAAAAAAGAAAATAAGAGTATGGTATTTTCTTTAGTTGTAGGATACATATTTGGTTTTGCACTTTTTCAAATTTTAGCAATTCCTATGATATTTATGCATCTTAAATTTACTACTTTAGCATATTTATGGGCTAGTTTAATGGCTATTTTAGCGATAATTTCAAGTGTATTAGTAAGAAAAAAATTAAAAGAAATAGTAAAAGAAAATATAAATACTTTAAAGACTTTTCCAAAATTTTTAAGTATAATTCTTATTATAATTGTGTTATTTCAAGCATTTATGGCTTTTAAATATATGCATGAAGATGATGATGACTCTAATTTTGTTGCTAAAGCTACAATTGCAACAGATACCAATACTTTGTATGAATATGATGACACAGGACATAAATTAAATCAAGTTCCAGCAAGAAATGGACTTTCTCCATATCCAATTTATACTGCGACAATTGCAAAATTAATAGGGTTACATCCTACAGTTGTTGCCCATACAGTTTTCCCACCTGTATTTATAATTTTAGCTTATATGATTTATTATTTAGTTGGAAAAGCTTTATTTAAAGATGATAAACAAAAAATTACTGTATTTTTAATAATTTTAGCTATTATTTATATGTTTGGTGATTATACAAGATATTCTGTTTTTGTAAGACTTTTATATAGATTGTGGCAAGGAAAATCAATGTTATGTGCTTTAATTTTACCTTTTATTTGGTACTTATTTTTAAATCATATAGGAAAAGAAGATGATGGAATATATTGGTTTATTTTATTTTTAACTTTAGTAGGTTCAATGCTATTATCTTCAATGGCATTATATTTACCGATTCTTGCAGCTGGAATATTAACATTGATTTATTTGATTAAATATAAAAATGCAAAATATTTATTTAAGCTTATTTTGTGTTGTATACCGTCTATAATATATGGATTTATCTATTTATTTATAAAATAAAATTGCTTTAGAAAATAAATGGAGGATAAAATGATAGAAAAGATTTTTAATGTTATAAAATTTTCTTTTACAGAAGAAATATTTGGGTATATAAATGAAGCATATACTAGAGCTTTAGGTACAGGTCTATATTTAGGAATGTTTTTCTTAGCAGTAATATTTGTTATTTTAGAAGCAAAAAAAGAAGAAAAAAATAGAGTAAAATTAGTTTTTGGAGTTTATTCAATAATTGTTTTGCTTTTAGCTTTAAATCCTATTTTTGCAAATATTTCAATAGCAGTAATAGGCTCAGAAGTTTATTGGAGAGTCTACTGGCTTTTACCAATTGGATTACTTTTGGCATATGTTTTTACAGAATTAATTTATAAAATGCCTACAAAATTAAAAAAAGTTTTAGCTTCAATTTTAGTTATTTTTATTATTATAATTGGAGGAAAATGGGTTTATACTGAAGAAAATTTTACAAAAGTTAATAATTATTATAAAATACCAGATACTGCATTAGATGCAATCTTACAGGTATCAGAAGATGATGAAGAATATAAACAATTAGCTGGTCCTTTAAAATTTCAAGTTTATACAAGACAAGTTGATGGGAATATAATTCTTTCAGAAGGAAGAAGTTTTTCTGGAACTTATCCAGAAGATTCTATAGTTACATATATAATGAATTCGGATTATTCAAATATATATAAAAAGGCTGTAGAAATAAATTGTAATTATGTTGTACTAAGCAATAGTTCTAAAAATCCAAATGATGATTTAACAAATTATGGTTTTACCAAATTTTATGAAAACGTCGATTATACTGTATATAAATTAGAAGAAAACACAAGTTGGGTGGTTACTCAATATGGTGAAGATGAAGATGTTCAATTAATGTGTTTTACGATTGAGGGAAATAAAAATGGCTTAGTTATAATAGATGGTGGATATGATAATGATGAAGAAACTTTAAAATTTTTAGAAGAAAAAATAAAAGAAAATGGTAATGTAGTAAATACCTGGATATTAACTCATTTTGATGAAGATCATGCAGGAGCATATATGGCTTTAAGAGATAGAATTAGTAACTTAAAGGTAGGAAAACTATATGTTCCAGATATGCCAGATTATGAAACTTGTGTAGAAAGTGTTAGTTGGTATGAGGAAGATGAATTAAATTTACTAAAAAAATATTTAAGTCTTAATGTGCCAGAAAAAGAGCTAGTTCATGCAGGAGATATTATAGATAATGTTATAGGTTTAAAAATGGAAGTATTAAGTTCTTATGATGATTGGATGGAAGAAAAAAATATGTCTAATTTGTTAAATAATGGATCTATAGTATTTAAATTATATGGAAATGAAGAATCAATAATGTTTTGTGGAGATGCTCAGTCTAAAGAAATATCAGATCATATTTTAAAAGATTATTCAAAAGAAGAATTAAAATCAGATTATTTGCAAGTTGCACATCATGGAAATAATAGTTTTTCAGATGATTTTTATGAAACAGTAAACCCAAAAGTTGCATTTTTTCCAGCTCCAACAGATATTATGGAAAATGTAAATAATGTCTCATGGTTTAGTGTAGAAGAAATTTCTAAGCTCTTAGAAGATATGGGAGCTAAAATATATAGTTTTGCTGATTCACCTTCGCAAATTGTTATGAAATAATATTTACTTTTTAAGATTTTGTGATATAATAGTTGCACTAGTAATTTTGTTTATAGAAGGAGAAAAAATATGAAAAAGATTCTTGAGCGGACTTTCGGAGAAGAAGTAAAAAAGGGTAATTTCATATAAATTGGAGGTATATAATATGATAGATATAAAATTAATAAGAGAAAATCCGGAGTTAGTTAAAGAAAATATAAAGAAAAAATTTCAAGATCAAAAATTAGTTTTAGTTGATGAAGTTATAGAATTAGATAAAAAATCAAGAGAACTTACTTTAATGTGTGATGAACTTCGTATGAAAAGAAATTCTATAAGCAAAGAAATTGGAATTCTTATGTCTCAAGGAAAAAAAGAAGAGGCTGAAAACAGAAAAAAAGAAGTAAATGAGATAAATGAAAAATTATCTGCAAATGAAGGTGAAGAAGAAAGATTAAAAGAAGAAATAAAACAAAGAATGATGAAAATTCCAAATATTATGGATAAGTCAGTTCCTATTGGAAAAGATGATTCTGAAAATGTTGAAAATGAAAAATTTGGAGAGCCAGTTGTTCCAAATTATGAAATACCATATCATGCAGATATTATAGAAAGTTTAAATGGTTTAGATAAAGAAAGTGCTGGAAGAACTAGCGGAAATGGATTTTATTTCCTAATGGGAGATATTGCAAGACTTCATGAAGCAATGATTGCCTATGCTAGAGATTTTATGATAAATAAAGGCTTTACTTATTGTATTCCACCATTTATGATTCGTTCTGATGTTGTAAATGGAGTTATGAGTTTTGAAGAATTAGAAGCAATGATGTATAAAATTGAAGGCGAAGATTTATATTTAATTGGAACAAGTGAACATTCAATGATTGGTAAATTTAAAGGTCAAATTGTAAAAGAAGAAGAATTGCCAATCAGAATCACAGGATATTCTCCATGTTTTAGAAAAGAAGTTGGTTCACATGGATTAGAAGAAAGAGGTTTATATAGAGTTCATCAATTTGAAAAACAAGAAATGATAGTTTTGTGTAAGCCAGAAGAGCAAATGGATTGGTATAATAAAATGTGGCAATATACAGTAGAATTTTTTAGAAGCTTAGATGTACCAGTAAGAACTCTAGAGTGTTGTAGTGGAGATTTGGCAGATTTAAAAGTTAAATCATGTGATGTTGAGGCTTGGAGCCCTAGACAGAAAAAATACTTTGAAGTAGGAAGTTGTTCAACTTTAGGAGATGCGCAAGCAAGACGTCTTGGAATTAGAGCAAAAGGTGAAAAAGGAAATTATTTAGTTGCAACTTTAAATAATACTGTAGTTGCAAGTCCTAGAGGTTTAATTGCAGTTATAGAGAATAATTATCAAGAAGATGGTTCAATAAAAATTCCAGAAGTTTTATGGCAATATATGGGTGGAAATAAAGTGATTACAAAAAAATAAAAAAATTCTCCTCTTAAATTATAGAGGAGTTTTTTTATTTAATGTATTTACTTTATGAGATAATAGGTGTAAAATTTTATATAGATTAAACAAATGAGGTTGGTAAAATTTAAATGAAAAAAGTATATATAGTTTTAACACATACAAAAACAATATTATCAAGATTAATTAAGGAATTTACAAAATGTGAATTTTCACATGTTTCTATTTCTTTGGATGTTGATTTAAATAAAATGTATAGCTTTGGAAGATTAAATGCATATAATCCTTTCTTTGCTGGCTTTGTTCATGAGTATATAAACAAAGGAACTTTTAAAAGATTTTATAAAACCAAAACAAAAGTATATTCTTTAAATGTGACTGATGAAGAATATGCAAAAATAGAAAATACTATAAATCAAATAAAAGCAGAAAAGGAAAAGTATAAATTTAATATAATAGGTCTAGTTGCAGCAGGAGTACATAAAAAAATAGGAAATGATCATTCGTTTTATTGTGCAGAATTTGTAAAATATGTTTTAGAAAATGCAGGAATAAAAACAAATTTGCCAGAAATAGTAAAACCTGAGCATTTTGAAAGTTTAGAAGATATAAATGAGATTTATTATGGATTATTAAAAAAATATAGAGCACCAAAAGATAGTTTAAAAGATTTAATAAGGGAAAATTTATTAAATTATTCAAATCAAAAACAAGGTTTAATATAAAATAGAGCCATTTTTGTATATAATCAATGCAAAAATGGCTCTATTTTTATACTTTTCTTGAAATCACAATTTTTTTATGATAAAATATTTACGTAAGTTTTTATGGTAACTTGACACAGTGCTAACTGTAGAAAGGAAAAGGTTTTAGGAATGGTTGGTAAAGTAAATCCTATAAGAAATGTTTGGATCATTGAGGGAACAGCTTGGGGAGATTGCGGAAAAGGACGGGCTGCATTTTTTGAATGTGAAGATGCAGATATTGTAGTTCGAGCAACTGGGGGAAATAATGCAGGTCATACCATTGTTTATAATGGAAAGAAATATGCATTGCATTTGATTCCTTCTGGTATTATCCGTGATGGCGTAGTAAGCGTTATTTCTCATGGTGTAGTCATTGATCCTGAGGTTTTGATTCAGGAGATTGAAATGCTTCAGAGCGACGGGATTGAAGTTTCGCCTATAAATCTTATGATTAGTGGAAGAGCACATGTTATTTTTCCATTTCATAAGCAGGATGATGCTTTAGATGAATTCCGAAAAGGAGCTGGAAAAGTTGGAACAACAGGCAGAGGAATAGGACCAACATATGCAGATAAAGCAGACCGTATTGGAATTCGCATGTGGGACTTACTTCTTCCAATTGACAAGCTTGAAAGTAAGGTTAAAACTTTACTTGATATTCATAATAAGGAATTTGAAAGTTATGGATATCCTACATTTAAGCTTGATGACATGATGGAACTTTGCAAGAAATGGCGAAGTAAATTGTCTTTATATGTGGAAAACGTAAGTCAATTCCTTGATATGTATGTTGGAACCGCTAAAAAGATTGTGATTGAGGGTGCACAATCAATCTGGCTGGATTTAGATCTTGGAGATTATCCATTTGTAACATCTTCAAATCCAAATACATCCGGAACGCTTTCTGGTGCCGGAATTGCTCCAATATATGTAAAAGAAGTTATTGGAGTTGCTAAAGCTCACAACTCTCGAGTTGGTGAAGGCCCGTTTGAAACTGAAGAAAGCGGATTTCAAGGTGATATCATTCGTGATGAAGGTCATGAATACGGAACTACAACTGGAAGACCTCGGAGATGTGGCTGGTTTGATTTAGTAAGATTTAAAGCTGCAACAAAACGGTTAGGTCTTACCAAAATTAACTTAAACCATCTTGACACAATAGGAAAAGTCGGTTTAAGACTTGCTGAAGAATTTGGAGTACAGGATGGTATCAAGATTTGTACATCTTACAGGTATAATGGTAATAAAATTACGTATATGCCTGAAGATGTGGATGTTTTGGGAGAAAGACCAGTTCCAGAAGATGTTGTTTCCTTTAAAGGTTGGAAAATACCCGAAGGTTGTAAAACTTATGATGATCTTCCGGCTGAGGCAAGACGCTTTATTGAAACAATTGAAGAGGCAGTTCAGGTTCCAATTACTTATATTGGTATTGGACCTGACAATAGCCAGACGATTGTACGTGAAGAAATTTAATTTAAAATGTAACTTATTAACTGTTGCCTAAAGACTTACTTTTTGGGTCAGCTCTATGGAGCTGGCCTTTTTATATTAAAATGAAACTTAGGGCTCATTCTTGAAATGTGATATAAATCATGTTAAAATAAAAAATATGTTAAGCAGACAAAAAATAGAAAGGAGTATATAATATAGTTTAATTTTTTATATTATATAAATAGTAAGTATGCAAGTTAAAAATCCTAAATTTGAAATATCAGCTGTAAGTAAAAAACAATATCCTAAAGGAAATTTACCAGAAATAGTCTTAGTTCGGGAAATCTAATGTTGGAAAATCATCTTTTATAAATACAATGGTAGGTAGAAAAAGTTTAGCAAGAACTAGTAATACACCTCGGAAAAACAAGACAAATAAATTTTTATAATATAGATGATAAATTTTATTTTGTGGATTTACCTGGTTATGGATTTAGTAAAATGTCAAAACAGGAAAAAATAGTTTCAGGAAAATATATTGAAGAATATTTAGAAGAAGGAAAAAATATTGCGCTTATAATTCTTATTTTGGATATAAGACATAAACCAACAGAAGATGATTTACTTATGTACAATTATATTTTAAGAAGCAATTTACCATTTATAGTTTTAACAAACAAAGCAGATAAAATTGCTGTAACAAAAGTAGATGGAGAAGTTCAAAAAATAAAAGAAATTTTAAAAATTTCATACAGCACAATATTACCTTTCTCTTCAGAGAGAAAGATATACCAAGAAAAAGTATGGAAAGAAATAGAAAAATTTTTATTGAATAGCAGTTTATGATGAATAGCTGCTATTCAATTTTTTTATACTGCTCAATCAAAAACTCATGAAGCGCTTCCTCAGACTTTATTTTATATGCATAATAATCTAATAAATGGCAATTTTGAGCTAGTTGCATATTAGAATATGAATTTTTAAGGGAATTCTGTATCTCATTAATTTGAGAAATTAAATCCATTTTTTTTATTTCTAATATTTTTTCTTCTTTCATAAAAATAAATTCCTCCAATTTATGTATAAAACTATTTTATTTCAAAAAAATTATTTTATTCACTTTTAAAAATAAAAATAGTAATTAAATTAAATTTTAAACTTTTGGTAAGATTGACTAATTTGTATTTCGTGTGATAAAATTAGCAATATTAAATTAAAATAATCATTTAATTAAAAGGAGTGATTATATAAATGAGTAGGACAAGTAGTAGCAGAAGGGATTCTACACGGACTTACTAAAGAAGAATATGTAGAAAGAATGAAACGCAGAAATTCAAATAATACTATAGAAAATAGTAGAAAAAGAAATTCTAAAAAAAATAAGAAATCAAAATCAAATAAAAAGAAAATTATCAAAATTATTTTAATTTTAATATTGATTGCAATTATAATAATTCTTATAAATACTATAATTTCAATGGTGAGCTTTTGGAAAATGGCAAAAGATATGATTTTAAATACTCCTTCAAAGGTTGTAGATAATAGTGGAACAGAAATTGCAGTAATAGGAAATGAGAGAAATAGAGAAAATATTTCTATAGATGAAATGCCAGAAAATCTAAAAAATGCCTATGTTGCAATTGAAGATCAGAGATTTTATAGCCATTTTGGAATTGACATAAAAAGAACAGGTGCTGCAACTTTGAATTACATAAAGAATTTTGGAAAAGCTTCATTTGGGGGTAGTACAATAACTCAGCAATTAGTAAAAAATTTAACTGGTAATACTGAAAGTACTATTTCAAGAAAATTTGAAGAATGGAAATATGCAATTGCTTTAGAAGTTGCAATGTCAAAAGATGAAATATTGGAAAGTTATTTAAATATAATTTATGTAGGACCAAATATTTATGGAGTTCAAACAGGAGCAAAATATTATTTTAATAAGTCAGCAAAAGATTTAAATTTAGCAGAATGTGCTTTTTTAGCAGGAATAAATCATTCTCCAAATTCATATAATCCATTTCGAGAAGGAGAAGATAATACAGAAAAAATAAAAAACAGAACAATTACTGTTTTAAATAAAATGTTAGAGCTAAAATATATTAATGAATCTGAATTTAACGAAGCCAAAGCAATAGTAGATTCTGGGATTAGTTTTCAAAGAGGTGACATAGAAATTACTAAAAATATTGTATATTCATATTATGTTGATAGTATAATTTCAGAATTAATTTCAGATTTATCAGAAGAAAAAAACATATCAGAAGATTTTGCAGAAAATTATATTTATATGGGAAATTTAACTATTTATAGTAATCAAGATACAAATATTCAAAGTACAATGGAAAATGAATTTAATAAAACAAGGTATGTTTTAAATTCAGATAATAATCCTGGTGAAACTTCTCAAGCTGCAATGGTAGTAATAGATCATACTACAGGTTATGTAGTAGGAACTGTTGGAGGACTTCGGAGAAAAAACAACATCAAGAGGATTTAATAGAGCACTTCAAGCTAAACGTCAAACAGGTTCGTCAATTAAGCCAATTGCGATTTTAGCTCCGGGAATAGAAGAAAAAGTAATTACTGCTTCGATGATTTTTGATGATACACAAAATGTATTTGATGATGGAAGTGAGGAAGGATATAAACCAGAAAATTATGATGGATATTTAGGAAATATTACTGTAAGAAGAGCAGTAGAATCATCTCAAAATATACCGTTTGTATATATGATGGAATTACTTACTCCTAAAAAGTCTATAGAATATTTGGAAAAAATGGGAGTTAGTACTTTAACTGAAAAAGATGAAAACTTAGCATTAGCTTTAGGAGGCTTAGATGAGGGTATGACTCCGCTAGAATCTGCTGCAGCATATGCTACAATTGCAAATGATGGAGTTTATATAGAGCCAACTTTTTATTCAAGAGTAGAAAATGAAGCTAAAAAAATAGTTTTTGAAACAAAGCAAGAATCAAGAAGAGTATTTTCAAAAGAAACAGCTTTTATTGTAAAAGATTTGTTAACAGAACCTGTTGAAGGTTCAAAAGGAACTGCAACTTATTGTAAAGTAAGTGGGATGGAAGTATGTGCAAAGACTGGAACAACTAATGAAAATTATGATAGATGGCTTTGTGGATTTACGCCTTACTATACTGCAGCCACTTGGTATGGTTTTGATATAAATGAAACTATTGATTATAATGGTAGAAATCCAGCAGGTCTTATTTGGGCAAATGTTATGAAAAATATTCATAATGGATTAGAAGGTAAGAATTTTGAAAAGCCTAGCAAAGTTCAAACTGCAACAGTTTGTAGTGTTACTGGAAAAATGGCAAGTCGGAATTTGTACATCTACTTATGAAGAATATTTCTTAAGTGGTACTATACCAGATTTATGTGAGTCTCATGATTTCAATACAGTTTCAAATAAAGATGTAGTTCAAAATAGAATTCAAACAGAACAAGATGTTATCATTGAAGAACCTGAGCCACAAACAAATATAGTAGAAACACCTTTGCCGCAAGAACCTACAGAAACTGATTTGCAAAATAATCAAGAAGCAGAAGAACAAGATTTTTCATCGCAAGATACAAATAGCAAACCTACAGAAAATGTAGTAACAAATAATGTAAATACAGGAAATTCTTTAGATACAGTAACTAATGAAGAAACATCTTTACCACCGTCACAAAATCAAACTTCAAATACAGTTTCTAACGAAAATAGCGGTCAAACAGATGAAACTACTGGTATAGAAGATGAAGAAGGATTAAATAATAATGTAGTAAATTAAATAAAAATCAGTTAGATTTTATCTAGCTGATTTTTCATATTTTAATATTTTTAGAATATATACTAATATGGAAAAGCTAAAAAATAATTTTATTGTTATTAATTTAAAAAAATATATTGTAAGTATTATAAGTGTAATATTTATAATAACTTTAGTTTTATATTCAAATACAAATCTAGAAGCTGCAAAAAAAGGATTAAACCTATGGGCAAATTCAGTAGTTCCTAGTTTATTTCCATTTTTTGTTGCAACAGAAATTTTATGTAATACAAATTTAATTTATATTGTTCGGAAAAATTTTAGAAAAACCAGTAAAAAAATTTTTTAATGTTCCGGGTGAAGGTGGATTAGCACTAATAATGGGGATAATAAGTGGATATCCAACAGGAGCAAAAATTGCAGTTAATTTTAGAGAAAATAAAATTTGTTCAAAAGAAGAGGCAGAGAGGTTACTTGCATTTACTAATAATTCTGGACCACTTTTTATACTTGGAACAGTTGGAATTAGCTTATTTGGCAATTTGAAAATTGGTTATATTCTATTAGTTTCTCATATAATTTCTTGTATAATAGTAGGATTAATATTTAAAAATTGGAAAAAAGATAAAAATAAAATTTACTTAGGATTATCAAAAGAAGTAGAGGAACTTAAAAATATTGGAATAAAAGATTTAGGCGAAATTTTAGGAACATCTATAAAAAAATCAATAATTACAATTTTAAATATAGGAGGTTTTATAGTAGTTTTTTCAGTAATAATTTCAATTTTAGAAAATAGTGGAATTTTTTATATTATTGAAAATATTTTTATGATTTTTGGTTTTCAAAAAGGAATACGGAACTTCAATTTTTTCTGGAATAATTGAATTAACAAATGGACTTAAAAATTTAAGTCTTTTAGAAGCCTCAAATTTTAACATAATTTTAGCAAGCTTTTTACTAGGCTTTGGAGGAATTTCAGTTATGCTTCAAGTTTATTCAGTAATATCCAAAACTGATATCTCAATAAAACCATATTTCTATGGAAAAACCATACAAGCAATAATTTCAGGAATTTTAACTAGTATAATTTTGTTTTTTATATAAAAATGTAGTAAAAATAAAACATTTATGTTATACTAATAATATAATAATTAAGTTGAAAGGAATTAAAATGGATAATATAAGTTTAATGAATTATTGGATATCTAGTTCAGATAGAGATTATGAATCAATGGTAAAAAATTATGAAATTAAACAATATACATGGTCTTTATTTATTGGACATTTGACAATAGAAAAATTATTAAAAGCATTATACGCTAAAATAAATTATGAAAATCCATATCCGCCCAAAATACATAATTTGAATTTATTAGCACAAAAATGTAATTTAGAATTAGATGAAAGAAAATCAAAAATACTAATTAATTGTAATTCTTTTAATATAAGTGCTAGATATGAAGATTATAAAAACGAATTTTATGAAAAATGTACTGAAGAGTATACGACAGAACAAATAAATAATATAAAGGAGATTAGAGAATGGTTAAAAAAAATGTTGATTTAAATATTATAGAAATAATAAAAGAATATATTAAAGAAGTATCAAAGTATTACAATATCCAAGAGGTATATTTATTTGGTTCTTATGCTAAAGGAACAAATAATGAAGATAGCGATATAGATGTAGCAGTTGTTATAAATAGTGAAGAAAATACATTTGATTTATTAGTTCAATTAATGATGTATACTCAAGATATAGATTTAAGAATAGAACCACATCCAATAAAACTTAAAGATTTTGAAGAAGGAAATCCTTTTGTAAAAGAAATTATAGATACTGGAATAAAAGTAGCATAATTAAAATAAGGTAGACTAAAATTTTATGTTTTTAGTCTACCTTATTTTTAAAAAATATACCCTTTAGGCTCACGTTTTTGATTTCCTAAAATTTCTTCTATAATATTAGAAATAACAATTCTTTCATCATATGGATATTTTACACCATTATATTCAATATAAAGGTCATTCCCAAGACCAGGAAGGACAATTATATCATCTTTTGTAGCCATTTTGATTGCAGTACGAATTGCTTCTGTTCTATTTAAAATAATAGTATAATTATTTGTAACTTTTTTAAGTCCAACTTCAATTTCTCTTAAGATTTTTTCTGGATCTTCAGTTCTGACTTGGTCTGAAGTTAGAATTGTATAATCTGCTAAAGTTCCTGATATTTCACCCATAATAGGTCTTTTAGTAGCATCTCTATCTCCACCAACACCCCAGGTGCAAATAACTCTACCTTTTGTATATGGTTTTACAGTCTCTAAAATAGATTTAAGACTAGATGGTGTATGAGCATAATCAATCATAATAGTTAATCCTAATTTATTAGGTACAAGTTCGCTTCTTCCAAAAACTTTAAAATTATTAAGTCCATTTTTAAAATCTTCTATTGTAGCGCCAAAATGCTCAGCAATTCCAATTGCTCCTAGACTGTTATAAACCATATATTCTCCAGGAACAGAAACTGTAATTTTATCTTCTTTTCCGTTTATAACTAGTGTGTAAGTTGTTTGAGAATTTGTGGGTTTTAAATCTTTTGCCATAATATCTGATTTTTCTTTTATTCCAAAAGTTTTTATTGGAGTATTTGGTAATAACTTTGGAATTCTAGCTGTATAAGGGTTGTCCAAAGTTGTAACTATAAAAGGTGCAATTTTCATAAGTGAAAATTTAGCATTAAAATAATCTTCCATATCTTTATGCTCTTTTGGACTGATATGGTCCTCTGTAAGATTAGTAAATAAGCAAGCATCAAATTCAACACCTGTTACTCTATCTGTAATCATGGCTTGAGAAGAAACTTCTAAAATTACAATTTGAACATTTTCGTCTACCATTTGTTTTAGATATTTTTGAATTACAAAACTTTCGGGAGTTGTCCTATCAGTAATTTCTAATTCTTTGTCTCCAATGTAAACTGCAATACTTCCAATTAACCCTACTTTATATCCATGTTTTTCTAAGATAGATTTAATCATAAAAGTAGAAGTAGTTTTGCCTTTAGTTCCTGTAACTCCGATTACTTTTAGTTTTTTAGAAGGATTTTCATATAAATTGCAAGCAGTTAAAGCTAAAGTCTTTCTAATTTCTTTTACTTTAACATAAGTAATATTTTCTTTAGAATTTGCTAAATCAAAATCGCTTTCTACAACGACTGCTACAGCACCATTTTCTATAGCGCTATCTATAAATTTAGTACCATCTAAAGTAAAACCTTTTATTGCAAAAAACAAACCTCCTTCAAATATTTTTCTTGAATCTGAAGTAATATTTGTAATATCAACTTCTAAATCTCCTCTAGTTTCTAAAATTTCTACATTTTCAAATACTTTTGATAATTTCATGAGTGTATTTACTCCTTTAAAATAAAATAAAAATCAAAATTAAAATCTTAATTTTAATAATGTTATTTTATCATATATTTCAAAAAATAAAAGAGATATTTTAAGAATTTTAGCAATACTATTAAAAATTCATTATAAGTAGAAGCCTTAATGTAAAATTTTAGAAGCTTCCTAAATTTCTCTTGCATATTTTGGAGCGATTTTATATAATATGTGCATATAATCTTGAGTTAATAATTTAACTTAAGAAAAAATCTTCCTAAAAGAAGGGATGATACTTATGTTTTATATTAATGAAAATTTTTTAAGATTACAAGATAGTTACTTGTTTTCAACAATTGCTAAAAAAGTTAGCAAATTTCAGGAAGAAAATCCTGATAAAAAAGTTATTAAATTAGGAATAGGAGATGTTACAAAGCCAATAGTTCCAGCGGTAGTAAATGCAATGCATAAAGCAGTAGATGAAATTGGTACTGCTAGTCGGATTTAAAGGGTATGGTCCAGAACAAGGATATGATTTTTTAAGAAAAGCTATTGCAGAAAATGATTACAAAAATTTAAATATAGATGTTTCAGAAATTTTTGTATCAGATGGTGCAAAATGTGACTGCCGGAAATATTGTTGATTTATTTGATAATAATTGTAAAATTGCTATAACGGATCCAGTTTATCCGGTTTATTTAGATACAAATGTTATGGGGGGAAGAAGTGGAGAGTTTAATAGCAAAACTGGAAAATATGAAAATATAGTTTATCTTCCAGTTAAAAGTGAAAATGATTTCGTTCCAGAACTTCCAAAAGAAAAGGTTGATGTTATTTATCTATGTTTTCCAAATAATCCAACAGGAACGGTTCTAAGTAAGGAAAATTTAAAGAAGTTTGTTGATTATGCAAGAGAAAATAAAGCATTAATTTTATTTGATAGTGCTTATGAAGCTTTTATTACAGAGCCAGATATTCCTCATAGTATTTATGAAATTAAAGGAGCTAAAGAAGTTGCAATAGAGTTTAGAAGCTTTTCTAAAACAGCTGGATTTACAGGTGTTAGATGCGCTTTTACAGTAGTTCCAAATGAGCTTTTTGGATATACAAAATCAGGTGAAAAAATTTCTTTAAATAAATTATGGAATAGAAGAGTAACAACAAAATTTAATGGTGTATCATACATAGTTCAAAAAGGAGCTGAAGCTGTTTATTCAGAAGAAGGAAAAAAAGAGATAAGAGAAAATATTAAATATTATTTAGATAACGCTAAAATTATAAGAGAGGGCTTGCAAGAAGCAGGTTTTACAGTTTATGGAGGAGTTAATTCACCATATATTTGGCTTAAAGTGCCTAAAGGTTTTACTTCGTGGGAATTTTTTGATAAATTATTAGAAAAGGCAAATGTTGTTGGAACTCCTGGAAGTGGATTTGGTCCATCTGGAGAAGGATATTTTAGGTTAACAGCATTTGGAACAAAAGAAAATTCAATTGAAGCTATTAAGAGGATTAAAGAACTTATGTAATTAAGAAATTTTTTAAGAAGCACTAAAAATAGATTAATAGAATAAATTAAAAACAAAAGAAAGGATAATTTTAATGAAAGAAGAATTTATAAATTTGCTAAAAAGTACGAATAGGGAAGGAATGGATGATGTAATTAATTTTTTAGAAAAATCTGACTTTTTTACAGCTCCTGCTAGTACTAGATTTCATGGAAATTATGAAGGTGGATTAATGGAGCATAGTATGAAAGTTTATGAAATCTTAAAAGAAAAAGTAAAAAATACATGTATTAAAATAGATACTCCTGAAGAAAGCCTTATAATAATGGGACTTTTACATGATATTTGCAAAGCAAATTATTATAAAGTAGATTATAGAAATGCAAAAAATCAAGTAACTGGAGAATGGGAAAAAGTTCCTTATTATACAATTGATGATACTATTCCTTATGGGCATGGAGAAAAGTCAGTAATGATGCTTACTGAATATATAAAATTAACAAATGAAGAAAAATATGCAATTCGCTGGCATATGGGATTTTCAGAACCAAAAGAAAATTATGCACCATTAGGAATAGCTTATAAAAAATACCCTGTTGCACTTTTATTAAATGAAGCAGATTTAGAATCTTCATATTTCTTTGATATTTAAAATCATTTTTTATAAAAATGAATATAATAAAAAAGTATATGAATAATAATTTATTAGAGATACTTATAAAATAAAGTTTATTAGATAAAAATTTTATGGATTTTTATTTAAAAATAGAAGGAGCGCTTTATGAAAAAGTATAAATTAGCTTTAGTTGGAGCAACTCGGAGTTGTTGGAATTACTGCTAGAAAAGTTTTAGAAGAAAAAAATTTACCAATTTCAGAATATGTATTTTTTTCTTCAAGTAAATCTGCTGGAAAAAAGATTGTATTTTTGGGAAAAGAATACACAGTTCGTGAATTAAAAGAGGATTCTTTTGATGAAGGATTTGATTTTGCAATTTTTTCAGCAGGAGGAGGAACATCTAAAAAATTTTCTCCAATTGCAGCTTCAAAAGGTTGTATAGTTATTGATAATAGTAGTGCTTTTAGAATGGATGAAGATGTTCCATTAGTTGTGCCAGAGGTAAATTCGGAAGAAATCAAAAAAAATCATGGAATTATTGCAAATCCAAATTGTTCTACTATCCAAGCAGTTGTTCCGCTTAAAATTTTAGATGATAGATATAAAATAAAAAGAGTTGTATATTCTACTTATCAAGCTGTTTCTGGAGCTCGGAAAAAATGGAGTAATTGATTTAGAAAATGGAATAAAAAATTTTAAGGAGTCTTCTTTAAAAGATGAGGAAGAAAAAGTTGGAAAAAAAATTAAAAAATGGTATAGAAGGCTATAAAACAGATGAAAACGATATAAATTATGAATTACAGAAATTTCCACATCCAATTTTTAATAATTGTTTACCTCATATAGATATAGCTTTAGAAAATGGTTATACAAAAGAAGAAGAAAAAATGATAAATGAAACTAGAAAAATTTTAGGAAAACCTAATTTGGCTGTTACTGCAACTACAGTTAGAGTTCCTGTTTTTAATTCACATAGTGAATCAATTAATGTAGAATTTGAAAAAGATTTTGATTTAAATGAGTTAATAGAAGCTTTAAAATCAGCTCCAGGTATAATTGTTCAAAATAAATTAGAAGAAAATGAGTATCCTCTAGCTGCTTTAGCAGATGGGCATGACGAGGTTTTTGTTGGAAGAATTAGAAGAGATTTTAGCGTAAAATCTGGAATAAATATGTGGGTAGTAGCAGATAATATAAGAAAAGGTGCAGCAACAAATGCGGTGCAAATTTTAGAAAAATTAATAGAAAACAAACTATAAAATTTAAATCTCCCTTGATGGGAGATTTTTTATGTATTTAATATTTTTTTATAGTTTATTGATTAGATAATATCCAAATATTATTATTTAATGAAGCTACAACATTAGATTTTAGCATAACAACTGGACGAACTGAAAAATATGGTCCTGCTCTGTTTATTGTTTGATTTTAAAAAAATATTATATTGCACAAAAATCAAATGACTTCCGTGACTTTTTGCACATTTCTCGTATGACTTTTGTGATTGACTACACATTTTATGGACGACTTTTTAATTCCGGTTTTTTTATAACTTTTTTCTTTTGCTCTTTAACCTCTTTAGCCAGTTTATTTTTTTGATTTTTAGGTAAAACTTGCAATTCTTCTGTTTCTCCTAAAATTTCTCTGTTTAATTTTTTCATTGCTTCTATTTGTAAAGTATCACCTTTAGCTAATAATTCATTGCTTGTTTCTAGAGTTTTTTGAATAGCTGTAAGTTTTCTTAAAAGTGCTATTTTCCAATATCCATCTTGAACTTCTTTTCCTGTTCCAGCAGTAATTACTAATGAAAGTAAAAAGAAGATTATTGTTGAAACTATTATAATTATAGTATTATATTCTGTTATATTTACAGTACCTTTTAAAACTGCTCCAATTCCTATTCCAATTCCAGCGCCAATACAGCTAAGTAAAATTATTAATACAACTCTTCTTACTTGAATCCAAAAAATATAATTTTTAAAAGTTTTTTCACTATACATATTTTTATCCCCTTTAAATAAATTAAAAAAGTTATAAACTATTTTTATTATAGCTTAAAATTATTTTTTTGCATATAGATTTTAGAAAATTTTTAATTAAAAATTAAAAAATATTCTAGTTTTGGCTTCTCTCGGTAGAGAGGAGCCATTTTTATAAATTTTAAAAACTTATATTTTTTTAAAATTTTTGTAATAAAGATATTTTTATAGCATATATAAATAATAAAGGACAAGGTAAAATGATAATTTATTAAATTATAAATTAAAAAATTAGAAAGGATATATTTTTTAATGGACTTTTTAAAGTATTTTCCAGAGAAAATAGAAAAAATCCTCATAGAAAATGCAAAAGATTTTTTCTCTTCTATAGAAGAAATAAGATTAAGAAATAATAGGCCAATTATTTTAAAAATGCAAGATGGAGAAAAAATTATAAAATATGATGTAACAACAGAAGATCTTTTATATATTTTACAACATATTTGTGAAAACTCAATTTATTCATATCAAACTCAAATTTCCAAACGGCTTTGTAACAATAAAAGGTGGACATAGAGTAGGAATCACAGGAAGCGCAGTTATGGAAGATGAAAAAATTATAAATATAAATTATATTTATAGTTTGAATTTTAGGATTGCAAAAGAAGTAATTGGATGCTCAAAAAGAGTTTTAAAAGAAGTTTTAAATTTAGAAGAAAATAATATTTATAATACATTAATTGTATCAAGCCCAGGAGCTGGTAAAACAACTATTTTAAGAGATTTGGTAAGACAAATAAGTACAGGAATTAAAGATCTAAAATTTAAAGCTATAAATGTAGGAGTAGTCGATGAGCGAGGCGAAATAACTGCACTTTATAAGGGAAGTCCTCAAAATGATGTTGGTGTAAAAGTAGATATTATTGAAAATGCACCAAAAGATATTGCAATGAATATGTTAGTTAGAACTATGACTCCAAAGGTAATAATTGCAGATGAAATAGGAAGTAAAGAAGATATAAAAGCAATTAATTATGCAGTTTGTTCAGGCGTTAAAGGTATTTTTACAGCTCACCGGAAGTTCTATGTTAGATTTAGGATTAAATCCAATTATAAAAGATTTAATTTCAATGAATATAATAGAAAGAATTATTTTTTTAGATGAAAATAAAAAGGGGTTTATAAAAGATATTTATTATTTAGATAAGAAAAATAAAGAATACTTAATTAAAACAGAAGAAATTTAGAAGAAGTTTTAGAAAGGATAAGTATGCTTATTTTAAAATATATAGATATTGGTTTAATAATAATTGTTAGCGCATATATTGGTTTTTATAAATCTAAAAAATTTTTTTATAGAGTAAAAGCATTAAAAGATTTTAAAAGTGCTTTAAATATTTTTAGAAGTAAAATTGAGTTTACATATGAGCCGATTGGAGATATTTTTAATGAAATTTCAAAAGTAATTTATTTAGGTGAAGATAATATTTTTAAAAATTTTAATAAAATAGAAAGTACAGAAGATACCAATATAGCTTGGAATAAAACAGTAGAAGAAAGCTGTTTTGAATTTACAAATGAAGATAAAGAAGTTTTAAAATTACTTGGAAAAATGCTTGGAAAAACTGATAAAACCGGACAAATTAGTCAAATTGATTTAGTTGACAATTTTTTAGATAAACAAATTTTAGAAGCAGAAGAAGAAAAAAATAAAAATGAAAAATTATATAGAACATTGGGAATAGTTTGTGGACTAGTAATTGCAATTATTTTAGTATAAAAGATAAGGCATTCGTTTTTAGAAAGGAATTGATTTTAAATGGATATAGACTTACTTTTTAAAATTGCAGGGGTTGGAATTATAGTTGCTGTTCTTTATCAAATTCTTGTAAAAGCAGGAAGAGAAGATCAAGCTATGATGATGACTTTAGCTGGAATGGTTATTGTGCTTACTATAGTAATAAGTGAAATAAGCGATTTATTTACAACTGTAAGGACGGTGTTTAATTTGTAATGGATATTATTAAGATTATTGGAATTGGATTTGCAACACTGATTATAACTATTATGCTAAAAGAATATAGAAAAGATTTTGCTATATATGCAAGTTTAATTGGTGGAGCAATTATCCTTTTTTATGCGATAGGATACATTGGAAATATTGTAGATTTTTTAAATGGACTAGCTAATGCAAATATTAATTCAACATATATAGTTTTACTTATAAAAATAACTGGAATTTCAATATTAACAGAATTTGCAGTAAGTATTTGCAAAGACTCAGGTGAAAGTTCTATTGCGAATAAAGTTGATTTAGGAGGTAAAATAATTGTTATATCACTTTCAATTCCGGTAATTTCAGCAACTTTAACCTCTTTAGTAAGCTTATTAAATTAATAATAATGATTTTAATTATATTAGAACCTGTATGTTTTGCAAATAACAATGAAATAATTAATTCACAAGCTCAATCTACAGGAGTGTCAACATTTTTAGAAGAATCAAAAAAATATGTTTCAAATACATTTCCAGATTTAGACATAAATGAAGTTTTTAATAGTTCTATATCTGGTGAATTAAAAATAGATGGATTATTTGGGTGGATTGTTAATTTATTAGGTGATGAATTAAAACAGGGGATAGTAGCAGTTGTATCAATTTTAATAATTGTAGTTATACATAGCATATTAAAATCTATAATTGAAAATCTTGGAAATGACCGGAGTATCAAAAATTGCATATTTTATACAATATTTGATTATAGTAGGTTTAATAGTAAATACTTTTACAGATATGTTAGGGATTGTAAGAGAAGCTATTACAAATATTGTTAATTTTATGAATTTGCTAGTACCAATTTTAATAACCTTAATGTTAACATCAGGTTCAATAGTTTCAAGTGCAATAATTGATGGAATACTTCTTTTTGTAATTAATATTATGGGAAATTTGATTAATAACTTAATTATTCCAATCATTTTAGTTGCAACAACTTTATCAATAGTTTCAAATTTTTCAGATAAAATTCATGTTGGCAGACTTTCAAAATTTATGAAATCTGCTATTATCTGGATTTTAGGAGTTGTACTTACAATTTTTGTTTGTCTTTTATCAATAGAAGGTACTTTAGGAAGTTCGGTAGATGTTTTAACATCTAAAACTGCAAAAGCAGCAGTATCAACATTTATCCCTGTAGTTGGCAAAGTAATAGGAGATTCTGTAGAAACTGTAATTGGATGCGCAAATATTTTAAAAAATGCAGTTGGGGCAATAGGACTAGTTATAATTTTAGGAATTGTATTAATTCCAATTATAAAAGTTACTATAATGTGGGCTTTAATTAAAATATTATCAGCACTCTGTGAAATAATTGCAGATGAAAAAGTTGTAAATTTATTTGATGCAATAGGAGATAGCTATAAAACTTTATTTGGAATTTTAATATCTGTTTCAGTTATGTTTATTGTTGGAATTACACTTGTTTTAAGAATTACAAATATTTAAGGAGGAAAAATGGGAGCCATAAAGTTATGGGCTGAAAATATTATTATAGTTGTAATTATTTCAATAATAATTGAAATGATTTTACCAGAAGGAAATAGTAAAAAATATGTAAAAGTTGTAAGTGGATTATATCTTTTATATGTAATTATAAATCCAATTTTAAATATTGATCTAAATTTAGATGTAAATGAAATTACAAATTCCATAGTTGGAAATGAAACAGTTTTAACTTCAAGTACAGATGTAAAAAATAGTTATATTGCAGGTTTAGAGATTACTTTAAAAGAGCAGATTGAAAAAAACTTACGGTTATACAGTAAGTTATGTAAAAATTAATATAAATTCTGACTATACTGACATAAATTCTATAGATATAAAAGTTGGGAGTGCTCGGATTTGATGAAAACAAAGTAAAAAATATTGTTCTTGAAAATTTTGAAATTGATAAAAATATAATAAATGTTTCTTGATTTTTAGAAAGGAGTTAAAAGATGTTTGAGAAAATTAAGAAAATGTTTTTTGATAAAGATAATAAAAGAAGAAATGAAAATTTAGTAGCTTTTTTAATAATTTTAGTAATAACTTTAATAATTATAAATAAAATTTTATCAGAGGACGAGAGTAAAAATGCTTTAGATGAAAACAATGCTGAGCTTGTAACCAAAAGCAATGTAGTAGCTACAGAAGTAAGTATTGAAAATGAAAATTTAAAAGTAGAATTAGAAAATATATTATCTAAAATATCAGGAGTAGGAAAGGTTGAGGTTTTACTTACATATTCAGAAACTTCTAGTATGTCTCCATTATATAATGAATCTACTAGCTCAAGTGTTTCAACAAGTTCAGATGGAACTACAACTGAAACTACAAGCGAAAGTAAAGAGATCTTTACAGATAGTTCAGATGAAGCAGTTATTGAAAAATATAAAATGCCAAAATTGGAGGGGGCAATTGTTATAGCTCAAGGAGCAGGAGATATCACTGTAAAATCTAATATAGTTTCAGCAGTAGAGGCAACAACTGGGCTTCTTAATCATAAAATACAGGTTTTTGAAATGCAAGAATAAATATTTTATAAAATAATTTTTAAGGAGGTAATTAGTTTGAATTTTAAAGAGAAGTTTAAAAAAATTTTGGATGAGAAGAGGTTAGACAGAGAAATTAAAATTGCTAGGAAAAATATTTCTGATAAAGAAAAAGAAAGAGTTCAAGTAGTTGGAAATAATTTTGAAAAGTTTAATGATTCAAATGAAAAACAAACTCAAAATTTTGATAATAAAACTGAAGTAAAAAAAGAAAATAAAACTTTAAAATTTAATTTTGAAAGATTAAAAGATGCAGGGCTAATTGCAGTTGCAGTAATGCTAGTTGGAATAGGATATGCAAATTTTTCTGGTAAAGATGATATTACTAATAATCAAGTTCTTCAAACAACTTCAGAATATAGTAATAATTTAGGAGATGTGCAATTAGTAAGTAGTGATAATACCAAAATGGTTGAAAATGATAATAATACAAATAGTGTAAATAATGCAAATGATACAAATCTGGTAAATTCAGAAAATATTGTAAATGTTACTACTTCGTCAGAAGCTTCAAATTCTGTAACTTCAAGTTCTACAACTTCTACATCAGAATATTTTAAAGAATTAAAATTAGATAGAGATAATATGTACTCTGAAAAATTAGAAGCATATCAAAAAATAGTAGATAGTACATCAATTTCAAGTGAACAAAAAGCAATTGCAATTCAAGAAATTGAAAAAATAACAGAGGTGCAAAATTTAATTGAAATTTCAGAAGAATTAATTAAATTAAAAGGTTTTGAAGATGTTGTAATATATGTAAATGAAAATGCAGTAACAGTAATAGTTAGAAGTGCAGATTTAACATCAAGCCAAGTAGCACAAATACAAAGTATAGTTACAAGACAATTAAATGTAGAGGCAACAAATATTAGTATTTCAAACAAATAAAAATAAAAAAATTTTTTAATAGTATTTACATTTAAAAATATTATAGGTATAATTTTAGTATGATTGGCTATATAGCCAATAGAAAAGAATGATAAATATAGATAAAAAACTAAAGAAAGGAAAAAGTTAGATATGAAGGAACGAAAGAGAAAGATTTGGAATAATTTTAGAAATTTTGAACATTTTAAAGTAAATTCTGGAATAACGCTCGTTGCGTTAATCATAACAATAATAGTATTGTTAATATTAGCAGGAGTGACAATTGCTTTAGTAGTTCGGAGATAATGGCGTTTTAAGTCAAGCAGTAAATGCAGCAGATGAGACAAATAGAGCAAATGTGCAAAACGAACTAGAAATGGCAGTAACAGCAGTTGTAACAGACTGGAGTGGAGACAGGTATGTAAATGGAAATAACCAAAGTTTAACACAATATATGACGAAGGCAAGAGTAGAAAGTAATATGAATACAGCAGATTATGTGTTAGCAGCATTTACATTAAATACAACAAATGGGGTAAGCGTAACATATAAAAATAAAGGTTACAACTTTACAGTAACAATAACAGATTCAGGAAATAGTGCAAAAGTCACATATGAAGGAGAAGGAGAACCTGCCGAGGTAAAAGAGTGGATAGAAAATGAAGATGGAAGTGTAACAGATGGAGAAGTAACATTGCAAGTAGGAGATTATATAAATTATGATCCAATAACAGGTGCAAGTAGAACAAGTGAAACATCATATGCTACAGCAACAGGAGCAGAAAATAACCAAGTATTTAACTTAAATAGTTACACAGGAAAATGGAAAATATTTGGAGTAGAAAATGGAAAGATACAAATAATACCAGAAGATGAAATAGGACCAGATAGTGGAGGATATGAAGAGGGAGGTAAAACATATTATACATTATATGGAGCAACAGGATTAAAAAATGCAGTAACAGAATTAGATAAAATATCAGCCTTATATGGCCAAGGAGAATATGCAGAAAGTGCAAGAAGTGTAAATCATCAAGATGTAGCAAATCTTGTAGGATTAACTACAGAATATTGGAATACAACAGAAGGATATGGAAAAGATACGGTAATGTTATATGGAAACGAAGTATCAATATTCTGGGATGGAACAAATAAGCCAAGATATGAATCAACCCTTGCAGGCAATGGAAATTTATCAAGTAATCATAGTGGTGGATTTTATTGGTATGATTTTGAAACAGAAACAATGCAAAAAATAGACTATACAACAACACCAAGTGATGAGCCAATAGTAACTATAACAAATGATTATTATGGATGTATAGGAAGTGAGTTATTAGATACATCATCAAGTAAATATAAAATGGTATTCACGAATTCAGATGGCAGCATTTCTAATTACTGGCTGGGCTCGCGCTATAGCCGCGTCGTCCCTGGCGGCGCTTATTTCGGCGTGTACTACGTGTATGTTGGCAGCGTTCGCGACTATTACCTTGTCTATTCCTTTAATGGTGAGATCGGCTGGGATGCGGGTGTCCGTCCCCTAGTTTCTCTACAGTCTAACATCCAGCTAACTAGCGCAGGGGCAAACACTTGGGATATCTCAGCTTCATAAAATAAGAAGCAGAAATTTTAAGAGGAATATAAATTAAAAAAAGTGACTAACAATTGGGTTAGTCACTTTTTTATATTTTTAATATCGACATAAAATTTATTATATGTTATACTAAAGCATATTGTGAATATAAAAATATTTGGAGGAATATTTATGCTAATATCTATAGACTTAGATAATACATTATTAGATTTAAATAAGGAAATACCAGAAAGTACATTAAAATATTTAAATGATTTAAAAAATAGTGGAAATATAATTGTTATAAATTCAGGAAGAACTATAGGAAGCTCTTTAAAAGCAACTAATCAAGCATTTTTTGCAAATTATATTTTAGGAGATACTGGCTCTATAATTTATGATGTAGAGAAAAAAACTGTTATAGAAAAAAGTGGAATTGATTTAAAAACAGGTGAAGAAATTTTTAATATTATAAAAGATAATTGTGTAAATTTTTCTATTTTTTCATTAGAATATGGATATTATAGATATTTTAATGAAGAGCCAAAATATATTGAAAATAGCTGCACAAGATTTTTTGATTTTGATTATATAATTAATAGGAATATTGATATAACTCATATTTCATTTAAGCCAAAATATCAAAATATGGTAAGTAATTTTGTAGATTTATTAAATAAAGAATTTGATTGTATAAATTCTTTTGCAATGGTAGATTCCGGAGATACTGAAAAGTGGATAGAGATTATAAATAAAAATTCTGGAAAGGGAAAGACTTTATTAAGATTAGCTAAAAAATTAGGCATTGAAAGAAAAGATATAATTTCTTTTGGAGATGCAATAAATGATTTAGAAGCAATTAAAGAAAGTGGAATAGGCGTAGCAATGAAAAATGCAATTCCACTTTTAAAAGAGCAAGCAGATGATATAACTAGTTATTCAAACAATGAAGCGGGGGTAGAAAAATATTTAAGAACACTTAAAAATTTATTAGATTAGTTTAAAAATATTCAAAAGTGTAAATATATTGTAAATTTATAAATTAAAAATTTTATTATTTTATTTATTATTTATAGTAAAGTTATATTATAAATATAATTAGAGCATTTTAGAATATTTATTTAATTTTAGAAATTTTAAATAAAAGCTTTTTATGAATTAGAAACTACAGTCTTATGATAGAAAAATTAAAATAAAATATTTTTAAATTTACTCTTGACATATGCTTTTTTGTGGTTTATAATAATTTCTATCGTAAGGAATTTTACAAGTTTATAAAATATTTTAAAAAACTTGCTCCCTTAGCTCAGTTGGTCAGAGCAACCGGCTCATAACCGGTGGGTCCAAGGTTCGAATCCTTGAGGGAGCACCATTTAAAAATTTAAAAATATGGGTAGGTGGTCGAGTGGTTAATGGCACCAGACTGTAAATCTGGCGACGAGAGTCTACGTTGGTTCGAATCCAACCCTGCCCACCAAATTGTACAAATAAGAACCTATATTTCTTTGTAGGTGGATTTGCAATATCAGTACCTATTCCAAAGAAAGAAGGAAAAAATAAGTTACTTTATTAGAAGTAGCTTATTTTTTTGTAGTAAAATATTATTAGGGTTATCTAATACCATAAAAATTAGAATGCCATAGGAGGATTTATATGAAGATATATGAAATCAAAGAAAAAATATTAGATACAAATTTGATAGATAATATATATCAAATAAACAAATTAATTCAAAGAATTACTAATCAAACAGAATTTATGATAAATATAAACAAAACAGATTTAGACTATATCAATATAGTTTTAGATAAAATTAAAATAAATTTACAAAAGATTTATTATATAATACTTACCTCAAATACTTAATAAAGTAGTACTCTTGTAACTTGAAATACCAGTTATTAGAGTACTATTTTGATATTCAATTAAAATAAAAAAACTATACATTTTTTAAAATTTATGAACAAATTTCATAAAAAGTACAGACAAAATAGAAAAAGTGCAGTACAATATTATGTAAAGCATAATATCTCAAACTAGCTCTACAAGCAGACTTGAGGATTTGTTATATAATTTAGATACTATAATTTTAAACAGAATTGTACCATATTCAGCTTTAAATAGTCTAATAATATAAGTTGTTATCTAAGATGATAAAAGTGTTAAAATTGAATTTAGAAGATTATAAGAGGTGTTATCAATGAAAATTAAAGATGAAGCAATAGAAAGAATGGAACTATTGCAATTACACAAAAATACTATTGAAGATTTTAAGCAAAGTAATAAATTAAACAGGTCAGAAAATGCAGGAACATTGTATTGGTTAACAGATGAGGAAAAGAAATTAGTAAATGATTTTGAAAAAGAAAATGCAGGAACAATGGTCTATCATATAATCAAAACTATAACACAAGACTTAGAAATAGTGTATGATTTACTCTATGTTACAGAAGATACAGAAGATTGGTCAATAGATAGAAAATATTTACAAGATGATTTAGTATTATCTTATACTATAACAGAAAATTCAGAAAGTGGTTTTATTAAGATAAAAAAATTAAATGGTGGGATTATAAGGGAATATTAAAAGATACTAACTAACAAAAATAAGATATATTTTTGGGGGTATTAAATTGGAAAAAGAAAATAATGTAGAAATAAAGGAAATCCTAAAAGGACTAGAAGACATATATGGTCTTGAAAAATGTAAGGACTTAATTAAAAGATACATAGAATATTTGAAATTAAGAAGTGAAGGCAAAATTAATATGGGTAACTATAACATTTTAATAAAATGTAAAAATAAATATTCACAGTTAGAGCAATTAGTAGAGATTATAGTTAGATTTTTAAAAAAATATAATATAGCAAATTCATCATATTTGTATATAGATGAAAGACAGTTAAGAAATATATATAGAATTTCAGACATTGCAGAAAAAGAAATTGTAATAGTCGACTCAAATATAGTAAACTTGTCAAGTTATCATATGCAAGAACAGTTAAAACAATGTATTAATGATAATAAGAATAAAATTTTCATACTAGTAGATAGAGAAGCACAAAATTTTTGGAAAGAAGATTTTAAGTCAAAGGAATTATTTTGGACTTTTGAATTTGATGAAGCCTCAGAAGATGACAAAACTAAATATATTAAGCAGGTACTAAAAGAAAATGAAATAAAAATAGACAATAATTGTAATCTTATTAATGCAATGTCTAATAATGATTATGAAAAAGTGCAAAAGGATTTATTTAATATTATTATAGAGTGTAAATCAAAAAATATAAATAAAATAACAGACAAAGTCTTAGAAGATTTAGATAAGAGAGAATATTTGAGAATTAGAACAAAAACAAAAAGTACAAATAATAAGAAAACAGCAATTCAAGAATTAGAAACTATGGAAGGGCTAGAAACAGTTAAAGAACAAATACAACATATTCTTAATTATATTAAGATAAATAAGAATAGAGGTACACTCCCCTCTTTACATATGTCTTTTGAGGGCAATCCAGGCAGTGGAAAAACAAGTGTGGCTCGAATTATTGGGAAAATATTTGCAGAAGAAAAAATATTATCTAACAATAAAACATTTGTAGAAATTAATGCAAGAGAATTAGTAGCAAAATATGTTGGTTGGACAGCAGTGCAAACAAAAGAAATTGTGGAAAAAGCAGAAGGTGGAGTTCTATTCATTGATGAAGCTTATGCTTTGATTAGTGATAAGCAAGGTTTTGAGCAAGAAGCCATAGATACTTTGATAAAACTAATGGAAGATAAAAGAGATAATATTTGTATCATCTTTGCAGGTTACACAAAAGAAATGCAACAACTTTTTGATATGAACCCAGGTTTTGCAAGCAGAATAAATTTCCATATACAGTTTTCAGATTATTCAGAGGAAGAATTATATAATATATTCAGAAAAATGCTAAAACAAGAAAAATATAAATTGTCAAATAACACAAAAGATATATTAATAGATTATTTCAAGAAAGAAAAAGCAAAAGAGCATTTTGCAAATGGCAGGTGTGTAAGAAACTTATTTGAGAGAATTAAGTTTGAGCAAGCAGATAGAGTTGTAACAAATAACACACAAAATATAGATTTAATTAAAAAATGTGATATTGAAAATACAATAAAACAATTAATATTAGAGCAAGTAAATACTAAAAAAGTAATAGGATTTTCAAGTAAAAATTAAGGTGGTGAAAAATAAAATGTGTCTAAAAACAAATATCAAAAATTTACAAATGGCAAATGATAGAGAATTAAAACTAGAATGTATAAAAAGATTAGAAATACTAAAATTTGATGAAAAAGTAATAAATGATTTTAAGGTTAAAGACAAATTATATGCAACAAATATATCTAATAAAAAATTAGTAGATACAACATATAGTGAAATTATACAAGGTATAAAAATATTTGAAAAAAACAACAATGTGAAAATATATCATATAGTTAATATTGAAACAAATAATAATATTGTAGTATATTTATTATATGTTAAAAGAAATAAAAAAGAGTGGAAAAATGAAAGAGTAGATTTGAAAAATGGATTTGCAGAAGTTTATTCATATGAAGAAAACAGAATATTCAAACATATTGGAATAGAAACAGTATCAGGACAAGTTGTTAAAGTAGTATAGAAAGGAATTATCAAAAATGAAAAATAAAGATAAATTAAAACAAGAAGTTGAAAAAATAGAGAAATCAAAAGATATGGTCAAGGAATATATACAAGATTTTCAAGAAAAATTTAATAAAATTGATAATTCAAATCAAGTAGATACAAAAGTTTTAAAAAATGTATTTTATGAGTATATAGAACAGACATATAAAACTACAAAAATATCACAATATTTGCTAGATGAAATTGTAAAAGTAGAAAAACAGTTACTATCATCATTTAGTAAGAAACAAGAGGAACTATTTGAAATATATAGTTATCTACAAAGTAAATTAGTTGACGACTCAGCTTTACAAGCATTTATATATTCATATTGTTTTACAAAAGAACTTATTGAAGAAGCAAATAATTACAGTAATTCTAATAATCAGATACAGCAACAAATACAAAAACTAAAAGGAAATAAAGTATAATTATTTAATATTTAAACATAATAAAAAGAGTAAGAATTGACTTACTCATAAATTTCATATTTATAATGATATATAGTAGCTTCTACTATTGATAAAACAAAGAAGATTATGACCTCATATGTTATAGTGTATTGCATTGCAGTCAAACATTGATATAGTATAATATTTTGTATTCCAAAATAAGAAGTTATCATATATGCAATAGAGATATTTATAATAGAAAATATAATAAAAATAAGCAAATCCTTGATTTCTTTTTTAGACATATAATCACCCCCTACTACTTTGTTTTTATTGCTTGAAACAGATTATAGCAAAGTCACACTTGTTTATAAAGTAGCACACAACAACATATTAAAATAAAGTATTACATAGTATAAAATGCTTTTAAAAGAAGCAAGGAGTGTTATGTAATGAACAAAACAAATAATTTGAATAAGACAGTTATGACAGAAATTGAATTTGGAAATATAAATATGAAACTAGATGATATAATGACCACAAGGAATATATCTACTTATGAACTAAGTTCAAAAGCTAATGTAAGATTTCAGACCATAAAGGCTTTAAGAGAAAATAAAGCTACACGAATAGATTTCAATGTATTAGCAAAACTTTGTTATGTATTAGAGTGCAAAGTTGAAGATTTAATAGAATATACAAATAAATAATAGTAGAGAATAAAAAGCTCTACTATTTATTATTATATTTTTTATATAAAAATAAGTATTGCTTTCAAAGCAGTACTTGAAAAACATTTTATTTAATGATATACTCCCTCTAAGATAATGTAAAATTATTTACACAAATGAAAGGGGGATTTTTTATGAGCCAATTAGATGATTTAGAAAGATTAAATAATCTTAGAGAAAGTGGAACAATAACTAGTAAAGAATTTGACCAAGAGAAACAAAAGATATTAAATTCAGGAAATGTAAATAGCATAAATAAAAATACAGTCAGACTAGATATAATAGGCATTGTACTTAGTATATATTCAGTTATTTTAGTTTTTGTATCTTTCTACATACATTTAGGTATTTTTCTATTAGACCTATTGCTAGTTACAGTTTTAAGTGTAATAGCTTTGCTAATAAATATCAAAGCTAAAAAGCAAGTAGTAGAAAAAAGTATTAAAGTAACATTGGGAATTGGATTAAGTGTAGTAGCACTAATATT
This sequence comes from uncultured Clostridia bacterium, assembly GCA_928721915.1. Classification (GTDB taxonomy): domain Bacteria; phylum Bacillota; class Clostridia; order TANB77; family CAG-508; genus Scatovivens. Next base: position 483,206 of record CAKMVZ010000001.1, read on the forward strand.
GTTATTACCATCAATATCTAATTTTTTGACAAATTTTAATTTGTATTTTTAATAAGGAAAGGAACAAAAACTATGAAAAATAAAGTTTTTACAAAAACAAATTTAATATTATCAGCAGTTACTATTGTTTTATTTATGATTAAATTTTTTGAATTGTTATATTTAGATACAAACTATAATATAAGAGGAACTTATGTATGGGGTGATATTGCATTAGGTATATTAATTTTTCTAATATATACAATAATATTTGCATATTTAAGTAGATTAGTAGGAATAAAAAAGGGAATTGAAAATGGTTATATTTGGGGATTATGTTTAGGAATTATAGGATTTATTGTAGTATGTGCTTTAAAAGAAGAAACAACAGCAAATTCAGCCAATATAGCAAAAAACAATAAGTATGATGAAATAGAAAAATTGCAGAATTTAAAAATTAAAGGAATTTTGACAGATGAAGAATTTGAGAAAGAAAAACAAAAGTTGTTAAATTAAAGGGGTTTTTTTATATGGGAAAAATTGAAGATTTAGAAAAGCTACAAAAATTAAAAGAAAATAAAATAATTACAAATGAAGAATTTGAAATTGAAAAGAGCAAAATTTTAAATGATACAAAAGATAATAAACAAAGCAATTCCCCTATTAAAGTTAAATTTAATTATATTATGGTCATATTTATAATACTAGTTTTTATTATAGTTATATACTTATATATTCCCAAAACAGTTAAAGTACCTAATTTAGTTGGTATGACAGTAGAGCAAGCACAAGAAATTACAGAAGATTTAGGATTAAATTTAAGGTTAAATAGCAATGGTAGAAATGATGAAATCATAGAGGAACAATTTGGACCAACAGGAGAAGTTGAAAAAGACACAAATATATATGCTAATACCAAAGAATATAATGAAAAGAAAGAACAAAATATTACTACAAATAATAAATATATTACACTTGATGAATTTAATAGAATTCAGACAGGTATGACCTATCAGCAGGTTGTAGAAATAATTGGTGGTGAAGGAACTCTAATAACAGAAGACTCTTATGGTTCTAAATCATATAGTTGGGAGCCAGCTCTAAATAGTGGTATGACAACAGTTGTAATGGGTTTCACAAATGGTATTTTAGTAACAAAAATGAAAGTTTAGGTGTATAAAATGGAACAAAAGACATTGAAAATGAAAGATATTCTAATAGCATTAGCAATTACAGCAGTGATAGCAATAATAGCAATATCAATACAAAATGGAATTAAAAATAAATCCCAAATAAGTAGTATGCTTACTAGGTATAAAAGTGCATTAACAGTACAAGTTCAGATAGCAGATAAAAATATTAATTGGAAATATGATGAAAAAATATCAGGTAATATGATATACATTTACTTTTATGCAGAAGATACATACACTAAAAATAATTATGGAGATGGTTATTTTAAAATAAATTTAAAAACTAACACAGTAGATATTTCATCAGATACAGATAAATTAAGAGAAATTTTAGTAAAAGCCCAAAATTCTATATAGTTCACTATTCTAGTGAGCTATTTTTATATATGAAGAATTTACCTACAATAATATCACTAGTAAAATATTATTAGAGAAATTTATTTGTAGAGGTGAGTTATGATGATTAGTAAGAAAAATGATAAGGAAAAATTAACAGAAGCAACAATAGAAATGTTGCAAGGTCAAAAAGAAATTGACAATAAGCAAAATTATAATGAAAAGCTAACAAAAGTTGTAGAAAGTTATGTTCAAGATAATAATTTGACAGAATTAATGGACTTGTTTATATCAATAATTGCAGAAGATGAAATATTAGAACTTTTATCACAATGTGATAGTCAATATGAAATTGTATAGAAAATTTAAAATTGGTATAGAGAATATATAACAGTATTCTCTATTTTTTATGTCCAAAAAAGTATAGATTTGTGAATATAAAATATTCCCCTATTTTCTTGTTCAAAAAAGTACCTTTTCTCATTTTTGAATGTTCACAATGCAGATTGGGCTTTTTTGAATATTAGCAGTATAATTAATATAAGGTATTATGATAGGAGGAGATATAATGAAAGAACAAAAAAAGTATGGTTATGCAAGAGTAAGTAGTCAAGAACAGAATGGAGCTAGACAAATTCAAGCATTTTTAGACAATGGAATTACGCAAGATAGAATTTTTGTAGATAAACAAAGTGGAAAAGATTTCAATAGACAAGAATATCAAACACTAAAAAGGATGCTAAAAGATAGTCCACATAGTTTATTAATAATAATGTCTATTGATAGATTAGGAAGAAATTACAAAGAGATAGTAAGAGAATGGCAAGAATTAACAACAGAATGTCAAGCAGATATAAAAGTATTAGATATGCCTTTATTAGATACAACACAATATAGAGATTTGCTAGGAACATTTATTAGTGACCTAATTTTACAGGTATTATCATTTGTGGCAGAACAAGAGAGAAAGAATATTAGAACAAGACAATCAGAAGGAATTGCAATAGCAAAAGCAAATAAAGTTAAATTTGGTAGACCTAAAACAAAAATACCAGATAATTTTAATGAGGTATATTATAAGTGGAAAAATGGTGAAATCACAGCAACACAAGCAATTAATGAAACAGGATTAAAAAGAACAAACTTCTACAAGATAGCAAATAGTTTCAATATAAAAATATAAAATAGGGAAAGTTCCTACTTCCCTATTTATCAAATTTACTTTTTATAAAATTATCAAGTTGTTTTTCAAAAGCCCTAATAATATTAGTTTTCATATCATCTAATTCATAAACTTCTTTATCATTTAAAAAAACTAAAAATTCCTTATAGGACATATTTTTTAATGTATCATCACTATTTTTATCTTGCAATAATTTACTTATAGTTGTATCAATTTCATTTTCATATTTAGTTAAAAAATCATTTTCATAGATAATATCATTTAATATATCAAAATAAGTATTTTGAATTTGACCACCAAATAAAGCATTTTGTTTCTTGTATTTTAATATATTATAAGTTTCTTCTTCAATTCCCATTTTTTTTAATAATTCTAATCTTCTCTTTTTATCCTCAGTATTTTCAGGTAAGAGTTCAGAAACATTGACACCAAATATTTCAGCAAACTTTTTATATTCACCTAGCTTAGTATTAATAGGTGGTGTGCTTTTACCACTTGCATAATTTTTTATAGTTTCAATAGGTATATCAGTTTTATCAGATAAATCCTCATAAGTTTCTTGCTTATATGAACTTCTTTCTCCTTCTAGGTTTTTACTATTTAATTTTTTACTTGCCACTCTATTATTTATATATATGTTTAAAATCATATTGAAAGGATAATTGCTATATTTTTTATTTTCTTTAAAATCAGAATTTTTGCCTTTTTTGTTCATAGTACCTCCAAAAATGCAAAATGTGGTATCTACTGATTTCTAAAAAAATATTTGTTATATTCTTCTTAGTTCATTGCAGATTGACACTATTGCATTGAATTATAGTTTAATAAAAAAGCAAGCAGTTTATTTAGAACAGCACATTCAAATCATAAACTCTTGCACAGGTTTTAATGTATATATGCTCTCTTATAAGTAGCATTTACATATTAACTATTAATTATAATATCAAATAGAGCTAGTAATGTCAATCAATTTGCAAAATTAAGGTGGTGAAAAAAATGCCAGATAGTAAATTTAAAAAGTGCATTTATCAATAGAGAAAATATATTAAATAAGTCACACTTTTGATAAAAAAATAAAAGTAAAAATCAATAAAAACATACTCTATTCATAACTTGGAGGTATGTAAAGGGGGAATTAAAAATGCACAATGTAGACACAATAGCGTTGTCAATGAATTGCAGACAATACATAACAGATACAAAGCTAATTGATTGGAAAAATACTAGCAGGATAAATAAAAAGATTAAATCAAAGTTATACTTAAAATCAGTAGATAAAAATATCAGAAAAGACAGTGTGAATTCAGATAAAAATGTAAAAAAATATTGGTATGGAAAGTACAAAGATTATAGTTTTGTTTATAATGAGAGATGGAATTATTTAATGATAACAGTTCCACATTTTCTAGTAGAACAATATACACAATATCAAATAATCAATAATGTTCAGAATATAATAATGGAATATTTTAATTTTAAGCAGCAGGAAATAAATAAAATACAGTTAAATAGAATAGATATTCATAATGATTTCAAATTTCAAGATAATGAGGAATTGGAGATTATAAAAAATATTCTAAATAAAGCATCAGATAATTTTTACACATACAAGAAACAGCTATTGAAAAATGATAGTGAGGGTTACATTTTAGTATATAAGTCTATCAGAAAAAACAGTACATTATTATCAGTAGAAAGAGGGATTATAGAAGACAAGTGGGGTGAATTAGAAAATGAGAATTATGAGTAGAGCAGAAGAAATTTCAAGTAATTATATAGAAATAACTTTATATAATAAGACAAAAGAAATAGAACAGAAAATTGCAAATGGTGAAATATCAGACAGTATATTAAAAAAATTTATTAATATATTCAGAACAGAATTAAAAGTTAAGAATGGAAAATTAAATTCTAACAAGCAAAAGCAGTTATTTGATAATAAGGATTTAGCTACATATTACAATATTGATATAACAACAAAACTATATAATAAAACAATTCCAAGAATTTTTGGAATGAATGACTTTTATAGAATAGACATAGCAGAAAAAAAAATTAAAAAAGCAATAGGAATAAGAGATAAAACTAAAAATAATTTGTGTAGATTAATCAGATTAGTAAATGAGAAAGGTTATACAGAGGCTAAAAAAATATGGACAGATAAATATTGTGAAGCAACTTTTAGAAATCAAGTAAAGAAGATTGAAAGTTTAGAAATTAACATATTGACCTATGATAAAAATATAGATGGTCAATATGTAAATGCTCCTAAAATAAAAAATTTTACTCTATTAAAAAATGGTGTTCCAGAATTTATTGACCAGAAAAATATGCAGACATTTTAAATTTTGTAAATATTATATAGACCTTTACAAAAGGCAAAAGAGCACAGTACAATGAAAGGAGAGTTTTTTTACTATGAGAGAAGATTTAAAAATGAGTGAAAGTCAAGTTGAAGCATTTGCTTATGCAATTTATGAAGATATAGATAAATATGTTGATACAAAGTCAGATGAATATAATCAGTGGCTACTTTATGAAATTATAGTGGATGCAATCAATGAAATAAGTGATGAGAAACACAAGATGAAAAACAAGTATGATTAAGATGGAAAGGAAGTATGAAAAATGGAAGAAATGAAAAAAGCAGCACTTTATGCAAGATTTAGTTCTCAAAGACAAAATGAAACTTCTATTGAAGCTCAATTAGAAGAATGTTATAACTATTGTAGAGAAAATAAATATGAGGTTGTTGGAGAATATATAGATAAAGCAATAAGTGCTAAAACAGATGATAGACCAGAATTTTTAAGAATGATAGCAGATAGTAGTAAAGAAATTTTTGAAGCTATTGTAGTTTATCAATTAGATAGGTTTGCAAGAAATAAATATGACTCAGCAATTTATAAAAGACAATTAAAACAAAAAGGTGTCAAGGTATATTCAGCAAAAGAACAAATATCAGATGGGCCAGAAGGAATTTTAATTGAAAGTGTTTTAGAAGGAATGGCAGAATATTATTCAGCAGAGCTAAGCCAAAAGGTCAAAAGAAATCTAAGACAAAATGCAGAGAGAGGTTGGTTCAATGGTGGCTATCCACCATTTGGATATAAAGTTGTAGAAGTTGATTGTGGTACATATAAAAAGAAAAAGTTAGAAATAGATACAGATACAGCACCAATAGTAAGACAAGTATTTGAATGAGGGCTAATGATATTAGCTTATTAGATATAGTTGATTATCTAAATCAAAAAGGTTGCAAAACAGTAAAGGGAAATAAGTTTCAAAAAACTTCATTATCAGTAATGCTAAAAAATAAAAGATATATTGGAACTAACATATATAGTGGAATAGAATATCCCAACACAATTCCAGCTATTATAGATGAAGAACTATTTGATAGAGTACAAGCAATTATAAAGAAACATCAACATTCACCAGGAATAGGAAAAGCAGATGAAAGTTATTTTCTAACAACAAAACTATTTTGTGGAAAATGTAAATCAGCAATGGTAGGAACTTCAGGTACTTCACATAGTGGAATAGTTTATAAATATTATACTTGTAACAAAGTGTTAAAAAAGAAATGTGATAAAAAGAATGTTCGAAAGGATTTAATAGAAGAATTGGTAGTAAGTGAGTGTAGAAAATTATTAACAGATGAAAACATAGATAATATATCATATAAGGCTTATACTATTAGTCAGGAAAAGAATGCTCAAAATTGTTTAATGAAGGCACTAGAAAAACAAATACATAAATTAGAAAAAAACATTGAGAATTTAATGGTAGCATTAGAAAATGGTGATAATGTGGACCTAATAAATGAAAGGATTACTAATAATAGAGTTGAACTAGATAAAGCTAAAAAACAATATAATAATGAAAGTGAGAAAATATCAAATCTTACAGAAAAGCAAATAAGAAAGTTTTTGATAAAATTGAAGGACAAAAGAATAGATGAATTGAAATACAAGAAATTGCTAATTAGTTTATTTGTAAATAAGATATATGTTTATGAAGATGAATTAACTATGATATTCAATGTTGGTGATAAATCTATAACAATAACAAAGTCATTGTTAAAGGATATAAATACCAACTTAAAAAATGGTGACAGTTCTTATATTGAACAGGCAAGTCCACCAAAAAGTTGAAATTTTAACCAATTTCAGCTTTTTTTTAGGTTCTTTGTCAATAGTTGGGGGGAATTTGAAACTTAAAGCATTGACTATATATCAATATTTTGATAAAATATGTATATAATATTAATGGAGGTGTTTATTATGCCAGTTATTAGACCAAGTTCTGATTTAAGAAATAATTACAATGAAATTTCTAAAATTTGTCATCAAACAAATAGTCCTGTATATATTACAAAGAATGGTGCAGGAGATTTAGCTGTTATGAGTATTGAGTTATATGAACTATTAACAGATAAGCATATTTTATATAAAGAATTAGAAAAAGGAATAAGCTCATTAGACAAGGATGAAAAATTTTCTGAAGAAGAAGTATACGAAGAATTAGATAAAATATAGAAAGAGGGTTTATTTGTGAAAAAATATAATATAGAATATTCTAAAGAATCAAAAGAAGATTTAATAGAAATAAAGCAATATATAAAATATAATCTACAAGAACCAGAAACAGCAAATAAATTAATCTCTAAAATAAGAAAATCAATAAGAACTTTGAAAGATAATCCTGAAATATATGCAATTATTGATGATGATATAATAAGAAAATTAGAAATAAGAAAGTTAATAGTTGATAATTATATTATATTTTATAGAATAAAAAATGATAGTATTGAAATTGTAAGAATTATGTATGGAAGTAGAAATTGGATAAATTTATTATAATCACCCATACAATTTGATGAAAATGGAATTGAATTTTGGTATGCTAGAGAATTGCAGTTAGTCTTAAATTATAAAGAATGGAGAAAATTTGAAAATGTTATAAAAAAAGCATGCGATACTCATAATAAAATTGGAAAAATAGTTAGAAAAGCAATTAAACAAGCAGGACGGAACTATGCCAGAAGAATTGCCTACACCTAAAAAGAGTTTGAAACAATTAGAAAAAGAAAATAAAAAAACACTAGAAGACAATTATAAATCTTAACAATTTGCCACTGGTGGCAAATTTGTTTTAGATATTTGTCAATAATTTGAGTATTAGATTTCATAGTAATTAAATTTTAAATAAGTTATTGACAATTAAAAATATATGATGATAAACTAAGAACATACAATGGCATTTTTATATGAACATTGGAATAATTATTCAATGAAACTCGTAAATTTTTTTGTTTAAACAGGAGGACTTGAAAATGAAAAGACGGAATTTTTCTTATGCAGATATAATGTCTGTACATCATGGTGTTACTGGTTCTTGTAACTTAGTGGCTACAAAATTTCCAGATGGTGAATCTGTAAAATTTGTGGTTGATTGTGGAATGTTTCAGGAGGAGGGTTGTGAAGAGCTTAACAATTCATTTCCATTTAATGCTGAAAATATAGATTTTGCATTGGTTACTCATAATCACGTTGACCATACTGGTAGATTACCCTTCTTAGTAAAAAAAGGTTTCTACAAAAAAATCTATATGACAGAAACTACTGGGAAACTTATTAATTTAGCATTAGAGGATAGTTGTCATGTTTTAAGAGATACGGCTAAAAGACGGCATCAAAAACCACTATATGATGAATCAGATGTTGATATGAGTTTGAAATTATTTAACTCATGTTTGTATTCAGAAACAATTAAAGTGCATAAAAATATTGATGTAACTTTTTTTGTGAATGGGCATCTGATGGGTGCTGCTATAATTTTAGCTCAGATTAAATACCCTGGAAGTGAAGATATTAATTTGTTATTTACAGGTGATTATAACAATAAAAACATGTTTTTTGATGTTTTAGATTTGCCTGATTGGGTTTTAGAATTACCACTTATTGTAATTCAAGAGTCGACCTATGGCGATATGGATTCATCAGAAATTGTACCATGTTTTGAGCAAAATGTTTCAGAATGTATAAAAAATCAAGGAACTGTTATTGCTCCGGTTTTTTCACTTGGAAGAGCACAAGAGATATTGTATGTGCTTAAAGGAATGCAAGAAAAGCAGTTAATTGACTATAATGTTCCTATTTATCTTGATGGAAAATTAGCAATAAAATATACAAATTTGTATCTTAATGGTGATTTGTATATAAAAGAAAGCATGAAGAATTTTCTTCCTCTTAATTATAAGCCTATTTCAAAAAAGGAAAGAGGAGCAGTTCTTTATGATTTGAATTCAAAAATTGTGCTTACTACTTCAGGAATGGGGTCTTATGGTCCAGCTCAAGTTTATATTCCGGAATATATTACAAGGAAAAATGCTTTGATACATTTTACTGGATATTGCTCACCAGATACTTTAGGAGGAAGATTAAAATCTACAAATTTTGGTGACAAGGTTGAAGTTGCAGGTTTATCTGCTAAGAAAAGCGCAAATGTTGAGTTTACAAATGAGTTTTCAGCTCATGCAAAATCAGACGAGATGATTGCTTTTCTTAAAAAATTTAAAAATTTGAAATTAGTATTGTTAAATCATGGAGATCCAAATGTGAAAAGGAATTTTTCAGGCAGAATTTTAGATGAAGTTGATACAAAACATGTTGGAATTCTTGGTGAGGAATATCTTTTTAGAGTTAATCCTTATGGTCTGGAAAAGACTTTAACAACAAAATTTAAGTAACTTTTGCTAAAAAAGTAAACAAAAGGGAGGGAATACACAAAAAACCCTCTTTTTTGTTTTTCACTAAAAAATGATTTATACATATTATAATATATAATTTATTTTATAATAGAGGAGTATATAGAATATGTATAAATTTAAAGAGAAATTTTTTATTTTTATAATTTCTTTTATTTTGAGTTTTTGTATTATTGGCAATTCATATGCAATTGTTCCAAGTGGAAGTTTAAATTATCAAGGAATAGATGTTAGTAATTGGCAGGGATACATAGATTATAATGAAGTTAAAAATGCTGGAATAGAAGTTGTTTACATAAAAGCAAGCCAAGGAAGTAACATAAAAGATCCATATTTTGAAATAAATTATGAAAATGCTAAGGCAGCAGGATTAAAGGTAGGTTTTTATCATTTTTTAACTGCAACAAATGAAGAAGAGGCAATTCAGGAAGCAAATTTTTTTGCTTCAGTAATATCTGGAAAAGTACTAGATTGTAAACTTGTTTTAGATTATGAAGTATTTCATGGAGTAGGAACTCAAGAAATAAATGCAATTGCTAGAGCTTTTATGGAAAAAGTTAAGGAATTAACAAATAAGGAAATTATTTTATATAGTGATTTATCAAATGCAAGAGATATTTTTAATGAAGAACTTGCTCAAGATTATGAATTATGGCTTGCATATTATGGAGATTATAATAGTTTAACAAATGTTAGAACAAATTGGGAAGAGTATATTGGAGTTCAATATTCAGACAGGGGAAGAATAAATGGAATAAATGCAAATGTTGATAGAGATTTATTTACAGAAAGTATTTTTTTAAGTGATGAAAATGTAACAGAAATTAATAGTAGTGGTACAATTTTAGATACTTATAATACTGAAACTGTATTTTACATTGTTAAAAGTGGAAATACTTTATCGCAAATTGCTTCTATATATGGAACTACTGTGCAAGAAATTGCTGCTATAAATGGAATAACAAATGTAAATTTAATTTTTCCAGGTGAGACTTTAAGAATTCATACTAATTCTACGATAAATGGTAGTGAAGATAGACAAATGAATGAGATAATCTATACTGTAGAAAGAGGGAATACTTTATCACAAATTGCTAGAAGTTACAATGTTACAGTAGAAAGTTTAGTAGAACTTAATAATATTCAAAATCCTAATTTAATATATCCAGGAGAAAAAATTAGAATTAAAGAAAGTGATAGTGACTATTTAAATCCTGTAAAAAATACTAATAACGAATATTATATTGTAAAAAGTGGAGATACTTTATATTCGATAGCAAGAAAAAATGGAACTACAGTAGCTCAAATTTTACAAAAAAATACGATACCAAATCCAAATCTAATTTTTCCAGGACAAAGAATAAGATTATAAAAATATATAATAAAAAAATGGCTTTAATTTTTTAAAGCCATTTTTTAAAAATCACAATTTTTTGGAGTTCTTGGGAATGGTATTACATCTCTTATATTTTGCATTCCTGTTACATACATAATCATTCTTTCGAAACCTAGCCCAAAACCACTATGTTCTGCGCTTCCATATTTTCTTAAATCCTCATACCAAAGGTAATCTTCTTCATTTAAACCAAATTCTTTTATTTTGTCTTTTAAAACTTGTAAATCATCTTCTCTTTGACTTCCACCAATTATTTCTCCAATTCCTGGAGCTAAAAGATCAGCTGCTGCAACAGTTTTTCCGTCTGGATTTTGTTTCATATAAAAAGCCTTTATATCTTTTGGATAATCTGTTACAAAAACAGGTTTTTTGAATATCTTTTCACTTAAAAATCTTTCATGCTCTGTTTGTAAATCAATTCCCCAAGATACTTTAAATTCAAATTCATCATTATGTTTTTCTAATTCTTTTACAGCATCTGTATATGAAATTCTTCCAAAGTCAGAATTTATAACATTATTTAATCTTTCGAGTAAAGTTTTATCAACAAAATTATTGAAAAATTCCATTTCTTCAGGACAATTTTCTAAAACGTATTTAATTATATATTTTAGCATGTCCTCTGCTAAGTCCATATCATCTTTTAAGTCAGCAAAGCACATTTCAGGTTCAATCATCCAAAATTCTGCAGCATGTTTAACAGTATTTGAATTTTCAGCTCTAAAAGTTGGGCCAAACGTATAAACATTTCTAAAAGCAAAAGCATAAGTTTCAACATTTAATTGACCACTTACAGTTAAATGAGCAGGTTTACCAAAAAAGTCTTTTGAATAGTCAACATCTCCTTTATCTGTTTTAGGAACATTGTTTAAGTCAAAAGAGTTAACATTAAACATTTCTCCAGCACCTTCGCAATCACTTCCAGTAATAAGAGGAGTATTTACATAAACAAATCCACGTTCTTGGAAGAACTTGTGAATTGCATAAGCTAAAACAGAACGCACTCTAAATACTGCATTAAAAGTATTTGCTCTAGGACGAAGATGTGCAATAGTTCTTAAATATTCAAAAGTATGACGTTTCTTTTGAAGAGGGTAACTACTATCTGCTATATTTAAAATTTTTATAGATTTTGCATGTATTTCAAAAGCTTGTTTAGCATTTTCAGTTTTTACAAAATTTCCTGTAACTTCTATAGATGAGCTAATAGTAAGCTTTCTTATTTCTTCAAAATTATTTAATTTATCATCAAAAACAATTTGAATATTTTTAAAAAAGCTACCATCATTTAATTCAATAAAACCAAAATTTTTAGAATCTCTGACAGTTTTAACCCAACCAGAAATTGTTATTTCTTTACCGAAATACTTTTCAGAATTTCTAAATAATTCTTTTACAACTAAAGTTTCCATATAATCTCCTTAAATTTTTTTGGCTCGGGCGGTTAGATTCGAACTAACGAAATGTCGGAGTCAGAGTCCGATGCCTTACCACTTGGCGACGCCCGAATATATTTTTTGAACTTTAAATATATTATCACAATAAATTTAAAAAGTCTAGTATTTTATATTTTTCCATTGATAAATTTATTTAAATATAATAAAATATTAATGTATTTAAAAATTATAGTAATTTTGAAAGGGATAAAAAATGGAGTATGAATATAAAATAACAAATCAAGAATCATTTGAACTTGCTGATATTTTTGAATGTGGTCAATGTTTTAGATGGAATATTCAAGATGATGAAAGTTATACAGGAGTTGTTAAAAATTCTGTTATAAATGTTTCTAAAAAAGATAATGAAATTATATTTAAAGGAAGTTTTGAAGGAAGTAAAGAAGAGTTTGAAAATCTTATAAGATATTATTTTGATTTGGATACTAATTATACTGATTTTAAGGAAAAACTTGCAAATATTGATGAATATTTAAACACTGCCATAAAATTTGGAAGTGGAATTAGAATTTTAAACCAAGATTTATGGGAATGTATTATTTCTTTTATTATTTCTGCTAATAACAATATTCCTAGAATAAAAAAGATTATTGAGAGAATTTCTGAAAGATATGGAAAAGAAATTAAATTTCAAGGAAAGTCATATTATACTTTTCCAAATGTAGAAAGCTTATCTAAGGCAAGTGTAGAAGACTTAAGAGCATTAGGAACAGGGTTTAGAGATGTAAGAATTTTTAATACAACACATATGATTTTAGAAAAGAAAGTAGATTTAAATAAAATTAAAGAAATGAAATCTTCAGACGAGATGAGAGAAGAACTTTTAAAACTAGATGGTGTAGGACCCAAAGTTGCGGACTGCATTTTACTTTTTTCTACTTTAAAAAGATTAGATGTATTTCCGATTGATGTATGGGTAAGACGTGTTATGAATGAACTTTATATACATAATGAAAATGAGGAAAAGGTTAGTAAAAAAGAAATTTTAAATTTAGCAGATAAAAAATTTTTAAAGATATCAGGACTTGCTCAGCAATATTTATTTTATTGGAAAAGGAGCGCGTCTTAAGGAGGAAACTATCTTGAGATTTAGAGAAAATTTAGTATCAATTATAATAACAATTTTAATTTTAGCTGTAATTGTAATTACAGTACTGTTTTCACTTGACATAGTAGGTGTAATTACTTTGCCTGAAAAGTTTAGTTTAAAAACTTATTTTCCAGGAGTTGTTCAAGTTATTGGAAATTCTGATGAAGATATATATTATCCAGATTATGAAGCTACAGGGACAACAGTAAGTAGAGTAGAAGAAGATGATAAAAATAACGAAAATTATAATCAAGTAGATATAAATGATTTATTAGGTTCAAATACTGATACTTCTAGTGAAAATTATAATGTTACTGATAATAGTTATTTTTATAATCAATTAGATATGTATGGAAAAACTATTTATAGTAAAATGTATTCTAGTTTAGATGAATTAAAAACAGGAAATGCTACAATAGAATTTGGAACAACTTTTAATGAATTGCTTCAAACAGAAGAAGGAGAGAAGACTATAACTGATGCTTTTCAATTATCTATAAATGCTTTATTATTAGACCATCCTGAAATTTTTTATTTAGATGTTACAAAATTATATTTATATACTGAATATACCACTTCTATTTCTGGAACAACATATAGAATTTCTATAGGTCCAGATGAAAATCAAAGTTATCTAGCAGAAGGATTTTATTCAAAATCTGATGTATTAAAAGCTGAAGCTCAAATAGAAGCTGTTTTAAATAATATTATAAGTAGTTTATCAGGCAGTACATATAATAAAGTAAAACAAGTTCATGATTATTTGATTGATAATATTGTTTATGATTCTGAAAGTGATTTAAGTTTGTCTCATGGAATATATGGAGCACTAGTTAATAATTTAGCAGTTTGTGATGGTTATGCAAAGTCATTTAAATATATTTTAGATAATATAGGAATTTCGTGTGTAGAAGTTTGTGGTGTGGCGCAAAATTCAAACGGAGAAACAGAAAATCATGCATGGAATGATGTTTTAATAGATGGAAATTGGTATGCAGTTGATGTTACATGGGATGACCCAATAATAGTTGGTGGAAGTGGGTTTTTAACAGACAATTTAAGATATGAAAATTTTTTAAGAGGTTCAAATACTTTTTACTCAACTCATATGGAAGATGGTTATGTTGTAAGTAATGGAAGTTTTTCATATCCAATTTTAAGTTTAACAGATTATTAGATAAAAACAAAATTTTGTTTTTTCTATTGACAGTTTTAAGAAAATATGATATTTTAACTTAACAAACAAAATTTTGCCAAAGAAGGAATGTATATGTTAAAAATTATATATGGTAAAAGTGGAACAGGAAAGAGTCAAAAAATATATGAAGATATTAAAGAAAATCTTTTAAATGAAAAGATTTTCTTAATTGTACCTGAGCAAAGTAATTTAACTACTGAACAGAATTTAATAAATTATTTAAATGTTAAATCTTTAATAAATTGTCAGGTTTTAACATTAAGTAGAATGGCTTTTAGAATTTTGGAAGAGCAGTCAAAAGAAAACAGGAAAACTTTAACAAAATCTGGAAAAGCTATGATTATTTATGATATCTTAAAAAAAGAGGAAAAAAAGTTAAAATTTTTAGGAAAATCGGATAGAAATGTTGATATCATAATAAATATGATAACAGAATTAAAAAAACATAATATAACAGAGGAAATTTTAGGTAATACAGAAATATCAGATGAATATACTAGATTAAAAATAGAAGATATTAAACTAATTTATCAAAAATATAATGATAAAATTAAGGAAAATTTTATTGATGAAAATGATATTTTAAGTATTATTGCAGAAAAAATAAAATATTCAAAAATGTTTGAAAATAGCTTAATATATATAGACAATTTTAATGGTTTTACTCCACAAGAATATATAGTTTTTGAAGAATTATTAAAAGCTTCTCAAAATATATCTGTAGCAGTAACGGCTGATAATCTTGAAGTTGGAGATAAAGAGCTTGATTTATTTTATTTTAACAAGATTTTTGCAAAAAAATTAATTGAAATTGCTAAAAAAAATAATAAAAATATTAAATTAGATTTTTGTGAGAAAAATTTAAGAATTAATAATGAAGAATTAAATTTTTTAGAAAAGTCCTTAAGTTCAAATAAATTTAAAGTATATGATAAAGAAGTAAAAAATATTAAACTATTTTTGGCAAATAATCCTTATTCAGAGATAGAATATATTGCAGAAGAGATTTTGAAATTAGTTAAAGAAGAAAACTATAAATATAATGAAATTGCTATAGTTACTAATAATTTAGAAGAATATTCTTTAGATAGTAAAGTAATTTTTGATAAATATAATATACCAGTTTTTATTGATGAAAAAAAGGATTTAAATCAGAATATTTTAATAAAATATATTTTAGCCATTCTTGATATTTACTCTAAAAATTGGTCTTATGAATCAGTTTTCAATTTTTTAAAAATAGGCATGCTAGATATTTCAGAATATGATATTTTTTCTTTAGAAAATTATTGTAAAAAATGGGGAATAAAATATAATAAATGGTTTAAAGAATTTAATTATGAAGAAATAAATGAGGAACAAACTAAACTTGAAATTTTAAGAAAAAAAATTGTAAATCCAATTATAGAATTTAAGTCAAAAGCTTCTAAAAATAAAACTGCCAAAGAAATAACAAAATGTTTATATGACTTTTTAATTAATAATCATGTAGATCAAATTTTAGATAATAAAATAAAGCAAATTGGAAGCCAAGAAATTAATAGTGAGTATAATACAAGTTATAAAATTTTAGTTCAAGTTTTAGATACAATAGTTGAATGCTTTGGAAATGAAAAAATGGATTTTGATAAATATAGAGAATTACTTCAAATTGGATTTAGCCAAAGTGAATTAGGTAAAATTCCTATGTCTCAAGATCAAGTTATTTTAGGTGATAGTAAGCGTTCAAGAAATAGTAATATAAAAGTTACTTTTATTTTGCGGAGTAAATGATGGAGTTTTTCCTATTATAAATAAATTCGAAGGCTTTTTAAATGATAGGGATAGAGAAAATTTAAAAACCTCTGGAATAGAAATTGCTAAAACTTCATTAGAGCTTTTATGTGAAGGAAATTTTGAGGTTTATAATATTTTAACTATGGCATCAGATAAACTTTATATTTCTTATGCTTCTTCAGATAAAGATGGAAAATCATTAAGACCATCAATATTAATTAAAAAAATAAAAAGATTTTTTGCAGAAAAATTAATAGAAGAAAGTGATATTACAGAAAAAAAATATTATATTACTAATAATATAGCAACTTTTGATGATGCTATTGCTGTTTATAAAGAGGCTTTAGATGGAAAAGAAATTTCGAAAGAATGGAAGACAGCTATAAATTATTATAATATTTATAAAAAAGTTAATTTTAAAAAGGTTATAAATGGTGTAAATTATACAAATAAAGCTGAGAATATAAATGAAGAAAATATAAAAAAACTTTATGGTAATAATTTAAAGACTAGTGTTTCTAGGTTAGAACAATATAGAAGATGTCCTTTTTCTTTTTATTTAAAATATGGGCTTAAATTAAAAGAAACTCCTGAATTTAAAATTCAAACTATTGATACAGGAAGTTTTATGCATGAAATAATAGATGAGTTTTTTGAAATAATTGATAATAAAAATCTTAATATAAAAGAAATTACAGAAGAGGAAGTTCAAGAAATTGTTAAGAAAATAATTGATGATACTTTGGAAATGTCAAAATATTATGTTTTTTCTAGTACTGCTAAGTTTAAGAATTTGACAAAAAGATTAAAAAAAGTAGTTTCTGAATCAATAATGTATATTGTATATAGTCTACAAAATAGTGATTTTAAAGTTTTAGGACATGAAATTGAATTTGGAAAAAATTCAAAATATGGACCTATAAATATTGAAATTGATGAGAATAAAAAATTAGAGATTACTGGAAAAATTGATAGAGTTGATATTGGAAAATTAGATAATAAAACTTATGTTAGAATTATTGATTATAAATCTTCTATAAAAAATATAGATTTAAATCAAGTTGTTGCAGGGCTTCAAATTCAACTTATAACATATTTAAGTGCAATAAGCGAACAAGAAAAATTTGATCCTAGCGGAATTTTATATTTTGGTTTAGTTGATCATATTGCAAAAAAAGATAGGAATATTACTGATGAAGAAATAAAAGAAGAAATAAGAAAAAAATTTAGAATGAATGGAATTGTTTTAGCAAATTTAGATATCATTAAAATGATGGATAATTCTTTAAAAGAGGGAGCTTCAAATATAATTCCTGTAACTTTAAAAAAAGACGGAGAAATAAGTGCTTCAAAATCAAATTGTATAAAAGAAAATGAATTTGAAGAACTTCAAAATAAAGTCAAAGATATTATAAAACAAATAGGTAAAGAAATTTTATCAGGAAAAATTGATATAAACCCATATAAACTAAATAATAATACAGGATGTGATTATTGTGAATATAAATCAATTTGTAATTTTAATCCAAATTTAAAAGACAATACATATAATTATATAAAAAAGATTTAAATTTTTATAAATTAATATTTTTGAAAGGATAAATTTATATATGAAGAATTCTATTATGGAAATTAATTTGTCAAATTTTAAACATAATATTAAGCAAATAAAAAATTTTGTAAATCCTGGTACTGTAATTATGCCTGTAATTAAGGCAAATGCATATGGAACATATTTAAATAAAAATTTAGAAGTTATAAATGATTTTGAAATAGTTGCAGTTGCAAATGTATATGAAGCTATTGAAATTAGAAAAACAGGATATAAAAAAGAAATTTTTATTTTGAATCAACCAGATATTTTGTCTATAGATGATATTATAAAAACAAATTCTATAATAGGATTAAGTTCCATAGAATTTTTAAATGAAGTTATAAGACAAAATAAAAATTTAAGAGTTCATTTAGAAATAGAAACAGGAATGGGAAGAACTCGGAATTTATCCTGAAGATTTAGAAAATTTTATTTTAAAAATAAACTCAGCAAATAATATAAAAGTAGAAGGTATATATACTCATTTTCCAATAGCTGATGAAGATGTAGAGTTTACTAAAAAGCAAATTGAAAAATTTACAAGAACAGTAGAAATTGCAAAAAAATATTTTGATTTAAAATATATTCATTGTCAAGCTTCAAATGGTATTATTAATACAGTTTCTAGTATTTGTAATACTGTAAGACCTGGAATAATCATGTATGGTTATGATTCATTTAAAGGGGCTACAAAAAAATTAAATTTAAAACCTATTGCAAAATTAAAATCAAGAATAAACTTTATAAAAACAGTAAAAGTAGGCGAAAGTATAAGTTATATGAGAAAATATATAGCTTCAGAACAAAAACGAGTTGCAACAGTTCCTTTAGGATATGCAGATGGAATTAGAAGAAGCTTATTTGAAAAAGGTGAAGTTGTTATAAATGGAAAAAAAGCTCCTATTATAGGTGTTATTTGCATGGATAGTTTTATGGTTGATGTTACTGATATTCCAAATGTGAAAGTAGGAGATGATGTTTATATTTGGGATAATAATATTATATTATTAGATGATATAGCTAAAAAATGTGATACAATTAACTATGAAATTATTTCAACTATTTCAGAAAGGGTAGAAAGAATTTTTATATAATTTAAATTTAAGTTTTAAAGGAATTGGTATTTATGGAATTTGAAAATAATGATATTATATATAAAAATATAGAAGGTTTAGAATTTATACAGTTTAGAAAATTATTAGAATTTGGTATTTTAAATGCATATACTTTAAATTGTGAAAATATAGATTTTTCTTTTAAAGATAATATTGGATTTGATAAACTATGTAAATCATTTAATATAAAAATTGAAAACATTTTAGTTCCAAAGCAGAGTCATACAGATACAATAAAATGTGTGGATAAAATTTTGGATGATAATGAATTAAATGATGTTGATGGACTTATTACTGATAAAAAAGATATTGTGTTAGCTACTAGAAATGCAGATTGTATATTATTTTTATTTTATGATCCTATTAAAAAAGTAATAGCAAATGTACATTCTGGTTGGAGAGGAACTTTTAAAAAAATTGCACTAAAAACAGTTTTAAAAATGCAAACTAATTATAATTGTAGTCCAGATGATATTTATTGTTTTATCTCTCCATGTATTAGAAAATGCCATTTTGAAGTAGATTCTGATGTTAAAGATTTGTGCAAAGAAATTTTTTCTTTTAAAACTAAAAATTTAGACGACTATGCAAAAAATATAGAACTAAAAAATTCTAAAAATTCAGATTTAGTAATTTCAGACTTGGTAATTACAAAAGGAAGAGAGGTAAGTGGATTACAAAAATATAATATTGATACTGTTTTAATAAATAAAATTTTATTAGAAGATTTTGGGCTTAAAAAAGAAAATATAATTGATTCTAATATTTGCAGTATGTGTAATAAAGACAAAATAAATTCTTCTAGAGCTCAGGGGAAGAATTTTAAAAGAGCAATTTCTATAATAAGTTTATAAAAATTTTAATAAAAATGAGCTGTACAGAAAAGATTAATAGAGAAATGAGCGAAAAGATTTACAAAAATAAAAAGTGCCATAATTGTTTAAAATTAAGGCACTTTTGGTATGAAATTATTTATTTTTTGTTTCTTCTGTAGAAATATTTTTTTCTTTTTGATTAATCTTAAATACTTCTTTAAGTTTATTAATTGCAACTTGAAATAAGTTAAGTTTTTCTTGTCTTGTTTCAATAAGAGAAAGATTTTCTTGTATATTTTCAAAAGCATTAATTACACCATATTTTTTAATAAGTTCTCTTTTTACATCAAGTTCTTCCATCATTTGACAATAATAATTATTAAAAAATGTATAATTATTACTTTGAATTAAAAATTCTTTAAAATTATATAATCTATTTTTAAAGTCTTTAACATCTTGGCTAGTTCTAATTAATGATAATTCTGATTTTGTACAAGATGTTAAAATTAATTCTTGAGTTTTTAAGATTAAATCTTTTATAGATACTTTTAAATTTTCAATCTTTTTTTGAGTATTTAAAACTTTATTAGTTGTTTGATTATCATATTCTATGTATGATAAATATAAACTTTCTTTTTGTAAATTTTCCTGGTAATCTTGGATTAAATCTAAGTTTTCTACTATTTTATAATAAGTTTCTTTACTAGATTTCATTATAAATGTATTTTTAAAAATATCATCACTATAAAGAGTACTGTGATATAATGGATAAGTTCCTGTAAAATATGTCATTTGTTTTACTAAGCTGCATTCAATAGGGTAATAATCTGGACTATTAGTAAATAAATTTAATCCATAATATTTTACTTGTTCAGTTTTAGCATTAGTTGCATCAGATGCCATTAGTTGTACAGCCGCTTCATTTAAAGCTAAACCAGACTCATCAAATAATGATGGCTTATATAAACCTAATCTTAACAATTTTCCATTTTTATTTTTTATAGTTTGAATAAAATGTAAACATTCATGTATTGCAGGTGTTTCAATGTTTTCTAGATCTAAATTTTCTTTAAAAAATATAGTTTCGGTTTTATAACAGTATTTTGCCGCAGAATTATCTTTGAATTTAGCATAATACATGTTAAGTCTAGAAATTGAAGCAAATAAATCTGATTTATTTATATTATGTTCAGGAAAAGAAGCACAAATTTTTTCAGATATATTTGAGGCTATTTGATTAATTTCTAAAGTTGTAAGCTTAGAAATAATTTCTATACCAGATTTTTTAAGTACTTTTGTATCTTTCATTTTTAAATCACCTTTTTATACATTTATATAACAATATTATAATAATAAATAACTTAAAAATACATATATTTTATGTTAAATTTTGATTATTTTTATGTAACAAAACAATAACAGAATATTTGGCTATTGTTAAATTCATCAAAAAAAGTATTATGTTGATTTTAGTTTTAAAAAGTGCTATAATAAAAGAGTAATTTGAATTTTAATAAATTAGTTTTTAAAAAATATGTTATAAAAATGTAAATGTAATGTAATCAAAAAACACTTGATTTTTATAACATAAAAATATATACTATAAATGTAAGGGAGAGTTTGATATTATGAGAAAATTAAGTTTTATATTAATGATTTTTATATTATTGTTTAGTGTTTTAGCTGTAAATGCAAATGCAGAAGATTTAAGCTTTACAACGACTTTGTCTCCAAGTAGTTCATCAGTTTCAGAGGCAACAGAGGTTGTAATAACTGTAGCAGTATCAAATTTAAATGTTGGAGAAAGTGGAATAAATGCATTTTCTGCACTTTTATCATATGATACTGATGTATTTGAAACACTTACAGATTCTAGCGTTGAAGGTTTAAATGGATGGAACTCAAGTTATACTGCAACAAATGGTCAAATCTTATTATCAAAAAATTCTTTTGTAAATGAAGATGAAGAGATTATGCAAATTACTTTAAAAACAAAAGAAGGTGTTCAAGAAGGAACAGAAGGAACTGTTTCATTAACAGGAATAGAAGTTTCAAATAGTGAAAGTCAAATAAGTGGTGATAATGTTTCAACAACTATAAAAGTTGGAACAGAAACTTCAGAGGAAAATACAACTAATAATGCTACAATTGTAATAAATCCAATAACAAATCAAAATACTACAGAAAATGAAACTAATACATCTAATACAGAAACTAATTCAACATATAATGTAAGCAATATTAATACAAATACTCCTTCAGATGATATGCCTTATACAGGACCTGCAGGAGACGCATTCATAAAAATTATTTTAGGTGTTGTACTAGTTGCATTAGTAATTTATATTAAAATTAGAAAAATGGATGATGTAAAATAAAATATAATAAAAAAATATTTAAAACTTGGGCTAAAAAGCTCAAGTTTTTTTGTGTTAAAAATAATAAAATTTATATTTTATAATAATCAAAAAACTATTGTTGACATAATATTATAAAGATGTTAAAATATCAGATGTAACTTTACAACTTAATTATTAGAATATGGAGGTTTCTATATGAGTAATACTAGTGATGCTTTGACAAAGTCAATGGAGGAACAGAAATTAATGATTGCACCGGAAACTAAGGCAGATGAAGTAGTGCCACTTAATATTGATATTGCTTTTTATGCTTTAACTCCTGAAAGTCAGCAGCAGGTAAAAGAATTAGCAGACTCAATTGATGTTCTGCGGACAGAAAATGTAATGGCTTATGGTTCAGAAGTTTTGAAAAAGACTTTTGAGCAGTGTGGTAAGTTTTTAGAGTCAGAAAAAGGCTCTGAAGCTGACCAGGAAGTAATAAAAAGAGTTGTCGAACTAACCAAAAAGGCATCTGAAAGTTATGATGACTTTGAGATGGTTTTAGAAGAACCAAACTTTTTTGAAAAGCTTTTTCTTTCTATCAGCGGTAAAAAGAAAGAGCATGCAAAAAAAGTTCAAACTCGTGCTGTAACCAATTATAAACTTTTAGCGGAGCTTAGTGCTTCGTGCGAGTCGTGGCTTGAGATTCTTAAAAATGCCATGGGTGATATCACTTTTTCTGAAATAAGTGACTCTAGCAATTTGGATTTGCTTGAAAAGTACATCATTGCTGGAGAAATGGCAAAGAAAAGAGTTGAAGCTGAACTTTCTAAGGCTCATGAAGAAGCTGATTCAACAGGTTTAAGAGTTCAGGCACAAAAATATGATGACTTAAAAGAGGGTTATGATATTTTTACGCTCAGATTAAATAACTTGGAGAAATCAAGAGTTATGTATTATTTAAGCATAGCTCAGCTTTCTTTGATAAAAAGGAGCAATAGAAATGTTCAGATTGCGGTTCACACGCAGTCCGAAAACTGTATGTCTTTGATTGCGCAGCAATTAAGAAATGCGGTTCTAAATGCTAAAAATCAGGAGGTAATTGAAGGGCAGAAAGCATTGTCAAGGCTTTCTGATGAGCTTATCAAAGATGTTTCTAAATCTGTTGGCATTACAGCTGACGAGGCAGAAAAACTTTTGTATTATGGAAGCTATAATGCAGAAGCTGCTAAAGAAGCTGTTAAAATGGTTATTTCTAGCTGTGAAAGTATTAAACATGTAGCAGAAGAAATGCTGCCAAAGATGAAGGCAGATGTTACTGAATTAAATTCGTTGATATCAGAGCTTAAACCCTATATTGACGAATCAGCAAAACCTCAAGAAAATTCACCAGCTCCAACAAATAGCGGATCTGGAAGTTTAAAGTTTTAAGTTTATTTGCAAAAGGCTTAAGAAATGTTAAAAATTACGTTTCTTAGGCTTTTTTGCGTTGACTTTACATAAAATAGATGATATAATTTTATCGTTTACTACAAATAATTTTATATGAAGAAAGGAGAAATTATGCTAATTAATTCTCAAGGTTTTGAACATTATTTGCAACAAATTAACAATCAAGACTTTGCCTTTGAGACTTCACGGATGCTGTTAGTCCTTGATGGATGCAGTGGTGCGAAGTACTCTGAGGTCGGAACCAGACTGTTTACACAGCTTTTTTCAAGAAAGGAGGAAAACGATAGCGTAGAGAATTTTGAAAAAAATGTAAAAGAGGTTTTTGATGAAATTATCGAGATGTTTCGGAAATTTTATCCTACCCAAGAAGAGTTAGAAAATGATTTTATCATGGAAAACTTACTTTTCACAATAATTGCTTGCTTTGAGTGTGAAAATGAATTTATTGTGAAGATGTTTGGAGATGGCTACATAATAACTCAAAATATTAAGGACAATTTAAGCTTTATGAAATTTTCTTATGGAAAATGTCCTCCATATTTTGGTTATAAGTATTGCTACTCTCTTACTCCAAATGTTTTTAAAGATTATGAGTTCAAGACTTTTAAGTTTGATAAAAAAGATTTTAAAAATGTTGGAATCGCGTCTGATGGTATATTTCCTATTGTTAGGAAAAAAGCTACAGGATTTGATACTGATATTATTAAAACAAATAATATTGGACTTAAAATGTCAATGAAGATGCAGGGAAGACAATTTGCCGATGATGTAACTATTGCACTTTTTGAAAGAGAGGAACAAGGCTTTGTAAATTCAAAAGTTGGAATATTAGGAGAGCTTAGAGTTGATACTAGCCTTGAGAATATTCTGTTTGAAAAAAAGCCAAGCGTAATTCCAGATGTTTCAAAAAGTGAAAAAGTTGTAACTGAAGTAAATATTGAAGTAGCTGAAGCAGGAGGAGAAAATGAAGAAAAGAAAGAAAAGAATATTTGACTTTTTTAAAAGAGAGTCTCCAAAGGATGAATATGTGAAAAAAGAAAACATACCTTCTATTTATGAACAATGGGGAGAACCGCAGCAAGAAACAAATTTAAACTCAGAACCGAATACAGTAAACCAAAAGCTTGATGAATCACAAAAAGAAAAATCAAAAATTATTGTGAAATCACCGGAAGAAATTAAATATACTCCAAAAAAGGTATATTATAAAAAAACTGTAGATAAAAAACTTACAATTATTCTTCTGGAAAATACTAAAAGAGCAGTTTTATTTAAAGATATTATCCTTAAAATAATTCAAAAGCTTGAAAGAAATGATTATATTTGCATTATTAATTATGGAAGTATGATTAATGCAAATAAAGTAATTATGGTAAAAGATTTTCGCGATGAGAATTTGTTTAAGTTAAGTGATTTGGGTGATAAGTGCTGTTTATATGATTCATTTAAGGTTTTAATTGAAGCAATTAAAATTGCTAGATATAAGATTTTAGATGAGATTATTGAAAGACACTCAATTAAGTATATTGATGTAATTGGGATTGGTTCTGGATTTGATATTGGCTCTACAATTACAAAAAGTGAGGCAGTAACTTTATTTGATAAAGTTATAAATACAGAAAATGTTGAGACAAAATATTTTTGTTTCTCAGAAGAAGGATTTATAAATGTTGCTGCTTTAGGCTTTAGATCTATAGGAGCTTTTCCAAAGAGAGAGTAAATGGAGGGAAGATAATGCAAAATCTGATTGAAAATGTATATGCATTTTTTATTAAAATGCTTAATAACATTTTTAAAAAGAACATACCTAAGGAAGAAGATGAGGAAGAAATTCAAAGCTTAGCAGAAAATATAGATATTGAATCATTTGAACAGAAAAAGGAAAACAGCAAAGTGAAAGTTACTCAGATGATGCTTACAAGACTCTATATGCTTAAGCAAAAAATTATTATTTTCCAAAAAAGTTTTCCTGAAAAATACCAGTTTTTTGAAGGAAAAATAGAAAAGTTAGAAGCTGATTATAATCAAAGTTTAGAAGAATTAAAAAAAGATTTAAGCTTCGAAATTGATCCTGAAAAAGATGGTGAAAAATATGCAAGAGTTATTATGATTGAAAGGGATGTTCAAACTTTCTTGGAAAAGGAAGTGAAATTCGATTATTTTATTAAAAGACTTGAGACTTTAATTGTAAAATTGAATATCTTATATAATGTTTCAGTAATACACAATCAAAACGAAGAACGAGAAAAAGCAATACTTCAAACCAAACGGGCTATTAACGTTCAAGAAAAAATCATACAAGAGTTTAGAAATTGTGAATATTTACTGATGGATATGAGACTTAAAAATAAAATCGCCGAGTTAATATCTTATTTGGACTATCAAATTTTTAAATTAATGGTCAGAAATTCTGATATTCTTCCAAGTGAAGCTTTAAAAAATATGGCAATTTTAGTAGAATTTGAAGGATTTAACTACAAAGCTGCATTTGAAGTTTATATAGAGGAAGAATTAACTGAAATTTACAATTCAATGGATATGATCCAAGATGAAGTTGTTTGTAAAACATTAAAAAAGGAATGCGAATCAATTATTTTTGAACTTGCGTATTCTAAAAATGATTTGAATTGTTTGGAAAACAGCGAGTTTTGGGAAAGTATTTTTGAAATTGAATCAATGACCATTAGTATCTTAAAGGAGAGTGGTATTAATAATGCAAAAATAAAAATCATTTCCAGAGTAAATATTTCGGTATCTGAAAATGATGTTTTAATTTCACCAAAAGTAAATACTTTTTTAGCTTTAACAAATATTTTTACTAAAACAAAAGATTCAAAGATTACATTAGTTATAAAGCTACTAAAAAATATATCAGATGACATATCCTATAAGGAAATTTATTTTTTATTGGTATTATTCGATATATTAGATATTGTTAAAACTGTACCTAATGAAATTAAGGATGATTTGGAAAAATATTTGGAAAAATATCCATATAGTGATAATGAAATGGAAAAAAAGAAAGAAAAAGTATGGCTTTTGGATGACAAAGAATATGTTTATTGCTTTTCTATTGAAGACTATGAACAAAATCTTATTAAAGAGTTAGAAAAACTGAATATGGATTTTAAAAATGTCGATAATAAGATATTTTTAAACAAGATTTATTTCAGTGGTTTAACTACTGTTATAAATAGCTTAGTAACTTATTTAAATAATTAAAACATTTGGAGGTGCTTTTTATGTCAAACTTTTGTGATTTTTCATCAGATCGTATCAATATCTTTCTTATCCTTCTTGATGCATCCGGTTCAATGGGTTGTGAATCAGAAAATGTAAAGGACGGAGTTCGGAGGTTTAAAAAATCATTTGAAGATTTCCACGGCTCTGGCTCAATTGCTGTAGCTATTTCAAGTTTTAACAATGATTACTATCCTGGTGAGTTTAAGAAAGTAACAGAACTTTCTTTTGACTATTATGTGGATGGGTGTACCGCTCTATGTTATTCAATTGTAAAAGCAGCAAAGCAGCTTATGGATTATATTAAAATAGTTGCTGATGAAACTAGTACAATTCCAAGAGCAACATTTATTCTTTTATCAGATGGAGAACCATGTCGAGATCCAGGAAACCCAAGAGATGCTAAGGCAGTGATTTCAAAGTTAAACTATGCAGGTGTTACAACTGCGTTTGTGGCTTTTGGCGGAAACATTTCAAAAGAATTTGGAAAAGAACTTGGATTTCAAGCTATAACAGATTCTAGAGATTTTATTCAGTTTATGGAACAGGATCTTTCTAGTTCTGTTAAAGAGCAGTCTCAGAGTATGAAATCTTTAGGTGAGGACTTCTTTAGTAAAGCTACTAAAGACGAGAGCTCTAAAGAATATTCTCAAACTACTGCTCAGGCACTTAATGATGATAGTTGGATTGATGAAATCTGATTATTTATATTAAATCCTTAGGAAGGAATAGTATTTTTCCTTCCTAAGGAGAAAATAGGAGAAGAGTTTATGTTTGGAAGATTATTTGCAAAACTATATTGTAAACTCAAAATAAAAGTTGAAGAAAACTTTATAGTAAATGATTGCGAAGAGGTACATATAATTGAACCAAATAAAATATTTGTAATAGTTAAAGACAGGATGATTGGAGAACGGATTTACAATATAATAAACTTTTTAGAAGAAACAAATAAAGAAATATGTTTGGACTATCGTTATAAAACTAAAAGGTTTAGAATTGTAAATTATTTTTCTAATTATAATAATGTTATTGCAGCTTATGAAGTATCATTTTCTTCAGGACTTGGAATAGTGGATTTAAGAAATATAAATCCTAGAATAGTTATTAGTGTTGCAAGTGAAATGGGATATAATGAATACTTTTTAGATAAGTTGTGGTTTCAATGTAAAAGAGATTATGGAATTTCGGAACTTTTATCTTTATTTTCTAAAGATGGAAATAAAGATGAAACATCTGGAATGTTAGTGAAATATTGCCACTTTTACTTATCTGGAGCTGAAGAAGATAATTTTGATGAGTTCTATTCTGAGCTCGACAAAAAAGTCTTTTTTGAGAAAACTGATGTACCTTATGGATTTTACATTTTACGCATGTGTTACAAATATTACCTTACAGGAAAAGTTTCTGATATTTTAAAAACTTTAGAACTTGAGGAAGAAAACTATAAGTTAAAATATGATGATGATTATATCATTGTAAAAAATGATGGTTGGAAAGATTTAGTAGCAGATGCAGAAGATGAAGATTTTTTAAAGTATGGAAGTATAAAAATCTTTAAAAATTTGTCAAAGGATGCTAAGACTTTTCTTTCGCAGCATTATGATTTTTATGCTAGAAAGTGTTTAAAAGAAAAGTTGGTTTTTGACTTGGATGAAAATTTAGTAGGTTGTCAATTGTTAAATGATAATAATGATTCATTCGTGGATACTTTAAAAATATGTGAGCAAGATGAAATAATTGTACTTACAAAAAGTTTAATAGATTTTATAAAGTATTTAGTGTATCCAGATAAATTTTATTATCCCACTTTTTTTAAGGAGGATGAATATGAAGTAGAGCTTGACAAAATTATTCAACTTGATTCTTATAATGAATTTGCTTTTAAGAGTTTTGAAAAGGTAATTCTATTTTTAAAGACTGATATTGAATTAATTCATATACAAGTTGTAAAGATATTTTTTAAAATGCTTAAAAGCTATTTTGACTTATCATATGGTGAATTTAAAAGTCAAGAGGAACTAAAAGAAAGAGAGGAAGTTAGATATTTAACTCCAGAAATATTAAAAGGTTTCATTAAGTTTTATTTTGGTGAAGAAGCAGATTGGACTAAATTGTATGAAACTCTAAGTATATCTTTATATTATAATCATAATTTAATAGAAAATGATAAACAACATATTTATTATGACAACCGATTTGCTTTTGATCCATTTGAAACTAAAATAAATTTTGATTATGAGATTAAACAAAAATATGGAGTTAAATTAGTTCCTGAGATTAACAAAGTTTTACCAGATGGAAGAAATTTAGTAATTTTTAAAGAGCCAAAATCTTTAATTGATTTAGAAAAAATAATTTCTAGGAGAAAGGAAGAAATTGCTGAAAATATTGGCTCTATAACTTCTATACAAAATGAATATTTAAAGCTTATAGATGTTGATGAACTTATAATTTCTACTGAAGTAGATAGTAACTCAATGTATTTTTGCATAGGGTGCATAACTCCTCCAAATGTAGGAAAGGTTTTAAACAAAAAAGTTCTGTTAGGCTTAAATAATAAACAGCTGATGTTTGCATTTGCATACTTTTTTTCAAATTTTTCAACACATACATTTTATTTTAAAAATGTGCGTTTGGATGAAAATATGGTATTTTATGTTAATATATTAGCTAAAGGTTTTAAGCTTAAAGAAACATCTTGTAGAAATACCAAGGAATATTTAAAGGAGTTGGTAAATTATTTAATATCAATAGGATATAATCCTAATGCCTTTTTGGAACTAAAAAGTTTAAAAACATATAATCATTCTAAACTTGTGAATTTAGCTAATAATCTTAAAAAGTATTGTAATGAACATAATATTTATTATTCTGGTGAAAATTGTCCTGCTTGTTTAAAAACAAAATATTTTTTACAACAGGATTTAACAAGTAGAGAAGATTTTTGGCAGAAAAATGCAGTTTTTGAAGATGAAATTGCAATACATTATACTATTAATAGTGAATATAATCTTAAAGCCTATAAGAAAGAAACTTGTGATTTGCCTAAAATGAAGAAAATACTTGAAGGCATTGTAATAAGTTTTGAAGAAAACAATTTTGAAAGAGATAATTTTATTCAAGATTGCTTTATACCTGAAAAATTGGCTTATAATAGTAATAATGAATTTATAGGTTATATTTACAAAAAAGTTACTTTTGCAAGTAATCAGGAAGATCCGGAAGCATGTATTGATTTAACGGATTTAGAAAGAATGACAAATCTTCATAGGATAAAAGCTTTGATAAGGCTTTTAAAACAAGTTGAGCTACTAATTAACAATGGTTATACTTTTAGCAATAATCCATTTGGACATGTATTTTTAAGTAAAACTCATAAAAGACAAGTACAAATAGTAAACATTGAATTTCTGCAATATGTTGGATATAAAAGTGAAACCAAAAAGTGGACTTGTGGTTATGTTTTGGACGTTATTGCTTTAGATGAAAATATTAATTTTAAAAAATTTAGTAGTAATGTTAAGAATACATCCATTGTTTCAATTTTGGATTATTACATATCCAAGAAAAATTCTTTAAAATTTCTTTGTAATCAGCTTGAAGATTTATCTGAAAGCTTAACAAAGTATTGTACAATTCATAAATTCTTTTATGATAAATCATACTTATTCTGCCCAAAATGTTTGAACTTAGATGATATTAAAAATATGCATGTTAATCAAACCAGTAAAGACAAAGTAATATCATTAAAACAAATTAATAAAGGTGGAGAATCATTTATTTATGAGTATGGATTTGGAGAAGTTGCTAAAGTTTTTAAGGAAGGATTTGATTATGGATTTAAAAGTATGATTATGCTTAAAATTATGCAAAAAACTGAAGCATTATTAAATGAATGTACTGAGGAATATGAATATATTCTTCCACAGGAAATCTTGGTAGATGAAGATAGTTGCCAAATGTTTGGATATGTAATGAAAAAAATTGAAGGATATCCTTTATCAACTTTAAGTGACAAAGAGACAATGCGAAATGATTTCTATTTTTCTAGAAAAGATATTTTGGAAATACTTATAAAGGTTGGAAAGGGAATAGAAAAATTGCATAGCCACAATGTTTTTATTGGTGACTTAAATGGCAAAAACATTCTGTTTGATAAGTCTAAGAAAGTATATTTTTTGGATTTTGATGGAATGGGTGTTGAAGAAATCTCACCAGAATTCTTTACTGATGGTTATATTGATCCGGTTTCTAAGAAGAAAAAAGAGATTACTCAAAAAGATGATTGGTATTCATTTGCAGTTCAAGCTTTTTATTATCTTACATATACTCATCCTTTTAATGGTATATATAAAGAAAACGGAAAAAGCTTAGATATTGTGGAAAAAATGGAGAGAAGAGTCTCGCTTCTCGGAAATCACAATATCGATATTCCCAAAATTGCAGAGCCTTGGAATTGGATGCAAGATAGCTTAAGAGTTACTTTTTATGAAATTTTTGAGAAAGAACTTCGGGTTAGTATTGTTCCATATTTAATTTCTCAGTATCAAGGTAATTTTATTCCTATAACATTAGAGAAAGAAGATGATTCAAGAAAAGAAGTAAAAAAAATCATAATTAATCCAATGTTTATGGCTGCAACTAAAAATCATTTTGATGATAATAATGTTTTTTACATCGTAAACTTAAATGTTGCACTTTGCGAAAAGGATTCTCAAAAATACGCTGTTGTTTTAACGAAAAATCACAAGTATATTATAAAGAACTTTAGTTGTTTTAATAACTTAAGTCTTTTAAAAAAGATAGAAATTTCAAAAGATGAATGTTATGCTTTTGAATTTATATCAAAAAAGATATTTGTAATTGATTTGAAGAAAGATGAGGTGATATCTAGTATATGTCTAATAGAAGAAAATAGCAATGTAGCTATTTCTGGAAACTATATTTATTATGTAGGTATTAGAAATGGTGAATGTGTTATCTTTTCAGAGACTTGGAGTAATGAAGGAAAAAGAGAGAAGTCTTACTTTAAAATAAGTGATGGAAGTAATAATCCAGTTCCTAAGTATTTTAATGTCAAAGATAATCAAAAATTTGTTATTGTAAAACCATTTTCTTATGGAAATGACGCTATTTATTGTAATGCTGAAAAAAGATTTGAGATTGTTTGCAATTATAAAAATACAAGGTATAATATTCTTTTTGATGAACTTACTAAAACATGGCTTGTTATTAATGAAGAAGGTCATATTTGTATCATTAAAAATGATGGAACTTCAGATTATTTATCTTTTAATGTTTCCTATTTAGGAAATATTGAAAATATCGCTTATGTAAATGGAAAAATATATTTTCCAGGAGACGAAAAACTTGTTATATTTAATGTTAACAACCGATACAGATGTAAGGAGATGGAATGTCGTAAAATTATGAAACCGTCTTCTAAGATTTGTAAAATAACCAAAAGAGGTTTTTATGTAATTACAGATGGCATACTTTATGAAATTTATAGAGTATGATGTAGTTAAAAAGTGCCTAGAAAAGAGAAATCTTTTTTAGGCACTTTTGTTTTGTTTGACAAATTTTAGAATTTAGTTTATAATATTAACAGTTTTAATTGTTCGGAAAAAATTAAAAATAGTATTTTTAATAGATATCTAAAACCCAAGATATCGTTTTTGTTTGTTTTAAAAAGAATTAAGAGATGAATTTTATAAAAGAGTTAAGAGATTTAAAAACTTTATTAAGTATTTTTTAGAAAAAATTTTATGTTATTTTTAAGAGAGATGTATTTTAGGTGTGTATAAAAATAAAATTTGAACAGACAAAATAAAAATATTTTTTAAAATTATGAAGAACGAAAGGAGAAAAATTAGAAAGGAAAGATAAATATATGGAAAACGAAGAGAAAAAGCCAGTACGTAATACAGGTGCTTTTTTGCGTGCTGGAAAAAGTAAAACAAAAAAAGATTTTAAAGCAAAATCTGTAAAAGTAGGAAGTAGTAAAAAAGCAAAAACTACTAAAAATCTTACTAAGAATCCTACTAAAGAGATAAAGAAATTAAATTCTAAAAAGGATAAAAAAACAAAATATTCAGAGCAAATATTTAAAAGAAGTAGTAAAGAAAATTTAAAAATTATTCCAATTGGTGGTATAGAAGAAATTGGAAAAAATATGACCGTTTTTGAATATGGAAATGATATTATTATTGTTGATTGTGGTGTTGCTTTTCCTGAAGATGATATGTTAGGAATTGATCTAGTTATACCAGATTTTACTTATTTAGAAAAAAATAAAGAAAAAATCAGAGGATTAGTTATAACACATGGTCATGAAGATCATATTGGTTCTATACCATATTTTTTAAAAGAAATAAATGTACCAATTTATGCAACTAAACTTACAGCTGGTTTAATTGAGAATAAATTAGAAGAGCATAGATTATTAGAGTCTACTAAAATGACAATCGTTGAAAAAGGTCAAACTATAGATTTTGGAAGTATGCAAGTAGAGTTTATTAGAAGTAATCATAGTATTCCAGATGCAGTTGCACTTGCTATTCATACTCCAGTTGGTGTGGTTTTGCATACAGGAGATTTTAAAATTGATTATACTCCAATAGATAATGAAATTATAGATTTAGGTAGAATTGCAGAACTTGGAAATGAAGGAATTTTAGCTCTTTTATCAGATAGTACAAATGCTGAAAGAAAAGGCTTTACAATGTCTGAAAAAACTGTTGGTGAAACAATAGATAAATTATTTATAAATTGCAGAAAGAGAATTGTTGTTGCAACTTTTGCTTCAAATGTACACAGAATACAACAAATTGTTGATGCAGCAGTTCGTAATAAAAGAAAAATTGCAGTTTGTGGAAGAAGTATGATAAATGTAATTGAAACAGCTGTAAAATTAGGTTATATAAATGTTCCAGTAAATACTTTTATAGATATTGATATGATTACAAATTATACAGATGAGCAACTAGTAATAATTACAACTGGAAGTCAAGGTGAACCAATGTCAGCTTTAACTAGGATGGCAAATGGAGAACACAAAAAAGTTACTTTAACTCCAAATGATTTAGTAATTATTTCAGCAAATCCAATTCCTGGAAATGAAAAATTTGTTGGACGTGTTATTGATGATTTAATGAAAATGGGTGTAGAAGTTGTTTATAGTTCGTTAATGGATGTTCACGTTTCAGGTCATGCTTGTCAAGAAGAGCAAAAATTAATGATAGCTTTAGCTAGACCAAAATATTTTATACCAGTTCATGGAGAATATAGACAACTTATGGCCCATATTGATACTGCAAAACAATTAGGTTACACTAGTAAAAATACTTTTATTATGCAAAATGGAAAAGTTTTAGAGTTAAATGAGAATATGGCAAAATTTAATGGTAATGTTCCTGTAGGAAAAGTTATGGTTGATGGGTTAGGAGTAGGAGATGTTGGAAATATTGTACTACGAGATAGACAACATTTATCTTCAGATGGATTAATTATTGTTGTTTTAACAATGGATTCATCAACTGGAGAAATCGTTGCAGGACCTGATGTAATTTCTAGGGGATTTGTTTATGTAAGAGAGTCTGAAAATCTTATGGATGAAGTAAAAGGAGTTCTAAGAGAAGTTGTAAAAGAATGTGAAGGACTTGATATAAGAGATTGGACAAGTATTAAAAATCTAATAAAAGAAAACCTAAGAAGTTATATTTTTCAAAAAACAAAGAGAAACCCAATGATTATACCAATTGTAATGGAAGTGTAGTAAAAACGCTAAAATACCAGGTTTTTATAGACTGGTATTTTCAGTTTGTTGATAACGTGTTAATAAGTTTTATAATTTTAAAAAACCTGTTACAAATTTATTGTAACAGGTTTTTTTTAGTAGTCTCTTACATTTTCATTTGTGTTATCTGTTAATAATAATTTTATTCCCCATAAACCAGAGATACCAACTAATGCATAAATAATTCTAGTTAGAGCTGTAAATCCTCCAAAAAGACTTTCTACTAAATTGAATTCAAAAAATCCAATTAATCCCCAGTTTATAGCACCTATGATTATTAATGCAAGAGCAATTTTGTCGATAACTTTCATAAGCTTTTAATCCTCACACAACAAATTTACAATCAATTTTAAAAATTTAAAATTACTATTAAAAAAATGATTGTATAAGAAAAATTAATCTAAAAATTTTAAATGTATAAAATTTAAAATTTTTACTTATAATTTATTATGACATTTTTCAAAATTTTTATACATTTTTTTGCATAATAATACTTAAAAGTATCTTATCGTATAAAACAAAAAAGATTAATTTTTTTAAAAAATTAGAACTTTAAATTTTTTATTGACTTTGAAGAACTCGTACATTATAATGTTAATGTATTTAAATGGGATAAGTTTATCCCGGAAAGGAAGTATATACATGGATAATTTAATTGAAATTAGATGGCATGGTAGAGGTGGCCAAGGTGCTAAAACAGCGTCTTTACTTCTAGCAGATGCGGCATTTAACACAGGAAAATATATTCAAGGATTTCCAGAGTATGGACCAGAAAGAATGGGTGCACCAATTGTTGCATATAACCGTATTAGTGATAATCCTATAACAATTCATAGTAATATATATGAGCCTGACTATGTTGTTGTTGTTGATGACACATTGCTTGATTGTGTTGACGTAACAAGTGGATTAAAAAAGGATGGAGCAATAGTTATAAATTCAACAAGAGATGATGAGTCGTTAAAAGAATCTTTAAAAGGATATGAAGGTTCAGTTTATAAAATCGATGCAAGAAAAATTTCAGAAGAAGCTTTAGGAAAGTATTTTCCTAATACTCCAATGCTTGCAGCAATTGTAAAAGTAAGCGGAATTATGACTGATGAGGAATTTTTAAACGATATGGTTGGTTCTTTTAAACATAAATTTGCTAAAAAACCAGAAGTTATTGATGGAAATATGAAAGCTCTAAAAATGGCTTTAGAGCAAGTAACAAAAGTAAAATAATTTGGTTTAAAAAATAAAAAGGAGGATACAGAGAATATGACTAATATAGATTCAAATACACCAATAGATAAAATGACAATTGGTGGAAATATATATGAAGCTGGAAATGCAAAAGAATTTAAAACTGGTGACTGGCGTTCAGAGAAACCTATTTATAAACCAGATGTATGTAAACAATGTGGATTATGTTTTAATGTTTGCCCAGATGATGCAATTCCAGTAAATAAAGACTTAAAAAGAGAAGATTTTGATTATGATGCATGTAAAGGGTGCGGAGTTTGTGCAAAGGTGTGTCCATTTAAAGCTATAATTATGGAGTAGTGGTGCTTGAACGAGAAGCGGCAATCTGTACATTTTTATTCCGCCGCAATCGAATCAACGTACACAAAGTACGCCTCATCGATTACTCTGAAATGCACATCTTACCACTTCTCGTTCAAGCAAATAGTAGAGTACAATATATTATGAAGTAAAGAGAAATTTTAAAATAATAGAGAGGAGAAAGATAAATGAGTATTAGAGAACGTTTAAGCGGTAATGAAGCTGCCGCTATTGCAATGAAACAAATAAATCCAGATGTTGTTGCAGCTTTCCCTATAACACCTTCAACAGAAATACCACAGTATTTTTCAAGTTTTGTAAATAATGGTCAAGTGGATACAGAATTTGTTGCTGTTGAAAGTGAACATAGTGCTATGAGTGCATGTATTGGAGCTGAAGCTGCAGGAGGTAGAGCAATGACTGCTACTTCTGCAAATGGATTATCACTTATGTGGGAAATGATTTATATTGCTTCAAGTTTAAGATTACCTATTGTTATGTCATTAGTAAATAGGGCGGTTTCAGGACCACTTAATATTCACAATGATCATTCAGATGCAATGGGTGTTAGAGATAGTGGATGGATTATGTTATTTTCAGAAAATAATCAAGAAGCATATGATAATTTAATTATGGCTCATAGAATAGCTGAAAATAAAGATGTTTTACTACCACTAATGGTTTGCCAAGATGGATTTATTACATCACATTCAATTGAAAATATTGAACTTATTGAAGATGATAAAGTTAAAGAATTTGTTGGTAAATATAAACCAGAGCATTTTCTATTAAATGAAAAAGAACCAATGGCAATTGGTCCATTAGATTTACAAAGCTATCTTTTTGAACATAAAAAACAACAAGCAGATGCTATGAGAAATGCTAAAAAAGTAATTTTAGATGTAGCAAAAGATTTTGAAGAATTAACAGGAAGGAAATATAGCTTCTTTGAAGAATACAAATTAGAAGATGCAGAAGTTGTTATCGTTTGTATGAACTCAACTGCAGGAACTGCAAAAGCGACAGTTGATAAATTAAGAAAAGAAGGCGTAAAAGCAGGACTTCTTAAAATTAGAGTATTTAGACCATTCCCAGCAGAAGAAGTAGCTGGTGCTTTAAAAAATGCAAAAGCAATTGCAGTTTTAGATAAAGCAGACTCTTTAAATGCTGCTGGTGGAGCATTATTTCAAGATGTTACATCTGGAATGTATGTAGAAAATATTCATGTTCCTACTGTAAATTATGTTTATGGAATTGGTGGTAGAGATACAAAAGTAGATGATTTAGAGAGTGTTTATAGAGATTTATTAAAAATAGTAGAAACTGGGGATATCCAAAATCCTTATAGATATTTAGGCGTAAGGGGGGATAAATAATGGCATATAATCATAAAGAAGTAGCGGCAAATAAGCCATCAAGATTAACATCAGGTCACAGAATGTGTGCTGGTTGTGGAGCACCAGCTGTAGCTAGAATGATTTTAAAAGCTTTAAAGCCAGAAGATCATGCAGTTATAGCAAATGCAACAGGATGTATGGAAGTTTCAACTTTTATATATCCATATACAGCATGGACTGATTCATATATTCATACCGCTTTTGAATGCACAGCGGCAACCCTTTCAGGTGTAGAAGCAGCTTATAAATCAATGAAAGCAACTAATAAATTACCTCAAGATGTTACAACAAAATTTATTGCATTTGGTGGAGATGGAGGAACTTATGATATAGGACTTCAAAGCTTATCAGGAGCAATGGAAAGAGGTCATGACATGGTTTATGTATGTTATGATAATGGAGCATATATGAATACAGGTATCCAACGTTCTTCTGCAACACCAAAATATGCTGATACAACAACAACTCCAGCAGGAAGCAAAATTCCAGGAAAAATGCAACCAAGAAAAGATTTAGCTAAAATTATGGCAGGTCATAATTTACCATATATTGCACAAACAGCTGCAATTGGCAATTTTAAAGATTTATATGAAAAAGCTGAAAAAGCAATTTATACAGAAGGACCATGCTTTATGAATGTATTAGCACCATGTCCAAGAGGTTGGGGATATGATACTGCTGATTTAATGCAAATAAATAAGTTAGCTGTTGATACTTGCTATTGGCCATTATATGAAGTTATAGATGGAGTTTATAAGATTTCATATAAACCAGCAAAAAAACTTCCAGTTGAAGAATTTTTAAAACCACAAAAACGTTTTAGGCATATGTTTAAACCAGGAAATGAGTGGATGATAGAAGATTTCCAAAAAGAAGTTGATAAAAGATGGCAAGAGCTTTTAGATTTAGAAGAGATGACAAATAAAGAAAAATAGAGGGGGATTTTAATTATGAATGAAGAGAAAAATCCTGAAAATGTTGAAGAAACTAAAAAATTAAATGAAAGCGAGAATATAACAGATAATTCCCAAGGAAATAATAAAGTAGAAGAAAAAACTTCTGAAGAAGTAAAAAAAGAACCAGAAGTTCAAGAAAAACAAGTAGAAACAAAACTTAAGAAGCCATTAGGAAAAAGAATTTTAACCTTTATAGTTGGTTTTATAATATATTTAGTTATAGTAGCTGTTATTTCTGCAATATATTTCTTATGGGAAGAATCTAATAAACAAGAAGAAACTCAAACGCAAGAAGAAATTGCATGGGGAGATACTTATATTAAAATTTTAGAAGATGAAGAAAATTTCAAAAATTTAGAAGATGTTCAAATTGCTCTTTGCGATATAAGTCAAGATAATACCCCAGAACTTATTGTTTATGGGATTAAAGATAATGATAAAAATTCGGCTAATATCTATAATATTAATTCTAAAGGAGAAGTTGATACTGTTAAATTTGAGTTAAGTGAAGAATTTAATACAGAATATTTATATAATCAGGAAACTGATGAATATGAATGGAAAATTGTAACAGAAAATGAAGAAATTTATGATATTAGCTTAGATGAAAGTGATTATCAAGTAGAAGAGTCAAAAGATTCTTATGATGATTTTGAAGTAGTTGAAACTACTTCAAAAACTCCTTATGAAGTAGGAACTGACAATCCAAAAGAAGTTTTTGAAAATGCAGAAAATGTTTATAAACCAAGTGAAGATTTAAAAACTAAATATAATTCTGATGAAGAAGATAAAAAGCCAAATTCTAGTAGTTCTAATGCAGAAGAGGCTATCAAAGCATATAAGCAGGCTTTAATAACTAATGATTTTGGAAAAGAATTTAATATGTATACAAATTTGATGGACGATTCAGAAGGATATACTGACTTTACAGGAGAATATGCATTTTTAGCAGATTTAGATGGTGATGAAATTCCAGAATTATTTTATGTGGGTGGTTTTAAAGATCAACCATATGGAGATGGAACTATTCAAATGACATATAAAAATGGAGAATTAGATATGTCATTTAATGGAGAAGTATACATCTTAGGAATATTTAAAAATTTACAAGGAGATGGATATTTTGCACAAGTTTCAACATCTCCACAATGGGATTCAAAAGGATATCATATAATAGATTTAACTGATAACACTGAATTTATAGTTGAATTAGATGCATCTAGCTTTGATGATCCAAATAATTATTATAGATTTGATTTTACAGATGTAGGAAATCTTCAAAATTATTATAATGAAGTTAATAATGAAGCTTATTCTGATAAATATCAAAAAATAAATGAAATACAATATAATGATTATTGTGCAGAATATGTTGGAGAAAATTCATATCCAGCAGGATCAGCTTATATAGATGAAAGTATTGGAATGGGAGAAATTGTAACTGTAGAAATTAATTCTGGCTCATTAAGTGAATCTGAAATTAATGAAAAATTTGATGAAATTGTTAAAAATTATGAAGATTTATGTGATACTTTATCAAAATAATATGAATATTGGGGCTTAAAATAAAAGTCCCAATATTTTTTTATATAGCAAATGTTGTCAAGATTAAAAAAATATGTTATAGTTAGAAACAGATTTTAAAAATTAAGAGGTGATTAAAATTTTATTAGCAATAGTACGGAGTAACAGGAGTTGGAAAATCTTTTTTTAAAGATTTAATAACAGATGAATTAGGTTTTGAAAAAATAAAAATAATAACAACTCGAGAAATACGTAAAAATGAAAAAAATAATGATGATAAAATTTTTGTAAGCCCAGAGAAACTTAAAAGTATGGTTGAAAGTGGAGAGATTGCATATAAATTTGATTTACTTGGAAATATATATGCTTATACATATAATGATTTATATAGTGATGTAAATACAGTATTTGAAATGCATTATGAATGTATATATGATTTTAAAAAAATCTGTCCAAATATAAAAACAATTTATTTACTTCCAGAAAATATAGAAATACCAAAGCAAAAATTAAGAGAAAGAAATTTAAAACCAGAAGTAGAAAAACAAAGATTATTAGAAATAGATGAACATTATAATAGATTTATTTCAGATGAAAAATTAAGAAAACAATTTGATTTTATTATAATTAATAAATACGATGAAAACTCAAAAAAAGAAGTAATAGAATTAGTTAAGAAAGAACTAAAAAACTTTTAGGAAAGGCAGTTAAATATGATAAAAAATTATTTTACATTAGATGAGAATTTTAATAATATTATAAAAAATAGTTTAAATAGCAAAAATATAAATGAAATTATACCTGTTTCAACAGGGTGGACAAATATAGTTTTTGAAGCAAAAGCAGATGATGGAGAGTATTTTTTTAGATTTCCAAGAGATGATTTTTGGACAAGAACTATTGAAAAAGATTATGAGTTTTCAAACTTTATAAATGGAAAAACTTATTTTAAAACAGTAAAATTAGATTTACAAAAAGATAATAATAGACCTTTTAGTATACATAAAAAAATAAATGGAGAAACTTTAGCAGATAAAATTTCAAATGGAATGACAAAAAAAGAAATAGAAGATGTTGCTAAAGAAATATCAAGATTTATGTATGAATTGCATTCAACAAAGTTTGAAAAAGATGAAATATTTAAAACTGATAAAATAGGATTAAATTTAGTAGATTTTCTAGATGAATTAATAAACAAACATATAGCAGAAGATGATAAAAAATTTTGGAAATATAAGGAATTTAGTAAAAAAGAAAATTCTTGTTTAGTTCATGGAGATTTAAATACAAGTAACATTTTATTAGATGAAAACAATCATTTATCAGGTGTAATAGATTTTGGTTTTGCAGGTTTTGGAAATAAATATTATGATATAGCAAGAATTTTAAGTAGGTCATATCCTGAAGGTTTTAAAGAAGAAATAATAAAATCTTATGAAGAGATATCTAAAGAAAGATTAGATTTAAATATTTTGGAAACTGAAATAAAACTTTGGAATGATATTGATAATGGATATATAAAATATATGAGAAAAATAGGTATATATGATTAAAATATAATTTTAACAAAAAATAAATCTTTCTAAAAATAAAGAAAAAATAATTAAAAAATTAATTTTTAACAAAAAATAGATATCTTTAAAAATAAATAGAGAATAATTAAAAAATTTATTTTTTATGAAAAAAGGATTCTCCAGCGTTAGCTGGAGAATCTATCTTTTTTATTATTTTAAATCTATATATTTTTAAAAAAAATATTACAAAAATATTACAAATTTGGTTGACTTTTGGCTAAAAAAAATATATGATATTACAGTAATTAAATTAAGCTGTTATAGAAGGAAAAATTTCTTCGGTTAAAATAGTATTTAAAATTAAAAGTTATGCATTTTAGGAAAGGATGAATTAAACAATGGGAGAGGTTATAGTTATAACATCAGGAAAAGGAGGAGTTGGAAAAACAACTACAACAGCAAATTTAGGTTCAGCATTAGCATTATCAGGGAAAAAAGTAGTTTTAGTAGATACTGATATTGGACTTAGAAATTTGGATGTTGTAATGGGCTTAGAAAACAGAATTGTATATGATTTAGTTGATGTAATTGAAGAAAAATGTAAATTAAGACAAGCCCTAATTAAAGATAAACGTTTTAAAGAACTTTTCTTACTTCCAGCTGCACAAACAAAAGATAAAACAGCAGTTAATGAAGAACAAATGAAAGATTTAATAAGTAAACTAAAAGAAGAATTTGACTATATTCTAATTGATTGTCCTGCCGGTATTGAACAAGGTTTTAAAAATGCTATTGCTGGTGCAAATAGAGCACTAGTTGTTACAACCGCAGAAATCTCTGCAATTAGAGATGCAGATAGAATTATAGGGCTATTAGAATCATCTGAAATTAAAAATCCAGAATTAATAGTAAATAAATTAAAACCATCTATGGTAAGACGTGGGGAAATGATGGATGTTGATGATATTGTTGACTTATTATCAATTGATTTAATTGGAGTTGTTCCAGATGATGAATATATTATAACTCAAACAAATAAAGGTGAGCCTGTAATTTCTAATAAAAGAGCTCCTTCAGGAAAAGCTTATTTAGAAATTTCAAGAAGAATTTTAGGAGAAAATGTAGAAGTTACTATTCCTGGTAGAGAAAAAGGACTTTTTGCAAGAATAAGAAGAGCTTTTAGAAGAAAATAAATTTGGCGCAAAAAAGAATTTCGCCTACTAAAAATATGCGTTATTTTTAATGTGCGTATAAAGTTTGGAGGAAGAAAATGTTTGAGAATATAGGAAATTTTTTTAAGAAAATGATGAAAACAGAGCAAAAAGAATTGCTTGTTGATACTACGTCTAAGGACGCTGCAAAAGAAAGATTACATATTGTGCTTATGCAAGATAGAGCAAATGTTTCAGCTGATTTTTTAGAGCTTATGAAACAAGAGATAATAGATGTAATTAAAAAATATATAGTTATAGATGAAGAACAGATTGATGTTAGACTTACAAATCAGGAAAATGAAGATGGAACTACTGGTGCTCCTTCTTTATATGCAAATATTCCTATTTTGAATATTAGAAATGATATAAAAAGCGAAGTTTTAAATCAAAATTTAGTAACGAAAACTGACAATTTAAATAATATTGATTTTAATGATAAAACAGTTATGATTCCAATAATTGATGATTTAAATGAAAGTAATAATATAGATAAGATTGAAAAAGAAGATAATTTGCAAGTTGAGAATAATGAAAAAAATGTAGACAAAAAAGAAGAAAATTCAGAAAATGTTAATAATGATGAAAAACAAGAAAAAATAGAAGAAAATGTAGCGCAAAAAGAAAATATAGAAGAAATTAAAAATAATTTAGAACCAGAAGAAATTAACCTTGATGAAATAGATGAACTAGAAACTGAAGAATTTGACGATGAAGATGATGACGATGTTACTTTTGATGATTTATTAAAAGCCGCTGAAGAAGAAGAGAAACAAAAAGCAGAAGAAAGTAAAAAAATAGAGGAAGAAGAAAAAAAAGAACCGGAAAATAATAAGAAAACTACTTCAACAACAAAGAAAAAAACAACGGGAAAAGGAAAGGGAAAAAGAAAACATCAAAATCAACTTCTAAAAAAAGAAAATAATGAGGTAGTTTATAGTGAGGGAGAAAAGATTAAAAAATACAGAGTGGATTGTTGGAATAATTAGTTTGCTTTTATTAGCCATTGGATTAGTTGCACTTTATTCTGCAACACAGAGCACAGAACTTAATGAGTTTAAAAAACAAATTCAATGGTTTATTATAAGTATTCCTTTTATGATTATTGTTTATATAATTGATTATAGATTAATAGTTAAATTATCGCCAGTTATATATGTTTTCTTTATGATATTATTAGTTGGAGTTTTATTTACAGAACCGATAAGTGGTGCCAGTAGCTGGTTTCAAATTGGAGATTTTTTATCATTTCAACCATCAGAACTTGGTAAAATATTTGTTATAATGTTTGTTTCTTTAGTTTTATATAAATTACAACTTAAAGGAAAAAAAGAAATAAATAAACCTTGGAAATTATTAATTTATTTTATAGCATGGGGAATTCCTATTGGCTTAATAATATTACAGCCTGATTTTGGAACTGCTTTAGCTTATATATTTGCAATGCTTTTTATGCTTTTTGTATCTGGATTAGACAAAAAATATATTATTTTTGCTATTATTTTAGTTGCAGTTTTAGCGCCAGTTGTATATAGTAATTTACCAACTCATGCTAAAGCAAGATTAGAAATTTTTTTAGATCCAGAAAGTGATCCAAGAGGTTCTCGGATATAACTTAATTCAATCAAAACTTGCTATAGGAGCAGGCCAATTTTTTGGAATGGGACTATTATCAGGAAATCAAACTCAACTTGGATATTTAGCACCAAAAACTACAGATTTTATTTTTTCTGTTATTGGTGAAGAAATGGGATTTATAGCAACAAGTGTAATTGTTGTTTTATATATAGTTTTGATAACAAAATCTATTGCAATTGCTAAAAATGCTGAAGATAGCATTGGTTCATATATTGCAATAGGAGTTTCAGGAATTTTTTTCTTTCATATGATTGAAAATATAGGAATGACAATAGGTCTTTTACCTATAACCGGTGTTCCGCTTCCATTTGTAAGTTATGGTGGAAGTTCGTTAATTACAAATTTTATATGTATTGCACTTTTACTTAATATTAGTTCTAGAAGGAAGAAGGGTATAACGTTTAGTAATAATTA
Source organism: uncultured Clostridia bacterium (assembly GCA_928721915.1). Lineage (GTDB taxonomy): Bacteria > Bacillota > Clostridia > TANB77 > CAG-508 > Scatovivens. Next base: position 528,141 of record CAKMVZ010000001.1, read on the forward strand.
CAATATCTACGGGAATTAGGGCTCGAACGAGAAGCAGCAATTCGCACATTTTCATTCCGCCGAAATCCAGTCAACGTACAAGGAGTACGCCTCCTGGATATTCTTTGTCATGAAAATGCTTAGGCTTACTACTTCTCGTTTGAGCAATGAGGTAGCAATATTTTATATTTATAAAAAGGAAAAATATGTATTTAAAAAAATTAAAAATTGGAAATGTAGAATTAGAAAATAATTTAATATTAGCTCCAATGGCAGGTATTACAGACTTGCCATTTCGTTTAATTACAAAAAAATATGGTAATCCTCGGTTTAGTTTGTAATGAAATGGTAAGTGCTAAAGCTATTTGTTACAATGATGAAAAAACTTTAAAAATGTTAGAAATGGAAGATTTTGAAAAGCCAATTTCTATGCAGATTTTTGGAAGTGAACCAGAAAGTATGGGAATGGCTGCTAAATTTGTAAGCAATATTTGTGATATATTAGATATAAATATGGGATGCCCTGCTCCAAAAGTTGTTAAAAATGGTGATGGAAGCAAACTTTTAACTGATTTAAAGCTGGCAGAAAAAATAATAAAATCAGTTGTTAAAAATTCTAGTAAACCTGTTACTTTAAAAATAAGAAAGGGCTGGGATAAAGAACATATTGTAGCAGAAGAATTAGCCAAAATTGCTGAAAACTCTGGAATATCAGCTATAATAGTTCATGGAAGAACAAGAAATGAGTTTTATTCTGGAGTTGCTGATTGGGATATTATAAAAAAAGTAAAACAATCTGTAAAAATTCCAGTTATAGCAAATGGAGATATTGTATCACGGAAAAGCAGCAAAAGATTGTTTTAATAGGGCTTTAGCAGATGGAATTATGATAGGAAGGGCCTCTCTTCGGAAATCCATGGATTTTTAGAGAGATAGCAGATTATTTAGAAAATGATAAAATTATAGATAAACCTTCAGATGAAGAAAAGTTAAAAATACTAAAAGAGCATTTTGAGATTTTACTAAAATATAAAGGAGAATATACTGCTACACGTGAGATAAGAAAATTTATAAGTTGGTATGTAAAAGGTATGCCAAATGCTAAAAATTACAAAGAAAAAGTAAATCTTATTAATACAAAAGAAGATTTTTATGAGATTATTAAATGAAAAATGGTGAATTAATATGTCAAAAATAAAGAAAATAATACTATCTGCGTTATTATTAGCAGTGCTAATTGTACTTTCTAGATTTATATCAATAAAAACAGAAATATTGGTGATTTCACTAAGTTTTATACCAGTTATGATGAGCGCTATTTGGTTAGGACCAAAATATTCAGCAGCTATTTCTGGATTAGGTGATTTAATTGGAGCAATTTTATTTCCATTTGGACCATATTTTCCTGGATTTACAATAAGTTCTATAATTTCAGGACTTGTTTATGGTTTATTTTTATATAATCATGGAAAAAAATTTGAGAATAATAAAAAATTTATACTAAGACTTATTTTAAGCAGTATGATAGTATTGTTTATTGTAAATATTTTTATAAGTTCACTTTGGATACATATTTTATATGGAAAAGCGTATTTTGCTGTTTTATTAAGTAGAGTTGTAACTCAAATAATTATGCTACCAATTCATGTAATTGTAATATATGCTATAGAAAAATTTACAAGGCCATTTTTTGAAAAATACTTAAATAATGAAGAAGAGGAAATAGAATGATTGAAATAAAAAATATTTCTTATAAATATAAATCACGGTCAAAATGTATTGGAAAATTTAAGTTTAAATATTAACGAAGGTGAGATAGTTAGTATTATAGGAAAAAATGGTTCTCGGTAAGTCAACACTTTTAAATTTAATTGCAGGAATATATAAAGTTTCTAATGGTGAAATTTTAGTAGATGGAATTAATACAAAATCTAAAAAAGAGTTTTTAAATTTAAGGAAGAAAATTAGTTTTGTTTTTCAAAATCCTGATAGTCAAATTTTATTTCCAAGAGTTTATGATGATGTTGAATTTGCTATAAAGAATTTAAATTTAGATAATTCTCAAGAAAGAATAAAAAAAGCTTTAGAAAAAGTTAATATGCTAGAATTTAAAGATAAAGATACATTTGAACTTTCTTTAGGTCAAAAACAAAGAATAAATCTAGCAAGTTCTTTAGCAATTAGTCCCAAATATTTAATTTTAGATGAACCAACAACCATGATTGATTGGAAAGAAAAAGAAAATGTATATAAAATAATAAAGGAACTAAAAAAAGAAAAAATTACAATTGTATTTGTTACAAATAATATAAATGAAATTTTATTATCAGATAAAGTTTTTGTACTTCAAGATAAAAATATAAAATATAGCTTTAATAAAAATGAAATTTTAGAGAATGCCAAGCTATTAGAAAATATTGGAATAAAGCTTCCAGATGTTATTAAAATTATTTTATCTTTAAAAGAAAATGGAATTAATATAGAACCTTTAAAAGATTGGACTATTGATGAAATGATAGGTGAGATTATTAGAATATGCAAAAAATAAAAAATTTAGTAGTTTTTTTAGTATTTATAATTTATACAATACTTATATTTTTTATAAGTAACCAAATAATAATTTTATTTATTTTTATATTTAATTTGATTTTATTTTTAGTTTTTAAATTAAGTTTTAAAAATTTATTATATAATTTAAAATGGGCAAGTTTTGTTATAATTTTTACTAGTTTAATAAATATTTTTTTTGATAATCTTTATTCTGGTTTATTATTAGGAATAAGATTATTTATATGCTATTTCACAACATACATATATGCTAAAAAAATAAAAATATCAGATTTGTCAGAAGCTATTGAATTATTATTTTATCCATTTAGAATTTTTAAAATAAATACGTCTAATATAGGAATAATAATATCAATTGCAATTTGTATGATACCAGTTTTAAGACAGGAAATTTTTTTTGCCAAAAATACTTTAATCTCTAGGGGGCAAAAATTAAATATTTCTTTTATGACGATAATTTTAAAACCATTACTTATTTCTGTTTTAAAAAGAACAAATGAAATGGAAAAAACATTAATTTCAAAAGGATATAAATAAATTTAAAAATTACCTCATATCTTAAATAAAAAAGATAGGAGGTTTTATTTTTGAAAAGAAAATATTTAATTTTTTTAATTTTAATATTTTTTATAATTTTTTTGATTTTTTATTATAAAAATTTTTTAAATGGTAATAATACATTTAAGAAAAGTAATGAAGAAATTATTGAAAATATTTTAAATGAAAATTTAAGCTACAAATCTGAGGCTCAAGTTACTATTTATAGTAATAAGAATGAGAATACTTATATTATAAATCAAGAGGAAACAAAAGAATATAGTAAATTAGAAGTTGTAAGTAAAGGAGATATTAGTGGACTTATTCTTGAATATAAAGAAAATAAAATGATTTTAAAAAATACAGAATTAAATTTAGAAAAAATATTTGATAATTATAAAGAATTATCTGGCAATTATTTATTCTTAAAAACTTTTGTGAAAGAATATTTAGAAAGTGAGAATTGCCAAATTTTAGAAGATGAAGAAAATATTATAATAAAAATTTCTTTACTGGAATTTAATAAATACATAAAATATAAAGAATTATATATAGATAAAAAAACTGGACTACCAAATAAGCTTATCATAAAAAATAGTGACAAGCAGATTAAGGTTTGCATAATATATAACAATATAGAAATATTTCAATAATTACATGTAAGATTTAGGAGTGAATATTATGGTAATAAAAAGAGGAGATATGTTTTATGCAGATTTAAGTCCTGTTGTGGGTTCTGAACAGGGTGGTGTAAGACCTGTTTTGATAATTCAAAATGATACAGGAAATAAATATAGTCCAACAGTTATTGCAGCAGCGATAACTTCTCAAACAGGGAAAACTAAACTTCCAACTCATATTGGAATTGGTGGAACAGAAATAGGATTAAAGTCAGAGTCTGTGGTTTTAGCAGAACAAATTCGAACTATAGATAAAAGCAGATTAAAAGAAAAAATAGGTCATATTGATAATAATAAGCTTATGGAAAAGGTAAATGATGCAATTGGAATAAGTTTTGGATTATAAAAAAAGTATTGATTTTTTTAAATAAGTGTTGTATAATAACTTAAATAAAACTTTAGTATTTATACATTATGTATAAAAAAATACCAGGAATGGTGCTATTCCTGGTATTCTCATTTATTAGTCTTTTTTATCTTTATCTATAATAAGATAAATAATAATAAGTGCTAACATCTTTAGTATATTATACATTATGTAATTACTTCCTTTCTGCCTTTAAGCGAAAGGCTTTTTTATTATATATTATTTGCAAGTAAAAAACAATTACTTTTGAATATTTTGTCTAATTATTGATTATTAATTTTATAAAGACTTGAAAAAATTTAAAAATAGTATATAATAATAGTGTTAAAAATGGTATATAATGCCAAAAATAAAATAAAGGAGAGAAAAGATGGACGAAAAATTATCTCAATTTGAGAAAAATATTCGGATATAATTTTAAAAATAAATATTTATTAAAAACAGCTTTAACTCATACATCTTATGCTTATGAACATAAATGTAAAAGTAATGAACGTTTAGAGTATCTAGGTGATAGTATATTAGAATTTATAAGTAGTGAATATTTATTTAAAAATTATAATAATTTAAGTGAAGGAGAAATGACTAAAGTTAGATCATATGCAGTTTGTGAAAATGGATTATATGAAGTTGCTTTAAAGCATAATTTTAGTGATTTCTTATATTTAGGAAAAAGCGAAAGAACTGAAAAAAATAAAAAAAAGGCAATCTTAGCAGATAGCGTAGAAGCTGTTATTGCAGCAATTTATTTGGACTCTGGGATTGAAGAGGCAAGAAAGTTTGTTATAGAAAGTATAAAGGATTTAATAGAATTTGCAAGTCATAATGTAGGATTAAAGGATTATAAAACTGTTTTACAGGAGAAGCTTCAAGAAAATGGTGATGTAAAAATTGAATATAAAATATTTAAAGAAACAGGACCAGATCATGATAAAACATTTTACGCAGAAGTAGAATGCGAAGGAAAAAAATTAGCAGAAGGAAAGGGAAGAAGTAAAAAAGCTGCAGAAATGCAAGCTGCCAAAAAAGCATTAGAGATTTTGTAGAATAAGGAAAATTTGTTATAGAAAGGGAGTGAAATTGTTGAAGAGTAAGAAAAAGCAATATATTATCCCAATATTTGTTCCACATTTAGGTTGCCCTAATGATTGTTCATTTTGTAATCAAAGAAAAATAAGTGGTCAATTAAAAAAAGTTACAGAAAATGATGTAAGAGATACAATAGAGTATTATTTAAATAATTTTAAAGATAGGAAAGCTTATAAAGAAGTTGCTTTTTTTGGTGGGAGTTTTACAGGTATTGATGTAGAAGAACAGAACAAATTGCTAAGTGTTGCATATGATTATATAAAAGAAAAAAAGATTGATGGAATTAGAATTTCTACAAGACCTGATTACATAGATAAAAGTATTTTAAAGAGATTAAAAAAATATAAAGTAAAAACAATAGAACTTGGAGTTCAATCTTCAAATGATTTTGTTTTAAAGAGATGTAAAAGAGGACATAATTTTGAAGATGTAAAAAAAGCGTCAAAATTAATTAGAAGATATAGATTTACTTTAGGACACCAAATGATGGTTGGCTTACCAGAAAGCTCAGCACTAGATGATTTAAATACTGCAAAAGATTTAATAAAATTAAAACCAAAAATAGTTAGGATTTATCCTGTTTTAGTAATAAAAGGTACTGAACTAGAAAAAGAGATGAATAATGGAAAATATGAGCCTTTATCAGTAGAACAAGCAGTTGAAAGATGTAAAGAAATAATGTATTTATTTAATAAAAAGAAAATAAAAGTAATTAGGATAGGACTTCAATCAACAGATACAATTTGTTCTCCAGATAAAGAAACTAGTGAGGTTGTTGGAGGCCCATATCATGAAACTTTTAGACAACTAGTTGAGGCTTCAATTTATTATGATTATATAATTGATAAAATCAAGAATTTTAATATGAATGTAAAAGAAGTTTTAATTAGAGTTAATCCACAAGATGTTAATAATGTTGTAGGATATAAGAAAGAAAATATAACAAAAATAAAAGAAGTTTATGATGTAAATGCTAAAATAGAGCAAGATATTAAATGTACACCTCGGAAAAATTGAAGTTATTGCTTTAGAAAGTTATAAAGATTTTAAAGATGAATAGAATTTAAAAAAAATAAAATACTAATATCTAAGAGGTAATTTAAAATGAAAAATATTGCTAAAGATATTAGTATTTCAGCTTTAGGCTGTATTATAGCAGCTTTTGGAACAAGTTCATTTTTGCTTCCAAATATGTTATCAACAGGTGGATTTTCAGGAATAGCAACTATTCTTTATTATTTTTTTGAATTAAATATTGGAACTACTACAATAATCTTAAATATTCCGCTATTTATTTTTGCGTATTTTAGACTTGGAAAATATTTTGTTACAAAAACTGTTATTTCAACTCTTATTTTTTCGTTATTTTTAGACATTTTTGAAAAAATGGGACCATTAGTAGATGACAGATTTTTAGCAAGTATTTATGGCGGAATTTTAATGGGAATTCGGTTTAGCTTTAATTTTTAAAGTAGAATGTTCTACAGGTGGAACTGATTTAATTGCTAATCTAGTTCAATCATTTAATTCTAATATAAAGATGGGAAAAGTACTAGAAATAATAGATTTTTCTGTTGTTTTATTAAATTTAATTTTTTTTAAGGATTTAGAAATAGGATTATATTCTTTTATAGCAATATTTTTATATGGAAGAATGTTAGATTTATTTTTTGAAGGAATTAATTTTAGTAAGATGATTTATATTATTTCAGATAAATATGATGAAATTTCAAGAGCAATAAATTTGGATTTAAAAAGTGGAGCAACAGGTTTTTATGGAAAAGGTTTGTATAGTGGAAATGAAAGAATAATTATAATGTGTGTTACACAGAGAAAAAATATAATAAAGATAAGAGAAATAGCGCAAAAAATTGATAAAGATGTTTTTATAATTATAACAGATGCAAGAGAAGTTTATGGTTTAGGTTTTAAAGAATAGGAGATAAATTTATGGAAGATAGATATAGTTCTACTCGGAAAAGCAAGTATTTTAGGAATTTTAGGGAATATTTTTTTGCTTATAATAAAGGGAGTTGCAGGATTAATTACTAACAGTCAAGCAATGATAGCAGATAGTGTAAATAGTGCAGGGGACATATTTTCATCGCTTATGACTTACATAGGAAATAAAATAGCAAGCAGACCTAAAGATGATTCACATAACTTAGGACATGGAAAAGCTGAATATATTTTTTCACTTTTGATTGGTTTATCTATGATGATTATTGCCGTCCAGTTATTTATAACATCTATAAATTCTTTAATAAATGGTAGTGAATATAATTTTTCATGGGTTTTAATTATAGTTTGTATTGCAACAATAATTACAAAATTAAGCTTGTATTTATATACTCATAAATTATCAAAAAAATATGATAATTTATTAATAGAGGCAAATGCAAAAGATCATAGAAATGATTGTTTAGTTACTACTTTTACATTAATTTCTTCTTTATTAAGTTTAAAAAATATTTTATGGTTTGATGGTTTAGTAGGTTGTGGAATCTCAGTTTGGATTTTATATACAGGAATTAAAATTTTTAAAGAAAGTTATGATGTACTAATGGATAAGGCAATAGATGAAGCTGATAAGCAAAAAGTTTTAGAAATAATTGCAAAACATCCAGAAGTAAAGAAAATACAACATTTTAATTCAACACCAGTAGGTTATAAATATCAAATATCTTTTACAATTTTTGTTGATGGAAATTTATCTACTTATGAAAGCCATGAAATTGCAAATAATTTAGAAGAGGAAATTGATGAAAAAATAGAAGAGGTATATTTAACAATAATTCATGTAAATCCTATTTAATCATATGTTAATAATTTTTTAGAAAAATGCCTCAAATTTATTTTTATTATAAAAACCATATTAAAATCTTATTTTTAAAGATATTACTAAAATTTATAAATTTAATTTAGTATAATAAAAAAATAAAATTTGAAATGCAATTGAGGCATTTTTTTAAGTAAAATACTTGACAACTGCTTTTTAAAATGTTAATATAATTACTGTTAGTTAGAAAATATAAGTTTAAAATATGCGGGTGTGGCGAAACTGGCAGACGCGCTAGACTTAGGATCTAGTGGGAGACCGTGGGGGTTCAAGTCCTCTCACCCGCACCAAACAGAGCTAAATTTTAATGAAATTTAGCTCTGTTTATTTTTATTTAAAAACGTAAAACCACTGTTAGAAGAAGATAAATTGCAAATGACAATTCCAGAAAAGCCAAAAAGCAGGAATCAAAAATATGTTTTGAAATAGACTAAAAAATTTTTCTTTACTTAGAATTTAAAAAATGATATAATTATTATCTAAAAAATTTTAAGGAGGGATCTTTTATTATGGAATACGAAAAAGAAAGGATATTTTCTAGTGAGAAAGTATTTACAAAACGGCTTGTAGTTGAAAGACTGCAAAGCAGCGATTGGAGTTTTTTTAAGGCTCTTGCAGGAGATATTGAAGTGCGGAAGTATTTTAAAGAATATCGAAAAGGAAGCAAGAAATTAAAAAAATACTTTTTAGAAGAAATTGTTGGAAAACAGGATAAGTATACTTTATCACTTGTTATAAGAAATCGTGATGAGGTTCCAATAGGAATTATAAGCTTGTATTTTCTTAAGCAAGGGATATGGCTTGTAGAATATGCTCTTTTAGATTTTTACCGAAAAAATGGATATGTAAAAGAAGTTTTAAATTATATAATTCAAAATAATTATGAATTTTTATTAACATTTAAAGCAAGTAATGTATCTATGAATGGGTTAGTTTTTGAAGTTCCTGATGATAATTTAATGTCATCTAATTTGATAAAAGGAATTGCAAGAGAAAATAGGCTTTATCTAGAGACATCTAAAAGCAGCTTTTATAGTGAATTTGATAGTAAATCAGGGTGGACTTGGCAGAGAATTTATTTGTAAAACTAGCAAATTTATTTTTCCAAAATATTTCTTAAAAAATTTTTAAAAACTTTTTCGTAAAAAGAAAGAGCTAGAGATAAATTAAAAATCTCTAGCTCTTTTTTTATTTTTATTGGGGATTTTATTGTAATTAGTATAAAAGAGTTTTATTAAATGAAGCTTAAAAATTAAATATTATAATTAAATTTATAAAAATTATTTTTAAACTATATTTAAACTATAAAAAAGTATTAATTTAAATTTTATAATTAAAACAAAAATAAATTGATTGATATAGTTAATAATAGTAATTAAACCAATTTATAAATTATGAAAAATTAACTAATAAAATATTATAAAATAATAATATAATAATATAATCACAATATAATGTATTTAAATGAAAAATTTTATTATTATTAATTTTAGTTAATAATAATAAGTTTTATTGTTTTTTAATTTTAGGTTTTGAAATTAGAGAAGCAATATATCCGAAAAAATATTGCTGCAGCAATTCCTCCTGCTGCTGATTGTATTCCTCCTAAAAAAGCACCTATAAATCCAGAATCTTTTGCTTCTGAAATAGCTCCTTTACTAAGAAGATTTCCAAAACCAGTTAGCGGAACTGTTGCACCGCATCCAGCAAAATCTATTAAATATTTATAAATTCCGAAGAGCACCTAAAATTACACCTGCGGTAACAAATAAAACTAAAATTCTCGCAGAAGTTAGTTTTGTTTTATCTATTAATATTTGTCCAATTATACAAATTAAGCCTCCGAACTATAAAGGCTTTTAAAATCATTAACCAATCCATAAAAGTCCCTTTCTAAAAATCTTAAGTATAAGATTTTATATATTTTTTAAATTTCTATAGAAATTGCATGAGCTATTCCTGGGATGCTTTCTCCTTGCTGAGTTGTAAGAGAGTTTGTTAATGCTCCTGTTGCAATTAATAAAACTTTTTTATATTCTTTATTTAAAAGCTTTTTATAAATATATCCTGAAAATACACTAGCACAACACCCACATCCTGAACCACCGAGAGTGAGTATCTTGTTTTTCTTTATCAAAAATTAGAATTCCACAATCATTGTAATTTGCTGAAATGTTAAATCCTTTTGTTTTTGCAAGATCTATTAAAATGTCTTTTCCAATATAGCCTAAGTCTCCTGTAAAAATAGCATCATAATAGCTTGGTTTTCTGCCTGTATCATTGAAATGAGTAATAAGAGTATCTAAAGCGGCAGTTGCCATTGCAGCTCCCATATTGTTTGCGTCTTTTATTCCCATATCTACAATTTTTCCTGGAGTTAAGGTAGTTATAAAAGGTCCATTTCCGTTTTTGGAAAGGACTGTTGCTCCTGCTCCTGTTACAGTCCATTGACTAGAAGGTGGTCTTTGATTTCCTAATTCTAGAGGAAATCTAAATTGTTTTTCTGCGCTGCAAAAGTGGCTTGAACTGCAGCATAGGACATTTTCTGCAAATTCTCCGTCAATTGCTATTGAGCCTAGTAAATTTGATTCGACAAAAGTTGAACATGCTCCAAATATTCCAAAAAATGGGATATTTAAATCTTTTAGGCCAAAACTTGAAGAAATACATTGATTTATTAAATCTCCTGCAAAACAGAAATCTATTTTTGTTACTGGTATTTCGGATTTGTTTATTACTAGATTAGAAGTTTCTTTTACAAATTTGCTTTCTGCTTTTTCCCAGGTTTCTTCGCCCCAAAATTCGTCACTTATGCATTTATCGAAGTATTTATTTAACGGGCCTTCTTTTTCTTTTGGACCTACAATTGTGGCTGTGTTTAAAATTGTGACGGGATTATTTAATTTATAAGTTTGTTTGCCGAGTTTTTTCATATAAAAATCCTTTCTTTTTTATTTAAAAAAGTAAACAAAAAATTTTATTTTAATTTTAAATTACCTCTCGCTCTGCTCGAGAGAAGAGAGGAAAAATTTTTAAATTATAATATTACTCTACTATAAATAGAGGTATAAAATTTTTATAAAAATATAACATTTATTTTACTAAAGCAAAAATTATAATTTTTTAATAAAAATACAAATTTAATTAAGTTAAAAAAACATTAAAAATGTAGTATTTATTTTGCTAAAGAGAAAGTATAAAATTTTTTATAAAAATAAGAGTGAAAGCAGACCTACTATTATGCTAGTTGAAATTCCGTAGACTAGTACTGGACCTGCTACTGTGAACATTTTTGCTCCAACTCCCATTACATATCCTTCTGATTTATATTCCATAGCTGGAGAAACAATAGAATTTGCAAATCCCGTGATTGGAACTAAAGAGCCTGCTCCAGCAAATTTTCCTATTTTATTAAAACAATTTAAAGCAGTTAAAAAGCTACTTGCAAATATTAATGAGATTGATACTATTGTATATGAAGTTGTTTCATCAATTCCTTTTATTTTACAAAATTCAAATATAATTTGACCTATTGCGCAAATTAATCCTCCAACCCAAAATGCATTAAAACAATTTTTAAGAATAGGGGAATTTGGAGTTTTTTCATCTACATATTTTTGATAAGCGCTTTGAGATTCTAATGGATTATCTTTCATAAAATTTTTTTCTCCTTTTAATTATTCATCTAAATTTTCTGGTGGAATATTTGATTGATTTTTATTACATTGTAAATTTTTATCAATGTCAAATTCTATATCTAAATCAACATAATATTCAGCAATTTTATCATCTTGAATTTTTGCCCATTGCCTTATAATTGTAAGCTTAGATAAATTACAAATTGAATCGCTTGCATCTGATACTGTTTTTACGATGGCATCTTTCCATGAAATATTAGATGTACCTGTAATGTTTATATGTTTTTTTGTCATAATAAACCTCCTTTAAATTTAATTTTAAATTTATATTTTGCAAAAAAATAAAATTTATGCAAATAAATTAAAAAATGGCAATATAAAAAATGATAGAAGAAATATAAAAAACTAATTTTAAACTAAAAAAATTCCAAAATATAGTGAATAAAGAAAACTTAAAAGTTAATAATTAATAATAAAATATCGTAAACAAATTTAAGTAAAAAATTTTCAAAATAATTCAAAATTTGTCATTTTTTTACAATTATATTACAAGTAAATTACACTTTGGTAAACTGTATTGACTACTAATTAATTTAAGTATAAATTATATATAGTAATAATGAAGAGTAGGGTTAAAAAAGTTTTCCAAAATATATGTAATTTATGTTAAATTTGTTTGCACGAATATTTTGGAAATGATAAAAATAACTTGAGGAGAAGATAAGCCGTGCCAAAGTGTTTAGGAATTTATATTGAAGATGATGTAATTAAATATGCAAAAGTCGATAAGACTAAAGATGTTTTAAAAGTGGATGCTTCTAGTGTTGTTTTTTATGAAAAAGAAAACCTATTTCAAGTAATTGAAAAAATTATCAGAGAAACTTTTAGTAGTAAAGATTCAATTGCAATAAATATTTCAAATGAACTATACAATTATTTTGAAGTATTTTCTGCATTAAAATTATCTGATAAGAAAAAATCTGTTGATTTAGATTTTGAGTTATTATGTAGTGAAAAAGGTTATAATAAGGACTCATTAGATAGTAGATTTATTTTTAGAGATAGTAGAGAAAATACAGACAAATTAAAAGCAATTCATATAGCTACAAATAAAGAAAATCTAAGAAAAAGATTACAAGATTTTAGTGGATTTAAAGTTGTTTCTGCAACTCCTATTACAACAAGTATAACAAATTTAGTTGAATTGCCACCAAGGGAAGATAATGTAATAATTGTTAATATTGAAAAAGATACAAAAATTACAACAGTTATTGGAGGAGAAGTTTACAATATAAATATTATTCCAGAAGGAATGGGAGACATTTTAAATAATATAAATAAAGTTGAAAATTCAATGCAAAAATCTTATGAATGTTGTAGAAATACTACAATTTATACTCAAGATGCTCAAGAACTTCAAAGTGTTGATGATAATGAGCATTTAGAAGATGTTATGCCTGTTTTATATAAAATAGTAAATGAAGTTAGAAAAATAGTTGATTCAACAATTACACAGATTTCAAAAGTTTATGTAACGGGTTTAGGAACAGCAATAAATAATATAGATTTATATTTTCAAGAATATATACCAAATTCTAAATGTGAATTATTAAAACCATTCTTTATGGAAAATGCTTCTATTAAATTTCCAATAAAAGAGTATATAGAAGTTAACTCTGCAATTGCTTTAGCTTTAGAAGGATTAGGATATGGGAATAAAGAACTTAACTTTAAAGGTAGAGCTGGAGGGGGAGAAATTAATTTTAATGCAGCATCACTAAAAGAATTCTTTAAAAGTTTTACTGATTGGAGAAAGCCTTTAAATGCTTTTGATAAAATGATGCTTAGAGTTCTTGCTTGCGCATGTGTTGGAATTGTAGGATATGTTGGAATTTCAAATGCTATAGTAAATAGAATAGAAGAAAAATCAAATGATGTTGCATCAGCAACTCAAACTGTTACAACTCAAATTTCAAGTATTTCTTCTCAAACTTCAAGAATTAATTCTGCGAAAACAACTTATGAGACTTTAATTACATCTTTAACAGCTACAGATGATGAAAATAATTCATCAACTAATACAAATGTTACAGTTGTGCCAAAAGATGCAATACCAAATTTATTAAATAGAATAGTATATATAATACCAAAACAAGTAAAAATTACATCTATAAAAAATACACAAGGTACACATATTGTTATAGAAGCACAGGCTGAAAAATATGAGCAATTAGGATATTTTAAAGCAGCTCTTTCAACATCAGGATATTTGCAAAATGTAAAATCAACTAGTGGTTCAAAGTCAAGTGGAGTTGTTCAAATTACTATAGAAGGAGATTTACCATAATATGAAAAGAGTTATAATAATTGTTTTATTAATAATTGCTATTGTATTAGGTTATCAGATTGTTGTTAATGGATTTGAAACTAGTGATGGGAAAGTGCTTATTTCAAGCTATGAACAAGTTGAAAGCGATTCAGATGACTTAGCAAGTGATATAGCAGCATATAACACATTAAATGATACACAATATAATACAATGCTTACAACTTTAAAATCATCAATAAATAACTATAAAAGTACTAAGGAAGAATATGAAGAATTAATTGCTGAACTTGGAACTATGGTTGATGGAAATGCGGAAGGAACAGATGAAGAAATTGTTTATGTTTCTCCAATTTCTGCTTATGAAATAGATTTTTTATGGACAATTATAGGAAATTATGCAAAATCTGAAGGTTTAGTAATAACAATGGATATTAATAAATCATCAGTTCCAGGTAATAATGTTTCAGGATATGAATACTACAATTTAAGTTTTTCAGTTACAGGACAATATATAAATATAGCAAATTTCTTATATGATATTGAAGATGATGATAGATTATCTTTTGAAATAAGAGATTTTTCAATGACATCAGGAGCAGCAACATTTACTATCTATAGTGTTCCAATTGATAGTGAAACATTAATGGCAAGTAATAATAATTCATCTACAATCACTGCAGATGATGGAACACAAGTTACTATAGATGGTTCAGAAAATAATGTTTCAAATAATGTAGGAAATGAAACAGTATCTTCAAATAGTACAAATACTACAAATGATACAAATAGTTCTAGTACAAATGATAATAGTACAAATACAGATAATTCATCAAATACAACAAATGCAGTAAATAATACAACTAATTAATAAAAATTAGAAAGGATTTTACTTATGAAAAATGCATTAAAAAATATTGTTTTAATAGTTGCTTTGGCAGCAGTTATTGTTATTATTATAGCAATATTGTTATATGATTTTATTCCAAGTGGTAGTACAGTTGCAGAGCCAAATATTTATACGGCTGATGCATCAACTACTAAGATTCTTAGTGAAATAGCTGAAGAAAGTTCTTCACTAAATGATCAGCAAAATAATGCTGGTAGTTCTACAGAGCCAAATATTGTTTTAAAATCATATAGCATAACAGAAACAGATCTTGCTTTATATACTGCTTCAAATGAATATGAACCAGGAAAGGCAGACCCTTTTGCTGATGCTGAGACTTCTTCAAACCCAGATGATGGTTCTGGAAATTCAGGAAATACTGCTACTGGTGGAAATACTAATAATTCTACATCAGGTGGTAGTTCAAATTCAGGAAGTACAGTATCAGATGGAACTTTGTTTAATAGTACAAGTTCTAAATAATAAATAATTTTCGGTATATATTTTTTAATATATATAACAAAATTTAAAAAATAAAAACATAAGAAGGAGGAAAGAAAATCATGTTAAAGGAAAACAGAGGTGTTACTTTAGTAGCATTAGTTATCACAATCATCGTGCTATTAATATTAGCAGGTGTATCTATTAGCTTAGTAGTAGGTGATAATGGAGTTTTAAATCAAGCTGTAAACGCTGCTGATAATACAAATAAAGCTGCAGTACAAACAGAACTTGAAATGGCAGTAACAGCAGTAGTAGCAGACTGGACAGCAGAAAAATATGCTGGTGATACAAATCCAGGTGATTTACAAACTTATATGACAGCAGATAAAATCAAAGCTAACATGAGTGATGAATTTAAAAAAGGTTTAACTTCATTTACTTGTAATGATAATGGAGGTTCAACTGCAACAACTATTGATTATAAAGGAATGACATATAATTTTAAAGTTGAATTAACAACATCTGGAAACAGTGCAAAAGTATCTTTTGTTAATGCTACAGAAAAAACAGTTTAGTGTTTTAAATTAATTTTATAGTTTAGGTTAAAGAAGGCATATACGCCGTAATATGCGTATGTGCCTTTGTTAATAAATAATAAAACAAAGGAGGAAAAAGTTATGTTAAAAGGAAACAATGGTGTTACTTTAGTAGCATTAGTTATCACAATCATCGTGCTATTAATATTAGCAGGTGTATCTATTAGTTTAGTAGTAGGTGATAATGGTGTTTTAAATCAAGCTGTAAATGCTGCAGATAATACAAATAGAGCTGCAGTACAAACAGAACTTGAAATGGCAGTAACAGCAGTAGTAGCAGACTGGACAGCAGAAAAATATGCTGGTAATACAAATCCAGGAAAACTAAATGCTTACATGACAGAAACTAGAATCAAAGCTAACATGAGCGATGATTTTAAAGATGATTGCACTTTTGCAATTGGTGATTCAGCTACAACTATAACTTATAAAGGTGTAACTTATACATTTTCAGTTACTTTAACAGAATCTGGAAATAGTGCAAAAGTAGCATTTGAATCTGAAGCAGAAGCTGGTGCTTAATATTTAATTTAAAATTGTGTTGCCATAAAGAATTGTACTTTATGGCAACCAACTTAAAAATTTTAGAAAAAAGGATTGCTAAAAAAGCAAAGAGGAATTTGATAGTGGATATTTTATTTTGCATATTAATTTTTTTTATGGGAACAGTATTTGGAAGTTTTTTTACATTAGCAGTTTATAGAATTCCTTTAGGATTAAATATAACTCATGAACGTTCATTTTGTCCAAATTGTAATCATAAATTAAATTTTAAAGATTTAATTCCAATATTTAGCTACATATCTTTAAAAGGAAAATGTAGATATTGTGGGGAAAAAGTTAGAATTAGATATTTACTTTTAGAAATACTTTCAGGAATAGTATTTTTAGTCGCATATCTTTCATTTAATATGAATTTCCCATATTTTACTATTGATAAAATAATTGATTTTATAGCTTTTATATGTTTTTATGTAACAATTACTATAATTTCAGGTATAGATAAAGAAAATGTAAGAATTGAAAAATCAGTTTTATTATTTGGAATTATTGTTCAAACTTTATATATATTATATCTATATACATTTAAGGAATTTAATATATATAGATATGAAATGTATCTAGTATTAATGCTTAGTGTATTCACTTTAGATACAATTTTCTTGAAAGTAAAGGGAAAAAGTATATATTTTTTGCAAATATTAATGTTTATTATATATATTTTAATGTATATTCCAATTGATATTGCTTATTTAATTGCTATTTTAAGTGTTATATATATTTTGGTTTATGCTTTATATAAACTTTTTAAGAAAAATATGAAAGATAAACCAGATATTATGTTAGAACCAGGAAAAATAAAAGTAGGAATAGGATTCTGTATTGGAATTGCAACTATTTTAACAGTTCTAGTAAATAATTTTTACTTATTTTATTAAAATCAAAGTTTAAGTTCTTAGTTTTAAATTATTATACCTAGGCTTTGAAGGAAGTAGGAAAAATGAAATTGACAGAAAGTTTAAAAAAGTTAAAAAGTAAAAAGGGTATAACAGGTGTTGATGTTGCTGTAGCTATTTCTATAATTGTTTTAACAATTGGAGTTGTAACTTCAATTTATATTAATACTACAAATAAATCAAAAGAATCAATAAGGTATAGTGCTTCTACGAGGATTGCAACACAAATTGTAGAAAATATTCAAAGTATGACTTATGATGAAGTTGTATATAGATGTTCAAATTCAAATTTAAGTAAAGTAGAAAGTAATACTGATGGAAAAATTTTTGGAGTAAATGTTCCAACTCGGTTATTCTGCTGAGGTTCTTGCTCCAGAAATTACATCAAATGAGGTAGATACTATAAGAGATATAACAGTAAATGTTTCATATTCTATTTCTAATACAACTAAAACTATAACTCTTTATACTAAAAAAGAAAAAGAACTTTTAGAGCAGACTAATAAGCCAGATTTAAATTTAATTGAGGATTATTCAGATACAAATTATTATGCTATAAAATATTTAAATGGTAGTTATATTATTACAGCAACAAGTGATCCAGAATGGTATAATTATGATAATGGATATTATGCATTGCTTTTAAAATCTTCTACATCATATAATTATGGATCTGTTGCTAATCCAAGTGAAGTTACGTCTGGATTATATGTTTGGATTCCAAGATTTGGTTTAGATAATAGTTCAAATTTAGCATATTGTTATGGAACTTCGAATTATAAAATTAGTTTTTCACTTTATGATAATTCTTTATATGGATATATGTTAACAGGAAGTGGAAATGGTGATAATTATACAGTTTCAAAAATTAATTCATATGTTAATGGAACATTTAAAGAAAATGATGGTTTAACTGGAGTTTGGTATATGCCATATAATCTTGATGCAAATACTGAAATTGCTACAAAAGCTTATACTGAACTTAATTCAAGAAATAATATAAAAAATTTGTAAAATAACAAAAATTACTATTTAAAAATTTATTCATTAAGGTTATAATTTTATTTAAGGAATACAAAAGAAAGGAGATTTAAGATTAGTATGGCTAAAGCACCAATTGGAGTAGAACTCGTAAAAAGAGGTTTAGTTACAGAAGCTGACATAAATGAGGCAATTAGTTATCAAAAAGAGCATCCAGATAAAAAATTAGGCGATATATTAAATATTTTAAATTTATGTCCGCAAAGAGAACTTATAAAAGCAATGGGTGAAATTCTTGGGGAAAAAGTAATAATACTTCGTCCTGATAGTGTTCAAGTTGATATGACAAAATATTTTTCAATGGATATTGCAAAATCATGTAAAGCTGTTTTATTTGAGATTATTGGAGGAAAAGCAAAAGTTTGCTTTGCTGATACAAGTAATAGAAGAGCTATAGAGCAGATTAGACTAATTTTATTAAATAAAGGATTAGTTCTTGATAAATATCTAACTTTTGAAACTAATATTAATAATACTTTAGAAGCTTTAGAAGGAAGCGAAGGAGATGAAATCAGAGCAGACGCAGGAGATGTTACCGGTTTAATTGATATGATAATTAAGTCTGCTATGGAAAAAAGAGCTTCTGATATTCATGTTGAGCCTATGGAAAACATGGTTAGAGTAAGATTTAGAATTGATGGTGAATTAGTTACAATA
Source organism: uncultured Clostridia bacterium (assembly GCA_928721915.1). GTDB lineage: Bacteria > Bacillota > Clostridia > TANB77 > CAG-508 > Scatovivens. The sequence continues at coordinate 547,248 of CAKMVZ010000001.1, forward strand.
GCTAATCTTGAAAAATCTAGACAATCTCAAATAATAGGTAGATTAAAAGCAATTTCAAATATGCATCAGGAAAAACAAGAGTCTCAAGATGGTAGAATTTTATTATACCCAGATTATAATATTCGTGTATCTTCACAAAAAAATATTTATGGTGAGAAATTTGTTTTAAGAATGCTAAAGAAAAATGCTGGTATTAGAAATATATTTGATTTAGGTTTTCCAAAAAGTGAAAAACTATTAAAAGCAAGTTTTGATAAGAGAAACAGTATAACAATTGTTGCAGCTCCTACTGGTGAAGGTAAGACAACAACTCTTTATAGTATTTTAGATTATTTAAATAAACCAGAAATTAATATAACAACAGTTGAAGATCCTGTCGAAATAAGAGTTGCAGGAATTAATCAAATTGAAATAGATGCTAAAACTTCTTTTGCAGGTTCATTAAGAACAATTTTAAGACAAGATCCAGATATAATTTTAGTTGGTGAGGTTCGTGACTTAGAAACAGCAGAGATTGCTATGCAAGCTGGACAAACAGGTCACTATGTATTATCAACAATTCATACAATAGACGCAATCGAGGTTATTACAAGACTTAGAAAAATGGGAATTTCAGATTATGATATATCAAGTACTTTAGCTACATCTGTTTCTCAAAGATTAGTAAGAAGAGTTTGCCCTCATTGTGCAACTAAAAGACCTTTTTCATCAGAAGAAAAAGAGATTATGCAAAAATTAGTTGAACCATATGGAGTAAAATTAGATTTTAAAGATAAATATACTTATGATATAAATGGTTGTAAAGAATGTAACCATACAGGTTATTTAGGAAGAATTGCAGCATTTGAAGTTCTAGAAATTACAGAAGATTTAAGAGAACTTATAGCAAATGGTGCATCAAGCTTGAAGATAAAAGCTAAAGCATTAGAGATAGGAACTTATAAGCCATTGTTTATAGATGCAATTGAAAAGGTATTAGATGGAATTACAATTTTAGAAGAAATTAATAAAAAATTATTATTATTCTAAAATGTAAATTTACTGTTTTCTAAAAGAAAGGAAAGAAGAAAAATGGTACTTATAGAAACTATAATTACTGAAGCTGTTCAAAAGGGAGCATCAGATATTCATTTATTAAATGGATTAAAACCAATATTTAGAATTGCAAGAGATTTAGTTGAAATGCAAAATGTTGATCCAATAGATGAAGGAACTCTATATGATATTTATGATTATATTTTAAGACGGAAGCGTTATTAAAGATGAAATATATAAAGATGAGAGAAAATTAGATACATCTTTAGTATATAAAGAAACAAGACTTAGGGTAAATGTTTCATTTTCAATGGACATACCAACTATTACAATGCGTATTATTCCAAATACTCTTCCAAAATATGAAGATTTAGGTTTGCCAGAAGTAATAAAATCTTTAACATATTTACCACAAGGCGTTATTTTAGTTACTGGTAAAACTAACTCTGGTAAAACAACTACATTAAACTCTATAATTGATGAAATAAATCAAAAACAAAATAAAAAGATTTTATCACTAGAGAGCCCTATTGAATATAAACATACTTCAAAAAGATCTGTAATAGTTCAAAAAGAAGTAGGACCTGGAAAAGATTGTTTAACATATTCAGATGGTGTAAAAAATGCACTTCGTGAGGACTGTGATATATTGGTTATCCGGAGAAATTCGTGATAGAATAACAATGGAAGCTGCAATTGATATGGCAGAATCTGGTCACTTAGTTGTAGGAACGCTTCATACAAAATCTTGTGCAGAAACAATCGACAGAATTATAAACTTTTATGATTTAAGAGATCAAGCTCAAATAAAAAATTTATTATCAACACTTTTAAAAGCTGTTATATCACAAAGACTTTTAAAAGCAGCATCTGGAAGTGGATTAGTTTTAGTTCCTGAAGTAATGCTTGTTGATAACACTGTTGCAGCTTGTATAAGAAAAGAAAAGTTTAGTGTTTCAGAGATTGAAGATGCAATTCAAGGTTCACATGACAAAGGTAGTATAAGTTTAATAAATTCATTAGCAGAACTTTATGTTGCTGGAAAGTTAACTTTAGAGCAAATTAAAGGTCAAGTTGAAGAAAAAAGTTATGAAACTTTAAATAGAACTATTATGCAACTTAACTTAAAGAGAGCTGCAAAAAGAGATCCAAAAATTTCTAAATAATATATATTTTAAAAGTTAAATTTTTAGAAAGGAAAAAATATTATGCCTGTATTCATTTGTAAGACTTTAACTCCACAAGGGCAAATTGTTAGAAGTAGAGTTGAGGACACTTCTAGATTAGCTTGTATAAGAAGGCTTAGAAGAAATGGATTAACTCCAATAAGTGTTACACAAACTTTTTCAGTTAATTCAAAAAATAGGCCGAAGAAAGATGCAAGACGTAACATAAAACCAGAAGCGAACTTTTCTCGAACTAACAAAAAGAAAAAGGCAAAAAGCCAAAAAGCTCAAGGTGGAATTTGGGAAAAACTAAATAGTGATATATCTCTTGGTGGAGGAAGAAGAATAACAGATAAAGATATAAGAATTTTTACTCAAAACTTTTATCTTTTGAAAAAAGCAAATTTTAATAATATACATGCTTTACATACTGTTATTGGTACTACTGAAAATCCAAGATTAGCAACTATTTTGGAAGATATTTTAGCAGGTGTTGAATCTGGTGAATATATGTATACAACAATGGAATATTATTCTAATGTTTTTCCATATATTTATATAAATATGATAAAAGTTGGAGAACTTTCTGGTTCACTAGAATTATCATTAGAGCAAGCTGTTAAATATCTAGAAGATAGTGAAACTTTACGTAAAAAAGTAAGAAGAATTTTAATACCAAATATATTAATGTTTGTTACTTTAATTTTAGGAACGTTTATAGGTGTTTTTGTTGGTGTTCCATTACTTAAAGGTATATTTGATAATGTTGGATCAACAGATAGTTTGCCAGCTATTACTTTAGCAGTATATGACTTTACAGTTTGGCTTCAGTCTATTTGGTATGTTCCAGTTGGAATTATACTTGTAGGTCTAGTATTATTCTATTCATGGATAAAAACTCCTAAAGGTAGATACAATTTTGATTATTTTAAATATACAATGCCTATATTTGGTAAATTAATTTATTTATTAGATTTTTCAAGATTAATGCAAGGTGTTTTGCTTAACTTACAAAATGGTATGAGAATTCAGGATGCATTAGAAGTTAGTAAAAATGTTTGTAAAAATACGGTCATGCTTTCAATGGTTGAAACAGCTATAAATAATATATTTGTTGGTCAATCTTGGATTACACCTTTTGAAGAAGCAAAACTTGGTGATACAATGTGTATTGAGATGTTAAAAATTGGTATGCAAACAGACTTAGCTGAAATGCTTGAAAAAATGCTTCAATATGTTGCAATTGATATAGATAATACTTTACAAAGAATAGTAAAAGTTTTACCAGAAGTTTCTTACACATTTGTTGGTGTTGTTCTTATCTTCTTCGTATGTGCGGTATTAGTTCCATGTATTCAGGTTTATATGGGTGGATGGTTGTTCTCTGCTTACGAAGAATATATTTAAAATTTTTATATATGATGGCAGGAACTTTGCTGGTAGCTTTGGTTCCTGCTTTTTAATTAAATTAATTTAATTTTAATGTTTAAGTTGGATTTATACGTGTGAGTCCGCTTTATACAGGATATATTTTTTTGATAGGCAAAATCCCTACTTCGAAGAAAATGTAATCTTGATGGTTTTTGGAACCCTCAAGATAACATTTTCTAACTCGCTGGTCCCCACACAAGTTTTGCTTTCTATCCAAAAAATATATCCTGTATAAAGCTACTGTTTAGTGCTAATTGTAGTTTATTTGTGTGAATTATATTATTTATAAGGCTACTGTAATAATATAAATAAAAATATATAGGCTTTTTATCTTTTATATGCAGAGCTTTTTTAATAAGGAGGTGCTTTTTATTGCGAATTGGTATTGATTTGGGTGGTAGTCATATTGAAACTGGTATTATTGATGGGGATAATATAATAGATGTGACTGATAAAATTTTTGTTAAAGAAGATAGAAAAAATATTAGAGATGTTATTATAAATACTGCTATTAAAATGATAGAAGAACTTTTAGAAAAGAATAATTTATCTAAAAGTAAAATTGAATTAATTGGAATTGCTTCTCCTCGGGATTATTTCAAAAAAAGTTATAGTTAAAGCTACAAATCTTGCTTTAGAAGAGTTTTACTTATGTGAGGCATTAGAAGAAAAAACAGGGCTTAGAACTCAAATTAGGAATGATGCAAAATGTGCAGCTTTAGCAGAAAAAAAGTATGGAGCATTAAAAGAATATGATGATTGTATATTTTTGGCAATTGGAACTGGAATTGGTGGAGCAGCTTTTTTAGATGGAAAACTTTTAGAACCAGATAGAAATGAAGGATTTGAATTTGGTCATATGGTAATTCAATCAGGAGGTAGACCTTGTAGCTGTGGAAAAAAAGGCTGTTTTGAAACATATGCTTCAATTAGAGCTTTAAAACAAAGAGTTACAAATGTTTTAGGTATAAATTCAGATATTTCAGGTCAATATTTAAGAGAAAATCTTTTAATTTTAGATAACAAAGAAGTTCAAGAAGAAGTAGACATTTTTTTAAAATACTTAAAAATAGGACTTCGGAAATTTAATAGATATTTTTGAACCAAAAGCAATTTGTTTAGGAGGAAGTTTTGCTTATTATGAAGGTAATCCAATTTTAGATAGACTAAGAGAAATGATGAAAGAACCAAATACTACTTTTACAAATTCTTTAGCACCAGATATATTAACTGCACATTTTAAAAATGATGCTGGAATAATTGGAGCTGTAATTTAAATTTTAATTTTATGGGTGAGAAAATGAGAAGAAAAAAGAAAATAAAATTAAATACATGGCAAGGTATTTTATCATTAATAATAATTATTATAATTGCTATTTTTGGATATATTAGTTCTGAAACTGAAAATGCAAGTAATGTTAATTCTGATAACATAACTAATATAGTAGATAATTCTATAAAGACTAGTTTTGATTTAACTTCTATCCCAGAATATTCAGGAGAAGCTTATGTTATAATAAATAATAATAAACCACAGTTTACGAAAGAAGATTATTCAAAAGGTGAGTTTGAGATTTATAGTGAATTAGATAGTTTAGGTAGATGTGGTGTTGCTTTTGCAAATATTAGTAAAAAAACTATGCCAAGTGAAAATGATGAAAGAGGAGATATTAGTTCTGTTACTCCATCAGGGTGGAAACAGAAAAAATACGATACAGGATATTTATATCATAGGTGTCATTTAATTGGATATCAATTGTCAAATGAAAATGCAAATGAGAAAAATTTAATTACTGGAACAGAATATTTAAATATAGAAGGTATGTTGCCATTTGAAAATAAAATAGCAGAATATATTGATTTAAATCCTAATAATCATGTTTTATATAGAGTGACCCCAATTTTTAGTGGAAATAATTTAGTAGCAAGTGGAGTGCAATTAGAAGCTTATTCTATTGAAGATAATGGAGAAGGAGTTAGTTTTAATGTTTATTGTTATAATGTTCAGCCTGGTATAACAATAAATTATCAAACAGGTGAAAGTTTAGAAAGAAGTCAATAATTAAAATATAAAAAAGATTTTAGTATTATATTTATTATTATATTAAAATCTTTTTATATTTAAAAAATTAAATTTAAATATAAAAAATTTAATTAAACTATTGTATTTATGTTTAAAGTAATATATAATTGCCTCACTTTTAATCTTATTACTATATATTCTTATAGTAAAATTTCATCTTTATTTTAAAATAAAAAGTGAAGGAGTGGATGCATATTGAGTTTAGATTTAAAAAATGGACTTTTTAATGACTTAAAGGAGAGTGAGTTTATGAAAAAATTTATAGATGAATTAAATGATTTTTTCGAAAATAAAAATTCTATTGATTATGAGTGGAATAATTTAGTTTCAAATGATTTGATTCTTTACGATACTAAAATAACTACAAAATATAGAGATAAAATGTTATTAGAAAGAAGAAATATTTTAGAAAGTTATGCAGAAAAAACTGTAGATAATGGCGAGATGTATTATGTGTATAATGAAAGTTCAAATGAAAAAGGCTCATATAATTTAACAAATTGTAATTTAGGAAATCATGAGGTGCTTATAAAATCTAAAGATGAATTACCTTATAAATGCTCTACAGGAACAGTTTTAAGAAAAGAAAATAATAATTTTGCAATAGATGAAGAGGCTACAAAAGAAGTTAACAGAAAAATAAATTCTATGATAAAGGAAAAAATATTAGAACAAGAAAAATATTTAAGAAGTAAGAGGATTGATGGTCATATTTATGAAGTAGGAGAAAAATATTCAGGAAGAATATGGTTATATGATTTAAGTAAAGACTCTTCTTTAGATGGAGTAGAGGGAATAGAAGAAATAAATTTTTCAAAAGAATTATATAGCATAGTAAAAGAAGGAGACTTGCTTATATATAAAGATGGAGAGTATTATAAAAAATAGATATTTATAAAATAAAAATATATAATATTTTTTGATTTAAAAAGTTATTAAAAAATGGATTGCTTTTTTGGAAATATTTTGCAAAAAAGTGTTGACTTCCAAGGTTTTCCGTAGTATAATACTAACTGCGTGAGCAAGAGAAGCGATGATGTAGAATGTGGCTACGTCTTATGTATGTAGGGCGGAGGGAACTTCTACGGAGTATGTCTTGGCTTAGACCTAGGCGATAAGTTTGATAAACGTATGCAATCTTATCCAGGAAAATTTTATAGTAAGAAGCAAAAATGCTTTTATACTAAAGATAGTCTTGGATTTTATAATGTGTGTAAATGAAACGCAAGGATACGTTGCCAGCTTATAGCTATAGCAAAAAGATTTTTAAAGGAGGAAATTTAAATGGCAACAACAAACACAGTAGTAGGAAATGGCAAAATCAGAATTAGACTTAAAGCTTATGATTATGTTGTTTTAGATCAGTCTGCTGAAAAAATAGTAGATACTGCTAAAAAAACAGGAGCTAAAGTTTCAGGTCCAGTTCCATTACCTACAGAAAAAGAAGTAGTAACTATTTTACGTTCTCCACACAAACACAAAGACTCAAGAGAACAATTTGAAATGAGAACACATAAAAGAGTTATAGACATTCTTTATCCAACACAAAAAACAGTTGATAGCTTAATGAAATTAGAGTTACCTGCTGGTGTTGATATTGAAATCAAATTATAAGATTTCGTTATTAAAAAAAAAAATAAAAACTAAGCTAACACTAAAATGTGTAAGCCAATGGGAGGAGAAAAAATGAAAAAAGCAATTATAGGAAAGAAAGTTGGAATGACACAAATATTTGACGAAAAAGGAAATGTTATTCCAGTAACAGTTATAGAAGCTGGTCCATGTAATGTTGTTCAAGTAAAAACAGTAGAAACAGATGGATATGACGCTATTCAATTAGGATTTGGTGAAGTTAAAGAATATAAACTTAACAAACCAAAAAGAGGACATTTCAAAAAAGCTAGCGTTCCAGTTCAAAAACATTTAAGAGAATTTAGAGTATCAGATGTAGATTCTCATAAAGTAGGAGATGTTATAAAAGTTGATACATTTGCTGAAGGAGATGTAGTTGATATTCAAGGTACATCAAAAGGTAAAGGTTTCCAAGGTGTTATAAAACGTCATGGACAACATAGAGGACCAATGGGACATGGTTCTATGTATCATAGAAGACCAGGTTCAATGGGATCAACATCAACTCCAGGTAGAGTTTTCAAAGGTAAAAAATTACCAGGACATATGGGTGTTGATACAATAACAATTCAAAATTTAAAAGTTGTAAAAGTTGATTTAGACAAAAATGTTATCTTAGTAAAAGGTAGTGTTCCAGGAAATAAAGGAAGCATATTAAAAATAAAAGATAGCGTTAAGGCTATAAACTAGGAAAGGAGGAGAGACAATGCCTAAAATAGATGTATATGATGTAAAAGGAGAAAAAGTAAAATCTATGACACTTAAAGACGAAGTATTTGGAATTAAACCAAATGAAGCTATAGTTCATAGTGTTTTAATTAATTACTTAGCAAATCAAAGACAAGGTACACAAAGCACTAAAACAAGAGCAGAAGTTAGAGGCGGTGGAAGAAAACCTTGGAGACAAAAAGGAACAGGTAGAGCAAGACAAGGTTCAATAAGAGCTCCACAATGGATTAAAGGTGGTATAGCTTTAGGACCAAAACCACGTTCTTATAAATATAGAATTAATAAGAAAGAAAAACAATTAGCAATTAAATCATTATTAAGTTCAAAAGTTTTAGATAAAGATTTAGTTGTTGTTGATAAATTTGATTTTAAAGATATCAAAACAAAACAAATGGTAGATGCTCTTAAAAACTTAAAGGTTGAAGGAAAAGCATTAGTTATGATACCAGAAAAAAATGAGATTATTCAAAAATCAACAAGAAATATTGAAAATGTAAGAACATTATCAGTTTCTACAATAAATGTATTTGATTTATTAAAATATAAAAAATTAGTAGTAACTGTTGATACTGTAAAAAAATTAGAGGAGGTGTATGCATAAGATGGTAGCAGAAGATATTATAATTGCTCCAGTTATAACTGAAGAAGCAAGCATGAGAGTTCAAGAAGGAAAATACACTTTCAAAGTTGCAAAAAAAGCAACAAAAATTGATATTAAAAATGCTGTTGAAAAATTATTTGAAGTTAAAGTTTTAGATGTTAGAACAATCTCTGTTAAAGGAAAAGAAAAAAGAGTTGGTGTTCATTTAGGAAGAACTTCAGATTGGAAAAAAGCAATAGTTACAATTGATACAGAAGCTTCAAGCAAAACTTATGTATCTAAAGGTGGAAAAGAAGTTAAATTGAGTAAAAAATATAAAGATTCTATTGAAGGATTTTCAGTTTAATTTTTAAAATAAAATATCTAGAGTAAACTAGGATAATAAAATTTAGCTGTTAAACGGAGCAGGAAAATATCCGTTAAAATAATAAGGAAAGGACGGAGGGCTTAAAAATTAAATTTAAGTCCGAAAAGAGAAATGGGAATTAAAAGTTATAGACCATATACTCCATCAAGAAGAAATATGACTTCTTCAACTTTTGAAGAAATTACTAAAAAAACTCCTGAAAAATCTTTATTAGCTAAAAAGAAAAAGAATTCAGGTAGAAATTCTTATGGAAGAATTACAGTAAGACATCAAGGTGGAGGAAATAGACAAAAATACAGATTAGTAGATTTTAAAAGACAAAAAGATGATATGGAAGCTACTGTTATTGGTATCGAATATGATCCAAATAGAAGTGCAAATATCGCTTTAATAGAATATACAGATGGAACTAGAAGTTATATTTTAGCTCCTCAAGGTTTAACTGATGGAGATAAAGTTATATCAGGAGCAAAAGTTGATATTAAACCAGGTAACGCAATGCCAATAGAAAGTATTCCAGTCGGTACTATGATTCATAATATAGAATTAAATCCTGGTCAAGGTGGAAAATTAGCAAGAAGTGCTGGACAAGAGGCACAATTAATGGCTAAAGAAGGAGCTTATGCTCATGTTAGACTTCCATCAGGAGAAATGAGATTAGTTTCTATTAGATGTAGAGCGACAATAGGAACAATAGGAAATAGTGATCATGAAAATATTAAATTAGGAAAAGCAGGAAGAAAAAGACATATGGGAATTAGACCAACAGTTAGAGGTTCTGTAATGAATCCTAATGATCACCCACATGGTGGTGGTGAAGGTAGAGCTCCTGTTGGACATAGTGGACCACTTACTCCTTGGGGTAAACCAGCTCTTGGATACAAGACAAGAGATAAGAAAAAACAATCTAACAAATTTATAGTTAAGAGAAGAAAATAAAAAAGCAGATTAGCTTTTTAAACTTCGTAGGAAAGGAGATTGAAAATGTCAAGATCAAGTAAAAAGAAACCATTCGTACAACCTAAATTACTAGCTAGAATTGAAGCTATGAACGAAACAGGTAAAAAAGAAGTTTTAAAAACATGGTCAAGAGCTTCTACAATTTATCCACAAATGGTTGGGCATACTATCGCTGTTCATGATGGAAGAAAACATGTTCCTGTATATATAACAGAAGAAATGATTGGACATAAATTAGGTGAATTTGCTCCAACAAGAACTTTTAAAGGACATAGTGGAGACAAAACTACAAAAAAATAATAAATAAGGATTTGGTTTAAAAATAGAGAATAATATAGATGTAATACATCTTTTAAGAAGAAAACTAAAACAGGAGGTAAAAAAAGTGAAAGAAGAAGAGACTACTGTAGCAGAAGCTAGAGCAACTCTTAAATATGCTAGAATTTCAAGTAGAAAAGTTAAAATTGTAGCAGATTTAATAAGAGGAAAAAATGTTGATGAAGCACTAGCAATTTTAAAATTTGCTCCAAAAGCTTCAAGTGAAATTTTAGAAAAATTACTAAAATCAGCTATAGCAAATGCTGAAAATAATCACTTTATGAATAGAAAAGACCTAAAAGTAGCAGAAATTTATGCTAATCAAGGTCCAACATTAAAAAGAATTAGACCAGCTGCAAAAGGTTCAGCTGTTAGAATTAGAAAAAGAACAAGTCATATAACAATCGTGTTAAGAGAAAGTAAATAATAAAAAAGGAGGATATCATGGGACAAAAAGTACATCCAAACGGATTAAGAGTAGGCGTAATCAGAGATTGGGATTCAAAATGGTTTGCTGATAAGAAAAATTATAGTGACTATCTAGTTGAAGATTACAAAATCCGTAAATTTGTTAAACAAAAATTATTAGCTAGTGGAATCTCAAAAATAGAGATTGAAAGAACTGCTAAATTTGTTAAAATAAATGTTTATACAGCTAAACCAGGATTAGTTATTGGTAAAGGCGGAAACCTTGCTGAAGAACTAAGAGTTCAGCTTGAAAAAATGATAAACAAAAAAGTTAATTTAAATATTGTTGAGGTTAAAAATGCTGATATGGACGCACAATTAGTTGCTGAAAATATCGCAGCTCAATTAGTAAAAAGAATTTCATTCAGAAGAGCAATGAAACAAGCAATGCAAAAAGCTATGAAAGCTGGAGCTTTAGGAATTAAGACTGCTGTATCAGGTAGACTTCGGAGGTGCAGATATGGCTAGAACAGAGTTTTATAAAGAAGGAACTATACCACTTCAAACTATAAGAGCTGATATTGACTATGGTTTCTATGAAGCTGATACAACTTATGGTAAGATTGGTGTAAAAGTTTGGATTTATAAAGGTGAAGTACTTCCAGCTAAAAAAGAAGCAAAAGGAGGTAACGAATAATGCCAGTAATGCCAAAAAGAACAAAATATAGAAAAATGCAAAAAGGTAGAAATAGAGGTTACGCTACTCGTGGAAATAAAGTAAATGAAGGCGAGTTCGGACTTCAAGCTACAACTGCAGGTTGGATAAAATCAAACCAAATCGAAGCTGCCAGAGTTGCAATGACTCGTTATATTAAAAGAGGTGGTAAAGTTTGGATTAAGATTTTCCCAGATAAACCGATAACTAAAAAACCAGCTGAAACTCGTATGGGTAAAGGTAAAGGTGCTCCAGAATATTGGGTAGCAGTTGTAAAACCAGGAAGAGTTTTGTTTGAAATAGCAGGTGTATCTGAAGAAGTTGCAAGAGAAGCTTTAAGATTAGCAGGACATAAATTACCAGTTCAAACAAAATTCGTAAAAAGAGATGAAATGGATGGTGATCAAGTTGAAGAATGTTAAGAGATTAAATGAAATGTCTTCACCAGATTTAGAAAAAGAGCTAGTAGAGCTAAAATCAGAGCTTTTTAAATTAAGATTCAATGGAGCAACTGGTGGCAATGAAAATAAAATTAAAATAAGAGAAGTAAAGAAGAATATAGCAAGGGCAAAAACTATATTAAGACAACGTGAAATGAGCAAGTAATTTTATTTTTATTGCGTGGAAATTTTCGAAGAAAATTTCCTCGTCAAGATGAAAATAAAATTAAAATAAGAGAAGTAAAGAAAAATATAGCAAGGGCAAAAACTATATTAAGACAAAGAGAGTTAGAAAATAAATAAAAAGTTTTAAGGAAGGAGAAAAATTCATTATGGCAGAAAGAAATCTTCGTAAAACAATGATTGGAACAGTTGTATCTGATAAAATGGATAAAACAGTTGTTGTTGCAGTTGAAACAATGGTAAAACATCCTATTTATAAGAAAACTGTAAAAAGAACATATAAATTAAAAGCTCATGATGAAGAAAATAGCTGCAAAGCAGGAGATAAAGTTAAAGTAATGGAAACTAGACCTTTATCTAAAGATAAAAGATGGAGAGTTGTTGAAATTCTTGAAAAAGCAGTTATAAAATAATGAGCTAAAAAACGAATAAAAGGAGGATTATATAGCAATGGTACAACAACAAACTAGATTAAAAGTAGCTGACAATACAGGTGCTAAAGAGATTATGTGTATTAGATGCCTTGGCGGTTCATATAGAAAATATGCCGAAATAGGAGATGTAATAATCGCTTCTGTTAAAGATGCTACACCAGGTGGAGTTGTTAAAAAAGGTGAAGTTGTTAGAGCAGTTGTAGTAAGAACTAAAAAAGGTGCAAGACGTAGTGATGGTTCATATGTAAAATTTGATGAAAATGCAGCTGTAATTATTCGTGATGACGGAACACCTAGAGGAACTCGTATATTTGGACCAGTAGCAAGAGAATTAAGAGAGAAAAATTATATGAAAATATTATCTCTAGCTCCAGAAGTATTATAAAATTTGATTCAAAAAATATAAGATTCTTTGAAAAAGAGGTGAAAAAGTAAAATGTTAAAAGTAAAAAAAGGAGACACTGTTGAAGTTTTATCAGGAAATGATAAAGGAAAACAAGGTGAAGTTTTAGAAGTAATTCCTAAAAAAGATAAAATTATTGTTAAAGGTGTAAATGTTAGAAAAAAACATGTTAAACCTAGAAAACAAGGAGATGAAGGCGGAATTATTTCTGTTGAATGTGCAATATATAGTAGTAAAGTAAATGTTGTATGTCCAAAATGTAAAAAAGCTGTAAAAGTTGGATTTACAATGGATAAAGATGAAAAAGTTCGTGTTTGTAAAAAATGTGGTGCAAAAATAAAATAATTTTTAAGAAAGGAGGCACTAAAAATATTATGGAAAAATTAAGAGAACAATATAAAAATGAAGTTGTTCCAGCTTTGATGAAAAAATTTAATTATACTTCTATAATGGAAGTTCCAAAGCTAGAAAAAATAGTTATAAATATAGGTTTAGGAGATATAAAAGATAATCCAAAAGCTTTAGATAATGCAATAAATGATTTAAGTTTAATCACAGGTCAAAAACCAGTTGTAACAACAGCTAAAAAATCAATTGCTGCATTTAAATTAAGAGAAGGTGTAAAAGTTGGATGCAAAGTTACTTTAAGATCTGGAAAAATGTATGATTTTGCTTACAAACTATTTAATGTAGCTCTTCCAAGAGTTAGAGATTTTAGAGGAGTTTCAAATAATTCATTTGATGGTAGAGGAAATTATTCAATGGGATTAAAAGAACAATTGATTTTCCCTGAAATCGAATATGATAAAGTAGATAAATTAAGAGGTATGGATATTTCATTTATAACTACTGCTAAAACTGATGAAGAAGCAAAAGAATTGCTTACTTTATTAGGAATGCCTTTTAAAAACTAGAAAGGAGAAATTATGGCTAAAAAATCATTAAAAGTAAAATGTGCAAAAAAACAAAAATATACAACTAGAGAATATAATAGATGTAAAATCTGTGGTAGACCTCATAGCTATATTAGAAAATATGGAATATGCCGTGTATGTTTTAGAGAATTAGCTCATAAGGGAGAAATACCAGGTGTTAAAAAAGCAAGCTGGTAAAAGTAATTTAAAAGTAATTAAAGACTAAAATTATTCTTTAATAAATTAGTAAAAAAGGAGGGAAATTAGTTAATGAATACAACAGATCCAATAGCAGATATGTTAACAAGAATTAGAAATGCTAATAATGCTAAGTTTAAAACAGTTGATGTTCCAGCATCAAAAATAAAAAAATCTATAGCAGAAACATTAGTAGAAGAAGGATATATAAAATCTTTTGAAGAGATTGATGATGGAGTTCAAGGTATTTTAAGAATAACATTAAAATACGATGAAAAAGGAAAAAGAGTTATATCTGGATTAAGAAGAATAAGTAAACCAGGTCTTAGAATTTATTCTTCAAAAGATGAGTTACCAAAAGTTTTAAATGGATTAGGTATTGCTTTAATATCTACATCTAAAGGAATAGTAACTGATAAAAAAGCAAGAGAATTAGGTGTAGGTGGAGAAGTGTTAGCCTACATATGGTAACATAAAAATTTAATTTAAAAATTAAAATTCAAAAAATTATAAATTCGTAGAAATCATGATTAGCAATTTTTACGAAGTAAAAATTTTGATAGAAGGAGGAATTTTTACAATGTCTAGAATAGGAAATAAGCCTATTACAGTTCCAGAAGGCGTTAATGTTACAATTGATGGAAATAAAATTACTGTAAAAGGACCTAAAGGAACATTAGAAAGAGAAGTAAGTGAAAAGATAAATGTAGTCTTAGACGGTAATGTTATTAATGTAACAAGAAATAACGATGAACCAGAAAGTAGAAGTTTACATGGATTAACTAGAACTTTAATTAATAACATGATTCAAGGAACAGTTAAAGAATTTGAAAGAAAATTAGAAGTAAATGGAATTGGATATAGAGCTCAGAAAAAGGGAAATAACTTAAGTTTAGTTTTAGGTTATTCACATCCAGTTGAAGTAGAAGCTCCAGCAGGAATTACTTTTGAAGTCCCAAGTCCAAATGAGATAATAGTTAAAGGTATTGACAAAGAATTAGTTGGTCAAACAGCAGCAGTTTTAAGAACTAAAAGACCACCTGAGGTATATAAAGGTAAAGGTATTAAATATGCTGAAGAAACTATTAGACGTAAAGAAGGTAAAGCTGGTAAAAAATAAAATATAAATAGAAATAAAATAATTTTCAAAACCAAAAGTAAACTTTGTAAATAGGGGTATATTTAATCTTTAAATATACCTTTAGGGATTAAATATATCCCTAAGAAAGTTGCTTTAAGAAAGGAGAAAAAGATGATTTCTAAGGTAAATAGAAAAGCAGAAAAACAAAGAAGACATGCTAGAGTTCGTAGAAAAATAAGCGGAACAAGTGAATGCCCAAGATTAGCAGTTTGTAAAACAAATAAAAACATAATTGCTCAAATCATTGATGATACAAAAGGCGAAACTTTAGTTTATGTTTCAACTTTAAATAAAGATATAAAAACTAAAAAATGCAATATAGAAGCTGCCAAAGAAGTTGGAGCTTTAGTTGCAAAAAAAGCCGGAGAAAAGAAAATCAAAACAGTAGTTTTTGATAGAGGCGGATATATTTATCATGGAATAGTTAAAGAATTAGCTGATAGTGCTCGTGAAGGCGGATTAGAATTTTAAAATAAAGGAGGGAAAAACCTTAAATGGAAGAAAATAATACAGTTGAATTAAAAGAAAAAGTTGTTGCTATCAATAGAGTTGCAAAAGTTGTTAAAGGTGGTAGAACTTTTAGATTTAGTGCTGTTGTTGTTGTTGGAGATGAAGCAGGTCATATTGGTGTTGGAAACGGAAAAGCTGCTGAAGTTCCAGATGCAATAAGAAAAGCTATTGATGAAGCAAAGAAAAACTTAATAGAAGTTCCAATCAAAGGAACAACAATTCCTCATGAATATGTTGGTAAATTTGGAAGCGCTAGCGTAATGTTAAAACCAGGAGCTGAAGGTTCTGGTGTTATTGCAGGAGGTAGTGTAAGACCAGTTTTAGAGCTTGCAGGATATAAAGATATTAAAACAAAAATTATAGGAACAAACAATCCTAGAAATGTTGTATATGCTACAATAGATGCTCTTAAAAATATGCAAACAGCTGAAGAAGTTGCAGCAAAAAGAGGAAAAAAAGTTAGTGAAATTTTATAATAATTTTGCTTGACAAATAAATAATTATAATATTAAATAAATATGTAAATTTAAAAATTTTTTACATCAAAAGAAGGAGGTGCTAAAAAGATGGACTTAAGCAATTTACCAGCAAGCTTTGAGAGAAAAGCTAGAACAAGAGTTGGTCGTGGTATTGGTTCAGGCTCTGGAAAAACATCTACTAGAGGACAAAAAGGTCAAAAATCTAGAACAGGTGGAGGAGTAAGAAGAGGTTTCGAAGGTGGTCAAACACCATTATATAGAAGATTACCAAAAAGAGGATTTAAAAACATTAATAAGAAAAATTATACAGAAGTAACTTAACAATGTTAAATAAATCAGAAGCTACAGATGTTACACCTGATACATTATTAGCTGAAGGTATTATTGGAAAAATAAATGACGGAATAGTTGTTTTAGGAACTGGTAAACTAGAGAAAAAATTAAATGTAAAAGCAACTAGATTCACAAAAACAGCTTCAGAAAAAATAGAAGCCTTAGGCGGAAAGATAGAGGTGATTTAGTTGTTTAAAACAATACAAAACGCTTTAAAAACACCAGAAGTTAGAAAAAGATTATTATATACATTATTATTAATAGTAATTTTTAGATTTGGTTGCTATATAACAGCGCCAGGTGTTAATGCATCAGAATTAGCTGCACAAATGAAATCAGCTACTTCTGGTGGTTTCACAGATTTAATTGATACAATTTCTGGTGGAGCATTTTCTAATTTATCAATTTTTGCAATGTCAATAACACCATATATTACAGCTTCAATTGTTATCCAATTATTGGGATGATAATTCCGTCACTTCAAGCATTAATTAAAGAAGGTGGAGAGTTAGGTAAACAAAAAGTTAATAAATATACAAAAATATTAACTATTATTTTAGCAGCAGTTGAAGCAGCTGGAGTATATATTTCATATAGTAGAAGTTATACAGGAGTATTTGTAAACCCTGGATTTTCTACAGGACTTTTATTTGTAATTTCATTAATGGCAGGAACTGCAATATTAATGTGGCTTGGAGAACAAATTACAAATAAAGGAATTGGAAATGGTATTTCAATGATTATATTTGTTGGTATTGTTTCAGGATTACCATCTGGGCAAGTAACGGCTTTGGAACATATAATTTATGGAACAAGCACTGGATTTAGCACAGCAGGACTAGCTATTGCAAGCTTTAGCAGCTTGATATCTAGGAGCAGTTATTATTGGTAGCAGCAGTTGTATGGGTACAAAGTAGCAGAAAGAAGAATACCAGTACAATATGCAAAAAAAGTAGTTGGAAGAAAAATGGTATGGTGCACAAAATACACATATACCACTTGAAATTAGCAATGGCAGGAGTAATGCCAATAATCTTTGCATCATCATTCTATGACATTCCCAGCAATGCTTATACAGAATATTTGCTTCAAATAGACATAGGCGGACACAAACTGGATTCTGGGCAGGAGTATATAAATTCTCACTTGCAACATCATCATCAAGTGGAGGATTGAATGGGGATATTCAATAGCGAATGCGTAGTGTATACTTATTATTGATAGTAGCGATTTACATATCTTCTATACACTATGCTACGTTTCAACCCAGCAGAAGTATCACGAAATATAAAACAGAAATGGTGGATTTCATACCAGGAATAAGAGCGGGAAAACCAACAACAGATTATTTAACATCAGTACTTATCGAAGCTAACATTGGTATGGTTCAGGATTTTTCCTAGCAGCAATTATCGCTATTATAGCCAATGCTTGCATAGATTCTACAGGATTGAAATATCGCATTTGGAGGAACATCAATATTAATCGTAGTAGGTGTAGCACTAGAGACAGTACAACAACTAGAATCACAACTTAGTAACGAGACATTACAAGGGATTCTTAGAATAAATAATATAGAGGAGAGAACAACAAAAAGCAATCTCTCCTCTTGAATTAGTAGAAAGCAAGGAGAAAAAGCTTCTTTCAAGTAATTAAGGAGGAAATCTGAAAGGAGTTTTTATGATGTATTTAATAATGTTAGGAGCACAGGGAACAGGCAAAGGCACGGTTGCAGGAATTAATTAAGTGAAGCACACAGGAATGGCCTCAAATCTCAACAGGGGATATTTTTAGAAAAAATATTAGCAGAAAAGACAGAGCTTGGGAATAGAAGGCAGATGAATATATATCAAAGGGAGACTTAGTCCCGGATGAAATAACAGTACCAATGGTAGAAGATAGACTTACACCGGGAAGATTGCTAAAGAATGGAGCAATATTAGATGGATTTCCACGAACAGTAGAGCAAGCAGAAGAGCTAGACGAAATACTTGCTGAAAAAGCAGGAAAGAAAGTTGATTTAGTAGTAAATCTAGTACCACGCCAAGAGAAGAAATAATTACGATAGAATGCTAACTAGAAGAGTATGCACAAATCCAGATTGTAAGGCAACATATAATATAACAATGACATCCACCAGTTAAAGTACCAGGAATATGTGATAAATGCGGTTCACCATTGGAACAAAGAGAAGATGACAGCAGATCCAGCAGCAATAAGACAATAGACTAGAAATATATGATGAAAAAGACAAGCCCATTAATTAGACTTCTATACAAAGAAGAAGGAGTATTAGAAACAGAAGAAGTAAGCGAAAGCTATAAATAGAATGGGCAATAGAAGCTAGCAGCAGATGTAATAGAAAGAATTAAAAAATATGTAGATTAAGGAAGGTAATTAATATGGTAAGCATAAAAAGACAGCAAGATGAAATAGAGCAAATGAAAGAAGCTTGCAGAGTAGCAAATCTAGCACAGAAGGCAGTGGAAGCAGGCAATAAGACCAGGCATGATCAACATATGAATTAGATAAAATAGCAGAACGAAACAATGAGAGAAAACGGCGCAATTCCAGCAGAAAAAGGATATCCTTCAGTGGAGAAAAAGGCGTACCTGCATTTTCCAGCTTCAACATGTGCCTCAGTAAATGATGAGGTAATCCATGGAATTCCTTCAAAGTCAGAGAATATATTACAAGATGGCGATATTAGTTTCAGTGTTGACCTCGTTGCATATAAAAACTGGATTTAATGGGGATATGTGCAAGAACATATTTAGTAGGAAACGTAAATCAAAAGAGGCAAAAAGATTAGTAGAAGTTACAAAGCAAGCATTTTATGAAGGAATAAAATATGCAGAAAAAGGAAATAGGACTAGGAGATATTTCACATAGCAATAGGAGAATATGTTGAAAAGCTCAAGGATATTCAGTGTAGTAAGAGAATTCCAGGGTCATGGCATTGGAGAGGAGCATGCATGAAGATCCAGGAATACCAAATTATGGAAAAGCAGGACGAGGAATCCAGGCTTAGAACCTGGAATGACACTAGCAATAGAGCCAATGGTAATAGAAGGAAAACCGGGTATATGGGAACTAGAAGATGGGTGGACTATTACAACTCAGAGGATGGAAGCCTAGCAGCTCACTATGAAAATACAATTTTAATTACAGAAAAAGAGCCAAAAATCTTGACAATTTTATAAATGTATTATATACTATACTAGCTTATTGCTAAAAGTTTACATTTTGGCGATTTATTACGTTATTTATAAAGCTAAAAAAGTATAAGCTTTAAAGTGTAATTAAGAATTATATTTTGTTTATTTTATAAGCAATATCAATTATGAGAGAGAGGAACTTGAATGTCTAAAGAGGATGTTATAGAAGTAGAAGGAACAGTAGTAGAAACACTACCAAATACAAACTTTAAAGGTAGAACTAGAAAATGGGCATCAAGTATTAGCTCATATTTCAGGTAAACTTAAGAATGAATTATATAAAAATTCTTGCCAGGGGACAGAGTAAAACTTGAATTATCACCATATGATTTGTCAAAAGGAAGAATTACTTGGAGAGCAAAATAATTTTATTAATATATATTTTAAGAAAGGAAGAATGAAGAAATGAAAGTAAGACCATCAGTTAAGAAAATGTGTGACAAGTGCAAAGTAATCAAAAGAAAAGGTGTTATTAGAGTAATTTGTGAAAATCCTAAACATAAACAAAGACAAGGATAATTTTTAAAATTGGTATTAATATAAATATGTGCGGCTGGATTTAAATTTTTTAAATCATCATATTTATATTTATATAAATAAAAATTAAGATTTCTATTATTTATAGAGATATTAATTTTGTTTCTGTTAGCTAAATAAGCTAAAAAAAATAAGTTAAGAGAGGTGTAAAAAAAGTATGGCTCGTATAGCAGGTGTAGATTTACCTAGAGAAAAGAGAGTTGAAATTGGACTAACATATATATATGGTATTGGTCTAACAAGTTCTCAAAAAATATTAAAAGCAGCAGGTGTTAATCCTGATACAAGAGTAAAGGATTTAACAGATGATGATGTAGCAAAAATTAGAAAAGCTATGGAAGGTTATAAAGTAGAAGGTGACCTTAGAAGAGAAGTTGCTTTAAATATAAAAAGACTTACTGAAATAGGATGCTACAGAGGAATTAGACACAGAAGAAACTTACCAGTTAGAGGACAAAGAACAAAAACTAATGCTAGAACTAGAAAAGGTCCAAGAAAATTAGTAAGTAAAAGTAAAAAAGCATAATTAAAAACAAAAATAAATTTTATTTGATTTTTAAATAAAATAAGGAGGTTAAATAATGGCAAAGGCAAAAGCTACTCAAAAAGCTGGTATTAGAAGAAGAGAAAGAAAAAATGTAGACAAAGGTTCTGCTCATATTCATTCAAGCTTTAATAATACAATAGTATCAATTACAGATACTCAAGGAAATGTTATTTCTTGGGCAAGCGCTGGAGAACTTGGTTTCAAAGGTTCAAGAAAAAGCACACCATTTGCTGCTGGTCAAGCTGCTGAAACTGCTGCCAAAACAGCTATGGAACATGGTATGAAAACAGTTGATGTGTATGTTAAAGGTCCTGGTTCTGGAAGAGAAGCTGCTATAAGATCTCTTCAAACAGCTGGATTAGATATTACAATGATAAAAGATGTTACTCCAATTCCTCATAATGGTTGCAGACCACCTAAGAGAAGAAGAGTTTAATTTAGGTAAAAAGCAAAATCAAAAGCTTTTAAAAAAAGTTTAAGAATTGTGGAAAGAAGAGTTTAGAAAATTATAAAAATATATAGAGAGGTGTAAATAAAAAATGGCAAGATATAATAGTGAACAATGCCGTATATGCCGTAGAGAAGGTCAAAAGCTTTTCTTAAAAGGAGATAGATGTTATTCAGATAAATGCAGTGTTACTAGAAGAAACTATGCTCCAGGTCAACATGGACAAAAAAGAACAAAGCTTTCTGAATATGGAACTCAATTAAGAGAAAAACAAAAAACAAAATCATACTATGGCGTTGGCGAAAAACAATTTAGAGGTTATTTCCAAATGGCTTCTAGCAAAAAAGGTATGACAGGTGAAAACTTATTAAAAATATTAGAAAGTAGACTTGACAATGTTGTTTACAGATTAGGTTTTGGTGCTTCAAGAGCACAAGCAAGAATGTTAGTAACTCATGGAAATATTGAAGTTAATGGCAAAAAAGTAAATATAGCTTCATATTTAGTAAAACCAGGTGATGTAGTTGGAATAAGAGAAATTAGAAAAGATAATCCAGTTGTTAAAGAAAACATAGATGGAGGATCAAAAAGACCTGTTCCTGCTTGGTTAGAATTAAATAGTGAAAAAATGAACGGAAAAGTAGTAAGAGTTGTAGATAGAGATGAAATAGACCTACAAGTTGCTGAACACTTAATTGTTGAGTTATATTCTAAATAATGCTTAGGAAAAAGTTGTACGTAAGATATAAAATATTATAGAGGTATAAACCTATTAGGAGGTAAAAATGATTGAATTTGAAAAACCAAACATCGTATGTAGCGAAGCAGACGATAAGAGGAATTATGCAAAATTCATATGTGAACCATTAGAACGTGGATATGGAATGACAATAGGAAATTCTTTAAGAAGAATTTTATTATCATCATTACCAGGAGCGGCTATAACAAGTATTAAAATTGAAGGCGTACTACATGAATTTTCTACAATTAAAGGAATTGTAGAAGATGTTCCTGAGATAATAGTTAATTTAAAAAATGTTAGATTAAAAGTTTCAGATAATGAAGAAAAAATAATAAGAATAGTTCATAAAGGAGCTGGAGAGATTACAGCTGCTGACATTCAAACAGATGGAACAGTTGAAATATTAAATAAAGAATTACATATAGCAACAGCCTCTGAGGAAGCAGATTTAAATATGGAAATGACAGTTAATAGAGGCAGAGGTTATAATGTAGCTGAAAAAAATAAAAAAGATAATAATCCAATAGATGTATTACCTATAGATTCAATCTTTACACCTGTTAAGAAAGTTAACTATTCTGTTGAAAATACAAGAGTTGGTCAAATGGTTGATTATGATAAACTTACAATTGAAGTTTGGACAGATGGAAGTTTAAAACCATTTGAAGCATTAAGCTTAGCAGCTAAAGTTATGGTAGGTCATTTAGAATTATTTATTGATTTATCAGAAACAGCAAGAAATACTCAAGTTATGGTAGAAAAAGAAGAATCTAAGAAAGAAAAAGTTTTAGAAATGCCAATTGAAGAACTTGAGCTTTCAGTTAGATCATATAACTGTTTAAAAAGAGCAGGAATTGCAACCGTTGAAGATTTAGCAAATAAATCTCAAGAAGATATGATGAAAGTTAGAAATTTAGGAAAGAAATCTTTAGATGAAGTTACTAATAAACTTATGACATTAGGATTAAGTTTTGCAGTTGACGAAGAATAGAATAAAAGAAGAAGAGGTGAGAATAAAGTGGCAGGAACAAGAAAACTAGGAAAGCCAACTGATCAAAGAATGGCAATGCTTAAAAGTTTAACTACAGATTTAATATTAAATGAGCAAATAGTTACTACAGAAGCTAGAGCTAAAGAAGTTAAATCTATAGTAGATAGTATAATAGCATTAGCTGTTAAAGAAAAAGACAACTATGAAGAAGTTGATTGTAAAGTTGTTAAAGCAAAATTAGACAGCAAAGGCAAAAAAGTTACTGAAAAAGTAACAAGTAAAAATGGTAAAGAATATTTAAGAGTAGTTAAAGAAGAAACTACTGAAAAAAGACAAAAAGATATGCCATCAAGATTAAATGCTAGAAGAAAAATAATGAAAAAAGTTAACAAAGTTAAAGATGTTGACTTAATGAATAAATTATTTAATGAGATAGCTCCAAAATACTCAGATAGAGTAGGTGGATATACTAGAATATTAAAAATGGAGAATAGAAAAGGCGATAATGCTGATGTTGCTGTATTAAAATTAGTTTAATAAATTAAAAAGAACACGAAATCAAAATCGTGTTTTTTTTATGCGAATAAAGTGAGAGCCAAGGGGGACGGTTCTGTTTTCCATTTTTTGTAACAAAAATAATTATTTTACATAATATTATATAAATAAAAATTTTAATTTATATAATGGAGTGTGATTAGTATATGAGCTTTTTAATTCAAGTCATTGGATGGGTATTGATTTTATATGGTTTTTTAAGTTTAATTCAAGATATAGTTTTTGAAATAAGTTTTAAAAGAATAAATCATAATATGAAAATTATCGTTTTAGCTAAAAATTTACAAGATAACATAGAAGATTTTAGTAGAGAATTATTAGACATTAAGCGTAGAAATGGATATAAAAATATTACTTTGATTGATTTAGAAGAAAGAGATGATATACATAAGATTATAGATACTTTAGAAGAAAATGAAATAAATATGAAAGTACTAGCAAGAAAAGAAGGAGAAGAATATATTGGGGAATTTTTTAAAGTTTAGTATATTAAAAAATAATTTTAAACAATATGTTATTTAATGTTTTTTCATTGACAAAAACTAGCATATTATGATAGTATATTTTTTGAGCTTATGGCTAAGACATTTAAATATGTAAGCTTTGGAGGAAGAAATGTTAAGAAATATATTTGGATTAATAATATCATTTGTATTTATAGGAGTAATTTTAGTATCATCTAAACTAATTGGAGAATCAAACAAAGAAGCAAGTAGAAAATATATTCATATAATGTTATCTAATTGGTGGATTATAGCAATGTTATTTTTTGATAGTGTATATTTTGCAATAATTGGACCACTAGCATTTGTTGTAATCAATTCTATATCATATAAATATAACTTAATAAAAACTATGGAAAGAGATGAATCAGAAAAAGATGGCTTAGGAACTGTTTATTATGCTTTAACATTATTTATTTTAGCGGTTTTAACTTTTGGAATTTTTCCAGATTATAAAGGAATTTATGGACCACTTATTGGTTTAGCCGGAGTTGCTGTAATGGGATATAGTGATGGCTTTGCTGCAATTATAGGTAAATCTGTCAAAAGTCCTTCATATAAAATTGGAACAAGTAAAAAAACTCTAGCAGGCTCTATTACAATGCTTGCAATTACATTTATAATTTTATCTGGATTTTTTGTTTATATAAAAATTCCATATTGGTATTTTAAAGCTGCATTTATTTCAACTATAATAACAGTAATTGAAGCAGTTTCGATAAAAGGAACAGATAATTTAACAGTTCCTTTAGCAACAGTAGGATTATTATTTTTGGCAATATAAATAAACAAATAAAAAAGAAGGCTTGGCTTTTTAGCCAAGTCTCCTTTTGTCGTCAAACGGTATTATTTTTTTGCTTTTGCTACTTTTGGATCTACATTTACTTTTTTGAGTTTTGTAAGATTTTGCTATTAAATAGAAAAATCTACCCAAAATATAAAATGTATTTGATATAAAACTAAAGATTACAATCATCACAGAACTGAAGATTACAACTTCAAAGTTTGTGAATTTTTCTAATTTTTTATACCAAAGTACCAAAAGACCAAGAATTAAAATAGAAATTCCAAGAAATGGCCAGAATACAGAATGTTCAAAACCATCTTTTGCTGCCCAAGCAACAATTGGGTCCGAACTATGCTTGATTTCGCTCCGTTTTTCTTCTAAACGTACAATTTCAGCATCTGCTTCATCTGCCAATCCTTGATAATATGCACGAGTTCCACTGAAATCGTACATATGAGATTCCTTTTGATACTGTTCTCTTGCATTTTCACTTGACACAATATCACTATAGATACCAGCCAAGCGAAGCTGAGTTACAGTAACTTTACCAACATTTACCGTCACGACCAACATTGCTACAGCTGTAGCAATAATTAAGAAACACCGAGTGGCAGCTTCTAAAGCTTTGTGAGTAGAAAATTTTTTCATACGTCTAAACTCCCTTCAATTATATATATTTTCGGTTCCCCAGGTACAAAAATGCACCATATAAATTAATTATAATTTTTAATAACATTTTTGTCAACTTGTAGAAGTAATAATATAATATTTTAAGGGATGTTTTAATGTTTTGTTTTGTTTTGTTTTTGTTTTAAGGGACGTTTTCCAAAAACATGGTAAATTAAAAAATAATTTGTTTTTGATAATGGATTAATAAACATTTGGAAGTATTCTAAAGTTTTAAATAAAATATAAAAAATTGAAAAAAACTCTTGAAAAAAAATGTATTATAGAAGATAATATATTCTATAAAAGTTTGGAAAAATTAAAGTACTAAATTGAAAAAATAATTTTCTAAAATAGAAGATTTGAAAAAATACAAAGGAGGAATATATATGTATATATTCAATAGAGTTACAGTTGTTCCAAAACTGCCTTCAAGGGTTGGAAGATTACCTGAAATTGCAAATAATTTATGGTGGTCTTGGAATACAGAGTTTTTAAGATTATTTCAAGAAATTGATCCTAATTTATGGGAAAAAGTCGAAAGAAATCCTGTAAAATTTTTAAAATTAGTGGCACAAGATAAAATAGAAAGAATTTCAGAAGATCCTAGTTTTTTAAGAAAATATGATCAAGTAGTTGAAAATTTTGATGATTATATTAAAAGTAAAAATACTTGGTTTGCTAATAATTATTCAAAAAATAAAGATGATTTAATAGCATATTTTTCAGCAGAATATGGAATTGATGAAATTATTCCAATTTACTCTGGAGGTCTTGGTATTTTATCAGGTGACCATTTAAAATCTGCAAGTGATTTAGGACTTCCATTTGTTGCAATAGGATTATTATATAAAAATGGATATTTCCATCAAAAAATAGATGTAAATGGAGTTCAATGTTGCGAATATAAAAATATAGATTTATACAATCTTCCAATACTTCCTGTAAAAGATGAAAATGAAGAAGATGTTATTTTAGAAATGGAACTTCTAGGAAAGCCACTTTTTATAAAACTATGGCAAATTACAGTTGGAAGAATTAAGCTATATTTAATGGATACAGATATTGAGCAAAATACTCCAGAATATAGAGAAATTACTTTAAGACTTTATGGTGGAGATAAAGAAATGAGAATTCGCCAAGAAATAGTTCTTGGTATGGGTGGAGTTAAAGCTTTAAAATTATTAGGATATAAGCCAACCTTATATCATATGAACGAAGGTCATTCATCATTTTTAACTTTAGAATTAATTCAAAATATAATGACTGAAAAACAAGTTTCATTTGATATAGCTAAAGAAATTGCAACAGCAGAAACAGTATTTACAACTCATACACCAGTTCCTGCGGGAAATGATATTTTTAATGTAAGTTTAATTGAAAAATATTTTAATAAATTCTGGCCAAAATTGGGTCTTTCAAGAGAAGAATTTTTTGGACTTGGAATGAAAGAAACTGAAGGTTTTGAACAAGGATTTAATATGGGAATCTTAGCTCTTAAAATAAGCGGAAAGAAAAATGGAGTAAGTAAACTTCATGGAGCTGTTTCAAGAGAGCTTTTCTCAGATGTTTGGCCAAATATAGCAGATGATGAATCACCTATTACTTATGTTACAAATGGTATTCATACATGTTCATGGCTTGCTCCTAGAATTAAAGACTTATATAATGATTATTTACCACCATATTGGCAAGATAGAATTCATTTACAAACAACATGGGATAAAGTTGATGATATTCCTGATGATAGACTTTGGGAAGCTCATGTTTCAAGAAAAAAACGTTTAATAAGATTAATAAAAGAAAATGTAACAAGAAGATTTTTAAATAATGGTGTTGGATATGACAAAATTTCAGAAATAGTTGAAAATATTAATTCAAAGGCTTTAATTATAGGTTTTGCAAGAAGATTTGCAACTTATAAAAGAGCAACACTAATTTTTAAAGATTTAACAAGACTTACTCAAATTTTATGTGATGAAAATAGACCTGTAATCTTAGTATTTGCAGGAAAAGCACATCCGGCAGATAAAGAAGGTTCTGATTTAATTAAAATGATACATGAAGTTTCATTAATGCCGCAATTTAAAGGAAAAATATTCTTGCTTGAAAATTATAATATAAGTATTGCAAGATATTTAGTAAGTGGTGTTGATGTGTGGCTTAATAATCCACGTAGACCAATGGAAGCTTCTGGAACATCAGGAGAAAAGGCATCAGTAAATGGTGTTATTAACTTTAGTGTATTAGATGGTTGGTGGGCTGAAGGATATGATGGAACAAATGGCTGGGCTATTGGAAATGAGAATGAATATACAAATGATGAAGAACAAGATAAAGCTGATAGCAACAGTATTTATTATACATTAGAAAATCAAATCATTCCTATTTATTATAATCAAGATAGAAATGGTATTTCTAAAGATTGGCTTGCTCTTATGAAAAATTCAATTAAATCAACTGCTGGAAAATATAGTATGGCAAGACAAGTAGTTGACTATGTAAATGATCTATATATGCCACTTTGCAATTTAAGAAAAAAATATTTTACTGATTTAGAAAATGTTATAAATTATTCTGAATGGAAAAAAACAACTAAGGCTGAATGGGAATCTATTGTTATTGAACAAGAAGAAACTGAAAATGCAAATAATTCAAAATTAGTTGCTGGAAGCAAAATAAAAGTTAGATGCTTAGTTACTTTAGGAAATATAAAAGAAGAAAATGCATGTGTTCAAGTTTATTTTGGACAATTTATGGAAAATCGGAAATGTTAAGAATGTTTCTACAACTGAGATGAAAAAAATTGGAGAAAAAGACGGTAAATTTGAATATGAAGGTGTAATTGATCTTGAAACAGGTGGTAACTTTGGTTATACATTTAGAGTTATGCCAAAGCATGAGATGCTTTTAGATCCTGAGAATATGAATTTGATAAAATGGTTAACAAAATGATTTATAATTTTTAAAAAATAAAATTAGAATAAAATTTGTCTCTTAAGAGAAAACTAAAATTAAAAGTTTTCTTTTAAGAGATTTTTTAATGTTTTAGTTAAGTGTTTTAAATATCTTAAAAAATTGGGCAGAAGGCTGGTTTTCTTGTCCCAATTTTAAAAAGAAACTAATTTAATATACTGACATAAAACGTCAGAATGTTTTTAATAAAAAACATAGGTTTAAAATAATTTTATAAATATATAGATTTGTATAAAGAAAGATGATATAATATATTATATTGATATGTATGTATAAGGAGGAGATTAAAATTAACGATTATAATAAAATTGAATATTGGCAAGAGTTGGCTCAATATGATTTAGATACAGCCAAAGCTATGTTAAAAAGTAAAAGATATTTATATGTCGGTTTCATGTTTAACCAGGCAATTGAAAAAATAATTAAAGCGTATTTTGTAAAAGTAAAAAATGAGCAACCTCCATATACACATAAATTGATAAGATTAGCTGAAGAATCTAATTTATATAAAATAATGTCTGAATGTCAGAAAGATTTTATCGATTTTATAACACCACTTAATATTGAAGCAAGATATCCAACTGTAAAAAAAGAGTTGTTTGAAACTTTAAATAAGGATAAATGTAAAAAATTGTAAAGAATACAGAGGAGATGATGAAATGGATAAAAGACAAGTTAGAAAATTAGTTGAGGAATATGCAAAAATAGTAATTTCAAATATGGTTGTAAATAAAATTATTTTATATGGTTCTTATGCAAGAGGAGATTACAGGAAAGATAGTGATATAGATGTTGCTGTGATTGTCCCTAGAACAAGTATATCAAAAAATATTTTAGAAGATATGGCAAAGTTGTGTAAATTAAGGAGAGATATTTCAAGTGATATAGAACCAGTTTTGTTAATAGATGAATATGATCCAAGTGGCTTTTTAGACAGCATTTCAGAATATGGAGAAATTATATATCAAAGATAAAAAACATTTTTAAAATTTAAATTTTTAGATTTATTTTTTTAAAATAAAAATTCAAAATTACTAAGAAAAGAAGTGGAATAAAATTTGTCTCTTAAGAGAAAACTAGAATTAAAAGTTTTCTTTTAAGAGATTTTTTAATGTTTTAGTTTAAGTGTTTTAAATATCTTTAAAAAATATAAGTTGGTAAAAGTTACCTCGTTATATAAAATAATTTTTTAAAACTATTTACAATTAAAAATATTAAAGTTATAATTTTAGTAAATTGGTTGTATAACCAATATAAATTTGAAAAATAAAATTAAAATGATAGGGAGGAAAAGCGTGGATAGACAAAAGAAAAGTTTAAATTTTACAAATCGTGAAACCCTTGCGGCTGTACACACACACACACACACACACTTATAATTAGTTTTAATAGAAAAGAAAATATATTTTTAAATAGCAATAAAGCTTATTGTTCATCGATACAATAGGTTTTATTGCTATTTTTATTTTTCATTAATACAATAGGTTTTGTTATTGATGGTTTTTGATATTTTTATATGTTTTTTAATTTTTTTAAATGTTTTTATATGTTTTTTAATAACTGCTGTGAGTCCAGTTTTATGTAAGTTTATATTTTCTTACATTTCACTCCTCGGCTTCCGACGTGTCTGAACAAATTCTAATAAAACCCGAACGAAATTTTTGAGCCGACTTCGCGCTGGCTTTTCTTTTCGGCTTTTATAAGAATTTGTAACATTCACTCTGGTCACATTCGTCGTTCCATTACAGAAAATATAAACTTACATAAAACTTACTGTAGAGGCAGTAAATAAATTTTGTATAAAAAGTAAGTTAGAAAATTGATTAAAGAATTGATAGAAATTTCAAAAAAATTAGAAAGTTAATTAAAGAATTGATAAAAATTTAAAAAATTAATAAAAAATATTAGGAGGTAAGGATACTTATGAAAAAGAAAAATTATGAAAAGCGGGATAACACTGATTGCATTAATTATAACGATAATAGTATTATTAATATTAGCAGGAGTAACAATATCAGCTTTAGTGCGGAGAAAATGGAATATTAAATCAAGCAATAAATTCAGCTGATAGAACAAAAGTAGAAGATGCAAGAGAAAGAATAGCAATGGAGATAGTAGGAAGTTATGATAGTAATGGAAGATTAGATGTAAGTAGTTTAAAAAGTAATTTAGAAAATCATTTAGGAATAGATACAAGTAATATTGGAACATCACTTCCAACAGGAACAATAACATTAGATGGAATAGATTTTTATATAAATACAGATGAAGAAGTAATAGAAGGGAAGGCAATAGCAAATGGAAGTTGGAATAGTGAAAAGAAAGTAAATAGTCCAGAGTTAATGGAAGGAATGACAGCAGTGTATTGGGATGATTCTGAAAATGAAATAGAGTTAACAGCTGAAAGTTCAGAGGAAGAATGGAATAATTGGTATAATTATAACGGAGATGGAGATGGTCAAAATAGATGGGCAAATGCAGTAACAAAAGATGAGAATGGAAATATAACAGGTTACTGGGTATGGATACCAAGATATGCATATAAAATAGAAAATGGATTATTTACAAGTACAGCTGGAGAAATCTCAATAAAATTCTTACAAGGAACAAGTGATTTAGATGAAGAAGGAAATAGAATAAGTAGAGAATATAGTTATACAATAGATGAAACAAACGAAGTAAATAATCACATGAATGACTATATAGTTCATCCAGCTTTTAGAGATGGCACATCAAATAATTTCATGAATGGAGAATGGGACGAAGAAGTAAGTGGCTTTTGGGTAGCAAAATATGAAGCGGGATATCAGGCAAATACGATAACAAATAATAATGGAGTATTATCAACAGAAATCTCAAATGCAGATGATGAAATAGTATATTCAGATTTAAAATATACAAGTTATAATAGCGGTTTATTAACAAATGCATTAAATCAAGATTTAAGTAATACAGGGTATTCAGGTGAAAGCTTATCTTATCCAGTATTTATTCCATTAACATATTCATATAATGTAATATGCATAGGAGATAGTTATGTATTAAGCAAAGCAATAGATACAGCAAATAATTTCTACGGTTTAAGTTCAGATATAACAGATAGCCATATGATAAAAAATAGCGAATGGGGAGCAGTAGCATATTTAGCTCAAAGTAGTTATGGAAGAAATGGAACAGAAGTAACTATAAATAATTATTATACAAGTGAATCAAATCCATATAGAGTGGCAGTAACAGGATTAGCTGGAAATGATGTTTTAGCAGAAAAAACAACAGATTTAAATAATGTAAAATCATATAATACAGAGAATGGAATGAAAGCAAGTACAACAGGAAATATCACGGGAGCATATGATTTAAGTGGAGGTCTATGGGAAAGAACAGTGGGATATATTTCAAATGGACATGAAAGGTTAATAAGAGTTGGAATTGGGGGTTCGTCAGGAGGATTAATTGGAGCAACAATTACAGCAAATGAAAATGGATATCAGAGTTTAAGTACGAGAGATTATACAGTGTATCCATATGATAGATTAAATGATAGTTATTCAAATAATTATTATACTTATAAAGAATTGCTATCAAGTACTTATGGATATGGGAATGCAATTTTAGAAACATCAAGTGGGACAAGTTCTGCAAGTAGTTGGAATTTAGATTTTTCTTCTTTTATTTATGATAGTTCAACTTTTTTTATAAATGGTGGCTGTTACTATAGCAAGTCAGATGCTGCTTTGTTTGGATTTCGAAATTCGGATGCTAGTGCATATTACCTTGATGGATTTCGTGTGGTATTAATTAATGAGTAGCTATTAAATAACATGTTTTTAGTGTCTTTAGGGACGTGTTGGAGTGCGGAAAAAATTACCACTTCTTGTGGGTCGAACAAAAAATATAAAAATTGCTGTGGTAGAAACAAGTAAAATAGGCAATTGCACAGGTTGGTAGATAATTATATTTTATATTTTGTCAACGAATTGTCAACCTTAAAAATTGTATAATAAATTAATTAAAAGAGTTAGTATATTTATGATATTGTGCTAACTCTTTTAATTATAATATTATAAATGTAATATAAAGAAGGAGATGGTTTCTATGATAAGTATTAGAAAAAGAGGAAAAGTGTACCAATATTCATTTGAGATATCAAAGGTTGATGGAAAGAGGAAAAGAAAGAGTAAATCTGGATTCAAAACGAAAAAAGAAGCTATGGAAGCTGGAATTGTAGAATACAATAACTATTTTAATAATGATTGTAACACAAGAGATGAAAAAATATCATATAGTGATTATTTAGATTTATGGATTGAAGATTACAAGCAAAATATGAAGTATAATACTGTACGAATATATAAAAGTATAATAGAAAAATATTTAAAACCTAATTTAGGGCAATATAGATTATATGGAATAACAAGTTACCAATTAAATAACTTTATCATTGAATTATGTAATAAATATGATTATTCAAGAGATTATATAAGGAATATCTTGAAAGTGTTAAAAGTCTCTTTTAGAGATGCAACAGATTTATATGGTTTTATTAATTATAATCCAACATTAACTATAAAAGTGCCAACTAAATATGTAAAAAAAATCGAATAAATAAACATCATTTATATAACCAAGAAGAAATAGACAAAATTCTGACAAGATTCAAGAAAAACGATGTGTTTGTATATGCTTTCTTAACAGCTTGCTATACAGGAATGAGAACAGGTGAAGGGTTTGCGCTGACTTGGGACGACATAGATTTTGAAAACAAAATTATAAAAGTAAAACATAACGTTTATGCTAAAAATAAAGATAACAAAGGCAAATGGTATATAGGAGATACAAAAACAGAAACAGGAGAAAGACAGATCTATATTTGTAATACATTACTAAAAATACTAGAAGAATATAAGCAAAGACAAACTATAAACAAGAAAAAATGTGATACTGATTATTATAGCCACTATTTAGAAGAAGTAACGAATAAATATGGTAAAATAACTGAATATAGAATAATTGAAGTTAAAGGCAAGGCTAGATCATCTAATAAAATAAATTTAGTTTTCGTTAATAAAAAAGGAAAATATTCTGGAACAGATAGTATTAGATACCCATTTAAAATTATTCACAATGAAATTGGATTAAGTAATTGTAGATTTTACGATTTAAGGGTAACTTATGCAACTAAAATATTACATGGTGGAGCAGAAATAAGAGATGTTGCAGATTTGCTTGGTCATAGTAAGATAGAAACTACTGAAAATTATTATATATCAAGTACAGAAGAACCAAGAAAAAAAGCAAATGAATTTTTAGAAAAATCAATTCAAACAGATGTTATAAAGAATATTATAAATTTTGGGGAATTTCTATAAAAGGATTGAAACTTTTAAGAATTCTTTATACGTATATATACAAAAAATAAGATTGGAGATAACTAGAGTGTTAGAGAATATAAACCACTATTAGAATTTATAGATGAGGAAAAACAAAATTCAAGAAAACAAGCATTTTCAAAATTTTGTTTAGGAGCTTATTACTATTTTGAATTCGGAAATATTGAAAGAAATGAAAATGGAAAATTGAATAGAGTATTGCGAAATGAGTTGAGAATTCGTATGGAATGTGATATAACATAGGATGAATAAAAAAATCGAGAAATGAGGAAAAAACAATATGGATAGAATCACAAAATCTTTTTTAGAAGAGTTTAGTAAAGTAAATGAAATTACTAAATTGGACGAATCAAAACAATATGAATATTTTGCCAATTATTGTGCTATAATGAAAGAATATGGGAATAGCAATTTCGATTTAGATGAAATATCAACAGGTGATGCGACACAAGGAATCGATGGTATAGGAATTATTGTAAATAATAAAATAGTAAATAATGTTGAAGAAGCCAAAGATTTAATAGAATTTAATAAATATTTAAATGTAAAGTTTGTTTTAATTCAATCAAAAACAAGCTCGAATTTTTCTAGTCCAGATATTTTGAATTTTTTCGCTTGGACAGAAGTTTATTTTTCTGGTGATAAAGACTCTTTTAAAAATGAAAAAATGAAAAAATTTGTTGAAATCAAAGAATTCATATATAGTACTGAAAATTGTAGTTATATGAGTAAGTCTAATCCAATTTTGGAAATGTATTATATAACAACAGGAAACTGGGTAGATGATCAAAATGTAAACACTATTATCGAGAATAATAAGAAAAAATTAAAGGATAGCAATTTATTTTCTAAAGTGGAATTTTCACCAATAGGAGCCTCAGAAGTTCAGGAATTATATAGAAAGACTAAAGAAAAATCTTCAGCTATATTTAATTTTGATAAGAGGGTAACTATTCCAGCAGATGGAAAAATTAAAGAAGGATATTATGGAATTATTCCTTTTTCAGAATATAGAAAAATAATAATTGATGAAAAAGATAATATAAAAAACGTCTTTGAAGATAATATAAGAGATTTTTTAGGAGATGATAATGATGTAAACGAATCTATGAATGAAACATTGAACAATCCTAAAAGTATAATGAAATTTGGACTATTGAATAACGGAATAACAATCGTAACAGAGAATATTTTAGTAACTGGAGATAGGTTCTCTATAACGAATTACCAAATTGTAAATGGATGTCAAACTAGTCACATTCTTTATCAAAATAGAGAATTAAATTCTATTGAACGAGTATATGTTCCTATAAGAATAATTGCAACTGAAGATGATGAACTAAAAAATGAAATAACAACAGCTACTAATAATCAAACAGCGATAAAAAAAGAACAACTTGCTGCTTTATCAAGTTATCAAAGGAAGTTAGAACAATATTATGAAACATATCCAGACAATGGATTTAAATTATATTATGAAAGAAGAACTAATCAATATAATCAAACTACAATACAAAAAAATAAAATAGTAAGTATATCTACACAAATAAAAGCATTTTCATCAATGTTTTTGGAGATTCCACATGCCGTATCTGGATTTTATGGTACTGTTGTAAAAAAATCAGAAGGGGAAATATTTAATAGTACTGATAAATTAATAATGTATTATGTAAGTGCGTTAACTTTATACAAATTAGAATATTATTTTAAAAGTGGAACCTTAGATAGTAAATATAGAAGGGCTAAAAATCATATGTTAATGTTATTTAAAATAATTATTTTTAATAATGACATACCTAAATTTAATAGTGCTGATATGGAAAGAAAATGTCAAGAAATGTTAAAGGTGCTTGAAGAAAATAATACAGCCATATTTGAAGATATAATAAATGTGATTAGAGATAATTCGGAAAAATTTGATATGACTGATAGAAAATTGTTTGAAAGAAAGGAAACGACAGATAATTTAAAGGAAACTATTACTCCAATAATAGAAAAGTATAATTCTGCTAATCCAGAAACAAGGGCGAAAACAAAACAAATAAGTTTATTTGATTAAGATATCTTTTATCAATAAACGAGCATAAAACAGGTGTTTTTTATAAGTAATCACGGAATGTGAGATGTTGCTAGGTGCTATCACTTAAAAATTTGATACAATAGTTGAGTTTACTGCTTTTGAAGATTTTGTTACTTATGAAAGAAAAGACAAAAATAAGATAAAAAGAGTAGAAAATTATAAAATTAAGGTAACGATAGAAGTTGATATAGTATGCGGAGTAGTATAAATTAATAAAAAAATAAATTAATGTTTGGAGATAAAACTTGATTGGAAGTCTTTGTCAAAAGGCTTTCTTTTTCTGAGTTTTTATGATAATATATATAAAAAATAAATAGTAAGGAAAATACAAAAAATTGGACGATAAAAAGAAATTAGTAGAAAAATTCTATAATGATTATTATTTAGGAGATCATATAAAACTATGTCGCATAAAGAAGATTGAATTTGATAAACAAGGGTACTTTGTTTTTTCAAAAATTAATCAAATTGATGATTATAAAAATTTTGATGAATATATTAAACATTTTTCTAAACAATTTTTTAAAGAAAATTTAAGTATTGATTTATTAGAAAAAAGTGATTCATTAGCAATAGATAAAGCAATGAGTAGTATACTATATCATTTATTTTAAATATTGATAGATTAAAAATACTTGATTCTGCGATAACAGAAGAACAGGCTATAAATATTTTCGGGATTTCTATTTCAGATATTTATGATATAACTGGTTTAATAATTTTAAGAGTATTAATATACAATGATTATATATATAGAAAAAACATGACAAGTAATGATAGGATGATTTTTTTTGGTACCACAAAACCTACATGTTGGTTTTCTGCAAAAGAAATAAATATTCTTAATAAAGATATTGAGCTAGAATGCATAAAAAAATATCTTGAACTATTTTCAGTTGAATTAGAAGATGTATCTACAGTAGAAGACACTAAGAAAATTATTAAAGCAGAGAATAATTATATATTAATGTATCTAGGAGAATTTTGCACATATATTTTTAATGAATGTGAAAAATTAATAATTGAATATTTTAAAAATCTTAAAGATAATAAATTAGATAGTTATTATAAAAAAAGAGAAAAATCTTTTGAAAAATATGTTAGAAATATTTTGAGAAACATATATGATGATGTAATGACGAATGCAAAGTATATTGATGATAAATCAAGGAAAATGGAATTAGATAATTTAATTATTAAAGATGATATTTGTATCAATTTTGAATGCAAATCTTCTGGATTTAATATATATAATGCTCATAATGACACAGAAACAATGATGAATATAAAAAAAGCTTTTGGAAGAGGTTATTTTTCAATAGACACATTTCATAGAACGTTAGAAAAAAATGAAGGGTACATTGAGTTAGAAATAGAAAATAAAAAACAACAATTTAATTTGAAAGATAAGAAAGTAATTTCATTTAATATTACTTTATACCCTGTCGAATTTTTGAGTACAAGTATACATTTTTTTGATAAAGAAATCAAAGACAGTATTTCTGTTTTTCCAATTACAATAAATGTTATTGACTTACATAGTATAATATTACTTAGTAATATAAATAAGGAATTATTTGAAATTTATGCAAAAGAGAGATTTTTTTCTATAAATAATATTAAGAAATTTAAAATAGATTATGATGAGATTGATGCATTTGGATATGTAACAGATGATAGTTTAAATAATGGATATAAAATGATGAAAAAACTAGCAAATGTAAATCCAAATGTTGAACAACATATTATGATAAATAATAGTGCATATAGAAAAGAAGTAAATACAATATTAGCATCATTTGGAGTTTATGTTCTAGTTGATGAATTACTAGATGTAGATTTGAAAAGAGTTTTTGAAAAGATATTTCCAAAAAATGAAAAAACAAACAGTTAAATAAATATCAAAATCATTGAGAAAGATTAAAACATAATAAATAAAATGGAGATAGAAAATGAGTGAATTTTTTGATTTTATAAAAACATTAATTGAAAAATATGGATTAAAAAGTTTAATAGCTTTTGTTTTGAGTATATTTACAATTACTGTTATACCTAAAGCTTGGATAGAAAAGTTACCTTTTAATGATAAAAGTATTTATTGGACAATAGGAGTATCTTTTGCTATATGGCTTATTATTTTACATTGTGTAATTTTAATATTTAGAAAAATTAATAATAAAATTAGTTATAATATATATAAAGAAAAATCTAATGAAGAAAGTAATAGAGAAGCATTAGAATTATTATGGACAATCATCGATGGATTTTCTGAAAATGATAGAAAAGATATTATGAATTTTTTAAATACAAATAACGAACCTGTTTCAAAAGGTGAAACAGGTTTGGGTGGCTTATATAATAGTAACCTAGTTATTAAGACTGAGAAAAGAATTCCTGTAGACGAGGAAGTTACTTTTTATGGTACAGATAAGAAAGTAAAAATGACAAGATATGATACATATTTATATAAATTAAAAGATTCTATTTATAAAGCATTAAAATATTCTTTAGATGAATATGGAAGAATAAGTCATTTCGAATAAATTACTAAATTAAATACAAAAAGTATATGAGGAGGAAATCTATGAGCAATAACCAAATAACAAAACAACCAGAAGAATCATATAAAATAATTAGAAATAGTGTGTTAACAGCACAATCAAAAGTATATACTGCTGTTAATTCAGCAATGGTACAAGCATATTGGGAGATTGGACAAGAAATACATAAGGCATGTGGAGAAAATGATAGAGCTGAATATGGTAAGAAATTATTGGAATATTTATCTAAACATTTAACAAAAGAATTTGGAAAAGGTTTTACTGTCGCAAATTTGAAAAATATGAGGCAGTTTTATCGTACTTTTCCAATTCGCCAGACACTGTCTAGCGAATTGAGTTGGTCACATTATAATTTATTAATGAGAATTGAAGATAATAAAGCAAGAGAGTTTTATGCTAATGAAAGTGTAAAAGGCAATTGGAGTGTAAGACAATTAAAAAGACAAATAGGAGTATTTTATTATGAAAGATTATTAGCAAGCCAAGATAAAGATTCAATTAAAAATGAAATAGGATTACCAGAAAAAGTAGAGCCTAAGAATATTATAAGAGATCCATATGTATTAGAATTTTTAGGGTTAGAAGGAAAGAAAAATTTTTATGAAAAAGACTTAGAACAAGCAATAATAGACCATTTACAAAAATTTCTATTAGAATTAGGAAGGGGATTTTCTTTTGTAGCAAGACAGCAGAAAATAACTTTTGATGGAAGACATTTCTTTATTGATTTAGTGTTTTACAACTATATATTAAAATGTTTTGTAATAATAGATTTAAAATTGGGGGATTTAACACATCAAGATTTAGGACAAATGCAAATGTATGTTAATTATTATACAAGAGAAATGATGAATGAAGGAGATAATCCGCCTATTGGAATCGTACTTTGTGCAGATAAAAGTGACCAAGTTGTAAAATATACTTTGCCAGAAGATAACAATCAAATTTTTGCTTCAAAGTATAAGTTATATTTACCAACAGAAGAAGAATTTAAGAAAGAATTAAATTTAGATAACTATGTAAAAAAGGAAGAAAATGAAAGTCAGAACGATGTGAAAATATGAGTTAAATTATCTGTGGAAAAAATAGAAAAAATCAATAATATAACTTGATTATATTATAACTAAACTATATAATAATTATGGTAAATAAAAAATATGTTGGCGACATTGTTGCCAATTTGTTGCCACAATATAAAAAAAGATAATTAGGATAATACAATAAATACTATATGTACTTTTTCATATAAATCCTTTAAATTAAGAAATACCAATAGTACAGATAATATCGTATATACTTATCTTTCCACTAATTCTATGACAAGGAAGAAGTTTATCTTTTGTACTAATTAAAAAAAGAAATTAATTTACCACACTGACGTAAAACGTCAGAATGTTTTTTAATGTTCTAAGGTACGCGTTCAAAAAGTAGGTTGTTTTGATAAATTTATTAAGGGCTTTGGATATTTTTCAAAGCTCTTTTGTTATTATTATGACGTAAAATGTCATAATATTTTTTTAATAAATTTCATAAATATTTTAAAAAATCTATTTACAATTTAAAATTAGCATGATAAAATACTTGCAATTTAATTTTTGCATATTTTAATATGCAATTTCAAATATTGTTTTATTCAAAAAACAATTTAATTCTAAAGGCTCATTTCTAGCCGTTTAACTTCAATTTATAATATTGAAATTAAAAACATACAAAGAAAAATATTAGTACAAGGAGAATATGCGTAATGTTTGTATGTTCATTATGCATAAATAGAATATGAATAATGAATTAAAAAATAAAACAGAAGTAAAAAATA
The DNA here is from genome assembly GCA_928721915.1 of uncultured Clostridia bacterium. GTDB lineage: Bacteria > Bacillota > Clostridia > TANB77 > CAG-508 > Scatovivens. The sequence goes on from CAKMVZ010000001.1 coordinate 587,545, forward strand.
ATGCAGTAGTGCCAACAAATGATTTTGTATTTAAAAGAATATTTGGAAGGGAGGGAAATGAGAGAATAACAAAGAGTTTATTAAGTAGTATATTAGAAGAAGAGATAACATCAATAAATTTAAAAGGAAATACAATAATGGATGGAGATATATTAAGTGATAAATCAAATGTATTAGATATAAGGGCTGAGATAAATGGAAAAGTAGAAATAGATATCGAAATGCAAGTAGCAACACAAAATTATATAGAAGAAAGATTGCTATATTATTGGTCAAAACTATATTCTAGAACAGTATCAAAAGGAGAGAGTTATGAAAAAACTAAAAGGACAGTTGCAATATTAATAACAGATTTTGAAATAAAAAGTAAGAAGAATAAACCATATTATCATTTCAGATATAAAGCAGTAGACGTAAAAAATTTGAAAAAAATAGAAGAGGTTTATGAAAGTATATTGACAGAGGATTTTGAAATTGATATTATAGAGTTACCGAAGATAAAAAAACTTGATATAAAAAATATAAAAGATAAAAAGTCAAGAGAATTAATATCGTGGGCTAATTTTTTAATAAATCCAGATAGTACGGGGGTGGGCGAAATGGCTGAAATAAAAGAAGCAAAAGAAGAACTAGAAAAAATAAGATTAGACGAGATAGAGTCATGGCGAGCAGAAATGAGACAAAAATTTATAGCAGATGAAAAAGTAAGACGTATATCAGCATTAGAGGATGGAGAAGAAATAGGTGCTAGAAAAAAACAAATAGAGATAGCTAAAAGGATGTTAATAAAAAAAGAAAAAATTGATTACATAGTGGAAATAACAGATTTAAGTAAAGAAGAAGTGAAAGAAATAGATAAAGAATTAAAAGAGTCACATAATAAAAAACAAAAATAATTTATTAAATAAGTAATAAAAATAGTCTCTTAGAGAAAAAGTTTAAAGTAAAGTTTTCTTTAAGAGATTTTTTTTTAGCTTATGTTTTAAGGAACGTCAGACTGTCTAAAAATTTATTATACAAATTTTGACTTTTAATGTAGTGAGGTCAGTTTAAATATGTAAAAAATAAATTTTATTAAAAATATGTGAATTTTATGTAAAAACCTTTGACTTTATACTATTAGGCTGATATAATTAACACGAATTTTGGTAAAAAAGGTTTATGGGTATCCTATAAAAAGCCTAAATATGTTAAATTTAAGGAGAAAATGATGAAAAAAGTACTTTTAATTGGAGCAGATGGAATGCTTGGAGGAGAATTAAAAGAAAGATTAGAAAAAAATTATGAGGTTTATGGAACTACTTTAGAAACTTTAGATATATGTGATAAAGAAGCGGTAATGAAAAAAGCAAAAGAAGTTAATCCTTATTTTGTTATAAATTGTGCTGCATATACAAATGTTGATGGATGTGAAGTAAATTATGAATTAGCAGAAAATGTTAATGGAAAAGCTTTAAGTAATATTGCAGAAGCAGTAAAAGAAGTTGGAGCTAAGCTGATTCATATTAGTACAGATTATGTATTTGATGGAAACTTAGATGTAAGTAAAGCTTATACAGAGGATATGGAGCCAAACCCAGTAAGTGCTTATGGTAAAACTAAATTATTAGGAGAACAAAATGCAGCTAAGGCTGAAAAGTATTATATTTTAAGAACTGCATGGCTTTATGGAATTCGTGGTAAAAATTTTGTTAAAACTATGCTTAAATTAAGTAAAGAAAGAGAAGAAATAACAGTTGTTTCAGATCAACATGGAAGCCCTACAACAACAACTGCATTATGTGAAATTATAGAACAAATTATGGAAAAAGAACCTGAATATGGAGTTTATCATTCAACTTGTGAAGGATTTACAACTTGGTATGAATTTACATGTAAAATATTTGAATTAGCAGGAATTAAAACAAAAGTAACTCCTATTACTTCAAAAGAATATAAAGAAATGTATCCTGCATCTAGTGATAGACCATTTAATAGTCAATTATCAAAAGATAAATTACATAATATTGGAATATATCCAAAAGAATATGTTCAAGGTTTGAAAGAATATTTAAAGGAGGAATTGAAGTAATGAAGGGAATTATTTTAGCAGGTGGAAGCGCTACAAGATTATATCCTATAACTTTAGCAGTTTCTAAACAAATGTTACCAGTATATGATAAACCGATGATTTATTATCCATTATCTTTGCTTATGATGGCTGGAATTAGAGAAGTATTAATAATTTCAACACCAGTTCATTTACCAGCTTTTGAAAGTTTATTAGGTGATGGATCTGATTTAGGTATGAAATTACAATATAAAGTTCAAGAAAAACCAGTAGGATTAGCTGATGCTTTTAGATTAGGAGAAGATTTTATTGAAAATGATAGTGTTGCTCTTATTTTAGGAGATAATATGATTTATGGTTCAAGATTAGAAAGATTACTTAAAGCTGCAAGTAACCTAAAAGAAGGAGGAGTAATTTTTGGATATAAAGTAGCAGATCCTACAAGTTATGGTGTTGTTGAGATTGATGATGAAGGAAATGCAATATCAATAGAAGAAAAACCAGAAAATCCAAAATCAGATTTAGCAGTTCCAGGAATTTATTTTTATGATAATGAAGTAGTAGAAATCGCAAAAAATATAAAGCCATCTGCTAGAGGAGAAATTGAAATAACAGACGTAAACGAAGTTTATATGAAAAAAGGAAAATTAAAAGTTATACCATTAGGAACAGGTTATGCTTGGTTTGATACAGGAACAGCTGATAGATTAGCTGATGCTTCTGATTTTGTTAAAGCAATAGAATTAAGACAAGGAACACAAATTGCTTGCTTAGAAGAATATGCTTATAAAAATGGTTGGATAACAAAAGATATTGTTATGAAACATGTTGAGAAATACAAAAAAACAGAATATGGAAAATATTTAAAACGTGTTATTGAAGAAAAACCAAATGCATATAAAAATATTTTTGATGGGGCTTTATTTAAAGACTAATATATAAAAAAGGGGCAATTTAAAACTTTGCCTCTTTATTTATTTAAATTCTTAGAATAAAATGTTTTGTATGATTTTTGGGTTGAAAAAGAAAGAATTTTGTGATATAAATAAAAATGATTATTTTTAGGAAAGGACATTTAAAATATGGGAAAATTTAAGAAAATTGAAACTAGTATAGATGGTGTCTATATTATTGAACCAACAGTGTTTGGAGATAATAGAGGATATTTTATGGAAACATATAGTAAACCAGATTTTGCAGAACTTGGATTAAATTATGATTTTGTTCAAGATAATCAATCAAAATCTAAAAAGGGAGTTTTAAGAGGATTGCATTTTCAAAAAGAAAATACACAAGCTAAACTTGTTAGATGTATAAAAGGAGAAGTTTTTGATGTTGCAGTTGATTTAAGACCTGGAAGTAAAACTTATGGAAAATGGGAAGGTGTTATAATTTCAGAAGAAAATAAGAGAATGTTTATGATTCCAAGAGGTTTTGCACATGGATTTTTAGTTTTATCAGAAGAGGCAGAATTTATGTATAAATGTGATGATGTATATAATCATGAAGCTGAAGGCGGATTAAAATGGGATGATAAGGATGTTGGAATAGTTTGGCCAGAAGTTCCAGGAATGAAACCTGAAGAATATATAACTTCTGAAAAAGATGCAAAATGGCCAAGTTTAGAAGAGCTTAAGAAAACAGACTTATTTAAAAATTTAAAATAATTTTTATAAAAGAAAGGATAAAGAAAAATGAAAAATATTTTAGTAACAGGTGCTGCAGGTTTTATAGGAGCAAACTTTGCAGAATTAATGGTAAAAAAATATGAAGGAAAATACAATATAATTGTTTTTGATAAATTAACTTATGCTGGAAATTTACATAATTTAGATAATATAAAAGATAAAATTACATTTGTAAAAGGAGATATTTGTGACTTTGAATTTGTAAAAGAAACATTTAAAAAATATGATATAGACGCAGTTGTCCATTTTGCTGCTGAATCTCATGTTGATAACAGTATTAAAAATCCATTTATATTTACACACACAAATGTAATTGGAACACATACTTTGCTAGAAGCTGCAAAACAAATTTGGGGAGAAGGAAGCGAAAATAAATTTGTTCATGTTTCAACAGATGAAGTTTATGGAACTTTAGGTGAAACTGGTTACTTTACAGAGACTTCTCCAATTAAACCAAATAGTCCGTATTCTGCTTCAAAAGCGTCATCTGATTTAATTGCTTTAGCATATAGTGAAACTTTTAAAATGAATGTTAGTGTAACAAATTGTTCAAATAATTATGGTCCATATCAACATCATGAAAAATTAATTCCACATATGATATCAAAGGCTTTAAAAAATGAAAAATTACCAGTTTATGGAGAAGGAAAAAATATTAGAGATTGGCTTTATGTGGAAGATCATTGCGAAGCAATAGATATTATTTTACATAAAGGTAGAAAAGGTGAAAGATATAATATTGGTGGACATAATGAAAAAAGAAATATTGAAATTGTAAAATTAATTTTAGAAAGATTAGGAAAATCAGAGGATTTAATAGAATATGTTACAGATAGAAAAGGTCATGACTATAGATATGCAATAGATCCAACAAAATTAAAAGAAGAATTCGGTTGGGCACCTAAAACAATGTTTAAAGATGGAATAGTTAAAACAATAGACTGGTATTTAGCACATCCAGAATATTTAGAAAAATAGGAGTCAAAATGGATAAAATTTCAGTAATAATTTCTTGTTATAATGAAGAAAAATCTGTACCATTATTTTATGAAGCTATCGAAAAAGCTATAAAAGATATTGATGCAGAATTTGAATATATTTTTGTTGATGATGGTTCAAAAGATAATACGTTAAAAATTATAAAAGATTTAAGTTCTCAAGATGAAAAAGTAAGATATATTTCTTTTTCAAGAAATTTTGGAAAAGAAGCAGCAATGTTTGCAGGTTTAGAAGCGGCAAACGGTAATTATGTTGCTTTAATGGATGCAGATTTGCAAGATCCACCAGAACTTTTAAAAGAAATGTATTCATCTATTAAAACTGAAGATTATGATTGTGTTGCAACAAGAAGAGTTACAAGAAAAGGTGAACCATTTATAAGAAGTTTATTTTCAAGAATGTTTTATAAAATAATAAATAAAATGACAGATTTTGAAATGGTAGATGGTGCAAGAGATTTTAGGCTTATGACTTCTCAAGTAAAAGATGCCATAATTTCATTAAAAGAATATAATAGATATTCAAAAGGTTTGTTCCCTTTTGTAGGTTTTAAAACAAAATGGATTGAATATGAAAATGTAAAAAGAGCAGCAGGAGAAACCAAATGGTCTTTTTGGAAACTAGTAAAATATGCTTTAGAAGGAATAACTGCATTTACTACAGCACCTCTTGCAATAGCTTCTATTATAGGTTTTTTATTTTGTATAATTTCAGGAGTATTTATACTTATTATTATTATAAAAACTTTAGCTTTTGGGGATCCAACTTCTGGTTGGCCAAGTTTAGCCTGCATAATAATGTTTATGGGAGGAGTACAGCTTTTAAGTTTAGGTATAATTGGTCAGTATCTATCTAAAACTTATTTAGAAGTTAAAAAAAGACCAATATACATTGTTAAGGAGAAGAAATAATGGAATTTTTTAAATTACTAATAAAAGATAGAAAACTAGTTTTTCAACTTGGAAAAAATGATTTTAGAAATAGGTTTGCAAATACAAGTCTTGGTTCAATTTGGGGCTTTTTACAACCATTTGTGTTTATGCTAACTTATGTAATAGTATTTCAATATATTTTAAAAACAGGAAGTTCAGGAAATTACCCTTATGTAGTATGGTTCTTACCTGGTATGTCAATGTGGATGTTTTGTAATGATGCTATTTTAAATGCAAGTAATTCAATTAGAAATTATAGTTATTTAGTAAAAAAAGTAGTATTTCCTGTTGATATTATACCAGTTATTTCACTTACATCATCAAGTTTTATAGGACTTTTTTTAGTATTAATTGCAGTTGTTGCAGCAAGTATTTTTGGATATTTTCCAAATTTACTTAATGTACTTTATATAGTATTTTGTGCATATTGTTTTATAATTGCTTTTACAAGATTTACATCAGCTTTAACAACATTAATACCAGATTTTTCACAACTTTTAAATATATTAATGCAGCTATTTATGTGGTTTACGCCAATTGTTTGGAATTTAAGTATGATTCAAGGAAAATTAGTATGCTTATTTAAAGCGTTTCCATTTACATATTTAGTAGAAGGAATGAGACAAGCTTTTATAAATTCTACTATAATAACAGAACATCATGGTTTATATACTTTTATATTCTGGGCAATAACAATTATATTATTTGTATGGGGAAATTATATATTTAAAAAAGCAAAAAAAGATTTCGCAGATGTACTATAATTTGTAAACTTAAGAAGGAATGATATAAAAAATGGAAAAAATAAATATTTTAATGCCAACATATAATGGAAGATTATATTTAAGAAAGCAACTAGATTCTATTTTAAATCAAACTTTTAAAGATTTTAGACTAATTATATCAGATGATGCTTCAACTGATAGTACTTTAAAAATTTTAAAAGAATATGAAGAAAAAGATAGTAGAATTGAAGTTTATGGACATCAAAAAAATATGGGACTATCTAATAATATAGAATTTTTGATTGGTAAAGTAAGAAGCGAATTTTTTATGTTTGCTGATCAAGACGATGTTTGGGAATTAGATAAAATTGAAAAAACATTTAATAAACTTCAAGAAACAAATAGCGATTTAGTTTTTACTGATTTAGAAGTAACAAATTCAAGGCTTAAAACAATTGCTCCATCATATTGGAAACTTAAAGGATTTGAAAATAAAATAAAAAAATATAATAATTTTGAAAGTTTATATTTAAACAATTTTATAACAGGTTGTACAATGCTTGTTAAAAGTAAGTGGATAAATGATTTTTTACCAATACCAAAAACAAGTAAATATATATTATATGATTATTGGATTTCTTTAGTTATAAGTCAAAATGGAAAAATGGCTTATATAGATAGTCCTACTATAAAATATAGGCAACATAAGAAAAATCAAGTTGGCTCTAAAATGAAGTCAGAAGAATTAAATTCTTTAGATGAAATTAGAAATTTATTTATTGATGTTAAAATAGATCATTTTAAAACTTTTATTGTCAATGAGAATATATTTAAAAATAAAGAAATAATAAAATTAAATCATGAAGCCTTAAATTATTTTGAAAAATTAAAAGAAGTAAAAAAGATTAATTTTTCAAATTGGAGTTTATTTTTTAAGCTTTATAAATATGAAGATTTTAGTTACAAGATGAAAAACTTTTTAATTTTAAATATGCCAATGTTTGCAAGAATTTGCTATAAATTTGTGAAAAAAGAAAATAAAGAGGTTTAGAATATGAGCGAAAAAGAAGAAAAAAAGACTGTTATAAAAATAACTAATTTAGTAAAAGAATATAAAATGTTTGGTAGAAAAAAAGATAGACTATTAGAAGCTATAATTCCAAAATATGAAAGACATTCTACTTTTAGAGCAATGGATAACTTAAATCTAGAAGTAAAAAAAGGAGAAGTTCTTGGAATACTTGGAAAAAATGGTGCTGGAAAATCAACTTTACTTAAAATGATTACAGGAGTTGTTTTTCCAACATCAGGTAAAATAGAAATAGATGGTAGAATAAGTTCGCTTTTAGAGCTTGGAACTGCTTTTAATCCGGAACTTACAGGTTATGAAAATATTTATCAACATGGTCAAATTTTTGGGCTAACAGATAAGGAAATAAAAGATAAAGAACAAGAAATAATTGATTTTGCTGATATTGGAAAACATTTATCTCAGCCTGTAAAAACATATTCTTCTGGTATGTTTGCAAGATTAGCTTTTGCTTGCGCTATAAATGTTGATCCTGATATTTTAATTGTTGATGAAGTTTTGTCTGTTGGAGATATGGCATTCCAATTAAAATGCTTTAAAAAGTTTGAACAATTTAAAAAACAAGGAAAGACAATTCTTTTTGTAACACATAGTATTTCAGATGTCATAAGAAATTGTACAAGAACTATAATTATAGATGGCGGTAAGAAAATTTTTGATGGATCAGTAAAAGAAGGAACAGAAAAGTATAAAAAATTAATTGTAGGTTTAGATATAAACGAGGAAAGTAGTACAAAATCTATTGAACAATATGAAAAAGAAAAAGCTTTAGAAAAAGAAGAGGAGATGAAGGAAAAAGAAAATATTCCAACTCCAAAAAAAGAACCAAAAAAAGTATCTGATAGTTCACAAATTAGAAATGACCAAAAATGGAAAACATATTTTGTGGAAAATGATAAAATAATAGATTATGGAAATAAAAAAGCAGAAGTAATAGATTATGGAATTTTTGATTTAGAAAATCATCCTATTAATTCTTTTGAAAATGATGAAGAAGTTGTTTTAAAATCTAAAATAAAATTTAATGAAACAGTTATTAATCCTATATTTACTATGACCTTAAAAGATTTTAAAGGTTTAGATATTACAGGAACTAATACAGATATTGAAAAAATGTATACAGGAGAATTTAAAAAAGGAGATGTAGTTGTTGCAGAATTTAGGCAAAAATTGCCTGTTAGTCCTAATAAATATACACTTTCTTTTAGTTGTACACATTTTAATGATAATGGAGATTTAGAAGTATTAAATAGAAAATACGATGCACTTTTAGTTGAAATTATATCTAAAAAAAATACAGTAGGTTTATTAAGATTAGATTCAAAGATTAGTATTATTAAGCTATAAAATAGAGTTAGAAAGGAGCAAGTGATTATTTTATATAATCATAAATATAACAATGAATTTGAAACATTTATTTAATGAAATAAAATTTTATTTTAAAACTTATGGTTTTTGGAGAACAGTAAGAAAATGTCTTTCAAAATTAAAAAGAATAATTTTAAGACAAGAAGATAGCATGAAATTAGGTATAGAAATTTATGCAAATTGGATAAATAAATATGAACCTAAAGAAGAGGAATTAGAAGAACAAAAAAATCATAAATTTAAAAATAATCCTAAAATTAGTGTAATAGTTCCTATGTACAATACTCCAATTAATTTTTTTGAAGAATTGGTAGATTGTTTAATAGATCAAACTTATTCTAATTGGGAACTATGTTTAGCAGATGGAAGTCCAGAGCAGAATAAAAAATTAGAGCCAATTATAAAAAAAGATAAAAGAATAAAATATAAATTTTTAAATGAAAATAAGGGAATACCTGGAAATACAAATGAAGCTTTAAAATTAGCAACAGGAGATTTTGTAGCTCTTCTAGACCATGATGATACTCTTCCAAAGTTTTGCTTATATGAAGTAGTAAAAGCTATAAATGAAAATCCTGATGTAGAATTTATCTATACTGATGAAGATAAAATTATTGGAGATACTGGAGTTAGAAAAGAACCATATTTTAAACCTGATTTTTCACCAGATACATTAAGAGCAAATAATTATATAACACATTTTTCAGTATTTAAAAAATCTTTAATGGATAAATTAGAAGGATTTAGAGATAATTATAATGGAGCTCAAGATTATGATATTATTTTAAGAGCAACAGAAAATACAAAAAATATTGTACATATTCCAAAGATTTTATATCATTGGAGAGTTCATGAAAAATCAACAGCTATGGCCGCTAGTACTAAACCATATGCTTATGAATCAGGTCAAAGAGCAATCCAAGACCATATAGATAGATTAGGATTAAAAGGAACAGTAAAACCAGGTGGAGATGCTCCAGGAATTTATGAAACAGAATATGAAGTAATTCGGAAATCCTAAAGTTTCAATTTTAATTCCAAATAAAGACGGAATTGATTTATTGAAAACATGTACAGATTCTATTTTAAAATTAACAACATATGAAAATTATGAAATAGTTGTAATTGAGAATAATAGTGAAAAAGAAGAAACTTTTAAATATTATCAAGAATTAGAGAAAAATGAAAAAATAAGAATTATTAAATATCCAGATAAAGGATTTAATTATTCAAGAATAATTAATTTTGGTGTAAGAAATTGCAATAGTGAATATGTATTACAGCTTAATAATGATACTGAACTTTTAACTCCAGACTGGCTTCAAAAATTTATTGGGTATTGCCAAAGAGAAGATGTTGGAGCGGTTGGAGCAAGGCTTTATTTTGAAGATCATTCAATTCAACATGCAGGAATAGTTATTGGAATTTGTGGTTTAGCAGCAAATATGTTAACAGCACTTCCAAAAGGAGTACATGCATTTTTTGGCAGAGAATGTTTAATTCAAAATGTGAGTAGCGTTACAGGAGCGTGTTTATTTGCAAAAAGAAGCATTTATGAAGAAGTAGGCTATATGGATGAAGAAAATTTCGTTGTTGCATTTAATGATGTTGATTTTTGCTTAAAAATTAGGGAAAAGGGATATAAGATTATTTATAATCCATATATAGAATTAATGCATTATGAGTCAAAATCAAGAGGTTATGAAGATACTCCAGAGAAAAAGGCAAGATTTGAAAGAGAATCAAATAATTTTAAAGAAAAGTGGAAAGATGTGATTAAAAAAGGAGATCCATATTACAATCCAAATTTAAGTTTGACTTCTGTTTATTATGATTTAAAAATATAATTTATATTTTATAAAATTAAAATATAAAAAACTATTGACTGCTTGGAAAAATTGTTGTAAAATACTAGCAAGCGTTGAGAAAGAGGAAATGTTAAGAATTATTTTTTAAGAGAGCAAGTGATGGTGGGATACTTGTAATAATTTAACATGGTGGAGCTTTTGAGCTAAAAATAAAATAAATTGAGGTGGATATATTTTTTAAAAGTAAAAAATATATCAACTAGGGTGGAATCGCGGAAGCATAGATTATAAATATAGATAATAACTTTCGTCCCTAGCATTAAAAATCAAATGCTAGGAGCGAAAGTTTTTTTGTTTGTTCTTAGCTAAAGGAGGTATTTTTATGGTAGATTCAATGGAAAAAATTGTGGCAATGTGTAAGTCAAGAGGATTTGTATATCCAGGTTCAGAAATTTATGGAGGATTAGCCAATTCATGGGATTATGGCCCTTTAGGAACAGAACTTAAAAACAATATTAAAATGTTATGGTTTAAAAAATTTGTTCAAGAAAACAAATATAATGTAAAACTAGATAGTGCAATTTTAATGAATCCTGAAACTTGGGTTGCTTCAGGTCATGTTGGAGGTTTTAGTGATCCACTAATTGATTGCAGGGAGTGTAAAACTCGTCATAGAGCAGATAAATTAATTGAAGAATGGGCTCATACTCAGGGAAAAGACATGATTGCAGATGGAATGAGTGATAAAGAATTAATAGATTTTATAAATGAAAATGATATTTGTTGCCCAAACTGTGGAAAACGTAATTTTACAGATATTAGAAAATTTAATTTAATGTTTAAAACATTTCAAGGAGTAACAGAAGATTCAACTTCACAAATTTATTTAAGACCAGAAACAGCTCAAGGAATCTTTGTTAATTTTAAAAATGTTATGAGAACAACAAGAAGAAAAATTCCAATGGGTATTGCTCAAATTGGTAAATCTTTTAGAAATGAAATAACACCAGGAAATTTCATATTTAGAACAAGAGAATTTGAACAAATGGAACTTGAATTTTTCTGCAAGCCGGGAACTGACTTAGAATGGCATAAATATTGGAAAGAATTTTGTGAAAATTGGCTTTTATCTTTAGGAATGCAAAAAGAAAATATAAGATTAAGAGATCATGAAAAAGCTGAACTTTCTCATTATAGTAATGCAACAACTGATATTGAATTTAAATTTCCATTTGGTTGGGGAGAACTTTGGGGTATTGCTGATAGAACAGATTATGATTTAAAAGCACATATGACTCATTCAAAACAAGATATGACTTATTTAGATCCAGAAACAAATGAAAAATATATTCCATATTGTATTGAACCATCACTTGGTTGTGATAGAGTAGCTTTAGCATTTTTATGTAACGCATATGATGAAGAAGAAATTTCAGAAGGTGATATAAGAACTGTTTTGCATTTACATCCAGCTCTTGCTCCATATAAAGCTGCTATTTTACCATTATCTAAAAAATTGAATGATAAAGCAGAAGAAGTTTATACAAAACTTTCAAAAAGCTTTATGTGTGATTTTGACTCAGCTGGAAGCATTGGAAAAAGATATAGAAGAGAAGATGAAATTGGAACACCATATTGTATTACAATTGATTTTGATACATTAGAAGATGATACAGTAACAATAAGAGATAGAGATACAATGGAACAAATAAGGTTACCAATTTCAGAAGTTGAGAATTATATAAAAGAAAAATTAGAAATTTAAAGCTAATTTAGAATAAAAAATTAAGTAAAAGTGGAGAAATTTGGTAAAATGCTTGACTTTGTAGGAAAAAGACTGTATAATAATTACTGTACAGAACAAAATGAGCTAGAAGAGTGGGAACAAATCCCACTCTTAAGTTTTGTTTATGTAAGGAGGAGTTTTAAAAAATGAAACAGATTGATGTAAAAGAATTAGTTAGCGCAATGGATGAACTTGAAAAAGAAAGAGGAATAAAAAAAGAATACTTAATTGAATCTTTAGAATCAGCTTTAGTTACAGCTTATAAAAAGAATTTTGATTCAGAAGATAATGTTAAAGTAAACATAAATGGAGATACGGGAGAAATTCATGTTTATTCTGTAATGGAAGTAGTAGAAAAATCAGAAGATCCATTGTTAGAAATAAGTTTGGAAAAAGCTAAAAAAATTAATCCAGATGTAAAAATTGGAGATACAGTAGATATAGAAATTATGCCAAAAGATTTTGGTAGAATAGCAGCTCAAACAGCGAAACAAGTTGTTGTTCAAAAAATAAGAGAAGTTGAAAGAGAATTAATTTTTAATGAATATAATGACAAAAAAGGTGAAATAGTATCAGGATTAATTCAAAAAGCAGATACTGGAACTTTAGTTATTGACTTAGGAAAATTGGAAGGAGTTATGCCTTTAAAAGAACAAATCCCAACAGAGCATTACAAAGTAAATGATAAAATAAAAGGATATGTAATGAGTGTTGAAAAAGGAAATAAAGGAGCTCCTCAAGTTATAGTTTCAAGAAGTCATCCAAATTTTGTAAAAAGACTTTTTGAATTAGAAATTCCTGAAATTTATGAAGGTTTAATTGAAATAAAAAGTGTTTCAAGAGAAGCTGGATATAGAAGTAAAGTAGCAGTATATTCTAAAAATGAAAATATTGATCCAGTTGGATCTTGTGTTGGTCAAAAGGGTGTTAGAATTCAAAATATTATAAATGAGTTAAATGGTGAAAAAATAGATGTTATTGAATGGAGTGAAGAACCTTCAATTTATATAGCAGCTTCACTTTTACCAGCACAGGTTATGGCAGTTGATGTTAAAGAAGATGAAAAATTTGCTCAAGTTATTGTTCCAGATGATCAATTATCTTTAGCAATTGGAAAATCAGGTCAAAATGCAAGATTAGCTGCAAGACTTACAAATTGGAAAATAGATATTAAATCAGAATCTCAAATAAGAGACATTATTGCTGAAAATATGAAAAATGAAGAAAATGAAGAAGTAGAAAATACAGAAACTGCTGAGGAAGTAGAAGAAATTTCTGAAGAAGTTAAAGAAGAAAAACCAAAAAAAGCTAGAAAAACAAAATCAAAAAAATCTACTGATGAAGTAGAAGAATAGAAGAGGTAAAAATGGAGAAAAAACAAAAGTATGTACCGCTTAGAAGATGTATGGCTTGTAATGAACAAAAAGAAAAAAAAGATTTGATTAGAATAGTAAGAAGCAAAGAAGGAGTTTTAGACATTGATTTAACAGGCAAGAAAAATGGTAGAGGTGCATATATTTGTAAAAGAGAAGATTGTCTTAATAAAGTTATAAAAACTAAAAGACTTGAAAGAGTTTTAGAAACTAAAATCGATGAGGATTTTTATGAAAGTATAAGAGGTGTAATTATTGGATAAATGCTATGGAATGCTTGGAATCTCAGCTAAAGCGGGAAGAGTTATTTCGCGGATATGAGATTGTTTTAGAAGGAATCAAGAGAAGAAAAGTTAAACTAGTAATACTTGCTAATGATGCATCTAGTAAAACTAAAGAAAATATAAACTTTTTTTCTGAAAAATATAAAATACCATTAATAATTTTTGGTAATATTGAAAAAAATAGTATAGCTATTGGGAAAAAAGGAAGAGCGGTTATTGGGATTACAGATTCAAGATTGGCAGATGAAATCCAAAAGTTAATTATTGGGGGTGAATCATAAATGAAAGTAAAAATTTATGAAATTGCAAAAAAATTAGGAGTAGATAATAAACAAGTAGTTGAGATTGCAAATAAAAATGGCATTGAAGTTAAAAGCCATTTAAGTTCAGTTACAGAAGAAGAGGGGAAAATGTTAGAGAAATTATTAAAAGGAGTATTTAAAAAGAAATCTATGGAAAATCAAAAAGAAAAAGATGAACCAGTTATCATTAGAAGAGAAGTAATTTTTAATGATGATAAAAATGAAGAAGAGGAAAAGAAAAAACAGCAAAAAAAGGAACAGGCTTCTTTTAATGTCGAAAAAAATAGAAAAAAAGACTATAACATTGTTTATAGAAATAAACCTACAAAACCTCTTACTGTAAGTGAGCTTTTAGGTATATCTAAAAAAGAAGATAAAAAACAAGAAGCCCCAAAAGTTGTGAAAGAAGAATCAAAAAAGCCAGAAAATGTTGTTCCAGAGCCAGAAAAAGAAGTTGTAAAATCAAAAGAACTTGAAACAAAAAGCTCTTCTGAGGCTGATAATACTAACCCTAAAAATAAAGTAAATCATGATAAAAACTTTAATAATGAAAATAGACAAAATCGTTCTCAAAACAAACATTATCAAGATAAAGATTTTAAAAATCAAAGAAAAGATGATTTTAAAAGAGAACCTAGAGATAATAGAAATCCTAGAAAACTTGATGGTAAAGGTATAGATAAAAAAATAAAAAATATTATGGAAATGGATATTCCTGAAAAAGAAAATGTAAGGGAATATGCTTCAAATAGATTAAAAGATAGACAAAAACAAAATAGAATTGATGAATCTAAAAATTCTAATAATAGAAAAAATAGAAGAAATAATGAAGAATTTGATAATGGTAAATTAAATAATCTTAAAAAACATAGTACACTTTCAAATATGTTTCATGAAGAAGGTGAAATGTATGATTATTATGATTTAAGTACAGAAAGAGGAAAAAGAGCTAAAAAGAAACCAAAACAAGGAAATAAAGTTAAACAAAAAATATTTAAACTTACTGAAATTACCATTCCAGAACATATTACAGTTAAAGATTTAGCTATGGAGATGAAAATTACAAGTAGTGAAGTTATAAAAAAATTATTAAATTTAGGAATGATGGTTACAATAAATAATGAAATAGATTTTGATACAGCATTTTTAGTAGCATCAGAATTTGGAATTACAGCAATTAAGAAAAATGTAGTTACAGATGAAGATAAATTAATTGATGAAAGTGAAGATGATGTAAAGGATTTAAAACCACGTCCACCAGTTATAGTTGTTATGGGACACGTTGACCATGGTAAAACTTCGCTTCTTGATGCTATTAGAAGTACAAATGTTATTGAAGGCGAATCAGGTGGAATCACACAACATATTGGTGCATATCAAGTAAATATTAATGGAAAAGATATAACATTTTTAGATACTCCAGGTCATGAGGCTTTTACTAGCATGCGTGCTAGAGGTGCTCAAATTACTGATATTGCAATTTTAGTTGTAGCTGCAAACGATGGTGTTATGCCTCAAACAGTTGAAGCTATTGACCATGCTAGAGCAGCTAATATTCCAATAATTGTTGCAGTTAATAAAATGGATTTACCAGATGCCAATATTGATAAAGTAAAACAAGAATTAATGAAATATGATATAGTTCCAGAAGAATGGGGCGGAGATACTATTTTTGTTCCAATTTCAGCTAAAACAAAAATGGGTATAGATAATCTTTTAGAGATGGTATTACTTGAAGCTGAAGTTTTAGATTTAAAAGCAAACCCTAATAAACAAGCTAAAGGAACTGTTATTGAAGCAAGACTTGATAAAACAAAAGGACCTATCGCTACAATGCTTGTTCAAAGAGGTAAGTTAGATGTTGGAGATACAATTATAGTAGGTTCTTCAATTGGTAGAATAAGAAAAATGAGAAATGATAAAGGAAAAGAAGTAAAAACTGCTGGACCTTCAATGCCAGTTGAAATAAGTGGTTTATCTTCAGTTCCACAATCTGGAGATACTTTCTATGAAGTAAAAGATGAAAAAACAGCAAAACATTTAATTGAAAGAAGAAAACGTGAAGAAAGAGAAAAAGAACTTGCAAAACGTAAAATAGTAACATTAGATGATATTTTCTCTCAAATTGAAAGTGAAAATTTAAAACAATTAAACTTAATTGTAAAAGCAGATGTTCAAGGTTCTGTAGAAGCATTAAAACAATCTTTGGTAAAATTATCTAATGATGAAGTTAAGGTATCTGTAATTCATAGTAGTGTTGGTGGAGTTACTGAAACTGATGTTAACTTAGCTAAAGTTTCAAATGCTATAATTATTGCTTTCAATGTTAGAGCTGAAGCTATTGCTAAAAGTATTGCAGAAAAAGAAGGCGTTGAGATAAACACATATTCTGTAATTTATGATGCTATAAATGATGTTGAAGCTGCAATGAAAGGAATGCTTGATCCTGTTTATAAAGAAGTTATAATTGGAACTGCAGAAGTAAGACAGGTATTTAAAGTTTCAAATGTAGGAACAATTGCAGGAGCATATGTACAAACAGGAAAAATCTCAAGAAATGCTGGAATTAGAGTTATTAGAGATAATATTGTTATTCATGATGGAAAATTAGTATCTTTAAAAAGATTTAAAGATGACGTAAAAGAAGTTGCAACAGGCTATGAATGTGGACTTCAAATAGAAAAATATGATGATATTAAAGAGGGAGATTCTTTAGAAGTTTACGTTATGGAAGAGGTAAAATAATTCGTGAAAAAATTGCTTTGCAATTTTTACTCGAAATCCTAAACTAGAGAGGAGTAAAATGAGTGCCTTCGGTTCCGAAATTTGAGGTATATAATATTTATTCCATTTCGTTCCTCGGTTACGCTCCGTTCAAACAGCTTCTAGCTTTAACGACCTTGAGCCTCTCTCTGCGCAAGCTTAGGCTTCCTCAAAATCGTTAAATGGCAAGAAGCTGTAATTCACTCCACTAGACATTCGTCGCTCCATTCCATAAATATTATATACCTCAAATTTCTAGTGAGTGCAATTATTTAATTGGAAATATATATTATTTAGAAAGGAGAAAATTTTATGTCTGATAGTAATAGAATGAATCGTGTTGATGAGGAAATAAAAAAAGCTGTAAGTAAAATTATATCTCAAGATTTGCACGATCCAAAGCTTACTGGTTTAATAAGTGTAACAAGTGTAAAAACTACTCCTGATTTACGTTATGCTAGAGTATTTGTTAGTATGATTGGATGTAAAAGTCAAAAAGAAAATTTAGCAATACTAAAAAAATCTAGTGGTTTTATAAGAAGTTTAATTGCTAAAGAAGTTAATTTAAGAATAACTCCAGAATTAGTTTTTGAATTTGATGAAAGTATTGAATATCGGTTCAAAGATTGATAAAATATTAAAAGATATGAATAAGAAATAAAAAAATATATAACCCTAAGAAAGCTACTAGAGTGATTTAATATAATATAATATAATTTAATTAAAAAATCTAAAAGGAGGGTCTAATGACTTTAGATGAAATTTTAAAAGAGATAGAAAAAGCTGAAACTTTTGTTGTTTTAGCTCATGAAAATCCTGATGGAGATGCTGTTGGAAGTGCTTTAGGAGTGTGTACATTTTTAAAAGAATTAGGAAAAACTGATATAGATGTTTTGTTTAAAGAATATCCTGAAACTTTTAATTTTTTACCTAATTCAGATATGATAAAACAAGAGTCAACTTTTGAAAGATATGATATGGCTATAGTCGTTGATTGTCCAAATTCAGATAGAGTAAGTAAAGAATATAGAAAATTTATAGAAAATGCCAAAATAATAGTTCAGTTTGATCATCATTTAAGAAATTCAATGTTTGGAGATTATAATGTTGTAAATCCAGTAGCTCCAGCATGTAGTCAAATTTTAGTATCAGCTTTAGAGTATTTAAAAATAGATATAAGTAAAGATGTTGCAACATGTTTATTAGCGGGAATTATTACAGATACAGGCGGATTTAGATTTAATAGTACAACAGCTGAAACTTTTGAATTTGCTGCTTGGTGTTTAAGTAAGGGAATAAATGTTGCAAAAGTATATAAAGAAGCTATGATGACAAAAACCATAACTCAATTTAAAGCAGAAAAACTTGCGTTAGATAGATTAGAATTTTTTAATGATGATAAGATTACTTTTACATACATAACTAAACAAGACATTGATGAACTTGGTATAAAATCAGGTGAATTAGATGGAATTGCAGGTGTTGGAATAACTATAAAAGATGTTGAAGTTGCAATTTTTGCTCGTGAAAAAGATGATGGATTTAAAATTTCATTCCGTTCTAATAATATAGATGTTTCAGATATTTGTATGCTATTTGGTGGCGGAGGGCATAAGTTAGCAGCAGGTTGTCAAATAGATAGTAGTATTGAAGAAGTTAGAAAAGCTGTAGTTGAAGAAACTATAAAACATTTGAAATAAAAGAAAGGAAAAAGATTTATATTTTTAAGCATGTTGTTATTTACATGTAAAAAATTATAAATCTTTTTGTGTTAAGAAAAAAATATGAAAAATGGAGTAATTGTAATAGATAAACCTTCTGGGATTACATCTTTTGATGTGGTTTCAAAAGTAAAAAAAATTATTGATATAAAAAAAGCAGGTCATATTGGAACTTTAGATCCATTAGCAACAGGTGTTTTTCCAGTACTTTTAGGAGAAGCAACAAAAGTTTCGAAATATCTTATAGAGCATAATAAAACATATATTGCAAAATTAAAATTAGGAGAAAAAAGAGAAACAGGGGATTTAGAAGGAAAAGTAATTTTAACATCTGATAAAAAAATAAATAACAAAAAAGAAGTAGAACAAGTTTTAAAAAGTTTTTTAGGAAAACAAATTCAAATCCCGCCAAAATATTCTGCAATAAAAGTAAATGGAAAAAAACTATATGAATATGCAAGGGTTAAAAAAGAAATTGAAATTCCAAAAAGAGAAATAGAAATTTATGAAATAAATTTGATTAGTTTCGATATTCAAAATCAAGTTATAGAATTTAAAGTAAGTTGTTCAAAAGGAACATATATTAGAACTCTATGTGAAGATATTGCAGAAAAGTTAGGAACTGTACGGATTTATGGAATATTTAAACAGAACTGTAGTTGGTGATTTTAAAATAGAAGATTCTATATTGTTAGATGATCTTAAAGAAAATAAAGAAAATTATGATTTTTTAAATTCAAAAATTTTGGGGTTAGAAGAAGTATTTAAGAATTTACCTAGAATAGTATTAAATGCTAGAAAACATGAGTTGTTTTTAAATGGAGTAATGTTAACTTTTAAGCTAGAAGATGGAATATATAATATATATTCAGAAAATCAAAAATACATAGGAATTGGAATTGTAAAAAATAAATTATTAAAAAGAGATGTAGTAATTGCTCAAGAAAATGTGATATAAATAAATTTCTCTTTACAAATTCTTTTTAGATTGATATAATATGAAAAACTAAAAAGGAGAGAGAAAATGAAACATTTAATTGATATTAAAGATTTATCTGTAGAAGAAATTGATGATTTAATAAAAGTAGCTAAAGATATTATTAGTCACAAAAAAGAGTATTCTCATAAATGTGATGATAAAACTTTAGCTACTTTATTTTTTGAACCAAGTACAAGAACAAGGCTTAGTTTTGAAGCTGCAATGCTTGAATTAGGAGGAAGAACTTTAGGATTTTCAGAAGCTGCTTCTAGTTCAGCAGCAAAAGGAGAAACTGTTTCAGATACAATAAGAGTTGTAGGATGTTATAGTGATATAATTGCTATGCGTCATCCAAAAGAAGGAGCGCCTTTAGTAGCTTCTTTAAAATCAACAGTTCCAATTATAAATGCAGGAGATGGAGGTCATAATCACCCAACTCAAACTTTAACAGATTTATTAACAATTGATAGAGAAAAGGGTAGATTAGATAATTTAACTATAGGTCTATGTGGAGATTTAAAATTTGGAAGAACAGTTCACTCTTTAATAACTGCAATGTCAAGATATAAAAATATAAAATTAGTTTTGATATCTCCAAAAGAATTAGAAATTCCTGAATATGTAAAAAAAGATATAATAGAAAAAAATAATATGGAATATGTAGAAACAAAAGATATCGAAGAATATATGGGAGAATTAGATATCCTTTATATGACAAGGGTCC
Organism: uncultured Clostridia bacterium; assembly: GCA_928721915.1. Classification (GTDB taxonomy): domain Bacteria; phylum Bacillota; class Clostridia; order TANB77; family CAG-508; genus Scatovivens. The sequence continues at coordinate 608,137 of CAKMVZ010000001.1, forward strand.
AAAAAGAAAGATTCTTTAATGAAGAAGATTATGTAAGACTTAAAGATTATTATATTTTAAATAGAGAAAAATTAGAAAAAGCTAAAAAAGATTTAGCTATTTTACACCCACTTCCAAGAGTAAATGAAATTTCAGTAGATGTTGATGATGATCCTAGAGCTTGCTATTTTAAACAAGCTTTAAATGGAAAGTTTATTAGAATGGCATTAATTTTAAAATTGTTAAATATAAGATAATTTTAAGTGCTTTATAATTTTTTAAGAAAGGAAAAATAAAAATGAATATCGATAGTATAAAAAATGGATATGTAATTGATCATATAAAAGCTGGAAATGGTATGAAAATTTATGAACTTTTAAATTTAAATGAATTAGAATGCCAAGTAGCTATAATTACAAATGCTAAAAGTAAAAAAACAGGAAAAAAAGATATTATAAAAATTGATAAAAATATAGATTTAGATTTTGATAAATTAGGTTTTATTGATTCTGGAATTACAGTAAATATTGTTAAAGATGATAAAATTATAGAAAAGAAAAAATTATCACTTCCAGAAAAAATTGTAAATGTTGCAAAATGTAAAAATCCAAGATGTATAACGTCTGTTGAAAGAGAACTTGACCAAGTATTTATTTTAACAGATAAAGAAAAAAATATTTATAGATGCAAATATTGTGAAATGAGTTTAAAATAAATTTTTATAAACTTAAAATATTTGTTTAAATTAAAAAGTAATCTTTTAATATAAAGTAAAACCCTTTTAATTAAACTTTTTGCTTAATTAAGAAGGGCTCACTTTAAAATAAGATTGCTTTTTTAATTTAAGCAGATTAGCAGCATCCGCCTCTGCCACTATTTCCATTACCGCAGCAACAGAATAAAACGATTAATATAAGGATAATCCAAAGGCATTCATTATCGAATATACCACATCCACAACCTCTGTTTTCTGGCATTATTTTTCCCTCCTTTTAAGTAATCCGAATTTGTAATCCTTAGTATGTTATATATTATTCAAATTATAAAAAAGTGTTACAGAGATTGTGGAATTTAAAATTAAAAAATTGTAGGGATAGTTTTATCCCATTTTAAAAAGAGAAATTGAAGAATAAAATTTGTCTCTTAAGAGAAAACTAAGCTTAAAAGTTAGTATGTACTATAAAATAAGTAACTACAAAAATAAAAGCTACCTTTGTGCCTTAAAATAAGTAAGTATTAAAATAAATATTTTACTAAAATATTTTTAAAACTATTTACAATTAAAAATATTATAAGTATAATTTAAATGGAATTGGTTGTATAACCAGTAAAAGAATAATAATAAAAATATATAAAATACTAAAGAAAGGAATTTTTAAGATGGAGGGACAAATGAAAGAATGTTTTAAAAGAAATTTAGGAATAACGCTCGTTGCGCTAATCATAACAATAATAGTGTTGTTAATATTAGCAGGAGTAACAATTGCCTTAGTAGTTCGGAGATAATGGCGTTTTAAATCAAGCAGTAAACGCAGCAGATGAAACAAATAGAGCAAATGTGCAAAACGAACTAGAAATGACAGTAGCAGCAGTTGTAACAGACTGGAGTGGAGACAGATATGTAAATGGAAATAACCAAAGTTTAACACAATATATGACGAAGGCAAGAGTAGAAAGTAATATGAATACAGCAGATTATGTATTAGCAGCATTTACATTAAATACAACAAATGGAGTAAGCGTAACATATAAAAATAAAGGATATAACTTTACAGTAACAATAACAGATTCAGGGAATAGTGCGAAAGTAACATATGAAGGAGAAGGAGAGCCTGCTGAAGTAAAAGAATGGGTTCAAAATGAAGATGGAAGTGTAACAGATGGAGAAGTAACATTGCAAGTAGGAGATTATATAAATTATGATCCATTAGAAGGAGTAGCAGAAGAAAATACAACATATACATCTTTAGCTACTGCAACTGGTTATGATACAGACCAAGTATTTGATATACAAAATTATGTAGATGGTGGATGGAGATGGCAAGTATTTGGAGTAGAGAATGGAAAGTTACAAATAATATCAGAGAACACAATTGGAACAACAGAAGTAGATGAAGAGTATGCAAATTCAAATTATTATTTAAGAGGAAGAACAGGATATCAAAATGCAATAACAGAATTAGATAAAATATCAGCCTTATATGGCCAAGGAGAATATGCAGAAGGCGCAAGAAGTATAACAGTAGAAGATGTAAATAAATTTACAGGATATAATCCAGAAGTTTATGAAGAAGGAGAATTATGGGAATATGGAAATGTAATAGATTATTTTTGGCAAGGAACAAATTATCCATATTATTCATCAACAAGAGCAGGTAATGGATTAAGTGGAAGTTTAAGTACAAGCCATAATAATAGTTCATATGGAAATAGCTTTTGGTGGTATGATTTTGAAGCAGAGGAATGGAAAAGTTCACCATATCAATCAGGAGCTACAACTCCAGCTGAACCAATAACAGAAAGTTCATTAGAAGGAGATAACTATATAACAACATTAGAGTCTAACGATTATTACTATACAGGTAGTGACTATATAAGTGATACATCATCAAATTTGTATAAAATGCTATTTGATGATGTTCAATATACAGGGGAGAACAGCTATTATTGGCTCGCCTCTCGCTCGGTCGTTGCCGCCTCGGACTACGCTTATTTCTACGTGCGTTATGTTTACGATGGCGGCGTAGACTCCGATGGCTTGGCGTATTCGTATGGCGGTGAGGACGATGCCTGCTGTGGCGTGCGCCCCCTAGTTTCTCTACAGTCTAACATCCAGTTAACTAGCGCAGGGGCAAACACTTGGGATATCTCAGCTTCATAAAATAAGAAGCAGAAAAACAAAACTGTAAACTTGACAAATTAAAGATTTTTTAGTATTATTTTATTATTGTATGCGTTGAAGATGAAAGCAAGTTTTAAAAAATTATTTAAGAGAGGAGATGTCATCGGCTGAAAGCATTTCTAATAATTAAACTTGTGAAACACATTGGAGCATGATTTTAAATAAAAAGTGGAAAGCGAAAATTTTTAAAAAATAATATTTTGTTTTCAATAAGGGTGGTACCGCGGAAATATATTTCGTCCCTGTAATTTTAAATTTAATTTAAAATTACAAGGATTTTTTTTATTCTAAAATTAATGTTAAATAAAATACTAAAATTAAACTAGTATTAAAAAAATATTAATTTTATAAAAAATATCTTTGTAGTTTTAAAAATTGCTATTTTAAAAGGAGTGAAAGATATGAAAGGTAACATGTACAGAACTTATAATTGTTCAGAAATCAGAGAAAAAAATGTTGGAGAAGAGATTAGGCTTGCAGGATGGGTTGATACAATCCGTGATTTAGGGGGAGTTTTATTTATTGATCTTCGCGACCAATATGGTATAACACAAGTTGTTGTATCAGGAAATGAGTCTAAAACTGATTTTGCTGCTAGAATTCCTGTCGAATCAACAGTATCTGTTTTAGGAAAAGTAAGATTAAGAGATAAAGAAACCATAAATACTGCGATTGAAACTGGAACAGTAGAAGTTTTTGCAGAAAAAATTGAGATTTTAGGAAAAAGAACAAAGCCACTTCCATTTGAAATTTCAAATAATAGAGCAGTTAGAGAAGATTTAAGATTGGAGTATAGATTTTTGGATTTAAGATCTAAAAAACAATTAGAAAATTTAAAATTAAGAGCAAAATTGATTCAATATTTAAGAAATCAAATGATAGATTTAGGTTTTTTAGAAGTTCAAACACCAATACTTACCAGTTCATCTCCAGAAGGAGCAAGAGATTATTTAGTTCCAAGTAGAATATATCCTCGGAAAATTTTATGCGCTTCCACAAGCTCCACAGCAATTTAAACAATTGCTTATGGTATCTGGAATTGATAAATATTTTCAAATAGCACCATGCTTTAGAGATGAGGATGCAAGAGCTGATAGGTCTCCTCGGAGAATTTTATCAATTAGATATGGAAATGGCATTTGCTTGTCAAGAAGATGTTTTTGAAGTTATGGAAAAAGTAATGTATAACACTTTTAAGGAATTTTCTGATAAAAAGATAAATAAAGTTTTTCCAAGAATTCCTTATAAAGAAGCAATGCTTAAATATGGTACAGATAAACCAGATTTAAGAAATCCTTTAGAAATAAAGGACGTAACAAATATTTTTGAGAAATTAGATATAAAAGTTTTTAATGGGAAAATTGTAAGAACTATAACTCTTCCAAATGGCTCAGAACAAACAAGAAGTTTTTATGATGAAATGACTAATTTTGCAATAAATAAATGTAAAGCAAAGGGATTAGCTTGGCTAAAGGTAGCAGAGGATAGAAGTTTACAAGGTCCAATTGCAAAATTAATTCCAGATGATTCAAGAGAAGAACTACTTAATAGAACAAATACAAACCCAGGAGATAGCATATTCTTTATTGCAGAGCATACTGGATTAGTAGAAAAATTAGCAGGAGAAATTAGAAAAGAATTAGGAATTAAAGCAAAATTAATAGATGAAAATGAATTTAAGTTTTGTTGGATAGTAGATTTTCCAATGTATGAAATAGCAGATAATGGAAAACTAACATTTTGCCATAATCCATTTTCTATGCCACAAGGTGGATTAGAGGCTTTAGAAACAAAGGAACCATTAGATATCTTAGCATATCAATATGATATAGTTTGTAATGGAGTTGAGCTTTCATCAGGAGCTGTTAGAAATCACGATCCAGAAATTATGATAAAGGCTTTTGAGATAGCAAATTATACGGAAGAAGAAATTAAAAGAAAATTTGATGCTTTATATAATGCTTTTCACTATGGAGCTCCACCTCATGCGGGAATTGCACCAGGTATAGATAGAATGCTTATGCTTTTAAGTAAAGAAGAGTCAATAAGAGAAGTAATAGCATTCCCAATGAATAGCAAAGCTCAAGATTTACTAATGAAAGCACCGGGAGTTGTTTCACAAAAACAACTAGAAGAGGTTCATATTAAAATTATTGAAAATAAGTAAGACATAAAATTTAAAAAAATATATTTTTTGAATATAAAAATTATAAAATTATTTTATTTTTTAAAGTAGAAATTAAAAAAATAAAGAATAAGAAATATAAAAGAAATGAATTCTCCCGTAAGGGAGAATTCTAGGGAAAATTATTTAAAATAAAAATAAAGTTTTAAATAAAAAATATAAAAATTAATTTTTTAAAGTAGAAATAAAAAAATAAAGAATAAAAAATGTAAAAGAAATGAATTCTCCGGTGAGGGAGAATTCTAAGGAAAATTATTTAAAATAAAAATAAAGTTTTAAATAAAAAATATAAAAATTAATTTTTTAAAGTAAAAATTAAAAAAAATAAAGGATAAAAAATGTAAAAGAAATGAATTCTCCCGTAAGGGAGAATTCTGGAAAAAACTTATTTAAAATATTAATATTTCATAAAATAAAGCATATATATTTAAAGAGGTGATATATATGCTTTATTTTGACTTAGCTATTTATAAGGAAGATTTGCTAAAAGAAAATGAAAAAGATCTTCCAAGTTTTATTAAAAATATAATATATAATTTTAGAAAACTCACAGGACAAGCTTTAAACTTAAAAATATCTAATAAAAATTTAATAATTCTTCCAAAAATAAATAAAAGAGTTTTAAAAAGAATAGATAAAATATTAAGAGTTGATGTAACTAAAAATGTATGTATTTCAGAAGAATTAAAATCCAAAGAAAATTTTGTAAATTTTTTAAATGAAAGAAATATTAATATTTTAGATGGAAGATGGCTTTTTAAATATTTAGCAGAAAATGTTTTAGAATTTTTATGTTTTAAAACAGATTTAATCCCAGAAATTCAAGAAATTTCAATTCTTACAAACGAATTAAATAATTTAATTTATGAAACTATAATAAAATTATCTAAAAGAGTAAAAAATATAAATATTATAACTAAGAACATAAATTTATTTAAAAAATTAGAAGAAGATGTATATGAAGAAAGTGGAATGATATTAAGAATAACAAATGATTTTAAAAAGGCAACTTTGAAATCGAATATAATACTAAATTTTAATTTTGTACAAGAACTTTTAGATAAAATAAATTTTGGAAAAAATTCAAATTTAGTAAATTTTGAAAGATCTTTAAGAATAAATCAAAAAAGTTTTAATGGAAAAGTGATTAATTTTTATCATATAAATTTACCAGAAAAATATTTATATAATCAAGAAAGATTTACAAGGTTTGATACGAGTATATTATATGAAAGTTATATTTATAAAAAAACTTCTCCAATTAATATTTGGAAAGAAATTAGTAAAGATAAAATAAAAATTGATACATTAGAAGGATTTAAGCGGAACAATAAAATTTATTCCTAAGAATAAGCTTAAAGAAGTAAAAGGAAAAAACTATAAAATTTCAGCTGTTGTAAGTTAAATATAATTTTTTAAATAAGACTTGACAAAATTGAAAAAAAACCTTATTATAATACAGAATAAAAAAGTTTATATTTGCATTACAAAATTTTTTGTGATGCATAAATTTTTATATCTTGAAATTTAAAATTTCAAGATAAGTCCATTTAAGGAAGGAGCATGATAGTAATGGGCGAAAAAGAAATATTATTAACACAAGAAGGTTATGATAATCTAGAAAAAGAACTAGAAGAATTAAAAACAGTAAAAAGATATGAAATATCAGAAAGAATTAAGGTTGCACTTGGATTTGGAGATTTATCAGAAAATTCAGAGTATGATGAAGCAAAAAATGCTCAAGCTGCAAATGAAAATAAAATAGCAGAATTAGAAGCAAAATTAAGATATGCAAAAATCATAGATGAATCTGAAATTGATACAAAAACAGTTCAAGTAGGAAATAATGTAACAGTATTAGACATGGAATTTGATGAAGAAGTAGAATACAGCATTGTTGGAACAACAGAAGTAGATTTATCACAAAATAAAATCTCAAACGAATCTCCAATTGCAAAAGCCTTAATTGGTAAAAAAGTAAAAGATGTTGTAGAAGTAGAAGCTCCATCAGGAGTGATAAAAATGAAAATATTAAAAATTTCAAAATAAAAATTTTAAATTATATTTTATTGGATTTTAAGAACTGGTAAACTAAAAGTAGTGTTTACCAGTTCAACTTTTTAGTATTTAAGCTTATTATTAATGATAACTAAATTTTTATGATTTAGTTTTAATGTTTAAATTTTATAGCTTGACTAATAAAAATATTATGAGTATAATAAATTTAAATTAATAATAGAAAATTTTGCTATTTTTTTGCAAACAATTACAAACTCAGTTTGCAATTTTCTATTAAAAATTATTTTAAAGTATAAATGGTACAAATTAAGAATCAAAATATTCATTAGTGTTACTATATAGTTCATCTAAAGTTATATTTAAAACCATACAAAAGGCTTTAGCTTCAAAATCTTTGACAAGTCTTTTGTTGTTTTCGATTTCATATATATCGGCATTAAACATAGTAACACCAAGTAATTGTAATTTTCTACATATATCAGGTTGAGATAAGCCTTTTAACTCACGATATTTTTTTAAATTTTTACCTATAATATTAACATTATTGTTTAGTTTACGAATTGTACCCATAAAAATACATCCTTTTTAATTATAAAATATTTTAAATATTTTATAATAATTTTTTAACAAATATTACAAACTGAGTTTGCAACTAAAAATATTATTGAAAGGAGAAGGAAAATGAATAAAAAGTTAAAGCAATCGCGGAATTACATTAATAGCATTGATAATTACAATTATAGTTTTACTTATTTTAGCTGGAGTTACAATATCTGCTATAATTGGAGATAATGGAATTTTAAATCAAGCAATAAATGCATCAGATTATACTAATGAATCTCAAATTTTAGAAGAGTTGCAATTTGCTGCAACAGGTTTATATATGTCTAATCCAGAATATTCTTTAGATGTGTCAATAGAAGATCTTAAAAAAGCTTTAGAAAAAGAAAATTTTAGTGGAAATATAGTGCTTTATACTTATGTTAGAGATGAAAAAGTTGGTATTGTTACAGTTGAAAAAAATGGAGAGGTTTTTCTTTATAGAATATATGAAGGAAACGGAAAAGTGGAAAGAGAATATAAATTGCATTTAGGAGATTCTATTCATGATTTATATGTAAATAATGGTGCATATAGTGAGCAAGAGATGGACGAATGGCTTGGAAGCTTAGAATATAATGAGACACAAGAAATGGCTGATGAATCAACAAATGTTGGAGGATATTATTGCCATTACTTAGTATATATTAGAGATACAGAAAGAATAAATTATGGATATATTACAGCTGTGGATCTTAGTAGATATTTAGACAATGGAACTATTTATAATACAGGTTTAGAAGGATATATATTAGTTGCTGGATATTATGGAATAGATGAAGATGCAAAATTAATATATAGTACTGTTTCTGAAGATATTTCAATGTTTGGAGAGATAGAAAAAGGGTGGCAAGGTGTAACATTTATTGAATATAATGATAATCAAGAATATAGAATATATGAAATAAGTGAAGATTTAAAAGATGGCATTTTTGCTTGGATGTCATGGAAATATAATCATTAATAAAAATGGATTTTAAAGTTTAACTTTTTTTGTAAAAAACTGTTGATTTTGAGTGTAAAATGTTGTAAAATATTTTTTAAGAATTTAAGTTTGAATGGAGATAAAAATGAAAACAGTTTATATTAAAGAAAATACAATATTTAAAAAAGCAAAACTAAAATTTGCTGTTTCATTTTTATTTGGTTTAGTAAATTTTAATAGAGAGCATTAATTTTTAAAAATTTGTGTTCTCTATTTTTTTGTGAAAAATTATTATTTTTTAAATAAAATAGGAGGATGTAAAATTGAGAGGGTATTTAGTTTTAGAAAATGGTGAGATTTTTGAAGGGGAAAGATTTGGTACAAATAAAAATACTGTATGTGAAGTAGTTTTTAATACTGCAATGGCAGGATATATCGAAACATTTACAGATCCTTCTTATGCAGGCCAAGGTATAGTTATGACATATCCATTAATTGGAAATTATGGTGTAATTCCAGAAGATGAAGAATCAGATAGAATTTGGGCAAAAGCAGTTTTTATTCACGATTTAGCTCAATATGAAAGTAATTTTAGAACTACTAAAAATTTAGATAGTTTTTTAAAAGAAAATGGAGTACCTGGATTATATGATATTAATACAAGAAAATTGACAAAAATTTTAAGAGATTATGGAACTATGAAAGGTGCTATTGTTTCAGATATTAGTGATTTAGAAGGTTTAATAGAATTTATAAAAAAATATAAAGTAGAAAATGTAGTAGAAAAGGTTACATCTGAAAAAGCTATAACTTATGGAAGCACAAAACCAAAACAAATTGCTCTTTTAGATTTAGGGGCAAAGCACAATATTATAAATTCTTTGTTAAAAAGAGGTGTAGGAGTTACTGTTTATCCTGCTGATACCTCATATGAGCAAATTTTAGCTAGAAGACCAGATGGAATAATGTTATCAAATGGACCTCGGAGATCCAGAAGATTGCAGAGAACAAATAAAAACTATTCAAAAATTATATAAATCAAATATACCAATTCTTGGAATTTGTTTAGGACACCAACTTATGGCATTAGCTACTGGTGCAAAAACAGGAAAATTAAAATATGGTCATAGAGGAGCAAATCATCCAGTTAAAGATTTAACTTCAAACCGTGTTTATATTACTTCTCAAAATCATGGATATTATGTTTTAGAGGATAGTTTAGATCCAAATATTGCAGAAGTTTCTCATATAAATTTAAATGATGGAACTGTTGAAGGTATAAGATATAAAAATAAAAAAATATTTACTGTTCAATTTCATCCTGAAGCATGTCCAGGACCAGAAGATACAGCATATATATTTGATGAATTTATAGATATGGTTAATGGAAATAAATAATTTTTAAATTAAAATTTAATTTGGAGGTCGAAATGAGAAATAAAAAAATAAAAAAAGTTTTAGTAATTGGTTCAGGTCCTATTATAATAGGGCAAGCTGCAGAATTTGATTATGCGGGAACTCAAGCCTGTAGAGAACTTAAAAAAGAAGGTTTGGAAGTTGTTTTAATAAATTCAAATCCAGCAACTATTATGACAGATAAAAATATGGCAGATAAAATTTATATTGAGCCTTTAACAGTAAAAACGGTTGAAAAAGTAATAGAAAAAGAAAAGCCTGATAGTATTTTACCTAATTTGGGAGGTCAAACTGGTCTTAATTTAGCAATGGAACTTGCTGAAAATGGCTTTTTAGAAGAACATAATGTAAGACTTTTAGGAACTTCTCCTGAAGGAATTAGAAATGCTGAGGATAGACAATGCTTTAAAGATATGATGGAAAAAATAGGAGAGCCATGTGTCGCAAGTAAAGTTGTACATAAAGTAGAAGATGCAGTAGAATTTGCAAAAGAAATAGGACTTCCAGTTATTATAAGACCTGCATATACTCTAGGAGGAACTGGTGGCGGAATTGCTTATACTATGGAAGAGCTAGAAGAAATTGCAGCTAGTGGAATTAGAATGTCAAGAGTAGATGAAATTTTAGTTGAAAAATGTATTTCAGGTTGGAAAGAAATTGAATATGAAGTAATGCGCGATAGTAGTGGAAATTGTATAACAATTTGCAATATGGAAAATATTGATCCTGTTGGAATTCATACAGGTGATAGTATAGTTGTTGCACCATCTCAAACACTTTCTAATAAAGAATACCAAATGTTAAGAACATCAAGTTTAAAAATTATTTCAAGCTTAAAGATTGAAGGTGGATGTAATGTCCAATTTGCATTAAATCCAAATAGTTTTGAATATGCAGTTATTGAAGTTAATCCTAGAGTTAGCCGTTCATCTGCCTTAGCTTCAAAAGCTACAGGATATCCAATTGCAAAAGTAGCAACAAAAATTGCACTTCGGATATACATTAGATGAAATTAAAAATGAGGTTACAGGAAAAACTTATGCTTGTTTTGAGCCAGTATTAGATTATGTTGCTTTAAAAATACCAAAATGGCCATTTAAGAAATTTTTAACAGCAGATAGAGAACTTGGAACTCAAATGAAGGCAACAGGCGAAGTTATGGCAATAGCAACTTCTTTAGAAGGAGCTTTGATGAAAGCAATTCGTTCATTAGAAGAAAACATAGATTCTCTTAATTTACCTAAGCTTAGGGATTTAAATAAAGAAGAAATTATTGAAAGACTTCATGTTAAAGATAATGAAAGAATATTTGTAATAGCAGAAGCTTTAAGACGTGGAATTTCAATAGAAGAAATTTGCAGAATTACTTTAATAGATAAATATTTTGTTGGAATAATTCAAAAAATAGTTGAAATGGAAAGAGAACTTAAAATAAATAGTTTAAATCCAGATTTATTATTAAAGGCTAAAAAATATGGTTTTACAGATAAGGTAATTTCAAGTTTAAATGGCAAAACTGAAGAAGAAATTTATGAAATGAGAATGAAGCATAATATAAAGGCTAATTTTAAATTAGTTGATACATGTAGTGCTGAATTTGAAGCAGAAACTCCATATTATTATTCATCCTATGATGAAGGAAATGAAGCTATAAGAACAGATAAACCAAAAATAATAGTTTTAGGTTCAGGTCCAATTAGAATTGGTCAAGGAATTGAATTTGATTATTGTAGTGTTCATGGAGTTTGGGCTTTAGAAAAAGCAGGATATGAAACAATAATTATAAATAATAATCCAGAAACTGTTAGTACAGATTTTGATATTAGTAATAAGCTTTATTTTGAGCCATTAACAGAAGAAGATGTAAGAAATGTGATTGAAGTTGAAAAACCAGATGGAGTAATAGTTCAATTCGGTGGACAAACTGCAATTAAATTAACTGCGTTTTTAAATAAAATAGGTGTTAAAATATTAGGGACATCTGCTGAAAATATGGATAGAGCAGAAGATAGAGAAGAATTTGACGAAGCTTTAGCAAAATGTGATATTTTAAGGCCAAAAGGTGGAACGATTTATACAGTAGAAGAGGCAAAAGAAGTTGCAAATAGACTTCGGATACCCAGTTTTAGTAAGACCATCGTATGTTTTAGGTGGTCAAGGAATGGCTATTGCTTATGACGACAAGGAAATAGAAAGTTATGTTAATGAAATAAATAAAATAGCACAAGAACATCCAATTTTGGTTGATAAATATATGATGGGAAAAGAGCTAGAAGTTGATGCTATTTGTGATGGAAAAGATGTATTGATACCGGGAATTATGGAACATTTAGAAAGAGCTGGAGTTCATTCAGGTGATAGTATTTCAGTTTATCCAACTCAAACAATTGAACAAAGACATATTGATAGAATAATTGAATATACTGAAAAAATTTCAAAAGAATTAAATATAATAGGAATGGTAAATATTCAATTTATAATTTGCCAAGGAGCAGTTTATATAATTGAAGTAAATCCACGTTCTAGTAGAACAGTTCCGTATATTAGTAAAGTTACAAATCTTCCAATGATTGATATTGCAACAAATGTAATGCTAGGAAAAAAACTAAAGGATATGAAATATGGTACAGGAGTTTATAGAAAAAGTGAATATATTTGTGTTAAAATGCCAGTATTTTCTTTTGAAAAAATCAAAAATGCTGATACAAGTTTAGGTCCTGAAATGAAATCAACGGGTGAGGTTTTAGGCGTATCTAAAAAATTATCTAGTGCACTTTTAAAAGCTTTTATTGCAAGTGGCTCAAATGTTTCAAAGCAAGGAAATATTTTAATAACTGTAAGAGATAAAGATAAACAAGAAATGCTTCCAATTGCTCAGAAATTTTATTTAAAAGGATTTGGAATTTATGCAACAAAAGGAACTGCTAAATTTTTAGCTGATAATGGTTTAAAAGTTGAAACGCTTGAGAAATTGTGGGAAGGCAAGAATTCTATAATTGATTTAATTGAAAATGGAAAAATAAATTTTGTAATAAATACACCAACGAAAGGAAAAGAGTCAAATAGAGATGGTTTTAAAATTAGAAGAATGGCAGTAGAATGCAAAATTCCATGCTTTACATCACTAGATACAGTAAATGCACTATATGAAGCTATAGAAAATGAAGAAGATGAATCTACTTTAGAAGTTGTAGATATTACTGAGATTTAATTAAAATACAAAAAACACAGCTATTAATAAAAATTAGCTGTGTTTTTTATGCATATTAATAATTTTTTAATTTTTATTTAAAAATTTAAAAAAATGGCTTGATATTTTAAAACAAACGTTCTATATTATATACATCTTAAAAAATATTTATAAAATTATATTAAATTAATATTATAAACATAACATATAAGGATGTGACGATGAAGATTTTTGTTTTCAGTTAACTGAAGAAGAATTTAAATTGATAAAAACTCAATTTAATTTTATTAATAATGAAAATATAATAGATAATTCTTTAAGATCACAAATTGTGATCTTAGAAGAAAATTTATCAAAGGGAAGACATAGAAAATATTTACCATATGTTTTTACAGAACAAGGTATAGCTATGTTATCAGGAATATTGAAAAGTGATATTGCAGTAAAAGTTAGTGTTAATATCATAAGAGCTTTTATAGAAATGAGAAAATTTTTATTCTCAAATGGTAATATATTTGAAAGATTAATTAATATAGAATATAAATTACAAAATCATGATAAAAAATTCAGCGAAATATTTAATTTATTACAAATAGAAGATAATATAAAGCAAAGAATATTTTTTGAAGGACAGATATATGATGCTTATAGTTTAATCATAGATATTATAAAAAAAGCAGATGAAAAGATTTTAATAATAGATAATTATATAGATGATAGCGTGTTAAAAATGCTTTCTAAAAAGAAGAAAGATGTTGAAGTTACAATTCTAACATCAGAAAGAAGCAAAATAAGAAAAATAGATGTACAAAAATTTAATCAAGAATATCCAATTCTAAGAGTTGCTAAAACAAGTAAATATCATGATAGATTTATAATATTAGATAATAAAGAAATGTACCATATAGGAGCTTCTATAAAAGATTTAGGTAAAAAATGCTTTGGAATTAATAGAATAGAAGATATAGAAATTATACAAAAAATGCTAAATATATAAAAATGGTTTAATGAATTTTTGTAAAAATATCATTGAATTTATAGTAGTTTGATGTTATAATAAAAAAGCATATGGGGATGTATTTGGTTTCGACAGGGTTTTAGAAATATAAATAGCGAGTAGTGGTGTGCAAGTTCCACTTAAAACAGGCACATTTAAATATAAACGCTGATAATAACGAAGAATTAGCATACGCTGCCTAAGTTGCGGCGACGTCTTACTTTTGAAACCTACGGCAAAAGATAAGGCGACGAATTAGTAGGAAACGAAGTTAACAAATTCTCTTTTTGTTAATGGGATTTTTTAAGAGATATCTAAAATAAAGTTTGTTTGTTAACGATATTTTAGAGAATTTTAAATAACAAACTGCACTCGGAGAAGTTTATATGGAAAAAATTTTGGACGCGAGTTCAACTCTCGCCATCTCCACCAAAATTCAAAATCTCTACATTTAAGTTTTTAAAAACAATGTAGAGATTTTTTTATTTTAAATTTGTATAATACAAATTTAAAATTTTGCTTTTTTATAGAATAACTGATAAAATTAAAATATACGTAAATAAAATTTTGGGGTTATATAAATAAAAATATAAAGGGGGTTTGATTATGAAGAGGAGAGTTTTTAAAATAATTTTGGCTCTTGTTTTAATATTGGTTATTCTATTTGTAGTCAATTTAGTAAGAAATTATATGATATTAAAGGATATTATGGACTATAGTTCATCTTTAAAAGAAAATGGTTATTCAAATTATTATTTTAAAATTCATATAAATGATGGAAATTATGAAACAGAGATAATATCTGAGTATTATTATAAAGATAATGTTATGCTTATGAAGCATTCTTTTATGGATAATGAAACTATAGATTGGTTTAATTTTAATACTAATGAATATGAAATGATAAATAATGGGGAGACTTCAGTTGATAATAATTTATTTGAAATTTATGAAGAGCCAAATTATATATATACTGTAGCTTTATTATCGACTAAGAGTGATTTAAAAGGCGTTTTATTAAATTATATGTTTAAACCGATAATGATTGAAAATAATTGTTACAAGATAAAACTTAATAATACAGAATATTATATTAATAAAGATACTAAAATGATTGAAAAATCAATAAGTGAAGCACAAGAAATGAATGATACTATGTCTATAGAGAAAACAGAAACTTTATATGAATTAAAAACAGATTGCGTAACTGATAAAGATGTAGAAAGACCTATTCAAACTGAAAATTCATAAAAATAATTAAATAAAATAGAAAACATCTCAAAATATAAGATTTTTGAGATGTTTTTTTGACTAGACAAAAATATAATATAACAAAATTTGTTATAAATCCTTATTAATATTATGAATTTAAATGGATTTATGTTGCAATTTACATAATTCTGTGATAAAATGAAAAAACTTCTAGGATTCCTAGAAAATATTTTATTTTAAGGAGGTTCTCGTATTATGACGGAACGAACAGATATCTATCAATCACCACTTTGTGGACGGTATGCAAGTGAGGAAATGAAGCATCTTTTTTCATCAGATGTTAAGTTTTCAACTTGGAGAATGCTTTGGGTAGCATTAGCCAAAGCAGAGCAAAAACTTGGGCTTGATATTACTGACAAGCAGATTGGCGAGCTTAAAGTTCATGTAAAAGATATCAATTATGATGTGGCTAAAGCTCGTGAAAAAAAAGTGCGTCATGATGTTATGGCACATGTTTATGCTTATGGTCAGCAATGTCCAAATGCTGCAGGAATTATTCATTTAGGCGCAACATCTTGTTATGTTACAGACAATACAGATATATTGCTTATCTGTAAAGGTTTGGAATATGTAAAGAAAAAATTGTTGGGTGTAATAAAACTTCTTGCAGATTTTGCAGATGAGTATAAGAGCCAGCCAACATTGGGTTATACTCATTATCAAGCGGCTGCTCTTACAACTGTTGGTAAAAGAGCAACTTTATGGCTTCAGAACTTTGTTGAAAATCTTGAAGAGCTGGAGTTTGTACAAAGTAAGCTTAAAATGCTTGGCTGCCGCGGAGCAACAGGGACATCAGAGACTTTCATGAAACTCTTTAATGGAGATGAAAAGAAAGTCAAAGAGTTGGATAGACTTATTTCAGAAGAATTTGGGTTTGAAAAGGTTTATCCAGTTTCTGGTCAAACCTATCCAAGAAATTTGGATGTAAGGGTTTTAAATCTTTTGGCAGAGATTGCGGTAAGTGCTCATAAGATGGCAAAAGATATTCGGCTTCTTCAGCATGATAAAGAGATTGAAGAACCGTTTGAAAAAAATCAGATTGGTTCTTCTGCAATGGCATATAAGAGAAATCCAATGAGAAGTGAAAGAATTTGTTCATTGGCAAGATATGTTGAAAATCTTGCAGGAAATGCAATTTCTACTGCTGAAGATCAGTGGCTTGAAAGAACACTTGATGATTCTGCAAATCGCAGGATGTCTATACCTGAAGGATTTTTGGCAACTGATGCAATCCTTATCCTTTGTGCTAATGTAACAGATGGACTGGTTGTAAATTCGAAAGTTATCGAAAAACGTATTTATGAAGAATTGTCATTTATGGTAACAGAGGATATTTTAATGGAGGCTGTTAAAAAAGGCGGAGATCGTCAGGAACTTCATGAAAAAATCAGGGAACATTCTATGGAAGCTGGTAATCAGGTAAAGAGAATGGGACGTGATAATGATCTTGTTCAACGAATTGCAAATGATTCGGAATTTGGAATGAGTTTAGAAGAGATTTACCATGTTATGAATCCTGAAAATCTTACTGGCAGGGCTGCCGGACAGGTTGAAGATTATTTAAGAGAAACTGTTAATCCGATTTTAAAGGAGAACGCGAGTTACCTTCGCACCATTGATAAAAACGTAATGGTGTAAAAAGTAATAGCTAATATTACAAAAAAACTCTAAGGATGCACAGCTTTAAAACTGTGCATCCTTAGAATTTTTATTTTAAATTAAAAAATGATTGACAAAGTTAGGTTGTAGTGATAAAATTCTTAACACTAACAAGGGAGTAATTAGTATAATTTTTTAAAATTATATAATAAAGTCAACATTGCGCGACTCATAGTCTGGCTTTATTTTAAATAATGAGACTTGTTATATATGTTTTTAACATGTATAATAAGTTTTTAGAAATTTTATGAAGTAAAAGTTGTTCTAAAGATACATGCTAAAAACGTGTATCTTTTTTGTTTGATATAAAATTTTTTAAATTGAACTGGTTTTATTTAGTTTGGCATTGATTTTTTGAATTTATTAACATATAATAAACCATACAAAAAGAATATAATTATATCCTTTTTTAAAGCCTAAAAGAAAAGCTTAAAATTATATTAATGATTTTAAGTATGAGGAAAAATCTATGAAAAAAATAATTTTTAAAGGCTGTGGAACAGCAATTGCAACTCCGTTTAATGAAAACAAAGTAAATTTTGAAGAATTTGGAAAACTTATTGAGAAACAAATTAAAGAAGGGGTTGACGCAATAATTGTTTGCGGTACAACTGGAGAATCTTCAACAATGACTGTAGAAGAAAGAAAGGAAACTATAAAATTTGCTATTCAAAAGGCAGAAAAACGAGTTCCAATTATTGCAGGAACTGGTGGAAACTGCACTGCAAATGTTATTGAAATGACAAAATATGCAGAATCTGTAGGAGCAGATGGAGCTTTAATTGTTACTCCATATTATAATAAAACAACTCAAGATGGGTTAGTTATGCATTATGATGCAATTGCAAAAGAAACTAATTTACCAATTATTTTATATAGTGTACCTAGTAGAACAGGAGTAAATATTTTACCTGAAACATGCAAAAAATTATCAAAAATTCCAAATATAGTTGCTATAAAAGAAGCTAGTGGAAATATATCTCAAATAGCAGAGATTGCAGCTTTATGCAAAGATGATTTAAAGATTTATTCTGGAAATGATGATCAAATAGTTCCGATTCTTTCGCTTGGTGGAATTGGAGTAATTTCAGTTTTATCAAATATTGCTCCAAAATTCACACATGAAATGGTACAAGATTTTTTTAATGGAAATGTAGAAGAAGCATGTAACAAGCAATTAAAATCTTTAAAACTTACAAAAGCGTTATTTTCAGAAGTTAATCCAATTCCAGTAAAGGCGGCTTTAAATATGCTAGGATATGATTATGGAATTCCAAGATTACCTTTAGTTGAGATGACGGAAAATAAGAAAAAGGTTTTAGAAGAGGAACTTAAGAATTTTAAATTAATTTAAAAAAAGGAGGTAAGAGCCGTGAAAACTATTAGAATATTAATAAATGGAGCAAATCGGAAAAATGGGGCAGGAAGTTGCAAAAAAAGCTAGAATTACAGAAGGAGTAGAAGTCTTATGTGGTGTTGATGTTCATGATTCTGGAGACAATTTTTTTCCAGTATTTACAGATTTAAATGATATTGATGAAATGCCAGATATTATAATAGATTTTTCTGTTCCAGAAGCTAGTTTTAAAATATTAGAATTTGCAAAGAAAAATAAAATTCCTATAGTAGTAGCAACAACAGGATTTACAGATGAAGAATTAAAAAGAGTAAAAGAATATGGAAAAGAAATTCCTGTTTTTCAGTCATATAACATGAGTTATACTGTAAATATTATGAGGAAAGTAGTTTCAAAACTTGCACAAGAACTTGAAAATTATGATATAGAAATTGTAGAAACACATCATAGAAGAAAAATTGATAGTCCTAGTGGAACGGCTCTTTTACTAGCAAATAGTATAAATGAAGCTTTAGATGGAAAAATGGAATTTGAATATGATAGACATAGCAAAAGAGAGAAAAGAAAAGATAATGAAATTGGCATTCATTCTATAAGAGGTGGAACAGAATCTGGAACTCATTCAGTATTTTTCTTTGGAGATGATGAGAGTTTAGAAGTAACTCATACTGCAACTTCAAGAGTGGTTTTTGCAACAGGTGCAATAAAAGTAGCAAAACTATTGGTACATAAGGATCCAGGAATTTATACAATGAAAGATATATAGTTAATATTTTGAAAAAGAGAGAATAGGAAACTATGCTCCTTTTTCAAGTTAAATAAATAATTTTGAGCGAAAGGAAAATGTAAAATGGAAAAATGGTATAATTTATCTATTGAAGACACAGAAAAAAAACTTGAAGCAAATAGTAAAAATGGTCTTTCTGATGATGATGTAGTAAAGCGAAGGGAAAAATATGGTTTTAATGAATTAAAAGAAAAGAAACCAAAAAGTTTATTTCAAAAATTTTTAGACCAATTTAAAGACTTTATGATTATAATTTTAATTATTGCTGCGATAGTTTCTGCAATAGTTGGAATTAGTGAGGGAGAAGGAATAGCTGATACTATTATAATAATGGTTGTTATAATTGTAAATGCAATAATTGGTGTTATTCAAGAAAATAAAGCTGAAAAGTCATTAGAAGCTTTGAAAAAAATGAGTTCACATTCTGCAAAAACAATTAGAAATGGTTCTTTAATTGTAGTTCCTTCAAGAGAACTTGTTCCAGGAGATTTAGTTGTTTTAGAAGCAGGTGATTATGTTCCAGCTGATTTAAGACTTATAGAATCTGCAAGTTTAAAAATACAAGAATCAGCTTTGACTGGTGAATCAGTTCCTGTTGAAAAAGAAATAAGAAAAGTAAAAGAAGATGCAAGCCTTGGAGATAGAACAAATATGGCATTTTCTTCAAGTTTAGTTACTTATGGTAGAGGAAAAGGAATTGTAACTGATACTGGTATGAAAACAGAAGTTGGAAAAATAGCTGAGATGATAAATGAAGCAGAAGAAACAGTTACTCCACTTCAAAGAAAATTAAATAATTTAGGAAAAACTTTAGGTGTTGCAGTTATTGTAATTTGTGCTGTAATGTTTATAATTGGCATTGCTTATGGAAAAGAACCAATTCATATGCTTATGAGTGCTGTATCATTAGCAGTTGCAGCGATTCCAGAAGGATTGGCTGCTGTTTCAACAATTGTTTTAGCAATTGGTGTTCAAAGAATGGTTAAGAGAAATGCAATTGTAAAAAAATTACCAGCAGTTGAAACTTTAGGTAGTGCAAGTGTTATTTGTTCTGATAAAACTGGAACTTTAACTCAAAATAAAATGACAGTAGTTGAAGTTTTTGCAAATGGAAATAATTTAAAAGTTCAAGATATTAAAGATATTGATAAAGAAACAGAACTTGTTATTAGAGGTGGAATGCTTTGTAATGATACTAAAGAATCAGATAGTGGAGAATTACAAGGAGATCCTACAGAAACAGCTTTGGTTAAACTTGGATACGATTTGAATTTTTCAAAATCAATTTATAGTGAAGCTAAAAGAATTTATGAAATTCCGTTTGATTCAGATAGAAAACTTATGACGACAGTAAATAAAGAGGGTGACAAATACGTAGCTTATTGTAAAGGTGCAATTGATGAATTATTAAAACGTTGCTCAGGATATAGAAAAAATGGAGAAGTAATATCTGGAATTGAAGGATATTCAAAAGTTATTGATGAAAATAATTTGGCTATGGCAAAACAAGCATTAAGAGTATTAGCTTTTGCATATAAAGAATTTGATCATGAACCACAAGGTGAAGAACTTAATAATTTAGAAAGTGATTTAATTTTTGTTGGTATGGTAGGAATGATAGATCCTCCAAGACCTGAAGCAAAAGAAGCTGTAGCAAAATGTATTTCAGCAGGAATTAAACCTGTTATGATTACTGGTGACCATAAAGTTACAGCTGCTGCAATTGCTACAGACCTTGGAATTTTAAGAGAAGGAGATGAAGTTATTACAGGGGCTGAACTTCAAGAAATATCAAATGAGGAATTAGTAGAAAGGGTTAAACATATAGCAGTATATGCAAGAGTTTCTCCTGAGCATAAGGTTCGTATAGTAAGAGCTTGGCAAGCAAATGGAGAAATAGTTGCTATGACTGGTGATGGTGTAAATGATGCTCCAGCCCTTAAAACTGCTGATATTGGATGCAGTATGGGTATTACTGGTACTGATGTTGCAAAAGAAGCGTCAGATGTAATTTTAACAGATGATAATTTTGCAACTGTTGTTTCATCTGTTGAAGAGGGAAGAAGAATTTATGACAATATTTTAAAAGCGATAACATTCTTACTTTCAAGTAATATTGGAGAAATAGTAGTTTTATTTATTGCTACATTAATTTCACCATGGCTTGCAGCAAAATTTGGAATAACAGAGGCAAATTTGGAGCCACTACTTGCAATTCATATTTTATGGATAAATTTAGTTACAGATTCGCTTCCTGCTTTAGCATTAGCAGTTGATCCAGCATCAAAAGATATAATGAATAGAAAACCTAATAAAAATACTAAAGGAATATTTACAAAAGGAATAACATTTAGAATTATATATCAAGGTATAATGGTTGGGTTATTAACTTTAGCTGCATTTATTATAGGTTTAAGTACAGAAGGAAGTGAAGAATACAAACTTCAAGTTGCTCAAACTATGTCATTTACAGTTTTAGCATTTTCAGAGCTAGTTCATGTATTTAATATTAGAGATAATAAAAAATCAGCATTTACAAATATGTTTAATAATAAAATATTATTATTAGCAATTTTAGTATCTGCTTCACTAATGTTTGTAATACTATTTGTACCATTTTTAAGAAATATTTTTGGATTGGTAACACTTCCAATTATCCAATTAGAAGAAACTATTTTATTAATTATTGCACCACTTATTATTGTTGAAATTATGAAGTTATTAAAAATTAATGGAACAAAACATGAGGCTTAAATTTTAAAATAAATTTTTAAATTAGAATAAAATTTATCTCTTAAGAGAAAACTAAATTTAAAAGTAAGTTTTCTTTTAAGGGATTTTTTTATTTATATTTTAATTGTGTGGTTGTATATATTCAATTAATTTAGATGTGTGAGACCGCTTTTAGCTTCATATATTTGGGTTTGTATAGTGAGACCGCTTTTTAGTAGCATATATTTGATTTTGTGCAGTGAGACCGCTTTTTTAGTTGTATATATTTGAGTTTGAAGAGTGAATCCGCTTTTAAGGGTTTATATTTTTTAAAAGGGCAAAATCCCTACTTCGAAGAAAATGTAATCTTGATGGTTTTGAAGTCTAAAAACCCTCAAGATAACATTTTCTAGCTCGCTGGTCCCCACACAAGTTTTGCTATCCTTTTAAAAAATATAAACCCTTAAAAGCTAGTAAGTACTTTAAGATAAGTAACTACAAAATTAAAAGCTACTTTGTACTTTAGAATAAGTTAGTACTAAAAATAAAAGCTACTATATACTATAAAATTAGTAGCTACAAAAATAAAAGATGCTAGAGTTTTTAGGGACGTGTTCAAAAAGCAGTTAATTTAATTAAGAACCTTGGATATTTTTAAAGTTCTTTTATTAATAAAATAAATATTTTGTAAAAATTTTTAGAGAGTATTTACAATTAAAAATATTATAGGTATAATTTAAACAAGATTGGTTGTACAACCAATACAAATTTCAAAGTTGAAAAATGGAGGAAAAACATGGGTAAACAAAAGAATAGATTAGGTACAGAAGAGTTTTGTTTAGATTCTAATAATGTTCATAGAAAATTTAATTCTTTAAAGAGAAAATCCGGAATAACATTGATAGCATTGATTATTACTATAATTATTTTATTAATATTAGCAGGTGTAACAATTGCTTTAGTAGTTCGGAGACAATGGTATTTTAAATCAAGCAGTAAATGCAGCAGATGAGACAAATAGAGCGAATGTACAAAGTGAGCTAGAGATGGCCGTAAGTGCAGTAGTAGCAGATTGGAGCGGAGCAAAATATGTTAATGGTTCAAATGAGAGTTTAGAAGGGTATTTGATTAAAACAAGAGTAGAAGCAAATATGAATACAGAAGATTATGATTTAAAAGAATTTGAATTAAATGTGGAAAACGGAACAACAGTAGGCTATAAGGGAAAAGATTATAAATTTACAGTAGAAATCACGGAAAGTGGAAATAGTGCAAAAGTAATATATGAAGGTAACAGCGAAGGAAGCGATGGAGATTCTGGAGATAAAGAACCAGAATATGTAAAATTAACAGATGGAAGTTGGGATGAGTACCATAAAGTAAATAGTCCAGAATTATTTGAAGGAATGACAGCAATATATTGGGATGAAGCAGGTGTAGAGCATGAATTAACAGATGAAAGTCCAGTAGAAGAATGGGAAAAGTGGTATGATTATAATGGTCAAGGAGATGGCCAAAATAAATGGGCAAATGCAGTAACAAAAGATAGTTTAGGAAATATAACAGGATATTGGGTATGGATACCAAGGTATGCATATAAAATAGAAGATAAATTATTTGAAAGTTCTGAATCAGGACAAGGAGGAACAATATCTATAAAATTTTTACAAGATACGACAGATAATGATGAAACAGGAACAGAAATTGGAAGAGAATATAAGTATTCAGGAAATGCAATGACAGATTATGTAGTTCATCCAGCTTTTAGAGATGGAACCTCAAATAATTTTAAACTAGGCGAATGGGATGAAGAAGTAAGTGGATTCTGGGTAGCAAAATACGAAGCAGGATATCAAGCAAATACAATAACTAATGATAATGGAATGTTATCGACAATGATATCAAATAGTGGAGATGAAGTAGTATATTCAGATTTGAAATATACAAGTTATCACAGTAATTTTAAAACAAATTCACTAGGACAAGATTTATCAGTAACAGGATATTTAAATGAAAGTTTATCATATCCAGTATTTAAGCCACTGACATATTCTTATAATAATATATGCATAGGAGATAGTTACGTACTTTCACAAAGCTTAGATACAGCTAGTCATTTTTATGGTTTGAATTCAAGTTTGGTAGATAGTCATCAAATGAAAAATAGCGAATGGCGGAGCAGTAAGCTATTTAACACAAAGTAGTTATGGAAGAAACAAAGAAGAAATAACAAAAAATGGTTATTATACAAATTCAGAAACAGAAAGTCCATTTAGAACAGCAATAACAGGATTGGCAAATTTAGAAGGATTAGAAACAGCAACACAAGATTTAAGCATGGTATCAGCATATAATACAACAAATGGGCATAAAGGAAGCTCAACAGGGAATATTACAGGAGTATATGATTTAAATGGTGGAATATGGGAAAGAATGTCAGGATATATATTAAATGGAGATAGCTGTTTAACAAATGATGGAACGAATTCTCATATTGGTGCTTCAGGCTATTTAATAGGAGCTACAAATATAGTTAATCCAAATGGATATCAAAGTTTAAGTACAAGAACATATACTGTATATCCATACGATGTTTCAGATGATAATTATATAAATAATTATAATACTTATAAGGAATTATTATCTAATATATTTGGATATGGAGATGCGATTTTAGAAACATCAAAAGGAACAAATCAAACGGAAAGCTGGAATTCTGACTATTCTTACTTTGTAAATACTTCAGGACCATTTTTAGGTAGAGGTGGATACTATGGTAATGAATTTTATTCAGGAATATTTGCATTTTGGTGTACTGCTGGTAGCTCTTTTTATCTTGACGGATTTCGTACTGCTTTGATTGCTGAGTAAGTATTATTTTTATATGAAACTCGAGCTTGTCAAGACTGGTGTGTGAAATTTTTTTAAATAATGATTTTAGATATTGCTTTTGGATAAATTGTAATAATAATGTAATATAAAAACTATAGATTTTTTTGTATATTAATGTTAAAATATGTAAAAATAAATTAGTTTATATGAAGAAGGGATTTTTATTATGCGTGAAAAAACAATTGGAGAATTAGAAAGTTTAGCTGCAAATGGAAATGTTGATGCAATTCAAGAATTAGGGTTAAGATACTATAAAGGAATTGGAGTTGGCATAAATTATCAAAAAGCTAAAAATTGTTTCGAACAAGCAGGAAAAGCTGGTTGCAAGCCAAGCAATTATTATTTAGGTTTAATGTATTATAATGGAAATGGTATGCCAACAAACCATGCTAAAGCTAAAGAATATTTTGAAAAATCAGACAAAGATAATAATATTTTTTCTACATATTATTTAGGAAAAATTTATTATTGGGGAGATGGTGTTGAGAAAAATGAAGCGAAAGCAAATGAATATAAAGCTAAAGTTTTAAGTAAGCCATTTTTCGCAAATCAAAATGCAGAAAATAATGAGTTCTTTGCAGTCCAAGATATTGAGCTTGCAAGTTATAATTATGCAAAAGCAATTGAGCAAAAAGTAAATCAAGAATTTAAAAGTTTATATGGTATCAATACATAAAAATTAAAGAAGTTATAGGAAAAACTAGGCCGCACAATACTTAAAGTAAATATAGCAATTGCTGCGGTCTTGTTTTTATTTTGTTTTAATTCATAAATACCATAATTCCAGGATTTTAGAAATCCCAATATTATAAGAATTATAACTATATATTTCATACACACTTTTTAATTTAATAATAAAATTAAATTTTTTCCTTTCATAGATTTTTATTTATTAAAAATTTTATTCACTGCTAAGCAAGCCACTATATTCAATAGAACTTTCTATATTTACATCAAAAGTAGAATATTTATAGATAGATTCCCAATTTATTTTGTTATATTCATCAATGGTTAAATATTTAGAAGAAATATAATTTTTAAAATTACAGATATCTAGATTATATTTATTTGATATTTTGTATAAAAAATTTAAACATAAATCTTTAATATAATTGTTAACAGCATTTTCCAAAATTTTAATATTTTCATTAGATTCATAATTGAAATAATCATTCATACTATTTATAGAACATTCAAAATACGCATTAATTTTAATATATGGATATCCGTTAATTAATTCTATATCAATTTTAGTATCTTTTTTAGGTGATATTGATAAATCAATATATTTATCAGGGAAAAATGGGTCAGTAATTGTAATTGTACATATATTTATATTATTTGTGATTAAAGAATAAGCTATAGAATCTAGTACATCTAAGTTATCTACAAATTTATCTTCTTCAAATATAGCAATACCAACATTTTGCAAGATTCCATCTGTTATCTTAGCATAAGTTGCAACAGGAGAAGGAAATTCAGAGTTCATTTCATAAAAGAAATCTACAATTTGGGGATTTATTGAGTATCCTGTATAATTTGCAGAATCTATAATAAATTCATATAATTTTGAAGAAAAATTTTCATCTGAATTTGATACACATTCTAAAGCTTCAGAGGCAGTAGTACTGCTTATCATAATTTTGCAAGTTGGTCTTATTTCTGAATTATTGCTAAGAGTTGTAATATATGAATTTATACCATCTTTTGCTAATTCTTCTGAGAAAATTACAGCTGAGCAATGTGAAAAATTTAATTTTTTACTAAGATAATTATCCAAAACACTTATTCCTGATGATAAATTTATTGCTTCTGTAGTATAAATTTTAGATTCAGAACTTTGAGAAGAATCACTAGAAGATCCCCCAGAAGTAGAAGCAATTTGAACACTTAAAAGTATATTTTCATTTTCTTCAATTTTATCAACTCCAATAGCAACTACATAATAATAATTTTCGATATTACTAGTATTTTCTTTACATCCAGAAAAAACAAATAATGAAATAAATAAAATTATACTAAGACTAATTTTTTTAATCATATTTTATTACTTTTTTTCTCCTTTTCTTTAAATTACCTAAAATTGCAATAATTAAACAAAGTCCGTATCAAAATTATAGAAAAATATTTTAAAATATTATCCTCTAAAAATCTTATAATATTGAATTTGCTTGTAAAGAGGCAAAATCCTAAAATTATAGATGATACCGGAAGTATTGTTTGGGATTTGCTTTCAAAATTAAATAGTTTATTTAAAACATGTGTAATAGAGTATCCTAAAAAAGCTATATATCCAAAAATGCTAAAAGTCCAAATAAATAAAAATAATATATCAGTTTGTTCTATAAATGAGTTTAGTCTAATACGTCTTGTTATTAAATATATTGTGCTTAAATTGTTAGATGTAGATACACCTTTTGTTACTGAAGCAGGGAAGAGAGATAATATTGATATTACTGATAAAATAATTAGTATAATATTTACTATAAAAGAAATCCATATGATTGATTTAAAATCATTTTTTCTTTTTAAATTTGGTAAAATAAAAAAGTACATCCAAAAGAAATTAAGTATAAAAATATTTTGTAGTCCAAATATAAATGTTGTTTCATAATTATATCCAAATATTGGAAAAAAGTTATTAATATCAAAGTTATCAGCTGTCCCAAGGCTTAATAATATTATGCTTAATATTATTAAAGGAACAAAAATACAAATTACTTTTTTTATTGCTTCAATTCCGTCTAAAGTTTGATAATATTAGTATTGCAATAAAAAATAAAATTATAAATAAATTAGAATAATTGCTAAAGTATAGGCTTTTTATCAAATAGGTAAAATTTGAAATAGCTACAATTATAGAAATTAAAAAGAAAATTATAAAAATGCTAGCAACTATAAACTTGAAAAAGTTTCCACCTATAAATTTAGAAATATCTAAAATATCCATACTTGGAAAATTTTTTAGTAATTTATAAATTAAAAAACAAAATATTAATCCAATTATAGAAATATAAACAATATTTATTATAGTACCAGTACCTGTTAGATCTATTAGGTATTCGGGCGTATTTAAAATAATTCCAGTAAGAGTAATTACTAATATTAATGAAATAGCTTCGAGTTTACTTAATTTATTTTTCAAAAGAGTGCCTCCTATTCTAAGAAAAAAATTATTTTCTCCAATCCATACTTGTTTTTGGAGCAATTTGAGGTCTTTTTGTATTTAAAATTCTATATCTATTTTCGTTTTTCCAAATTGGTTTAACAGGATATGTCATATTGCTATTATATAATAGAATTGGAACTCCAAATGATTTTGTTGATAAAATATAGCATAGATGAATAAAGATTCCAGCTGCAATTCCAAACAAACCGACAAATATATCCTAAAATTATATATATAAATCTAAAAATTCTTACAGAAAACGAAAATGAAAAATCAGGTATTGCAAATTCAGAAATTCCAGTTAAAGCAACAATTATTACTAAAATTGGACTTACAATGTTTGCAGTTACTGCAGCTTCTCCTAAAATTAAAGCTCCAACTATTCCGAATTGCTTGTCCAAAAGCCGATGGAACTCTTATACCAGCTTCTCTTATTAATTCAAATGAAAATTCCATTAATAATATTTCAAAAATTATAGGAAATGGTATTTTTTCTCTAGCTGCAACTATTGCAAATAAAAGTTCTGAAGGCATGAATTCATCATGAAATATAGTTAAAGCTAAATATAAGCCTGGTAAAAATAAGGTTACTAAAAGTGCAAAAACTCTAATTATTTTTAAAAAATTAGCATAAATATAGTTTAAATTTAAGTCTTCGCTTGAAGATAAAAAATCAACCAAGAGGGCTGGTACTATTAAGCTATAAGGTGAACCATTTACTAAAATTGCTACTCTACCACCTAATAAAAATTCAGCAGTTCTATCAGGTCTTTCTGTTGATACAATTTCTGGATATAAATTATTCAAATCATCTTTAATTAAATTTTCAAGTTGACCTGATGAAATTAAGCTATCTATATTTATTTTTGATATTCTACTTCTAACTTCATTTATTAA
Source organism: uncultured Clostridia bacterium (assembly GCA_928721915.1). Taxonomy (GTDB): domain Bacteria; phylum Bacillota; class Clostridia; order TANB77; family CAG-508; genus Scatovivens. The sequence continues at coordinate 637,095 of CAKMVZ010000001.1, forward strand.
ATCTTCATTTGCAATATTTTTCATATAACAAACAGCAATAGGAGTTTTAGTGATTTTTCCAACATTTAAACTTTCTATGATTAGATTTTCATTATTTATAATTTTTCTAATTAATGAAGTATTTGTTCTAATATTTTCAACAAATGATTCATGAGAACCTCTTACTACATTTTCTGTTTGAGGTTCACTAATGCTTCTTCCTTCAAATTTTTTAACTTCAATACATAAGCATGAATCTAGAGTATCAACAAATAGTGCACAAAATCCAAAATTTATTTTTTCAAATATCTTTTCAAATTCTGTTTCAATTTTAATTGTATTTTGGGTAATTATATTTTTTAATAGAAAATTTTTTAAATCAAATTTTTGTACATTTATTATTTTGCCTGTATTTTTTGATGCAGACATTTTAATTGAATTTCTAAGCAAAAGAGGAGATAATATAGATTCATTTATTGATTCTGAATTTACTAAACCATCAACAAAGATTAAGCATGATTTAAATTTTTTGTTTGCTATATTTATTTCAAATTCATGTAAATTAATATCACTATTTATTAATAAGTTATATTTAGATTTTAATATTTTTAAATTTTTTTCATATTCTGTATAAATATTTTTTGGAAGTTTTTCTTTTGTTTCAATATTATTTGGAGCATCTGATAGTATAAATTCATTTGTGTTTATAGGTTTATATGAGAATATATTTGAAAAAATATTTTTTATATTCATTTATAAAGCCTCCTCTAATTTCTAAAATTTAGTATGTACATAAAAAATAAAAAAATTCATGTAATCAAAATGTAATAAAAAAAGTGTTGATAATTTTATTTTTTTTTTATAAAATAATAAAAAGAGAGGTAAAAATTATGAGAAATGATAAAGGTGCAATTGCAATATTTACATTACTTGCAATGTTGTTTTTCTTAATATTTGTTATGGTTGGATTTAATAATATTTCATCAAAAAGTAAAGTCCAAGTTGAAACTACAGGAGTTTTGCTGGATAGTTATAAATCAGATTCTAATTCAGAAGCTATTTTAGATGAGATTATGGCAGGAAATTTAAGTGAAGATGTTATAAAAACATCAGATGAAAGTAGTGTTTCAAATAAAAGTGGAAAATATATTGCAATAAGTGGAAAAATTTATAAGATACCTTAAAAAATTAGTAATAAAAAGATTTAACCCTAATATACTTGTATTAAAGATGTACTTATGTATAGGAGGGTTATTTTTTATGGAGAATTTAAGTGTATATCAAGATATATCTAAAAGAACTGGTGGAGATATATACATTGGAGTGGTGGGACCTGTAAGGACTGGAAAATCTACATTTATTAAAAATTTTATGGAACTTTTGGTACTTCCTAATATTGATGATATTTACAAGAAAGAAAGATCAATTGATGAATTGCCACAAAGTGCAGGTGGAAAAACTATTATGACAACTGAGCCAAAGTTTATTCCAAATGAAGCAGTTGAAATAAAATTAGATGACAATATTAAAATGAAAGCAAGGCTTGTAGATTGTGTTGGATATTTAGTAAATAATGCAATAGGTCATATGGAAAATGATATGCCAAGGATGGTTAAAACTCCTTGGTCTGATGATGAAATGCCATTTGAGCTTGCGGCAGAACTTGGAACTAAAAAAGTTATAACAGAGCATTCAACAATTGGGATAGTTATTTCGACAGATGGAAGTATAACAGATATCCCTAGAGAAGATTATATTCAAGCAGAAGAAAGAGTAGTTTCAGAACTTAAAGCATTAAATAAGCCTTTTGTAATGGTTTTAAATACGGCTTTTCCATATAGTGATGAAACAATTCGCTTAGCAAAAGAACTAGAAGAAAAATATGAAACACAAGTAATTCCTATGAGTTGCTTAAATATGACTATTGCTGATGTTAATAATATTTTTACAAAACTTTTATATGAATTTTTAATTGAAAGAATTAATATTAATCTTCCAAAATGGGTTAATGGATTAAGTATCGACAATCCTTTAAAAAATGATTTATTTGAGAAAATAAAAGATACTTTTAAAGATGTTAAACGTATAAAAGATGTAAAAGAAAATTATAAATTGCTTTTAGAAAATGAAAATATCAAAGATGTTCAAATTGGTGAAATAAATTTAGGAACTGGAATTATTACTGTAAATATTCAGTTAAATGATTGCTTATTTTATAATATTTTAAGTGAAATTACTGGTGTAGATATAAGAAATGAGGGAGAATTATTTAAATGTATAACAGAGTTTTCAAAAGTTAAAAAAGAATATGATAAGATGTCATATGCAATACATGAAGTTTATGAAAGAGGTTATGGAATTGTTACTCCTACAATGGATGACTTGATTTTAGAAGAACCAGAAATTGTAAAACAAGGTCAAAAATATGGAGTAAAATTAAAAGCAAAGGCTCCATCAATTCATATGTTAAAAATTGATACAGAAACAGAAGTTTCACCAATAGTTGGTAGTGAAAAGCAATCAGAAGAATTAGTTAAATATTTACTTTCAGAATTTGAAAACGATCCTCAAAAGATTTGGGAGTCTAATATATTTGGAAAGAGCTTACATGAGCTTGTAAATGAAGGTTTGCAAAATAAGCTTGCAAGAATGCCTGAGGATGCGCAGAATAAATTAAGAGACACTCTTCAGAGAATAGTAAATGAGGGTAGTGGTGGGCTTATATGCATAATATTATAATTTTATAGTTAAAATTATCTCTTAAAAGAAAAGTAAAGTTAAAAAATTTCTTTTAAGGGATATTTTTTGTTTATAAATTAATATTTTTGTTGGCATAAATTTAAATTAGTTTTGTTTAGAGGTGTGAGACTGCTTTTTTAGCAACATATATTTATTTTTGTGTAGTGAGACTACTTTTCAGTAGCATATATTTGCTTTTTTTGCAGAGAGACCGCTTTTTAGTAGCATATATTTGTTTTTTGCAGTGAAACCGCTTTTTTAGTTGTATATATTTGATTTAGAAGAGTGAATCCGCTTTTAAGGGTTTATATTTTTTAAAAGGGCAAAATCCCTACTTCGAAGAAAATGTAATCTTGATGGTTTTTGGGACCCTCAAGATAACATTTTCTAACTCGCTGGTCCCCACACAAGTTTTGCTTATCCTTTTAAAAAATATAAACCCTTAAAAGCTACTTTGTACTTTAAAATAAGTAATTGCAAAAATGTTTTAAGGGATGTTTTAAGGGACGTGTTTAAAAAGCATGTTAATTTGATAAATTTAATTAAGGGCTTTGGGTATTTGAATTGAACTCAAAAAGTGTTTTTGGATTTAATTCAGTTTTTCAAAGCTCTTTTGTTATTGTTATGACGTAAAATGTCATAATGTTTTTTTAATAAATTTCATAAATATTTTTAAAAAATCTATTTACAATTTAAAGCTAGCGTGATAAAATACTTGCAATTTAATTTTTGCAAATTTTAATATGCAATTTCAAATATTGTTTTATTCAAAAAACAATTTAATTCTAAAGGCTCATTTCTAGCCTAATATTTCAAATTTTAAATGAAATTAAAAACATATAAAGAAAAATATAGATGTAAGGAGAATATGTATAATGTTTGTATGTTCATTGTGCATAAATTTTATATGATGAATGATGAATTAAAAAATTATACAGAAGAAGCTAAAAAGGCGGTAGTGCCAACAAATGATTTTGTATTTAAAAGAATATTTGGAATGGAGGGAAATGAGGAATAACGAAAGATTTATTAAGTGCTATAATAGAAGATGAAATAGTATCAATAAATTTAGAAAAAACACTAATAATGAATGGAGATATTATAGATGATAAAACAAACATATTAGATATAAGAGCAGAATTAAATAATAAAATAAAAGTAGATATAGAAGTTCAAATGGCTTCACAAGATTACATAGAAGAAAGAATACTATATTATTGGGCAAAATTATATACAAGAACAGTGTTAAAAGGTGAGATATATGAAGAAGCAAAAAGAACAATAGCAATATTAATAGCAAATTTTGAAATAGATAATTTAAAAGAAATAGAGAAATATCATACTAAATGGAAGATATTAGAAACAGAAATAAGTAAAAAAGTCTTGACAGAGAAATTTGAAATTGATATTATTGAGTTACCGAAAGCGAAGAAAATTTTGGAAAATAAAAGGATGAAACCCGAAAATCCAAAATTACTAACATGGGTAAAATTTTTAATAAATCCAGAGAGTTTGGGGGTGGCTGAGATGGATGAAAATGAAGAAGTAAAAAAAGCAAATGAAGAGTTAGAAAAATTAAAACAAGATGAAATAAATTCATGGTATGCCTTAAGAAGGCAAGGAGCAGTAGTAGATGAGAAACTAAGATTAAGCTATGCAACTAGAAAAGGCCTTGAACAAGGATTAGAACAAGGAATTGCACAGGGAGAAAAATCAAAACAAATAGAAATAGCTAAAAAATTGTTAAAAGAAAAAGTAGATATAAAAATTATAATTTCAGCTACAGGGCTTAGCAAAGAAGAAATTGAAGAATTAAAAAAAGAAGTAGAATAAAAATAATCTCTTAAGAGAAAACTAAGCCTAAAAGACAAAATTTTCTTTTAAGAGATTTTTGTGTAAGTACTATAAAATTTTTTATTTAAAAAGATGAAAACAATATAAAAAAGCGTTGACTTTTTGGTGTTTTGCTGATATAATAATTTCCGTTGTAGTTTTTGATTTATTACTACAATTATCCCACATGCGTTATTTAGTTTTAGGCGTGTGCCTTTTTAAGTAAATTTTTTATGCTTAAAATGGTGGTTTAAAGCGATATAAACTTAAAATGAAAGTTTATTGAAAAATTCGCAGAGGAAAAACATTTATTAAGGAGGAATTTAAAATGGCAGTAGTTGCAATGAAACAATTACTAGAAGCTGGTGTTCATTTTGGACATCAAACAAGAAGATGGGATCCTAAAATGGCTGAATATATTTTTCAAGCAAGAAATGGTATCCACATTATTGATTTATCAAAAACATCAAAAAAATTAGACGAAGCATATAACTTCGTTAGAGAACAAGCAGAAGAAGGAAAAACAGTTCTATTTGTTGGAACTAAAAAACAAGCTCAAGAATGTATTAAAGAAGCAGCAGAAAAATGTAATATGTACTATGTTGACCAAAGATGGTTAGGTGGTATGCTTACAAACTTTGATACAATTCAAAGCAGAGTAAAAAGATTAGAAGATTTAGAAACAATGGAACAAGATGGAACTTTTGAAGTTTTACCTAAAAAAGAAGTAATTTTACTTAAAAAAGAAATGGAAAAATTACAAAGAAATCTTGGTGGAATTAAAGAAATGAAAGAATTACCAGGTGTTATGTTTGTTGTTGATCCTAAAAAAGAAAGAATTGCTGTTTTAGAAGCTAAAAAATTAGGTATTCCAGTCGTAGGACTAGTTGATACAAACTGTAATCCAGAAGAAGTAGATTTTGCAATTCCTGGAAATGATGATGCTATAAGAGCTGTAAAATTAATAGCTGATGTTATGGCAAATGCAGTTATTGAAGGTAGACAAGGTGTTGATGGAGAAATTCCATCTACTGAAACAGAAGAAATTCCTGCTTCAGAAGAAGCTACATCAGAAGAAAAATCAATGGAAGAAGTTGCTTCAGAAGAAGAATAATTTTTATAAAAATTTAAAATATTAGGAGTTTATAAAAGTATATTTTTTATAAACATAAAATAAGGAGGAATAAATTATGATTAGTGCTGCTATGGTTAAAGAGTTAAGAGAAAAAACTGGTGCTGGTATGATGGACTGCAAAAAAGTTTTAACTGAAACTGATGGAGATATGGAAAAAGCATCTGAGCTATTAAGAGAAAGAGGAATAGCTAAAGCTGCTAAAAAATCAGGAAGAGTAGCTGCTGAAGGCTTAGTTGATAGCTATGTTTCAGATGATAGAAAAGTTGGAAGTATAGTTGAAATAAATGCAGAAACTGACTTTGTTGCAAAAAACGAAGAATTTAAAGCATTTGTTAAAGATATAGCAAAAATAGTTGCTCTTCAAAATCCAGCTGATTTAGATAGCTTACTTAATGCAAAATATTTAGATTCAGAGAAAACAGTTTCAGAAGTTTTAACAGATAAAATTGCTACAATTGGTGAAAATATGTCAATTAGAAGATTCGCAAGATTTGAAACTGAAGGTTTAGTTGAAAGCTATATTCATGGAGAAGGAAAAATTGCAGTTTTAGTTGATTTTTCTAAAGGAAATGAAACAACTGCAAGAGATATATGTATGCAAATAGCTGCTGCAAGACCTGAATATGTTTGCGAAAAAGAGGTTCCAGAAGATGTTGTAAATAAAGAAATGGAAATTTTAAAAGCACAAGCTATGAATGAAGGAAAACCTGCTGAAATAGCTGAAAAAATGGTTAAAGGTAGAATTGGAAAATTCTATTCAGAAATTTGTTTAGTAGATCAACCATTTGTTAAAAATCCAGATCAAAAAGTTTCAGAAGTTTTAAAATCAAATGATTGCGAAATTGTAAGATTTGCAAGATTTGAAAAAGGCGAAGGAATTGAGAAAAAAGAAGAAAACTTCGCTGAAGAAGTTATGAAACAATTAAAATAAAAAAATTATAAAAATCTCTACTTTTTAAAAGTAGAGATTTTTTTTATGAATTTTAGGTAGATTAATTAGTGTTTATTTGATATAATTATTATATAATAAATTTTTAAGGAGTTTTTATGAATAATTATAAAAAAGCTTTGATAGAAAACGATTTAATAAAGGCGATTATGGCTTTTCATGACTGTGATGATAAAGAAAAAAGAGAAAATTATGTAAGAGAATATTTTTTAGATTTTTGTGATAATTATGATATAAATAAAGAAGAAGCGTTAAAATTATTAGAAGATTTTTTTGAGTCAAAAAGGAAAAATACAATATTTAAATATGAATATTATAAAGATTTAAAATCGATAATTTTTCCAGAAAATAATGAAAAAAATAAAAATTTAGAGGATGATGATGAAAGAATATAAGGAGGTTTTATGAGATATCCAAAAGCTTTGAAAAAAGGAGATTGTATTGGAATTACGGCTCCTTCTTGTGGAATAAAGGAAGAAGATTTTTTAAGAATAGATAATGCCAAGAAACAATTAGAAGAGAAGGGATTTAGAGTAATAGAAACTCCAAATGTTAGAACGAATTTTAAAGGTAGAAGTTCTAGTAAAGAGGAAAGAGCAAAAGAATTTATGGAGCTATGGAAAAATCCAGAAGTAAAATCTATAATTTTAGCAAATGGTGGAGATTTCTTATGCGAAATGTTAGATATTCTTGATTTTAAAAAAATAAAAAATATGGAGCCAAAGTGGATACAAGGCTTTTCAGATTGTACAATTTTAAGCTATGTTTTTACTCTAAATTTAGATATTGCAACTATTTATGGACCAACTTATAAAGCTTTTGGTATGAATAATTGGCATATTAGTTTAGAAAATTCAATTAATCTTATGCAAAATAAGGAAATAATTCAAAATTCTTATGAGAAATATCAAGAATTTAAAGGGTTTGATGTTGAAGATGAAAATAAAGATTTATATTCTGGTTATGATTTAACAAAAAAAGTAGAATGGAAAAATTTAAAAAATGAAAAAACTATAGAATTTACTGGTAGAGCAATTGGAGGATGTTTTGATGTTATTAAAAATTTAATTGGAACAAAATATGATAAAGTAAAAGAATTTATAAAAAAATATAAAGATGATGGTATAGTATGGTTTTTAGAAGTATTTGAAGCAAGTACTCCTAGTTTATTTTGTAATTTATGGCAAATGAAAAATGCAGGATATTTTGAAAACTGCAAAGGAATAATTTTTGGTAGACCATTAATGGTAAGAAAAGATTATGATATTTCTTATGAAGAAACTATTAAAGATATATTTAAAGGTGAAAAATTCCCAGTAATTTTAGATGCAGATATTGGTCATGTTCCACCACAAATTCCAATTGTAACAGGTTCAATTATTAGTGCAAAATCTCAAAATGGAAAAGGAGAAATAAAAACTTTTTTAAATAGAAATTAAGAATTTTTATATTGACTTTTTGTTATATTTAGATATAATATATTTGATATTTTAAGTAAAATAAGCTTTTAAAATAAGTACTTTAAGGAGGAAAAGTAAAAACCATGGTAGATGTTGTTTTAGGTGGCTTTTTAGGAGACGAAGGAAAAGGGAAGATAATAGAATTTCTTTCAAAAAATGCAGATATAGTTGTCAGATGTACAGGTCGGTACTAATACTGGACATAATGTAAAAATAAATGAAAAAAATTATAGTTTTAGAATGATTCCAACAGCAATTTTTAATACAAATGTAACAGTTGTTATTGGAAATGGAGTAGTTATAAATCCAAAAATTTTAGTAAACGAAATAAAGATTTTAAAAGAAAATGGTATCTCATTAGATAACTTAAAAATTAGCGAAAAATCTCATGTAATATTACCATATCATATAGAGCTTGATAAACTTTTAGAAGAAAATAGAGGAAATGATAAAATTGGTACAACTCTTTGTGGTATTGGTCCTACATATTGTGATAAATATGAACGCTCAGGTATTAGATTTCAAGATTTTATAGGTCCAAAATTTGGAAAATTATTGAAAAGAAATATTACTGCAAAAAATAAAATTTTTGAAGTATATGGAAAAGAGCAGATGAATGCCGATTCTATATTAGAAGAATATAGTAAATATGCAGAAGAGTTATCTAAGTATGTTTGTGATACCGTTAATTTTTTGCATGAAAGCAATAAAAATGGAAAAAGGATAATTTGTGAAGGTGCTGGAGCAATTCTTCTTGATATTGATTTTGGAAATTATCCTTATGTTACATCTTCAAACTCTAGCATAGGTGGAATTTTAACAGGAACAGGTTTAAATTATAAGCAAATAAATGAAGTTTATGGTGTTGTAAAGGCATATTCGTCAAGAGATGGAGAAGGTCCATTTTTAACTGAAGAAGAAGGTGAAATTGGAGATAGAATAAGAGAATTAGGCCGCGAAGTTGGAAGTATTACTAAAAGACCTCGTAGATGTGGATGGCTTGATTTAAATGCTTTAAAATATGCAGTTCAAATAAATGGAATTACAGCCTTAGCGGTAAATCATTTAGATGTTATAGGTAAATTAGATAAAATAAAGCTTTGTGTTGCTTATCAATATGATGGAAAAATTACAACAAAATATTCAAGTAATCCAGCATATTTGGCAAAATGTACACCAGTATATGAAGAATTTGATGGAAATTTTGATGATGTTTTAGAAGCTGATGCAAGGGAAGATTTATGTGAAAATGCTGAGAAATACTTAAAAAGAATAGAAGAAGTTGTGGGTGTTCCAGTAAAATTTATTGGTATTGGCTCAGAAAATGAGAATATATTGTTTAAGTAGTGTTGACAATAATTATTAATATTTATATAATTAAAAGGTGCTCTAAAATTTGCACAAAAAATTGGTAAAAATGGGAGAGATATAAATGTCTAGAAAAAATAGTAGAATTGAGATAGAAAGTGATGCAAAGACTAAAGTAAAAGCAAAAGGAAAAGTTGGTACAGTTATAAAAATTATTTTAATAATTTTATTAGCTTTAATATTAGCAGCAGCTTGTTATTTTTTAATTGAATTAAAAAAAGCTGATGGAGATGCAAAAAGAGCAGCTGTAAATGTTTTGCAAAATGTTGCAAGTACAGTTGTTGATGAAGAACCAGTTTATGTTTTATTATTAGGATATAGTACAGATCAAGGATTACAATTAACAGATACAATTATTCTTTTAGGATATAATCCTCAAACTCAAAAATCATTTATGGTTTCAGTTCCAAGAGATACATTTGTTGGAAATAGTTTATCAAGGGCAACAAGCTATGATAAAATAAATGCTCTATATGGAAATGAAGGAGCTGAAAATACAGTTAGCGCAGTAGAAGAAATAACAGGTGTAGATATAGATTACTATGTTACTATAAATACAGAAGCTTTAATTCAAACAGTTGATATTTTAGGCGGAGTAGAGTTTTATGTTCCGATGGATATGAAATATGATGATAAATCTCAAAAACTTCATATAAATTTAAAAGAAGGGCTTCAAACTTTAAATGGTGAGCAAGCAGAAGGTTTGCTTAGATTTAGACATAATAATAATGGAACAACTTATGATTCAGAATATGGAGATAATGATTATGGAAGAATGCATACTCAAAGAGATTTCTTAATGGCAGTTGCAGAGCAAACTTTAGAGGCAAATGATTTATCAAAATTAAAAGACATAATCGAAACAATTTTTGCAAATCTTGAAACAGATTGTCCATTAAGTGTAATTTTCTCATATTTAACTTATGTTTATGATTTTGACATGGATAATTTAGAGATGCAACAAGTTCCAGGAACTTCAGTTTTAGCAAATAATCTTTGGGTATTTCAATATGATGAAGATGAAACAGAAGAAATGATGCAAGGAATTTTAGAACATTTCAATAGTGAAACACCAAATGCTGAGATGGACGCCGCTGCAGAAGAAGTTAATAATTCTGTAGGAAATACAACAAATGAAATAGAAAATGAAATTCAAAATTCTTATTAGTAAGATTCAAAATCTTAAGGATATAACCTTAAGATTTTTTTATAGGATTTTTTATAAAAAAATTATTTTTAAAAGCCTTAAAATAATGTTATTTTAAGGCTTTTGCCTAATTTGACAAAAAAGCTTAAAGTGTAGTATAATTATCCTCGCGAGGTAATTTTTAATGTATTATAATTGGAAAGAAAATATTAATACAGAAGAACTAAAAAATGTAGCTAATTTAATAAAAAATGGAGATATAGTAGTTTTTCCAACTGAAACAGTTTATGGTATAGGAGCAAATGCTTTAGATAAAAATGCCGTAAAAAAAATTTTTATAGCAAAGGGAAGACCATCAGATAATCCATTAATTGTTCATGTGGCCAATAAGCAAGATATTGGTAGAGTAGCTTTAACTCCTAGCGCAGTTGAGCAAAAATTAATAGATGCATTTATGCCAGGTCCAATTACGATTATATTAAGAAAAAAAGCTGTTATACCAGATATTGTATCAGCAGGACTTGATACAGTTGGTATTAGAATGCCTTCTAATAAAATTGCAAATAAAATTATTTCTGCTGCAGGAGTTCCTATTGCAGCACCAAGTGCAAACATCTCTGGAAAGCCTAGTGGTACAAGATTAAAAGATATTAGAGATGAGTTAGAATCAAAAGTAAGTGTTATGATTGATGGTGGAGAAACAGAAGTTGGGTTGGAGTCAACTGTTGTAAAAGTTGAAAATAATATACCTATTATTTTAAGACCACGGTAAAGTTACTCCAGAGGACATCAAAAAAGTTATTCGGAAAAGTAAAAATTGATAATAAAGTATTTGAAAAAGTTTTAGGTGATGAAAAAGTAGAAAGCCCAGGAATGAAATATAGACATTATGCGCCTAATACGAAATGTAAATTAATTTATTCTAAAGATGACCAAAAGCAAATTGATATTATAAATAAATTTTTAAAAGAAAATGAAAATATTGTTGTTTTATGTTTTGAAGAACATAAGAATAAAATTCTATGTAGAGAAAAAAATAAAATCTCTATTGGAAGGAAAGAAAATTTTGAAGAAATTGCACAGAAAATATATTCTAGTTTAAGAGAAGCAGATTTAAAAAAAGCTGATTTAATCTTAATCGAAGGAGTTGAACCTAAAGATTTAGGAATAGCAATAACAAATAGACTTATTAGAACTTGTGAATATGATATAATTTGTGTGTAATTGTTTAAAAGATACTGTAAAGTATCTTAAGGAGGAATTATGGAAGAAGATAAAAAAGACGATTGTAAGCAACCTAGGTTTTCGGTAATAATATGTACTTATAATTTAGAGAAAATTGTAAAAGTTTCTATAGAAAGTATATTAACTCAAAGATTTAAAGACTTTGAATTAATATTAGTTGATGATTGCTCAACAGATAAAACTTATGATGTATTAAAAAAATATGAAGCTAAAGATAATAGAGTCAGAGTATTAAAAAATGAAGTTAATTCTGGACCAGGTACTTCAAGAAATAATGGTGTAGCTGTAGCTAAAGGAGAATATATTGTTTATTTAGATGGTGATGATACGTTATATGATAGAAATACATTAGGTAAAGTTGATAAAACAATTGGAGAAGATGGTGCTGATATTATTTACTTTGGTGTACAATATGTTGGTGGAAGTAATAAGGCTTATCTACCAAATGCTGAAAATTCAACTCAAAAAGCACGTATAGTTTGTGATATGCATTTTCAAGTTCCAAGTAAAGTATGGAATAGAAAGTTTTTAATAGATAATAATATAAAATTTATTGATAAATTATATTATGGAGAAGATATGGTTTATTCAATAGAAGCAGCAATTAAATCTAAAAAATTAAAATATGGGGAGTTTCCAATATATGTATATTATAGAAATAGAGAAGGAAGCATAATGTCTACACCAACAGTAAAAAGATGTAAAGAAATGTACAAAGTTATGTATTATTTGATGGCTTTATATGAGGAAACGCCAGATAATCTAAAACCATATTTAATGAGTTTTATAAAAAATGAAACATTAAGTATTCCAATGAGAATTGATGCAACTTTAAAAGCTATTGAAGATAAAACTTTTTCTCCAGTAATACCAAAAAGAAATTATGTATTTACAGAGGCAGAGCCAACAGTTATGGAAGAAAAAGAAGATATTTCAAACCCAAAAATTATACCAATCGATATAAAAAAAGTTGGCAATTTAGATAATAAATTAGTTTCTGGAGGAATGGAATATATTAAAGAGGAACCAAAAGTTGCAGCATCTGATTTAAAAGATTCTAAAATATTAAAATTTGAATAAAAGGAAAAATATATGAAAACAAAAATTTATTTAGTTAGACATACTCAAACTGTAGGAAATATTGAAAAAAGATTATCAGGAAGGACTGATTTTGAGTTAACCTTAGATGGAAAAAAATATGTAGAAAAACTAACTAATAGATTAAAAAATATAAAATTTGATAAAGCGTATTCAAGTATTTCAGGTAGAGCAATAAAGACTATTGAGCCTATTTGTAAACTTCAAGGATTAGAAATAGAAAAAACAGATAAATTATGTGAGATGGATTTTGGAATTTATGATGGTTTAAAATGGGAAGAGGTAAATAAAATAAATCCTAAAATTAAACAAACGCAAGATGAAATAAATGAAATTGCTGGAATCCCAGGGCAAGAATCAACAGAAGAAGTAGCAAATAGAATGTTTAGCTTTATAAGAACAGTTTCTATTCAAAATGTAGGAAAAGTAATTTTAATGTCATCACATGGAGTTGCTATTGAAGCTTTTATTAGAAAAGTAAATCACGAAAAATTTTCTGAAAATAAAGAAGCAAATAGTCAAAAAAATACAGCTATAAATATAATTGAATATGATATAGAAAAAGATAATTTTGAGGTTACTTTATTAAATGATTTTAGTCATTTAAAAGAAAAAGATAAATAGGAGGATTATAATTTGGAAAAGAAATTTAAGATTGCGTCTTCTCTTGAAACTGTAAGAAAAATAGCTAAAGATAGATGCTCAATAGCTAGATTTGGTGATGGAGAATTAGGATATATTAAAAAGATAGGTTTGTACTTTCAAGATTATAATGAAGAAATGGCACATAGATTAAAGAAAGTTTTAAATAGCAATGAAGAAAATCTCTTAATAGGTTTGCCTTTAGCTTTAAATCCTGAATTTATAAATTTATATATTGGTTACGCAAAAGATTATTGGACAAAATGGATAAAAGATAATGAAGAAGAAATGAAAAATTTAGTAGATATGGATAAGCAATATTATTCTACACAAATTTCAAGATTTTATTTGGATTATGCTGATAAATCAGGTGTAGAAGAATATGTTAATGAACTTAAAAATATATGGAAAGATAGAGATATAGTAATTATAGAAGGTGAGAAAAGCAGATTAGGAACGGGAAATGATTTATTTGATGATGCAAAATCTGTAAGTCGTATATTAGGTCCTGCCGAGAATGCTTATGATAAATATAATGAAATTTTAGCTGAAGCTAAAAAAATTAGTAAAGATAAGTTAATTTTATTAGCTTTAGGACCTACAGCAACAATTTTAGCTTATGATTTATATAAATTGGGTTATCAAGCAGTTGATATTGGACATGTTGATATTGAATATGAATGGTATCTAAGAAAAGCTACTACTAAGATAAAAATTGATGGAAAATATATGGGAGAATCGGGTGTTATGAATAAAGGAGTTGAATCAAAAGAAAAAAGATTGGATGTTAAAGATACATCTGATTCTAGATATGAAAATCAAATTATAGCAAAAATATTATAAAAATATCTTGTTTTTTTGTAAAAAATATAGTATAATACCTATGTAAATTAAAGGAGAAAGGCGATTTATATCATGAAAAATTTTAAAAAAAATATTAAATTAAATATGATGATTTATAGTAGTAATGATAACAGTGATTATGTCGCCTGTATTTTTATGTCTAATTTGCATGCTAAAAAAAGGAAATTAAGAGGGGATTAAAGAATAAACCTATATCAAGCTATAGTTTTATTATAAATGAAAAAATGCCTAATTAATTTGCTTGTTTTAAGAGCGTGCAATTAATTAGGCATTTTTTTGTTGCGTAAAAAAATAAATTTAAAAAGAAGGAGGAAAAGTATGAACAAAGCAGGAATAATAACTTTATATGGAAATACAAATTATGGTAATAAGTTGCAAAATTATGCGGTACAAGAGATGTTAAAGAAATTTGGATTAGATGTGGCTACAATTATTTATATAGGGAAAGATGAACATAATTTAAAATTTGAAAAAGATTTTGATAAGAACAAATTAAAAGCTTTTGATTATTTTAATAGAAATATTAATTATTATGATCAAAAATTATATGTAGATAAAGAGATTAGTGAAGAATTTGGAAAAGACTTAGATTATTTTGTTATAGGAAGCGATCAAGTATGGAATTATACTTTTTGGGATATTTTTTCTCCGAAAATTTTTGCTTCATTTGCAAATGAAAATCAAAAAAGAGTAGCTTTTTCGGCAAGTGTAGGAGTATCTACTCCACCAGAAAAAAATTCTAAAGAATATAAAATTTTTGAAGATAATTTAAAGAATATGGATTATATTTCAGTAAGAGAAGAGGCTGGAAAAGAAATTATAGAAGGAATTTCTGGAAGAAATGATGTAAAAGTATTATTAGATCCTACAATGTTGATACATAGAGAAGAATGGGAAAAGGTAACGAAAAAACCAGATTTTTTGAAAACAGATAATTTTGTTGTAAAGTCTTTCTTAGGAAATACTGGAAGTAATGTAGAAAAAGAGATAGAAAAATATGCAAAAGAAAATAATTATGAAATAATTGATATTTCAGATAAAAATAGTCCATATTTTAATATAGGACCTGCTGAATTTCTTTATTTAGAAAAAAATGCAAAGATGGTAGTTACAGACTCTTTTCATTCATGTGTATTTGCAATACTTTTTTCAACACCATTTATTGTATTTAAAAGAGATGATAGATTAACATCAATGTATTCTAGAATTGAAACTCTTGTAAAAACTTTTGGATTAGAAAATAGAATTTTTGCAGGTGAAATTACTGAGGAAATGAAAAGTGATAATTATAATGATGCATATAGTATATTAGAGTATAAAAGGGAAGAGTGTATGAATTATTTAAGTAAAGTTTTTGCATAAAAATAAATATAGAATATTTGCTATTTTAGTAGTAGAATATTCTATATTTTTATATAAAAAGAGGTTAAAAATGAAAATTTTAGAAATGAAAAATTGTACTCGGTTGCAGTGCATGTAAAAATATATGTCCTAAAAACGCAATTGAAATGGTTTTACAAGATAACGGATTTATATATCCAGAAATAAATGAAGAAAAATGCCTAGAATGTGGACTTTGCAAAAAAGTATGTCCAGTTTTAAATTTAAAAAAAGAAGAAGAAAGTTTGCCTGATTGTTATGCATGTTTTAATAAAAATGAACAAATAAGAATGGAAAGTTCTTCAGGAGGAATGTTTTCTTTAATTGCAGAGAAAATAATAGACAAGCGGTGGAGTTGTTTTTGGAGCGGCATTTAATAAAAATTTGGAAGTTAATCATATAAAAATAGAAAATAAAGAAGATTTAAAGTTTTTAAGAGGTTCAAAGTATTTGCAAAGTAATATTAATGATACTTTTAAAGAAACTAAGCAAATCTTAAGTGAAGGAAAAATTGTTTTTTATACTGGAACACCTTGTCAAATTGAGGGGTTAAAAAGTTTTTTAAGAAAAGATTATTTAAATTTATATACTGCTGATTTAATTTGTCATGGTGTACCATCAAAAAATATTTTTGATGAATATATTCAGAAATTTAAAGAACCTGTTGAAAAAATTTATTTTAGAAATAAAGAAAGAAAGGGTTGGAATAAATATCAAGTTTTAATTAAAACAAAAAATGATAATATTTATATTGATCATGAAAAAGATAAATTTATGAATGATTTTTTAAGTGATAAATATTTAAGAGAATCTTGTTATGATTGTAAATTTAAGAAAAAACATAGAATTTCTGATTTTACTTTTGCAGATTTTTGGGGAATAAATAATATTGCAAAAGAATTAAATGATGAAAAAGGAACATCACTTTTATTTGTAAACTCTAAAAAAGGTAATATAATTTTTGAAAAAATAAAAAGTGATATAATTTATAAAAAAGTTAATTTTTATGAAGCAATAATGTTTAATCAAAGTATGATAAAATCTAGTAAGAAAAAATAAAAAATTTCTCAAGTAATAAAAAAATATTTTTTACTACTTGAGTTTTTTTTATTTTATTGATAAAATTACATAAGAATCTTTTAGAAGGAAGTTTGTGATTATGAAACTAAAGATAATGAAAGGAACAAATAATGTTGGAAGGCAATTTTTGCAAATAGAAACTCCTGAAGCAAAGATTGCAGTTAGTTTTGGAGAAGATATTGCAACAGCTGAAATTCCAGAACATGTAAATCCAATGATAGAAGGTTTAACTTGTGGAAATCCTTCTTATAATGGTGTTTTTATATTAAGAAATCCTGAAAATTGTAATTTAGTAGATTTTACTTTTGACAATATTCCTATATTTTTAGAGAAAAAAGTAAAATTAGCATATGATGTTTGTGCTGATTTTAGAGAAACTGAAAAAAGAAAGAACATAAAAGAAATAATAAATTCACAAACTTATACTTTAAAAGATTTAGAAGTAACATACTATTTAGTAGATAGTTCAAATTTAAATACATCTATGTTATTGATTGAAGCATATGGAAGAAAAGTTTTAATTTCAGGAGATTTTAGAAATTTTGATTTAAATTATGGTAAAAAGCAATTATTTGAACTATTATACGATATTGGAAAAATAGATTACTGGTTTATAGAAGGAAAATATTTTGGAAAAAATGGACCAGAAAATGCTTCTGATCAAACTAATTTTTTAAAATTAAAAAATATAATGAAATTTTATAAGCAAGTGTTTATTATCCAATCTGAAACGGATTTAGCAACAACAAAAAGAATTTATGATGTTGCTTTAAAAACTAAAAAAATTCTTATTGAAGAAACATTTTTAGCAAATTTAACAACAACTTTAACAGGAAGTTGTCCAAATCCAGTTACAAGTAAAAAAGTTTATACATATAATCCGTTAGTTTTAGATAATAAAGATTTTGAGTTTAAGAAAAAATATGTTACTCATTTTTATATACATAATGCTAATAATAAAATGAAAAAAGAAAAGTATGTTATGAATCTTAATATACAAATGCTTCAAGATATGCAGGTATTTAGTAAAGAAGATGTTATATATGATGCATGTTTAATTTTAGCAATAAATAAAAAACATTTAAAAATTAATAAAGACTTAGAAGAGTTTATTAATATGATGAAAGATTTTGATTTAGACTATTATGAACTTTATGCTGTGGGTGCTGTTAATTATAATTTGATAAATGATATGTTTAAAATAATTAAGCCAAAAGTTATTATACCTTTTGAATATCATCCAATTGAAGATGTTGACATATATAATATTAGAAATTTAAGAGAAAATGAAATTATAGAATTATAGTAAAAATAGGAGGTAGCTTTTTTAAATAAAACTACCTCTTTTTGTTTTTTAAACTTGCTCGCCTGGCATAATATAAGCAATCACACCATAAATTAAAGCTCCAATTATAGCTGCAAACCAAGTTATAGAATATCCAGCCACAAAGAATTGAGTTGCATATAAAGTAATTGCGGCTAAAACAAAACCAATAAAACCTTTACCAAAAGCTACAGCTTGAAGTCCAGTAATTTTAACTATTATATAATCCATAACAGTTAAAACTATTGCAGCTAAAGCTAAAGCCCAAATATTACTAATTGAGAAGTTTGGTGTGAAAAATGCAGTGATTCCTAAGATAATAGCAGCAACTATAAATCTACCAATGATTTGTCCAAAAGCACCCATAGCTGATGTATTATCTTGGGTATTGGAATTATTTGTGCTCATTTTAAAACTCCTTTCTAGAATTAGTAAATTTTAAGATATTAGAAGTTAGAAAATTTTCTTAAAAAATACATAATTCTAGTTTTTAACTATGACTATCAATTAATATTTTAAAATAGTTTTTTATTTAAAAATAAACTATTCTAAAATAAAATCTAACTTCTAATATGTATATTTTTAATTTTTTAGCAAAAAATATACACGAAAATTATAGTAAAAATGTAAAAGGAGATAAAATGCTATTAATTTTTTTAAGAGCCATTGTTTTATATATTTTAGTTTTATTAGTTATGAGATGTATGGGTAAAAGAGAAATAGGTCAACTTCAGCCATTTGAACTTGCAATATCTATAATGATTGCAGATTTAGCAACAATTCCAATGTCAGAACTTGGAACACCAATTTTTTATGGCGTTGTTCCGATTTTAGCACTTTTACTGATGCATCTTTTAATAACTTTTATAAATTTAAAAAGTATCAAATTTAGAGAATTTATTTGTGGTAAACCTTCTATATTAATATATAGAGGAAAAATTGATGAAAGTGTTATGAAAAAAGAAAATTTTACAATAAATGAACTTCAAGAAAGATTAAGAGGAAATAATATTTTTGATTTAGGAGATGTAGAATATGCAATATTAGAAACGAGTCGGTCAAATTACTGTTATTCCAAAACCAGAAAAAAGAGGAGTAACTTTAGAGGATATGAAAATTAAAGCGGATTATTCAGGTCTTCCTTACGATTTAGTGATTGATGGAGTAATTCAAGAAGAAAATTTGCAAAAAATTTCCAAAAATAAAGAATGGCTTGTAAAACAAATAAGAAAATTTAATATTGAACCTGAAGATACTTTAATTGCTACCATTAATGGGAAAGGAGAATTCTTTTGTCAAAAAAAAGAGAAAAATTAAAAAAATTTAAAACAATTTTCCTTGGAATTATTATAATTATTTTTGTACTTATTTTAGATTTTATAACGGCAAATAATACTAAAAAAATAGTAAGTTTTATGAATAATAAGCTAGAAATTATTGATAAGGATTTATCAAATCGGAAAAATTCCTGAAGAAAAAGCTAGGGATTTATTAAAGGATTGGGAAGAAAAAGAAGAAATTTTATCATATTATTTAGAGCATGATGAAATAGAAAAAATTGGAAATGATATTAGTTTAATTGAAAAACAAATTGAGATTGAAGATATAGATGATGCTAGGCAAACTATAACAGAAGTTAAATTTTTATTTAATCATATTGAAAATAAGCAAATATTAAATATAGAAAATTTCTTTTAAAATATATAAATTAGTCTTGTATTTTTAGTAAATGTGTAATATAATCGTAACGAAAATGTAATATAGGAAAGGTTTAAGGTAGATAGATGTTTGGACAAGATATTGGTATTGATTTAGGTACAGCAACTGTAATTGCATATGTAAAAGGTAAGGGGATAGTTTTAAGAGAGCCTTCAGTTGTTGCTGTAAATAATATTAGTGGAGAAGTTGTTGCAATTGGTCATGAAGCGAGACGTATGCTTGGAAGAACACCTCGGAAATATTGTAGCAACAAGGCCTTTAAGAGATGGTGTAATTTCTGATTATACAGTTACTGAAAAAATGCTAAAATATTTTATAAATAAAGTTGGAGGAAAATTTTTATTTTCTCCTAGAATTATGATTTGTATCCCTTCTATAGTTACAGAAGTTGAAAAAAAAGCTGTTATAGATGCAGCTTCTAATGCTGGAGCTAGAAGAGTTTATTTAATTGAAGAACCAATTGCTGCAGCAATTGGAGCTGGAATTGATATATCTAAACCATGTGGTAATATGATAGTAGATATTGGTGGTGGAACAACTGATATTGCAGTTATTTCTCTTGGAGGGTCAGTTGTTAGCACTTCAATTAAAATTGCAGGAGATAAATTTGACGAATATATTGTAAAATATGTTAAAAAGAAACATAATGTAATTATAGGCGAAAGAACTGCTGAAGAATTAAAAGTCGGTATTGGATGTGTATATCCTAAAATTCAAGATATGGAAATGGATGTAAGACGGAAGGGATTTAAGTACAGGACTTCCAAAAACAATTACATTGTATTCAAGTGAGATGATGGAAGCATTGGAAGAGCCAGCTATGATGATAGTAGATAGTGTTCATTCTGTTTTAGAAAAAACTCCTCCAGAACTTGCAGCAGATATTAGTGATAAAGGAATTTATATGACGGGTGGAGGATGTTTAATAGACGGATTAGATAAATTGTTACAAGAAAAAACAGGAATAAATGTAATGATAGCAGAGGATGCAATTTCATGTGTAGCAATTGGAACGGGAAAGGCTTTAGATAGTCTAGATATGATGGACAGAACCATTAGAAAGTAGGACTTAAATGAGCAATAAATATAGAAAAGAGAGTAGTGTTTTATAGTAAAACTAAAAAAATCTCCTGATTTTTAAGGAGATTTTTTTGATGGAGTTTCTTTCCAACGTAAAACTTTGATTGATTGATATTTATTTAAAATTTTCATATATTTTTGATATTCTTCTTCCCATAATGCATTTGGAACTTTATCAAATGCATCAAAAACTCTTTCTGCTTCTTTTAAAAATAAAATTTGTTGCTGTGGAGATATTTTTTCATAGCGTTCTGCAAAAGCATACAATTTATCAAGAGTATCATTGGCTTTTATGAAAGTCCAAAAATCAGTAACATTCATTCCAGCCATTTTAATTTGATAAATTGCTATTACAAGCAAAAATAGTATTACAAAACTCATTATAAATATTAACGCTAAAAATTCCACTTTACTTAAAATCCTCTTTCTTTTGTTTTTAAATTTCATTAAAATTATAGCATATAGTTTTTTTTTGTTCAATAGTTTTTAAAAATTGATTGACAATATAAACAATCAAGTGGTAATATATTTAAAGAAAAATTTTTTGGAGGACAATAAAATGAAGTATAAAAGAATTTTATTGAAAGTAAGTGGAGGTGCTTTATCAGGAGATAAAGACTTTGGTTTTGATAAAGAATCTCTTGACAGAATTACAGATGAAATTATTAAAGCAAGTAAAGCAGGAATTGAAGTAGCAGTTTTAGTAGGCCGGAGGAAATATTTTTAGAGGAAAAACAGCAGATGATTGGAATATAGAAAGAGCTGAAGCTGATAATATAGGTATGATGGCAACTATAATTAATAGCTTAATTTTAAGAGGAGCATTAGTTTCAAAAGGAGCACATGATTTAAGAGTTATGACTCCAATACCAATGGATACAATAGCAGAACCATATATTAGACTACGTGCACTTCGTCATTTAGAAAAAGGAAAAATAATAGTTTTAGGTGGAGGAATTGGAGAACCATTTGTTACTACAGATTATGCTTCACTTCAAAGAGCAATTGAAGTAAGAGCAGATGTAGTATTAATGGCAAAACAAGGAACAGATGGTGTTTATACAGATAATCCGAATGAAAATCCAAATGCTAAACGTTATAAAACTTTAACTTATGATGAAGCAATTTCAAAAGATTTGAAAGTAGTCGATGGTTCTGCTTTTATTTTAGCAAAAGAATATAAAATGCCAATGTATATTTTTGATTTTAATCAAAAAGACTCAATTTTAGATATATGTGAAGGGAAAAATATAGGAACATATGTTGGAAATGATTGTGAAATTGAAATGTACTAAAAAGTGGTAAGTTCTAATTAACCTTTTAGTCGAATACATTTTAAAAGAAAATGTATTTGGCTAGGAGGTTTTTTCTTTATGAAAGGAACATCTATTGAAGAACGTGCTGTAAATTTAGCACATTATATAATAGATACAAAAGATACAGTAAGAGGAGCTGCAGCAAAGTTTGGAGTAAGTAAAAGTACAGTACACAAAGATGTAAGTCAACGATTAGTTAATATTAATTATGCTTTAGCCTTAGAAGTTAGAAAAATTTTAGATGAAAATAAAGCAGAAAGACACTTAAGAGGTGGATTAGCAACAAAATTAAAATATGAAAAAGAAAAATGTAACGAAAAAGAAAAAGGTTTGTAACACAAAAGATAATAAAAGTGGATAATTCTTAAAACGCTTTATAATACTGGATTACATGACAAAAGTGCTTTTTTTAGTCTTTTGACAATCAAAACCTGCTGTGCTATATTTCTAGATGTAGAAATTATATGTAGTTAGTTTCTATAAATCTTTTGTAAATTATGCAAAAGCAAAAAATTTATAGATAAGTAGGTGATTATATTTTGGGAATTTACAAATCA
Organism: uncultured Clostridia bacterium; assembly: GCA_928721915.1. GTDB lineage: Bacteria > Bacillota > Clostridia > TANB77 > CAG-508 > Scatovivens. The sequence continues at coordinate 660,010 of CAKMVZ010000001.1, forward strand.
GAAATTGTTAGTTTAAGAAAAAATATAGGAGATAATATTGGTCAAAGAATAATTATTAAAGAGTCACCTGGAAAAAGGAGTAAACCTCTTGAAAAATCAGCAATAATTGAGAATACATATAAAGATTATTTTAGAGTTAAATTTGAAGAAGCTGATAGAGTAGGTTCTTATAATTATACAGATTTATTTACAAGACAAATTGAAGTAAAGATTGATAATGGAAATGGTTTTGAACCATTAATAGAACCACAAATTGATATAAAGAGAAGAAAAGCAGCTGTATAAATTTAAATAAAAAAGGAATTATTTAAAAAATCCTCCATATAAATGTAGTAAAAGCATTTAAGGAGGATTTTTTTATGGAGACTATAGATGTAAATAAAAAAATTATGAATAATAATGAAGAAATTGAGATTACAAATGAAGTGATTGTTCCAGATATTAAACCTGATATTGTAAATATTATTGATACTAATGGATTAGAATATGTTCATAAACATGAGATAATAAATGGAAGTGTCAAGTTAAATGGAACTGTTCAAACAACGATGATTTATTTATCTGATAATGGAGATATAAGAAGTTTGCAAACAAACTTAGACTTCGAATTTAAAAAAGAAAATAGTGAAATAAAAGAAGATTGTATATTAAAATATGATACTAAGATTAAAGAAATTAGTTCAAAAATGTTAAATGAAAGAAAAGTTTCAATTACCGTAAAATTAAAAATTAGTTATAAAATTTATAAAAAACAAGAAGTTAAATTTTTTAATGATTTTGAAAATATTGAAGGAATTCAAAAGCAAGAAGAAAATTTAGTTTTAAGTTCTATAATTGGTTATGGAACAGCAAAAACTACTTTAGATGAAAAAATAAATGTTGATAGTTTAGATGTAATTATGGACATTTTAAAAGTAGATATAAATATAGTAAATATTGAAAGTAAAATGAGTTATAATAAAATTTTAGCAAAAGCAGAAGCAAATATTAGTATAATTTATTTAACAGAAGATGGAAGATTAAATAAAGTAAATGGAAACTACCCAGTTATGAGTTTTATAGAAATTCCTAATGTTAAAGAAGAACATATTTGTGAATTAGATTATAAAATAAAAAATTTAGTTTTTAAAATAAATAATGGTGATGAACATTTTATTAATGCTCAAATTGATTTTGAAATATATTCTCAAGCGTTTGAGAAAAAAAGCATAAATATTGTTAAAGATTTATACTCTTTAAAAAGTGATATTGAATATACTAAAAATGATATTGAACTTGAACTTGCTGAAAGTCTTGACAGTGAAATAATAAAAATTGATGAAAAATTTGAAGCTACTGAAATAAAGAAAATTTTAGATGTTGATATAAAAATTGATTTTTCTAATACTTCTCCGATTTCTAAAATCAAGGTTTATGGAGAATCTAATGAAAAGAATATGATTATTATAAAAGAATTTGATGTCCCAATTATTTCGAAATTAGAAAGTGATAAAGATTATAAATTAAATGTAAAATCTAAAGAATACAGTTTAGAAGAAAATAATATTATAGTTAAAGCACAAATAGAAGCAGTTTTAGAAAATAGTTCTTTTAAGAAAATTTCAATTTTACAGGATGTTCAAGTTAAAAATACTGAAAATAAAGAAGACTACAGTGTGGTAGTTTATTTTGTTAAACCAAATGATACAATTTGGAAAATTGCAAAAAAATTTAAAGTAAGCCAAGAATCATTAATAAGAATTAATGATTTGGAAAATCCAGACTTGATTTATCCAGGAGATAAATTATATGTCCTTAAATAAAATTTATTCAAGGCCTAGATTAAGATTTTCAAAAAATAATTCTAGACCTAAAAATAAAAAACAAAAAATAAAAACTTTTATATTTTGGATTTTACTTATATTTTTTATATTTTTACTGTTAATTATAAAAACTGCATATCCTATATTTATTGCAAGTTGTGAAAGAAGAGCAGGAAGTGCAGCTATTAGTGTTTTAAATGAAGAAGTAAATAAAGCTATGGTATCTTATGATTATGATGATTTAGTAAATATTGTAAAAGGAGAAGATGGTAAAGTTTCATATATTGAGGCTAAAATTGTTCCTATAAATACTTTGGTAAGTGAAATTACTAATAATATTCAAAAAAGATTAAATAATATGAATAATATAACTGTTACATTAAATTTTGGTACTATTTCAGGTATAAGTTCTTTATCAATAATTAGTCCGAGTTTTGATATAAAAATGGAAAGTTCAGGTAGATTAGAAACAGATCTTGAATCTGAATTTGAATCAGTACGGAATAAATCAGACTTTGCATAAAATTTATCTTAATATTAAATGCAAAGCAAATATTTTAACTCCATTTAAATCAGTATCGAAAACTATAGAAAATAAAATGTTATTAACAGAAACAGTTATAATGGGAGAAATTCCAGAAACTTATTATAATTTTGATAATTTAGGATTTGAAGATTTACTTGATGCAAATTAAACTAAAAAGAAAGTCAAATTTTTTAATTGGCTTTCTTTTTAATTTTCTTAAAAATTTTTATAAATATTAAAAAAATTATTTACAAATTTTAAATAGCATGATAAAATAAGTGCAAATTAAAATTTGTTTCTTATAGTAAAAAGTTCTTAAATATAGCTAATTCAGCTTTAAAATTTCATAAAAATAAAAAATTATAATTATAAGGGAGGTGATAAAAACTAGTTTTTAGAAAAATTTGATTGAAATTAGAAAAATCATGGTGTATAATACAAATGATTTTATATATTAGGAGTATTTAAATTTGAAACAAGGTATTTTTAGATATTTTTTTATTCTAGCTTTTATAATTTTATTAATAATTACATATGTTGTTTTTTATAAAGATGAAGAAAATGTAAATGAAGTACAAGATCAAACTTCAACAGTAAATACTTTATTAACTGATTTAAGACTTGGAATTGCTAGTTTTGATACATTAAATCCAATAGTTAGTAATAATAAAAATGTTAAAGAAATTTCAAGATTAATTTTTGACTCTTTAATAAGTATAAATTCAGACTATAGTTTAGACTATGGTTTAGCAACTGAAATTGCAAAATCAGATAATTTAACATATATAATAAAATTAAGAGAAAATGTAAAATGGCATGATGGAACAGAATTTACATCTCAAGATGTAAAATTTACAATTGATATTATAAAAAATAATTTTCCTGCTTCTGTTTATGGTGAAAATTTGCAATATGTTACAGGCTTAGAAATTGTTGATTCTTATACTATAAAATTAAGTTTAGCTCAAGAAGTAGAATTTTTTGAATATAATTTAACATTTCCAATTTTAAGCAATAATTATTTTTTGAATGAAGATTTTGTAAATACTGCTAAAAATAATACTATTATTGGAACACGGAATGTATAAAGTCTCTGAAAAGTCTGATAATTCTATTAAATTAGAAAAAAATGAAGATTATTGGAATGAAAATAAAGATGCTTTAATTACTACGATTAATATAAATTTGTATAACAATATTGGTGAAGTGTATACAGCGTTTAAATCAGGTTATATTGATATTATGGATATAAATATAAATAATGTATCAGATTATGTTGGAACTTTAGGGTATAGTACGGCAAATTATGATGATAGAAATGTAAGTTTTTTAGCTTTTAATACTCAAAGTGAAAATGTATCTGAACCAGCAGTTAGAAAAGCGATTAATTTACTTTTAGATAAAAATAATATTGTAGCAAATTTAGGTTCTGGCTATGGTATTGCTAATTTTCTTTTTAGTTCTAGTAATTGGATGTATGATTCAAAATTAGATGTTTCATATAATTCTGAAGAAGCTATAAGTTTACTTACCAATGCAGGTTGGATTTATACAAATAATATCTGGGTAAAATCAGGAAAAACATTAAGTTTTGAAATAGTTGTTGATACAAATAATGCACAAAGAGTAACAGCTGCAAGACTAATTGCTGAACAGCTTGCTAATAGTGGAATACAAGTGTATGTAAATGAAGTTAGTTCATCTAGCTATAATAATTATTTAGCAAATAAAAATTATGATGCAATTTTGTCAGGAATAACAACTAGTTATAGTCCAAAACTTACAACTTTATATTATGGTAATAATTTAGCAAATTATAGTAATGATACTGTAAATGAAATATTAGGTAATGCGAAAAATATAAATGATTATAATGAATTAAGAGAAAAATATTTGGAAGTTTATGACCAGATAGTAAATGATGTTCCATACATTTTTTTATATAGAGAAACAGACTCTGTTATTTATAATCAAAGTCTTTGTGGAACTATAAAGCCAAATTCATATAGTATTTTTTATAATATTGATAAATGGTATAGACAATAAAATTTTTTTATTTTTTATAACTATTGATTTTAGGCCACTTTTAAAATTTTATAAAAGAAAACAAACAAATTTTTTATAAAAACTATTGACAAAAAAATTTTTTAGGATATAATATTAACGAACGTAAGTTTAGAGAACAAATTTTTATAAGGAGAATGATTATGGGAGAAAATTCAGAAAAGAAAAAAGCTTTAGAGGCAGCTATGAGCCAGATAGAAAAACAATTTGGAAAAGGATCAGTAATGAAACTTGGAGAATGTAAACAAATGGATGTTGAATCAATTTCAACTGGTTCTTTGAGTTTAGATATAGCATTAGGAATTGGAGGAATTCCTAGAGGAAGAATAGTAGAAATATATGGTCCTGAATCTTCAGGAAAAACGACATTAGCTTTACATGCAATAGCAGAAGCGCAAAAAAATGGTGGAGAGGCAGCTTTTATAGATGCAGAGCATGCTTTAGACCCAATTTATGCTAGAAATTTAGGTGTTGATATTGATAATTTAATAGTAGCTCAACCAGATACAGGAGAGCAAGCTTTGGAAATAGCAGAAGCTTTAATTAGAAGTGGAGCAATAGATATAATAGTAGTAGACTCTGTTGCAGCTTTAGTTCCGAAAGCAGAAATTGATGGAGATATGGGAGATAGTCATATAGGGCTTCAAGCAAGACTTATGTCTCAAGGATTAAGAAAATTAGCTGGTGCTGTAAATAAAACAAAAACAATAGTTGTATTTATAAATCAATTAAGAGAAAAAGTTGGTATAATGTTTGGAAATCCAGAAACAACTCCGGGTGGTAGAGCTTTAAAATTTTATGCATCAGTTAGAATGGATATAAGAAAAGTAGAAAATATTAAAGTAAATGGAGAAGTTGTAGGAAGTAGAACAAGAGTAAAAGTTGTTAAAAACAAAGTCGCTCCTCCATTTAGAGAAGCTGAATTTGATATAGTTTACGGTAAAGGAATTTCAAAAGAAGGAAATATTTTAGATTTAGCTGTAAATCTTGATATAATTAATAAGAGTGGATCATGGTTTAGTTATAATGGTGATAAAATTGGGCAAGGTAGAGAAAATGTAAAAGCATATTTGGCTGAAAATCCAGACATTATGGATGAAGTTGAGAAAAAAATTAGGGATAATTTTAATAAAGCTTTTGAAAATGCTCTAGCAGAAGATGGAAAAGAAGAGGATCAAGAAGACAGTGAAACAGAAGAATTTGTAGATGATACTGAAGAATAAATTTTAAAGTGGCAGGGGAAAATAAGAAAATTTTCTGCCACATTTTATTTTACATAAGAAAATAAATTTAAATATGGAGAATTTTATTATGGATTTTACAAGTAAGGAAAAATTAGAAAAAGCAGAAGAACTTGATAAATTAAAATCAAAAGTATTAAAATATGTTTTATATAAAAAAAGAACAGAGTCAGAAGTAAGAGAAAAGTTTTCTGATGTAGATGAAGTACTTTTAGAAGATGTTACAGATTTTTTAAAAGAATATAATTATATTAATGATGAAGAATATATTCAAAGAAGCATTTCTGAATTTAAAGCATTAAAGAATCTTTCTATAAAAGAAATAAATTATAAATTATTGCAAAAAGGTATTAACAAAAATTTACTTGAAACTTACATTTCTGAACATTATGATGAAATTTTAGATTTTGAAAAACAATCAGCTAAAAATATTTTTATGAAAAAAAGTAAAAGTATGGAAGTTCAAGATATTAAAGATTTTTTATATAAAAAAGGATATAAAAGTGAAAGTATAAATTATGTATTTGATGAATTAAATATATAATTATGAAATTTTTTTAAAGAAGAATCATGTTAAAAATATTTAATAAATTTGTTATAAAATTGTTGCTTAATTTTTATATAAATGATAAAATTGCTATGAATAGAATAATTAATATTTTTATAATTTTTACAAAGGAATGACCAAAAGATTTATTTAATATTACTATTAAATATAGCAGAGGTGAAATATATGGAATTAAAGTTAACAAATGACGAACTAGAATTAATTAAATATTATAGAGAAGAGGCTTTTAAAAAGATTAATCAAATGTTAGTTACAGATAGCAGGACTGATATTGCTATTTTAAGTGATGAACAAGATGATGAAAAAATTGTATATGATAAAGAAAATGTTATTAGAAATTTAGAAACAGCAAAAAATATATATGAAATAATATATAGAGAATATCTTAGAAAAGGAATAAAAAAAGATTGGAATTTTTATTTAATTTCTAACATTTCAGAAGTTCAAAAATTAAAAAATGAGCCATATATTGATAAGTTTTTGTTATTAAATTCTAAAGAATTATTAAATAATCAAGATTTGATTTTAAATAGTAATCAGGTTATTATAAATGTTTTAGGAGATAGTGAAATTCCATATATTGAATTAGAAAATATATTAAAAAATGGAAAAAATGAAATCCTTGTGTCATTATTTACAAAGCAAATTGATATTAAGGAGACAGAAAATATAAAAATTAATAATAAAGAAATCCGTTCATATGATTTAAAAATAGAAAAACAAGAATTACAAGAAATGACGTTTGATGATAAAACTGCTTTATATAATTATATAATTTCTAATAGTGATTTAATAAATTCAACATTAGTTACTTCAACTAATTTAGAAGAAGAAAATATAAATAATTATGAAGAAATAAGAGAATTAGAGAAAAAAGTTTCTGATTTAGAGTTAGAAATTAATAATAAAGAGATAGAAGGAGATTACGGAGAATCTCAAAAAGAATTAGATGAAATAAATTTAGAAAAATTAAATAAAAAGTTAGAAAATTTAAAAACTCGTTCAGCTGAAATTTTTGAAGAAATAAAGAAAAATACTAAAATTGTTACAGATTGGAAGAAAAATGTAACAGTATATTTAATGGCTGAATGTAGTGATATACAAAAAAAGGTTTTAAGTAAAATGGAAGAAGAAAATAATTTAGAGCTTGAAAGAGTTAAAAATTATGAAATAAAAGAGAGAATAAAAACTGAAGATTTAAAAAAACAAAAGCTAGAAGAAATTTTACAAGAAGTAAAAAACGGATGCATGGATAATGAAGTTTTAGTTAAAAGATTGATTTCTGATATAAATAGATTGCTTACAAGACAACAATATTTTGCTAAAATTGCAGGCTCAATGGATGCTTCTTATTCTGCTTTAAATAATAGTTTTGAGATGAAAAAAAATGCAGAAGAATTAGAATATTTAATAAATGAAATTAAAATTAAAGTAGAAGAAATTGAAGAAAGTAAAATACAAAAGAAAAAACTGAAAAGCTTTTTAAAAGTATCTCAAGTAAATAATCAAATAACAATATTAATAAATTATCTTAACAATCCTAAAACTATAGCTATTAAGCAAAAGATGAATAGGTTTGATGAAATGATTGTAGTTGAGGAAAATGAACTAAAAAGAAATATTGCAAAAACTATACTTGAGATTAGAGGGAGAGGCAGAACTAAAAAAATTAAGAGATGATACAAAAATTATTGAAGAATAAAGGACCAATTTCAAGATTTTTTGGAATATTTACAGGCAAAAATAGATTAGATGATTTTATGTTAGATCAAATTGTTATAAAGAGAAAATTCTATTAAAAAAACTTTATCAAAAAAATTAAGATTAGATTTTAATTATAGTATACAATGAACTTTTGGGCAGAAATAAGAATGTTTATAAAAGATAATCAAGACGATGAGCTTGTTGCAGAAGATATAATGGTATTAAAAGATTTAGAAAATCAAATAAAGAAAAATTTTGTTATTATAGAAAGTAAAGTAAATGATATCATAGAAGAAAAAGAAAGTAAAAATTTACCTATAGGAACAAGATTATCAAAAAGAGAATTAATTGAAATTGAAACATATAGATTTTTAAATAAATATGGATATGATGTAGGAGATAAATCAGAATCAAAAGAACCTGTATATACTGATACTACACCAAAGGAAATAGCAAGAATATCTGAATATATTAAAACATCTGGTATATTATAATTTTAAAAATTAAGGGGCATGTATAAAAATAAAAACATGTCCCTTTTGTTTAAAAATATATATTAATTAATATACGAAAGTGATATTAATTTACATAAAATTACTATACATTTAAAAAGATTTATGTTATAATAAATGCGTTCTATTAAGTAGATTAGAAAGATTTATGGAAAATTTTAATTAAATTAAAATGTAAATTGTTTTAATTTTAAAATTATTATATAAAAAAGGTTTATAGATATCCTTTAAAAATCTAAATATTATATAGAGAAAGTATAATTTTTATTATATAGAGGTAATATATGGAAAATAAAATAATTTTAACTGGAGATAGACCAACAGGAAAATTACATATTGGTCATTATTTTGGTTCTTTAATAAATAGAGTTAAACTTCAAAATGATTATGAAACATATATTGAAATTGCTGATGTTCAAGCTTTAACAGATAATTTTAATAATCCAGAAAAAGTAAGAAAAAATGTAAGAGAAGTAGTTTTAGATTATTTATCAGTTGGGATTGATCCAAATAAATCTACTATTTTTATACAATCCATGATTCCTGAAATTGCAGAACTTACAGTCTTTTTATTCAAATTTAGTTACTATAGCGAAGGCTTTGAAAGAAATCCAACTGTAAAAAACAGAGATAGCTCAAAAAAGAGATATTTTTGGTGGAAAGCGTAACATATGGATTTTTAGGTTATCCAGTAAGCCAAGCAGCAGATATTACAGCTTTTCATGCTTCTTTAATACCAGTTGGAGAAGATCAATTACCTTTAATTGAACAATGTAGAGAAATAGTTAGAAAGTTTAATAGTATTTATGGAGAAGGTTTTAATTGAACCTGAAGCAGTTTTATCTAAAACAAAAAGAATAAAAGGGTTAGATGGAAATGAAAAAATGGGGTAAGTCTTTAGGAAATGCAATTTATATTTCAGACTCTGAAGAAGAAATAACCAAAAAGGTAATGAGTGCAGTAACAGATCCAAATAGAATTAAAAAAACTGATTTAGGTAATCCTGATATTTTGCATGGTAGCATATTATCATAATCTTTTTACTGAAAAAAATGAATGTGAAAATATTTGTGAAGAATGTAAAAAGGGACAAAGAGGATGTGTTGCATGTAAAAAAGAATTAGCTCATAACATAATAGAATTTTTAAGACCAATGAGAGAAAAAAGAGCTTATTATGAGGCAAGACCAGAAGAGGTAGATAAAATAATTTTAGAAGGTACTAAAAAGGCAAGAGAAAAAAGGCAAAAGAAACAATGCAAGATGTAAAAAAAAGCAATGAGATGAGATTATTTTCAAGAATAAAAATTATTAAAAAAATACTAATCTTTGCTAAAAATTGAAAAGGAAAGAGAAGATTAAAATGTTTGTTGATTATGTTAAGATAATTATTAAATCTGGAGATGGCGGAAATGGTGCAAACTCTTTTAGAAGAGAAAAATATGTTGCAGCAGGTGGACCAGATGGCGGAGATGGCGGAGACGGAGGAAGTATTTTTTTTGAAGTTGATAAAGATGCTAATACTCTTATAAATTTTAGATATAATAGAAAATATAAAGCAGAAAAATGGAAAACCAGGTTCACGGAAATCGTTTGTTTTTGGTAAAAAAGGTGCAGATTTAGTTTTAAAAGTCCCAAAAGGAACAGTTAATTAAAGATTTTGAAACAGGAAAGATAATTTGCGATTTGTCTCAAGATAATCAAAAAGAACTTGTTTTAAGAGGTGGAAAAGGTGGAAAAGGAAATGTGCATTTTGCAACATCAACTAGACAAGTTCCAGATTTTGCAATAGATGGTGAAAAAGGAAAAGAAGTAGAAGTTGTTCTTGAATTAAAATCAATTGCTGATGTTGGTTTAGTAGGTTTTCCAAATGCTGGAAAATCAACTCTTTTATCAGTAGTAACAGCTGCTACTCCCAAAATTGCAGATTATCCTTTTACAACCTATTGATCCAAACTTAGGAGTTGTAAAAACAAAATCAGGAGAAAGTTTTATAATAGCTGATATTCCAGGAATTATAGAAGGGGCAAGCGAAGGTATAGGTTTAGGTTTAAAATTTTTAAGACATGTTGAAAGAACAAGACTTTTACTTCATGTAATAGATGTATCAGGTTTAAATGGGAGAAAAGCCAGTTCAAGATTTTGAACAAATAAATAATGAACTTGAAAAATATAGTGATAAACTAATTAATAAAAAACAAATTGTAGTTGCAAATAAAATTGATATTATGCAGGATAGATCAGAACTAGAAGAATTAAAGAAAAAAGCTAAAGAAAAAAACTTAGAATTTTTTGAAATTTCTGGAGCTACAAGACAAGGTGTAGATGAACTTATGGAACATCTTGCTAAAGTTTTAAAAACATTACCAAAAGAAGATATTTTCGATAATGAAGAAAAAATAGTTTATACTTTAGAAGAAAAAGATGGTTTCACTATTGAAAAAATAGAGAGAAAATGAATATTATATTTCTGGTCCAGATGTTGAAAATTTAATGAGAAGAATAAATATTTCAGATAACGAATCTTTTTGCCATATATGCAAAAAATGTATAAAAAAACCTGGGCATAGAAGATGCCTTAATAGAAAAAGGGAGTTCGCGAAGGGGATACAGTAAGGATATTAGACTGGCACTCTCGAATATTACAGGTAGGCGAGAGCCAGAAGCAGCAATCTGCACTTTTTTATTCCTACGTAATCAAATCAACGTACAAGGAGTACGTCCTCTTCAATTACTCCGTCATAAAAAAGTACATCTTATAACTTTTTGTTAGAGTAATGGAAAAGTACAATAATTATTTAAAATATAAAACCATAATATTTGAAAGGAATTAAAAAATGGAAGAAAATTTAGAAGAAGAAATTGAAAAAAATTAAATCTAGAAATAAAAAAGTTGAATTAGATAAAGCATGGGAAACTAGTTGGATTAGAAGAATCTGTATATGTATATTAACATATATTATTGTTGTTATTTATTCATATATGATAAATAGTATAAGTAATATATGGTTTAGTTCATTAGTACCTGTTATTGGTTTTGCATTATCAACAGCATCGTTAAAATTTATTAGAAGAATTTGGGAAGAAAAATAAATAATGAAAGTCGCTTTTTATACTTTGCGGGTTGCAAAGTAAATTCTTATGAAACAAATGGAATGATACAAAAATTTAAAGAAGCAGGATATGAAATTGTAGATTATTTCAGAAAAAGCTGATATTTATAATTATAACATACTTGTACTGTAACAAGTATTGCAGATAAAAAAATCAAGACAATTTTTAAGACAAGCTAAAAAAGTTAAATTCACAATTCAGTAGTAGTTGCAGTTGGTTGTTATGTTCAAGTAGCTAAGGAAAAAATTAGAAAAAATTCCAGAAATTGATTTTATGCCTTGGAACAAACGAAAAACCAAATATTGTTTCTTATGTTGAGAAATTTTTAAAAAATAAGAAAAAAGAAAACAATATAGAAGATGTTTTTAAAAATCCAGAATATTCAGATTTTGGAGACATTACATATACAGAAAAAACAAGAGCTGTAATAAAAGTCCAAGATGGCTGTGATAGATTTTGTTCATATTGTATTATTCCATATGCTA
>CAKMVZ010000002.1 GCA_928721915.1 uncultured Clostridia bacterium
CATAAAAAAATCTCCCCAAACTCTTGGGAGAAAATTTTATTTTTTATACATGTTCTTTAATGTATTCAACAACATCACTAACTGTAACAACTTTTTCTGCATCGCTATCAGGGAATTTCCATATCAAATTCTTCTTCTAAAGCCATAACTAATTCAACTATGTCAAGTGAATCAGCACCTAAGTCATCTATAAAAGATGCTTCCATAGTAACAGCTGTTTCAGCTACTCCTAATTGATTAACTATAATTCCTTTTACTTTTTCGAAAACTTCCTCAGTATTCATTTTCTATGTACCTCCTTTAAGTATTGGATAATTTTTTATCACAATTTAAAAACTTTATATTCTATTTTTAATATATAATGACTAAATTGTCAAGTACTTTATGAATATTTTTATTAAAAATATCAAAAATCTTTTAATTTCAAGCTTTTTAAAAGCTGTTTTAATTTATTTTTTATATATTTATGACTGATAAGTCGGATTTTTATATTCTAAAAAATCTTTTGTCATTTTTTCGACAGAATTTCCTTTGGCAAATTCTTCTGCTTGTTTTAAAGTATAATAAAATACTGTTTCAATCACTACTTCCATGAGCTTTTAAAACTGGTCTTTTTACTCCTAAAAATGGAGCTCCACCATATACTTTATAATCAGCTTTTCTTTTAAATTCATTTATCGCAGGTAGTGATGGTGCTGCACAAACTGTACGCCATAAATTTTTTGTTAAACTATCTGTTAATGTTTTCTTTACAAATTTTCCTATTCCTTCAACTGATTTTAGTAAAACATTTCCTGTAAATCCATCACAAATTAAACTATCAATTTCTCCTAAAAAACAATCTCTTGGTTCAACATTTCCAACAAAATTTATATTAAATTCTTCTGCTTTTTCTTTTAATAATTTATATGATTCTTTTGTTAAATCATTTCCTTTTGTTTCTTCTGTTCCAATATTTAAAAGACCAATTTTCGGTTTTTCAATGTTAAAAGTATTACGTAGATAAATTGTAGACATTTGAGCAAATTGTAATAAATTAATTGGTTTACAATTTGTATTTGCTCCTGCATCCATCAAAAGAAGTCCTTTAGTTCCTTCTGCTGGAAGCATTGCGGCAATTGCAGGTCTATCAACGCCTTTTATTCTACCTACTAAAAGAGTAGCTCCAGTAAGTAATGCTCCAGAATTTCCTGCTGAAACAAAAACATCTCCTTCTTCTGCTTTTAACATATTAAATCCTACAACCATTGATGAATCTTTTTTGTGCTTTATTGCCATTGTAGGAATATCTTCCATTAAAATTTGATCTTTAGCATGTTTTACTACTATATTTTTTGCAACTTCTGAAATATTGTCCTTGCCATAAAACTCTTTTGTTTTATTTCTAATTATTTCTTCATCACCTATTAAAACAATTTGTGAATTTATCTCTTTAGAAGCTAATACTGCACCTTTAATAGTGGCATCTGGCGCATTGTCTCCCCCCATTGCATCTAATAATATAACCAAAATTTATTCCTCCTAAACTATAAGTATAAAACTTTATATATTTTATTTGCTTTTTACAAAAAAATCAATAGTTTTATATTAAAAAATTTAATCATCAACATATTCTGTTATAACATTATCTGAATAATCATCTTTTTCCAAATTTGATATATCATCTACTGATCTATTAAATAATCTTATAACATAAATACAAAATAATATTATAACAAAAATGATTGCGAGTTTTCCCCAAGTAATTATAATATCTGATAAGGTTTCTTTTAAACCATTAGTAACCGCCTTATACTCCATATCATCTCTATATGTTTTTACAAATTTTTTTTGAGGATTATCTCTTAACTCTTTTAATTCTGTAGGATTTATTCCTAAAACTTCTGACAAATCATATATTTCTTCTAAACTTGGATTGCTTCTGCCTTTTTCCCACATGTCAATCTTTTTTTCTAAGCTTCTTACTTCTTCTTGTTCTTTTGTTTTAGACATGGCAAAAGCTAGGTCATTTATTGTCATTTCTTTTAAATTTCTAGCCTCTTCAATTGCTTGCCCACAACTTAACATTTCACTTTTCATCTGTACCACCCCATTAATTTTATGTTTAAATTATATATATATAATTTTTTTATTTCAAGATATAATTTACTTTTCACATAAAAATTTCATAAATTTATAAATGATAAATTATTTAAACTGTATTTTCATAATAAATATTTGAGTTAAGCATAATTTCATTTTCTAAATTTTGAACATTACTAGAAGCATTATCAGAACTAATATCATTCATATAATCTGTAATTACATTTCCAACTTCTCTATCAAATCCTTCTGCACCATTTGGACCATTTATTGCAACTGCTACTAATCTAGCATATACTACTGAGAAAGCTATAATTCCAATAAAAGGTACTAATTTTCCTAAAAAAGCTGCTATATAATATAGATATTCTTTTAACTCATCTACATCAATTTTACTACATTTTTTATTAACATCCTTTTTAGCTAGGGTTTTTCTATGTCTATCTCTTAAAATCAATAATTCTGTAGGATTTACATCCAAAACATTTGCCAAAGCATATATTTCGTTCATATCAGGATATGCTTTATCTTTTTCCCACATAATAATCTTTTTTTCACATTCTTTTACTTTTTCTTTATCTTTGGATATAGCAAAAGCTAAGTCATTTATAGTTAATTCTTTTGATTCTCTTGCTTCTTTTATAACCATTCCACAAGTAAGCTTTGTTTCATCATTTTTCATAAGTATATCCTCTAAAAATTATTTAAAATATAATTTCACATGTAAATTATATACATAATAACAAAAAAATTCAATATAAATAATAAAATTATAATTTTTAAAAAAACTTTTAGATATATTTTTAAAATTTTAAATAAAAAAGAACTGGTCGGGAGTAGTTTAACCAGTTCAAAAAAAATTATTTTTTTATTATAGCCTGACAATATCTGAATTCATGTCTCTCTGAATCTGTAGGAACAAAAGTACATGAATCTCCGTCTTGAAGTTTCCATCCTTCTTTTAAAAATTTATTAACAGCTTCTTCTAATTTCCAAAAAGAACTACAAACAATAACTTTATATTCCATAAAATCTCCAATCTCTACTCCCATCATGAAAGTTTAAAGCTACACCTAGATTACATCATAAAAATAAAAAAGCCGCAAAACGAGTCAGAAATTTATTTATACGTTTTACCCGAATCAAAAGATAACTCAGTCAATAAACTAAATTATTTATTTAAAAACTAAAGTGGGCAATATAAAAAAGCAAGGTGTTACAAATTAATGTAACCCTTGCTATTAAAGATTTTATTATTCAATAATATCAGCAACAACACCAGAACCTACTGTTCTTCCACCTTCACGAATAGCGAATCTTAATCCTTTTTCGATAGCGATTGGAGTAATAAGTTCGATAGTCATTGAAACATTATCACCTGGCATAACCATTTCAGTTCCAGCTGGTAATTCGATAACACCAGTAACGTCTGTAGTTCTGAAATAGAATTGTGGTCTATATCCATTGAAGAATGGAGTATGTCTTCCACCTTCTTCTTTTGTTAGGACATAAACTTGTGCAGTGAATTTTGTATGTGGATGAATTGTTCCAGGTTTTGCTAAAACTTGACCTCTTTCAACATCAGATCTTTGAATACCTCTTAATAATGCACCAGCATTATCACCAGCTTCTGCAGAATCTAATGATTTTCTGAACATTTCAAGTCCTGTAATAACTGTTTTTAATCTTTCTGGTCTGATACCAACGATTTCAACTTCTTCACCAACTTTAACTTGACCTCTTTCAACTCTACCAGTAACAACTGTTCCTCTACCAGTAATAGTCATTGTGTCTTCGATTGGCATTAAGAATGGTTGATCAATTGGTCTTTCTGGAGTTGGGATATAGCTATCAACAGCATCCATTAATTCTTTGATTGGAGCATATACAGGATCATTAGGATCTGTAGATGTACTCTCTAATACTTTTAATGAAGATCCTTTTATGATTGGAATTTCGTCTCCTGGGAAATCATATTGAGTTAATAAGTCTCTAACTTCCATTTCAACTAATTCTAATAATTCTGGATCGTCAACCATATCGCATTTATTTAAGTAAACAACGATATATTTAACACCAACTTGTCTTGCTAATAAGATATGCTCTCTAGTTTGAGGCATTGGTCCATCAGCTGCTGAAACAACAAGGATTGCACCATCCATTTGAGCAGCACCAGTAATCATGTTTTTAACATAATCTGCGTGACCTGGACAGTCAACGTGTGCATAGTGTCTGTTTTCTGTTTCGTATTCTACGTGAGCTGTGTTGATTGTGATTCCTCTTGCTTTCTCTTCTGGAGCTCCATCGATTTGATCATAAGCTGTGTATTGCGCTTTACCTAATAAACCTAAGTATTTAGTAATAGCAGCTGTTGTTGTTGTTTTACCATGGTCAACATGGCCGATAGTACCAATGTTAACGTGTGGTTTTGTTCTTTCAAATTTTGCTTTTGCCATTTGAAAATTCCTCCTTAATTTTTTATTTTCTTTATTTTATTTTTAACTTAAAGTTAATAACTATTTTATTGGTTGCATTTTATATCAAAGTATATAAAAATGCAAGAGTTTTTATAAATTATTTTTTTATAGAACTATCTACTCATTATTTTTAACTCTTGAAGCAACAATTGTTTCAAGAACTGATTTTGGAACTTCTTCATAATGAGAAGGTTCCATTGAATATGTTCCTCTACCTTGTGTTTTAGAACGTAAATCTGTTGCATAACCAAACATTTCAGAAAGTGGAACTAATGCATGAATTTCTTCAACTCCATCATTTTCTTCCATTCCTTCCATTCTACCACGTCTAGAGTTTACATCTCCTATTACATCTCCCATATATTCTGTTGGAACTGTAATTTCAACTTTCATGATTGGCTCTAATATAACTGATTTTGCTTGTTTACATCCTTCTTTGAATGCCATAGAACCAGCAATTTTGAAAGCCATTTCTGAAGAGTCAACATCATGGTATGAACCATCAACTAAAGTTGCTTTAAAATCTATAACTGGATATCCAGCTAAAATACCGCTTTCAGCAGCTTCTCTAATTCCTTCTTCAACTGGTTTAATATATTCTTTTGGAACAACACCACCAACGATTTTGCTCTCAAATTGAATACCAGTTCCTGGCTCTAATGGTTCCATCTCAAGCCATACATGACCGTATTGTCCTCTACCACCTGATTGACGAATGAATTTACCTTCAACTTTAACTTTATTTCTAATTGTTTCTTTGTAAGCAACTTGAGGTTTACCTACATTACATTCAACTTTAAATTCTCTTTTTAATCTATCAACAATTATGTCTAAGTGAAGTTCACCCATACCAGCGATAATTGTTTGACCTGTTTCATGGTTTGTATATGTTTTGAATGTTGGATCTTCCTCAGCTAATTTAGCAAGTGCAATACCCATTTTTTCTTGAGCAGCTTTATCTTTTGGCTCAATAGCTATATCGATAACTGGCTCTGGGAATTCCATTGATTCTAATATAACTGGATTATTAATATCACATAATGTATCACCTGTTGTAACTTCTTTTAAACCTACAGCAGCTGCGATATCACCAGCATAAACTTTATCGATATCTTCTCTGTGATTTGAATGCATTTGTAATATTCTTCCAATTCTTTCTTTTTTATCTTTATTTGAATTTAAAACAGTTGAACCTGATTCTAAAGTTCCTGAATAAACTCTAAAGAAACATAATTTTCCAACAAATGGGTCTGTTGCAATTTTAAATGCTAATGCTGCAAATGGTTCATTATCAGAAGTTTTTCTTTCAACTTCATTTCCATCTAAATCAACACCTTTAATATGAGCTATATCAAGTGGTGATGGCATATAATCAACTATAGCATCTAATAATTCTTGAACACCTCTATTTTTATATGAAGAACCACAAGTTACTGGAACTATTTTATTTGCGATTGTTCCAATTCTTAAACCTTTTTTGATTTCATCCATAGAAAGTTCTTCACCTTCTAAGTATTTCATCATTAATTCTTCATCTTGTTCACAAGCAGCTTCAATCATTTTATCATGATATTCTTTAGCTAAATCTTTCATATCATCTGGAATATCTTGTTCTTCAACTACTTTTCCTAAATCATCCTTATGAATAAAAGCTCTCATTTTTACTAAATCAACAATTCCTTGGAAATTGTCCTCTGCACCAATTGGTAATTGAATTGGAACAGCATTTGCTTTTAATCTATTTTTTAATTGATCTACGCAAAGCATGAAATTAGCACCAGTGATATCCATTTTATTTACATATACCATTCTTGGTACTTGATATTTGTCTGCTTGTCTCCAAACTGTTTCAGTTTGTGGTTGAACGCCACCTTTTGCAGCTAAAACTGTAACGGCACCATCTAGTACTTTTAATGATCTTTGAACTTCAACTGTAAAATCAACATGGCCTGGAGTATCGATAATATTTATTCTATTATCATTCCAGAAACAAGTTGTACAAGCAGATGTAATTGTTATACCTCTTTCTTGTTCTTGCTCCATCCAGTCCATTGTTGCAGCTCCATCATGAACTTCACCTATTTTATGAGTTTTACCTGTATAAAATAGGATTCTTTCAGTTGTAGTAGTTTTTCCTGCATCTATATGTGCCATTATTCCTATATTTCTTGTTCTTTCTAACGGATAAGCACGTTTATCTGCCATTATTTTTTCCTCCTAATAATTTTTTCCAATCTTCTTATTTTAATGAGACATTATTCTCGTTTTGATTTTTCTATTTAAAATTTTGACGAGAGATGATTCTCGTTTTGACTTTTCCTTTTAAAATTTTGACGAGAATTGTTAAGATGTACATTTTTGACGAAGTAATAAGTTTGAAGGTGTACATAAAGTACATCGAAAACTTATTGCAAAGTCGAAAATGTGCAGATTGATGATTCTCGTTAAAATTTTAGAATTTGTAATGTGCAAAAGCCTTATTAGCTTCAGCCATTTTGTGAGTATCTTCTTTCTTCTTATATGCTCCACCATTATTGTTAATAGCATCTAAGATTTCACCTGCTAGTTTTTCTGCCATTGTTTTTTCATGTCTTTTTCTAGCATACATTACTAACCATCTTAAACCTAAAGTTTGTCTTCTTTCAGGTCTTATCTCTAATGGAACTTGGTAAGTTGCTCCACCAACACGTCTTGCTTTAACTTCTAGGACTGGCATAATGTTTTCTAAAGCTGCTTCAAATACTTCTAATGGATCTTTATTTTCTTTTTCTTTTATTATATCAAAAGCACCATATACTATACCTTGAGCAACTGTTTTTTTACCATCAAGCATAATATTGTTAATTAATTTTGTAACAACTTTGCTATTATACATTGGATCTGGTAAAACTTCTCTTTTTGCTATATATCCTTTTCTTGGCACTATTCTTCACTCCTTTTCCTTAAAATTTTTAAGTAAAGCCTAGGTACTAAAAAATACCTAAAGTTACTCTGGAAAGACTTTTTTTCTTTCCCGTAATAGTGTTCTAGTCGTTAGAGGTTAGAAGTTAAAAATCGCTATATTATACCAATTTCTAACTTCTAACTTCTAATTTCTAGTCACTATTAATCAATTAAATTTTTAAAACCTAATTTTATTTTTTAGGTCTTTTTGCACCATATTTAGATCTACCTTGATTTCTATCTTTAACTCCAGCAGTATCTAAAGTTCCTCTGATAATATGGTATCTAACACCTGGTAAGTCTTTTACCCTACCACCTCTAATTAAAACAACACTGTGCTCTTGTAAGCTATGTCCTTCACCTGGAATATATGAAGTTACTTCATAACCATTTGAAAGTTTAACCCTAGCAACCTTTCTTAAAGCTGAGTTAGGCTTTTTAGGAGTTACTGTTTTAACTACTGTACATACACCTCTTTTTTGTGGAGCTCTATTATTAGTTTGAACTTTTTTTCTAGAGTTATATCCTTTTTGTAAAGCTGGTGATGCAGATTTTTTAGTTGATGTTTTTCTACCTTTTCTAACTAATTGATTAATTGTTGGCATTTTCTTATTTTTCACCTCCTATAAATAAAATATACGTTAGCGCAAGATACCCCTACGTTAACGTATGATATTTTATCATCTTTTTACCTCAAAGTCAATCATTTTATAACTTTTTTCACACAAAATTCCAAGTTTTACAAAAACTAATAAAATAAGTTAATTTATAAACTCCAATTCATTTCTTTTTCTAACTTTTCAATTTCTTCTTTACTTAACCATGTAGCTGAAATTATAATTTTTATGTCTACTTTTTCTTTTATTAATTTTTTAACTATATAACTGATTTTATCTAAATTATATCTATAATATTTTTAAATAAAAAATTATTTATCTAATCTCTCACTCTCTTTTTCCTCAATTTTTTGAATGTCTTTATATGAATTATTTGAATCTTTTATTTTTTGATTAATTTCTTTTTTACTTATGCCATAATTTTCCAAATCCCATGAAGAATTTTCAGTGCTTTTATTATCTTTTGCAGCAGGCTCTACAATAATATCTGGTAAAAATTCTTGTTTCTTTTTATTTGTAAATATTCTTGATATAATTTGATTTTTAAAAAAACTTTGAATTCTGTTAAAATAATAAGAAAAATACTCATTAAAACTTCCTTTTTGTAATATTCTTTTACCAAATAATTTTTCTATTTCTTTTAACTCCATATTTTCTACACATTCTGGTCCAGAAAAATAGTCTTTTTCATCATTTGCCTTAATATATTCATCTGATTTACAACAATAACTTGGTAATATTCCTCTTGAAATATTTGTAGCATCCCATGTTGCATCAACATTATACCATATACCATCTAATTTTACTTTATTCCAAGCATGTGCATCCCTTGGAGTAGAACCTCCAATTTGAACATTTTCTATATTAACCATAAATAAAGCATTTCTTAATATTTCAGCGTAACCTGCACATACACATTTACCATATAATAATCCATTTTCTAAATTTCTACATGTTACTTGTACTTTTTCAGCATATTCTTTTTCTTCTTTAGTATTAGCATTTTCTGTCAAAGCTCCATAATCATAAATAATGTTTTTACAAATTCTATAGTAAACTTCAGCAAATATTTCTTTTTCTGGTAAATTTATATCAATTCCTTCTACTAATTCATCTAATTTTTTTCTAATAGCAATATATTGTTCAATTCCATATTTACAATTAGCTCCGCTATCTTTTGATTTTGGTGAATATACCTCTACTCTTTTTATAATTGGCATTAATTCTTGAGCTTTAACTGAAGTCAACATAGAAGCATCTGGAATAGATAAGCATATATTATATCCGTCATTATTTAATTTCTTAAGCAATTCTAATCTTGAATTTAAATCATTTAAACTAACTGTTAAAAATTGTCTTTCATCCTTTTTTTCTATATTTAAAAAGAATTTGCCATCATTAAAAATTAAAATCTTATCTTTTAAATCTTTATCATTATTAATTTCTTCTT
Organism: uncultured Clostridia bacterium; assembly: GCA_928721915.1. Classification (GTDB taxonomy): domain Bacteria; phylum Bacillota; class Clostridia; order TANB77; family CAG-508; genus Scatovivens. Next base: position 9,570 of record CAKMVZ010000002.1, read on the forward strand.
TAATCTCATCTATAGAAACATCTTGCAGGTCAATACTTAAGCTTGAAACATATTTAAGAGAAGTAATTAATCCTTCTAAATCAACGCCAAATTTTGTGCCATTATACCTGTAATCTTGAAATTTTATCATTTCTAAATTTGGAAATTTATTAATAAATTTATTGATATGTTCAAACATAAATTCCGGTAAAAATATTGTTTTAACTTTTTTGAAGTAATTACTCTCTGAATATAAAAAATTTCCTTCTAAACTAATATTTTCTATTCCAAAATCTTTTTCAAGTTTTTCTAATTCCTTTAAAAATTTATCAAACATATCATGGTGTTCTTCATTATCTTTGTAACATATAAAATTTAATTTACCTCTATAACCAGAGCTCTTTAATTTTTCTAAAAATTCAGAATACTTTTCAGGTTTAATATTAAATGTATGAACATTAAGAACTTTTATAGATTTATCATATCTAACAGCTCTATTTGGATATTTTGGATTTTCTGGTTCACCTGTAAATTCTTTAAAATATTCAATTAACTCTTCATCTTCATATTCTTCTATACTTTTATTATCCAATTGGTAAATACCTTTCTAAATTTGAAATTTCTATATTTCTATTCAAATTTTGTAGATTTTTTTCATCAAAAACTGAACCATCTAAATTTAATATTTTTAAATTATAAAAGTCTTTAATATATTTAAAATTATTTATATTACAATTATTTAAAGATAAATTTTCTACATTAGGTTTATTTTCTAAAATTTTTAAATTAAGTTTATTTTCACCTATTATAGTAAAATTTCTTGTAAGCTTTATTTTAGAATAATCTTTTACACTGCAACAATTAATATATATATTTTGCAACTTTTTATTTTCTAAATTGTTTTTAAAATTAAATTTGCAAAAAGAAAAATCTATAGAATATAACTTATTTAACGAGTTTAAAATATCAATTACATTATTACCAATGTCAAAATATTGAATAGATATTTTCTCTAAGTTATTTGTAAATCTTAAAAAATCTAAATTAATATTTTTAGATTTTCCAGAAAAAGTCTTGTTACTTAAATTTAACTCTTTCACTAATTTTAAGTCACTATCACTTAAAATTCCATCATATTTTTTTAAATTAAGCTTAATTAATTTATTTACTTCATGATCTAATAACATACTTAAATTCCTTTTTTATTTTTTCAATTTAATTATATTTATTAATTTTTTTTATGTCAATAAAATTAAAAAAATTCCTACTAAATCTACCATATATTTTTTCTCATAATAACCATTTTTTACTTTATTTATATTAAAAATATTATGACTTTTTATGTCACTATGGTAAATTAATCTTTTTTATTAAAGCAAATGAACTGTCCTCCTGCAATAAAAGAGCTTTGAAAAATATTCAAAGCCCTTAATTAAATTTATCAAATTAACACGTCCCCAAAAACATAGGAAAGTTATCTTTAGTAGCTACTCAGCAACAAGAATTGTACGAAAACCATAATAGTAACTAACATTTCCATACGTATTAACAAAACTGAACAAACCGGCATAAAAACTATTACTGTAATGACCGCCCACGTGCAAAAAACGGAGTACTCGTATGAGCAAAGTAAGAACAGTCATTGTTCCAGCTACCGCTTGAGCTATTACCTGAATTGGATGACTCTAAGATCACGTCTCCATATCCATACGCACTCGTTAATAATCCTTTATAAGTATTATAGTTATTTGAATCACTATCACTTGAACTACTATATGAATATACTGTATAATCTCTTGTACTCAATGTTAAATATCCATTTGAATTTGCTTTGCTTGTTGCTCCCATTAAATTTCCTGAACTATATTCACTTCCTGATGTTCCATCTTTATATAAATAATCATTTCCATTTGATATATATCCTGCTGTTCTTTCATACACTCCTCCACTTAAATCATATACTCCGCTCACATTTCCTGTTGTACTTGCTTTCATTCCATTTGTTGTATTATATGCATACACACTTGTTAGCGACGAAGTACTACTTGCTGATATACTATTTCCTGCTAAGCCTGTTACTTCTGTTCTATATGGGCTTTGGTCACTTGTATAATAATTATTTATTGTTATTTCTTCTTTATTTCTTCCATATTTACTTTGTGTTAAATATGCTACTGCTCCGCCATTCGCTATTTTTCATCATATGACTATCTGTTTTACTTGAATCTAAACCATAAAAATTATTTGCTGTATCTATTGCTTTACTTAATACATAGCTATCTCCTGTTGCAATTATATTATATGAATATGTCAGCGGCTTAAACACCGGATATGATAAGCTTTCATTTGCATAATTTGAATTACTTAAATTTTGTCCTAGTGCATTTGTATTGTAATTATATGATGTATATTTCAAACCTGAATATATTACTGTATCTTCACTATTTGAAATTGTTGTTGACAATGTTCCATTCTCATTTGTTATTGTATTTGCTTGATATCCTGCCTCATATTTTGCTACCCAAAATCCGCTTACTTCTTTATCCCATTCTCCATTCTTAAAGTTATTAGCTGTCCCATCTGTAAAAGCAGGATGTACTACATAATCTGTCATCGCATTTCCTGAATATTTAAACTCTCTTCCTATAGTTGTTCCCATTTCATCATTATCTGTTGTACCTTGTAAGAATTTTATTGATACTGTTCCTCCTTGTCCTGATAAAGCATTTTCAAATAATTTATCTTCTATTTTGTATGCATACCTTGGTATCCATACCCAATATCCTGTTATATTTCCACTTTCATCTTTCGTTACTGCATTCGCCCATTTATTTGTACCCGCTTCTCCTGTATAATCATACCAATTATTCCATTCTTCTTCAGAACTACTTTCATTTAATTCTATCTCATTTCCAGAGTCATCCCAATAAACTGCTGTCATTCCTTCCATTAATTCTGGACTATTTACTTTCTTTTCATTATTCCAGCTTCCATTTGCTATTGCTTTTCCCTCTATTACTTCTTCATCTGTATTTATATAAAAATCTATTCCATCTAATGTAATAGTTCCTGTTGGAAGTGATGTTCCTACATTACTTGTATCTATTCCTAAATGATTTTCTAAATTACTTTTTAAGCTACCAACATCTAATCTTCCATTGCTATCATAACTTCCTACTATTTCCATTGCTATTCTTTCTCTTGCATCTTCTACCTTTGTTCTATCAGTTGAATTTATTGCTTGATTTAATATCCCATTTTCTCCGTACTAATGCTGATATTGTTACTCCTGCTAAAATCAATAACACTATTATCGTTATAATCAGTGCAATTAGTGTTATTCCGCTTTTCATAATTTTTCTTTTTCATAAGTATTCATACCTCCTAATATTTTTTATTAATTTTTTAATTTTTTATCAATTCTTTAATTAACTTTCTAATTTTTTTGAAATTTCTATCAATTCTTTAATCAATTTTCTAACTTACTTTTTATACAAAATTTATTTACTGCCTCTACAGTAAGTTTTATGTAAGTTTATATTTTCTGTAATGGAACGACGAATGTGACCAGAGTGAATGTTACAAATTCTTATAAAAGCCGAAAAGAAAAGCCAGCGCGAAGTCGGTGGAAAGTTTCGTTCGGATTTTATTAGAATTTGTTCAGGCACGTCGGAAGCCGAGGAGTGGAATGTAAGAAAATATAAACTCACATAAAACTGGACTCACAGCAGTTATTAAAAACATAAAAAACATTCAAAAAAATTTTTTAAAAATTAAAAAACATATAGAAATATCAAAAACCATCAAAAAAACAAAACCTATTGTATTTATGAACATAAAAAACAAAAATAACAATAAAACCTATTGTATCGATGAACAATAAGCTCTATTGCTATTTAAAAATATATTCTCTTTTCTATTAAAACTAATTATAAGTGTGTGTGTGTGTGTGTACAGCCGCAAGGCTTTCACGATTTGTGAAATTCAAATTTTTCTTTTGTCTATCCACGCTTTTCCTCCCTATCATTTTAATTTTATTTTTTATTTATATTGGTTATATAACCACTTTATTAAAATTATAACTTTAATATTTTTAATTGTAAATAGTTTTGGAAAATTATTTTCAAGAGAGGGACAGTTCTCTTGCCCTTAATTAACCTGTTTTCCTCCCTTTAAAACAAAAATAAAAAATTTCTTAAAGAAAACTTTGCTTTATACCTAGTTTTCTCTAAGAAACTCATTTTTATTCTATATTTTTTAAAGTATTGTAGCATTTCTTATTAAATTTAATGTTTTCATTTTCTTTTATTCTTACCTCTTTGTTCTAAATGTATTTTAGCATTTTTTATACTAATTAATAATTTTTCTTCTAAAATATCTTTTGGAACATATTTTATTAAATATTGTGCAACATGAATTCCACTATTTCCTAATTCTAATAATTCTGTAACAGTATCATTCTTATCTGCACATAATATAATTGCTATTGGAGGGTTTTCGCCTTCAGACTTTTCATATTTATTTAACCATTTTAAATAAAGCTCAACTTGTCCTTTATATTCCGGTTTAAACTTATCTAATTTTAACTCTATAACTACTAATCTTTTCATTTTTCTATGAAAAAATAATAAATCTATATAATAATCCTCTCCATCTATTATAATTCTTTTTTGTCTAGCAAGAAACGCAAAATCATTTCCAAGTTCTAAAATAAATTTCTCTAGTTCAGCTATAATTGCACTCTCTAAGTCTTTTTCACTATATGTATCTTTTAAATTTAAAAAATCTAATATATATGGGTCTCTAAAAAATAAATCTGTACTCATTTTATGTTCTTCATTTAACAGCTGTAATTCATTTATTATGGTTTGTTCTGGTTTTTTAGATATAGCAGTTCTTTCAAATAAAGCTGAATTAATTCTTTCTCTTAATGTCCTAACACTCCAATTTTCATTTATGCACATGGTTATGTAAAATTTTCTTTTTAAATTGTCTTGAATTTTTAGTAATTCTATAAAATGTGACCATGTCAATTTTCTCGACACTGTCAAGAAAATTTCGTAATTATCAAAATTTTCATACAAATTTATCATTTTAAACAAGTTAGCTACACTATATCCTTTGCCATATTTTAATACTAATTTTTTACTTAATTCTTTAACTACTGATTTTCCATATTCTGCTCTTTGATTTTTTAAGATATTTTCTTTTATATTTTTACCAATTTTCCAATACAACATTGTCATTTCACTATTTATGTTTATAGTTACATTTCTTTTAGAAATTTCAATTAGATTAGTTATTTTATTATATAAATTATCAATGTTATTAAAGTTAATATTTTCTAAATCGTTCAATCTATCACCTTCTATTTTTTGTTATTAGATTTAATTTGCTGAAAATTTGGCTAGAAATTGCCAAAGAATTAATTGCTTTAACAACTAATTAATACCACTTTGAATTAAAAATAATATAGTATTGAAAACAAACTGCAAGTATTTTATCATGCTAAATTAAAATTGTAAATAATTTTATTAAAAAATATTATGACATTTTACGTCATAACAATAACAAAAGAACTTTGAAGAATACCCAAAGTCCTTAATAAATTTATCAAATTAACTGCTTTTTGAACGCGTCCCTTAAAACATTTTTGCAATTACTTATTTTAAAGTACAAAGTAGCTTTTAAGGGTTTATATTTTTTAAAAGGATAAGCAAAACTTGTGTGGGGACCAGCGAGCTAGAAAATGTTATCTTGAGGGTTCCAAAAACCATCAAGATTACATTTTCTTCGAAGTAGGGATTTTGCCCTTTTAAAAAATATAAACCCTTAAAAGCGGATTCACTCTTCTAAATTAAATATATGCAACTAAAAAGCGATCTCACACTACAAAACTAAATATATGCGACTAAAAAAGCGATCTCACACATCTAAATTAAATTAATTTAATATGTTCCAAATTTATAAATAAAAAATATTATTATTTATTTTCTTTTGCTGCTTTTATTAAAGCTTTAAATAATGGAGCTGGTCTATCAGGTCTTGATTTAAATTCTGGATGGAATTGACCGGCAATAAAGAATGGGTGATTTTCTATTTCTACCATTTCAACTAATAAACCATCAGGTGATGTTCCACTTACTTTTAATCCTGCACTTTCTAGTTTTTCTTTAAAATCATTATTATATTCAAATCTATGTCTATGTCTTTCTGAAATATTTTCTTCTCCATATATTTTATATGCTAAACTTTCTTTTTTAATATTACATGGATATGCTCCTAGACGCATTGTTCCACCTTTTTTAGTTACATTTTTCTGAGTTTCCATTATATGTATAACTTGATTTGGAGTTTTAGTATCAAACTCCTCAGAATTTGCATCTTTTAATCCAAGTACATCTCTTGCAAATTCAACAACAGCCATTTGCATTCCTAAGCAAATTCCTAAAAATGGCTTTTTATTTTCTCTTGCATATTTTATAGATTTAATCATTCCTTCAATTCCTCTTGATCCAAAACCACCAGGAACAACTATACCGTCATATTTTGAAAGTATTTCTTCTACATTTTCATCTGTAATTTTTTCTGAATCTTCAAAACCTATTTTTACATTTACTCCATTTGCATATCCACCATGTCTTAAGCTCTCTGCAACTGATAAATAAGAATCTTGAAGCTGCATATATTTTCCAACTATTGCAATTTTTATTTCACCTTTTAAATTTTTAATATTATCTATCATTTTTTTCCAATCTTCATTTTTAGGTTCTATATTTTCTAAATGTAAATGTTTGCAAGCTGCAATAGCTAATCCTCTTTCTTCAAGCATAAGTGGTACTTCATATAAATTTGAAGCTGTTAAATTTGGGATTACATTTTCTGTTCTTACATTACAAAATAGTGCAAGCTTTTTCATTGTATCGTCTGGAATTTCTATTTCGCTTCTACATACTAATATATCAGGCTTAATTCCATAAGATTGTAATTCCTTAACAGAATGTTGAGTTGGTTTTGATTTTAATTCATTTGAACCTGAAATATATGGAAGTAAAGTAACATGAACATATAAAACATCTTCTTTTGGTTTTTCTAATCCAACTTGTCTTATAGCTTCTATTAAAGCTAACCCTTCAATATCTCCAACAGTTCCTCCAAGTTCAGTAATTACAATATCTACTCCAGAATTTTCAAAACTGTATATATTTTCTTTTATTTCATTTGTAACATGAGGTATAACTTGAACTGTCTTTCCTAAGTAATCTCCGTTTCTTTCTTTATTAATTACATTTTGATAAATCTTTCCAGATGTTACGCTACATCTTTTATTTAAACTAACATCTGTAAATCTTTCATAATGACCTAAATCTAAATCTGTTTCAGCTCCATCATCTGTTACAAAAACTTCTCCGGTGTTCATATGGACTCATAGTTCCTGGATCAACATTAATATATGGATCAAATTTTTGATTAACAACATTATATCCTCTATTTTTAAGTAATCTTCCTAAAGATGCTGCTGTTATTCCTTTTCCTAATCCAGATACAACTCCCCCTGTTACAAATATGTACTTTACTCCCATTTTAAAGCTCCTTTCAATTAAATAAAAAAATGATTATTATTTTTAAAGAGGGCACCTATTTAATGATATGTACGCGCCCTCGCCTCGTAAATTATTACTTACGGGGCACCTAGCAATAATAATCATTTCTTAAAATTTGTATTTAAAATTATAATAAGTATTTTTCAATGTATTTATTATACAAAATTAATTTAAAATAAACAAGACTTATTTTAAAAATATTAAAAAAAAATTGCCAAAATTTATATTTTTTGGCAATTTTTATATGTATTTTTATATTTATGGTAAATAAGGCATTGGATTTACACAATTTGCGAATTTTGAGCCTGGAGTTCTTATTTCAAAATGTAAGTGAGGCCCTGTAACATTTCCTGTTGCTCCTGAATTTGAAATCTGCTGACCTTTTGAAACAGTTTGTCCTGTGCTTACTAAAACGCTTGTATTATGAGCATAAAAACTATAAATATTATTTCCATGATATATTTCAACATAATTTCCATAAGCTCTTGAATATCCTGTATCAACAACCTGTCCATCTCCAATAGAATAAATTGGTGTTCCTTTTGACACTCTAAAATCAATACCTGTATGATATCCTAAAGTCCAATATTTTCCACCTACTCCATATAAAGTTCCTAGTGTATTAGGGTTTGATACTGGCCAGCCAAATCCATAAGAGCTTGTTCCTCCTCCACTTAGGCTAGAGCCTCCTGAAGATGAACTTCCTGAATTATTTGATGCAGCTAATTTTTTATCATACTCTTCTTTTAACTTTTTAATTTGATTACTTACAGCTTTTTCTTGAGCATTTAATTCTTCTAATTCTTCTGTAAGTTCAGCTTCTTCTTTTGTTAAGCTAGCAACTTTAGTTTCTTTTTCGGCTTTTGCTGTTTTTAAAGAATTCTGAGTTGTTTCTAATTCTGTTTTATTTGCTTCTAATTGAGATTTTGCAGTTTCTAAGTCAGTTTTTGCAGTTTCTAATGCAGCTTTTGAATCACGTATTGATTGAATTAAATCTGCATCATATGTAGCAAGCTCTGAAATTAAATAGTATTTTGATATAAAATCTGTTAAATCATCAGATGATAATAACAAATCAATATATGAAGTTTGTCCACTCATATATAATGATACTAATCTTTCATCTAATAATTTTTGCTTTTCTTCTATATCTTTTTGTGTATTAGTAATTTCTTGTTCCTTATTTGCAATTTCAGTTTCTTTTTCAGAAATTTGTGAATTTAAAGATGAAATTGAATCTTCATATGTATTTATTTGACTAACTAAGTCTTGAACCTCTTTAGCAGCATCTGATAATTGTGATTTTACTTCATCAATTTCATCTTCTTTATTAGAAATCTGATTATTAATATTATCTTTTTGATCTTCTAATTCACTCTGAGTTGCAGCAATTGTCTGAATTCCGAAAGCATCCTAAAATTAAAGTAATAATCAAAATGACACAACTAATTTTTGTTTTCATAAGTAACTCTCCTTTTTATCTTTTAAATTAAGCTACGCCAGTTTTTAATCGTAAAAATTTTGCTTTTATTGTATTTATAATTCTATATAAGAATTTATCTTTAAGTAAAAATAGTAAACCAACATAAACTATAACTCCAACTATGCATTGTAAGCATAGTGAAGCTAAGCCTGCTTTTATAAACAATTTAGTTATAGAACAAGCTATAAACATAACCGTACTTGCAAATAAATATTTTACAAATAATTGTATTATTGGTCTCCAATTAATATTCTTTCTTACATAGAAAATTTGAATTCCATCTACAACTATTTGTGAAATTACTGTTGCAATAGAAGCTCCAATTGATTGCCATAAAAGTATAAATATATAATTTAAAATTAAATTAGTTAAAACTCCAATTGCAACTGAAATTGTATATTCTTTCTGCCTTTTTGTTGGAAGCAAATACTGCGTTCCAATAACATTTTCTATTCCTTGAAGAACTAACATTGGTGAAAATATCATAATTAGTATTGCTGCCTTATCATATCCGACTTCCAAAGAATAATGGAACAAAAGATGTTGCAACACTTGCAATTCCATACATCATAGGAAAAGAAATAATAAAAACAAAATTAAATGAATTTTTTAAATAACTATTAATTTGTTTTTTATTACCATGAGCATATGTATTTGCCATTCTTGGAACCATAACAATTCCAAGAGATGTAACAATTGTTAATAAAACTCTTATTACTTTTTGAGATTGCTCATAAAATCCTGTTTCAGATTTATCTGCAATTAAAGCTCCTAACATTGTTGTATCTAATAAATTATATAATTTATTAGTAACTTGAGGTATAAACAATAATAAAATTGGAATAATATGTCTTCTAAAAGTAAGTTTTGGAACTTTTCCACCTTTTAAATATCTTGGCAAATAAAACCAAAGCAATAAATTTCCTAAAAAGTCACCTAAAGAATATATCAATATATATTTCCATAAATCTTCACTTGTTTTTACAAAAACAAAAACAAGTGAAACACTTACTATTCTTACTAGAACATTTCTAAGTACTGTCTTTTTAAATTCTTCTATTCCTTGGAAAAACCAACTAATATCAAACGCTGTTGCAAAAAGTTCAATAAGTAAAATCATATAATAAGTTTGATATTGATCTCCTTTTACAAACCATAAAAAGAATACGATTGCAGCAATTAATACTGTTATAAACCTTATTATAATTAATTCAAAAAAAATCTTTTTTCTTTTACGAGGTCTATCTTGTGCATATGCAATTTCTCTTTGACCATACAAAGAAATTCCTAAAGAACCAAACAAAACAAAATAAGTTACTATTGCATATGTATAACTGTAAATTCCTACTCCATCAGAGCCCAAAACTCTTGATAGATAAGGAGTAGTAACAAGAGGAAGTATCAAAATTAAAATTTGATAAACCAAATTATACATATAATTTTTTACTACGCTCTTTTTCATAATAACTCCTTTTTTCATATAGTTATTTTAATTAATTTATCAAATAAAGTCAACTACTTAGTAAACATAATTTGCTAATTTTTTACAATATTTTTTATAAAAAATATATAGATATTTATAATAAAAATCATAATTTTGGTAAATATTATTATTAAATCATTTTAAGGAGGTTAGAAAATATGACTAATAAAGAACTTTTGTATATTGAAGATGCATTAGGTCATGAAGAATTTTTAAAAAATAATGCTTGCAAAGCTTCACGGAAACTTGCAAGATCCAGAACTTTCTAATTATATGAAGCAATTAGAAACAAAACACACAGAAATTTATAATAAACTTTTTGGATTATTACAAAATTAATTTTAAAAATATGAAAGGAGCAAATTTTATGGAAGATAGAGATATAATGGAAGATCATTTATTAACTTTAAAAGGTGTTTGTGACTTATATATGCACGGAGCAATTGAGTCTACAACAAAAGAAGTTCACACAGAATTTAAAAATGCTTTAAATGAAACTTTAAACATTCAAAATAAAGTTTATAATTTAATGTCAGCAAAAGGTTGGTATCAAACAACTCCTGCTGAACAAACTGAAGTTGCAAAAGCAAAACAAAAATATTGCCCTACAAATTAATTAACACATTAAAAATAAGACAGTTTAATTTATAGTTTAAACTGTCTTATAAATTTTTTATTAAATTTTAATTTTTCTTTTCTAAAACTTTATCTAGTTTTTCAAATTGCTTTTCAGCATTTTTCTTAATATTTGTAATATCAAATTCATAATTTAAATTTTCTTTTAATTTACTAAAATTAAAATCTTCTAAATGTCTTATATCAATGATCTTTCCACTAAATTCTAAATCATTAAAAGTATTTATGGTTTTATCACTATATGCAATAGGAATTATTTTTTTTTCTAAAACAAGACCTAAAATATTTGCATGAAATCTACTTCCTACAATAACTCTAGAGTCGGCTAAATAATTTAAAGCTTCATTAATGTTATCATGATAATTATAAATTTCAATTTTTCCTTTTAAATTACTATCTATTTTACTTAAAATACTATTAATAGCCTCTTCGTCTCCTTCCCTCTTACAAAAAGACATAAGACTAATTTTATATTTTTCTTTTTCAAAAAAGTTAATTATTTCAATAATTTTTTCTTCATATTTTTCTTTATATTCTAAACCTACTTTTTTTCCAGCATTAATTACAGAAATTATAACTTTTTTGCTATTTTTTTTTATAATTTTTGATGTATCTAAAGTAAAAACTATGTCTTGCGCATATCTTACATTTTTTAAACTACTAAATAAATCATATGATGCTTTTTCCCTAAAACAAACATCTTCTGCTTTAGAAAAAATATTATTTTTTACTAAAGATAAAAATTCTTCACTTTTATATGGACCAAAATTACAACCCAAAATATAATATGGAATATAATTTTTTAAATATTGTTTTGATTTACCCTGCCAATAATTTTTTTTTAGACTCTCTATAAAAATTGAGCCACCCACTTCAACTTCTAAATCATATTTTTTCTTATCCTTACTTTCACAAAAACTATGTATATTTAAGATTTCTCTTAATATCTTATCCAAAGTTCTTTTAAAAAAGTTTGATTCAAAAACTATATTATCTTGATTTTGTAAAGGCTTATAATTACTATAATATGTATAAAAATTATTTTTATATCTATTCAAAATTATAAATGCAAATAAATCATCGCCTAAATTATTTGCTCCAAAAAATTTTAAAAGAACTTTTTTCATTTAAATATTCTCCTTAAAATTTAAAATAAAATTGATTCATATGGGTATGTTTCAGATAAACCTAAATATATATATGAATACCACCAATAAATTCCAAGCGCACTAATAAACAATACTATATCCCTTGTTCTTTTCTCTTCTTTTAAATAAAGAGCATAAGGACATAATAAAATATATGAACTTAAAAAATACCATGCAATTCTTGTTACAAAAGTTGATCTCATTCCAAATTGTAATAAAGCAAAATCTAAAATAACAAAAACTATAAACTGCCATTTATATTCATACTCTTTTTTTAGCATTCCTTCATATATTAAAAATGCTATAAAAAATATTCTTAAAGCTTCATCTAAAAAGTTTATATTTAATCCATCTTTATCCATATATGATAAAAATTTGCTTCCAAAATGAGTTTTTGATGCACAGAATTCTAAAATTGGATTATAAAAAATAAAGCATATAATTAAAATAACTAAACCTGTTATTAAAACTTTTTTATTTTTTATAAATGGCAAAATTAATACTACTAAAGCTGTAATATGAAATGTAGCTGCAATTAATACACTTATAACAAATCTTACATATTTTTTATCAAATAAATTTCTTAAATTTGCAAAAACTATAAAAACTGCTATGCATTGCCTTACTATATTAAAAGTTCTATTATAGAAAAGCAAACAAAATACTGTTACACCAAGCCACATTGGAAATTTATCTTTAAAGTTATATAAACCTTTAAATAAACATACGCAAATTATAAATTCCAAAATAAACATTAAAACATTTAGATTATCTGTAAATCTAGAAACTATAAAGCTTAAAAACATATATCCTGGTTCAACTCTAAACTTTCCAGAATTAATCATATCAAAAAAACCGATCTGAATCAGAAGCTAAATTTAAAATGTTTTTTACATATATTTTTACATCTGTTCCAATATTTTCAGTTCTTAAGCCAGCTAATAAACTTAAAATAATTATTGGTATAATAAATAAAAGAGTAAATAATATTTTTTTTGACTTTTTTGTTTGTTTATTTAAAAATTTTTCTATAATAAAAGTTAATAATATAACTATTATAAATATAATAATATAAATCATTTTTTCACCTTTTTAAAATTTTATTTTAATTATTATAAATATCAAAAAATATAATTTTCTTTCTAATAAAAAATAAATAATCTTTTGTTTTTTATTTAATAAATTTTTATCTATTTTTTTTATATAACTTGAATATATGCTATTTTCTAATTTATCTTTTAATTCTTTTGAAAAATTAAGCTCTTTTCTTTTAATTAAGTTAATCATATATCCGAATAAAAAATTCAAAAACTATAATATTTTCATATTTTTCAAGTTCTTCTTTTTTATTAAATTTATTAAGTAAATTTTCTAAAGAATTAATTCTCAAAGTATCTTGAAAATATAAATCATTATAAAATCTATGTACAGCTGACTCATTAGTTACATTGTAAACATATATAATATTTTTAAATATTTTATATGTTTTTACATACATTAAATATTCAAAATTAAATAATCCATCTTCAAATAATTTTAAATTTGGAATAAATCTTATATTATTATTTTTTATAATTTCTGCTTTATAAATTTTTCCCCAAACACTTCTAGGATTACTTACGATTTTTCTACTTTCATTATTATCAATTAAAATTTTAGATTGAATATCATAAATACTTAAGTCTATTTTAGAATTTAAAATCACATTTTCTAAACCATTTTTATATTTATAATTTCCAATAGCGAAATCAACATTTTCTATATTTTTTACTAATAATTCAATTGTATTTTCAAATATTTCATCATCTGAATCAATAAAAACTATAAATTTACCATTAGAATTTTCAATTCCAATATTTCTTGAAACTGAAACCCCTTTATTTTCTTCATTTAAAAACAATTTAAATCTTTTATCCATATTTTTTTTACAAATTTCTACAGTTTTATCACTAGAAAAATCATCTATAAGTATAACTTCAAAATTTGAATATGTTTGTTCTTTTAAATTTTTAATTAATAATTCAATATTAGATTCACTATTATACATAGGAATTATCACAGAAACTAATGATTCCATTTATTCTCCCTAAAATTTATTTATAAAATTCTTTTCGGATTTTATCTAATTTTTCTACATCAAATTCTTTTATTTTTTCAAAACTATATTTTGACATTTCTTCTAATTCATTTTTATCAATATTTTCTAAAATATTTACAATTTGTTTAACATTTCTTTTCTTAAAAATATCTTTTTTTCTTACAATTTCTGGTATACCACCTGTTTTTGAACCTATAACTGGAAGTCCCATACTTAGTGCTTCTAAAACTGCTCTTGGTAATCCTTCTTGAAGACTTGGTTGAACATAAATATCCATGTCATTTAAAAATTTAAAAATTTTATCATGTTCAATAGATCCGAACAAATATCACATCATTTTGAACATTTTCTTTTTTTGCTATTCGTTTTAATCTTTCATTACTACCATTACCAACGAGATAATATTTAAATTTATATCCTTTTTTATTTAATCTCGAAATTGCTTTTATAACATATTCTTGGCCTTTTGATTTTAATTCCACATTTGCTACTGTACAAATATTTAATTCATCAAATTTCATATTTTTTAATCTAGATAATCTATTTTTTAAAACATTTTCACTAGATTTTTCCAAAATAACATCAGAACAAGAAAAAACTTGTCCATTAGTTGGATATCTTTTTTGTAAAAAATCTTTTGTTACATATAAAACTTTTGGAGCTACTTTTAAACATTTTTTTGTTTTTAAATACATAATTGGAGCAATTATTTTTCCTAATTTATTTGTATGATTTAAATATCCATCTAATGGACAAGCTACCATTTCTATTCTATAATCTTTATTTAATTTATTGCATATTTTACAAGCCATAATTCCTAATACACTTGGCATTCTAATAATTATTACATCTGCATTTTTAATAAGAGATAATAATTCAGAATTTATTTTTTTCTTATTCTTAACTGCGTCAGGTATTTTACTATAATTTTTAATTGGAATAACATTTACTTTTTCTCCATTTGTAATTTTATAACCATTTATATCTCCCTTTACATTTTTCTCATCTTTATATCTTGTAGATACTGTTATTTCTTCATAAAAATTTAAGTATCTATTTTTAAAAAAATCATAAGTAAGAGTCATACCAAAATAATCATTATTTTTCTTTACCAATAACGTATCAAAAATAAATAATGCTTTCATTTTATGCCTTTCTTTTTTAATAATTTTTAATAATTTTTCATAACTTTATCAATTTTTTCTAATATTTCTTGTTTTAATTCAGGAACTTTTGTATTTAAATAATTAATAATTTCGGTTTTATTATTTATACATCTATCAATTTTACTAATTAATTCATCTGATGTTACTGTATCAATTTCTAAAACATAATCTTCTAAACCAACTATTTCCATAATTCCATTTGTTTTTTTCTCATAAGCAATAACAATATTAGGAATTCTCATACTTGTAGCAAAAATATTTGAATGCATTCTAGTTCCAATAAAATAATCAAAATTTCCAATTAAAGTTTTTAATTCTTCTGGGGACAAATCATCTTCAATTATTACAATATTTTTCTTATATTTTTCAGTAATTAAACCTCTTATTTCTTTTGCAATAATAGTATCATTATTTGTATCAGCAATTACTTGGGGTACAAATACAAAATAAGCATTATATTTTTCAATATAATTAATCATCATTTTAAAAATAGCTTTTTTGTAATTTTCCATTGCTTCTTTTGAACTAGTTTTTAAATTTGGAAAATTCCATTTTCTAGCAGTTATTCCAAAAACTATATTTGTATTTTTTCTTATATTTTCAACTAATTCTAATTTTTTAGGTTTTTCGTCTATCATAAAAGCCATATCTGGTATTAAATCAAGCTTTTCCTTTTCTACTACATTTTTTAAATAATCATAAGTTATTTTTTCTCTAGCATATATAAAATCCACTCTTTTTAAGACTTTTTCCGTGTATCTTTTAATAATTTTCTTTTTTATAGGCTCAATTGAAGTTCCCATAACTATAACTGGTTTATTAAACAATGTATCTAAATAAATTTGAAAAACATGCATTAAACTATCATATTTTTTACCTCCTAAAAAGCCTCCGCCACAAACTATTATTAAATCACTTTTGCTTAAAACTTTTAAACTTTCTTCTTTTTCTATTAATTTTTTAAAAGAAATCTTAGATTTTAAAAATATTTTTATCATTCTAAAAAACAGTTTAAAAACAGCTTTAATTTTTCCTAACTTAGTTTGCTTATATGGAAATGGATTTAAGATATTACTATATACTTTTTTTATACATTTTAAAGTACAATATTTTTCATTATCTATTTCAGGCGTAAATGATAAAATATTAATTTCAATATTATTCTCTCCATATTGTCTTTTTAAAGCTTCAACTATTCCAAGTAAAATAGCAGCATCACCTTTATTTTTATATGTATATGCATTAGTTATTGTAATCTTTTTCATTAAATAAACTCCATTTGTTTAAAAAATTCTTTTAGATTATATCATATCCATATTAAAATATTCAATATTTTTTTAACTTTTTAAAAAGCAAAAAAATAAGTTAGCACTTTTTCTAACTTATTTTTTTATAAATAATTTATTTTATTCTATCTATATAATTTTTTACCATTGTAATTGCCTCTGCTCTTGAAGCTGAATTTATCGGATTAATTTTTGTTCCATTTTCTGCACCATTTATTACTCTATTTGTAACAGCCCAATTTACAGATTCTACTGCCCATGCAGAAATCATATTGTTATCTAAAAATTTTCCTAAATTATTAGTAGTAGGTTTTGTATAACATTTTTTATATTTTGCATAATTTGCAAGTATACATGCTAATTGTTCTCTTGTTATTGAATCATTTGGACCAAAAGTTCCATCTTTATATCCATTTATAACTCCTTTTGATGAAGCCCATTTTATTGCTTCTGTATACCAAACTCCATTTTTTACATCTGGAAATTTATTTATAGCTGTAGTAGAAGGCTTTCCTTCCATATTCCACAAAATACAAACAAGCATAGCTCTTGATAATTCCATATTTGGACTAAATGTTGACTCTGTTGTTCCTGAAATATAATTATTAGTAAACATATATTTTAAGGCATTAGTATACCATACATTATTCTTAATATCTGTATATGGTAAAACAACATTAACTGTTAAAGTGAATTTTTGTGAATTTGGAGCAGTTACATTAATTTTTCCTGTACCTAAATTTCTCTTTGTTACTATTTTGCCATTACCATTTATTGTAAATAAGTTTGTATTTAAACTTTCTATATCAAATGTATTACTATCACATACACATCTATAATATACAGAATCTACATGTGTTGCAAAGATTTTTGGCTGTGATGAACTATTTGCTTTGACTTCTAAATTCTGTGAATCTACTGAAAAAGTAATTTTACTAGCTGGAACTTCAACCGTTACTTGTTTTGCTCCATCACTTGGATAACTTGTTTTATTTGTTCCTGTATTTCCAAAACATTGAACCCAATAATAAATTCCTGCATGATAAAAACAACTAATTCCTATACTTTTAAGATTTGGATCTAAAATATTAGCTCTATGTCCTGATGAATTCATCCAACTATTCATAACATCTTGTGCACTTCTTTGGTTTACTGCAATATTTTCTGCTAAACGTGAATTTCCACTTGGGAAAATATCAAAACAATCCGTTCCATCTGGTCTTGTATGATCCCATAAAACTGCACATTCTGCTGCACGTTGATTTGCAGTATCAAATAAAGCTGTATCCATATATACACTACTTAATCCTTGTTTTGCTCTTTCTTGATTAACTAAATTTAAAACTTCTTTTGCCCATGAATAGTAATAAGTTCCAGTTAAATAAATATCAATATTTTTTTCTCTGTAATAATCATTTGTTGATAATTCAAAATCTGATGGATATTTTTCTGTTAATTTAGTACATCCATTAAAAGCATCTTTATGTACTGCCTCTATTGTATCGCTCCAAATAACTTTTTCTAAAGATGTACAATTTAAAAAAGCATTTTTATCTATTTGTCTAGTTGTTTTTGATAAAGTAATAGTTTTAAGTGAAGTACAATTTTCAAAAGCATTATCATATATAATTCCTACTTCACCTGTAAAATTAACTGTTTCTAAACTTGTACAATTTCCAAAAGTATGATATTGTAATTCATCTACTGGATAATATGTATTTGTTAAAATTGCACCAAATTCAACTGTTTTTAATTTAGGGCAATTTTCAAAAACACTTGGTCCAAAAAAGAATAAATCACATCTGCCAATTATAACTTCTTCTAATGATTCACAATCACTAAAAGCATAAGCTCTAATTGCTTCAACTTTATCATGAACTATAATTTTCTTTAAATATTTTGCTCCAGAAAAAGCTTGTTGATCAATATCATTTACTCTTTCTGGTATTTCATAAGTCTCTTCTGTATTTGCTATAGGATATGCCTTGATGCAAGTATTTGTGTAGGTTGGGTCATCTTCACATAAAGCCCCACCTTCTGTAAAAAATATTTTATTTCCTGAAGCTACTTTATACTCTGTAATATCCTGAACACCTAATGTAAAAGCAGTTCCTATTTTAGTAACTGTTGAAGGTATTGTAATTTCTTTTATAGCCGTGTTTTGAAAAGCATAGTCTCCTATTGTTTTTAAACCTTCATTTAAAGTTATATTTTCCAGTAAATAACATTCTGCAAAAGCTCCTCTACTTATTTCTGTTACTTTTGACGGAATATTAAAAGATGTTAAACTAGAGCAGCCATAAAAAGCTCCTTCTCCAATACTTGTAATTGTATTTGGCAAACTTACCTCTTTTAAAGAGCTTAAATTTACAAAATTATATTTTCCAATTGAAGTTATGCCGTTGCCTATAACTATTTTTGTAATAGAAGTATCTCCGCCCCAAGGTACATTATTTGAATTATCATAATCCGGTAATTTTCCTGTTCCAGAAAAAGTTAAAACTCCGTTTTGAGTAGTTGCTGTTATTGTATTTGTAACGTTATATGTTTGATTTAAGCTACGTATATCATTAGAAAATAAAGATATTGAATTGCTAGTATTTTCTAATTTATACCCATTATTACTTACTTCTTCTAAAGTATTTCCAATATAAAAATTACCATTTTCTGTTTCAATTACATCTTCATTTGCTAAACTAGAATTTACAAAAAACATAAAACTTAAGATTAAAATTAAACAAATAATTTTAAAAATCTTAAAACTCTTACTCACCAAAATCACCATCCTAACTTTTGAATTTTTACTAATATTATTTTATAAAAATTTTATCAAAATTACAATTGTTTTTTGCATTTATTTTCATTTATAATAACTAATATTAAACAAATAATTCCAAATATTGTAGCAATAATTCCCAAATTAATATATGGTGTACTATAAGTCATCTCTATATTATTATCTCCATTTTCAAGAGAGATCATCATTAAGCAATCCGCAAATAACTCTGGGGTTACTTTTTTACCATTTACTGTAACTTTCCAACCAGAATCATATGGAATAGAAACAATCAATTTTTCATCATTATTATTTTGAACATTTATATTTACTTTTCCATTTTCAAAATTATTTATTTTTACATTATCATTTGTAATTTCTTTTTTTATTTCTTTTAAAACATCTAAATCTAAAGCATAAAACCATTCATAGTCAATATTTAATATCATATTTGAAATCAGCTCTACTTTCGCACTATTATCACCTTCTATAGTTGGAATATAAAATACAGATGGAGCTAGCCAACTCATATATTTTATTTTAGAATCATCATTTACATTTAAAAATATTTCTTTTTCTTCTGCGCTTTCAAACGAACCAATACTACCATATATAGCATAATTTCCTTTTGGAATTTCTAAATTATATGTTTTAACAACTTTGGTTCTAGATTCTACAGTTTCTTCATATAAATAATTTAATGGAATATATAATTCTACATCTTTATTTAATAATTTACTATATAATTCATTTTGTTGTCTAAATGGATTTTCTGTATTATTTTCATTGCTAGTTAATAGTTTATCATTTTCTTTATAGGTAAAAGCCAAAGGCATAGCATAAATATTTTCATAAACTTTTTTACCATTTTTCTCTGGAATTTTAGTTTCTATTAAACCATTTATTGGATAATCAGATAATATGTACTTAACACCTAAAAGTGAGTCTGCACCTAGTATTGAAGTATTAATAATATTAAAATTATCTCCTTCTTTTTTATAACCAATATTATGTAAAAATTCCCTTTGATTTCTATCTGGATCAGATGTATAACTAGAAATTCCCATATATTTAAATGCCATTGATTCATTATAATTTGCTGTTAAATTATTTTTCAAATCCATATTTCTTGTTGAAGTTTGAGAAATTCTATAAAACCCATCGTCATAATTTTTTATGTCATTAATTTGTTCTTCTCCTTCTTTAATATATTTTGAAAACTCTCTTGAAGAACTAGAATGATAAATATCCATTAAAAATTTTGTTGAACATAACATTTCTGCTATAACAATAATATATAATATTACTACCGATAATTTTTTAATTAATTTTTTCTTATTTTGTGCATAGTTTATAAAAATAAGTGATAACATAATTGCTATTATAAAAGCAATTGTTAAATACATTTTAAACATTTCATTTACTTTTAAAATATAATTTAATATTATCAATAATATTATAAAAATTAGTACACTTTTTGTAAATTTTAAATCAGCTTTAAATTCACCTTTATAAAAATATGCAGCCATAAATAATATTCCAAATATACCAAGATAAGCATATCTATACCAATAACTATTTGTATATTTTAATAATGAAAAGACATTAAAAAGTACATACCAATAAAACATTAATACAATAAATGTTAAAAAAACTCCAAATGCTATTCTTTCTTTTTTAGATACTTTATTTGAAAATAATAAATTTAAAACTCCAACTAAAGCAAGTCCTCCACAAAATAGAGAAACCTTATTTTCACTACTTACTGCTCCTAAAGTATATTCTGGAATTACAGATAATATATTTCCCTTTAATCCAATATTTTTAAATATATCAAAATCTATTTTTCCTCTTCCGCTTTTAAGCGAAATAAAAGTTGGCCACAAGATTAATAAACTTATTATTCCACCTATAATGATTGCTGTTATATATTTTACTATTTTTCTTAATAAAACGCCTTTTCTTTCTTTAAAGCAGAATTTATCTTTTAAATTTATTTCATAAATTACATTTTCAAGGATAAACCATATAATAGAAAATAAGCAATTTATTATTCCTATATACCAATTGAAAATAATTGATATTGCAGTCGAACAAATTAATAATATGCTCCTTTTATCATTTACAACATTATATACACCAAGCAACATTAATGGAAGCATATAAACTCCATCTAGCCACATTATGTTACTTGCTTGAGATATATTATATTGACTTAATGCGTAACTTACTGAAAGTAAAACAACAAGATAATCTTTTAAATTACTTTTAAATCTATGCTTTAGAAAAAAGGTAAATGTTATTGAAGCTATACATAACTTTAGCATAATAGCAAAATTAAAAAACACCTCAATATTAGACTTATCAAAGATAATTAAGAGTAGATTGAATGGTGATAAAAGATAAAAACTAAAAACAGCTATCATGTTTTGTCCCATTCCACAATTAAATGAATAATTTATACTATTTTTACCTAATAAAACATCTTTAAAATATGAAAAAAAATCTAAATATTGTATTTCGGCATCTGAAGTAGCTAATGAATTTATACCAAATGGAGCATATCCTTCTATAACATATAAAAAAAGTATTATAGCAAAAACTATTACTACTGAATACAAATATATTTTTTTATTGCTAATTTTTTCCTTTATCTCTTCTAACCTCATCTTTTTCAATCGTATCTTCCTTTAATTTTTTATCCTTCTCAATCTTCTTTCTATATCTATCTTCCTCTGAAAATATGCAGCCGCAGTATTTTTGCATGTATAGTCCTAGGTCGTAGGCTTTTTGATGACCTTCCCAGAAGCCTATTCTAAAATCTCTGTATAAGAATTCTATATTATATTCTTTACTATATTTTTCCATTAACTCTTTTATAAAATCATGATTTTGATAGATACTATATAATAAAGTTGTTGTTACACCATCATATCCATTTTCTTTTGCATATTCAAAAGTTTTCTTTATTCTTACTGGATAACAATAATTTGTACATCTAGATTTTAAATCTTTTACTGCTTCTCTGCAAAATTCATCTAATCCATAATTTTCTTCAAAAATAGCATTTATATTTATATTTTTTGCATACTCTTTTAAACAATCTCGTCTTGATTTATATTCCATATATGGATGAATATTTGGATTAAACCAATAAAGAGTAGGTTCTATGCCTTCGCTTCTTAAAGTTTCAATACAATAAATACTACATGGAGCACAACAAGTGTGCATTAAAAGTTTCATTTATTATTCTCCTCATTTAAATTAATATTAATCTTCAAAATTTATTTTTTTATTTATAATATATGATGGTCTATTTTTACTTTCTTCATAAATTCTACCTATGTATTCTGCAATCATACCTAAAGAAATTAATTGAACTCCAGCAAAAAATGTTATTGTAACCATAATTGAAGTCCAACCAGCTGTTAAATTGTTCCAATCAAACGCAAAAGATAATAATGAGTATATTAAAATCAATATTGAAATTATCATTGAAATAATTCCCAATTTTGTAACAAATCTTAAAGGTTTAGTTGAAAAACTAAAAATACCATCTTTTGCAAGTTTAATCATCTTATTTAAAGGATATTTTGTTTCACCTGCAAATCTTTCTTTTCTTTCATATTCAATGGGTGCTTGTTTAAATCCAACCCAACTAAATAATCCCCTAAAAAATTTATTATGTTCTGGAAGTGAATTTATAACATCAACTACTTTTCTATCTGCTAATCTAAAATCGCCTGTATCTTTTGGAATAGAAACATCTGATAAATCATTTAAAATTCTATAAAACATTTTTGCAGTAAATAATTTAAATTTTGTTTCTCCTTCTCTTGATTTTCTTTTAGCATAAATTACATCATTTCCATTTTCCCATAATTCTATCATCTGTGGTATTAATTCTGGAGGGTCTTGAAGATCTGCATCTATTATAATAACTGCGTCTCCAGTAGAATATCTTAGTCCTGCTCCAACTGCTGCTTGATGACCAAAATTTCTTGAAAAAGAAATAATTTTAACATTTTTATTTGCTAATGCTATTTTTTCTAAAATAGTTAAAGTTTGATCTCTACTTCCATCATCAACAAAAATTATTTCATATTCATATTTTTTCAAATTAATTAAAACTTCTTTTAACCTGTTATAACATTCACTTACAACAGCCTCCTCAAAATACATTGGAACTATTACTGATATTTTTTTCATACTATTCTATTTCCCCCTAAAAACTTAATTGAACATTTTTACCATAATCTAATCCTAAATGTTCATAAGCTAAAGCTGTTGCAACTCTACCTCTTGGAGTTCTAGCCAAAAAGCCTATTTGCATTAAATATGGCTCATATACATCTTCTATTGTATCTGTTTCTTCATTTACTGTTGCAGATAAAGTATCTATTCCAACTGGTCCACCACTATATTTTAAAATAATAGTCTCTAAAATTCTTTTATCAATATTATCTAAACCTAACTCATCTATATCTAATTTTTCTAAAGCTATTCTTGCAATTTTTAAATTAATTTCTCCATTACCCAAAACAATTGCATAATCTCTAACTCTTTTTAAAAGTCTATTTGCAATTCTTGGAGTTCCTCTTGAACGTCTTGCTATTTCTAAAGCTGCTTGTTCATCAATATCAATATTTAAAATTCTACTTGACCTTTTTACTATTGTGGATAAATCTTCTTCTGAATACAATTCTAATCTTGAAACTATTCCAAATCTATCTCTTAAAGGAGTTGAAAGCGATCCTGCTCTAGTTGTTGCTCCAATTAAAGTAAACTTTGGTAAATCAATTCTAATAGATTTTGCGCTTGGGCCTTTCCCAATCATTATATCTAAACCAAAATCTTCTAATGCAGGGTATAAAATTTCTTCAACACTTTTATTTAATCTGTGTATTTCATCTATAAATAAAACATCATTTTCAGAAAGACTTGTTAATATTGCTGCTAAATCTCCTGGTTTTTCAATTGCTGGACCAGAAGTTATACGAATTCTCGAATTCATTTCATTTGCTATAATATTAGAAAGTGTTGTTTTTCCAAGTCCTGGAGGTCCATATAACAAAACATGATCTAAAGCTTCTTCTCTTTTTTTGGCAGCTTCAATATAAACTCTCATATTTTCTTTTACTTTTGTTTGACCTATATATTCATCTAAAGTTTTTGGTCTTAAAGAATTTTCTTGTAATTCCTCTTCTTCATCTTGAATAACTGGATTTAATATATTTTCTTCCATAAAGATTTCCTTTCAATTTCGTATTTTTAAAACAAAAGTTTTGTCTTATGAAAATTTATCATATTTTAAATTAAATTTCAACACTTTTATACTCTAAATCTTCCATAAATTCAAATAATTCTTTTACTCTTTTAAGTGTAAGCATCGCGCTTTTTTGATGTGGACATTTTGGCTTTGCTTCTATAAGTTCGTTCTTATAACAATTTTTTGTCATTTTATAAATTAAATATCTACAATCCATATAAGTATAATAAATCTGAAATCCATTATTTAAATCTTCCCAAAACATTTGAAAACTATAATTTTTATCCATAAAATTCCTCTTTTTTTATTGTTTAATCATATCCATAAATTCTATTTCGTTTATTATTTTTATGCCTAAATCTTGAGCTTTTGTTAATTTACTACCTGAATCTTCTCCTGCTAAAAGATATGTTGTTTTTTTAGAAACTGAACCTGCCGTTTTTCCTCCAAATTTTTCAATTATATCTTCAGCTTCCTTTCTAGAAAAACTTTTTAGTGTGCCTGTTAATACAAAAGTCATACCATAAAATCTTTCATCTGCTCCATCTTCTTGAATATATTCCATATTAACACCATATTCTTTTAGTCTTTGAATTAAATTCTTAGTTTGTTCTTGAGCAAAAAATTCATGTACATTTTTTGCCATAACTTCACCTAAATCATCAGTCATTATTAATTCTTCAACACTAGAATTCATAAGATTATCTATATTTTTAAAATGTTTAGCTAAAGTTTTTGCAGCTTTAACTCCAATATTTCTAATTCCAAGTCCTGTAATTAATCTATGCAAATTATTAGTTTTACTACTTTGAATTGCATTATATAATTTTTTTGCAAATATTTTTCCATTTTTCTTAAGAGTTTCTAAGTCTTCTTGTTTTAACTCATATAAATCTGCAATATTTTTTATCATACCACGATTTAATAAATCTTCTATTATATTGTCACCAAGACCTAAAATATTCATAGCTTCTCGAGAAGCAAAATGAATAATGCTTTGAAGCTGTTTCGCTGGGCATTCAATTCCAATACATCTAGTTGCAGCTTCACCTTCTAACCTTACAGCTAAAGCTCCACAAACAGGACAAACAGATGGCATTTGAAATTTTGGACCTCTTTTTTGACCTTGTTTTTTTACTACTCCTACAACTTCTGGGATAACATCCCCAGCTTTTTGAATTATAACTGTATCACCAATCCTTAGGTCTTTTTCTTTAACAAAATCCTCATTATGAAGAGTCGTTTTAGATATTGTTGAGCCTGCTACTTTTACTGGCTCTAAAATAGCAAGTGGAGTTATAACTCCTGTTCTGCCAACTTGAAAAGTAATATCTTTTAAAAGTGTTTCTTTTTGCTCAGGTGGATATTTATAAGCAATAGCCCATTTTGGCACTTTATAGGTTACACCTAAAATCTCTCTTTGTCTTAAACTATCAACTTTTATAACAGCTCCATCAATACCAAAAGTTAATTTGTCCCTATTTTCTCCAATTTTCTCAATTTCTTCTATTGCTTCATCTACCGTTTTAACTGGAACTTTTACTGGATTTACATTAAATCCTAACTTTTCTAAATAAACTAAAGATTCATAATGAGATGTAAATTCTATATCTGGTGATTTTTGAACATTAAATATAAAAATATCTAGCGGTCTTTTTGCAGTAATAGAGCTATCTAACTGACGGAGTGAGCCAGCTGCTGCATTTCTAGCATTTGCAAAAAGTGGCTCTTCCATTTGTTCTCTTTCAAAATTTAATTTTTCAAAATCTTCTTTTCCAATAAAAACCTCACCTCTAACTGTAATAGTTACAGGCTCTTTCAATGTTTTTGGAATATGTTTAACTGTTTTTAGATTTTCTGTTACATCTTCACCTACTAAACCATTTCCCCTAGTTGCTCCTCTTACAAAAACACCTTTTTCATATTCTAAACTTACACTTAATCCATCTATCTTAGTTTCTACAACATATGAAACTTCTTCATCATTTAAGGTTTTTCTAACTCTTTCATCAAATGCTCTTAATTCATCATAGTCAAAAATATCTTGTAAACTTTGAAGTGGTACTTCATGCGTAACTTTTTCAAAGCCTTCTTTTACATGTCCTCCAACATGTTGAGTAAGTGAATCTTTTTGTATAAACTCTGGATATTCTTTTTCTAAATTTCTTAATTCTACCATAAGCATATCATATTCAAAATCTGAGATAGCTGGATTATCATCATCATAATATCTTTTAGCATAATATTTAGTTAATTTATTTAATTCATCAATCCTTTTTTTCGCTTGTTCTTTATCCATTTTTTATCCTCTTAAAATTTAATTTTAAACAAAATTATTTTGTGTCTTCTTTAAATAAGTCTTTACCATTTTTTATGTAATCATATCCCGAAAAAATAGTTGCAATTACAGAAATTGTCATCATTACAAAAGTTATTATATTTAATACTTTTAGTCCAATATTATCAATTGGATTTGCTATAAAATATCCATAACTATATCTATCAATAAACATTAAAACTAAAGCCACCATTTGTGTTACAGTTTTTAATTTTCCCCAAACAGATGCAGCTATTACTTGCCCACCTTTTTGACTTGCAACTAATCTAAAACCTGAAACCAAAAATTCTCTAAATGCAACTATAATTGGAATCCATGCTGGAAGTCTGTCAAATTCAACAAATATAATCATTGCAGTTAAAACCAAAATTTTATCTGCTATTGGATCTAAAAACTTTCCAAATGTAGTTATTTGATTTCTAGATCTTGCAATATATCCATCTAATTTATCTGTAATAGAAGCTACTAAAAAAATTACTCCCATAATCCAAAAGCAAATTGAAATTCCAAGAAATTCTCCTTGTGGATTAATTATTGCTGTAATTACCATTAATGGTACTAAAATTATTCTAAAAATAGTTAGTTTATTTGCTAAATTCATAAAAATTATTCCTTTCTTATTTATTTTTATTTTAAAGCAATCTTATTCGTAATATTTTTATTTATGTCATTACCTATTTCATTAAAATCATTTGTTGTATTATTTTCATAACTATTATTTTCTTCTTCATTATCAGTTTCTGTTTGTTCTTCAAGCTCTTGATTTCTTAAAATTTCTAGTTGTTCTAGTAAAGTTTGAAGAGTTTCTAAGTCTTTTCCTACCATTTCTAAGTCTTGAGCATCCATTGAATCTTGAAGATTATTATTTGCTTCTATAATTGAATCAATAACTTCTTCTATATTTTCCATATCTACATATTCAATCTCAAAAGAATTATTTTCTGAAAGTAAATTTGTTATTGCTTCTTCTAAATCATCACCAATTGCAACTTTGTTTCCAGAAGATACTACAACTTTTTTCAAAACTGGAATTCCATCTTCATTAAGTCTTATTTGATATACAGGCTCAACATATAGAATTGTATTTTCTATAGGAACTATTATAATATCTCTTTCTACTTTAACTCCAGATACTTCCAAAGCTCTTAATTCAGCTGATATTGCTTCATCTTCTTCAATTAAAGAATTAAGCTGTGATACCCCAACTATACTACTATCTGAAGAAAATTTATACAAAGACAATTCATTTGTAGTTCCATCAGTTTTCCCTACTAAATATGAAATTAAACTGCCTTTTCCAGATTTTGTATATGTTGAAACTAATCCAAATTCAGCTTTTTTCATATCATTTGTTTTAAACATTGTATAATTTGATGGAATTGGATTTTCTCCATCTGTTGACAAAGCCCAAACATCATCTGCTCTATAAAGCATATCTTCTGAAATATCATGATATACAGCTATAACTTGTGATTGTATATCAAATAAATATTGTGGATAAATTAAGTTTTCTTGTATATCCGCAGGTATTGTATCCTCTTCTTTTGCAAATAAATCAGGATACATATTATTATACATCATAATAATTGGATCATTTCTATCTGTTATATAAAATTTTGTTTCTCCTGTATAAGCATTTACTAGTACTTTAACTGAATTTCTAATATAATTTATTGTTTCTTTTGTTCCATCATCATTGGTTATAGTAATACTTTGAGAGTATGGATATTCATTTGATGTTGTATATCCGTCAATTACCCAAACCAATTCTCCACTATCAGTTACAACTATATATGGATCATTATCATATTTTATATCTGGAAGAAGTGCCTTTGCTCTTTCTATAATATTTCTAGTTGTAATAATTCTACTATTTTCAGTTAAATACCTTGAAAGTATAATATTATAGTTTCCTGTAGTTAATCCAACTGCAATTCTATCAAAAAGTCCTAACTTTAAACCAGCTTCACCATCATATACATTTGAATTATGTCCAGAAGCAGAAGTTGGATAATCAAATTCTTCACCATATGACGAATTTACAATTATATTATTTTCTGTTTCCAAACCAAAATAAATTCTAGGTTCTTCAATTTCTATAACTTCATCATTTTTCTCTAAGTTAGACTGAAGAATTTCTACAAATCCATTATTATCAATATTACAAGGATCTGTTACAACCACTGAATATCCATGTGTGTATTCAAAAGTTTTATTGTTATATGAACGGTTTGAATCATTTACAATCTCTCTTGCTGTAAGAGAAACTAGATTTTTTTCCCCATTTATATTATATACTCCAAGATTTGTGTTTGAATAATTATAATATGTATTGTTATCTTGAGTATCTGAAATTGTTTGATTTATTGTATTTTCATTTACAACTGGAATATTATTTAAAACATTTTTATTATTATTTGCCGTACTTGAAGTAAGAGTTTCATAATCATCAATTGATTCTTGATTAATATTTATTCCAAAAGCCTCTTTGGTTGATTCTATATTATATCCAATATATTTTTTTTCTTTATCAAGCTCACTCGAACCCACATAAATTTCTTGAAAATATATTAAAACGCCAAACATTACAACCAAATAAACTGGAATTATTGAAGCTGCCATTACACATTTTCTATAATTTGCAATACTTGCATTTTTTACTATTCTAATAATAGATATTAAAACAATAATTGCAAAAATTCTATATCCCCATAGTTTAATTACCGTATCTGTTAATCCTGCTCCTACAAGCTCTGTTCCAGATTCATCGTTTATAGTAATCATTTTCCCAGTTAAAATATCTTGAGCAGTAATTAAAATATAAGCACTTATAAAAATTCCAAAAACAATTGCCCAAAATTTAATCTGTTTTATAAATGTATTTTTCTTTAAATCTAATGTATCTACACCATTTTTAAAGCATACATTAATTGATATAACATAATAAATTGCCGTATAAATAATCATTATTAAAGATACAACTATTAAAAATATTATCAAGGTTTTTATAAAAGGCAAAGTAAACATATAAAAACCAATATCTCTTCCAAATATTTCCTCTGTAATTGCAAATGAAGTTGCATTTAAAGCATTATTTAGTGGTGTATATAAAAACTTAAGGCCACATTCTCCGAAAAATCAAAGCTGCAATTAAAGAAATACTTTTATTTGGAAGTTTTGGCATTTCTTTTTGCTCTTTTTCAAAGAAAAATTTCATTCCTTTTTTTATTACTTTATTATTAATATAAAATAATAAATATCCAATAGAAAAACAAACACCAAAAACTATTAGCTCCATATAAAAATTAGTAAAAAATATGCTTGTATAATTTTCACCTATTTCTTTAATCTTCAAATATTCTGCTCTATTTAAAATTGTCTGCCAAATAAAGAAAATAAATAAAACAACTAATACGATAATTTTTCTAATATTTTTCTTTTTTATTTTTTTCTCTTCTTCCATTTTTTAAAGCATCCTTTCTATAGTATTGCATCTAAAAAATCATTTGAGTTAAATTCCTCCATATCGTCTATTTGTTCTCCTACACCAATAAATTTTACTGGTATTTTGTTTTCATTAGCAATTCCAATTACAGCTCCACCTTTTGCTGTTCCATCTAATTTAGTTAAAACAATTCCTGTAATATCTGCAGTTTCCTTAAAAGCTTTTACTTGTGCTATTGCATTTTGACCTGTTTCACTATCTAAAACCAACAAAATTTCTTTTGATGAATCTGGTAATTCTCTATTTATAATTTTATTTATTTTAGAAAGTTCGTCCATTAGATTTTTCTTATTATGCAAACGTCCAGCTGTATCACAAATAAGAACATCTGCATTTATTTCTTTAGTTTTTTGTATTGCTTCAAATACAACAGAAGCGGGGTCTGAACCTTCTTCTTTTTTTACAATTATACTTCTAGAGCGTTCACACCAAACTTCTAATTGTTCTACAGCGGCAGCTCTAAAAGTATCAGCAGCTGCAACTACAACTTTATTACCTTGATTTACTAATTTATTTGCAATTTTTCCAATTGAAGTAGTCTTACCAGCTCCATTTACTCCTATAAAAAGAATAACTGCTGGTTTATTTTTTAAATCCAAATTAGTATCTCCTACATCTAAAAGTTCCTTCATAATCTCTTTTAATGCTTTTTTTACATCTTCTTCATCTTCTATCTTTTCTCTTTTTATTTTAGTTCTTAATTTATCTATAATTTCACTTGATGTTGTAGCTCCAATATCAGACATTATTAAAACTTCTTCTAATTCTTCTAAAAGCTCTTCATCTACTTTTCTAAAATTACTAAGAACATTATTTATTTTTTCATTTATAGAATTTTTGGTTTTACCTAAACCATTTTTTAATTTTTCAAAAAATCCCATATTACTTAGACCCTTTCTCGCTTCGCTCGATTCTTTTCATCTTTACTAAAAAACGAAATAGATTTGTTAATAAATTTATTTTAGCTTTAAATTAAAAGTAAATTAATTAATAACATAATTCTTTAATTTATAA
Source organism: uncultured Clostridia bacterium (assembly GCA_928721915.1). Lineage (GTDB taxonomy): Bacteria > Bacillota > Clostridia > TANB77 > CAG-508 > Scatovivens. The sequence goes on from CAKMVZ010000002.1 coordinate 41,355, forward strand.
TCTATTTAAAATTTATTAATCAATAAAAAAACTATCAAATTCCTTTTCTGTAATTTTTTCTTTTTCTAATAAACAATTTGCTACTTTATCTAAAATATCTCTATGTTCTGATAAGATTTTTATTGCAGTATTATAAGCATTTTCAACTAATACTCTTATTTGATTTCCAACTTCATTTACTACAGTTTCTCCAAAAAGTTCTAATTCATAACTTTGATCAACTTTTAAAGAAATTGGTCCTAAAGAATCACTCATTCCATATATTGTAAGCATATCTCTTGCTATTCCTGTTGCTACTTCTAAATCATTACTTGCACCTGTCGAAATTTCATTTAAAACTAATTTTTCAGCAGCTCTACCACCCATTAAAGAAACCATTTTTTCTAAAAGTTCAGTTCTTGAAACATAATATTTATCTTCATTTGTTTTATACATTGTATATCCACCAGCTAAACCTCTAGGTATTATAGAAACTTCTTTTACATCATCTTGAGTAGGTAAAAATTTACTAACAACTGCATGTCCTGCCTCATGATATGCAGTTAATTTTTTATCTTTTTGAGAAACTATTCTATTATGTTTTTCTAATCCTACAGTAATTTTTCTTACAGCATCTTCAATATCTATTTTTTCAATTTTTTCATGACCTGATTTTGTTGCAATAATTGCAGCCTCATTTAAAACATTTGCAAGTTCTGCACCAGTAAATCCTGCTGTATCTCCTGCTATTTCCTTTAAATTAACATCATCTGCTAATTTTTTATCTTTACTATGAAGTTTTAAAATTTCTTCTCTACCGATTAAATCTGGAGCTGGGATTGTTATTTGTCTGTCAAACCTTCCTGGTCTTAAAAGTGCTTTATCTAACATTTCTGGTCTATTTGTTGCAGCTAATACTATAACTGTTTCATTAGTTTCAAATCCATCCATTTCAACTAACAATTGATTTAAAGTTTGATTATTTTCTGATTCAGCCCCACTATTTCCTGTTCTTCTTGAGCCTATTGCATCAATCTCATCTATAAATATAATACATGGTGCCATTTTTTTAGCTCTATCAAACAATTTTCTAACTCTTGAAGCTCCAAGACCTGCAAACATTTCAATAAATTCTGAACCACTCATTGAAATAAATGGAACTCCAGCTTCTCCAGCTATTGCTTTTGCTATAAGGGTTTTACCTGTTCCTGGTTTTCCATAAAGAAGTATACCTCTTGGAATTTTAGCTCCCATTTTTATATATTCTCCTGGATGTTTTAAAAAGTCTACAACTTCAACAAGTTCACCTTTTTCTTCATCTAAACCTGCAACATCATCAAATTTTACATTTACCTTTTTTCCGCCTTCTTCAGTTCCATAAACTTTTCCTTGATCTCCACCAAAACCTTGCATTTTGAAAATCAAGAATATTAACACAATTAGCATAATAGTTGGGATATATGTTACAACATTTCCCATTATACTTAAAAATTGATTTGGAGATGTTTGTTCAATTTCAACATCAAAAACACCTTCATCAATCTTAGTATTTACAAGTTCCATAAATGCTTGTATACTTGGAACAACTACTGTTTCAGTTCTTTCTTCCTCAGAGCCTTCACCTTTCATAATTGCTTTTACAGTATAGCTTCCTGTTTCCATTTCTAATTTTTCAACTTCTTTATTATTTAATGAAGTAAGCAGACTATCATATGATAAATTATCTTCTTTTTCTGTTTCAAAATGACTATATAATACAAAGCAAGCTATTACAACAATAATTAATACTGGAACAAAAATTGCCCAAAATTTATTATCCTTTTTTTTGTCTTTATTATTCGGATTTTTCTTATTCGCCATCTGGTAAACTATCTCCTTCCATCTCTTTTTTCTTTTTCCTACCTTTTGTTTTAGATTTTTCTTTTTCCGCAGCTTGATTCTTTTCCTTTTTCTCTTCATCTACATTTTTATCTTTTTCATCTATTTTTTGAACTTCTATTTCATCTTTTTTCTTTTCTTCAGAAATTGGTATTTCTTGGCCCACTTTCTTATTTGGATCTGATCTTATAATCATAATTGCTGCAATTATATAAATATATGAAATTATCATATACATAAGTGAAAAATATCTAATTTGGAAATTAGTAAATGTATTTACAACTGAATATACAGTACTTAAAATTAAAGATAAAGTAACTGAATATACAGCAAGTGAACAATTTTGAACAAAATTTAAAGTAACTTTGCATATTTTACTACAAATCCAACCAAATATTGCAATAATTAAAATATCTTCTAAAATTATTAATATATTTGAAATAAATAAATAAATTATTGCATACATAAATATTACAAAAGTAATTTTTAAAATTCCATCATCATTAAAATAATTTTCAAATATTTCTGATTTTGTAAATTTATCTATACCAAATATATTAGAAAAATCACTATAAGTAATTTCATAATTATCTCCTGCTAATGAATATATTGCTTTATCTTTTAATAAAATTAATGAATAATAACTTTCATCTGCTTGTGATTTATATTCATCTAATTGTTCATCTGTAACATCTCCTACATCTACAATAAGTTTTGCATCAGATTCGTCATCATATGCCATTACTTTTTCTTTTACTGACAAAGTTTCATTTTCATAAGAAAAATCTGGAAAATCATTTTCAAGATATGAAACAATTTTATCAAATTTCTGTCTAAAAAAAACTGTTGTTGATATACTTAAAACGATAGTAATTATAGCAATTAATATAAAAGCATATTTTAAAGCTTTCGAAAACTTTTCTTCGGCAAATATTTTATAATTTTCTAAATTAAATATTGCCATTTTTAATCTCTTAAAAAAACCTATTTTCTTTTCTTCCATTTTATTTAAATGTACTCCCTTCTAATATTAAGATTTGTATATATTGGAGAAATAGGTAAAATAACCTCATCTCCTAAATTTATTTCTTCTGACTTAGTTATATCAACTATTGCATGATACATGCCAAGTCTACCAATAATATTATATTTTTTATTTTTTATAATAACCTTAATATATGGTCTTGTAAATAATTTTTTTATTTCCATACAAATTGATAAAACATTATCTTTAAAATTAAAACTGTCTCTTCCATTTTTTATATTTAAACCATCCATATATCCCACTGGAATTACAGCTATTTTAGTTTTTTTCTTAGTTTTATATTCATTGCTATAACTAATATTATAACCTTTTGGAACTTCTTTTATTGAAACTATTTCAGATTTAAATGTTCCAATTTTTTTTAGTCCTAAATTATTTTTCAAAACTCGTCCACCGAATACATGACCCGAAGCCTCACTGCATCTAAATTCATTTCTGGATATAGCAAAAATGCTGTTGAATTAGAACAATGAGCTATTAAATTTTCATTTATTTCTTTTGCCTTTAGAACTAAATTATTAAATCTTTGAAATTGAATATTTGTCCAATTATAATTTATAGCTTTTGAAAAATGAGTATATATCCCTGAAATTATTAAATTTTCACTATTTTTTACAGCTTCTAAAATATCATCTTCATTTAAATATATAAACCCATATCTTCCAAAACCTGTATCTATTTTTACATGAGCATTTGCTATTTTATTCAATTTTTTAGCAATTCTTTCTATTTTTTCTTTTTGAACTAAAGAACCAACAGTAAGTATTATATCATTTTTTACCAAAAATTCCAACTCTTCTTCTGAATAAACTTCTGAAAGCATTAAAATTTTAGTATCAATTTCTTCCTCTCTTAACGCTATAGCTTCTTTAGTTGTAGCAACTGCTAAAAAATCAATTCCATTATCTGTTAAAAATTTTGAATATTTTATTAAGTCAAATCCCATTCCATTTGCTTTTACAACAGCAATAATTTGAGTATTTTCACTATGCTTTTTTAATAAATCTAAATTATATTTTAAATCTTTAATATTGATTTCTAATTTCTTCAAATTATTTCCTTTCTTTTATTTGCAATTATTTTTAAATTATGCTATTATCATTTTATCAACAACAAGGAGGAATCTATTATGACAGTATTTGTAGCAATCATTTTTGGAGTTCTTATTTTTGTAGTTGGTCCTACTTTTATTTATGATATAAACGTAGCGGCTTCTCTTATTTCATAAATTTTTTCTTTATTCCTCTAATAGTTCTAAAGGCTTTTTCTGAAAACTTGTATAGTTTGTATTTTAAAGGTTTATATGGAATATAAACTTCACCTATAAATTCTACAAATCTTGCATTAAAACCTTTTTTAAATCTATATAAACCATATTGTGGATGATTTTCATCAACTACTCCTGAAACGCCTCTAAAGTCATACATATCTGCACCTCTATCTATTGCTTCTTGAATCATTGTCCATTGAAGCAAATAATTTGGCATAAGATTTCTATCTTGATTACTACTTGCACCATATAAATACCAAACTTTATTTCCATACATAATTGGAATAATTCCAGCAATCGCTTTATCATCATGATATGCCATTAAAAGTTTCATATGATTAGGAGCAAGCTCATCATACATTTTTTCAAAATATGATAAAGAACGAATTAGAAAATTATCTCTTTTTCCAGTTTCAACCATTATATCATGGAAAACTTTTAAATCTTCTTTAGTTCCTTCTTTAATAACTACACCTTTTCTACCAGCTAATCTTACATTATATCTTGTTTTAGATTGAAATTCACTAAAAATCTGATCTTTAGTTTTTCCTCTTAAATCAAGTTGAAAAACAAATCTTGGTTGAATTTCATCTTTAAAATCTTTACTATCATCTTTTATCTTAAAATCTAAATCCTCAACAATTTTTCTAAATTCTGTATCAGATTTTTCAACATCAGGCTCCATTCTTAAAACAAAAGCATTATATTTTTTCGCAAGCTTATCTGCACCATTTCTAATATCTTTTAATATCTCTTTATTATGAATATCACAAACAGGTCCGACGTGCTACATACATCATATTTCCAAATATAGGAATCTTTCTAATCCAAACACATAAAGAGCCTCTAATATTTTCTTTTTCATCTTCTGATAAAATAACTTCTTTTATCCAAGAATCTTTTACTTCTCCCCATTCTAAAGATTGTTGAAAATTGCATCTTTCATGAGACTCTAAAAACTCTTTATATCTTTTTTTATCTTTTTCATTATTTTCAAGTAATTTCATTAATTTATCCTTTCTTAACAACAGTTCCTTCTTTTGTATCTTGAACTCTATATCCTTTTTCTACAAGTAAATTTCTAATTTTGTCTGATTCAGACCAATTTTTAGAATTTCTTGCTTCATCTCTTTTTGATACTAAATCTAAAATTTCTTCAGGCAATTTATCATTTTGTTTTTTATAATTTTTTAAGTCTAAACCTAAAACTTCATCAAATTTTAAAAGTAAATCTCTAAAAGCTCTAGATTTTTTAGGATTTTTAATAACATCCCAAACAACACTCATTGCAATTGGCATATTTAAATCATCATTAATTGCTTCTAAAAATCTTTTTTCATATTCTTTTATTTCTTCTTTTGAAACATCATCTATTCCATCTATCTCTTTTAAATATCCTTCTCTTAATCTTTGAAGAGCTATTTTTGAAGAATCTAAAGATTCCCAAGTGAAATTAATTTGGTTTCTATATGTAGATGTAAACATAAGCATTTTAAAATCTAGTGGTTCATATCCTTTTTCTTTTAAATCAGAAAGAGTATAAACATTTCCTAAGCTCTTAGACATTTTCTCTCCATCCATAAGCATAAAGTTTACATGCATCCAATAATTAGCAGGTATTTTTCCTGAAAAACCTTTGCTTTGCGCAATTTCATTTTCATGATGAATTGGAATATGGTCAATTCCACCTGTATGAATATCAAAATTATCTCCTAAATATTCATATCCCATCGCAGAACATTCTAAATGCCAGCCTGGATAACATTTTCCAAAAAATGAATCCCATTTCATAATATGGTTTTCTGGAGCTTTTATCCATAAAGCAAAATCAGAGATATGTTTTTTTCCAGTATCAAATTCAACCCTAGCTCCAGCTTTTTGATCTTCTATCTTACGATTAGATAAAACACCATATTTATCTAACTTTGATGTATCAAAATATATAGTATCATCTGTTTTATAAGTATAACCATTTTCTATAATTTTTTGAACATATTTTTCCATAATACTAATATGCTCAGTTGCTTTTGCAATAATTTCTGGTTTATCTATATTTAATTCTTTAACATCTTTAAAAAAAGCATTCATATAAAATTCAGCAATCTCATAAGGATCTTTATTTTCTCTACGAGCTGCTTTTAACATCTTGTCCTCACCTTCGTCGCTATCAGAAACAAGATGTCCTACATCAGTTATATTCATAACATGCCTTAATTTATATCCATTGTACTTTAAAACTCTTCTTAAATTATCCATAAAAAGATATGCTCTTAAATTTCCAACGTGAGCATAATTATAAACGGTTGGTCCGCAAGTATACATGCGGACTTCACCCTCTTTATTTGGTTTAAACTCTTCTTTTGTACGAGTTAATGTATTATATATTTTCATAAAAATTAGTTCCTCTCTTGTTTTTTTATTAATAAGAAAAGAGCTTATTAGTTTCTCTAATCTTCATAAGTATAACTATCTGCAGTATGTGGACATACAGAAGTTGGTATATTTTCTGTATATGCTCCACCATAAGAAGTTTTCCAATCACCATTTGCTTCTGATGCTGGTGGAGTTTTATAGTATTTTATACTATAATTTTGACAATATTCGCTAGCTAATAATCCTGTTTCATTACAAATTTTATAAGAGTTTCCATGAATATCACAAGGTTCAGGTACAGTTCCATTTACAAATATTTCTTGATAAGTATTAGTACATTTTTCAGAAGCAGTCATTCCTGAATCCCTACAGATTGTTACTGTAACTATATCATCTGGAACTGTAAATTTACTTGGCTCTAAATCTTTATGAATTTCTCTCATAACTGCTGTCCAAATTCCACCTGCTGTACGAGCCGTTGATGGTATAATTGTTTCTTTTTCATTATATCCAAACCAACAAGCTGCAGCATAATAATTTGTAAATCCACAAAGCCATCTATCAGCATCATCATTTGTTGTTCCAGTTTTGGCTGCTACATCCATTCCTGATATTGTGGCATAAGTAGCAGTTCCTTGATATTGAGACTGAAGAACAGATTGAAGCATGTTTTTCATAATATAAGCATTTGATGCACTCATCATTCTAACAGATCTTTCCTCTACTGATTTTGGTTCTAAGTAAACATTTCCATCTGAATCTTCAACCTTAGTGTAAAATGTTGGTTCAATATAAACTCCATCATTTGCTATCATTGCATAACCTGCTGCCATTTGCAATATTGAAGCACCATTAGTAAATCCACCTAAAGCTAAAGACAATCCTTCATTTCCTGTAACATCTTTAAATCCCATTTTTTGTAAAAATTCAACACCAGTATTTACTCCAATAGTAGATAAACCTTTAACGTGAGGTAAATTTGATGATACTGCTGTTGCTTGCCTCATTGAAATTAAACCTTTCCAACCTGAGTACCATTCTTTTGGCTCATAATTTCCGAGGAAAAGTAGTTGGTCCATCATAAAACATTGTTGAAGCTGTAAGTTTTCCACTTTCTAATCCCGGACATGTAACTGCCAAAGGTTTAATAGAAGATCCAGTTTGTTTTAACATATCTGTTGTTAAATTAAAATATCCAAGTACAGTATTGGCTGAACCATCTTGATTTCTTGCAGCTGCTCCTACTACATACCCAGTTTTTGGATCAATTACAACCATTGCAGCCATTGCTTTTTGACCATTTCTTGATGTATAATCATATTTTTCCTTAATTAATTCTGCTTCTAAATTTCCTTGTACATTTGATTTTTGAGTAATATATATTTTATATCCACCACTATATAATTGAATTTCAGCCAAGCTCTTTGATTCGTAGCCTTTTTCTTCTATCATTTGATTTAGAATTTGTTCTATTGCAGCATCTGTTAAATATGAAACTGTAGTTGTAGTCGTAGTATTTCCATTTGCAAAAGCTAAACCATTATCTACTTCTGATATAGCAGTATCATATTGTTCATTTGATATATATCCTAATTCTAGCATTTTTGATAAAACAGTTTTTGTTCTTGATTTAATTTTATCATCCATTTTCTTTTTATCATCAGGATTTTCATATTGTTTAAATGGTTGATATGCATTTGGAGAATGATTAATTCCAGCTAAATATGCACATTCTGCAATTGATAAATCTTTTACATCTTTATTAAAATAATAAACTGCACCAAGAGATACTCCATTTACATCATCTCCACCAACAAATATTAAATTTAAATATAATTCTAATATCTGATCTTTTGAAAGATAATGTTCAACTTGAAGTGCTTTTACCATTTCTTTTACTTTTCTTAATGCTGTATCTTCTTTATCACCTGTTAAATTTTTAACGACTTGCTGAGTTATAGTACTTCCACCAAAGGAAGAATTTCCACCATTTAATAAATATGTAACAGTTGCTGCTGCTGTTCTTTTAAAATCAACTCCACTATGATCATAAAATCTTTCATCTTCAATTGCTAAATAAGCTTTTGGAAGATATTCACTCATTTGGTCTAAAGTAACAGTTCTTCTTTTTTCTCCTGAACTTAATTCACCTAAATAATTTCCATCTCCATCATAAAAACTTGAATTTTCATATTTTATAGCTAAGTCTTCTATATTAATTTTGTAATCATCACCAAGTAATTCCAAAAAGTCATATCCACCCCACATTGCACCTGCAATAACACCTGCAACAATAATAATACATAAAATAATTAATATTAAAATTATTCTAAATATTGTTGCAATTCTAGGATGTCTTTCTTTAAATTTTTTCTTTTTTTTGTTGCCATTTTTATCTTTTTTGTTCTTATTTTTTTTCATATTTTTGTCATCTACTATTTTTCCGACTACTTGAGTTTCAGAAGATATTCTAGTATTTTTATTTTTTGCTCTTTTATTTAATTCATCAGTATTTAATCTTTGAGTTTTCATATTTTTTGATTCATCTTCTAAACTGTTTAGTCTTTTAGTTCTCATGTCCTTTTCATTACTTTCATCTTTCATATTTTTTAACCTCTAATTCTAAATTATAATACTAGAATATTATATCATATATTTAAAAAATATAAAGCTTTTTTACCAAAATTTTTAAATTTAAAAAATTCTTAAAAATTATAAAATAAAAAACATAAAATAAGCTTAAAATCATACAAAAAACAAGAAGTAGAAAAATATCTACTTCTTGTTTTTTCTTTAATATAATATATTGTTAAGCAATACTTCCATCTAATTAAGAAACTGGTTCACTATAGTCTGATCCTTCATTATCAGTTCCTGGTGTTAGTTGTTCTTCTTCATCATCGTCTCCAGTATCTTCTGTAGGAAAATGAGAATATTTTTCATTTAAATAATATTGTATTTGATCTTCTTTAAGTTCTGTAGTATCAAACATATTATCTGCACCATTTACAACATTACCATCATTCTCACCATCTATCCAAATTGTTGGAACTCTAAATTGCTCATCATCATTTACAATTGATGCTTCACTAATATCTAATGTTGATGGATTTAATCCTTCTGCTGTTCCTTTTGATACTTCTATTCCACCAAATTCATTATTAACTAAAGTTATTGTTCCAGTTAATTTTACATTTGAAGCATTTACTAATATTCCTGCATCTCCATTAGATGCTGTTATATTATTTAATGTAACACCTTCTGCATTATAAACTTGAATTGTATAATTTCCTTGCCATTCTGCTACAGCTGTCATTTCAACTGATAAATCATTTACAACTGTATTATCTGCTAATATAATTAATGCACTTGCTACTCCGCTTTCATCTTTACTAATTGTATTAAATTGTAATCTATGATTATTACCATTTAATGTTATTGTTTGAGGAATACTTATTTTTTCGCTTATTCCTAAAATATCGGCATTTAATTCAACTGTTTTTACAGTTGGATTTGAAATTGCTGCTTTTAATTCATCTAAGTTATTTACAACCATTGTTTGTGCAACAGTTTCACTTGTATAATAATATGTTTGATCTTTATCGTTTGTTTCTGTTGTTGAATAATAGCTTTCTACTCCAGCTCCAGTTACTGTTCCTTGTTCTGGTTCTATCCAGATTACTGGTACAGTTCTTGCTTCATTATCCATTACTATTGTTCCTGTAACAGTTAATTCTGCATTTTCTAATCCTTCTGCTGTTCCTTTTGATACTTCTATTCCACCAAATTCATTATTATTTAATGTTGTAGTTCCTGTTAATTCTACTTTTGAAGCATTTACTATTATTCCTGCATCTCCATTAGATGCTGTTACATTATTTAATTTAACACCTTCTGCATTGTAAACTTGTATTGCATAATTTCCTTGCCATCCTGCACTAGCTGTCATTTCAACTGATAAATCATTTACAACTGTATTATCTGCTCCTACTACAAATGCACTTGCAACTCCAAGCTCATCTCTAGTTAATGCATTAAATTGTAATTTATGATTCTTACCATCTATTGTCATTGTTTTATATACATCTATTCTTTCAGATATTCCTGTAATATCTGCACCTAATACTACAGTTGTTATTGGTGAAGTTGTAGAAACTGCAGCTTTTAAATCTGCTAAATTGTCTACTGTTACTGTTAATATTTTTTCTGCTTCTACAGTTGTTTCAATTGTTCCTTCTGCATCTTTAAATACTTTTCCGCATACTGAACATGTATAATATTCATTATTTCCTGCTTCTGTTGGTGTTGCAGCTTTTGCTTCTACTTTTGTTAATGTATGGCTAGCTTTAACTGCTGTTATATCAACATTTCCACATGTTTCACAAACTTTAACTTCATATCCATCTTCTTCACATGTTGGAGCTTTAAATCCATAGTCTTCTGGATTTCCTGCTACCCAAGTATGATCTAAAGCTGCTATTGTCTCTGCTTCTACTGTTGTAGGAGTTGAGCCATCAGCTTTAAATATTTTTCCACATACTGAACATACTTTATATTCATTATTTCCTGCTTCTTCACATGTTGCTGCTTTTGATTCTACTGTTTCTAATGTATGAGGTACTATTGCAAGAGTTTCATCTTCTACTGTTGTAGCTTGCTTTCCTTCTGCATCTTTAAATACTCCATTACATACTGAACATGTATAATATTCATTGTTTCCTGTTTCTTCACATGTTGGTTCTTTTGCTTCTACTTTTGTTAATGTATGTTTACCTGTTGCTTGAACAGCTACTAATCTTAATGTTCCACATGTTTCACATACATATTCATCAAATCCAGCTTTTCCACATGTTGCAGGTGTTGTTGTAGATAATCTTTCACCTTCATTTAATTTAAAGTTATGTCCATATGCTTCTACTTCTCTTACATCGACTTTTCCGCATACTGAACATGTATATGTTTCTTCACCTGCTTCTGTACATGTTGCTGTTGTAGAAGTTGGTTCTTCACCATAATTGTGAGCATCATCAAAGTATTCTACTTTTCCACATGTTTCACAAACATGTTTATGAACTTTTCCAGCTGCTTCAGTATCTTCAGCTGTTACTTCTTGAGCTTCACTATATTTATGTCCTGGAGATGGTATTACAACTTTTTGTACATCTCCACATGCACATACTTTTTCAGTATATCCATCTTCTTCACATGTTGCTGGTACTGTTGTTTCTTTATATTCATGTGTTCCAATTCTTCCTTCATCAATACCATATGTTAAGTAATGCATAAATCCATTAGTATAACCTGTTTCTGTATATGCATCTTTTAAATCTTTATATTTTTTCAAATAACATTTAACGTTAAATTCTTCTGAAGCTTGTCTACCTTCAGCGATACCATATGTAACATAATGTTCATAAATTTTTAAGTTATTATCTCCAAAAGCATCTTTAACATCTTTGTTATTTTCAGCATAATATGCTGAATCATAAATTAAGCATCCGCTTCTACCTTCTGCTGCACCATTTGTTATAAAATGTCTATATGCAGCTTCATAGTCATTACCAAATGCATCTTGTAAATCCTTGTAACTATTTAAATAATATGCAACATCAAATGTTAATTTTGCACATCTTCCTTCACTTATACCATGATCTAAAAAATGTTCATAAGCAGCATTGCTATCATTTCCAAAAGCTGCTTTTAAATCTGGATAAGTATTTAAATAGTAATCTGCATCAAAAGTTATAGTTTTTACTTCATTTGTAACCATAGCTTTATCTACTGTTGCAGAAGAATTTACTGTTAATAATAACATTAAAGCTACTGCAAAAAGTAATACTACAAATACTTTGTTAAGTTTTTTCATAAAAAACTTCCTCCTTCTTATTTATAATTTTTTTTGGCAAATCCAAAATTTGGTTTTATTTTATAATATTTATTACAATTTTTCAATAGTTAGTATACATAATCAAAACTTAAAAATACATCCCGCGAAATATAGTAGTATCAACACTTTCACAGTTTTACGTATTACTTATTCTCCTTTAATATTTTTCCTAAATGTGCTCTATCAAGCATTTTAGAAGATTTGCACTTTTTTGAGAAGCCATTTTTAAATACTCATGAAAATCCATTTTATTATTACCATTTGCTACATCTGAGATTCCTCTTATTACTATAAATGGAACTTTATCTAAAAAACAAACTTGAGCAATTGCTGCTCCTTCCATCTCTACACATTCAGAATTTCCAAAATTTCTTCTAATTTTTGGTGCTTCATCTGGATCCTTAAAAAACTTATCAGCAGAAGCAATAGTTCCAAATTTTAAATTTAAACCTTCTAAATTAATATTTTTAATAATTTTAATTAATTTTTCATCTGTTTTAATATATTTACCTAATTCACAAATTTCTCCGAAGTTCATAATCTCCTATGCCAGTTAAATCAAAATCATATTGAACTAACCTTTCTGCAACTACAATATCTCCAATTTTTATTTCTGGATTTATACCGCCCGCAGAGCCAATATTAATTACATAATCTATTTTAAAATTGTCAATCATAATTTGAGTTGTTCTTGCTGCATTTACTTTCCCAACACCACTTCTTACAATAACGCAATCTTTATTATGAATTTTCCCTATAAAAAAATTAAGATTAAAAATTTCTTTTTTAGAAATATCCTCCATAAAATTCTTAACAGCAAGCATTTCTTCTTCCTCTGCTGCAATTATACCAATACACATATATAATTCTCCTTCTTTATTTTAAAATAAAAACCTCGGATAAATATATATCCGAGGAATTTTTATTTGAAATTATCTATTAAGTCCTTTTAATCCAGGATAAATAGCTACATTTCCTAATTCATTTTCAATGTTTAATAATCTATTATATTTTGCAACTCTATCAGTTCTACAAGGTGCACCAGTTTTGATTTGTCCTGCATTAGTTGCAACTGCAACATCTGCTAAAGTAGTATCTTCTGTTTCACCACTTCTATGTGATACAACTGCTGTCATTCCATTTTTCTTAGCAAGTTCAATTGCATCTAATGTTTCTGTTAAAGTTCCAATTTGGTTTAATTTAATTAATATACTATTTGAAACTCCTAAATCAATACCTTTTTGAAGTCTCTTAATATTTGTAACAAATAAATCATCACCAACTAATTGAATTTTGCTTCCTAATTTATCTGTTAATTTCTTCCATCCATCCCAATCTTCTTCTGCTAAACCATCTTCAATTGAGATAATTGGATATTTTGAAACTAAATCTTCATAGAATTCTATCATTTCATCAGTATTTTTTGTAACACCTATTTTCCAGAAATGATACATTCCTTCTTTTCCAATTTTTTTAGCTTCATCATACATTTCTGTTGCAGCAACATCTAATGCTAACATTATATCTTTTCCTGGTTTATAACCAGCTTTTTCAGTAGCTTCCATAATTAAACTTAAAGCTTCATCTTCATCTTTAACATTTGGTGCAAATCCACCTTCATCTCCAACACCTGTTCCTAATCCTTTTTCTTTAAGAACTTTCTTTAAATTGTGATAAATTTCAGCACACCATCTTAATGCTTCTGTAAATGTAGGAGCTCCAACTGGCATAATCATAAATTCTTGTACGCTTAAAGTTGAATCAGCATGTTTTCCACCATTCATAATATTCATCATTGGAACTGGTAGCACTTTAGCATTTGCTCCACCAATATAGCTATATAATTCCATTCCTAAAGAAGCTGCTGCAGCTTTAGCAACTGCTAAAGAAACTCCTAAAGTTGCATTTGCGCCTAATTTTCCTTTGTTTTCTGTTCCATCTAATTCTATAAGTGTTTTATCTATTTCAGTTTGATCGTAAACATTCATATACTCTAATTTTGGAGCAATTATTTCATTTACGTTTTTAACTGCTTTTAAAACACCTTTTCCTAAATATCTTGATTTATCTCCATCTCTTAATTCAACAGCTTCGAAGCTTCCAGTTGATGCTCCAGATGGAACCATAGCAACACCACTAAATCCACCTTCTGTAACAACTTCTACTTGAACTGTAGGATTTCCTCTTGAGTCTAAAACTTCTAAAGCTTTAACTTGTTCAATACCTAAATAATCTTTCATAATTTAAATACTTCCTTTCTTTTTAGTATTTTTTGCTTTAAAAAGCATTATACCTTTAGGCATAGCAAAATATGGTATTTAAAAAATCCACTTATTTTCCCACGCGATAAATATCTTAACATAAAATTCCAATACTTTCAAGCCTTAGTTTACGTAATATTTATATTTCTTTAAATACTTCTCCTAAAGGTTCATTTATAACTAAATCTGCCATATTATCTAGTGATGTTTTATCTTTATTTATTAAAACTAAATTATCTCCTCTAAAATAATTTATAAGTCCACTTGCTGGATATACAGTAAGTGATGTTCCAGCAACAATTAATAAATCTGCTTTTGATATATAGTCAACTGCTTTTGAAACAATTTCTTCATCTAATGGCTCTCCATATAAAACAACATCTGGCTTTACTATTCCCTCACATCTTATTCTTTGGCATTTTGGAATACCGAGGTGAATTAAAAACATATTCTGCATTATGAGCCCTTCCACATTTTATGCAATAATTTCTCATTATACTTCCATGCAATTCTAAAACATTTTTTGAACCTGCTTTTTGATGAAGTCCATCAATGTTTTGAGTAATTATTGCTTTTAGTTTTCCTTCGCTTTCAAGAATAGCTAACTTTTCATGAGTAATATTTGGCTTAACATTTAAAGAGTTCATTTTATCTTTATAAAATTTAAAAAACTCTTCTGGAAAAGTTTTAAAAAAGCCTAAACTTAAAATTTCCTCTGGAGGATATTTATATTTTTGATTATAAAGCCCATCTTTACTTCTAAAATCTGGGATACCACTCTCAGTAGAAACTCCTGCTCCACCAAAAAATACTATATTATCACTTTCACTTACTAATTTAACAAAATTCTTTATCTTAGAATCCATATTTTTCTCCTTTTTTCAATATTTTATCATAATAAAAAAATTTTTTAAAGAACACTTTTGATTTTTAACATTTTTTAATTATAAATTTACCATTAAACTTAAATAGAAAATACCATCTGTAGTTTTCACAAGTATTCATTAAATTGATACAAAACTATTATATATTAAAAAAGACTTTCAGGCGAAGCCGGAAAGTCAAAATATCTTTTAAAAAACTCTTTTTTATCAAGATAAGAAATTTATTTTCTATTTTGAATCTTTTTAAGTTCTTCATATCTTTTAATTTTTCCTGTTGTAGTTTTTGCAATTGGTTCTTCTGTAATTGTTAAACCTCTAATTGCTTTATAAAGAGGCATTGTTTTATTTATTTCTTTTATTTTATTCCAAATAATATCATAAATCTCTTTCTCATTTTCAGTATTATACATTTCTTTCATGACTTCTTTGTCATAAACTACCTCTACTGCAATCTTAATATCATTTTCATCTTTAGCATCAACATTTAATATAGAATAAATCATTGATTCATTAACGCCTTCAATTTTATTTACCAAGTTTTCCATTTCTTCTGGGAAAATATTTTTACCATTTTTTAAAACTATAACACTTTTCTTTCTTCCAGAAATATAAATATAACCCTCTTTATCAATTTTGCATAAATCTCCCGTACGAAGCCAACCATCTGGTTCAATAGTTTCTTGAGTTGCTTCAAGATTACCATAATAGCCAAGCATAACATTTGGACCTTTAACTAAAAGTTCTCCTAATCCATCTTCATTTGGATCTTCAATTTTTACTTGAACATTTGGAAGAGCTTTTCCTATAGTACCACATTTATGATTTATTTCATCTTTTCCAGGGAATATATTTACACAAACAACAGGTGAGCTTTCAGTTAAACCATATCCTTGAACTAAATTAATTCCAAATTTTCTGTATCCTTCTTCAACATGTTTATCTAAAGCTGCAGCTCCACTAATTAATAATTTAATTTTTCCACCAAAGATATCATGAATATTTTTAAATATTTTTGCTCTTTCTTCCATTGTATCATTTTTATGAACTTCTGCTAATTGCATTATAGCATCTAATTTTCCTGCTTTTTCTAAATTTTTAAGTATTGTCTTATAAATCAATTCATATATTGCAGGAACACAGACCATAAATGTAACCCCATATTCATTTATATTATCTAAAATATGACGTGGACCATCACAAAAAGCTGTACACATTCCTTTATAGAATGAAAGTAAAAATCCAACTGTGCATTCAAATACATGATGAACAGGTAAAAATGAAAGCATAACATCTTCACAAGTTATTGGATACAAAACTCTATCCATATCCATTAGATTTGCACAAATATTTCTTTGGCATAAAGCAACTGCTTTAGAAGCTGATGTTGTTCCAGATGTAAACAACATAATTGTCATCTTTTCTGGATCAATTTCTGCTTCTTTAAAAGCTATATCTCCATCATCAATTAATCTCTTTCCTTTTTGTATTAATTCTTTAAAAGCATAAACCCCGTCATTATGAGATTCAGCATCAAATGAAATAAGATGTTTTAATTTTGTTGTTCCGTCTTGTGCTAATCTTTTTAATGTTGGTTCATATTTTCCTGAATAAAATATTGCCTCAACCTCTGAGCGTCTAATTAAACTATCTATTTCATTTTCTGGAAGCGCCTTGTCTAAAGGAACTACAGTTCCTGTTCCAGCTACTACTGAAAGATAAGCTATTTCCCACTCATATCTATTTTCACCAATAATTGCTATTCTTTTTCCTTTAAGATTAAGTAACGATACTAAAGCTGTGCCTAAGCAATCAACCATTTCTCTTGCTTCTCTATGAGTTATTTCTTTAAAATTTCCGAGCCTTACCATTTCTTAATCTATATACAGGTCTATCCCCATAAACTTCTCTAGTTTTATTAAGCATGTCCTTTATATCTGTAACTTCAATTGTACTCATACATTAACTTCCTTTCCTATTTTTTTGCAGTTTTAATTTTACCATAAAGAATATTTTTTTACAATCTATTTTTTAGAAAAGCTTGGTATAAACTAAATACCAAGCTTTTTAAATTTTTGAACGGTCATTCAGTTTTTAATATTCTAATTGTCCATTTAATAATTCATCATTACTTATCCAATCCTGAACATAAAAAACTTTGTATTTATTTTTATCTTGTCTTACATATACTTTATCTATTCCTGCATTTATAATCATTTTCCTACACATTAAACAAGGAGATGCTCCTTTTTCATATTCATGGATATTGTTTTCATCCTTATATCCAACTAAAAACATATCTCCACCGAAGCATTTCTTGCCTTGAAGCAGAAATAATAGCATTTTGCTCAGCATGCACAGATCTACATGCATCATAGCCACTATGTCTTTTATCTGGAAAAATTTTCTTTTTCATACAATATCCTAAGTCGCAACAATTTTGTCTTCCTCGAGGAGCTCCAACATAACCTGTTGAAATAATTTGATCATGATTTACAATAACACTTCCCCATTTTTTTCTAATACAGGTTCCACGAGTTGCTACAGTTTCGGCTATATCTAAATAATAATTAATTTTATCAATTCTCTCCATAAATTTCTTATAATTTTAAAAATTATATACTCCTTTAATATTTTTAATTAATCTAAATTAAACTTTAAAAAATCACAGTTTTCAAGTCTTGTTAATTTTTCTAACTGACCATCTTCTGGCACACCATTAAAATATACTGCCACAGCTTTTGATACACCACCATGTGCAACTAATAAAATATTTTCTGCATCAACACCTTTTAATGAATCTAAAAAATTTGATACTCTTTTTACAAAATCCCTTACATCTTCTGCCTCAGGATACAAATGTGGTTCATGATAATTCCAAAAGCCATGATAGTCATAACTACCAAATTTATTTCCTTCATTTATTCCAAAAGAAATTTCTTTTAATCTTTCATCAACTTCTACTTCAATATTTCTTTCTTCACCTATAATATCTGCTGTTTTTTTAGCTCTTTTTAAAGGTGAAGAATATATCTTATCAAATTTTATATTTTTTAATTTTTCTTTTGCTTCATAAGCTTGCTTTATTCCTGTTTCATTTAATTCAATATCAGTTGCACCTTGTATTATTTCGTTTAAATTATAGTCAGTTTGGCCATGTCTTACAAAATAAATATTTTTCATCTTTTCTCCTCACTCACTTCTCATTCGAGCATTTAGTACCCTGGTTTTTCCAATAAATGAAACATATTTCTCTTATACTCTTCAACACCTGGTTGATTAAATGGATTTACTCCAAGTAAACTTCCAGACATTGCACAAGCTTTTTCAAAGAAATAAATAAGTTCCCCTATTGTTTCTTCTTTTAGTTCATCTATTTCTATTTTTATATTTGGAACATTTCCTGAAACATGAGCTAAGATTGTTCCTTCCATTGCTTTAGAATTTACATATCCCATTGTTTTTCCGAGCTAAATAGTTTAAACCATCTAAGTCTCTATCATCTGGCATAATTTTAACTTCTGAACTATTTTTCTTTATAGCTAATACAGTTTCAAATAAACTTCTTTCTCCTTGTTGAATATATTGCCCCATTGAATGTAAATCAGTTGTTAAATCAACACCTGCTGGGAATATTCCTTTTAAATCTTTACCTTCACTTTCTCCAAATAACTGCTTCCACCATTCTGTAAAATAATGCAATTTTGGTTCATAATTAGCTAAAATTTCAATTTTTTTATTCGAATTATAAAGTAAATTTCTAGTTACTGCATATTTATAACAATCATTATATTTTACGCTACTTTCAGCATATTTATCTTGTGCATCTTTTGCGCCTTTCATAAGCTTATCTATATCAATTCCAGCTACAGCTATTGGAAGAAGTCCAACAGCTGTTAAAACCGAATATCTTCCACCTATATTATCTGGAATTACAAATGTTTCATAATTTTCTTCATCTGCCAAAGTTTTTAAAGCACCTTTTTGTTTATCAGTTATAACATAAATTCTTTTTCTTGCTTCTTCTACACCATATTTTGTTTCTAAAACTTCTCTAAAAATCCTAAACGCAATTGCTGGTTCAGTTGTAGTTCCTGATTTTGAAATTACATTTATTGAAATATCCTTATCAGATACAAAATCTAATAAATCATTCATATAAACAGGGCTTAAATTACATCCTGCATATACAATTTGAGGTACTTTTCTTTTAGATTCAGGTAAACTATTATGAAAACTATTAGATAAACTATCAATAACAGCTCTTGCTCCTAAATATGACCCCCCTATTCCAATAACAACTAAAACATCTGAATCTTTTTTTATTTTTTCAGCTGCTTTTTTTATTCTTTTAAATTCTTGTTTATCATAATTTGTAGGAAGATTAATCCATCCTAAAAATTCTTTTTCATCTTCAGATTTTTTATTCATCTCATTATGGATTCTTTCAACTTCTTCACTATAAGGTAAAATCATCTTCTCGTTTATACTAGAATTTTTTAAATTTAATTTAATCATTTAAAATTCCTCCTTTATTTAAAAATAAATTTGTTTTTATTTAAATTTTAAAAATTTTTCAAAAATTAAACATAATTTAATATTCAAAATTTTTATAAATAGAATTTTATCATAAAAAAGCTTAAAAGTATATGTTTTTTATGTAAATTTTTTTAAATAAAAAATATTGACAATTTTTAAATTGCATGATATTATTCTTGCAAAATTATTGTAACTTTATTTTTGGTGGGTGATTTTATGTTTAAAAAAAGTATTTCTATTTTCTTTCTTATTTTATTTTTTATAATAATTTTTATATCATTATTTTCAATACAAAGTCAATCTTTTACTGGATATACTAAAGAATATATTGAAAATAACACTTTTCATTATAATGAAAATTCTACATTTAACTGGCCAGTTTTTGGATATTATAATATTTCATCTTTTTTTGGAAATAGAAAATCTCCAACAACTGGTGCATCTAGTTATCATTCTGGAATTGATATCCCAGCCCCAGAAAAAACTAATATTTATTCTATATGTAATGGAAAAGTTATTTTTACAGGTTTTTATGGTGCAGATGGATATACAATTATTGTAAAAAACAATAATTATGAAATAATTTATGGACATGTTTCTCCAAATTTTATAGTATATAAAAATCAATTAATTAAAGAAAATGAAAAAATTGGAACAGTAGGACCTAAATATATTGATTCGCCAGAAAACACAAAATATTTTGATTCAAATGGAAAAAAGACAAATGGAGCAACAACTGGTACACATTTACATTTAACAATAAAAATTAACGGAAAAATAGTAAACCCATTAGACTATTTATAAGCATAAAAATAGGCAGAATTTAAAAATTCTACCTATTTAAAAAATAATATTTACATATCATCTTCAAATTCTCCCCAATCTAATTCAATTAAATTATTACAATTAGGGCATAAAGTTTCATGATTTGTTTCATCATACTCAACCAAAAAATCAGTTCCGCAGTAAGGACATGTTATATTTTCTGAAATATTAATTTTAGATTCATCTAGCTTAGTATCATTCTCATTTAAGTTAATATCTAAAATATTTTCAATTTCAGTTATTCTTTCTTCAAGATCTTTTACCTTATTGTCATAATCTTCTGAAATCTTTGCCAATTCATCAATATAAGCCATTCCAAGTTCTGCAAATAAAGACTTTGCTAATTCTAAATTATTTTTACCGAACTATACCCGTCTCTAATTTTTTGAGAATTTCATTATACTTTTTACTAATCAAATAGAAAACCTCCTAAATTCTTTCCATATATTGACCAGTTCTTGTATCTATTCTAATTTTATCCCCTATTTCTACGAATAATGGTACAGATATTTCTAATCCATTTTCTAAAGTTGCTGGTTTACCAGATGTTGTTGTTGTATTTCCACTAAATCCAGGTTCAGTGTATGTTACTTCTAATTCTACAAACATTGGTGGCTCAACAGCAAATACATTTCCTTTAAAAGAAAGCATTGTAACATTCATATTTTCTTTAATATATTTCAAAGCATCACCAATTTGTTCTTCATTTAATGGTATTTGGTCATATGTAGAGTTATCCATAAAATAATATAAAGTTCCATCATTATATAAATATTGCATTTCTCTCTTTTCAATTTCTGCACCTTGTAATTTTTCTGATGGATTAAAAGTTCTTTCTATAACTGCTCCTGTTATAACATTTTTCATTTTTACTCTAACAAAAGCTGCACCTTTTCCAGGTTTAACATGTTGAAATTCAACTACTCTAAAAACATTTCCATCTAATTCAAATGTTGTTCCATTTCTTAAATCTCCAGCCATATATACATCTGCCATAATTATTTTACCTCTTTTCCTATTTTTTTATACTACGCTTTAATATATTAACATATTTTTTTCACAAAATCAAGCATTGTCCCTGATTTTGTAAGAGAATTAGAATTTGTTTTATTAATCAAAACAGTATCTTCTATTCTAATTCCAAATCTTCCGTGGAAAATATACTCCAGGTTCAACAGTTATAAGCATATTCTTTTTTAATTTTGTATCACGATTAGAACTTAATATTGGTTCTTCATGAATATCTAATCCTAAACTATGCCCAAAAGAATGTAATATGTCATATTTTTCATCTTTATAATCCTTTTCACATTCTTTTAGAATATTCTTAATATCAGCTTCTTCTGATAATTTGGATAAAATTTTTCTAAACTCTTTTAAAACAAACTCATACACTTTAATCATTTCTGATGTAGGATTTCCTATAAATAAAACTCTCGAAAAATCTGAACAATATCCATTTACTTTACATCCAAAATCAAATTGTATTATATCCTGATTTTCAATTTTTCTATCTGTTGGTATTGCATGAGGAAGAGAAGAATTTTTACCAGAAGCCACAATTGTATCAAAAGCTAATCCTTCTGCACCATGAGTTTTCATATATTTTTCAATTTCAAAAGCAATTTCTATTTCTGTCATTCCAGGCTTTATAAAATCTTTTATATAATCAAAACAATTATCTGTAATTAAGCAAGCTTTTTTTATATTATCAATTTCATCTTCATCTTTTACCATTCTATGTAATTCAATTAATTTATCTGTTTCAACTAGATTTACTCTATATGTTTGAAGTAAAAATTTATATTGTTCATATGTCACATAAGACTCTTCAAATCCAACACCTTCAGAACATTCAAAAATATTTTCAAAATCTACTCTATTTAAATTTCTAATATCATATGTTGTTATTTCTTGGTCAATAGTAAGTGAAGAATTAACAGATTCAATATATCTTGAATCTGTTATGAAAATATTATCTTTTGGCGTTATTAAAAAAGTTCCTTCTGCTACCAAGCCTGTTAAATATCTTATACTTTTAGGATTCGAAATAATCATACCTTGTAAGTTTTGTGCTTTAATTTGATTTCTTAATGCTTGTATTTTTGAATTCATTTTTTTACCTTTCTTATATTATATTTATTAATATCCTAATAATTTATCACTAATCATTTTACAAAAACCAATAAAATATCTAAAAACTACTCCATCTCCCATAAAAATCAGAAAAAATGTGGCTAAAACTAAAAATGGACCAAATGGAACATATTCGTCTTTATTTTTCCTAACTAATCTAGTAAGTAAAACTACTATTGAAATTACTGCTGCAATAAAAAAGGCTAACAAAGAGATTTCTGCAATTGAGCTCATTCCAAAATATAATCCTACTGCTCCCATAAATTTTACATCTCCAAGCCCCATTGCTTCTTTTCCTGCAATTAGGCCACCTAAAAGTGTTATAATAATAAATATTCCTCCACCTGTAACTAAACCTAAAAGCATATCTTTTGCAACACTTATATTATTTATTCCATAAACAAAAGTAAATAAAAGACCAATCTCAAAAATAGTCATATTTAATCTATTGGGAATTATTCTATATTTTAAATCAATTAAAAAGCTACTTACTAACATTGGAGTTAGAACTAAAAATTTTATTAAATCTAAGTTTTTATAAAAAGTGTCTTTTATTCCAAACTTATATAATAAAGCTACATAAATAGCAGCTATTATAAACATTGTTAAATATTGCTTTTCATAAGTTTCTTTTCTATGTTTTAAAAAATTTCTTATATTAACATTTTCATTTTCTTGAACATAAGCTATATTTGCCCAGGCTGTAAATTTACCAACAACTAAACCAATTAATCCTATAATTAAATAATAAATTATTGATACATTATTAAAATACATCTTTTTCTCCTTCGTTTATTTACGCTTAGCAATTTTTTAAGTATTCTTCTTCAAATATTTTTTCAAAATTAAATTTTCAATAGGTCTTTTCCAAAAAGTATACCAAAATTCTTTAGGATTTACTGGTTCAACCAAAATTGAAAACATATTACATCTATTTGCTCCAATAATGTCTGTAAAAATTTGATCACCTATTACTGCAATATTTTCATTATTTAAACCTAATTTTTCTCTAGCTTTTTTAAATCCACTTTTAAGAGGTTTTTTACCAAAACTTATATATTCTATTCCAAGTGTATCTGCAACTTTTTTTACTTTTTCTTTTTTATTTGAATTAGATAATATAATACTTTTAATTCCTGACGAATTTATTTTTTCATGCCATTCTTTAGCTCCGTCCGAAGCATATTTTTTTCCATATCTATTAAAGTATTATCAACATCTAAAATTAATCCTTTTATATTATGTTCTTTTAAAAATTCTAAAGAAATTTCTGTGACATTTTTACAATAATAATTTGGATATAATCTCATGCTTTTTAAGCTCCCATAAACTTTACTTCAATTTTTAATTTACTTTAATATCTTATCAATTACATATATTTTTGTCAAGCATGAAAAACCTTATTTTTATTTACAAAATATATGATTTCCTATTGTTAAAACTTGAGGTCTACTCCATATCCAACTTGATGTTGCAGTTTTAGGATTAAAATAATAAATACAACCAGAAGTTGGATCCCATCCATTTAGTGCATCTTGAGCAGCTTTTTTTGCTGTTGCATCAGCAGATAAATTTATTTGACCATCTGCAACAACATCAAAAGCTCCAGATTGATAAATTACCCCTGAAATTGTATTCGGAAAAGAAGATGATGCAACTCTATTTAAAACAACTGCAGCCACTGCAACTTGTCCCTTATATGGCTCACCTCTTGCCTCTGCATAAACTAATCTACTCAATAGATCAACATTACTTGAATTGCTAGAAGATGTAGAACTACTATTTTGACTAGAATTAATTCCTAATGCTGCTAAAGTTTTTTCTCCAACAATTCCATCAACTTGTAAATTATTTACTCTTTGAAAGTCTTTTACAGCTTGTAATGTTTTAGAGCCAAAAATCCCATCAACATCTCCATCATAATAACCCCATCTTTTTAATTTTTCTTGAATTTGTCTTACCTCGCTTCCGAGTTGAGCCATATTTTGAAAGTCCATAAACAGAATTTATTAATAAAAATATTAAAGATAAAATCACTATACTTACTATTAAAATAACAAAATATCTTTTTTTCAAAATCTTAATCTCTCCTTTTTTAATTATTCTAAAACTTAGAATATCCAACTTTTATGTAAATATTCTAAAAATATTTTTAAATGTTACAAATTTGTAACTTTGTAATACAAAAAACATATTTTTTTGACATTTTTTATTCATTTAGTATTGAAAAAAATATATTTTATTATTATAATTATCCCATAAGATTGAAAGGATTTTGAAAGTTATGGAATTTACTAATGAAATATTTTTTAATAAGAAATTAATTCAAAATGAAACTGTTTTAATCACTTATTCTGGTAAACTTTACAAAGAATATTCAGCTGAAATAAGTATAGTTTTTGGATTTGGTGAAAATTGGGACTATACTCAAGAAGTAAAAATGCAAGAAAAAGAAAATGGTTTTGAAGCTGCAATTACTTTAAAAAATTATGATACTTTCAATTTTTGTTTTAAAAATAATTATAATATATGGGATAATAATTCAGGATTTAATTATATCGCAAAAATAGAACCAGCAAAAGATGAAATAAATGAGAACCAAGCTACTTTTGAAAGTCAATCAGAAAAAAGTGAAGAAACTAAAGAAGAATTTTTAAATGATGCTCAAGTAATTACAGAAGAGCAAAAACAAGCCGCTATTGAAGAAGCTTTTAACAACTTACTAAATTCAATAATGGACTTTAAAGAAGAAGATATTAACAAAAATGTAAATCTAGAAAATGGATTTGGACTTCAATCTGTTGATGAAATAAAAGAAACAGATTTTACAAGTTGCGATGATATTTTTAATGAATTATTTAATGATTTAGCAAGCTCAGAATCTTCTGAAAAAACTAATATTCAAAATATTGAAAAAGAAGAAAATGTACAAGAAAATTCTGACTCACAACTTGAAGAATTATTAAATAATTACAATGAAAAACAAGAACAAAAAAATAAAATTATAACTTCTAAAGAATTAGATGAACTAATGGATAATATCTTAAATTCAATTATTGAAGAATCTCAAAGTGAGCAAGAAAATATTAACCAATCAGAAATTAATCAAGAAACAAAAGACAATAATTTTGAAATTTCTGGACTTCCAGCAAAAAAACATTCCTCTTCTGTTGAAGATTTTATTGACAAATGCATTGATGGAACATATTTCTTCTTTAAAAACATATGGAACAGCTGCAAAAAAGTTGGCGTCCTAATTAAAACAAAAACACATGAACTTTTAGGAGAAGATAAATAAATACTAAAAAAATCTTAGCAATTCTTTATTGCTAAGATTTTTTATTTCAAAACAAAATTCTTATAATATTCTTTATAAAAATAAATTTAAATTTTAAAAAATTCCTTCAATAATTCCATTATTATCTATATTTATTTTTTCTGCTGCTGGGATTTTTGGTAAGCCTGGCATTGTCATTATTTTTCCAGCAATTGCAACTATAAACTCTGCTCCATTTTTTAAAATTATTTCTTTAATATGTATATCATAATCATCATCACAAAGTAAATTTTTTGGATCGTCTGAAAATGAATATTGTGTTTTAGCTATACAAATAGGAAAATTTTTATCTAATTTTAATTTTTCTATTTCTTTTATTTGATTTTCTGCTTCTTCAGAATATGTAACTCCTTTTGCTCCATAAACTTTTATAGCAATATTTTTTATTTTTTCTTTTATATTATCTTTTAAATCATACATAAATTTTAAATCTTTTTTTATTTCACATAAAGCAGTTATTTTATTTGCTAAATCAATTGCACCTTCTCCACCTTTTGCCCAAACTTCAGTTAAACTTAAATTAACATTTACTTCTTTTAGCTTTTCTTCTAAAAATTTTATTTCTTCTATATCATCTTCTTTATATCTATTAATTGCAACTATAACATTTTGATTGAATTTATTTTGAAGATTATCAACATGTCTTAATAGATTTTCTATACCTATTTCTAAAGCTTTTAAATTTTTCTCTTTTACTTCCTCTTTTTTTACACCACCATGATATTTTAAAGCTTTTAAAGTTGCAACACAAACAATACAATCTGGCTTTAAATTTGCTTTTCTACATTTTATATCTAAAAATTTCTCTGCTCCTAAATCTGCTCCAAATCCAGCTTCTGTAATAACATAATTTCCTAATTTTAAAGCTAATTTTGTTGCTCTTATGCTATTACAACCATGAGCAATATTAGCAAATGGTCCACCATGAATAATTGCAGGTGTTCCTTCAAGGGTTTGAACTAAATTTGGATTTATAGCATCTTTTAATAAAACAGTCATTGCTCCTTCTGCTTTTAAATCTCTTGCAAAAACTGGTTTTTCTTCTTCATCATATCCAATAATAATATTTCCAAGACGTCTTTTTAAATCATTCAAATCTTCAGACAAACATAAAATTGCCATTACCTCTGAGGCAACTGTTATGTCAAAGCCATCCATTCTTGGCGTCATATTTTTTTCATTTGATAAACCAATTTGAACTTTTCTTAAAGCCCTGTCATTTAAATCTAAACATCTTTTCCACGTAACTTTCTTTATTTTAAGCTCATTTCCAGAAAAAATATGATTATCTATCATAGCTGACAATAAATTGTTTGCAGCTGTAATTGCATGTATATCACCTGTAAAATGTAAATTAATATCTTCCATAGGAGCTACTTGAGCATATCCACCTCCTGTAGCTCCACCTTTAATTCCAAAAACAGGTCCTAAAGAAGGTTCTCTTAACGCTAAAACTGCATTTTTATTTATTCTATTTAAACCATCTGCTAAGCCAATTGCAACTGTTGTTTTTCCTTCTCCTAGAGGTGTAGGATTTATTGCTGTTACTAAAACTAATTTTCCATCATTTTTATTTTTTAATTTTTCAAAAACTTCTGATGAAATTTTTGCTTTGTATTTACCATACAATTCTAAATCTTCTTCATCAATATTTATTTTTTTAGCTATTTCTGATATTTTTTTTAATCTTGTATTTCTTGCAATTTCAATATCTTCCATAAATCCCCCTCCTTTTTTATCTTTATCCTTCTTCTGGAACAAAATTTTCTTCTTCTAAATTATCTGTATCTAATAAAATTGTTATTCTTTTTTCAGCATTTTCAAGTTTAGAATTACACTCTTTAGAAATTTTCATTCCCTGTTCAAAAAGTTCAACTGATTCATCTAAACTTAAGCTTTCTTTTTCTAATTTATTAGTAATATCCTCTAATTTTTTCATTAAATCTTCAAAGTTTAATTCTTTTTCACTCATAATTTTACCTCAACTTTTATTTAATAATTATCTATTCTAAGCTATTTCCTATTCTATTGCTTAAATTTTCATTTGATATGTTATTTTCAATCTCATTGCTACTTTCATTTTCAATCGAATTTTCAGAGTGTATAATATTTTCATCCTCTGAAGTATCTACTGGCACTGTATATGTTACATCATTTTCTATTAAATTTTCACTCGAATTTATTTCGTCATTAATTTCATCTATTGAATTGACATTATTATTATATTGGCTTTTTAAAGAGCCTTCTACTTTCCTTCCTAAATTTCCTAACATGTAAAATGTTCCGCCAATTATTACTACACACGCTATTGGAAAACCATATCTTATAACTTTTTTCATATATTACTCCTTCTTTAGTTTAGAATTTTTATTTAACAATTGCTTCTACTGCTCCATCTGAAAATCTAATTTTTAATCCATCTCCAGATTTTACTTCTTTATATGATTTAATAATTTTATTAGTTTTAGCCAAAGTTGTTAAACTGTATCCTCTACTTAATGTCTTTAATGGACTTAGTGCATCAAGCTTAGAAATTTCTTTTTCAAAATTTAATCTACAATCTTTTAATTTTTTGACCATAATATTTTCTAGTGATTTTATATATTTATCTAGAATCAAATAATTTTCATTTACTTTTTGAAGTGGGTCTTTATATACTTTAGAATTCATACATTTTTCATATCTTAATCTCATAGTTTCCGTTTTTCTTTTTAAAGACATTTTTAATCTTTTTTCATATAAATTCAGTGTATATTTTAAATCCGCAATATCAGTTACTGCAAGTTCTGCAGCTGCTGATGGAGTTGGTGCTCTTAAATCTGCTACAAAATCTGCTATCGTAAAATCAGTTTCATGACCAACTGCTGAAATTATTGGAATTTCAGAATCATAAATTGCTCTTGCAACTATTTCTTCATTAAATGGCCATAAATCTTCCAAAGAACCTCCGCCCTCTAGCTAAAATAATAATATCAGCTAATTTTTTATTATTCATTATTTTAATAGCTTCAGCTATTTTTTTCCCTGCTCCTTCACCTTGAACTGGAACTGGCAAAAGTCTTATATATACATTTGGATTCCTTCTTGTAGAAACATTAATAATATCTCTTATAACTGCTCCTGTATTTGAAGTTAAAACTCCAATTATTTTTGGCATAAATGGAATTTTCTTTTTATGTAATTCATCAAATAAACCTTCTTTTTCAAGCTTATTTTTTAACTCTTCATAAGCTAAATATAAATTACCAATACCATCTTCTTGCATTGACTTACAATAAATTTGATATACTCCATCTCTTTCAAAAACAGATACAGCTCCAAACACGTTAACTTTCATTCCATCTTTAGGTTCAAACTTCATTTTTTCAGCATAAGTTTTAAACATAACACACTTTATTAAAGAATTTTCATCTTTTAAAGTAAAATATAAATGTCCTGTATAGTGATGTTTATAATTTGATATTTCACCTTTAACTAGGACATTATTTAAAAACTCGTCACCGAGCAATTTTTTCTTTTACATATTTATTTAAAGTTGTAACTGTTATTGGTTCAATTTTCATATCTTACCTCTATTTTTCGTTTTATTTTAAGCTAGTCCTTTTTCTTTTACAATACTTGCCAAAATTCCATTTATAAAAGTTGATGCTTGATTATCAGAATATTTTTTAGCAAGTTCAATAACTTCATTTATTGCAACTTTATAAGGTAAATCAAGATATAACATTTCAAAAATAGCCAATTTAATTAAACTTAAATTTACTTTTGAAATTCTTTCTAAACTCCAATTTTCTTTTAAATTATGTACAATAAGTTCCTCTATTTCTAAATTATGTTCTTTCAAACCACTATTTATTTTTCTTAAATATTCTATAGCTTCTTGATTTTCAATTTCATTACTTTCTATAAATAAATCAATATCATTTGAATCTACATTTTTTTGTATCTCAATTCCATAAATTAATTGAAATGCAAGTTCTCTCATTGCTGATCTTTGCATAAAATCCTCCTAAAATCTATCTATAAGCTTTCTTAAAAAATCTTTTACTTTTTCTTTATTTTTTTGAACATAATTCCCAATCCAAAATCCTGCAATAATTACAGCAACTGCAATTAATAATTTCCACAATCCAGTACATGCAATTATTATTGCAATTAAACCACCTATTACCGCTCCTTTATATTTTCTTAAGAAGCCTAAAAAGTCATCAAAATTTTTGTTATTTTCCATAATAAACTACCTCACTTTTAATCATTTTTTACTTTATCCTCGTCTATTACAGGTTTTTTTGTTTTTTTATTCGAAATATTTTTTATCTTAATATTAACATATTTTACATCTAAATCTGCAGTTTGCTTTAATGCAGCTTTTACTCTTTTTTGTAATTCTGTTGAAATTTCTTTTATAACAATATCTCTACTTACTACAACATTTACATCAACAGTTACATTCTTCTCAGAATCTATATATGTTCTACTTGAAATTGATTCAGCTCCTACAACCTCTTTTCCAACACCTGCAACTAAATTTTCTAAACTTTCTTTTGAAATGATTAATTTGCCACTTTCATTTTCAAGAATAAGTCCTTCTTTTCCTTCACTTGAAATTTTTTCTCCAAAAATTATTTCTCTCAATGAAAGTAACATTAATACTAATGCTATTATAAATAAAATTTTAGAGAAGAAATTTCCTTCAACTATTGCCTCCATAGTATTTGCGCCAAAATCTGGGGCTATTACTCCACCTATAGTTAACATTAAAATAACTGATAAAATTAAAACTATCACAGAAAATGTAACTGATATTACTTTTTCAAAAGTTGACATATTTTAGGCTCCTTTCTATATTTCATTTTTTAGTTTTCATCATTATTTTCGTCTTTTTCTGTTATTGCATGAACACCTTGAATATTTACATTAACACTTGATACTTTAAGACCTGTCATTGTTTCAACAGATTTTT
The DNA here is from genome assembly GCA_928721915.1 of uncultured Clostridia bacterium. Lineage (GTDB taxonomy): Bacteria > Bacillota > Clostridia > TANB77 > CAG-508 > Scatovivens. Next base: position 72,729 of record CAKMVZ010000002.1, read on the forward strand.
TTACTTTAGTTTGTATTTCAAATGCAATTTCAGGAATTCTTGCTCCATATTCAACTATAATATTTAAATCAATTTTTGCAATTTTATTATCAGTAATTTCTACTTTTACACCTTTTGCATAATTCTTTTTTCCGCTAATTGCTTCAGTTATTCCAGCAAAAGTTCCACTCATACCATAAACACCTGAAATTTCAGAAATTGCAATTCCAGCATAAGTTGCAACTGTATCACTAGAAATTCTAACTGTACTTTCTTCTCCTATATCTTGAGATTCATCTTTATTTTCATTAACTTTTTCTACAATAACAATCTCATCATCCTTTTTCTCTTCTTCCATATTTTATCTCCTTCCATAAGATTTTAAATTAAATATATTTTATCAATATATATTATATTTTACAAGCTTTTTATATAAAACATTTTCCTGCAATAATTTCATTTCCTCTCAAAAAATCTTTAATATTCATCTTTTTACTATTTTCACCTTGAATCTCTACTACTGATATTATTGCATCTTTAGCTTTGATAAAAAGGCCAATTTTACTATTAGAATAAATTACTGTTCCATTTTTATTTTTTAAAAGCTTATTCTTATAATCTTCAAATTCTGAAAATTTATTTATAAAATCATCAAAATTTATAACATCCAATTTCCAAAACTTAATTTTTTTATTGTCTAATAAGCTATATGTGCCCATTCCAGGGTTTAATCCTCTAGTCAAATTTTTTATTTGTAAAGCTGTTTTATTTTCCCAATCTATTCTAGACATTTCTTTTTCTAATTTTGGAGCAATAGTAAAATCATCTGATTGTTTAATTCTTACAATATTTCCTTTTTCTATATCTTTTAAAGTGTCTACTAACATTTTAGAGCCTAAAGTTGATAACCTATCCCAAAGTTCTCCAGCTGTTTCATCTTCACCAATTTTAACCTCTTCTTTTTTTATAATATCTCCATCGTCCATACCAACATCTAAGTACATTGTACATACACCAGTTACTTTATCTCCATTAATAATAGACCACTGTATAGGAGCTGCACCTCTATATTTTGGCAAAAGAGAAGGATGAACATTTATACAACCATATTTAAATAAACTTAAGAATTCTTTAGGTAAAATCTTTCCATAAACTACAACACATGCAATATCGGCATTTAAAGCTTTTATCTCTTCAATAAATTCTGGATTTTTTCTTATCTTTTCTGGTTGAAAAATTTTAAATTTATTTTGAATAGCAAACTCTTTTACTTCTGACATTGATAATTTCATTCCTCTACCTTTTGGCTTATCAGGAGCAGTTACAACACCTACTATATCAAATCCCGCTTTATAAACAGCTTCTAAAGATTCTTTTGCAAAATCTGGAGTTCCAATAAAAAGCACTCTCAAATTTTATCCCTCCTTAAAATTATTTTTCTGATTTATTATTTCTATTTTCTGGACTTATATATTCTAAACTTCCTGGTTCTACTTTTTCAACAAAAAGCACACCATTTAAATGATCTATCTCATGACAAAGAGCTTGAGCTAATAAATCTTTTGCTTTGATTCTTACTTTTTTTCCTTCAATATCTAATGCTTCAACTTCAACTTCTTTTGGTCTTTTTACTTTTCCAAATTGATTTGGAAAACTTAAGCATCCTTCTTCAACTATTTGTTCACCTTTTTGTTTTATAATAACAGGATTTATCAAGGTAAATTGCATTCCTTCTTCATATAAATCTATTACTATAATTCTTTTTAAAACTCCAACCTGTGGACCAGCTAATCCTAAACCTTCATATTTATGCATTGTTTCCATCATATCTTTTGCTAAAGTTTTAATTTTTTCATCAATAACATCAATTTCTCTTGAACGTTTTTTTAATATTTCATCATTATCATATCTTAAATTTCTAATTGCCATTTTTCTTTCCCTTATAAATATATTTAGGTTTTCCAAGATTACCTATAACTTATATAAATTTTAACTCATATTACTAGGATTAATATCAACTGTAATAGTTGTTAATTTTAAATTTTTCATTCCTTCAAAAGAATGATTAATTAAATCAATCATACTATTTGTTACTTTTCCTTTAATAATTATTCTCCACCTATATTTATTTTTTATTCTATCTATAGGTGCTGGCACTGGCTCAAATATTATTAGATTTTCTATTTTATTTAAATATTTCTTCAAATTTCTATATATAAAATTTGATGATTTTTTTATTTCATCTAAACTAATGCCAGAAAACCTAATAAGTATTATATCGCAAAATGGTGGGTATTTCAATACTTTTCTTAAATTCACCTCTGTATTATAAAATGAATTATAATCCTGTTCTTTCGCATAAATTATAGAATAACTATCAGGATTATATGTTTGTATTATAACTCGTCCGAGCCTCTTTTTCTCTTCCTGCTCTTCCTGCTGCTTGAACTATAGTTTGAAATGTTCTTTCAGTTGCTCTATAATCATCTATATTTAAAGTACTATCTGCAGCAATTACTCCAACTAAAGTAACATTTGGGAAATGATGACCTTTTACTATCATTTGAGTTCCAATTAAAACATCTATATTTTCATTTTTAAATTTATTTAATATTTCTTCATGAGAATTTTTCTTAGTTACTGTATCTATATCCATTCTAATTGTAGTAATCCCTGGAAAGATTTTTTTAACTTCATCTTCTAACTTTTGAGTTCCTGTTCCAAAATATTTAATATTTTTACTTCTGCATTCTGGACATTCTATTAAAGAACTCATCTCAAATCCACAATAATGACATTTTAATTTATTTTCAAACTTATGGTATGTAAGACTTATATTACAATTTTTGCATTTTGCAGTATATCCACAATCTCTACACATAACAAAAGTTGAATATCCTCTTCTATTTAAAAATAACATTGTTTGCTTTTTTTGATTTAAATTATTTTCTATTTCTTCTTTTAATCTATTACTTATCATCGATTTATTGCCGATTAGCTAATTCTTGCCTTAAATCAACTATTTCTACTTCTGGAAGTTTTGCTTCACCTGCTCTTTTAGATAAAGTATACCTATTTATTTTTTTCTCTTCTGCTTGATAAAAAGTAACAATATCAGGAGTTGCACTTCCTAAGACTAATGGACAATTATTTGATTTTGCTATATATTTTGCCAAATCTTTTGCATTATATCTAGGAGTCATATCAGATTTATATGACATATCATGCTCTTCATCTATTATAATTATTCCTAAATCTTTAATAGGAGCAAATATTGCAGATCTTGCACCAATTACAATTTTAGCTTCTTGTTTTAAAATTCTATTCCATTCATCATATCTTTCTCCAACAGATAACTTACTATGTAAAACAGCTATTGTGTTTCCAAACCTTGCTAAAAATCTATCAACCATTTGAGGTGTTAAAGAAATTTCTGGGACTAAAACTATTGCTGACTTATCTTTATTTAATACTTCTTCTATTAATCTTAAGTAAATTTCTGTTTTTCCGTGAACCAGTAACTCCAAAAATTAAATTACATGAATATCTATTATTTTTTATATCCTCATTTATTTTATCAAAACATTCTTGTTGTTCTTTATTTAAAATTTTAGCTTTATCTCTTTTTATTTCTTTATTAATAAAAGGGTTTCTCCTTATTTGTTCTTCTTCTATTTTTATATATCCATTTTTTTCTAAAGTTTTAATAATTGCAGAACTTACATCAGTAAGTGCTTCTAAATCTGATTTATATATTCCTTCATTAGACTGTAAAAATCTTAAAACTCTTATCTGTTTTTCACTTTTTATAACTTTTAAATTTATATTTTCTTCTATTTCTTCAAAATTTTTATTTAAATAAACAAAATTTCCAGTTTTTTCTTTTACTCTATTTGATAATTCTTTTGTTCCTGTTCCAGGAGGTAACATTAATTTTATACATTCTGAAACATTACAAAAATATTTTCTTGCCATAAGCTTAGCAAGATTTATTTTAAATTCTGTTAAATAGTCCTCTTCTAAAACCTTTGCAATACCTTTATTTGCATAGTCAGAGCTTGTCTTTATATTAATAACAAATCCATCTTCTAATCTTTTAGAAAAACCAAATGGTACAAAAACTCTAGATCCAATATGAATTATCGACTCATATTCTTTAGGTACATGATAATCAAATACTTTATTTAAAGCTTTAGCATTACTATTTATTATGACTTCTGCAAACATTTTTGTCCCCCTTCATTTTGTTTTTAAAAGTCTTTGCACTAAAATAAAAAGAGGTATCAAACATCTCTTAAACATTAATTTATTTAATAAAATGCCTGTCCTCCTCTTTTTAAAACTTATTTTCCACATTCTTCTTCATATTCTTTTGTAATAATAGTTTCAATTATACTTAAAGCTTTTTCTAAATTATCATTTTTCATAACATAATCATAAATATGCATTTTTGATTCTTCATAGTCAAATCTATTTAATCTAAGCATTATTTCTTCATGAGATAATTTGTCAATTCTATTTTCCAATCTTCTTTTTAACTCATCTTTTGGAACTCTTAAAAAGATTGTAACTACTTTAATTCCTTCATCAGATAAAATCTTTTCTAATTTTTCTGTTCCATTAACATCAATATCTTTTATAACTATTCCATTTTTAGCTTTTTCATGTATCATTTTTTTAGAAGACCCATAATAATGATTATGATGAATATCATATTCATATATGTCTCCATTATCAATTAATTTTTCAAATTCCTCTTTGGAAACAAAATAATATGATACACCTTCAATATCATCTGCACGTGGAGCCCTTGTTGTATAAGATGGTACTGTACAAACTTTATCCATTTTCTTTGTTATTGCTTTAATTATAGTATCCTTTCCTGCACCTGCTACTCCTGATAATATTACTAACATAAAAATATTCCTTTCTAAATATATTGACTTTAAAGTTTTAATTTTATTCTTCTATTTCTTTTACTTTCCCTGCTGCTATTTCTTGAGCTGCTAATGTAACATTAGAATATTCTTGATTATCAACTAAAGGTGATGATCCCTCTAATAATTGTCTTGCTCTTTTTGATGTTATTATAACTAGAGCATATCTATCCTCTACAAGTTTTAATAAATCTGTAACTGTTGGTTTTACTAACATTTTAAATGCCTCCTTAAATTTTATATTTATTTAATTTTTAAGACTTTTAGTCTTAAATCTTTAGTTTGCTTTTTCATCATCATTATTATTTTCTGGTATATCAATTCTATTTGCAATTGTTTCTGGTTGAACTGCAGATAAAATAACATGACCTGAATCCATTATAATTACAGCTCTTGTTCTTCTTCCATAAGTTGCATCTATAGCCATTTTAGAATCTTTAGACTCTTGAACTATTCTTTTTATAGGAGCAGAATCAGGACTAATAATTGAAATAATTCTTTCTGCCGAAACCATATTTCCAAAACCAATATTTATAAGTTGCATAAATTCCTCCTTGTTTAATTACTCTATATTTTGAATTTGTTCTCTTATGTTTTCCAACTCTGTTTTAACTTCAATTACTAAATTAGTAATCTGTAAACTATTTGCTTTTGAACCTATTGTATTAATTTCTCTATTCATTTCCTGAATAAGAAAATCAATTTTTTTACCAATTGGAGAAGACTCTTTAATAAGTTCTTTAAACTGTTCTATATGAGACTTTAATCTTGTAAGTTCTTCTTCAATTGAAGATTTATCTGAAAAAATTACTATTTCTTGAAGTAATCTATTTTCATCTATATTTTCTGTATCCATTAATTCTTTTACTCTAGAATTTAATTTTACTATATATTCTTCAGTTAGTCCAGATGAAAAATCAGAAATTTGATTAATTTTACTAGAAATTTCATTTATTCTATTTTCTAAATCACTTACTAATTTTTCTCCTTCTATTTCTTTCATTTTAGTAAATTTTTCTAGTGCTTGAATTAATGCAAAATTAAGTTCATTAAAAATCAAGTTTTCATCAGTATTATCTTCTTTTTTTAATATATCGGGCATTTTTGATATATCTATAACATTTATTTCTGAATTTATTCCAGTTTCTTTTGCTAATTCTTGTAAATCCTTTATATATTCTTTTGCTAGCTCTTTATTAAATTTTATATTATTTCCAACATTGCTAAAATTTTGAAAATCAATAAAAACATCTATTTTTCCTCTTGAAGCATAATTTTCTATTTCTTTTCTTAATTTATTTTCTATACCATTAAAAGTTTTTGGCATTCTAAAACTAATGTCACAATATTTATGATTTACTGACTTTATCTCAACTAAATATTCTCTTCCTTCATTTTCATAATTTCCTCGGCCAAAGCCTGTCATACTTCTAATCATTATTATTTATTTTTCCTCTCTTTTAAAGTTTTTTTACTTTCTTCATCTAAATAACCTTTTTTATCTTCTTTTAATATTTCTTTTACATCACTATAATTATCTTTTAAATACTTATTTCTATAATAAACAACTATAAAAATAGATTTTAAAATATAATATATAATAAAAACAATTATTATATTTGAAAGAAAATTTATATTATTTAATGTGTACATATATGGCACATACAAAACTGCTATACTAAATAAAGTAAATTCTATTCCATATAAAGCTATTTTAAATGAATCTTTTTTATATGAAAATTCAAAAATAGCTATAGATATTAAGCAAACCATTATTTGAATTATTTTCATAGTTATTTCAAATTTTGATAAACTAAACCTGTTAAAAATTATATTTATGCCTAAATATATAATCATCATAAACATAAATATAGCAATATTGAAAAAAACTAAATTACTAATTTTATCTTTAAGTTCTTTTGGAAGTTTTTTTCTTTCTTTTATAGTTTCTTCTAAAATATCTGTATCATTAGCTTTTTCATTTTTTATATTATTAATATTGTTTTCTTTTAAAGATTTATTTTTAGAATTTTCATTTGTTTTATTTTTAACATTTTTTTCAGTATTTTCTGATTTTTCATTATTCTTTTTATTATTCACATTTTTCTTATTTGCTTTTTTACTCATTTTTTTATTTCCTTTTCTTATGTTTAATTTTCTAATTCATAGTTAATTATTGCAACCATTGCTAAAGAAACAGTTTCTGTTCTTAATATTCTTTTTCCTAAAGTAATAATTTTTGCACCAGATTTTTTTAGTTCTTCTATCTCTATAGGTTCTATTCCACCTTCTGGTCCTATCACTATTCCTACTTTTAGCTCTGATTTTCCACTATTTTTAAGTTTATTTAGCTCTTCTTTAAAAGTTAATTTTTCTTCTTGTTCATAAGCTACTAATACTATATCATATTCTTTAATTAAATTACAGATATTTTTAACATTTTTTATATTTTCTATATGTGGAATAATATTTCTTTTACTTTGTTTTGCTGCAACCTCAGCAATTTTTTGCCATCTTAAAATTTTTTTATTTTCTAATACACCATCAATTTTTACTATAGTTCTTCTAAAGTTAACTGGGATAAATTTATTTACTCCGAAGTTCAGTTCCTTTTTGAATTATAAGTTCCATCTTATCAAATTTTGGAAGTCCTTGAAATACGTCTATTTTTATATTACTTTCAGAATTAAATTCCATTTTTTCTATTATTTTGCAATCTATTTTTTCCTTATATTCATTAATAATTTCACAAATAAAATTTTTACCTGTTTGTTTATTACAAATGCAAATTTCATCTCCTTTAGATAATCTTAAAACATTTTTTATATGATTAACATCATCATTTAAAATTTGAACTATATTTTCATTAATTTGGCTTGAATCAACAAAAAATTTATTCAAAATAATCCTAGTCCTCTCTTTTTTAATTTAATATATTAATTTATATAAAATTTTAATGTAGATTTATTTCAAAACTTTTGTTTGCAAATGTCAATACTTTTTTTTAATTTTTTTATATTTTATTATTTTTATAATTATCACATAATTCTTTTAGCTTACAAACCTCACATTTTGGATTTCTAGCTTCGCAACAATTTCTACCATGTTCAATAAATAAATGATTTATATCATAATAATATTTTTTGGGATATGTTTTTAATAAATCTTGTTCAATTTTAATAGGATCTGATTCTTTTGACAAACCTAATCTATTTGAAATCCTTTTTGCATGTGTATCAACAGCTACTCCACATGGAGTCTTAAAAGCTTCTAGCATTATAACGTTTGCGCTTTTTCTTCCAACTCCTGGAATTTTAATTAATTCATCAATATCATTTGGAACTACTCCATTATATTTTTCTATAAGCATTTTACTTGCAGCTATAATGTTTTTTGCCTTATTTTTATAAAATCCGCAAGGATGAATAATATTTTCTAAAACCTTAACATCTATTTTTGCCATTTTTTCAGGTGTATTGTATTTTTCAAACAATGCAGGAGTAGTTAAATTAACTCTTGCATCTGTACATTGAGCTGATAACATAACAGAAACCATCATTTCAAATGGAGTTGTAAAGTCTAGACTACATTTTGCATCAGGATATATTTCTTTTAAAATTTCTATAATCTTTATTGCTTCTTTTTGTGTTTTCATCTTCTATTCCTTCCTTAATTTTCATATTATAAAACTATCTTTATATTTAAAACTTTTATTTTAAAGTAACATAATTTTAATAAATTAATATTATATACTATAGGTGGCTATATACAGCCAATTTATATAAATTTCTAAAGGAGGATTAAGTTAAAAATGCATTTTAAAAAGTTTAGAAAATTTATATCTGGTATTTTAATTGGATTTGGAATTGGAATTTTACTTGTACTTTTTCTTCCTTTAGAGGCCTGGCTTACTATTATTGGAATAGCTTTAGTTGTTGCAGGCATTAAATACTTATTTGATTGTTAGGAGTGATTAAAAATATGACAATTGTTGTAAAAAAAGTTCCAAAATGTTTACGTGGTATAGTTAAATTTATTTTTGGTGTAAAAGAACCAAAATAATAATTAACTTATGAGTAAAAGGACATGGGAACAATTCTCATGTCCTTAAAAACTATTCTTCTGTTTTTTCTTCTTCATCTTGTATTTGCTTCTTTGTTTTTTCTTGCTCATCAGTTAAGTTTTCAGTTAAATTAATTTCTTCACTTTTTTCTATATCCTCTTCTGGATAAATTCTTCTTTTTATAATTTTTCCTGTTATTTCATAAACTTCTGGTCTTTTACCATCTTCTGTCACATTTTCTATTTCTAATCTTAAATTATGTTCAATAGGAGCATCTTTTTTTACTTCATTTGGAATTAATTCAGCTTCTTTAATAATTGGCTTACTTACATTTTTTGGAGTTTCAGGTTCTATAGGTGCACTTGCAATTTCTTGAACTTTAGGTACTTCTTGTTTTTTTACTTTAGATGTAAATATAACTCTTAAAAGTGTTCCAAATCCAGTAATTGCTAAAATTATATTTATAATAAGTGTTGCTAAAAATCCAGTTTCGCCTAAAATTACTAATAAATCAAGTGCTATAACAACAGCTGAAACAAAAATTGTATAAATAAAAGCTTTTACTCTTGCATTTTTTCCTTTATTTCTAACTAATCTTAATGCAAATGCTATTATAAAAATTGCTTTTCCAAAACAAACCAAAGCACTAAGTAAAATCAAAATAGCAAATCCATATCCAGCTCCTAATCCTAAAATCATTAAAGTTAGTGATATTAGTGCAATAATTATAATTTCTATAATTCCAGTAAAAAATGCTTTAAAAAATGAACTAATTCCTAAACTCAAATTAACTCCAACAAACTTTGGAAATCCACCAAGTACAATAATCGCAATAACTAAAATTATAGCAAATTTAGCTATAAGATTTGGAAGTATATCTTGAATTGTAACAGAATAATCTATATTTGAACTTTCAAAAACTTGAATATATGAATCTCTATTAATATCGCCTAAAAAATTAACCACATTTGCAACAATTCTTACATCATTTAAAACTTCTGTATCAACATCTGCATTTACTGAATTCGCTGCAATATAAGATGAGGTTATTTTTGATTTTACAAAATTAACATCGTTTGAAACAACATATAAACTTCCTTCTAATTTTGTATTATCTAATTCAAATAAGTTTGAAAAAACAAATATATTTCCCGAAATATTACAATCTCTAAATTTTACATTTTTAGATGTAATAATATAAATATTTCCTTCAATCTGTTTATTATCATAAATTACATCATCATTTGATTCTGCAATATAAATATCTGATAAAATTTTTTCTTTTTTAGAGTTATTTTTTATTTCTGTCTTTGTAGAATCTGTCTTTATAGAATTAGAATCATTTTTGACACTATTAGTATTTTTATCACTAATAACATTATCAGAATTTGATTCTTTCTTATTTTCTAATTCTTGTTTTTCTTTTAATTCTTCTTCTAAAGCTGGAATCAAATCTTCTTCTGAAAGTTCCTCTGGTAAAGATTCTATAGTATTTGAAGTTGCAGCAAATACATTTGATACGCAAAACAAAATAATTAATACAATAAATACAATTAAAGTTTTTTTCTTCATTTTTTAGACCTCTCCTTTTAAATTTCGTATTGCCTTTTTGCTGTCACCTGAATTTAATATATAAGAACCTGAAACTAAAATATCAGCACCTGCATTTCTTGCAATTTCAGCTGTTTTATCATTTATTCCACCATCAACTTCTATATTTACATCTAAATTATTTTCATCTATATATTTTCTTAAATTTTTAATTTTATTTTCACTTTCTGAAATGAAATTTTGTCCACCTTCACCTGGAACAACACTCATAACTAAAACTGTATGAATAAATGGTAAATATTCTTTTACTGAATCTACCGAAGTCTCGGGATTTATTGCAATCCCGAGCTCTTATATTATTTCTTTTTAACTCATTAATAATATTTAAAACTCTTTGCCTATCTTTTGCGACTTCAATATGAAAACTAATAAGCCTTGGCTCTAATTCAACATAGTCATCAATATATTCTTCAATATTTTCTACCATTAAATGTACATCTAAGCCTAATAAAGAAATATGAGAAATTGCAGTTGCATACTCTTTCATTCTTTTTGATGTATCATTTTTTACAAATTTTCCATCCATAACATCTATATGAAAATAGTCAGTTTTTGCCACTTCTAAATTATAAAATGAATGCACATAATCTTCTTCTCTTAAGCCTAAAACTGATGTTGAAATTTCTACCATTTTTATACCTCTTCTTATACCTTATTTTGATATTGTTATAGTTTGATCTCCTGAGCTAAAATTAATATTATCATGATAAACCTGATTTCCACCAACTGTAATTATTACTTCTTTTGATCCTGATGTTTTATATGTTTTAGTATAACTTGTAGTATCAGTATTTACATTTTCATTACTTACTTGAATTCCTCCAACATATATTAAAACAGGAACTTTTGAAACTGCTGGTGAAGTAGAAGTAGTATTTACAGAATTTCCATCTTCATCAGAAGAATCGCTATCTTGGGCTTCAGGATAATATGAAGCAACATTTATATTAAATGTAACTGTTGATTCTACTGGCAATTTATTTACAACAAGCGATACTGTAACGTTTTCTTTAACATCAACTGTTTCTCCACTATCTAAAGCTTTTCCGTCAACTGTTTGTGAAATAACAACACCATCATCTTTTGATAAATCTTCTTCATAATTTACTTCTACAACTAAATTTTCAGATATTGCACTTAATATAGTTTTGGCATTAGCCTCTGTTTCGCCTATAACGCTTTTTACTGTTACTGTCTCAAATTGACTTCCAGAACTTACAACAATATTAATTGTAGTATTTTTAGCAATTTCTTCTCCTTCTAAAGGATCTACACTTAAAACTATTCCTTCTTCAACTGTTTCACTAGTTTCTTCAGTAATATTTAAATTTACAAAACCAAGCTCTTTAAGTTCTGCCTCTACTTCTGAACGTTGTTTTCCTACCATTTGAGTTGGTAAAACTCCAATTTCAGGTCCTGTGCTAACTGTAATTATTATTTCTTGATCTAAATTATATAAATAATTTGCTTTATTTGGTTCTATTTTAATTATATATCCAGCCTCTACTGTATCACTTGATTCATTTTCAATTTTTACATTTGTAAATCCTGCATTTTCTAAAATAGTTTTTATCTCTTCTCCAGTTAATTGATCCTCAGCTTCTAAATCCAAACTTGTAACTTCTTCTGGAAGATAAGCTTGCTCTGTTCTTGAGCCATTTATAATACCAACTGTAATTAAACCTACTATTAAAAAGATTATACCTAAAATAACAAGTATTGTTAAAAATTTTAAAAATCTATGTTTTTCATAAAATTCTTTTATTTTAGCTAATTTTCCTTTTTTCTTCTCAGACTCACCTTCTCCAATTTTAGGAGCATTTCTATCATTATTTCTTTCCATATCAAGTTCATAAATTGTTGGTATCTTTTGAGTTGGAGAATCATCATCTTTTAAAGCTAAAACAACAAAATCTTCATTTGGTCTTTTTAAAGCCATTGATAAATCTTTTAACATTTCTGTTGCATTTTGATATCTCAAATTTGGATCTTTTTGCATTGCTTTTAAAATAATTCTATTTACACTAACTGGTAAATCTTTTGCATAAGTAATTGGATCTACAGGTTCTTCTTGAACTTGTTTTAAAGCAACAGAAACAGGTGTATCTGCATCAAATGGAACTCTTCCTGTAACCATTTCATACATAACAACACCTAATGAATATAAATCAGATTTTGCATCAGTATATCCACCTCTTGCATGTTCAGGTGAAAAATAATGAACTGAACCAATAGTAGTTCCAAAAGCAGTTATTGTAGAATTTGAAACTGCCTTTGCAATACCAAAATCTGTAACTTTTGCAATACCATCTTCTGTTATAATTATATTATGTGGTTTAATATCTCTATGTATAATATTATTTTTATGAGCTACTTCTAATGCTGAAGCTATTTGAATAGCAATGTTTACAGACCATTTCCAAGATAATTTTCCATCTTCTGTTATAATTTCTTTTAAAGTTTTACCTTGAATTAGTTCCATTACTATATAATATAAATTATCCTCATTTCCTACATCATATATAGAAACTATATTTGGATGTGTAAGACTTGCTGCTGCTTGAGCTTCTGTATTAAATCTTCTAATAAAATCGCTATCTGTTGTAAATTCGTCTTTTAAAATTTTAATTGCAACAAATCTATTTAATACATGGCATTTTGCTTTATAAACAGTTGCCATTCCTCCTACACCAATTTTCTCCAAAATCTCATACCTATTATCTAACATTTTTCCTATAAGGTTCATCATATCTTAAATCTCTCCTATTTAAACATTATCGACAATTATAGCTGTAATATTATCAATGCCGCCCATTCTATTTGCTTCATTTATTAAAGCTACTTCCGGTTTATCTGGATTGTTAAGTAAAATTGAATAAATTTCATTTTCTTTTAACATATTTGTTAATCCATCTGAACACATAAGAAGTATATCACCTTTTAAAAATCCTTTATAAAATACATCTGGTTTAACCAAATTATTACAGCCAAGTGCTTTTAAAAGCATATTTTTATTAGGATGATGATAAGCTTCATCTTTTGTTATGCTTCCATCTTTAATTAATTTTTCAACATAACTATGGTCTGTTGTAAGTCTCCTCATAACATTTTTTCTAATTCTATAAACACGACTGTCTCCAACATGACCAATAAAAACTTTATTATTCCATAAAATTACAACTTCTAGAGTAGTTCCCATATCATGCAGTTCTTCAATTTCAAGCGATTTTTCATAAACTATCATATTAGCATATTCCATAGCGCTATTAATTAAATTTAAAATTTCATTTTTTTCTTTTTCTATTTTAGGCCAATTATTACAAATATAATTTTTAGCACAATTAACAGCCAAATTACTTGCTATTTCTCCACCTTTATATCCGCCCATTCCATCGGCTAAAATATACAGTTTAATATTATCCTCCAACGAACTTACATAATAATAATCCTGGTTCATATCTCTAGCTTTTCCAATATCTGATTTAGCTAAAACTCTCAAAATTTCACCTCATATTTAACTTTCTAAATTCTGTTTTCTAAGTTGTCCGCAAGCAGCTTCAATATCTGAGCCAAGCTCTCTTCTAATTGTTGCAACAATTCCTTTTTCGTTTAAATAATCTCTAAACTTAATTATATTTTCATTTGTGCTTTTTGTATATTTTCCATCTTTAATTTCATTTATTGGTATTAAATTAACATGTGAAAGCATTCCTTTCAAAAGCTTTGCGAGCTCATCTGCATCTTTTAAATTATCATTTTCGCTTTTTGCTAAAGCATATTCAAAAGAAATTCTTTTATTAGTTTTTTCTATATAATATTTACAAGCTTTTATTAACTCTTCAATAGGATAAACTTTATTAATTGGCATCATTTCACTTCTTTTTTTATTATTTGTACTATGAAGAGATATTGAAAGCGTGCATTGCAAATTTTCATTTGCCAAATCATAAATTCTTGGCACTATACCACTAGTTGAAATGCTAATATGCCTTGCGCCTATATTTAAAGCTTTTGGATTATTTAAAATCCTAATTGCTTTTATTACATTTTCATAATTATCTAAAGGCTCTCCAATTCCCATAAAAACAATATTTGAAACCTTTATATTTGCATCTTTTTCAATTGTTAAAATCTGCTCTACAATTTCTCCAGGGGTTAAACCTCTTTCAAATTTTATTCCAGTTGATGCACAAAATTTACATCCCATTCTACAACCAATTTGTGAAGAAACACAAACTGTATATCCATGGTGATATTGCATTAAAACACTTTCAATTAAATTTCCTTTCCCATCATTTATATTAAATAAATACTTTTTTGTTCCATCTACAGACTCTAGTTTTTTTACTATACTAAAATCTCCTAAAGAAAAATTATTTTTTAACTTTTCTCTTAAATCTATTGAAAGATTAGTCATTTCATCAAAACTTTGAACTCTATTTATATATATCCATTCAAAAATTTGAGAAGCTCTATATTGCTTTTCACCTAAAGAAATTAGTTCTTCTTTTAATTCATCTAAATTATAATCTTTAATATTTTTTATCAAAACTGCCTCCATTAATACGGATATAGTTTATCACATTATATATTTTTTATCAATACCTTTATATCAAAAAAGAATGCGCCTTAAAAAACTTGGCGCAAAATCTTATTTTTTCATAAGTTTTCTTATTGGAACTTCTATGATAAGTTCCAATTTTCTCCACAAATTTAATAAATTAAAAATTAAAATTTGTAAAAAACTAATATTATTATAATTTTTTTGATAATACATTTTACTTTTTTGTAACATTTTTATTTTTTTAAAATAATTATAAGCTTTATCAATAGTTTGACTTTCATAATGAGTAAAACTTATATCATTTAAACTATATTCTTCATATCCTAGTTTTTTTATTTTACTAGCCAAAATATCTTCTTCGTAAAATAAGAAAGTATTTTCATCAAAAAAATTACATTTTTCAAATATTTTAGTTTTTATTACAAAAAAAGCTCCTGAAACAGCCTCTACTTTTAACTCTGTTTTTTCAAAATCTTTTAAATTATATTCTCCTTTTCTTAATAACCACCAAAACAAAACTTCAGTAAGTCTAGTTGAATTTACCATATCAATTGCAGGTTTTCTAATTTTCCAACTACTTCTTCTTACCAAATTTTGATTACTATCTACCATTTTAGGAGCACAAATACCTGCTTTATCATTTTTCTCTAAAAAATTAATACATTTTTCTATTGCTTCTGCTTTAATATCAATATCAGGATTTGAAATAATAATATAATCAAATTTTTCATTTAAATTTAATAAATATTTTATCCCAAAATTATTACCATAAGAATATCCACCATTTTTTTTAGTTCTAATTACATGAACTTTATCGCTTTTTAAATTATTTAATTTATCCATACAATTTGGCTCTACAGACAAATTATCAACAATTACTATTTTATCTAAAATCTCATAGTTTTTTATTTTATTTACATACTTTACTGTATCATCAGCAGCATTGTAATTTAAAATTATAATTCCAGTTTTCATCTATTATTCCTTAATAACCTTATTTTTGATTTTTCATAAAATTCCAAGAATCTCTACACATATCTTCTAATGTTTTTTCTGTTTTCCAACCTAATTCGTTTTTTGCTTTTGAGCTATCTGCATAGTATTCATCTAAATCTCCAGGTCTTCTTTCAGCTATTTTATAATTTATTTTTATATTATTTACTTTTTCAAATGTTTTGACTAAATCTAAAACACTATATCCTTTTTCAGAACCAAAATTATATGTAAATATACCACTTTTAGATTTTTCTAGTTTTTCTAATACTTTAACATGACCTTTTCCTAAATCAACAACATGAATATAGTCTCTAACTCCTGTTCCATCATGAGTATTATAATCATTTCCAAAAACATTTAAACATTCTAGTTCTCCTTTTGCAACTTTTAAAATATATGGCATTAAATTATTTGGAATTCCAACAGGTTTTTCACCAATTAAACCACTACTATGTGCTCCTATTGGATTAAAATATCTAAGTATGCCAATATTCCATGAATTATCTGATTTATATAAATCTTCTAAAATTTGCTCAATCATTGCTTTAGTAGTTCCATACGGATTAGTAGTTTTTCCTCTACCCAAACTTTCAGAATATTTTTTAACTCCAGGATTTCCATAAACTGTTGCAGATGAACTAAAAACAAATTTTTTAACATCATATTTTTTCATCACTTCTAATAAATTTATAGTACTCATTAAATTATTATGATAATATTTAAGAGGTTCTCTGCAACTCTCACCAACAGCTTTATATCCAGCAAAATGAATAACACTATCTATTTTATTTTCTTCAAATATATTTTCAATTTCTTTTTTATCTAATAAATCTTTAATATAAACTTTAGGCTCTACTCCTGTTATTTCTTTAATTTTATCCTTAACTTCAATTTCACTATTATAAAGATTATCAATTATTATAACTTCATAATTATTTTGAATTAATTCTAAGGCAGTGTGAGAACCAATAAATCCAAGTCCGCCTGTAACTAAAACTTTCATTTTTTTATAATTTGTATGATATATTTAAAATAAAATCATACATTCCTTTCTTTTTTCTATATATATTAATTAATTTTTACAAAAAAGATTATATAAAAAAAGCCATTAATTGTCAATAAATGCTTTTTTCACATGATAAAATTAAAAATATGTTTTAGCAATTAAAAATACTTACAAAAAACTTGTACTTTTCTTGACTAAAATAATATTTATGATATAATTCATTCATAGATTGTGAAAATCTAAAAAACAAAGGAGGTATTTTTTATGAATGTTAAAGAAATTGCATTAGAAGTTATTAATGAATCACCTGATGATATTACTATGTATGACTTAGTTCAGGAAATTTATGTAAGAGTTCACATTGAGCAAGGTCTTAAAGATGTTGAAGAAGGAAATGTCTATACTACTGAAGAAGTAAAAATGGAGCTTAATATTGATAGTTAGATGGTCTAAAAGTTCTAAAAAAGACATCAAAGACTACAAAAGGAACTCCTCAAGGAACCTTAACAATGTGGAAAAAAATATTTCTAAACTTATGAATTACATAAATATGCTGTCTACAAACCACTATTTAGGAAAACTAGTCCTGCAAAAAAGAAATTATCAAATAAGACAACTTATATTTAGACAGCATAGAGTTTTTTATTCAGTATATTCTAATAAAATTTTTATTATCTCAATTGTTCATATATATAGAAATGTTAATTCTTACTTAAATTACTTCAAAGAAATTTTAATTTAATTCTAAAAAAAATCCAAAAAATAATTTAACCCCATATACGTTAAATTAGTATATGGGGTTATTTTTATATAAAGTTATAAAATTTATTTTTCTTCTTTTTTAACTTCTTCAGTTGTAGAAGTAGTTTCTTCAGCTTTTGGAGCTTCTTTTTCTACTGGTGCTTCTTCTGGAACTTCTACTGTTTCAGCGCTTTCTGCTGCTTCTAGTTCACCTGGAACTAATTCTTCCTTAACAGTAATTTCTCTAGTTTCAATTCTTGCACCAATTTTCTCTTTAGTTTTAGCAGCTTTACCAACTCTATCTCTTAAATAATAAAGTTTAGCTCTTCTTGCTTTACCAACTCTTACTACCTCAACTTTTTCTACTAATGGTGAATGAATTAAAAATGTTTTTTCAACTCCAACACCATATGAAATTCTTCTAACTGTAAATGTAGCATTTAATCCGCCACCTTGTTTTTTAATAATAATACCTTCGAAAACTTGGATTCTCTCTTTGTTTCCCTCTTTAATTCTTACATGAACTCTAACTGTATCACCAATTTTTAATTCTGGAATTTTATTTTTTAATTGTTCATGCTCGATTGATTTAATAATATCCATTATTAAATAACTCCTTTCTTAAAATTTAATTTTATTTATTTCCAATACTTCTCAAAAATTTTTTATCATCTTCAGTTAAATTAGCACTTTTTAAAATATCTTTTCTTTTATTATATGTGTTTCTTAAAGCCTCTTGTCTCCTCCATTTTGCAATATTTTCATGATGACCTGAAAGTAAAACTTCAGGAACTCTTAAACCTTCAAAATATTCAGGTTTAGTGTATTGTGGATACTCTAAAAGTCCATCTACAGAAAAACTTTCTTCTATTTCAGAACCATTTGATAATACACCTGAAATATATCTTGAAACAGAATCAACTAAAACCATTGCAGGAATTTCTCCACCTGTTAAAACATAATCTCCAATAGATATTTCTTCTGGAGCTATTTTATCTATAACTCTTTGATCAATTCCTTCATAATGACCACATAATAAAATTAAATGATTATATTTTGCTAAATCTTCTACTTTAGCTTGATTTAACGTTTTGCCCTGAGGCGTTAAATAAATTGCTTTACTATCAGAAGTTTTCACACTTAAATAAGCATCCCATACAACATCTGGTTTAATAAGCATTCCTGCTCCTCCACCATAAGGTGTATCATCAACTTGTTTATGCTTATTCTTTGAAAAATCCCTGATATTAATTAAATTTATTTCTAAAATATTTTTTGAAGTTGCTCTACCAATAATACTTTTGTTTAAAGGTTCAAACATCTCTGGAAAAAGTGTTAAAATATCAAATTTCATATTATAACCCCTTTGGTAAATTAACAATTATTTTTCCGTTTTGAATATCAATATCTTTCAAAACATCTGGTATAGCTGGCAAATATTTTAAAATCCCGAAGAACACTTCTTACAACATAAACATCATTAGCTTTATTATTTTTTAAAATATCATCTACTTTTCCTAAAAATTCACCTGATTCAGTATAAACATCTAAGCCGATTAAATCTGCTATATAATATGTTCCTTCTGGAAGATCCCCTAAATCAGATTTTTTAACATAGATATATAGATTTCTTAGTTTTTCAGCATAATCTATATGGTCAATTCCTTTTAGCTTTAAAATAACTTGATTTTTCGAATAAGAAACTTTCTCAATTTCATATTCTTTATATTCATCTTTATTTTTTACTAAAATTGTAGATAATTTTTCAAACCTTTTACTATCTTCAGAAAAAGAGTTTACTTTAACTTCGCCTCTTAAACCTCTAGTGTTTACGATTTGTCCGATTTCTAAAATATCTTTCATAACTTACCTATCCTACAAATTCAATATTAACTCTTTTATGCTCTTTAATTGCAATAGCTTTAATAAGACTTCTAATTGATTTTGCCATTTTTCCTTGTTTACCAATAACTTTTCCCATATCTTCTTTCGCAACTTTTACTTCATAAACAACAGATTTGTCGTTAGTTTTTTCTTCAATAGAGACTTTTGATTCATCATCTACCAAATTTTTAATTATTAATTCAAGTATTTCTTTCATAATCTTACCTCTTTTAAAAAAATCTGTCGCTTAAAACTTAAGCATTTTTCTTTTCAGCTCTTTCAATTAAATTTTTAACTGAATCAGTTGGTTTTGCACCATTTTTAATCCAAGATGCAACCTTTTCTGAATCAATATTTATTGTTGCAGGATTTGTCATTGGATCATATGTTCCAATTTTTTCAACAATCTTTCCGTCTCTAGGACTTCTTGAATCTGCAACTACTACATGATAGAAAGGTGCTTTTTTCTTTCCTTGTCTTTGTAATCTAATTTTTAACATAAACTTTGTTCCTCCTTCCTTATTGCTTTTATTTTAAATCATTAAATTTAGACATATCTACATCATCTAAATTCATGTTTTTTAACAATTTACCAAATTTTTTATTTTTTCCTGGGTTAGTCATTTCTTTCATCATTTTTTGTGTCATTTCAAACGATTTCATAAATTTATTTATATCTGAAACTTCAGTTCCACTACCGTTTTGCAATTCTTAAACGCCTACTTCCATTCAAAATATTTGGATTTTTACGTTCTTTTTTAGTCATTGAACAAATTATAGCTTCAATTTTTACAAATTCTTTTTCATCAATATTAATATCTTTTAATTTACTTCCAATTCCAGGAATTAATTTTAAAATTGATGAAAATGAACCTGAACCCATTTTTTTCATTTGTCTTAACTGAGCTAAATAATCATCTAAATCAAACTTTTGCTTTTTTAGTTTTTTCTCTAAAGCTTCAGCTTGTTCTAAATCAAATGCTTCCTCAGCTTTATCTATAATTGAAAGAACATCACCCATACCTAAAATTCTTGAAGCCATTCTATCTGGATAAAATTCTTCAAATTCATTTAATTTTTCACCTGTTCCTATAAATTTTATAGGTTTTCCTGTAATAGATTTTACTGAAAGTGCCGCACCACCTCTAGTATCACCATCTAATTTTGTTAAAATAACTCCATCAATTTCAAGTTCTTTATTAAAAGTATCTGCAACATTTACTGCATCTTGCCCTGTCATACTATCTACTACTAACAAAATTTCATGTGGTTTAACATCTTGTTTTAAACCTTTTAATTCATTCATTAACACTTCATCAATTTGCAATCTACCCGCAGTATCTATAATTATAACATCATTTAATTTTGAAATTGCAGTATTTAAAGCTTGTTTTGCAATCAATCTAACATCTTTTGTATTTTCATTTGCAAAAACTGGAATGTCTAATTGTTTTCCAACAACTTGTAACTGTTTAATAGCAGCAGGTCTATAAACATCACATGCAACTAATAATGGCTTTTTGCCTTGTTTTCTAATCCTATTTGCTAATTTTCCAGCTGTTGTTGTTTTACCAGAACCTTGCAAACCTACTAACATAATTATTGTTGGTGGGTTAGGAGTAAAATTAATTTTACTTTCTTCTCCACCTAAAAGATTTGTTAGTTCATCTCTTACTATTTTTATTACTTGTTGACCAGGAGTTAAAGATTTTAAAACATCTTGACCTAAGGCTTTTTCTTCAATTACTTTTATAAAATCTTTTACAATTTTAAAATTAACGTCTGCTTCTAAAAGTGCAAGTTTTACTTCTCTTAAAACTTCTTTTAAATCGCTTTCATTAATACGAGCTTTTCCACTTAATTTTCTCGTTATTTCTTGTAATCTATTTGATAAGCCTTCAAATGCCATTGTTTATAGCCTCCTTTTGTTCTTTTAAAAAATCTTTAACTTATGATTTGTAATTTTTCTTTTACATTCTCCAAGATTTCTGCAATTTCTTTATCTGACATTTTGCTATTAATTTTTGTAATCTCAGATAAAATATCAGCAATTGTTTCTTGTTTTGTAATTGTTGCTTTCATGATACCTAATTTCTCTTCAAATTCAAAGAGTTTGTTTTCCCCCTTCTTTAGATTATCTCTTACAGCCTGCCTTGTAATTCCTTCATTTTCTGCTATTTCTGAAAGAGATAAATCATTATTGTAATAGTCATCTAATAAATTATATTGTTTTTCAGTTAAAAGCTTGCCATAAATTTCAAGTAAAACGCTTATTTTAACTTGTTTTTCCATCTATTAGATCACTCCTTTGTTTTGTAATGCTAATATACTTTACACCAAAAAAAGCTTTTTGTCAAGAGCTTTTAAAAAAAATAATAAAAAAGTACAAGATCCATAATCACCAAATAGTAATTATAGACCTTGCACTTTTAGAACTTGAATTTACCGGTCATTTCGGTGCATAAACCAAAAATCCAAAATTTTTAAATCATTTAAAATGGGATCAAAAACTCTTAAGACTTTTATAATTTTACTAATAACCTCCCAGTCCACATATGTCAAAGGCTTACCATCATCAACAAACTTTACAACACCAAGCTCGTCAATTTCAGGCGGAAGAATGATTTCAGGATATTCTAAATGAATTTTTTGATTTGTTCTATCCCAGTCATCATGAAGCTTTTTAGTTTCAATTTTCATTGCTTCTTCTCTTGACATTCTACATAACATACGGTCTACTACACGCTTTGAATATATTTTATCTATATCCAAAGCTTCATAAACTACCTTATCTGTTATAAGATGCCATAAATACCCTCTCCAAAATGGATTAGATGTTTTTTCTGATTCACTTAAAGAATTTAAAAATTCCTTAATATCAGGATTACTGCTATATCCATAATGTAATCCTTATTGCAACTTGCAAAATGCACCATATATCCAGGCATCACAAGTCCCCCCTTTCTTAAGAAAAAACTGGATAGTCTTTTTAGACTCCTCCATAATTAATTAGTAAACATAACTATTTTACTATAAATACTTTAAAAAGTAAAGTGTATTATAAAGTTTCATTTTTCTTTAATGCTTTATATAATGAATTTTTTTCTCTTTGTTTCAAAAAGCATTGTCTATAAATCACTAATAATATGCATTCTGCTTCTCTTGATAATACTGGTCTTAATGTTTTATCAAAATTTAACTTATAATTAATTCCTATACTTTTATTTTCAAAATTTTTTAAAATATTTAATGGGATTTTAGATTTCTCATATTCATTTAAATTTTGCAAAACAGCATTAACTTCTGCACAAACTAATTTATTCATAAACTTCATTTCCTTTTCTTTCAATACTATTATCAATAACCAATTCATTTGCTTTTACAATTTCTTCCATTTTAATACCAGAATTTACTAAATCTTGAGAAATATTTTGTAAACTAACAATAGGTTTACATGGTATAATAATACTAGTTCCATTTTCGCTTTGAAATGTATTTTGTTTTTCCTTTATTCTTATCATATTTATCTTTCCAATTAAATATTCATATTTAAAATTAGATGCTGTTTTAGTAATTGGAACATAGTCTAAATTGATTAAATCATATTTATCGGCCTCTGATTGTAAAATTGAAATAAGATTTTTGGTTTTACTATCAAATTCTTCTGTACCTCTTAGTTCATCTATATAAAGTTTTATAATTTCATATATTTCTTGTCTTTTTTCATCAAAAAGATATTTTAAACTGCTATTATCAATGCTAGAAGTTAAAGATTTATCCTCTACATTTTCATCTCTATTTAAAAGCCATCCAGCAACATTAGTTTCATACATTGAAATTAATCTGTGTAAAATATTCATATCTTTAGTTTTCTTAAAAATTTCCATAAGATTATTTAATCTATTTATTTGTTCTAATGCAATCTCTTTTTTGTCAATTTCTAAAATTGGAACTCCAAATTCTAAAGCCGCTTTATAAGAATTGTCCTTAATTTCTTTTGGTGAATCAGTAAACACCGCTATATAATTAGGATAAGTATTTTCTTTTTCAATTGCTGCTTCTGCATATACTTTCCTACTAAATTGATGTACTTTTTCATAAGGTATATAATAGCTTTTTTCAGCAGAATAATCAAAAGAGCGAATATTTGAATTTATATCAGTAATTCCATATAAACTTAATTTATCATTATAAACTGTAGAAAAAACTATCATTACTCCATTTTTGTTTACAGGAGTACACCCTAAAAAATCCTGATTTACAGAACAAGTTGATATTAAATGTTTAGATACATCACTTGTATGTTTATATGTTTTTAAAAAACTTCCATCAAGTAATTTTTTATCTTCCCTAAAACCAGTATCTGTACTAGAAAAAAGCAAGTCAAAATCTCCAGTTAACCTAATTTTAGGTATTTGTTTTCCATCAAATTCAATAAATTCTGGATCTATAACTTTTAATTTTTTATCTGTTTTATCTAATTGTTGTACAAATTCATTTGAATAAGCTCTTCTCAAAGAAAGTTCATATTTAATTTTATCTATTGGTGTAATTTTTATTTTTTCACTTTCATATCTTTTAGCTAATTCTTCTTTACTACCAATTTCAAAAACCTCTTTTATTTCTCTCATATAATCTTTAATATCGCTTGGAAGTTCTATTTCTTCAGAATTTTCTATATAAGCAGACAAAAACTTTTCAGTTTCTTTAATACCCATACCAAAATATTTCGTTACAAAAATTTGTCTCATATCATCTACAGTTCTATATTCTTGAGTTTTAGCATCATAAAAAGCTTTATCACACGCTTCTTCAAATGCTTGTTCATAATTTTCTTGAAAATTAACATTTACAGCCCCAAACTCCCATACTTTTTTTCTCTTATAAAAATTAATTAAATCAATAATATCTTCTTTAGAAAATTCTTTTTTCTTTAATTTTGAAGCTTCTTCACAACATGCATCTATCAATATTTTTTCTAATGCGTATTTTTCAGGCATCGGTTCTTTTTCAAATTCTAATATCATTTTCTTTTCAGCTTCAAATAATTCAGGGTAATTTCTTTTTATTATCAAAAGTTTGGAACTTTCATTTGGATATTTAGCAATATGCTTTATAAATTCTGAACTAAAACTATTGAAAAACTCGTCCTCAAAGATTTCATAATTAATAACATCTAAAACATTTATATTTTCTCTACATAGCTCTTCTAAAACCCTTTGCTTTTCTCTTGTCCATCCTTCTTGATATGTATTTATAAAATTATCAATAGCATAAATCGTTTTAGCATTATTTATTAAATTAGCAGCCTCTAAATCTTTTTCTCTTAATCTATCTAAATCTGCATATATTTTTTGTTTTATAAAATTAGCTGTATCATCTGATATCAAATTACTATTAAAAGCCATATCAAAACTTGTTTGTATATTTCCAAATGCATTTGATTCAAAATTATTCCCTGAAAAAAATCTTTCTCCATTTTCCAATTTTTTTAATATAATTTGCTCAATATCAAAAGGAAAACTTTCTTTCGAAGATATAGCCAGTAAATTCACAATATTTCTCATTTGTAATCCATCTATAACATCTGGATTATCTTTTATAAAATCTGCTAAATTTACAGGCTGTATCGGAAATTCCAAATCTACATCTCCATAAAAAAGCATTTCAATATAGCTATTATATGCGAAATAAAAAATAATATCTTGATTTTCAATTAATCTTCTTTTTAATTTTTCTATATCTTCCATAACAAACCTCTTTTGTATTATATATTTTTATAACATATTTACATTTTATTTTCAATATCTTATTGTAAACTAATAACATAATTTGTAACAGAAGTATCAACAACATAATCTAAAACTTCTAAATATGGTTTTGTTCTAAAATTTATAAAACCATCTAAAATCATAATTTTATTTTCCAAAAAATAATCAAAAACTAAACCCTTTAATATTTCTTTTTTATATGCTAAATCAGATTCTTGTATTTCTATTATTTTTTCACAAATTCTTAAAATGACCTCTTTTTCATAATCTTCAAAATAAAAATAATTTTCATCTATAATCTTATCTAAAATTTTAGGTTCATAAAAAATCTCTATTAAACTAGCAACTAAGTTTGAAATTTTAATTAAAAATTCCTTTTCGTTATCTCCTCTATAGTGAATAATAACATTATTAAATATTTTAAACTTATTTGAAGAAATTACAATATCATCAAAGTTTTTTTCTAAACTTCTAATTATAAAATTTATTGCTTCTTCATTATTAGTTTTTAAACAAATTGATTTCATAATTCCTCCAAATTTTTCTTTTATCTATGCTTTATAATACGCTTTTTTCATATTTAAAGTGTATGTCTAAAAACAAAAATAGTAGCCTTTATAAACAAAAGCTACTATTTATTATCTCTTAATTTTTCAAATTAATTCCTATTTTAGTTCATTTTTACATTCTTCACCATTCATAACTTGTTTAATATTTTCACAAGTATCACTTGCAATATTGTTTAAAGCTTCTCTTGTAAAGAATGATTGATGAGCAGTAATTATAACATTTGGCATTGAAATTAACATTGATAAGTTTTTATCTCTTTTATATGAACCAGACATGTCTTTAAAGAAAAATTCTTCTTCATCTTCATAAACATCAAGTCCAACGCCACCAATTTTACCAGTTGAAAGTTCATCTATTAAACTATCTGTGTCTACTAATTTTCCTCTACTAGTATTTAAAATAATAACACCTTTTTTCATTTTTTCAATATTATTTTTATTTATAATTTTTTCAGTTTCTTTAGTTAAAGGACAATGAAGTGAAATTATATCTGAATTTGCTAAAAGTTCATCTAATTCGACATATTTAAATCCCATCTCTTTTGCTGCTTTTTCATCTTTAAATAGATCATAAGCAATAATATTTGTTCCAAAACCTTTCATAATTTCTATAAAAGCTTTTCCAATTCTTCCTGTTCCAATAACACCAATTGTTTTACCATGAACATCAAAACCTAAAAGTCCATCTAAAGAAAAATTATATTTCTTAACACGTTGATATGATTTATAAATTTTTCTATTAATATTTAATAAAAGAGCAACAGTATGCTCTGCAACTGCATAAGGTGAATACTGTGGTACTCTTACTACTTTTAAACTTCCTTTATGATCTAAATCAACATTATTAAATCCTGCACATCTTAAAGCAACAAGTTTTACTCCAACTTCTTCTAATATTTTTAAAGTTTCCTCATCTACTTTATCATTAACAAAAACACAAACTACATCATAACCTTTTGCAAGTGTTGCAGTTTCTCTATTTAATCTTGAATCAAAATATGTTATATCATATCCATATTTTTTATTATACTCATCAAAAACTTCCTTATCATAATCTTTAGTATCAAAAAAAGCAATCTTTACCATAACCCCTGTCCTTTCATAACAATTTATTTTTACCTAGTTAAATATTATACTATTTAAAAAATCAAAAATCAACAAAAATTTACATTTTTTATGCTTTTTATAAAAATTTTATAGAGCATTATTTATTCCATTTGATACTAAATTTGCTAAACTCCCGAGTAAGTTCATCTATTTCTTTTGGAGTTACAACTAAATTATAATTTCTAGGATTTAAAATTTGCTTTATTTCTTCATAATTATCATGTTGTTTTAGATTATTTAAAAATTCATTAGCCTCACCTTTTTCTTGTAATTTCTCAATAAATAAATTTACCGCTTCATTTACAATTACTGCGCTTTCAATTACAGTTGGAATTCCGAATCGCAATTACCGGAACTTTTAAGTTTCCTTTATTTAAAGCTTTTTGTGCATTTTGAACTCCACCACCAGGAACAATCCCTGTATCTGAAATTTGAATTGATTTACTTATTCTATCAATACTCCTAGAAGCCAAGTTATCAATTGCAATTACTAATTTTGGTTTGGTATTTTCTATAATTCCTTTAATTACTTCAATAGTTTCAATTCCAGTAAGTCCCATAACACCGTGGAGAAATTGCACTTATTTCTCTTTCATTTTCTTTTAAATATTCTGGGTAATACTTTTTTATATGCCTTGTAACTTCAATATTATCAATAACTTTTGAACCCAAGCTATCAACAACTAAATTTTCATTTCCAAGTCCAACAACTAAAACTTCATCTTCTGGATTACATAAATTTCTTATAAGTTTTTTTAATTCAATTGAAATAATTCTAGTAATATTTTTTTCACTATCTTCACTTAAATTAGTAACTTTATTACAATCAATTGTAACATAATTCCCAATTTCTTTATTTAAAGCATTTTTTCCATTTTCATTTAAAATCCTAACTCTTGTAATTTTAGCTTCATCTTTTACATTTTCAAATTCATACTCAATTCCATCAATTTCACTATCTAAACCACGTGCTTTTCTATAAATATCACGCCTTTCATCAGCCATATCAGTTCTAAAAAGCATAAAAAAATTCCTCCTTTTAAAAAAGCTAATTTTTAAAATAGTTTTCTCAAAAAGAGGAAAATTTATTCAGATTTTATTGTGGTGTATTCTTTATATGTAAAGAAAACTTCTTTTAATTCTAGTTTTCTATTAAGAGATTATTTTTATTCCAATTCTTTTTTTAATTCTTCAATTTCTTCTTTACTAAGCCCTGTAGCTGAAATTATAATTTTTATATCCACTTTTTCTTTTAATAAATTTTTAGCTATTTCAATTTGACTTGCTTCAGCTCCTTCGCTACGAGCTAAATCTAATTCTGCATTCCAATCTGCTCTTGCTCTTAATTCTGCCTCTGCTTCCCAAAATGCTGCATCTCTACCTGCAAAACCTTCATATTCTTTTTTAGCTTTTTCCAATGTTTTGCTTTTCTTATACTCACCCATTTCCAACACCTCCGGATTATCTATAAATTTTAACCATCTTGTTAGTTCCTCTCCTAAATCTTTATATCGTTTTAATTTTGGTATCTCTATAATATAAAATTCCAAATATGGTGTCAATACTATTTTATGATTTTTTTCATCTTTTTCTCTTATACTCCATTGACTAATAGTCTTTTTTATTTCTTTTAATTCTTCTATTTCATAATCTGTTATTAATATCAAAATAGTTTTTTGTAATAATTTATATCTATCCCCTTTTTCAAGCTGACCAGAATATATTCTACTCCAATAATACAAAATTCTTTGTGTTATATCTTTATAATCTTTTACTTGAATTTCTATATCACACCATATATCTGAATTTAATTTTGCTTTTACATCTAATCCTATACTTTTCTTTTTCTTATTTTTTCTATTTTCATTTGTATTATAACTCAAGTCAATTTCTGTTATTTCACTATCAATTATTAAATTTAAAAATTCTTTTGTTATATCTTCATTTCCAACTTTTCCAAAAATGTGTTTAAAACAATCATCATCTTTTGGTGTTATTATTCTTCTCTTTTTTATCATTTAATTTCTCCTTTCACGAAAGCATATAAATTCTAATCTTTTGTGCTAAATTTAAAATATAAATTAAACTTTCTATCACCTACCTAATTTCTAAATTTTTAATTTAATGATTTTTTGACAAGAAACTGTCAAGAATTTTACTACTTAAAACAGTAAAATTAATACTACATAAGAATGAAAAAATAAACTGTAGTATTTCAAAATTAAATTGCAAGTATTTTATCATGCTGGATTTGAATTGTAAATAGATTTTTTAAAAATATTTATGAATTTTATTAAAAAAATATTATGGCATTTTACGTCATAATAATAACAAAAGAGCTTTGAAAAATATCCAAAACCCTTAATAAATTTATCAAATTAACCTGCTTTTTGAACGTGTCCCTTAAAACATTATTAATCTAATTTTTCAACATATTCTTACATTTTTTAATTATTTTAAAATAAAAATCCCTTAAAAGAAAACTTTGACTTTTTAATCTTAGTTTTCTCTTAATAGATTATTTTTATTCTATTTCTTTTTTTAATTCTTCAATTTCTTCCTTAGTAAGTCCTGTAGCTGAAATTATAATTTTTATATCTACTTTTTCTTTTAGTAAATTTTTAGCTATTTCTATCTTTCCCTGCTCAAGTCCTTTTCTAGTTGCATAGCTTAATCTTAGTTTCTCATCTACTACCGCTCCTTGCCTTCTTAAGGCATACCATGAATTTATTTCATCTTGTTTTAATTTTTCTAACTCTTCATTTGCTTTTTTTACTTCTTCATTTTCATCCATCTCAGCCACCCCCAAACTCTCTGGATTTATTAAAAATTTTACCCATGTTAGTAATTTTGGATTTTCGGGTTTCATCCTTTTATTTTCCAAAATTTTCTTCGCTTTCGGTAACTCAATAATATCAATCTCAAACTTCTCTGTCAAGACTTTTTTACTTATTTCTGTTTCTAATATCTTCCACTTCGTATGATATTTTTCTATTTCTTTTAAATTATCTATCTCAAAATTTGCTATTAATATTGCTATGGTTCTTTTCGCTTCTTCATATATTTCACCTTTTAATACTGTTCTTGTATATAGTTTTGCCCAATAATATAGTATTCTTTCTTCTATGTAATCCTGAGAAGCCATTTGAACTTCTATATCTACTTTTATTTTATTATTTAATTCTGCTCTTATATCTAATATGTTTGTTTTATCATCTATAATATCTCCATTCATTATTAGTGTTTTTTCTAAATTTATTGATACTATTTCATCTTCTATTATAGCACTTAATAAATCTTTCGTTATTCCTCATTTCCCTCCATTCCAAATATTCTTTTAAATACAAAATCATTTGTTGGCACTACCGCCTTTTTAGCTTCTTCTGTATAATTTTTTAATTCATCATTCATCATATAAAATTCATGCATAATGAACATACAAACATTATGCATCCTCTCCTTGTATTAATATTTTTCTTTGTATGTTTTTAATTCCAATGTTATAAATTGAAGTTAAAAGGCTAGAAATGAGCCTTTAGAATTTAATTTTTTGAATTAAAATAATTTTGAAATTGCATATAAAAAATACACAAAAATTAAATTGCAAGTATTTTATCATGCTGGCTTTGAATTGTAAATAGATTATTTAAAAATATTTATGAATTTTATTAAAAAAACATTATGACATTTTATGTCATAATAATAACAAAAGAGCTTTGAAGAATATCCAAAACCCTTAATAAATTTATCAAATTAACCTGATTTTTGAACGTGTCCCAAGAAACATATTTTTCTATTTCTTTTAATTTATCTATTTCAAAATTTACTATTAATATTGTTATTATTTTTTTCGATTCTTCTAATGAATTTTGATTTGTAAATAGTTTTTTATTAAAAAGCATACTAACGTTTTATGTCATTATAGTTAATTAATCTTTTTTTAATTGAGGCAAAAGAACTATTCTTATGCCTCAAAAGAGCTTTGAAAAAATACTCAAAGCCCTTAATCAAATTTATCAAATTAACATGTTTTTCGAACACGTCCCTTAAACCATTGTGGTGTATTCTCTATATGTCTATTTCCACCTCCCACTATTTTATAAGGAAGTTATCTTTAGTAGCTACTCGGCAACGAGCACTACACGGAAACTATTATGATAGTCCAAATTACCACCAGCACGATTGAAAGTAAATGAACCAGCATGAGAATCATTACTGTAATCGCCACCACGTAGAAAGAATGGTGACACAAAATCCACAAAGTAAGAGTAGTCAAAATTCCAACTGCTTGTTTCGTTTACTCCTGACGATGTTTCTAAGATTGCGTTTCCGTATCCATAAGTGATTGATAGTAATCCTTTGTAAATATTGTAATTACTTATATAACTATCACTTGAATTATTATATGGATATACTGTATAGTTCCTTGTACTTAATGTTTGATATCCATCTGCATTTGCTATAGAACTTGCCCCCATTAGACTACCAGATGTACCATTAGAAGAATTTGTCCCATTACTTGTTAATTGACTAGCTCCATCTGATATATATGCTGATGTTCTTTCCCATAATCCTCCACTTAAATCATATACTCCGGTGGCGTTTCCTGTTGTGTTTCCTTTATATCCATTTGCTATATTATATGCTGCTACATTAGTTAAACTTTGTGTTGCTGATTCTGAGCCATCTGAGCTTGCTAAACCTGTTATTGCTGTTTTATATGGACTTTGTTCACTTGTATAGTAATCATTTATTGTTATCTCTGTTCCTGCTCTTCCATATGAACTATGTGCTAAATATGCTACCGCTCCCCACTCACTATTTTTCATCATATGGCTATCTGTTTTATTTGAATTTAATCCATAAAAATTGTTAGCTGTATCTATTGCTTGTGATAATACATAGCTATCTCCTATACATATATTATTATATGAATACGTTAATGGTTTAAATACAGGATATGACAAACTTTGGTTTGAATATCCTTCTGCTGATAAATCTTGATTTAAAGTATTTGTTAAAAATCGGATATAATATGATGTATATTTTAAATCTGAATAAACTACTTCATCATCTGCATTTGATATTTCTGTTGAAAGTACTCCACTATTATTTGTTATAGTATTTGCTTGATATCCTGCTTCATATTTTGCTACCCAAAATCCTGTTACTTCTTCGTCCCATTCTCCGTTCATAAAATTATTTGATTTTCCATCTCTAAATGCTGGATGTACTACATAATCGTTCATATGATTATTTACTTCGTTTGTTTCATCTATTGTATAACTATATTCTCTACTTATTGTATTTCCTTCTTCATCTAAATCACTTGTTCCTTGTAAGAATTTTATTGAGATTTCTCCAGCTGTACTTGTGAATAATCCACTTTCTATTTTATATGCATATCTTGGTATCCATACCCAGTAACCTGTTATATTTCCATTCTCATCTTTTGTTACTGCATTTGCCCATTTATTTTGGCCATCTCCTTGACCATTATAATCATACCAATTTTTCCACTCTTCTTCTGAACTTGAAGATGTAAGTTCATGTTCTACTCCTTCACTATCCCAGTACACTGCTGTCATTCCTTCAAATAACTCTGGGCTGTTTACTTTCTTTTCACTATTCCAACTTCCATTTGCTACTCCAATTCCTTCTATTACTTCTTCATCTGAGTTTATATAAAAATCTATTCCATCTAATGTTATTGTTCCTGTTGGTAATGATGTTCCTACATTACTTGTGTCTATTCCTAAATGATTTTCTAGATTACTTTTTAAACTACCAACATCTAATCTTCCATTACTATCATAACTTCCTACTATTTCCATTGCTATTCTTTCTCTTGCATCTTCTACTTTTGTTCTATCAGCTGAATTTATTGCTTGATTTAATATTCCATTTTCTCCGCACTAAAGCTGATATTGTTACTCCTGCTAATATTAATAATACTATTATTGTGATTATAAGCGCGATTAGTGTTATTCCTGAATTTAAACTTAAAATACCAGTTTTTAAATTGCTTTTAAAATTGCTTTTAAAGTCTTTTCCAAAATCTTTTTCAATACTATTTTTGAAAATTTTTTGATTAAAATAATTTTCTCTTTTAAATTCTTTTTCTTGAAATTTTTGATTAAAACTTTTTTCTTCATTTTTTAGATTTATTAAATCTTTTTCATGATGAAAAAATTTTTTGAACTTTTTTGATTTAAAATTTGTTAAAAAATCACTTAAACCAATTATAAGTGTGTGTGTGTGTGTGTGTGTGTACAGCCGCAAGGCTTTCATGACTTACTAATTTAAAATTCTTTTTCTGTCTATTCATGTTTTTCCTCCCTATTATTTTAATTTTATTTTTTAAATTTATATGGTTATATAACCAACTTTATTGAAATTATAACTTTAATATTTTTAATTGTAAATAGCTTTGAAAAATTATTTTAAACTTATACAATAAGTTTAATGATATTTTTTCCATAATTCACTAATTTTATAATGCAAAAGTAACTTTTTAGTTATATATTTTAGCACTCTCTTAATTTTAAAGCACAAAAGCAACTTTTAATTTTGAAGTTACTTATTGTTAAAGTACTTAAGTAGCTTTTAAGGGTTTATATTTTTTAAAAGGATAAGCAAAACTTGTGTGGGGACCAGCGAGCTAGAAAATGTTATCTTGAGGGTTTTTAGACTTCAAAACCATCAAGATTACATTTTCTTCGAAGTAGGGATTTTGCCCTTTTAAAAAATATAAACCCTTAAAAGCGGATTCACTCTTCTAAATAAAATATATGCAACTAAAAAAGCGGACTAACTGCACAAAATTAAATATATGCAACCAAAAGCGGTCTCACTATACAAAACCAAATATATAAAGCTAAAAGTGAGCTCACACATCTAAATTAATTAAATATATACAAAAAAATAATTCCATACAATTAAAATATAAATAAAAATCCCTTAAAAGAAACCTTGCTTTTAAGCTTAGTTTTCTCTTAAGAGACAAATTCTATTCAATTTCCGCGTCTAAAATCTTCCAACTCCCAATATGTTTTGGCTCTAACGTAAAAATTAGTTCCTCTTTTGTTGTCGGATGCTTAAATTTAAGCATATAAGCCCAAAGGGCTAATTGTTTTCCTCTTCCTCTTGATCCATATTTTTGGTCACCATAAAGCGAATGGTTCCTTGAAGCAAATTGAACTCTTATTTGATGATGACGACCAGTTTTTAAATCTACTTTTATTACTGATAAATTTATTTTACTATTATATTTTATAACCTCATAATCTAAAACTGCTTTTTTAGCATTTTTTTCATTTGGTTTTGCAATTCTACTAGTATTCGTTCTTTCATTTTTGTATAAATAATTTTCAAAAGTTCCTGTTTCTTTTTCCATTTTTCCATCTACTATGCATAAATAACTTTTATGAAACTCATTATTTCTAATCTGCTCACTTAATCTACTAGCTGCTTTTGAAGTTTTTGCAAAAACCATTATTCCTCCGAGTTGGTCTATCTAATCTATGAACTAAACCTAAATAAACATCACCTGGCTTATTATATTTTTCTTTTAAATATTCTTTTATAATAGTTAATAAATCTTTATCACCAGTTTTATCACCTTGAGAAGGTATATTTACTGGTTTTTCTACAACTATTATATGATTATCTTCGTAAATTACATTTAATTCCATTTTCTTTCCACTCTTTTAAAATTTTTAAATGCTTTTTGAACGCGTCCCCAAAAACTTGAAATTAACTTTCCCATTTTCCATAAATTCCACAAGGCAAAACTAATTTTGAATCTGTCATAGGAAGTCCTATTTCACCTGATGAGATTTTTCCTTTTTTTCTAATTTTTAAATTTAAAATATTTTCTAAAACTTTGCTTGAAATTCCAGTTGTATAAGAATTTATTAAGAAAAATAAAGGATTATCTGCTAAAACTTTAGAGCAAAGTTCTACTAAGTCTGAAATATTATTTTCAAATTGCCAAACTTCTCCATTTTTTCCTCTTCCATAAGATGGAGGATCCATAATTATTGCATCATATTTATTTCCTCTTCTAATTTCCCTTTGAACAAATTTTGTAACATCATCTATAATAAATCTTATTCTATTTTCACCTAAACCAGATAAAACGGCATTTTCTTTTGCCCAGGCAGTCATACCTTTTGAACTATCAACATGACAAACTTCCATAGCTCCTGCATAGCTACAAGCAACTGTTGCACCTCCAGTATATGCAAATAAATTGAGTACTTTTATATTCTTTTTTGAATTTCTTATTTTCTCAATCATCCAATCCCAATTAACAGCTTGCTCTGGAAAAAGTCCAGTATGTTTAAATCCCATTGGTTTAATGTTAAATTTTAAATCTTTATAAGAAATTTTCCAACTATCTGGAAGTTTTTTATTAATTTTCCAGCCTCCTCCGACCCGAATTACTTCTATTATATCTAGCATGGGCCATTTTCCACTTTTCTGGAAAGCTTTTTTCCTTCCAAATAATTTGTGGATCAGGCCTTATTAAAAAAATATTTCCCCATCTTTCTAACTTTTCTCCATCAGCCATATCTAAAATCTCATAATCTTTCCAATCACTTGCAATATTCATAACAACTTAAAATTCCTTTATATAAAAAAATTTATTAAACCTTATGATTTAATTAACATTTTATATTATACTCTAAAAATTGCTATATTTCAAGCCAAAATTAAACTAGCATTTTCGTTTTAAGAAAATAAAAAGCAACTGCCATTTTAAGAAAAAAATATCTTTCCTTAAAATGACAGCTACAAGTATTGCCTTAAAAAACTAAATAAAAAAGTTTAATTGTCCATGTCTTTAAGTTCTGGAAATACTGAAGTTGCAGGAATGATTGGTCCTCCAGTAAGTTGCATAATTAAATCTGCAACCTCTTTTGGCATATCATCCGGAATATAATTTGAATAAAGTTCAGTGATAAACATTTCTGCCAAAAAAGCTAAAAATGCATATCCTAACTTTTCAACTTTGCAGATAGTACTATCTGAAGCTGTTTCAATTGTATTTCTGAGAACTAAAGCAACATTATTTAGTGAATCCTCATCTAACAATATCTCAGCATTTTGGAGAAAGTTATAAATTTCTTTTTCAAAGTTAAATAAAAAATCTCTTGAAAAAGCTTTTTCATTCTCCAGTTCAAGATACTTTTTTCTCTGCTCTTCAGCTTTTTTTGTCATTTTTTTATCTGGAACATTTTCTACTAATTTTTTTAATTCATCAGAAAATGCAGAATAAACGCTTTTGACCATTTTTTCTACAGGTTCCTTTTTCCAGAAATACTGACATGCAGTATCCAAGTAAAACTTGTTTAAATACCGTCTAATCTCGCTTACTTTATTTGCTTCCATAGCATACCCTCCTTATAGGATAAAAATAAATTTGTAAATTACGGCAATAATTTTAGCATTTTTTTAATATTATGTCAATTATCAATATTTTTTGTAATATATTTGTATACAAAAATTAAAAACATTACCATAAAACTACATTTTTTTCAAATTTAATTTTATATAATTTAATAAATTAACTAGAAAGGACGAGCATATGAACAATGACAAAAAGTTCCTTATTATTCTAGCAATTTGTACTATTATTTGTATTTTTATTTTAAGTTTACTTATGTATAATTTTGTTCAAATACTTATTGCCGGAATATAAACCTAAAAAAGACCAGTTTATTTATAAAAACTGGTCTTATAATTCTTCTTTTAATTTTTTAGCTAAACTTTCATTTATTCCCTTAATTTTAATTAAATCTTCAATATCTGCTTCTTTTATCTTTGAAAGTGAACCAAATTCTTTTAAAAGAGCTGTTCTTTTTTTCTCTCCAATTCCATCAATATAATCTAATTTTGATTTTGTCATTTCTTTATCTCTTAATTTTCTATGATATTCAATTGCAGTATTATGAACTTCATCTTGAAAAGCAGTTATAAAATTAAAAAGTTCTGCTGAAATTTTAAATTCTTTTCTATTTTCATCCATTAAAGCTCTTGTTGAGTGCTTATCATCTTTTACCATTCCAAAAACTGGAATTTCTAAAACTTTATTTTCTTTTAATGCTTCTTTAATTGCCCTTATTTGTGTTATTCCACCATCAGCTAAAATTAAATCTGGAAGTTCTCCAAAACCTCCTTTAGGATTTTCTAAAGAATGCTTAATTCTACGGCTAACAACCTCTGTCATACATCTTGGGTCGTCTTGTCCAAAAACAGTTTTTATTTTAAATCTTCTTGAAAGATTTCTTTTTATAACTCCATTTTGACATACACACATTCCGAGCAACTATAAAATTACCAGAGATATTTGAAATATCAAAACTTTCTATTTTTAAAGGCAATTTTTCTAATTTTAAAACTTCTTTTAACTCTTTTAGAATTTCTGCTTTATCTTTTACCCTATTTTCTAATGTTATTTTACTATTTAGCTCTGCCATTTCAACAAATCTTAGTTTTTCACCTTTTTGAGGACTTTTTATCTCAACATGTTTTTTTGAAATATTACTTAAAAATTTTTCTAAAATTTCTTTTTCTTCTAAATTATATCTAAGCATTATTTTATTTGGAAAATCTATTGTATTCATATAAAATTGTTTTATGAAACCAGAAGCAATTTCCTCTTCTGGCATATCTTTTAAATCATCAAAAAAATAGTGTTCTCTTCCTATCATTTTACTTGAACGTACAAAAAATATTTCTACACAAACCGATAATTCATTTTTATAAATTCCAATAACATCAATATTGTTTTCAGAAAAATTTGAAACTTTTTGTTTTTCAGTAATTCTTTGAATCGCTAAAACTCTATCTCTTAAATTTGCAGCTTTTTCAAAATCTAAATTTTTAGATGCTAATTCCATCTCTTTTTTAGTTTCTTTTATTATAGTATCAAATTTACCTTCTAAAAGACTAATAATTTGGTCAATTTGTTTTCTATAATCTTCTTTAGAAATATACCCCATACATGGAGCTAAGCATTTTTTTATATGATAATTTAAACAAGCTCTATCTTTATATTTAAAATTCTTGCATTGTCTTATTTGAAATTTATCTTTAATTAGTGAAATCATCTCTTTAACTGCAGTACTACTTGGATATGGTCCAAAATATTTTGCTCCATTTTTTAAAATTCTTCTAGTCATAAATACATTTGGATAATCTGATTTTATGTCAATACAAATATATGGATATGTTTTATCATCTTTTAAAAGTACATTAAATTTTGGCCTATATTTTTTTATTAAATTACATTCTAAAATTAAAGCTTCATCTTCACTTCCAACTACTATGTATTCAAAATGATCAATTAATGAAACCATTTTTTCTATTCTAGTCGTTTTATTAGTTTTTCTAAAATATGATCTTACACGATTTTTTAAAACTACAGCTTTGCCAACATATATAACTTCATCATCTTTGTTTTTCATTATATATACACCAGGCTTATTTGGAAGCTTTTTTAATTCTTCTTCAATATTAAACATCCTAAAATTAAAACCTTTCTTAAAAAAATTATCTATTATTAAAATGCGCCCTTTAAAACTTTTACTTTTAGGGCGCACTTTTCTAATCTTTTAAAGTTCCTATGTAATTTAAATTTCTACATGTATTATTATAGTCAAAACCATATCCTACTATATATTTACTTGGAATTTTAAATCCAACATAATCAACCTCTACTGGAACTTTACGTCTTTCTTCTTTATCAGCTAATACTGCAACTTTTAAGCTTTTTGGATTTTTACTTAAAATATGCTTTTTTAAAAAATCTAAAGTATATCCAGTATCTATTATATCTTCAATAATCAAAACATCTCTACCGGTTAAATCTTCGCTAACATCTAATTTTAAATCAATTTTTCCAGTAGTTTCAATTCCTGAATAACTTGAAACTCTTACAAAATCTAACTCAACATTTGGATTTTTCATCTTTTTAGTTAAATCAACAGTAAAATAAATTGCACCTCTTAAAACACAAATTGCTAAAATACTTTTCCCTTCATAATCTTTATCAATTTGCTCTGCCATTTCTTTAATTCTGTTTTGTATAGTTTCTTCATTATATAAAACTTTTAAATCTATCATTTTTTATCCCCTTATTTTTAATTCAATTTTTCCATTTTTTGCTAATAAACTTGCCTCTCCTCCTACTGGAAAAGTTATAATTGGAGTTGTATGTCCAAAATCTACTCCAGCAATTACTGGGATATTTTCTAATTCTGATTTTGATTTTATTAATTTTATCCATTTTTCTTTTGTCATACAAGCAGCTTTTTGACTTCTTCCAATAACTATTCCTCTAACTTTTTCAAAACCAGGTTGCATAATAGTAGAAACTAAATTTCTGTCAAACTCAACTAAAAATAATTTTCCTGCCATTTCATCATCTTCAATAAATAAAATAGAATCTTTTATATCTGGCATATACTTAGTTCCTTGTAATAAATTCAAAGTACATAAATTGCCACCAACAATTTTTCCTTTTGCTTCACCTTCATTTATAATAAACATTCCATCGTTTTTTATAAATTCTCTGTTTTCTTGGTCAGCAAACCAAGGATCATCACTCCACTCTTCTGATGATTTTACTTCAATTTCCTTATCATCAAAAAACATTTTCTTAAAATATTCCATTTCATATTCCATAAAACCTTTTTTCATTCCAAAACTAGAATAATGAGGACCTGAATATGTTACTAAACCAGTTTTTGCATAAATTGAATTTGATAAAATAGTAATATCTGAAAAACCACAAAAAATCTTTGGATTATTTTTTATATTTTCAAAATCTATATATCTTAAAATTTGATTAGAATTAAATCCACCAATAACAGTTAAAATTGCTTTAACATTCTTATCAGCAAAAGCTTCATTTAAATCTTCAGCTCTTAATTTTGCATCTGCTACCATGTAGTCTGCATCAAACTCATAAACATGTTTTCCAAAACCGACTTTTAATCCTAAGTCTTCTAATCGTTTTGTTGCTATTTCTATACAATCTTCTTTTAAAATTGCCATACTTCTTGAAGGAGCAATAACTCTTACTTCATCTCCAACTTTTAATTTTTCAGGTACCATAATCAGACTTCCTTTCTAAATTTAATTTTTATCATCATCTTTTGTATTTACCTCTGGTTCAGGTAAAGCATTATTTTTATTAAATTTAAAAATACTTTTTATTTTATTAACAAATTTTTTAAAAGGACCTATTTTTTTAACTGTATTTTTTATTTCTTTTTTCTTTTGATCAATTTTTACTTCACATGCTTCAGGATTTCCAGATTGTTCAATATGATTTTTTGAAAACTCTTCATCATCTTGTAAAATGCCTTTTTGACCACTTTGCCATATTTTTTTATTAGTTTTAAATTTTAAATCACTTGCTAAATCAACATTATACCAATCACCTTCAAGTTTTACTTGATTCCACATGCAATTTGGTTTATCATAACTTATTCCAGAAATTATATGACTTTTTATTTTCAAAACTCTTAAAATATCATCAATTACTGATGCAAATAAATTATGATTAGAAAATTTTTCTAAATAAAAAGTTTTAATATTACTTTCATTTTCTTCATCATATTTTATATTTTCTTTTATATAATTATATAATTCTTCAAAAAGCTCAATTTCATTTGAATGTTTAGAAAGCTTACTTATGATTTCATCAAACTTTTCTCTAATTTCAATATAAT
This sequence comes from uncultured Clostridia bacterium, assembly GCA_928721915.1. Taxonomy (GTDB): domain Bacteria; phylum Bacillota; class Clostridia; order TANB77; family CAG-508; genus Scatovivens. The sequence continues at coordinate 113,702 of CAKMVZ010000002.1, forward strand.
CATCCACTGAATAAGTTTTTATTCTAGATTTTTCATAATCTAAAATTCCTATATTTTTTAGTTCTAATCTATCTTTTAAATCTTTAGCCAGCTCTAAATCCATATACGAAACATTTTTAATGCTGATATTTACAATACCTTTTACTTTTTTTATTTTTCTTAAATATTCATTTATATCAAATTCATCTTCAATAACTAAATATAAATTTGTTACTTTACTTAAAGGTAAATAGGAAATAGTTTTCTCAAAATCAAATGAATTAATAGTTAAACTAATACTATTATCTTCTTCTCCATTTACTTCAAATCTATTATCAATTAAAGATTTTTTTGAAGTTTTTATTTTTACATCAATATTTTTAATATATTTTTTTCTACTTAAATCTTTTAAAGAATCAACATTAATTTCATTTCCGAAAAAATCTAGTCTTTCAATTTTTTCACTATCTGCTAAGAACTGAAAATTATCAAATTTGCAATTTTTCAAACCATCTATATTTAAATATTTTAAATTTGGAAAGATACCGCAAATTGCTAATTGATTTTCTGCCAAAATCAACATTGCTTAAATTAATTGCAACAATTTTTTCTTTGTCTGCAATCTTATTAAAAAAGCCATTAACATCACTAAAAGTAATATTAGTTAATGAAATAGTTGTAAGACTTGTAAACTTTAAAAAAGCTTTTGTAGTTGGAAGTTTCACAGAATTTAAAATTAATGTTTCTAATAATTCTGGCTTACAAATATTAAATATTATTTTATTAACATCAACTCTTAAATCTCCTTCTATAATAAGAGTTTTTAATTTCGTACATAAACTTATAATATTAAATAATTTTGAATTAGTAAAAACTTCTTTTATAGTTAAAGTTTCAACTTTATCTAAATGATATTCCATAACTTTATCAAAATTATCTAAAACTTTATTATTTAATTCAAAATTCTTTAGTTCTTCCATCTTTTTTATCCTCTATATTCTTCGTATAATTTTCTATTTATATTATGTTCAGATTATATCATTACTATTATTTTTTATCAATAAATAAAATTAAAAAATAAAATTTTTAAATTTTTATTATGCTACTTACAATATTTACAATAAATAAAAGTATTATGTATATTGCAACTATTGCAGCTCCTGCAGGTAGATTTAAATAAAAAGATACTAATATTCCTAATATAAAACAGATTATTGATGTAATTACTGATATACAAGCTAAGCCTTTAAAACTTTTTGTTAATTTTTTTGCAATTACTGCCGGAAAAACAATTAAGCTTGAAATTAAAAGTGTTCCCATCATTCTCATCCCTAAAACAACTACAAATGCTGTAATTAAAGCTATTAAAAATTGATAAAAAGTAACACTAATTCCTGATGATTTTGCAAATTTTTCATCAAAAGAAATAAGTAATAATCTATTATAAAATATAAAATAAATTATAACTAAAACAATAGATAAAATTACACTTAAAATAACATCAGATGTCGTCATAGCTAAAATACTTCCAAACATATAATTTAAACTATCTGTACCAAATCCAGTATTAAGAGCTGTTATAATAACACCTAATGCTAAAGCACCGTGAAGCAACTAGTGCAATAGTTACATCTCCACTTTCTCCTTTTTTTTGACTAATTATCATTATAATAATTGCTGCAATAATTACTATTGGAATTGAAACTGCAAGTTCTGGAAGTCCCAAACACATAGCTAAACTTAAAGCTGCAAATGCAACTTCACCTAAACCATGACCTATCATAGAATAATTTTTTAAAACTAAAATTACACCAATTAAGGCTGCACAAAAAGATATCGCAATTCCGCAAATTAAAGCTCTTTGCATAAAACTATAATTCATTAAACTAATTAATTCTTGCATTTTTTGCTCCTTTCATTTTAAAAACTATTCTAAATTTCCTTGCCAATTTTCAAAATCGCCATCATATTTAATTGTTTTGGCTAAGCAAATAATTCTTGGTTTTACTATTTTTAATTCATCTAAATCATGAGTAGCCATAATTATTGTAACTTTTTGTGTTTTATTTAAATTTTCCAAAATTTTATATAATTCTTTAGTAATATTAACATCTAAACCTGTAGCTGGTTCATCTAATATAATTAATTTTGGATTTCTAATCAGAGCTCTTGCAAGCAAAGCTCTTTGTTTTTGCCCTCCTGATAAATCTCCTATTCTTTTATTTACTATATCCTCAATTTTTAGATCTGCTACAACCTTTTTAAAATTCTCTTTATCTTGCTTTGTATAAAAAGGAATTTTATTATGTTTTTGAACACCAGTCATTATAATTTCTTTTGCTGTTGCAGGAAAATCAATCTTTTTTAAATCTCCTTGCTCTAAATATGAAATTTCATCACGACTTAAATTTAAAACAACTTTTCCTTTTGTTTCTTTTTTTAAGCCCATTATAGTTTTTATTAATGTACTTTTTCCAGAACCATTTTCACCAATTAAACAAATATATTCTCCTTGTTTAACTTTAAAACTAATATTTTGAATAGCAATATGATTATTATATGAAACTTCTAAATTTTTTACTTCTAAAATCATAAATTACTCCTTCTTATACATTATTTGTTATATTCTCTAAATTTTTTTCCATAACGCTTATATAATCTGCTCCTGCTTCAATTTCTTCATTTGAAACATTATGAAGAGTATAAAAAATTATCGGTTTTGCTTTTGTTTCTTCAGAAATCATTTTTGCAACAGTACCTTCTGTTAATTCCTCATAAAAAACTTTTGTAATATTATTTTCATTTATATAATCTATAACATTTCTTACGTCCTGAACACTTGGCTCTGCTTCTTCCCCACAAGACGAATAAACACTTACATATTTTAAATCATATCTTTTTATAAAATATGAATAAGCAAATTCTCCACCAAAAACTAATACATTTGTATCCATATTTTTTAAAGCTTCTTCAATTTTTAAATCTAGTTTTTGAATTTCATTTTTATAATCTTCAGCATTTTTTCTATAATAGTTACTATTTATATCATCATATTCACATAATGCATCACAAATATTATCTATCATTTTCATTGCATTTTGTGGATCTAGCCAAATATGACCATCATATTCATAATCTTCTAAATTATCGGAATGCTCATGAATACCATTAGAATTTAAAGCATTATATTCTAATGAAAATTTATCTGATTCAATTAAATCTATATTTTCTGAGCTATCTACAATTTTACAATTACTATTTTCTAAACTGTCAATTATTTCTTTTGCCCATGGCTCAGAACTCATACCAGTATATATAAAAATATCACTATCAGATATATTTTTCATATTTCTAACACTTGGCTCATAATTATGACTATCCACTCCTGAATCTAAAAGTAATTTAACTTCAACATATTCTCCTCCAATTCTTTTTACAAAATCATAATCTGGAAATATTGTTGCAATTATTTGAATTTTATTACTTCTATTTTCTTCATTAGTATTAAAAACCGTTATAATTCCAATAACACTTATTATCAATAATATATAACAAATTAAAATTGCTAAAATTCGTTTTTTCATATATATTTTTGTTCCTTCCTAAAAACTAGCTTAAATTTCTTTACTTTTACTTTGTAGAATTTAAATTAGTATTATTTTCAGCTTTTTCTTGCTTATAATTTTCTTCTACTTCTGGTACAACTGTGCTTGAAGATACCCCTATTTCATATTCTGTCAAATCTGGATATTTAACATCATCAGAATTTACACAATCAAATTCTACAGAAATTTCATATGTATTTTTTACTCCGCCAAAATTTTCTTCTATTTTTTCTACTATTCCATTATTTTTATTTAAATAAAAAATAACATAATTTTCTAAAGACTTGTTTTTAAATTGAAGTTTATAAAAATCTCCATCTTGTCCTAAATATTTAAAATCCATATCATTATTTTCAAAATAATTTAAATATGTAGAATTTAAACTTCCGAACTTTAAAAGCACTTTCAGGATTTTCTGTTATAATAGCACTTTTATTTGTCTTATCTAAAATAACTCTTGAATTTTCAGTTTCACTCATCCAAATAATATTATTTTCATCTTCAGATATATAAGTTTTGCCATAAAATTTAACAGTTGTAACATTTTTACCATCTTTTTTAGTTAATATATAATTAGTAGAATCATTTTCTTTTAATATTTTTTTAAATTTATTTGTTAAAACTTTATTATATATAAAAATTCCAGCAAACACTAAAATTACAATTGCTAATATTAATATAATTATTTTTAAAATATTTTTTTTATCCATATGACCTCTTTTACAAATATTTTATTTAAAATCTTTTCATATTACAAAATAATACAAAAAATGGTGCAAACTTTCTTGCACCATTAGTTATTTTATTTATGCATTTTTAGCGATTTCTGCAATTTTTGTAAATGCTTCGCTATCAGATACTGCAAGTTCTGCTAACATTTTTCTATTTATAACAACATTAGCTTTTTTAAGACCAGCAATTAGAGTACTATATGTCATACCATTTGCTCTTGCTGCTGCATTAATTCTAGTAATCCATAATTTTCTAAAATTACTCTTTCTATCTTTTCTTCCAACATATGCATACATTCCAGATTTCATAACTGCTTGTTTAGCATTTCTATATCTATAATGTTTTGCACCATAATAACCTTTTGCTTGTTTTATAACTTTTTTATGTCTAGCTCTAGTTGTTCTAGCTGTTTTTACTCTTGCCATTATTTTATTTCCTCCTTATAATCTAATCATTTCATTTTTTAAGAATTAACTATATGGTAATAATTTCTTAATTGTATTTTCACATGTTTTACTTGCTAGACCATCTTGTACTCTAGCTGTCATTTTTTGTCTTTTTGTTTTATTTGCTAATAAATGTCTTCTATTAGCTTTTGTTCTTTTAATTTTTCCGCCACCAGTAAATCCATATCTTTTACTTGCTGCTTTGTTTGTTTTTAATTTTGGCATAATGTCCTCCTCCTATTTTTTACTCAAAATTATGTACATTGATTTTCCTTCTAATAAAGGTTTTTTCTCTGGAGAAGCTATATCTGATAAATCTTCTATAAATTTATTTAATATATCTTCACCTGCTTTTATATTATTTAATTCCCTTCCTCTGAAACGTAAAGTAAATTTAACTTTATTTCCAGCCTCTAAGAAATTTCTAGCATTTCTTGATTTGAACTCAAAATCATGCGCTCCAATATTTGGAGTAACTCTAATTTCTTTTTGTTCAGCTATTTTTTGATTTTTTCTAGATTCTTTTTCTTTTTTAGCTTGCTCAAACTTATATTTTCCATAATTCATAATTTTACAAACTGCTGGTTTTGCATTTGGAGCAACTAAAACTAAATCTAAATCTTTTTCTTCAGCTTTAGAGATTGCTTCATCTATAGGTAAAACACCTATTTTTTCTCCATTTTCATCAATTACTTGAACTTCTTTTTCTCTAATTTGTCTATTAATTGGTAATTCCTGTTTAATAATAAACCTCCTCTTGCGAAATTTTATTAATTTCGCTATAAAAATAAAAAATTTGACCTGTTTTAAGAAGTCAAATTTCTCACATAAAAATAATTTAAATTTTATTTAAACTAAAATTTTTAACCTTATAACCATACTTAGAATAAGGTGAGAACTAATTTCTTCTTAAAACATAAATATAATACTACTTTTTTCTTCACTTGTCAAGCATTTTTTATAAATTAATCTCCATACCATTTAAATATTCTAAAATACCGCTATTACTTGTAAATTTAAAAATCAATTTATAAGCAGTTAAATTTTGCTTAGTTTGCTTTAATTTTCTATTTATTTTGCCATTTCCATATTTTCCATCACCTATTATTGGATGACCAATATAAGCTAGATGTGCTCTTATTTGATGAGTTTTTCCAGTATGCAATATTACTTCTAAAATACTTGTATTTTCTAGTTTATTTTTTTCTATAATTTTATATTCAGTTATTATTTCTTGATAACCCATTTTCTTTACTGGAGATATATAAACTATATTTTTCTTTGCATCTTTAAATAAAAAATCTTTTAAAATCTTATGTTCTTCTTTTGGAATCCCATAAACTTTTGCAATATAGTGCTTTTCTATTTCATGGTTTTTAAATTTTTCTAACAAAATCTTTAAAGCTTCTTTATTTTTAGCAAATAAAACAATTCCCTTTGTATTTTTATCTAATCTATGGCATGGTTCTAAATCTCTTCCAAATTTTTCTTTTACTAGTTTAGTAAGAGTAATTCCACCGAGAAATTCCAGATTCATCAGTAACAGAAATTCCTTGTTCTTTATTAATTGCTAAAATATTATCGTCTTCATAAATTATTTTTAAATCTTTATTTCCGAAAAAGAAATTCATCTGAAATAAAAATTTCTATTTTTTCTCCTTCATGAATCACAACATTTTCCTTTACTCTTTTGCCATTTATTTTAATATCTTTTTGTCTTAAGGCTTTATAAAGCATATTTATATTAAGATTTGGAAATTTATCTAAAATAAAATTATTAAGATTTTTTTCATTATATTTTTCTGGAACCGTTATTTTTTGCATTTAAAATTTATTTTCCTCCTTAAAATATTCTTTATTATTTTAGTATAAAAAATACTCTTTCGTCAATAATAATCGCATGGAAAATATTTTAGAATTAAGAGAACATAAAAAAATTATTAAATTTAATATTTGGCAAACATCATGCTATTTTATTTTTTATAGTTTTATAGGATTTTTATTAGAAACAGGTTTTGGGCTTTGGTCTAAAGGAGTAATTGAAAGCAGACAGAGTTTTTTATTTGGTCCATTTTGTATAATTTACGGAATTGGCGCAACTTTAATGATAACATTCTTGACTAGTTTAAAAAATAATCCTATAAAATTATTTTTTGCAAGTTGCTTAATAGGAACAGTTTGTGAATATTTAATGAGTTATTTATGTGAAATAATATTTCATTTTAAATGGTGGGACTACACTCGGAATGACTTTAAGCATAAATGGTAGAACCTGTCTTTACTTTGCGGTTATGTGGGGATTTTTAGGAGTAATATTAATAAAATATGTAAATCCATTATTCGATAAGTTTTTGTATTTTGTAAAATCAAAAATTGATAATAGAATTTTAAAAGCAGTTATAATCTTAGTTATAGGATTTTTAATTTTTGACGCTGGAATCACAACAATTGCGTTAAAATCATTTTATGCAAAAATTGTAAATGATTTTGACTTAGATGTAAAACAAGGAGAATATGCCTCTAAAATAATAGAAAATGAACTTTTTGAGGAAGAAAACATGTTATTAACATACCCAAACATCCAAATTGCTGGAACAAAATATAATAACACATCTGTAGCAGGACTATACAAAATGGAAAAAACTTATTACATTCAAGTTTTTTCAGAAAGCACAAATTAAAAAATATTTCAAATATAAAATTAATAAAAAAGGCTTAAATTCATTTAAAATATTTTGATATAAAAATAAACCCTCCTTGTTAAACTTTTAGTCTAACTTTTTGGGTTCACTTTAAATTAATCTAAGTCTTTTTTATTATAAACTTTTATAAATATCTTCTAAAACTTCATATCTTAACTTAATAATTTTTATATAAAAATCTTTTCTAATTTTACTAATACATTCTATATTATTTATAAAATTTACAATCTCATCTATTTTAATTTTACTAAAAACTCTCATAAATGCTAAATTACAATCATTATTTGTTTTTTGCTTAATATACGAAATATAATTTATTTTTTTGCCATTTATTCTTAAACAAGAATAAGAATTAATAGCTAAATTTTTAAATTCTGTATTAGAAAGTTCTTCTATTTGTTCATCTTCTAACATTGGATTTAAACATGAACCACAATCATATATTGGTGAAAAAGTAATTTCATGATTTTTTTTGTTAAATAAAAATCCCCAATTTCCATTGTGTCTATCTGTATTTCCAATTAAACAATCAATTATAAACATATCCCAAAACTTCTCTTTTGTACTAATGGTATCTATTATTTTAATTTCTTCAATAACATTCATAATATCATAAATGTCTGTTTCTATCTTCTTATCGGGATTTGCACTTAATGCTAAATTTTCAAATTCATATAATATATGTTCTTCATCTGTAAAATCTTCACATGCACAAACTATTTTTTCCTTTCCATTAAACTCATATTTTCCAAGTATTGTATTTTGAACATTAAAACCACAAATTTTAAATATATTACTTCCAATATATTCTGAAAAAGCATTATTTATATATGATATATTTTTATTTTTTTCTCTTATTGGATCTGGAAATTTTACTAAATATTTTTTTTTATTATAAATTAAAGTTTTTTTCTTTTCAGAACCTTTATAACTATTTAATTCTTCTATACTATTTGTAAAATTAATCATTTTATTATACTAACCTTTCTATTTTTAATATTATCAGTATATCATAAACCAATAAAAAATACCATATTTTATTTTTAAAATCGCATAAAAGTATCTTTTTACGTCATAATAATAACAAAAGAGCTTTGAAGAATATCCAAAGCTCTTAATAAATTTATCAAATTAACATGCTTTTTGAGCGCGTCCATTAAAAAATTAATGTTAAAAAAATGTAGTACAGTAATTTTTTCTGAACTACACATTCTATCTTTATTCAGCAACAAGTACTATACGAAAACTATCAGAGATATGGGCAATGCTATCTGTGTTACCAAAATAGAACAAACCTGCACCAGAATTATTACCAAAATTGCCGTCCACGAATAAAAAATGGAGTATTAGTATGTGCAAAATGAGAATAATCTAAATTCCATGCATAATTGCTACCGCTTTGACTTGAAGTTTCTAATATTGCATCTCCATATCCATACGTACCTGTTAGTAATCCTTTATAAGTATTATAGTTATTTGAATTATTATCACTTGAACCACTATATGGATATACTGTACACTCTCGTCTACTCAAAGTTAAATATCCATTTGGCTTTGCTTCGCTTGTCGTTCCCATTAATCCTCCTGATGAACCAATATTTCCCATATCATTTATATTATTATTCCCATTTAATATATAACTGGCTACTCTTTCCCATGTTCCTCCACTTAAATCATAAATTCCTGTGACATTTCCTGTTGTACTTGATTTCATACCATTTTCTGTATTATATGCTGATACATTATTTAAATCTGTTGTTTTCTCTGCTAAAACATCATTTCCAGCTAATCCTGTTACAGCATCTTTATATGAACTTTGATCACTTGTGTAATAATTGTTTATCGTTATTTCTGTTTCGGCTCTTCCATAATTACTCTGAGTTAAATAAGCTATCGCTCCCCATTCACTATTTTTCATCATATGGCTATCTGTTATATCTGAACTTAAACCATAGAAATTATTTGCTGTATCTATAGCTTTGCTTAGTACATAACTATCTCCTATGCATATTACATTATATGAATATGTTAATGGAATAAATACTGGATATGACATATTTTGGTTTGAATATCCTTCTGCTGATAAGTCTTGTCCTAATGGGTTCGTTTTATAATCTTCATAATAGCTTGTATATTTTAAATCTGAATATACTATTTCATTATCTGCATTTGATATATCTGTTGAAAGTACTCCATTATTATCTGTTATAGTATTTGCCTGATATCCTGCTTCATATTTTGCTACCCAAAATCCTGTTACTTCTTCGTCCCATTCACCGTTCATGAAATTATTTGATGTTCCATTTCTAAAGGCTGGGTGAACTACATAATCGTTCATATGGTTGTTTACTTCGTTTGCTTCATCTATTGTATAACTATATTCTCTACTTATTGTATTTCCTTCTTCATCTAAATCACTTGTACCTTGCAAGAATTTGACTGATATTGTTCCTGCTGTTGATGTAAATAATCCACTTTCTATTTTATATGCATATCTTGGTATCCATACAAAATATCCTGTTATATTTCCATTTTCGTCTTTTGTTACTGCATTTGCCCATTTGTTTTGGCCATCACCTTGACCATTATAATCATACCAATTATTCCATTCTTCTTCAGAACTACTTTCAGTTAATTCTATCTCATTTCCAGATTCATCCCAATAAACTGCTGTCATTCCTTCAAATAACTCTGGACTATTTACTTTTTTCTCACTATTCCAACTTCCATCTGTTAATGGTACAAAATTTTCTCCATATACAACTTGCATATCTTTATCTATATAAAAATTTAAATCATCTAAATAAAAAGTCCCTGTAGGAATTCTATTTCCCATTCCACTTGTATCAATTTCCAAATTATTTGATAAATTTTCTTTTAATTTATCCATATCAAAATTGCCTGTTTCATCATATGAACCAGCCACTTCCATTGCTATTTGCTCTCTTGCATCTTCTACCTTTGTTCTATCAGCTGAGTTTATCGCTTGATTTAATATTCCATTTTCTCCGAACAATAGCTGATATTGTTACTCCCGCTAAAATCAATAGCACTATTATCGTTATAATCAGTGCAATCAGCGTAATTCCGCTTTTCATAAAAATTCTTTTTCATAAGTATTCTTACCCCCTAATATTTTTAATTTTTTATTTTATAATTTTTTATTTTTTCACAAAATTCATTTACTGCCTCTACAGTAAGTTTTATGTGAGTTTATATTTTCTGTAATGGAACGACGAATGTGACCAGAGTGAATGTTACAAATTCTTATAAATCCTAAGAAGAAAAGCCAGCGCGAAGTCGGCTTAAAAGTTTCGCTTAGGATTTATTAGAATTTGTTCAGACACACCGGAAGCCGAGGAGTGGAATGTAAGAAAATATAAACTTACATAAAACTGGACTCACAGCAGTTATTAAAAACATTAAAAAAATATTTAAAAAACATATAAAAATATCAAAAACCATCAAAAACCAAAACCTATTATATTGATAAACATTAAAAAACAAAAATAGCAATAAAACCTATTGTATCGATGAACAATAAGCTCTATTGCTATTTAAAAATATATTCTCTTTTCTATTAAAACTAATTATAAGTGTGTGTGTGTGTGTGTGTGTGTACAGCCGCAAGGGTTTCACGATTTGTAAATTTTAAACTCTTCTTTTGTCTATCCACGCTTTTCCTCCCTATTATTTTAATTTTATTTTTTAAATTTATATTGGTTATATAACCAATTTTACTAAAATTATAACTTTAATATTTTTAATTGTAAATAGTTTTGAAAAATTATTTTAAAATAAAAATCCCTTAAAAGATAACTTAGTTTTATTTCTAGTTTTCTCTTAAGAGATTAATTTTATTCTTATATTTTAATATAAATTTCTAAAATTTAATCACTTTCTCCCATGGTAAATCTTTTTTACCAAAGTGACCATAATTTGTTGTTTTTCTGTAAATTGGATTTTTTAAACCTAATGTTTTTATTATTCCTGTTGGAGTTAAATCGAAAGTTTCTAAAACTTTTGAAACTATTTTTTCTTCTGGAATAGTATTCGTTCCAAAAGTATCAACATAAACTGAAACCGGCTTTGCAACTCCAATTGCATATGAAAATTGAATTTCACACTTTGAAGCATATCCATTTGCTACAATGTTTTTAGCAATATATCTTGCCATATAAGAAGCTGATCTATCAACTTTACTTGGATCTTTTCCAGAAAAAGCACCTCCGCCATGACGACTAAACCCGCCATAAGTATCTACAATTATTTTTCTACCAGTAAGGCCGCTATCTCCTAAAGGTCCACCAATTACAAATCTGCCTGTTGGATTTATGTAATATTTTGTTTTATTATCTAATAAATTAGAAGGAATTACAGCTTTAATAACTTTTTCTTTAATATCATTTTTTAAAATTTCTAAATCTATGTTTTCATTATGCTGAGTTGAAACAACAACAGTATCAACTCTTATAGGTTTTTCATCTTCATATTCAACTGTAACTTGAGTTTTACCATCTGGTCTTAAATAATCAATTTCTCCTGATTTTCTTACTTCTGAAAGTTTTTTTGATAATTTGTGAGCCAAATATATCGGCATTGGCATTAAATTTTCTGTTTCATTTATTGCAAATCCAAACATTAAACCTTGGTCTCCTGCACCTTCAGAATCAATATTTTCTCCTGCTTTGTCCTCATAAGATTTATCAACTCCAAGTGCAATATCTGGTGATTGTTTAGAAATATTTATCATAACTTTGCAAGTTTTATAATCAATATCTGTATTGCTATTATCAAAACCTATTTCTTTTATAGCATTTCTAACAACTTTTTCAATATCAACTTCTCCATTTGAAGAAATCTCACCGGTAATAAAAATAATATCTTTTCCGGCAACAGTCTCACATGCAACTCTCGAATTTGGATCCTGCTTTAAAAATTCATCTAATACACTATCTGATATATAGTCACAAAGTTTATCTGGATGACCTTCAGTAACACTCTCGGATGTAAATAATTTTCTCATAAAAATTTCCTCCTTTTATTTTAGAGCAAATAAAAAGCTCTGCTTAATTTTGCAGAGTTTTGAATTAGATATCTGTATCATCACTCAAAGCTCTTGCTCTGTCGGTTTTAGCACCTTTCAAATATATTGTAGGTTGCTGTGGAGTCAACAAGCCGAGTCTCTCGTCCACTCTTGATAATGAAATTATTTTACTATCATATATATAAAAAGTCAAGCATTTTGTTTTTCAAAAATTGGAAATTTAAAACAGCATATTTATTTTTAATACGGGCAAAATAGAAATAAAGTAAATTTACTTTTAAGTCTAAATATTTTTTTAGTTTACATTTATTAACTAAAAAATTAGGAAGGATTTTTTAAAATGGAAGATCATCAAAAAATTAATTGTACTGTTTCAAGTTGTCTATATAATGGAAAAGCAAATAAAGAATGCTTATTAACAAACATTTTAGTTAAACCATGCGAAGACTGCGAAACAGGTACATGTACAGAAACAGTATGCGGAAGCTATAAGGCAAAGCACTAGCATAAAAGAGGGAAATTTCCCTCTTTAAAAATTATTTGTTAAGTAAATTATATTTATAATGGATTGTTATCTTTTTTTGTTCATTTATTTCAACTTTATTAACTAAAGAGAGTAACTCAAGCTTTGTTATCTCTTTGCAATTCAAAAAATTTCTTAAAGCTTGTTTGATCTCGTCTGTTGATTCTTGCTTGTCTTTCTTTTCTTTTAACTTTTTTATCATTTCTTCTGAATCAGTTCTCTCTTTTTTTAACTTAGCATACAATCTTGCAAAATCTTCTTCATCAAAAACCCCTTTATATTTATCTTCAAATAAATTTTCTATTTTTCCATTAATATCTTCTATTTTTTTCCTTAAAATTGCTATTTCAGAATTTAAACTCAGATTTTCTCTATTTTGAGCTAATCTTAAATATCTATCTTCTTCTAAAATATCTTTACATTTTTGCTTAATTTCATCTATAACTGCATTTGTAATTTTTTCTAAATTGCAGCTATGTGGCGTGCATAATCCTAAATGAGTATTACTTGCATAAGTATTACACCTAAAATAAAAAACCTTTTTATTTTTCCAACTCTGAGGAATAAGACTTAATTTTTTCCCACATTCTCTACAATAAATCATCCCTTTTAATAACCAATCATAATTTTTTACTCTAACACCTCTTCTAGATTTTAATAATTCTTGTACTTTTTCAAAAGTATTTTCATCAACAATTGGAGTATGCATATTTTTTACAATTATTCTATCCTCTTTTGGCATTATAAGAATTTTTTTAGATTTATAATTTACTTTTTTAGTATTACCATTTGAAACCCAACCTAAATATGTAATATTTTGCAAAATTCTATTTACAGTATTTCTATTCCATCCTCGCTTAATTTCACCACTTCTAATATGATAGTTTCCACAAACCTCAGAAGGAAGCTTTACTTTTTTATCACTTAACATTTTTGCAATTTGAGTTGCTGTATAACCTTTTAAAGCTAAGTCAAAAATATTTTTTACAGTTGGTGCAACTTCTTCATCAATAATATAATGATTATAATTTTCTGGATCTTTTTTATATCCATAAGTTGGATATGTAGTCATTACTTTTCCTTCTTTTGCACGAACTTTTTTACCATTTCTTACCTTTCTTGATGTATCTCTTACATACCATTCATTAAAAAAAGATTTAAATTGAACCATTTCTTCTGATGTTTCAATCTGACCTGTATCAATATCATCAGTTATTGCAATAAATCTAACTGCTTTTTCAATAAAATATTCTTCTAAATAATATGAGATTTTACTTGATAATCTTCCAAATCTTGATAAATCTTTTACTAAAACCATATTTATTTTCTTTTTCTCAATGTCTAAAATCATTCTGTTAAAATCAGGTCTATCAAAAGTTGCTCCTGAAACTCCATCATCAACATAAATATCATAAATTGATAATTTATTTTCTTCGCAAAAATTTTTTAAAAAGGACTTTTGTGTACTAATACTACCACTTTCTCTCTCGTCTTCTCTTTCAACCAAAACTTCACCATTTCCAATTTCTAAGTTTTCGTTAGATAATCTTGTGTATAACCCAACTCTATATTTTTCTGGGTCCTTAATAGTTATCATCTTTACCAATCCTTTCTTAAAAAAATTTTTCCATCTTTATTTAAAATTTATATTTCCAAACATATCTTGTTATCGATATATACCAATAACATTTATTTACTATAACATATTTTTATTTAAAATAAAATAGAAAAATTATATTATGTTAATTAATTATGTGTATCGATGAATTTATATTATTTATGAAAATTATATAAAAAATATATTAAAATTATATTTTTTACAAAAATAATATTTCTGAATACTGCTTATTTACTAAGGTTTTACTACTTCGTCATAAAATAATAAAATCGTCCTTACAAAAGCGATTAAAAATACCTTATTTTTAATTTTTGTAAAAAACGATTTATTAAAATTAGTAAAATAATATATACGTATTAACAACTTATGTTAATAGTTCTTTGCAATTATTGATATTAGTAGTTTTTGCTTCAATATTACATTTTTTTATACATATTTCATCATTTGCACTTAAAATCTTTATATTATCTCCTCTAATAATATTTTTTTCTAAAAGCTCATCTACTATTTTATCTTGAATATAATCTTGAATAATTCTTTTTAAAGGTCTTGCACCTAAAGAATCGTCTTTGATTTTATTAACAAGAAATTCAAAAACACTTTCATCAAATTCTAAAATTATATTTTTTCTTTTCATTTTTCTTGATACATCATTTAACATAATTTTAGAAATTTCTTTTAATTCAAGTTTATTTAATTTTTGAAATACAATTAATTCATCTATTCTATTTAAAAATTCTGGACTAAAGTTTAATTTTGCTTCTTTTAAAACTTCTTCTTTTAAATTTTCATATTTTGAGCTTTCACTTGAAAATCCTATTTTTCTATTATCTGTAATCAAATTTCCACCTACATTTGATGTCATAATAATTATTGTATTTTTAAAATTAGTAACTTTTCCTGAATTATCTGTTAATCTTCCATCATCTAAAATCTGAAGTAAAATATTTATTACATCTGGATGAGCTTTTTCAATCTCATCAAAAAGTATTATTGAATATGGATTTTTTCTTACATTTTTTATAAATTTTGACCCTTCTTCATATCCTACAAATCCGAGGAGGACTTCCTATTAACTTAGAAACATCTTGAGGAAGCATATATTCAGACATATCAACTCTTATCATATTCTCTCTACTACCAAACAAAATCTCTGAAACCACTTTTGAAACTTCTGTTTTTCCGAACTCCAGTTGGACCTAAAAATAAAAATGAACCTATTGGTCTAAATTCATCAGATAATCCAGTTCTTCCTCTTCTTATAGTCTTTGAAATTGCACGAATAGCTTCATCTTGCCCAACTACCTTTTTATGAATTTCTTCTTCTAAATTTTTTAATAAATAGATTTCCTTTTCTGTATTTAAAGATAAAGGAATTTTTGTAAAGTCTGAAATAACATTTTTAATATCTTCTAAATCGATAATTCTTTTATGATTTCTTAGTTTGGCACAAGCCTCATCAATTACATCTATTGCCTTATCTGGTAAAAACCTATCTGTAATATATCTTTTAGATAATTCTACGGCCCCCTTTATAGCTTCAAATGAAATAATTACATTATGATATTTTTCATATTTTTGTTTTAGCCCTAGCAAGATTTCAATTGTTTCTTCCTCTGTTGGCTCATCTAAAATTATTGGTCCAAATCTTCTTTCTAATGAACTATCTTTTTCAATATATTTTCTATATTCATTTAATGTTGTAGCTCCAATGACTTGAATTTCTCCTCTTGCTAAAAATGGCTTTAAAATATTTGCAGCATCTATCGCTCCTTCAGCAGCTCCTGCACCCACAATAATATGAATTTCATCTATAAATAAAATTACATCTTTAGCTTCTTTTACCTCATTTAATATTTTTTTAATTCTTTCCTCAAAATCTCCTCTATACTTACTCCCAGCTACAATTTGTGCAATATCTAATATTATAATTTTTTTATTTTTTAAAGATTCTGGTACATCTCCTAAAACTATTTTTTGTGCTAATCCTTCTACTACAGCTGTTTTTCCAACTCCGAGGCTCTCCTACTAAACATATATTATTTTTAATCCTTCTTAATAATATTTCTTCTGCTCTATTTATTTCTTTTCCTCTTCCTATAACAGGATCTAATTCACCTAAAAAAGCTTTCTCTGTTAAATCAATTCCAAAATGTAATAAAGTTTTAAGCTTAGGATTTTTATCTATATTATTAGAAGTTCCTGGAAATCCATCTAAAGCTTTCCAAATTTCGCTATATATATTTTCAGGATTATTTAATTCCGAAATAATCTTATATGCCATTGAATCTTTTTCTTGTAATATGCCAATTAAAATATGTTCTGTACTTATAAAATCAGAGCCAATATTTTGGGCTTCTTTATAAGCATTTTCAATAATTTTCTTACTCTTAAAAGTAAAACCTGTTCCGCGAAAATAAATAATTACTTCCTTTTCCCAATATTTCCTCTATCTTTTTCAAAATAATATCAAATGTAATACCTTGCACTTCTAAAACTTTATGTGCTAAACCATCTAATTCTTTTGATAATCCATATAAAATATGCTCACTTCCAATATAATTATGGCCAAGCAAACTTGCAATATCACTTGCTAAATCTAAAACTTTTTCTCCACTTTTAGTAAATTTAAAAATCATAAAAAATTCCTCCAAAATTTAATAAATATATTATTTTATTAAATTGGAAAAATTATACAAAAAAATAAAAATCGCTATCTTAAACAGCGATTTTTTCCTTATAAACCAAATAATTATTTAAAAATACTCTACCTCTAGCTACAGTGCTTAAATTAAAAACCATAGAATAATTATAATCATAATCTCTATATTTTATTTTTGCCCTTAAATTTCCTTTATTATATTTTAATATATCAATATCTTCCATTACTGCGTTTTTAAGCTTTTGTACCTTTTCATCTTTTGAAGCTTTTTCTCTTAAAAGCTCTGTATATCTATTACTAGATTGATTATCAACCAAAATATCCGCAATTTTTTCAATTTCTGATTTTAGAGAAAAAATTGTATAATTAGGAAATTCTTTTAAATATTTTTCTTCTGCTTCTTTTCCTATTTCACTTTTTTCTTTAACATCATATTCATTATTTTTTACATCATGAATTATTATACTAAAAATAACTATTAAACTTATTGAAATTAAAATTACACAGCTAAATATTATTTCAAACATTTTTTATCCTCTTTTTTCACTTAAAAATTTTTTACCAAACTTTTCTAAACTCAAAATTATTTTGGCTCAAATCATAAATTTGCATAATATATCCAGTATAAATACCGCCTTCACTACTCATTAAATTAATATCTAAAGAGCAATCACATGAATATAAGTCTCCTAAATTATTTTCAATATTTATTGTAAAAGAGATTTTATAATTCAAATCATTTAAATCAATTCCTAAATAACTTAATATTGAGCCATCTAAAGATAGCATCTCATTACTTGTAGATAAATCTTTATTCTCTACAATATTTTCATTTACATATGAAACAATAATTGGTTCAGAACAATCTGTATAAAAAGAATTCGCCTTATTATTAGATTTTTTTTCTTCATTTGAATGAAGAATAGTATAATCAATTTTATTTGTTCCATTTACTATTTTTCTATATTTACAAATATCATTTATATCTTTATATGATACTTTTTGATTTCCAATATTAGTTCCTGTAACTGCAATGTTATCTATATATAGTTTATTTACAGTATTTTCTTCTGTTAATTCTGAATTACTTACTTTATTATTAATATAAATTGCAAAATCAGTAAATTGTGAAATATTTATATTAGCTAAATTTTGATTTTTACTTAAGTCTTCAATATTTGCATCACTATAAATTAAAATTTTTTCAATTTTAAAAGTTGGGTTATCAATATCATTTTGAATTTTTTCAGCATTTTGTGCAAAAATATTATTATTTCTATGCAATGAAATTATTCTATAAAAAATTAATGCTAAAATTATTAAAATAATAATAGTAATTATTAAAAATATTAACTTCTTATTATTTTTAATTTTCTTTTTCAAAATCTCCCCCTTAAATAGAATTATAAATATTCTGCATTAAACTAAATACTCTATTTGACCAATTTTTATCTGTTGCATATCTTGTATTTACACCTTTTACAGTAGCACCATTATAATATCTTCCGCATAGCCACTTCTCCATTAGGAAGAATTACACCACTTTCATTTAAATAATTTTTAGCAAGCCATAAAGATACTGTTTCAATGCCTTCTTCATAAGTTTCAAAAGTTACAGCAGAATCATAAGGTGTAGAATCATAAGCACCATATCCAAATAAATTTTTCTTATCTCTTGCAATACTAGATTTTCCCCAATTGCTTTCATGGATTGCAATTGCTGCAACAAAAACTCCATTTATATTATGTTTTTTCTCTATTTCATAAAAAATTTTATAATGTTCTTTAAAAATATTATTTGTATCACTACTATTATTTTTAAAAGCATTTTCAAAATCTTTTTCTATAAGTCCACTTGGTTTATTTAAAACCATATCCTCTTTTACACTATCTAAAATTTTCTGCTTTCTGCAAACCTCACTACTTCCTGGTGTTAAAGCTTCAGAAGTTAAATCATCAACTTTTAAATATCCTTCTTTATTAGAATATGAAACTTTCATCCATTTTTCTTCTATTACTTCAATTGTTTTAACATCATATTTATTAGGAATTTTTACTAAAGTTTCAGAAGTTTCAACTGGCTCTTTTTTTAATTCTAATTCTTTAGTAGCATAAAGAAAATCACCAATATGTATATTATATTTTTTCAAAATCTCAGATGTACCAACTTGTACAATTTTAGTAGTTGGCTCTTTAATAACATTATACCCAATTGCAACTTGCTCTGTTAATTTATCATTTTCATAACTTCTAACATAAGTAACGTTTTTTTTGCCAACAGCTCCTTCTTGTTCTACAACTTCTTCGTCTTTAGGTAAATCTTTATTTTGTATATATTCAGTTTTAAAATTAATCTCTTCTTCTACATCAAGAACTTCTTTTTGATATGTTGTACTAATGTTTTTTGATACAATTTCATAAACATCTGTAACATTTGCATTCTCTTCAAAACTTCCTACTGGTTCTTTTTGCTCTTCTTCTAAGTCTTTAGCAAATATGTAATTTGAAGAAAATGTTGAAATTATAAGGCATATAGTAAGAGCTATTAAAATAAGTTTTAAGTTATCTTTTTTAGTTCTATGTTTTACTTGAAATGAAAAACTTTCTTTTTCTAAAATTTCTTTTTCAGCTTTAATAACTCTTTGGTTTTTCTTATATTGCTCAACTTGCCTATTTTTGCTTTGTTCAAGTTCTTTAAAAACTTCTAAAAGAGATTTTTCATTTTGATTTGTTTTCATAAAATTTCAAAAAATCTCCTATTTATAATATATCTATTATATTTTATATATAAATTTAAAACTTGTCCACACCTTTTTTTACCATTTTATTCATATTCATACCATAAATCATTTGATTTTAATTCATTTATAGTTTCTTGATGTTCAGTATAAGTTTTAGAAAAATAAACTTTTCCATTTTTATCAGCGACAAAATAGTAACAATCAGTATTCTCCGGTTCTAATGTGGCTAAAATTGAACTTTTACTTGGACTACAAATTGGTCCTACAGGTAAACGTCCTTCCATATTTGGACCACGTGTATTATAAGGGTTTTCAGTATTTAATTGTTTTGAAGTTAATTCATCAGTTGCCATATTTAAATCAAAAGCATAATATGTTGTAACATCACTTCCTAAGCTCATGCCTGAGTTTAATCTATTTATAAAAACTCCAGCTATGCCTTTACGAGCTTCATCAGTTTTCCCTTCTAACTCAACAACAGAAGCTAAACTTAAGATTTCATGTACACTATAATTACTTTCTTCTATTTTATCTTTATATTCTGATAAATACTCATCCATATAATTAAAAATAACATTAAAAATTTCTTCAACACTTACATCTTTATTTTCAAAAGTATAAGTATCTGGCAAAATATAGCCTTCTAAACTGTAATAAATATCATCATTTTTTACTTCATCAGTTATAAACCAATATTCTTGAATTAAAGAATCAATATATTCTTCTGAATTTACCAATTCTAAAACCTCTTCTTCTGTATTATTAGTATTTTCAGCAATTACTTTAGCATAGTCTTTAATTGTTTTTCCTTCAACAAAAGTAAGTTTAATACTTTCATCATAAACTTCGCCATTTACCATTTTTTCACAAACTCTTTTAACATCATCTTTTCCGTTTTCAAATTCATATTTTCCAGCCTGAAAATTTCCAATATTATTTAATTTTATATAAATTTTAAACATAGTTGCATTTTGTATTACATTATTTTGCTCTAACAAATCTGCAATTTTAGCGGTTGAAGTTCCTTGTGGTATTTCTAAAATAATAGTTTCACTATTTGCCTCAGAATTTATAGGTTTTAAACTATTTTCATATTTATTTTTTAATACAAAAAATGCTATAATTGCAATTACTATAATAATTAATATTAATATACCAAATATTTTTAAAAATTTTTTCATATTTTACTCCTCTATTACATAATCTACAATATTTTCTAAACGTTCTTTATCTAATCCATCTTTATATTTTACTAAAACTTTAAAACCAACTTCTTTAAATCTTGGTGTAAGTTCAATTACAAATCTATAAAAACCTTCTATATCATCAATATTATCAAAATCAATACAAATCATATTAATTTTGTTTGAAACAAATTGATTATATAATAAATTTATCAAACATGTTCTTGATGTATAACTACTACAAATTTCATTCATACTACCAGTTAAAGTAACATTTGCACAAATTGATATACCATTTGTTTCAGCCCAATTTTTATATTCAGAATAAGACGAGCTTGACAAATCAATTACACTTTCTACTTCTAAAGCCTGATTTATATTAAATAAACTTGGAATTACTATATTAGTTTTATTTGAATCTACTGTAACATTATCATAAACTCCTACTATATTATAATCAGATAAAATATTAACATTATCTAATTTATCATCTCCCATGTTTTCTCTTACAAATTCAGTCTCTCCTAATTTATTTGTCTTAATATATCCAATATTTCCAGAAGGGGTTCTTACTTTTGTATAATCACCTTCAGTTCCAAAGATTGTTACATACACTCCATCAAATTTACTTATCTTTTCTAAAGAACCAGAAAATGTCTTTGGCTCTTTTTTTATTTTTGAACTTTTTACTACGACTGCTTGAGTTTTTTCTTTTGAAATTGAATCAACAATTAAAACATTTCTATCCTCATTATATTGATATTCAAAATCATAAACATCTTTTAAATCTAAAAATGGCATGTATAAAATATCATTTTCATATTTTAAAGTTCCATTAATTGCAACTTGTGATGAATTAACTTCCATTGTAGTTTGATCTACTACTAATTTTGCAACATGTTTATTATAAGTAGTTATCAAAGTTTTTTCTTCGTCATTATAGTAAATATTTGGATCATAAATTGCTGCAATATCATCTTTTGAAATATAAATATTTTTATTTTCATCAATTAATAATTGATTTGCTAGTTCTATCTTACTATCTCCAATTATTAGAGAAATATCTTCAGGTCTTCTATTCTTAATAATTCCAGAAACAGTATTAAAAATAATTACAATAATTGCAATTAATAATACTATTCTTAAAATTTTAAATAATCTAGTATTAGTAAATTTCTTAGTCCCTTTTTTATTTTTTAAATTTCCTTGTGAATTAGTTTTTCCTGTTCTTGAAGTTCTTGAGCTTCCTACATTTCTTGAATTTCTTTTGTTTTCCATTAATCCATCCTTTCTTTATTGCTTACTTTAAAATACAATATAATTTACTTAAAAAATCTAACACTTTTAATATATCATTATTGAATTTAAAAGTAAACATATTTTTTTCATATTTTTTTCATATTTTTTGTAAAAAATACAAACATTTTGTCTTAAAATTTTATAAAAACTCTTTCTTTTTTATATACTTTATAGTATAATATTAGTGTATTGTTTAAAAAAGATAGAAGGAGAAAAAATATGTGGCAATTATGGATAATTTT
Source organism: uncultured Clostridia bacterium (assembly GCA_928721915.1). Taxonomy (GTDB): domain Bacteria; phylum Bacillota; class Clostridia; order TANB77; family CAG-508; genus Scatovivens. The sequence goes on from CAKMVZ010000002.1 coordinate 136,482, forward strand.
TGCAGGTTTATTCTTAATTTTAGAATCAATTACAACTGGTTTTTTAGTTTTTTGGTTCTCAATAGGTAGCCTTTTTGCATTAGTTGCAAGTTTTATAACTGATAGTGTTTTGGTTCAAGCAACAGTATTTGTAATTTCTTCAACAATACTTATCTTTTCTACTAGAAAGTTTGCTAATAAATTTCAAAAAAATGATACTTCAAAACATAATTTTACATCAATTATTGGAAAAGAAGGAAAAGTAACAATTACTATTGACCCACTAGAAAGTAAAGGTCAAGTAAAAGTTGGTGGAGAAATTTGGTCTGCTGCATCTCGGGAACGATACAATAATTAAAGAAGGTACTAAAGTTTTAGTACAAGATGTAGATGGTGTTAAAGCAATTGTTACACCAATTAATTAAAATAATTTAGGAGGAATTTAAAATGCCATTTTTAATTATACTTTTTATTATTATTGTTATTATAGCAATACGTTCAATAAAAATTGTTCAACAATCAGAAGTATGCATAATTGAAAGACTTGGTAGATTTCATAAAGTCGCTGAACCTGGTGTTAATATTATAGTTCCATTTGTTGATAATGTAAGAGCTGTAGTTAGCTTAAAACAACAAACTATGGATATTCCACCACAAGGAGTTATTACTGCAGATAATGTAACAATAACTATTGATACAGTTGTATTCTATAAAATAACAGACCCTACAAAAGCTATTTATGAAATTCAAAATTTAACTCAAGGTATCCAATACTTAGCTATTACAACAATTCGTGATATAGTTGGTAAAATGGAACTTGACCAAACATTCTCTTCAAGAGATTTAATTAATGACAGATTAAGAGCAATCTTAGATGAAGCTACTGATATTTGGGGATGTAAAATTGATAGAGTTGAAATAAAAGATATTACTCCTCCACCAGATATTAGAGACGCAATGGAAAAACAAATGAATGCTGAAAGAAATAAAAGAGCTTTAATTCTTCAAGCTGAAGGTGAAAGACAATCTCAAATCACTTTAGCTGAAGGTAGAAAAGAAGCTGCTATTCTTGATGCAGAAGCTGAAAAAGAATCTCAAATTAGAAGAGCTGCCGGTGAAGCTGAAGCAATTAAAAAAGTTGCAGAAGCTAGATCAAAAGAAATTTCAATGGTTTATGAAGCAATTAAAAACGCTGATCCTAATGAAAAATTGGTTCAATTAAAATCATTAGAAACACTTCAAGAAGTTGCAAAAGGTGATGCAAACAAGATATTTATTCCATTTGAAGCAACATCTGCTTTATCAAGTTTAGGAAGTATAAAAGATGTTATGACAGAGGAGAAAAAATAAAATTATAAAAATTTTTAAGACTGTTGAAAAATCAACAGTCTATTTTTTATAAAAATTTAATTCTTAAAATACATAATTTTAATCTATTATCTCATTTTATGAATAATTTCTTCTAAGTTATCCACTAAATATTTTACATCTTCAATAGTATTTTCTTTTCCAAAGCTTACTCTTAAACTTCCGCCTAGCTAAATTTTCATTTATCCCCATAGATAAAAGTACATAAGATGGATTTATTAAACCTGCACTACAAGCTGAACCACTAGAAGTACATATTCCTCTCCTATCTAACTCACTGACTAATTTATTTCCATCAATTCCCGAAAAACAAATATTATTATTTCCTGAAACTTTATTAGATAAATCTCCATTAATTTTTATATTTGGAATCCTATTATTTACCTCTTTTAAATAAAATTCACTCAAAGTTTTTAAATGATTAGTATATAAACTTAAATTTTCAGTTGCTAATTCTATTGCTTTACCAGTTCCAACAATTCCTGCTGTATTTTCAGTTCCAGCTCTTTTGTCTCTTTCTTGGTGTCCTCCATCATTTTGTCTATTAAACATAATTCCATCTCTTACATATAGTGCTCCAACACCTTTTGGACCATAAAATTTATGACTAGATAAAGATAAACTATCAATTTTTAAACGTCTCACATCTATATTAACATTTCCGAACCGCCTGAACTGCATCAGTATGAAAAATAATATTATATTTCTTAGCAACGTTTCCTATTTGCTCTATTGGTTCTATTGTACCAACTTCATTATTAGCAAACATAATTGAAATTAAAATAGTGTTTCTATTTATCGACCTCTCTAATTCTTCAAGATTAACTCTTCCTAAACTATCTACTCTTAAATAAGTTACTTTAAATCCCATATTTTCAAGAGTTTTACATGTATTTAAAACCGCAGGATGTTCTATAGAACTAGTTATTATATGATTTCCTCTTCTATAATTTGCAATTGCAATTCCTTTTAAAGCTAAATTATCACTTTCACTTCCTCCACTTGTAAAATAAATTTCTTTAGAATTACAATTCAAGCTAGATGCAACTTTCATTCTTGCAATAGAAATTGCCTCTTTAGCTTTAAATCCCAAACTATATAAAGATGATGCATTCCCATATTCATTGCTTAAAAATGGCATCATTTCATTTAAAACCTCATTATCTAAAGCTGTAGTAGCGGCATGATCAAAATATCTAACATTTTCCATAAAATTTTAAAAGCCCCTTTCATAAATATTATATGAAGCTCTTTAAAATTTTGACACAATAAAATTACAATTATAAAACTCTTTTAAAACTCAAATAAATTTAAACCAATCTCTTCATTAAACTTTCTATCAACTCTTCCGATCTATTATATTTATTATCATTTCACATGTAGCACTAACTATTGCTCTATTTAAATGTCCTCCAAAAACTTCACCTTTATCATTTCCAGCACTCATATGAATATGCGCATAAAATTCATTATTCATAGTATTTATTGTTCCAGTTAAAGAAACTATTTCAAAATCTCCTTTAAAATTATTAGAATAATATTTTTTCTCTGTTGTTTTAAAAACGCCAACAGTAAAATCATTAGTAGCTCCTAAAGCATTAATATTTGCTAATTTTATATTTTCTTTTAAGGCAATTTCTTTAATTTTTTCTAAAATCTCCTCTCCTTTATCAATTCTAACTACAATAGTATTACTAAACTTTCTATACTCCATAAATTTTCCTCCTCATATTTTTTCTTAATTTTCATTAAAAATCCTAGTTTCTTTATTTTTTAAAACTGTATTATTTATATCACATTTATAATAAAAAAACTAGCTTTAATTTTTTATTACTAATATAAAATCTTGTATTACATCTTTTTTTATTATATAATAAAAATGATATAGGTTGACTCTTATGTCAGTTACCCTTTTTTCACTAATTAGTGAGAGGGAAAACCTCTCTAACTTTTTAGTTTAAACAAAAATACCAATTAATCACAAAGTTTAAAGGAGGAAAAAATCATGATCAGTATTAACGGGAAAAGATTTTTAGGAGGCAGTGTAACAATCGTCAATGGACGGATTATAAAAGGCGGAGAAAATGGTAAACACCAAAAATTTGACGAAAAGAAAGTGGAAGATTGTAGAAATATTGATAAAATAGCAATCAATTCAACTTTTGCCGATGTCAATGTTTCCGTTTCTAATTCATCCAAAGTTGAAGCACATTTTTATGGTGAGGCAAACCTTGATGGAGATGTCAACTTTGATGTTCGGGTAGTAAATAGTGAACTTAGAATTACATTAAAGTTTACTGGCAACTGTTTCAATGGAAATTTGAAACTCAATATTGCCATACCTCAAAAGATATTCAAAGTTATTTCTGTCAAGAGTTCATCTGCAGACGTTATATTAAATGAAGGTGTTTCAACCGATTATCTCCAAGTGAATACTCAATCTGGAGATTTAGAAACTTACGCAACTTTTAACACTGTTTCTGCTTCAACAATGAGTGGAGATATTGAACTTTATATTGAAGCAATCAAGGATATTAATGTTAATATTTCTTCCATGAGTGGAGATGTGACAGCAGAATTTAACAATATTGGCTATATTAATCTTTATACAAACTCTATGAGCGGTTCTGTTAGAAATCGTCACAAAGAAGTAAAAGATGGATACAATGCAGATGTAGACATCTCTACAATGAGCGGAGATATAAGAATTCGATAATCTACTCCATGATTTTACAAGCTGTGCTACACAAATGGCACAGCTTGTTTTTATCCAAATAAGAAGAGTCCCCAGAGGTGTAAAACACACTCTGGGGTATTTCTACTTTACATTAATTATTCAACCAGCGGCAAAGAATAATCAATATCACTTGGAATATTATCTTCCCATACATACGAATTTTTCAGAATATATTCGTTGTAAGAATTAGCTGTCCTGTTAGCACGCATTTTAGCCTGCTCAGCCCAGCTCTGCTTTTCCTCATTATCGCTTTCTTTATATTGCTCATAAGTCGTTATATCTGACTTATACGAAGCAATCATAGAACGAGCAGTATCTTCAACTTTCTTCCGAGTTTCATACTGATTCTCATCAGCCTTTTGTAAACAAGGAATGTATATAAAATGGCTACCGCCATACTTTTTTATTATACTATAAATTTAGCAATATTGCAATAAATCAAGCAAATATCAGACTTACACTTTAAAATAATTATTCTTCTTTTTCTTTTAAAAATTTTTAATTATTATATATTAAAAAAACTTGTATTAGCCAAAAAACACTAGATACAAGCTTTAAAAATTTTGGTGCCGTTGGTGGGACTCGAACCCACATGGTTTCCCGCAGCATTTTGAGTCTTTAAAGAATTTTAACACTTATTAATTATAAGTAATAAATGCTATTCTTTAAACCCTATAAAACAATGGACTTTTAGCACCTTTTATTAACTTTTATTGATAAATATATATCACTATAATTTTTTAAAAATTTCAAATTTTTTGAAAAAATGTTAGATATTTGTTAGATGTTGGTTAGATATAATAACAGATAATCTACTATTAATATTAATAAGACTCTACTTTAAAATAAAATTGCCTTAAAATTAATTTTAGGGCTTAATTGAATAGGAATTATAACAAGTTAGATTACTTATAATTTTATTGCTATAAGTAGTCTTTTTTTGTTTGTTCAAAAGAGAAATGCAACACCTCTTAAAAAGTGTTTGGTGTGATGAGCCGATGCTATAAAGTTCATTCGTATTTGTATAAGCAGTCTAATTATACAAAGTGCGTGAGTGAGATTTTAGAACACAGACTCACAATAATAAAAGAGTATTCGGTGGCAAAACTTGAAATGGATTTATAATTGTAAAAAGTTTGGGCAAGTATGAACAAGATACTTTAATAGTATCAGCAATTATAGTAGCAAAAGCTACTTACTAGACTACCTATGAAACGAGGCGAACGACCGACGGTTTCAGCTTGTATAGGTGTAATAATTCTATTTTGCATAAATGGGATTATTACACCTAATTCTACTTTAGCTCTCTTCCTCTGGTTTCTAGTTAGGTAAGCTTTGAACTTACAAAAAATTTATATGGAAATATAAGATTTTTTGTAAGTACGCGTGGAAGTATGAAACCGAGCTAGGTTTCATAAGAGCTAAGAAAAAATTTGTAAAATATTTTTCTTGGCTCTTTTTTCAATAAATTGCGAAAAGCAAATTTATTGAAACATAAAAAATACACCTTGTGAATTTTTTATGGAAAACCTAAAAATGCAGACAAGCAATTTTAGGTTTTGGGGTGTGGGGTTTCAGTAAACCCTGCCACACAGACAAACTTTGTTTGTCTAGTGTGTTAGACATTGAAACAATATCTTAAGCAAAGAAGGAGGTGCATAGAGATATGAGTTATGCTATCGTAAGAAATGAAAAATTAACACGAGCAGAAATAAATGGAAAAGGTACTCACAATGATAGAAAAGCAAAAAATCACACTAATAAAGATATTGATCCTACAAGAACACATTTGAATTATTATATTAAGAAAAACGAACTAACATATACAAAAGAGTTTGATAAATATTTGAAAGATAATAATGTGCAAGGTCATCTTCGCAGTAATAGTATAATAATGTGTCAAATGGTATTCACATCAGACCAAACTTTTTTTGATAAAATTGGAGAAAAAGAAACAAAAAGATATTTTGACGAATGTTATAAATTTATATGTGATTACAAAAATCTTGGAGAAAAGAATATAATATCAGCAGTAGTACATTTGGATGAAGGAGCACCACATATGCACTTAATGTTTGTTCCTGTTGTTCACACAAAAGATAAAGAAGGAAAAGATATTGATAAAATTTGTGCAAGAGATTTCTGGAAAAGTCGAGATAGTTATAGAAAATTGCAAGACGCCTACTTTAAGCATGTGCAATCAAAAGGCTTTGATTTAGAAAGAGGTATGTTTGTAGAAGATACTAATAGAAAACATTATACTGTTGAAGAATATAAAAAGGTTACAAATTACGAAAATACCAAGAAAATTTTAAATGAAATAAAATTAGAATTGCCAGATACTCCAGATATTACAGATATTAAAGTAAATAGATTGTCAAAGAAAAGAGATGAAAAAATATTAGAAGAAATTATAAAACCTAAAGATGATTTGATTAAAGAATTATATAAAGATAACCTTTCTTTGCATAAAGAACTATCAAAACAATCCAAACTTATTGATGAGGCTGAAAAATATCAAAAAGAACGAGATAAAATTCTTGCTGATAATCAAGCATTGCATAATCAAGTTGAAAATATTAAGTCAGAATATAAAGAAAAGAAATTTGATTTAGAATGGGACTATAAAAAACAAGTTAAAAAATTAGAGAAAGAAAATAATCATTTGCACAAAATTATAGATAAATTTTATGAAACAGTTGATAAATTTATAGTTTGGATTTGCCATAAATTTGGCATTGGAGAATCAAAAGAATTAATTAAAAACTTTCAAGAAGAAACTCGCGCTTTTATTGACCCTGTAAAGCAATTAGAACACGAAGAAAGAGAGAAAGAATGGGATTTAGAACTATAAATCTACTCATAAATGCAAAAATAGCAAGAATGGAAACTTGCTATTTTTGTTTTTACAATCAATTACCTGTACTTCTGTATTTATTTAAAGCTATATTCCATAACTTTACTGCAATTATCCATAAAATAATTGCAATAAAAGGAGATAAATATAACATATAATTATTTAATCCTAAATAATCCATTGTTGGATAATATGCAACAAATGCAAAAGGTAAAATTATAGTTATCAATATTTTTATAAATCTATTATATATATCAATCGGATATTCTGCAAACGTATATATCTTATAAAAAGACCAAATTACTTCATTAGATTTATATGTCCAAAAAGATGATATACTAAATATTGTATTTATTGCACCAATTATTAAGGCTCCTATAACACTAAAGAAGATAATTTTCGCAACTAACAATATAGTAATCGGTATAGAAAGCTCAATTAGCATATATATTGTTATCCCTAAGCCTATAAAAAAATCGGCTAGTGATACAAATTCTCTTGATGCCCCTATAATAGAAATTAAAGGATGCACTGGTCTTAATAGGATTTTATCAAATTCTCCATTTTGCATATATTTCGGTCCAATATCATATAAACCATCAAAACAATATCCAGATATTCCTATGGCAATTCTTGTTACTCCATATAATAATAATATTTGTTGAAAATTCCAACCTGCTATATTCTCAGTATTTTGGAAAACAATGAATATAAAAATCAAACTAACTGCTTGTACAATTAGTTGTGATATAATTCCTACAATACAATCTAGTCTATAAATTAAAATTTCTTTCAAAGAAATCTTGAGAAATGATAAATATAAACTTATATTATCTAATATTTTCTCCATTTTATCCTCCATTAATTGTAATATTTTTTACTGCATGATTAAAGAAAATTCTTGCAATAAAATATAAGATAATACCCCATATAATTTGTTTAATAATAATAAAGAATATTTCATTCATTTCAATATTACCTAGCCATATATTAACAGGTGTATATATTAATTCTTTAAAAGGTAACCACTTTGATATTTCTTGAAACCATAATGGAAATAATGTAATTGGAGCGATTATTCCTGAAAATATTTGTATTATCGCCTTTCTGAGTATTTGCATTCCCCATATTGAATTAGTATAAAAACCTACTGTGCCAACTATCATTTGTATAAAGAATGTTATGGGTACACCTAATATCATAACAAAAATACATAAAATAAAGTCCAACAAGTTTGCAGGTAACACTAATTGCCAAAAAAATGAACATATAATAAAGGTTGCAAATCCTACTACTGATGCAAAAGCTAATTCTCCTAAATTTACACCAAAATAGTATTTAAAATAAGAAATAGGATTTAATAATTCTCTATTTATTTGTCCGTTTCTAATTGAATGTGCTATATCTTCATTTATTCCCCATAAAGCAAATGAACTAAATGTTATTACTAATATATAATAAGTTATCATTTCTGCTATTGTAAAACCTCCAGCATTGCCTGTTTGATAATATATTGCCTGCCATACAAAGATATATACGATTACTTCTATTATTCTATTAAATGTAAAAAGATAAAAATTTGATTTGTATATATTATATCTTTTCAATTGCATTTTTCCCAATGCTATCATTGTTTTCACCATTTTTATATGCCCCTTTATAGATTTCTTTTAATATATCTTCTAATTCGGATTCTCGCATATGAATATCTTCTATTACACAATATTCCGATATATCGTTCATAATTTTTACTATTGTTGTTTCATCATGTTTAAATTTTATCTTCATTTTATTTTCATTTTCTTCTATAATTTCAAAATTATTAGATTTTAATTTATCTTTAATGCTTAGATTTTTAGAACTAACTATAAGTTCTGCTAAGGTATATTTTCCATATATATCTTTGAACTTCTGTTTTTCACCATCATAAATTATTTGTCCTCTATCTAAAAGTATTATTCTATCACATACATCTTCAATATCTTTTAAATCATGTGTTGTCAAAATTACTGTCGTTTTCTTTTCTTTATTTATTTCTTTAATAAATTTTCTTATATTTTCTTTTACAAAAACATCTAAACCTATTGTTGGTTCATCTAAATAAACTATTTTAGGGTCATGTAAAAATGTTGCCGCAATTTCACATCTCATTTTTTGTCCTAAACTTAAGTTTTTTACCTGTTTATCTAATAAATCTTCTAAATCAAGTATCTCAGTAAATCGTTTTAAATTTTTCCTGTATTCATTTTCTGGAATTTTAAACATCTTTTTAATTAATCTAAAAGATTCAATAACAGGTAAGTCCCACCACAGTTGTGTTTTTTGCCCAAAAACTGCTCCTATATTTTTATTATTTTGAATTCTTTTTTCATTAGGTACTAATCCATTTACCACAATTTCTCCTGAAGTAGGAGTTAATAGTCCTGTCAACATTTTTATTGTAGTTGATTTCCCTGCTCCATTTTCTCCAATATAGCCAACTAATTCTCCTTTTTGTATTTCAAAGTTTATATGATTAACTGCTGTTAACTCTTTATACTTTGGTCTAATTAAGTTTTTAAAATATCCAACTAAACCATCTTCTTTTTCTATGATTTTATAAGTTTTTACTAAATCTTTTACTTCTATAATTGCCATTTTCTACTCCTCTTTTTCTTTTTAGCTCTGTCATATCTCTGTCATTGCTCTGTCAATTTATATTTTTTATTTGGCGATTTTTCATTATTATCAGTAGTTTCAATTTTTTTGTCTTGAAGAAATTTTCTTAAAATTCTTCTAACTGTACTGTCAGAAATTTTAGTTTCTTCAATAATATCTTTTGCTCCAATAATAACATTTTTCTTAATACATTCTAATACTTTTTGTTCGTTTTCAGAAAGTAATAACATAGATTTGTCTTTCATTTCTTTTGAATTATTCATTTCATCTATTGTATCATTTATCATTTTTAGCATAAACTCTATAAATTCTGTTGAATTTCCAGCATTATTACAATTTTGAATAGCAGTATAATATTCTTCTTGATTTTCCTTTATCATACTTTCAATAGGTAAATAAGTAAATGCTTTTTCCCAATGTGAAAGAATTGCAGTTTGCCATAATCTTGCTGTTCTTCCATTTCCATCGTGAAATGGGTGTATAAATACAAATTCATAATGAAATATAGAAGATAAAATTAAAGGATTTATTTTATCTTTAACTTCAGTCATCCAATTAAATAAGTTATCCATTAAACTAGGTACTAATCTATGTGGTGGACAAGTAAAAATACATATATCTCTATCATAAACACCTTCGCCATGATTTCTAAATTTACCTGCATCTTTTTCAATTAAAAAAGTTAGTATTCCGTGTATTTTCTTTAAATCTTCTACAGAATATGGATTTACCTTATCAATTTGCTCATAAGCATTATAAGCATTTTTAACTTCTTGAATATCTTTTTGTTCTCCAATTACAGGTTTTCCATTTATTACATCTTCAACTTGAAATAATGATAATTGGTTATTTTCTATTGCTAAAGATGAATGTATTGACCTAATTCTTGATTTTCTTCTCAATTCTGGGTATTTATTTAAACTTTCAAAATAATTTGCTTCTCCAATTTTTTTCATTATATCTGACACATAATTTAACATTTTATCAGTTATTGTATATGGTGGGTAATTTATTTCCATTTGAAACCTCCAATCATATATGTATTATATCACAAACTTATCAATATAACACAAACTATTATTATTATTTTTGTTTACTTTCTACTAACCATTTATAAACTTCGTCTTCTGTAAGTTTACCTTTCTTCATTTTATTAACTTTATCTTTAGCTTCTCTTTTCCATTGTTCAAAATCTTTTTGAATTGTTTTGCTATCTTTATTTCTTTGTGCTATCATGAATTTTTGTCTGTATATTCTTCTATAAAGTGCTTGTGCTTTATTATTCTCTAAATTTTTCTTATATTGTTCATTTGCACCTTTTTCTTTACAAGTTGGGCTTTGATCTACATTTGCTAAATCACAATATATTTCATTTTGTCTATAATTAGGTATAAAATATCTACCACAATTTAAACAAGTTTTAATTTGTAAATTTTCGTGTCTTACAATTTGGTCTAATACTGCAAAACATATACTTGTTAGTTTTTTACTTGTATATACATTATGTAATTCTAATTCTTGGTCTTTATTTTTTATTCCATCTATTAAATTTTTTAAAGTTTCATTATGATATTTGTTATGTATGTTTATATATGTATCTGTTATAATTTCAATTTCTTGTGAATATGTATAAAAATCATTATCTTTTATTGTATAAGCAATAAATTTGGCTAGTTTATCTTCTTCTTTTAATTCTTCATTTCCATTCAAATTATAAACAAAATCTACACATTTTCTAAAATTTTCTTGCCATTCAATAAACCTGTCGCTACCTGTGTCATATATATCTTTTATAATTCTTTTAAATTCCGCATCATCAATAAATTTATCGTTTTGAGTATAACTATATGGCACATAATCTTTTACTAGTTCATAGCCATAAGCATAAAAGAAAGTATTATATGCAGTTTCATAAGTAGTAAAATCTGCATTTAGAAAGTTTATTAAAATCGCTCCTATGCTTTCTACATAGTGAATGTATATAGTAGAAGGTTGTCTTATTATTTCTTTCTTCTTATTTAATTTTGTTTTAGATATATCTTTTTCTAGTTTTAAGAATAGTCTTGTTTCATCATCTGGATCTATTCTATCTCTTTTTACATTATATAAATATAATGGTGTTGCATAATGCTCTTTCTTTTCCTCTAAATCAAACCATATATAGAAATCATCATATATGTTTACACGAGGTAATTCTCTCATAAATATTCCCCTTCCAAAAATAAATATGAACAATTTTATAAAAATATTTCAAATTGTATTGACAATTAAATTATATCATAGTATAATGACAATGTCAAGCAATATTGTACTATTGTTCACGATAAAAAGTTGCTACAGATAACAGCCAATATCAAATGACAACAAGTGAATATTAAATTGACTATTTCAAAAGAATAGTCAATAGGATTTTTATGTTCAAAATCTTGCAAACAAAAAGTCAACCAAATTTGAAAGGAGATATTTAAAGTTGGAAAATCGAGAAAATATTTTAGACATGTACTTTAATAAACATCTAAAACAAAAAGAAATTGCTACAATAGTTGGTGTTTCTAAACAATATATTTCAAAAGTAATAAAAGCTGATAGCAGATGTAAAGAAGAAAAACAAACCCGTAAAGATGAAAATGCTATTAAACGAAAAGATTATTTAAAAGAATATTATAAGAATTATGATAGACCAAAGATAGAAGATAATTCCTATGAACAACTACAAGCATTATTATATCAAGATTCATTAGAGTTATCATATTCTAGTAGCAATATAAATGACTATGCTTTTGCTAAATATAATTCTAGTATTTATCACAGAGATAAAAACGGAAATTTAAAACTTAACAAAGGTATAAAAGTTGGTAATGATGTTCCAAAAACAATAAATATGAACATTCCTGTTCCAACTCAAAAATACAAATATAAATGTTATAGTATGTAAACAAAGGATTTACTTGAGTAGTAGGTCTTTTTTATTTTGCAAATTTTTAAGAAAGGAGGACTATCAAAATGGGTACTATTAAAGAAAACTATCAAATGATGTTTACTACATACCCTGATTTAGTAAACATTCAAGAATTAAAGCAAATGCTTGGAATTGGTGTAAATCTTGCATATAGATTAGTAAGAAATAATACTATTCCATCAATTAAAGTAGGTAGAGAATATAAAATACCAAAAAGAAATGTTATAGCATATCTAACAAAAAATGACTAAAGACTAGATTTTAAACTATTATGGTGGTATTATATTATCAATATTAATAGTAGGTTAAATTAAGTCTGTTATTAAAAGAAAGGAGTTAAAAAATGGTAACAGTAAGCCTACAAGAAAAAAATGGTTTTTATCATGCCGTAGTAAATTATAGAGATGATAATGGAAAAAGAAAACAAAAATGGTTTTCTACAAAATTAAAAGTAAGAGGAAATAAAAAACAAGCTCAAGCAAAAGCTGAAGAAATTAGACAAGAATTTGAAAATGAACTTAATTCTACTCAAAGCAGAAAAAATAATATTGTAAAAACTGATGTATTATTTTTAGATTTTTTAAATGAATGGTTAAAAATTGTAAAGAAAACTATTGAGCCTTCAACTTATAATTCTTATGAGCAAATAGTAAATGATAGAATAACAAAATATTTTACAAAAAATAAAATTAAATTAGTAGATATACAAGCAATAGATATTCAAGAATATTATAATACTTTGTTTAGTGATGGGCTTTCTGCAAATACAGTTATTCATCATCACGCTATTATAAGAAAAGCTCTGGATTATGCTTATAAAATGGATGTTATACAAAATAATCCTGCTGATAAAGTGCAAAGACCTAAAAAAGAACAATATATTGGTAGTTTTTATAATGAAAATGAATTAAATGAATTGTTTGAAAAATCTAAAGATGATCCATTAAATCTTATGATAAGAGTTGCTTCATATTATGGCTTAAGAAGAAGTGAAGTTTTAGGTTTAAAATGGGATGCTTTTGATTTTGATAATAAAACAATTACTATTAAACACACTGTAACTATTGGAAAAATAGACGGAAAAAGACAAATTTACTCTAAAGATAGAACAAAGAATAAATCAAGTTATAGGACATTACCTTTAATTGATGATATTGCTGATAGACTATTGGAATTAAAAGAACAACAAAAATATTTTAAAAAAGCTTTTGGAAAATCTTATTACAAAAAAGATAAGGAATATGTATTTGTTAAACCTGATGGAAAATTAATAAGACCCGACTATGTATCAGAACATTTTAAAAGCTTATTAAATAAATTAGGATTAAGACATATTCGTTTTCACGATTTAAGACATTCTTGTGCAAGTTTGCTACTAGCTAAAGGTATTCCTATGAAAGCAATACAAGAATGGTTAGGACATTCTAACTTTTCAACTACTGCAAATATATATGCTCATTTAGATAGTAATTCAAAACAGCTTTCAGCCCAAGCAATTACAAGTGCTTTTAAAACAAAAAAAGAAATTGAGGAATTAGGCTCTTCAACTTCTTCTAATAAATTAGTAGCTTGTGCAAACTAATTTTGGTGCAGGTAGTGGGAGTCGAACCCACACGCCATTTCTGACAATGGTTTTTGAGACCATCCTGTCTACCAGTTCCAGCATACCTGCATATTTAATTAAAATTTATAAAAAAATACATTTGGTTAGATTTTGGTTAGATATTTAATAAAAATTAAATTCTACCAAAACCTAAACCTGTATATTTATCAATACTTTTAAGAATTACTATTAAAAAAATCCATTTAGATTTTGAGTGCTGTGCGTATACCAATTTCGCCACAACGGCATATATTTTAAGTACTAAATTATTTTAGTACTAAATTATTTTAGCACAAAATATTTTTATTGTCTAGTATTTTTTTTATTTTGCCATTTATAATTTTTACTTTTTACTAGTTATAGTTTGAAAACATTTTTTAGTTTTATAATTCTATCATAATCAAAAACCGTTCCTAAAATGGAACGGTTTTTTTATTCTTCAATTAATTTTTCAATTTTTGCATAATATTCAGGAAAATGTTTTTTGAAGTTTAGTGGCTTTAAAGTTTTGCTATCTGCCCAAGCATGCTCTGTTTTTCCTGTTGCAATTGGTTTTTCAATACCTTCTTTATAAACTTCATAATTAAATATTATCCTTGCTGGTGTTAGTTTAGATATATTTACTCTAATTTTTAAAACATCTTCATATGTAGATGGAAGCATGTATTTACAAGACAATTCTGCTAAAGGTAGCATTATTCCCTCTTCTTCCATTTTTGTATATGTAATACCTATATTTTTTATAAGTTCTGTACGTGCAAGCTCAAACCATATTGGATAAACTGAATGATGAGTTATACCCATTTTATCTGTTTCTGCATATCTAACTGTTACTTCTATTTCTTTATACATTTTTACTCTCCTTCTTCCTTATTTTTCTTTAATTCAACATCATATTCATAAACTAAAATATCTTTTGATTTTGGTAAAATTAAATTATCACTCTCTCTAAAATAATTATTAGTTCTAAATTTATTTTGACCAACTAGCTTAAAGTTAAATCTCGAAGTATCAACTAAAACTTGAGTTGATAGATCCATTCCTTCTGGTAGTGTTTGATTTGTATTATCATACAAAATAATATTAGTATAATACAAAAGTGGCATGTTCTCTTTATAATTTATCTTTATTAAATTTAAAGCTCCTTCTCCTTTATCTTCATAAATTTTAAATTCATTTTCTATATCTATATTCATTACCAAAAATGCATTCTCATCAAGTTTTTCAGATATTTGAACTAATTTATATAAAGGCATATCAAATTTTGACTGTATTTTTGGAACAGCGCCATTTGTATAATTAATTATAGATTGAAGTTTCTCTGTAAAATCAAACTCATCAATATTTCTGTTAATATTCATAATTTTGTATAAGTTTTTTTCATTTTCTCTATGACTTCTACTTCCAATATATTTTGGTTTTATATTATCATCTAAAATATTTCCAAAAATATCAAAATTTTCTTCATCTATATATAATCTATTTTTATTAAAATCTTCTTTTAATTTTTTAAAACTAGATTTTATTTTTTTCTCATCCATTTTTCCTTTTTTCAAAGAATTAATCACTGAATTTAAACTACTATTAATAGCAAAAATACTATTTGTTTCTTCTTTAAAAAGTTTTTTTCTTTGAAGTTTATCCATTTTAACACCAAGATTTTCAAAATCTATTTCCATATCAAAAACTCTTCTTATCTGTTCTTGTTCTTTGTTATCTTCTGAATCTCCTTGTTCTAAACTTAAAATTTCATCTTTTTTAGTAAACTTCCAAAAATCAAAAAAGCTTTTTTTATGTTTATCAATTTCTTCTAAGTAGTCTTTTGCATTCTTTACTTTTCTCTTAAAATTTTCATATTTTAATTTCATAGCTTTAATATCTTGATTTAAATTCTGATATTCTTTTTTGCCTTTATCTAACATAGAATAAATTACAACTAAGTCTTCAATTGTATAAAAATCTCTATTTTGCATATAAGTATCCATTGGCTCTAAATCAACAGAATAGTCGTTTTTTTCAATTTCTATTAGCTTAGAAATTTCACCTTCTTTTCCCATTTCTTTTTTTATTTTTTTCTTAATCTTATTTGACTTAAAGAAATATTTCATTCTTCCACTAAAAGTTTTTTTACATTCTAAAAAAGCTCCTATTTCTTTTTGAGATTGTAAATATAAAAGTTCCTGATTAGATGTTTCATTTCTTATTTCTTCTAATTCTTTAGTTAATTTTTTGCAAGCTTTATTTTGTTCTTCAATTTCTACTTTTGCAATGGAATATTCTGATTTTATAAATTCTGCTAAATTCTCATATTCCATTTTAATATTACCATGATAAATTTCTAATGCATTTTTACTATTTATTTTAGTATAGAAAGAAAAATATTCTTTAATTTCTGATTGCATTACAAATAAAGCTTTTAAAGTTTTAAAAAACTTTACTGCCTCTTCTTCACTAGATAACTTTATCTTATATGTACTTTTTACATTTTCATATACAAAAGTTTCACCAATTATTTGTATAGACATTTCATTATCTTTATTATAAACTTCATAAATAATTGGCCAATTCTTTGTAAATAACCATAAATAATTTTCAATATCAATCAATTCATCTCTATTTAAATATTTTTCAGAATAATTAACATAATTTATAGGTATAAAAACTTTTTCATCTGATAATTTGGGGTTATTTGCAATTTCAATTTTCTTTTTTAATAAATAGAAAAATTCTGCAAAAGTTGATTCTTTCGTACAAACCATCATGAAATATCTATCAGTAGCTTCAGAATAATAAATATGCCATAAATGTTCTTTATTAAATCTTACTCTAAATGGCTCTGTATATTTCATTTCTTTTTGAATATTACTCACATTTTCTACTTCTGCAATAGAAAAATCATTTAACATTTTTAAAAAAGTTGTATATCTTTCTAATCCTTCTTGAGTTTCTTCATTTGCTAGGTAACTTCCAAGTGGAAAAGCTTTACTATATTTTTCTCTAACAGAATCACTTCTCAAACAAGGTGTTATTAAAATATCAATTTTATTTATTGGAACAAATCTAAAAACTTTATGATCTTTATCATTATTTAATCTTGATAAATTAAAATTAAGTGGTTTAAAATCATACAAAAAATCTGGTATATTTTGTAAATCCAAACCTAAATAATTTAATTTTTGAGTTAAATCATTTTTTCCCGTTTTGTCCACTTTCTTTTGTGCTCCTCCTTAATTTTTTAAATCAAATTACATTTTTTCAATGCACATTATATCAATTCATAATATAAAAATCTACCCAAAATAAAAAAAACTTAAGAAAATTTCTCTTAAGTTTCTTATTCTTAAATCGCTCCTTCTTTTTTTACTACTTTTAACACTGTCCTAATTAAAATTTTAATATCAAGTAATAAATTAAATTTATGTGAATATTCTATATCAATATTTAATCTATCTTCAAAAGTAGTTTGGTTTCTTCCATTTACTTGCCAAAGGCCAGTTAGTCCTGGTTTTACACCAATTATAGTATCATATTTTTCACCCATATCTGACTTTTCTCTAGGCAAATATGCTCTTGGCCCAACAAGACTAATATCACCTTTTAAAACATTAATAAATTGTGGAAATTCATCTAAGCTTGTCTTTCTTAAAAATTTTCCCATTTTAGTAACTCTAGGATCATCTTTTAATTTTTTATATTTTTTGTACTCTTTTCTAGCTTCTTCATCATTTTCTAATAATTCTTTTAAAACTTCATCAGCTCCAACTACCATACTTCTAAATTTGTACATTTTAAAAGTTTTACCATCTTTTCCAATTCTATCTTGTGAATAAAAGATTGGACCATTTTCTTTAAAAATTTTATTTCCTATAAAAACAGCTATTGTAAGAGGAATTAGAAAAATAGTTCCTACTATACCACCTAATATATCTATAGCTCTTTTAAAAAACAATCTTGTATTTCTTAAAATATAATTATTAAGAGTTTCTCTTGGAATTTCTTCATAAATATATTTTTGATAATATCTTGAATTTTTATTTCTTACTGTTACAAAAAGTGTAATTAAAATTATTTTAAAATCAAGCTTTAAAGAGCGATTTAATATATAATGAACATCTAAATCTAATCTTTCTTTAAAACTAACACTTCTTCCTGTAATTTGGTAAATTCCAGTAATACCAGGTTTTACATTAGAAATTATACTATAATAGTCTCCCATTTTTTCTTTTTCTTTAATAGTATAAGGACGAGGTCCAACTAAAGACATTGTACCTGCCAATAAATTTATAAATTGTGGAAATTCACATATTACAGACTTTTTAACATTTAATCTGTACATTTTAAAAATTTTTCCATTTTTTCCAACTCTTGTTTGATAATAAAATATAGGACCTTGTTCATTTTTAACAATTTTTTGTATAACTACATATAAGCTTACAGGTATTAATAAAAAAGTTCCTATAAAGCCGAACTATAATGTCTATAAATCTAATTAAAATTTGAACAAACCAAGAAATTGCTTTTTCTTCATAGATTGGATTTAAAATCTCTGTAGATTCACTCTCCACATCTACTTTTGAACTCAATCTCACTTATTTTTCCTCCTAATTAATTATACACAATTTTTATTATAGCATTTAAATATTTATATTTCAACACATTTTTCCAAAAAAATCCATTATTTTGCCTGATACCAACTATTTCCTCTTTCTATTTCAACTTTTAAAGGAACTGAAAGCTTAGCTGCTGATTCCATTTCTTCTTGTAAAATTTTTTTCATTTCTTCTTCCTCTTCTAACGGCGCTTCAACTAATAACTCATCATGTATTTGAAGAATAATATTTGATTTTAAATTTTCCACTTTAATTCTATTATAAACTTTTATCATAGCAATTTTCATAATATCTGCTGCAGTTCCTTGGATTGGAGTATTCATAGCTGCTCTTTCACCAAATTTTCTTACCATATAATTATTTGATTTTATTTCTGGAATATATCTTCTTCTTCCAAACATTGTCTCAGTGTAACCTTTTATTTTTGCCTGCTCAGCAATATTATCCATGTATTTTTTAATTCCAGAGTATTTTTCTAAATATTGTTCAATATATTTTTTTGCTTCTTTTATATCAATTCCAGTCTGCTCTGAAAGTCCAAAATCACTAATTCCATATACAATGCCAAAGTTTACAGCCTTTGCTCTACTTCTTAATTGTTTTGAAACTTTTTCAATTGGAACATTAAATATTTGTGAAGCACAAATAGTATGAATATCCTGATTTTCATTAAATGCTTTAATCATTATCTCATCATTTGAAATATGAGCCAAAACTCTAAGTTCAATTTGAGAATAATCACTATCTATTAATATTTTACCCTTTTCTGCTTTAAATACTTTCCTTATTTTTTTACCTAAGTCAGTTCTAGTTGGAATATTTTGTAAATTTGGCTCTGTACTACTTAATCTACCAGTTGCAGTAACAGTTTGATGGAAACGAGTATGAATTTTTCCAGTTTTTTCATTTATATGTGACATTAAACCTTGAGCATAAGTTGAATTTAATTTTACTAATTGTCTATAATCTAAGATCTTTTCAATAATTGGATGTTTATCTTTTAATTTTTCTAAAACTTCAACATCTGTTGAGTATCCACTTTTATTTTTCTTATAAACAGGTAATTTTAATTCTTCAAAAAGTATCTCACCTAACTGTTTTGGAGAATTTATATTAAATTCTCTTCCAGCTAAATTATAAATATCTATTCTCAATTCTTCTATTTTAGAACTTAAATTATTTCCAAATTTTACAATCTCTTTTTTATCTGCATAAACTCCTACATATTGCATTTCTGCCAAAACTTCCACAAGTGGCATTTCAATTTCATTAAATAATTTTAATGAACCAATTTTTTCTAATTCTTCTTCTAATTTTTTATGCAATTTTGAAATAATATATACATAAACTTCATTACTAATATCTTCTTTTTCTTGTCCTTCTTCTATAGTGTCAAATAAGCTTGTTTGCTTATTTTTATCATCGTTTTTTAACATATTTGACAAATTTATTCCTAAATAAGTATTACTAAGTTCATTTAAATCATATTGATTTGAACTAGAATTTAATAAATATCCAGCAATTTTTATATCAAACATAAGATTTTTTGGAATTATTTTAGATTGTTTAAGCAAAATATAATCTAATTTTTGCTCATATCCACATTTTAGCAAATTTTCATTTTCAAAAATTTCTTTTAATTTATCAATATTTTTTTCAAAATCTACATTATATATTGTTTCCCCAATCGCAATTTTAATGCTTTTAATTTTTAAATGAACTGGATTTTGAGTTTCATCATCAATTTTTTCAAAATAATAATATAAAATTTTTGATTCTAAAATTTTAGAATAAATTTCATCTAAATCCACTTTTTTTATTTCAAATAATTCTTTTAAATCTTTTTCTTCATCTTTAGGTGAATTTTCCAAAAGATTAAACTTTTCTATATATCTATTAAATCTAAGCTCTTGAAAAACTTTTAAAACTTCTTCTCTATTCCACTCTCTATATTTAAAATCTTCCAAATTTTTTTCAATAGGACTATCAACATTTATAGTTCCAAGAGTCCTAGAAAGAAACGCCATATCTTTTCCTTCTACTAATTTTTCTTTAGTTTTACCTCTAATACTTATATTTCCTTCATCAATATTTTTATAAATATTATCAATAGTTCCAAATTCTTTTATTAATCCCAAAGCTGTTTTTTCACCAATTCCGCTAACTCCTGGAATATTATCTGAAGCATCTCCCATAAGGCCTTTAACTTCTATTAAAGCTTTAGGTTCAACTCCATAAACTTCTAAAATTTTATTTCTATCAAAATCTTCTGTTTCCGTTTTTCCTTGTTTAGTATGAGGAATACGTATTATAGTTTTATCTGTTGCAAGCTGAAAAGAATCTCTATCTCCTGTAAGTAATATGACTTTTAAACCTTGAGATTCACCAAATTTTGCCAGTGTTCCTAAAATATCGTCTGCTTCATATCCTTCTTTTTCAATTATTTTTATATTCATAGCAGTTAAAACTTTTTTTATTAAAGGCATTTGAGAAGCTAATTCATCAGGCATTCCTTTTCTAGTTCCTTTATAGTCTTTATATAACTCATGTCTTTTAGTCGGAGCTTTAACATCAAAACTTACAACCAAATATTCTGGCTTTGCTTCATCTAACTCTTTAAATAAAACTGCCAAAAAACCAAATACAGCATTTGTATAAGTTCCATCAGTAGTCTTCATAAGTCTACTTCTACTCATAGTTCCGTAAAAAGCTCTATTTAATATACTATTACCATCAATAACAAATAATTTTTCCAAAATATTTCCTCCAATATCTTTTGATACTTTAAAATTTTTTTTATTTTATCATATAGACAAAAAATATGCTATACTTTTTTAGAAAAAGTAAATAAAAAGACTAACATTCATATTTTTCTATAAATGCTACTTTGTCTCTATCCTTTAAATTTCTTCTTATTAAATAAGTTAAAAATAACAACAAGGTATTAATATAAATATTTATATTAATACCTTGTTATGATAAAGTGTTGATATAATTTTCATTTTATTAAATTAAATAATAAAATATATTTTATGCAAATTAAGCTTGTTCTTTTTTCTTTTTTCCAAATAGTGTAATTTCTTGGAATAGAAAATCATGTAAT
>CAKMVZ010000003.1 GCA_928721915.1 uncultured Clostridia bacterium
AGCTACTTTGCGAAAAAATAAGGTTTATACTCCTGTTTTAATATTAACTGCAAAAGATGCAATTGAGGATAAATTAAGAGGTTTTCGCTCAGGAGCTGATGATTATTTAGTTAAGCCTTTTAATAGAGATGAATTGTTAGCAAGAATTGATGCAATTATTAGAAGAACAAGCGGAAGTTATACAGAAAATATTTTAGAATTTGAGGATTTGAAATTAGATTTAAATAACAGAAAAGTAACTGTTGGAGATAAAGAAGTTGTGCTTCAAGGTAAGCAATTTGATATGTTAGAATATTTAATTAGTTCAAAAAATATTATTGTAACTAAAGATCAAATCTTTGATAAAATATGGGGATTTGATTCAGAAACAAGCACAAATGTTATTGAGGTTTATGCAAGTGGACTTAGAAAAGAATTAAAAAAATTAGGATATGAAAAACATTTAAAAACAATAAGAGGAGTTCGGATATATTTGGTCTTAAAAAAGTTTATAGGTTAAACTTTTAAAACCTAAATTTTAGAAAAATGAAGGGAAAAAGATGAATGAGCAAAAATTGCTTAATAAAGAATTTTTTAAATTTATTAGATATAATTTATTAATGTTTATATTCATTTTTATTATTTTTGGACTATTTTTTTATATATTAGTTACTAAAATTACATATACTTCTGTAAGCATTGAACTTAAAGAAAGTGCTCAGCAATTAATAAATTCATTTTCAAGAGATAATATAGATTTTCAGAAAAATAGATTATTTATTAATAGTTATAATGATTCAAGTGTTAAAAATTATAATATAGCTTCAAGTATAAGCAATCCAAAAGTAATGTGTATTATAAGAGATGAAGATGGAGATATTACAGGAGTTAGTGGATATAATATAAATTTTAGTGATTATGCATTAGAGCTTGATTTTGATGAGGATTTAATTGATAAAATTTATGAAGTTATAATTGATGACGAATATCACTATAAAGGTATAACTGTTGATTTATCTGATATAGGTTCAAAAGGATATGTTCAATTATTAATAAATGTAGATATTGAAAATGAATTAGTTCAAATATATAGTAAAATAATATTTTTCTCTGTTTTATTTGGAATTGTAATATCTATTGTTGCAAGTATTTTAATGTCAAAGAAAACCTTAGAACCACTTCACGAGATGATAAATAAGCAAAATGATTTTGTTCAAAATGTTTCTCATGAACTCAGAACTCCATTAACAATAATCCAAGCAAAACAAGAATTATTGCTAAGAGACCCTGAAGCTAAAATAATAGATAAAACAGAAGATATTAGTTTAACTTTAAATGAAACCAAAAGACTTAGTAAGTTAATTAAAGATTTAATGCTATTATCAAGAGCAGACAATAAACAAATGGTCCTTCAAAAAGAAGAAACAGAGATAGATGAATTTATTGAAAATATTGGAAAAACTTATAGTGAATTATTTGAAATAGAAAATAAAAAATTAATTCTTAATTTAAACTATGGAAAAATAGCTTTAGTTGACACTAATAGAATATATCAAGCAATTGTAATATTACTAGATAATGCATTAAAATATACTGAAGTAGGAGATACAGTAGAAATTGTAACATATCAAAAAGATAATAAATGTGTTATTGAAGTAAAAGATACAGGAATTGGTATTAGTGACGAAGCTATTAAACATGTTTTTGAAAGATTTTACAGAGAAGACAAAGCAAGAAGCCGTGAAACAGGTGGAACTCGGACTTCGGACTTTCAATTGCAGATATGATTATAACAAGTCATGGAGGAACAATCAAAGCTTCTCATAATGGAGAAAAAGGTACAGTATTTACAATTAAATTACCAAGATAATTTGAAATGAATAAAATTTAAAAAAACTCTTGATTTTAGGAGCTACTTATGGTAAACTTTACAAGTACGAGAATTTATGAGATAAAATTTTGGAGGAGAAAATGGAAATAGTAAAGAATGTTTTAGTTGGAATATATTTAATTATGTGTGTTGTTTTAATAGTTCTTGTTTCAAAACAAGGAAAAGAAGATAGTGGAGCTTCTGGAACAATAGTAGGAAGTGGTTCTAATAATTTTTATGAAAAAAATAAGGGAAGAACTAAAGAAGGAAGAATAAAAAGAGCAACTGTTGGACTAATGATTGCTTATTTTATACTTACTATTGTTATTGGAATTATATATATAGCATAAATTAAAAATAAAAAGCATGAGGCATGAAGATTTTAATTCATGCCTCTTTTTAAAATTTGGGGGAATATATGAAAAAAATTAGTCTAAAACAATTAATATTAATTTTTAGTTTAATAGGTTTGATTTTATCAATACCAAGCATTGTATATTTATTTTTCCATGGAGGAAATATTGAATCTTATAATGGACAAAATTATTATTTTTTAGATTCAAATAGTATGTCACATACAGTTATAGGAGCTATTATTTTAGCAGCAATTATTATATTAGGATTTTTGATTTATATTTTAGTATTAAAAAAATCAAATGAATTTAAAAAATATAAAAAATATTTTATTAGTAGTTTTTATAGTAGGTTTAATGTTTATGATTTGTCTCCCAAATACTACAACAGATATTTTTTATTATATGGGAACAGGAAGACTTTTTCAAGAATATGGAGAAAATCCATATTATACTACGATATCTGATTTTTTAAGTAATGGAAATATTATAGATCCAATATTAGAAAAATCTGGATATTGGGCTGATACTATAGTTCCATATGGACCACTTTGGACTTCTATTTGCGGCTTATTTAGTTTTATTTCATTAGGAAATTTAACTTTTCTTTTATATATTTATAAAATAGCTTCTTTAGGAATTCATATAGCTACATGCTATATTGTATATAAATTAACTAATAAGAAAAAATTTGCACTTATGTATGGCCTTAATCCATTCTTACTTTTAGAGTTTTTAACAAATGTACATAATGATTTGTATTTAGTATTTTTTGTTTTACTTGGAATTTATTTTTTGAAGAATAAAAATAATATATGGGCATCATTAGCTTGTTTGGCTTGTTCAATTTTAATTAAATATATAACAGTAGTTTTGGCACCATTTTTTGTATTATATTACTTAAAGGATAAAACGAAATTAAAGAAAATATTATGGTGTATATTATATGCAGTAGTAGTTATAGCTGTTATTTTAGGAATATATATGTTATTTTTTAATAGCATCCGGAGATTTACTTTCAATATTAGAAACACAACAAGGAAGAATAAAGGACTCAATTTATCTAATAATGTTAGCTTTAGGATTAAATAACTGGATATCATTAGTTAACTCAACAATGATTTGGTTATTAGCTTATTATATGATTATTTCAATTTTATTTGGAATTTTTAGAAAGCAAAAATTTTCAAATTATATGAGTGATGTAAAAGTTATTTTATTAATTATAATTTTTGGAGTTTTAACTAATCTTACATCATGGTATTTATCATGGTTATTTATACCAATCTTTTGGTTAAAACCAAGAGAAATAAAAAGTATATTATGGTTACAATTTTTATACGAATTAACTTATGTATATTTATGTTTTACTCATTCAGATGCAGTAAAATATCAAGTAATGATTTTACCTTTTATATTTATAATTATGGTTATAAGAAAATTAATTATATTAATAATTGAAAAGAGAAGGGAGAGCTTAAATTGCAAAAAAATGAAGAATTTATCGTAAATATAATAGATAATGGTTTTCATGGAGAAGGAATTGCAAAAAAAGATGATAAGACTATATTTATTCAAAATGCAATTAAAGGAGAAAAAGTTTTAATTAAGATTTTAAAAGTTAATAAAAATATTGCATTTGGAAAAATTATTGAAATTATTGAAAAGTCAAGAAGTAGAGCAAAACCTGATTGTGAATTTTACGAAAAATGTGGAGGATGTAATTTAAGATTTATTGATTATAAAACATCATTAGAAATGAAGAAAAAAGCAGTAGAAGTTACATTAAAAAAAGAATTAGGAGAAGATTGCTTAGTAGAAAGAATTATTGGAATGGATAATCCACTATATTATAGAAATAAACTTATTATATCCTGTTGGAGTGGATAAAGAAAACAAAGCAACGATGGGAGTTTTTGCAGAAAGATCCCATAGAATTATTGAAGTTTCTGATTGCAAAATTCAAAATAAAAAATGTCAAAAAATTGCTTTAGATATATTAGATTTTTTAAGAAATAATAATATTCCGGTTATAATGAAGAATCCAAAACAGGTTTAATAAGACATCTTGTAATTAGAATAGGAGTAAGAACTAATGAAATTATGGTAACTTTAGTTACAACTGATTTTAATATTCCAAAAGAAAATGAATTAATAGAATTTATAGTTAAAAAAAATCCAGAAATAAAAACAGTAGTAAAAAATTTAAATAATAAAAATACAAATGTAATTTTAGGCGAAAAATCAAAGGTAATTTACGGAAATGGGTATATTTATGACTACATAGGAGATAAAAAATTTAAGATATCTTCTAATTCATTTTACCAAGTAAATCCTGTTCAAACAGAAAAATTATACAACAAGGCAATTGAATTAGCGAAACTTTCAGGAAAAGAAACAATTTTAGATTTATACTGTGGAATTGGAACAATAGGAATTTGCGCATCAAGTAAGGCAAAAAAATTATATGGAATTGAAACAATAAAACAAGCAATAGACGATGCAAAAGAAAATGCAAAAATAAACAATATAGAAAATGCAGAATTTTATACAGGAGATGTAGAAAAATTTTTACCAGAATTAATAAAAAAAGTAAAAACAACACTAGATGTAATCTTTATAGACCCACCAAGAAAAGGATGTGACATAACAGCATTAAAAACAATAATGCAAATTTTCCCAAAAAAGATAGTCTACATAAGCTGCAACCCCGCAACCTTCGCAAGAGACCTAAAAATCCTAAAAGAAACCTACACAATTTCACCAATAACTCTAGTAGACATGTTCCCAGGAACAAGCCATGTCGAGTGTGTCGCAGTGCTATGTTTGAAGTGAATTTTGAAACTATTGAAATTGATAGGGTTACAGAACTTTTACAAAAGCTAAAAAAACATTAAAAAGTCAAAATTTTTGAAAAAATTATTAAAGAAAAGAAACGAAATTATAACAACAAGTGAAGTAGATGTCTTTATTGTATTGTGTGAGGTGGAAAATTATGTTAGAAAATAGTAAACAGTATTGGAATAATGAATATTGGGAAGATAATATAAAGAACAATAAAACAGATTTTATAAAAGATAATTGGATGGAAAAATATAGTGAAGAAATAATGAAGGTTAAATCTAAGAAAGCGATAGATTTAGGATGTGGTATAGGTCAAGATACAAAATGGTTATTAGATAAAGGGTTTGATGTTATATCTTGTGATATTTCAGATATAGCCTTAAAAAAATTGAAGGAGTTAATACCAAGCAGTAAAACTATGCAAATTGATATTAAAGAAAAATTACCATTTAAAGATAATTCAATAGGTTTAATTGATGCTAATTTATCAATTCACTATTTTGATATGGAAAATACTATAAAAATATTTAATGAATTACATAGAATTTTAAAACCCGATGGTTTATTTATAGGAAGAATGAATTCTGATAAAAACGAAGGTTATGTAAAAGAAACTACAAAAGAAATTGAAAAAAATTTTTACTATGATTACGGAAGGTATTTTCGATTATTTAATAAAGAACAGTTTGATATATTAACTAAGGGATGGAATATTATAGTTTTAAATGAAAATGTAACAATTAGATTAAATAGAAAAAAAGCTTTATGGGAATTTGTATTTAAAAAATGAATTGCAAATAAAAATTACAATTAAATGAAACATTGGAAAAAGTAATAAAAAGAGAAGTAATGGAAGAAGTACATATTAAATTAGACAAATAGGAGTTGATACCTAAATGAACATTATAAAGATTTATAATAAATATCATTTACCAGAAAATTTACAAATGCACATGTTAAGAGTAGCTGCATGTAGTAATTTAATAATAGATAATTGGATTGGGGTAGAAATAGATAACCAAGCAATTATTAGAGTGTGTTTGTTACATGACATGGGAAATATAGTTAAAATACCAGAGAATTTTTCAAAAGATCAAGAATTCTTAAAGATAAGAAAGAAATATTTTGATAAGTATGGAACTAATGACCATGAAATCAATTTAGAAATTGGAAAAAAAGAAGGATTAACTGAACAGGAATTAACTATATTAGATGGAAAAAGGTCAAGAAAAAATGAAGAAACATTGAAATCAAATTCTTATGAAAGAAAAATTTGTGCTTATTGTGACCAAAGAGTTGCACCAAATGGAGTAGTAAGTATAAAGGAAAGATTAGAAGATGCAAAAGTAAGATATAAAAATAAACCACTGTCAGTATGGTCGAATGAAGAAAAAGCGAATCATTTAATTGAATGTTCTTTAGGTATAGAAAAACAAATTATGAAATATTGTAAATTGAAACCTGAAAACATAAATGATTTTAGCATTAAAGAATACATTGAAAAATTAAAAACATATAATATTTGAAAGTTAATTGGTATAATGAGGAAAATTTAGAAAATGAATTATCTTGAAATTGAAAAAGAAATGTCAAAAACTTATAATGTAATAATTAGAAAATAAGAGAAAGAAGTAGAAGAGGATATGAAAGTTATAACTATAAAACAACCTTGGGCAACATTGATTGCAAAAGGATATAAAGAATATGAATTTAGAACTTGGAAAACAAAATATAGAGGAGATATTCTAATTCATGCAGGTAAAGGAATAGATAAAGAGGCAATGACTAGATTTAAAGATTTAAATTTAGACTATCCTAAAGGTTGTATAATAGCAAAAGCAAAAATAACAGATTGTATTTATGTTGATGACGATTTTAGAAAAAAAGTTATTCCAAAAAATCCTAATGTTTATAAAGGTTTGAATAAAACAGAATGGAAAGGATATGGCTTTAAAATTGAAAAAGTTGAAGAAATCAAACCAATAGAGATAAATGGAAAACTAAGTTTGTGGGAATATGATTATAATGGTAATATAGAAAAAACAGTATAAAAATTTTGTAAAATAAAGTAAAAGTTATTCCATGTTTTTATTGAAAATACTAATAAACTATGTTAAAATATTGGCATAAAAATTATCTGGTAATATCCAGTTTATATATAAGTAACTAATAAACAGAATTGTTAAGTAGTTAGGAGGAATTTATATGTCACCAGAGCAGCGGAAACTTATAACAAAAAATCAAGAAATTCTTTATACTTTTAGAAAAAGAGGTGCAAATTTACCGAAAAATCAATTATCATTTTTACTAAAGAAAATGAATAAAACTTTTCCAACTGTAAAAAAGGTAATTAATGAACTTAAAGAAAATAACATAATTTTGGACTCGGAAAAATTTTTAGTAAATCCAGATTTTGCGTATTTTGTAGGATTTTATGTAACAGATGATGAGGTGGAAGTAGAATTGTTGGATTTTGAATTGGAATCTGTTCTAGATAAAGTTTTACCATACTTCACAAATAAAGTTCACTATAAAAGCTCATTTGATATTTGGGGACTTATGCAAAATATGTTAGACAAAATATCAGAACAAGTAAATATTACGGCTATTTCTATTATTTTTGACAAATTCATGAGTTATGCCAAAAATACTCAAGAAAATCTTGCCTATTTTGAAAGTGAATCTGGGCTAAAGTTATATGATCTATCAGTTCTTTTTAAAAATTCTAGAGGTTTGATGCCAATAACATTTCGCTCAGCGGTACTGGGAGATAGTGTATTAGCATATACTTTGTATTTAAGGGAAAAAGTTTTTGAGTCAGATTCTATTGTTTATTATGATTTAGATCAGAATCGGATATCTTATGTAAAAAACAATATCTTAAATAAAGATTCAAATCCGGTGTTTGGAATGGTATTTCCTAGATTTTCAAATAAACAAAATGATTTGTTTCAAAAATTATCAGTAGTATCTGACAATGAATATAAAGATATGATAATTGATAATAAAGAAGAAATTTTATCAGCAATTAGTCCAGCATGTATACAAATAGACTCTTTTTTTAATCCTGAACATTTTATTATAAGTGGTAAATGGATAAAAAAAGAACAGTTTGAGAACTTTTTGTTCTTTTATAATAGATTCTATAATGATTATGAAAAGTTGTTAAATAGAGTGCTTGTAGAAAAATCTTCTTTACATCCTAGAGTTATGAATAGAACTGAGCAGTCTCAAAAAGGTGCTGGTATATATGCAGCTTATTCTTTTTTTAATTGGGATTTAAGGTGGTGAAGACAAATAATTAAAATCAGCTCCATGTTGGGGCTGATTTTATATAACTTTATTAAAAAATAACAAAGGAGAGATAAGATATGATACTTTCAACACTATGTTATATAGAAAAAGATGGTAAATATTTAATGCTACATAGAACAAAAAAGAAAAATGATATTAATAAGGATAAATGGATAGGAATAGGTGGAAAATTTGAGGAAGGTGAAAGTCCTGAAGAATGTATTATAAGAGAAGTAATGGAAGAAACGGGTTTAACTTTAAATTCATATAAATTAAGAACTATTGTAACTTATGTATCAACAAGTTGGGAAACAGAATATATGTATGTATTTACTTCAAGTGATTTTACAGGAGAGCTGATAGAATGCAACGAAGGAGATTTACAATGGATTGATAAAAAAGATGTTACAAAGTTAAATACTTGGGAGGGGGACAAAATTTTCTTAGAGAAAATACAAAATGATAATAGATTTTTTACAGTAAAATTTGAATATGATGGAGAAAAATTGATTAAATATAATTTAAATGAATATTGATTTTAAATAGTTGAAGGTCTTGATAAAAAGACTTTCTTTTTTTGAATGTTTATGATAAAATGGCAACAACTAATGTAAAATTAAAATTTTTTTAATATGGGAGGAGTAAAATTGAAACAAATAGGAATTATTTTAAATCAGTGGAAATCTAATTATAGAGATTATCCAATATATGGTTTTAAAACAGATTTAATGCAAATGTTAAGAAAATATGATGTTAATATTTTATCAATACCTATATTATTTGAAAATGATGATATAAATAAAGAATTTAATTATGTAAAAAATATTATAGATTTATGTGATGGAATTATTATTCCTGGAGGAGCTTATATATATGATATATATTATAAAATTGTAGAGTATTTATATAATGAAAATAAACCAATATTAGGAATATGTTTAGGAATGCAAATTATGGGAAAAACATTTAATAATAAAGTAAGAGAAAGAATTAAAGATGTTTCTCATAATAAGATGGATAATTATGTACATGGTATCAATATAAAAAAAAGATAGCAAATTATTTGACATTATGAAAGAAGAATTTATACAAGTTAATAGTAGACATGAAAGATATATACCATATACTAATTTAGATATTTCAGCATATAGTGATGACGGAATTCCAGAAGCTATTGAGAATAAGAACAAAAAATTTTTTATAGGTGTACAGTGGCATCCGGAAAGTCTTATAGATGATATATATAGTAAAAGACTTTTTAATGCTTTTATAGACTCATTATAATTTGGAATTTTTTTATAATGCAGAACAAACGTTTAGATAGAGTATTTTAAAAGGAGAAAAAATGCAAATATTAAAACCTCAAAAGATATTTTTTGATAAACTTAGTAAAATTGAAAGTTTAATTAATGAAATAAATGTAAATGATAAAATAAATAATATAATTTTAGAAGAATATAAAGAAGAAAGTATAGAAATTAATGATATTACAATAGAAAAATCTGTGATTAGCAATACAAATATTATAAATAGCAATTTATCTAAAAATACGTTTGTTGATATCGAATTTAAAAATTGACTATCTAATTTTTGTCAAGTCTTTTTAACGAATTTATTATATTATTTTTTTGTATGACAAACAAGCGAAAACGATATATTTTTTAAAAAATTGTATCTTTTTCACTTCTTTTATGATAAAATTCAATTATAGTTAGTTTTCTAAGAATTGTTTATTATTTTTGCACATTGAATATAACATTCTTAGAATTTTAGTTGAACAAGCAGTTAGGCTTTCATAATAATGTTTGCCTTCTGCTTTTTTGTTTTGGTAATAAATATATACTGGATGTTCTGGATAATTTGAAGCACCTAATTTTACTACCATTTGACTGCAATTAAACAATATATATCTTGCATATTTGTTTCCTCTTTTTGATATTGCTCCTTTTACATTTATACTTTTTCCAGACTGTTTGATTGTTGGATCAAGTCCACAGAAAGCTATTACTTCTTTTGGACTATTAAATCTTGTTATATCTCCTAATTCTCCAAGTATTTCAGCTGTTAATATTTCTCCAATCCCATAAAATGAATTGATTATTTCATAATATTGAGATTGTTTTGCTGTTTCTATCATTTTACTTCTCAATTCATTTATAATATTATTGTTATTTTGCACTATTTGAGCCATTTTTGAAAGATTATTTACATCGGAGTGTTCTTTATCAACTCCTGGATAAGAGTTAGCTGAAACTGTTTTTATTGTTGTGGCAAGTTTTTTATAAAAGTTTAAGTTTCTTCCATTTGTTTTGTATAAATTGTTATACAATGCATCAATTCTTTTTTCTTTTACTATTTCTGCGTGTGGAAATTCTTTAATAAAATTTAATGCTGTATCATCATAAATTCTTGTTGATTTAAAGATTTTCTCTAGTTCTGGAAAACATATATTTATCAATCTTTTGTATCTATTTTTACAACTTACATTGTTCTGTAACAAATAAAAATATTGTCTTGTCATTGCTTTTAAATTAGCATATAAGTCTTTTTTAGATAAATCGTGATATTTTACTTCGTTTACAAAAAACAACTTTGCTAACCTATAACAATCTTCTTTATCTGTTTTTGTTTTTCTAATAGTATCATAATTATTTTTTGTCGTTAAACTATTGATAACTAAAGTATTAAATCCATTTTCTTTAAAGTATCTTTCTACTGGTAAATGGTATGTACCTGTTGATTCCATAAATACTGTTAAGTTTTCTGGGTTAATTTCTTTAATTTCTGCTTTTACTTTTTCAAAATCTTCTAAATTGTGCTTTATCTCTTTTGTGTCAATAAGTATTTCTCCATCATTATTCATAAGCATTATCATACTCTTATTTTTAGCAACATCTACACTTAATACTGTTTTCAAAATTATTCACCTACTTTCTTTTTGAACTTAAGTCTTTTACCTCTACTATTATTTCATCAGGCTTGTTATATAGAGTCGATGCCCTCACTATCTAAAACTAAATTAATAATAGGAATAAAAGCCGAACTGTCAATTTCTTAGATTCAAAGACCTCTGTAATTTGATGTTCTAACTTAAATTCTAATGTAAATAATTTTACAACCAAAAAAATTAGATGTAAACTCTTTTATTTACATCTAACAGTATACCTGTAATTTTTCAAATACTTCATTTGAAAATTGTGCTTTTATAAGATGTGAATTTGAAAATTGTAAGATGACAGGGGATAATTTTATTAATAGTAGATTATATAATGTTACTTTTATAGAATCTAACTTGAATTATGTTAATTTTTCTTTAGCTAGTATTGAAAATTTAGTGTTTAAAAATACAATATTGAGAAACAGTAATTTTCAGGAAAATAAAATAAAAAATATATTTTTAGATAAAGCAGATTTAACACAAGCACAATTTTTTAAGACAAGTTTAAGAGATATAGATTTATCTAATAGCTTAATTGACGGAATTGCAATTTCGCTTGAAGATATAAAAGGAGCAACAATAAGTGAATTGCAAGCAGTAGATTTAATTTCTTTGATTGGAGTAAAAATAAAAGTTTAAATATTATAA
Organism: uncultured Clostridia bacterium; assembly: GCA_928721915.1. Lineage (GTDB taxonomy): Bacteria > Bacillota > Clostridia > TANB77 > CAG-508 > Scatovivens. Next base: position 11,927 of record CAKMVZ010000003.1, read on the forward strand.
ATGGGCCTCATTTGACGAAATTGAAGAATTAGTTAAAAAAGGACAGTTTATGAAACATAGATGGGAATATGTAAGTGAATTTTTGAAAGAAGAATTTAAAAATAAATAATAAAAGGAGCTATTTATGCAGAAATGTAATTTAATTATTTTTTCTGATATACATTATTTGGATGAAAGACCTGAAAAGTTAACATTTAGATTAAATAGAAAATTAACGCAATATTCAATTGAAATTTTGAATAAATTAATATCTAAAATAAATAGAAGCAAACCAGATTTAGCTATTTGTTTGGGTGATTTGATCGAAGATAAATTTAATCATGATATTGATATTGAAAATTATAAATATGTTTGGAATAAGCTAGGAGATATACAAGTGCCATTTTATTCTGTAATAGGAAATCATGATTTACGTACAATGAATTCTAGAAAAGAATTAGAAGAGATAATGGGATATGAAAATGCAACTTTTTCGTTTGATTTAAATAAGTATCATTTTATTATATTATCGACAGATATTAGAGAAGATTTAGGTGGAGATGATGGAGGAGTATATAAGGCTCATTGTATTTCAGAAAAAGATATTAAATGGCTAAAAAATGATTTAGAAAACAATAAATTACCTTGTATAATTTTTACTCATTTTGGTTTAGCAGAAGACAAACAAATAGGAAATTATTGGTTTGAGAAAGAACCGGAAAAAGGTTTACTTAATAATAGAAATAAAATAAAAAATTTGATAAAAAATGATAATAATGTAATAGCTATATTTAGTGGTCATCAACATTGGACAAAAAAATTAAATGAAGATGGAAAAGATTATTATGTGTTAGGTTCTTTAACAGAAAATATAGATATGAAAGGAATTCCAGATGGTGTATATTTAGAAGTAGAGTTAAAAGAAAAAAATGTAAATATAGAAGTAAAGCACGTTAAATTAAAGATATAATATATATTTTTAAATACTAATAGGAGGGTAAAATAATATGAAAATATTAATTATTTGTAGTAAGGCTTTTTATGATAGAATTGAGCCTATAAAAGAAAAATTAGAAGAAATGGGACATGTAGTTGAATTACCGAATTCATACTATGATATAGACGCAGAAAAGAAGGCGTGGAGTTTAGGAAAAGAAGCACATAGTGAATTTAAATCAAGAATGTTTAAGATGAGTGAGGAAAGAATTTCTACTATGGATGCTGTTCTTACATTAAATTTCGATAAAAATGGAAAGAAGAACTATATAGGTGGAGCAACTTTTATTGAATTATATGAAGCTTTTATGAAAAGTAAAAAAATTTACCTTTATAATGACATTCCAGAAGGGATGCTATATGATGAAATATCAGGATTTTCTCCGATAGTTATAAATGGGGATTTAAGTTTAGTAAAATAATATCTAAAAAGGAGATAAATAATGATTTTTGAAAATGAATATTTAGACGATATTCGTAGGATTTGGAAAGAAAATAATAGTGGTTATATTTCAGATGAAAGTAATGAAAAAGCTATAAATGATGATGGAATGAATCAATTTGTTTGGAGAGAAAATGGCAAGACAATGGCATATGCTATTGTTTATGGTAGAAAAGATTTTTTAGAAAAAGAGTCTTTTCCAAATAAAGTAAAAAATATGTCAGATAATACTGCATATATATGGGAAATTGTTACTGATAAAATGTATACAGGTAAAGGTATTGCAAATAAGCTAATGCAGTATATAATAAATAAATTTGAAAATTATGATTTATATAGCTGTATTGATTTAAGAAATATACCGTCATTAAAATTACATGAAAAAATGGATTTGAAATTTTATATGAATTTAAAGGAAAAGATAATAATATGCACGCAATCTTAATAAGAAAACCAAAAAATTAAAAATAGTTAATAGTTATAGTTATTATGTAAATAAATTTAGTTGATTTTTCCTTTAAAATATTGTATAATAATATCATTGGAGTTTTATTGCTAACTTCGAATGTATTATTATATTGGAGGTGATAAAAGAGTTAGTAATAAGTGGTTAAAAATAAAATGAAAAAGGAGAGGCTATTATGCTTAGTAATTTGTTAGGAATTCTTATACCTGTAGGTATCGTCGTTGTTGTTATTATTGCAATTCTCATATTCTGTAAAGCAATCTATAAGGTTGCAGATGTTGACAAAGCCTTAATTATTACTGGTGGAAAAGAACCAGTAATTAAGGTATCAGGTGGAGCATTTGTTATTCCGATTTTTCGGAAAGCAAGCTACTTTGACCTGTGTATTTTAACAGTATCAGCTGATGCTGATGAGATTAAAACATCAACTGCAGTTCCGGTAATTTGTGATTGGACAGCTCAAATTCGTCCGTGTATTACGAATCCAGAGAAGTTGCGGATTGCAATAACTTCTTTTAAAGAAAGAGGTCAGCAAGGAATTGTTGATGACGTTAGACTGACTCTTATGGGTACAGTTAGAGACGTTGTGGCATCTATGACGCCAGAACAATTACTAAGAGATAAGGAGAATTTTAAGAGACAAATTCAGTCTGGCGTATCAGACGAGTTTGATAACATGGGATTAGAACTGGTATCCTTAAATATTCAGGATATTACAGATAATAATCGCTATTTTGACAATATTGCTGCTCTTGATGCTGCTGAAAAAAGAAAAGAAGCAGAAATCAAAACAGCAGATGTTGAAAGAACTACTCGTCAAAAACAGGCTGAGTCTACTAGAGACGCAGAAATTGCTGAGGCAAATGCTAGGCAGGATTCTCAGATTGCATCTATGCAGGCTGAGCAGAGGCAGGCTGAGAAGCGAAAAGAAACTGACGTGAAAATTGCACAGTTTAAAATCGAAACTGATACGGCTGCTGCTAATGCGGAGATTGCAAAAGAATTGCAGACTACTATTAGACAGAAGGAAGTAGAGGAAAAGAAAGGTGCAGTAGAAATTACACGTCAAGAGCAGGCTAATTTAGCAGCTCAGAAAGAACGTGAAGTTCTTATCACAAGAGCTGAATCTGAAAAAGAAACTCAGCGAATAGCTGCTGAAGCTCAGGCAAATGTTCAGTCAATCGAGGCAGAAGCTAAGATTAAAGTTGCTGAGCGCGAGGCAGACGCTGCTCGTAAAGAGGCTGAAGGTCAAGCGGACGTCGAAAAGACTAAGGCAGAAGCCAAAGTTAAAGTCGCTGAAAGTGATGCAGAAGCTGTTAAGAAATCAGCAGAAGCTGCGGCAATGAAGACTCGTGCAGAAGGTGAGGCTGAAGCAGATGCTGCTAAAGCAAAAGCTTTGGCGGAAGCTGCAGGTAAGAAGGAATCTCTTTTGGCAGATGCAGAAGGTCAAAAAGCTAAGCTGCTTGCTGAAGCTGAAGGTATTAAAGCTAAGGGTCTTGCAGAAGCTGAGGGCGAAAAGGCTAAACTTTTGGCTCAGGCAGAAGGTGAGCAGGCTCTTGCAGAAGCTAGAGCTTCTAATGAGAAGGTTAACTTCGAAATTGAGAAACTTAAAATTCAGACCGAGGCACAGGTCAAGATTGCTACTGCAAACGCAGAGATCATGGCTAATGTTGGTCAGAATGCTGAATTTGTTAATATCGGAGGTGGAAACCTTCCGGCAAATACTGCTGGAACGGGAAATGTGCTGATTGATACTCTTAGTCAGCTTCCTGTTCTTATGAAAGTTCTTAATGCTCAGAATGAAGCATTGAATGGAAGGCCTGTTACTGAAGAAGCAAAAGACATTTCCAAAGCAATTGGAGCTGGACTGGAAGCACTTGGAAAGAAAGATGAATCAAATCCTACTTCTGTTCCTGAACCAATTTCTGAGGAAAAATAAAATTTAAGTAACTTGTTGTAATTAGTTATTTGATTTAGTTAATAAAACTCTTAAAACCACTTAAAACTAACACGCAAGCTATCTTTGATGACTTCATCTAAGGTGGCTTGTTTTTTTATTTTTTATATGATAAAATTTAACTCGATTTTTTTTGAGGTTGGAAGAAAATATAATTTATAAATTATATTTAAAATTCATATAATAATATAATTGGAGGAAATATTTATGAATATTAGGCTTGCCAAAAGTGATGATTTAGAAAATATTATAGATATGTATAAAGAAGCTGTAGATGACTTATTAAATGTAAAAAATATAGATATTTTATGGGATGATGAATATCCGTTTTGTTATATAAAAGATGATATTTTAGATGGTAGATTATATATAATGATAGTAGATGACAAAATTGTTGGAGGTTTTGTTATAGAAAATGAAGTTGATCCTGATTATAAAAAATTAGAATGGACAAATAATGATAACTTTTTTTATATAAGTAGATTAGTAGTTAGACCCTCTGAGCAGGGAAAAGGATATGCAAATTTTATGCTAAAATTCATAGAAAGTTACGCAGTAAATAATGATTTTAGTTCTATAAGATTAGGAGTAGCTGATGTAAATAAATCTGCAATAAAACTATATGAAAAATTTAATTTTAAAAAAGTAAATGGTTATATAGAATGGGATGGAAATATTTTTTGGGGATATGAAAGATTAATTTAAGTTAAATTATATAAAAATATTTTAAATAAAACACTTGACTTGGAGCTTACTTTAAGTGATATATAATATATATATTTTTTTAAGTTAGATTTTTAATTTGTTTTAAAATAAAAAGAAAGGATATGATTTATTATGGAAAAATCAAAAGTTTATTTTGTAAAGGAAATTAATTCAGAAAATTTAATTAAAATTTATGAAGCTTTAGGACAAAATTTAAAAGGAAATGTTGGTGTTAAATTATCAACAGGAGAAGCTGGCGGACATTATTTTTTAAATCCAAATTTAATTAAAGATTTAGTTCACAAAGTAAATGGAACAATTATAGAATGCAATACTGCTTATGAAGGAAAAAGAAATACAACTAAAGACCATTGGGAAACTATTAAAGACCATGGATTTATGGAAATTACAAAAGTTGATATTATGGATGAAGAGGGAGATATGTCAATTCCTGTACAAAATGGTTTTCACTTAAAAGAAAACTATGTTGGAAATCATCTTAAAAATTATGATTCAATACTTGTATTATCACATTTTAAAGGCCATGCAATGGGAGGCTTTGGAGGAGCACTTAAAAATATATCAATTGGTATTGGTTCATCAAGAGGAAAAGCTTGGATTCATACTGCAGGAAAGACCTTGGATCCTGTAGAACTTTGGAATAATTTACCTGAGCAAGATGATTTTTTAGAATCAATGGCTGATGCTTCAGAATCTGTTATTAATTATATGGGAAAAGAAAACATGGTTTATATAAATGTTGCAAATAATTTATCAGTTGATTGTGATTGTGATTCAAATCCACATGCACCAGAAATGGGTGATATAGGAATTTTTGCTTCACTTGACCCAGTAGCTTTAGACCAAGCATGCTATGATGCAGTTAAAAATTCTCCAGATGAAGGCAAAAAAGCTTTAATTGAAAGAATGGATTCAAGACACGGAATTCATACGGTAGAAGCTGCAAGTAAATTAGGTATCGGAAATAGAGAATATGAAATAATTAATTTATAATTTATAAATAAAAGTGGTATAACTTTTTTGCTATGCCGCTTTTATTGTAATTTTTAAAAGATACCATGGTTGGTGTAAAATAATATATAAAAAAATAAAATATAAAAATACAACATAAGGAGAATAATTTATGAAAACACTATATTTTGATTGCTCTAGCGGAATAAGTGGAAATATGACTCTTCGGAGCATTATTAGAAATTGTTGGAGATGAAAAATATTTTTTAGATGAATTAAATAAGTTAAATGTAGATGGATACAAAATCGAAATTTCTAAAAAAATGAAAAATGGTATTACAGGAACTTATGTTAATGTTATCTTAGATGAACATGCTCATCATCATGAACACAATATTGAAAAACATGAACATTCTAATTATGATGGAGAGCATAAGCGTCATCACGAAGGCGAACATGAACATCATCACCATGAGCATAGAAATTTAAGTGATGTTAACAAGATTATTGATAATAGCAGTATAGATGAAAAAAGCAAATATTTAGCTAAAAGAATTTTTTTAAGAGTTGCCAAAGCTGAAAGCAAAGTTCATAATAAACCATTAGAAGAAGTACATTTTCATGAGGTAGGAGCAATAGATTCTATAGTAGATATCGTAGGCACTGCGATTTTAATAAATAAAATTAATCCAGATAAAATAATTTCAAGTATTGTAAATGATGGGTATGGGTTTATTGAATGTGCTCATGGTACAATGTCAGTTCCAGTTCCTGCAACAAGTGAAATATTTGCAAATTCAAACGTAAAATTTAGACAAATAGATGTAGATACCGAACTTGTTACTCCAACAGGAGCAGCAATAATTTCAGAGCTTGCAACAGAATTTTGTGGATTGCCTGCAATGGTAACTAAAAAAATAGGATGGGGAATTGGTTCAAAAGATTTAAAAATACCAAATGTATTAAAAATTTATTTAGGAGAAATGCAAGATAAAGATGAAAATTTTGTAGTTATGGAAACAAATGTTGATGATTGTTCTGGAGAAATCTTAGGATTTACACAAGAAAAACTATTCGAAGCTGGGGCATTAGATGTTTTTTATACACCAATTTTTATGAAGAAAAATAGACCAGCTTATAGATTGACAGTTGCTTGTAAAAAAGAGGATATGTTCAAATTACAAAATATAATGTTTAGAGAAACTACTACAATAGGAATAAGATATCGCTTTGAATCAAGAACAGAGCTTGGAAGAGAATTTATTGAGCTTGATACAAAATATGGAAAACTAAAAGCCAAAAAAGTCCAAAATGATGGAGAGACATATATTTATCCTGAATATGAAAGCATGAAAGCTTTGGCTGAAAAAAATAATATTCCATTAAAAGAATTATATAAATTAGAAGAGCTAAAATAAGCTTTATAAAGGAGACTTAAAATAAATGGAAATTAAAGAAATTTTAGAAGAATTAAAAAATAATAAATTGACAATAGAACAAGCTGAAAAAGAAATTAATAAAAATAATTATGAAGATTTAGGTTTTGCTAAAATTGACCATAATAGAAAAGAAAGAATTGGTTCAAGCGAAGTAATATTTTGTCAAAATAAGCCAAATGAGTTCTTAAGTAAAATATATAATTCTATTTATAAAGAAAATGGAGAAGTTTTAGGAACAAGAGCTAGTAAAGAACAGTATGAGATAGTTAAAAAAGATATTCCAAATGTAGAATATGATAGTATTTCTAGAATTTTAAAGATAGAAAAACCAAAAGAAAAAGTTGGAAATTGACTATCTAATTTTTGTCAAGTCTTTTTAACGAATTTATTATATTATTTTTTTGTATGACAAACAAGCGAAAACGATATATTTTTTAAAAAATTGTATCTTTTTCACTTCTTTTATGATAAAATTCAATTATAGTTAGTTTTCTAAGAATTGTTTATTATTTTTGCACATTGAATATAACATTCTTAGAATTTTAGTTGAACAAGCAGTTAGGCTTTCATAATAATGTTTGCCTTCTGCTTTTTTGTTTTGGTAATAAATATATACTGGATGTTCTGGATAATTTGAAGCACCTAATTTTACTACCATTTGACTGCAATTAAACAATATATATCTTGCATATTTGTTTCCTCTTTTTGATATTGCTCCTTTTACATTTATACTTTTTCCAGACTGTTTGATTGTTGGATCAAGTCCACAGAAAGCTATTACTTCTTTTGGACTATTAAATCTTGTTATATCTCCTAATTCTCCAAGTATTTCAGCTGTTAATATTTCTCCAATCCCATAAAATGAATTGATTATTTCATAATATTGAGATTGTTTTGCTGTTTCTATCATTTTACTTCTCAATTCATTTATAATATTATTGTTATTTTGCACTATTTGAGCCATTTTTGAAAGATTATTTACATCGGAGTGTTCTTTATCAACTCCTGGATAAGAGTTAGCTGAAACTGTTTTTATTGTTGTGGCAAGTTTTTTATAAAAGTTTAAGTTTCTTCCATTTGTTTTGTATAAATTGTTATACAATGCATCAATTCTTTTTTCTTTTACTATTTCTGCGTGTGGAAATTCTTTAATAAAATTTAATGCTGTATCATCATAAATTCTTGTTGATTTAAAGATTTTCTCTAGTTCTGGAAAACATATATTTATCAATCTTTTGTATCTATTTTTACAACTTACATTGTTCTGTAACAAATAAAAATATTGTCTTGTCATTGCTTTTAAATTAGCATATAAGTCTTTTTTAGATAAATCGTGATATTTTACTTCGTTTACAAAAAACAACTTTGCTAACCTATAACAATCTTCTTTATCTGTTTTTGTTTTTCTAATAGTATCATAATTATTTTTTGTCGTTAAACTATTGATAACTAAAGTATTAAATCCATTTTCTTTAAAGTATCTTTCTACTGGTAAATGGTATGTACCTGTTGATTCCATAAATACTGTTAAGTTTTCTGGGTTAATTTCTTTAATTTCTGCTTTTACTTTTTCAAAATCTTCTAAATTGTGCTTTATCTCTTTTGTGTCAATAAGTATTTCTCCATCATTATTCATAAGCATTATCATACTCTTATTTTTAGCAACATCTACACTTAATACTGTTTTCAAAATTATTCACCTACTTTCTTTTTGAACTTAAGTCTTTTACCTCTACTATTATTTCATCAGGCTTGTTATATAGAGTCGATGCCCTCACTATCTAAAACTAAATTAATAATAGGAATAAAAGCCGAACTGTCAATTTCTTAGATTCAAAGACCTCTGTAATTTGATGTTCTAACTTAAATTCTAATGTAAATAATTTTACAACCAAAAAAATTAGATGTAAACTCTTTTATTTACATCTAACAGTATACCTGTGTAATTTGCTCAGGCGGAACGGCAGATATTCCAGTTGCTGAAGAAGCAGCTAAGACAGCAGAATTTTTTGGAAATAATGTAGATAGAATTTATGATGTAGGAGTTGCTGGAATTCATAGAATATTATCTAAAAAAGAAAAATTAGATAAAGCTAATTGTATTATAGTGGTTGCAGGAATGGAAGGAGCATTAGCATCTGTTGTTGGAGGTTTAGCGAAAGTTCCAGTGATTGCAGTTCCAACTTCTGTTGGATATGGTTCAAATTTTGGCGGTTTATCTGCTTTACTTAGTATGTTAAACTCTTGTGCAAATGGAGTAGCTACTGTAAATATTGATAATGGATATGGAGCTCGGATACATTGCAAATCAAATTAATAAACTATCAGTAAAGTAAGAGGAATATTATGTTAGAAGAATTAAATAATAGATTAAAAGAACTAAAAAAGGTTGCTATTAGTTTTTCTGGTGGCATAGATTCAAGTTTTTTATTATTTGTTGCAAATAGTGTTTTAGAAAAAGAAAATGTTTTGGCAATTATTGCAAAAGGAGCTACGGTACCAAGAAAAGACTATGAAGAAGCGATTTGTTTTTTAAAAGAAAATAATTTTAATTATATAGAAATCGAGTATAATCCTTTAGAAGTAGAAGAATTTAAGAAAAATCTAAAAAGTAGATGCTATTATTGCAAAAAAGCTTTAATGAAAAAAATACAAACTGTTGCTAAAGAAAATAATTTTAATATTTTGCTAGATGGAAAAAATGCAGATGATTTAAAAGCATATAGACCTGGAAATAAAGTATCTAACGAGCTTGGAATTATAAGTCCTTTAGCCGAATTAGGTTTCTTTAAGCAAAATATTAGAGATGAAGCTCAAAAATTAGGAATAAAAATATGGAATAAACCATCTAATTCATGTTTGGCAACAAGAGTGCCATATGATACAATTTTAACAGAGGAACTTTTAAGAAAAATTGATTTGTCAGAAGAAATAATAAAAAACATTGGAATAAAAAATTTAAGGGTAAGAGTACATAATGAAATAGCGAGAATTGAAGTTCCAAAAGAAGATTTTAAAATTATTTTTGAAAATGAAAATATTATAGAAAAAATAAAAAATATTGGATTTAGATATGTAACTCTTGATTTAGGCGGATTACAAAGCGGGAGTTTTGATTAATGCAACAACAGCTAGCTTATAAATTTTGTAAGTTAGCTGTTTATTTTTTAAAAAACTATTCCAAAAAATTTTTTTATGATATATAATAAGTTAAATTTTATGAATTGCAAAAGGAGAAATAAAAATGAATAATTATTTTAATAATATAAGTGAAAATTTAAAAGAATATTTTAATATACTATCTAATGAAATACCTGACTTTTTGTATGAATACATTGATACACCTGAAATGCAAAAACAAGCTGGAATTAGTGTAACATGTGGTACTTTTTATTCTAAAATGTATAATCAAATATGGTATTCAAGTTTAGACCATAGTGTTGCAGTAGCTTTAATTATATGGCATTTTACAAAAGATAAAAAACAAACTTTATCAGGATTATTTCACGATATTGCAACACCTGCTTTTAAGCATAGCATTGATTTTATGAATAAAGATTATGAAAAACAGGAATCAACAGAAGAATTAACTACAAAAATTATTAAAGATTCAAAAGAAATAATGAGTTTATTAAATAGAGATAATATAAAAGTAGAAGAAATAGATAATTATCATATATATCCAATAGCTGATAATGATACACCAAGATTAGCAAGTGATAGATTAGAATATACACTTTCTAATGGATTAGGTGCCACTAAAAAAATGTGGGACTTGAAAGAAGTTAAAGAAATTTATGATAATATAGAAGTTTTAAAAAATGAAGATAGTTTGCCAGAATTGGGTTTTAAGGATAAAGAAATAGCAGAAAAATTTGTACATACAATGAGTAAATTATCATCTTTATATATAAGACCTGAAACCAAATTTGCAATGCAATTTGTAGCAGATACCATAAAGAAAATGTCTGATAATAATTTAATTACAGTTAATGATTTATATAAATTTTCAGATAAAGAAGTTATAAATAAAATTAAAAATTGTAAATTAGATAATATATTTAAAAGTTTTGAAATGTGGGAAAATGCAAATGGAGTAAAAATTTCTGACGAAAAACCAAATGACATATATTTTGTAAATGTTGACAAAATAAAAATAAGATATATTAATCCACTTATAAATAATAATGGAAAGTTTGAAAGAATAAAAGATGTTTCAAATTCAGCAAAAATAGATATTGAAAAAGCTTTAAGTTATAAAACACCAAAATATATTTATATAGATGGAATTCCGAAAATTTAGTTTACATTTAAAAATATTCATGATAAACTATTGTAAATTAATTTATTAAAAAAATTAAGGTAGGTAGTTAAAATGTATTATTTTTATGTGTTACCAATTTTATTTATTGATTGGATTTTATTGTTAGTTGCAAAATATTTTGGATATAAACTTATGGAAAAAATTACTTTTATTATTTTGATTGCATGTTTTGTAGGTTTTATATTTTTATATTTGCATTATTATAAAATTTGGATTTTTTAATTAAATTTTGGTAAAAATATTTTTTAAAATAAAAAGGAGGAATAAATTAAAAATGAGTGATTTAATTATTAAAAAATGTGCGAAATGCGGAGAACTAGTTAAGGTTATCAAAGATGAGGGTTGCGAAATAATTTGCTGTGGTGAGCCTATGAAAACTTTAGTTCCAAATTCTGTTGATGCAGCAGTCGAAAAACATGTTCCAATGATTGAAGTAGAAGGAAATAAGGTTTTAGTTACAGTTAATCATGTAATGGAAGATGACCATTATATTGAGTGGGTTAGTATAGAAAATGATAAAAAAAGCTGTACAAAATATTTTAAACCAGGAGAAAAAGCTGAAACACATTTTAAAAATGTCCCAGGTTCAACTATTTATGCTTATTGTAATAAACATGGTCTTTGGAAAAAAGAAATTTAAAGTTAAATTAAAAATAAGAATAAAAATGAATTCCTTAGAGAAAACTATAGATTAAATAAAAGTTTTTTCTTAAGGAATTTTTATTTTTTATAATTACTTAAAAATTAATATCTATTTTTAGAAAGGAATGGTGTATATATGATTAAAGATTTTGAAGATTTTAAACATAAATTAGATGATGAAGAGCATGAAGAAAATGTAACTAAGTATGGTGAGCAAGTTTGTACACAATTTGCATGGCTTCCAATAAAAAAACAAAAAGAAAATGCGGAAAAGTTTGATAAAATAACCAAAAATCAAAGTAAAAATAAATAAAATGTATAAAGAATTGGTTTTAAAAGCCAGTTCTTAATTTTTTTATGTAAAACGCTTGCATTTTGGAAATATTGTGATATAATATAAAAGCTGTTATTTATAAGATGGCTTTTTGTATTTTATTGTTTAAAATACAAATATTTTAAAAGGAATTTTTTATAAATAAATGGAGGATGATTAAAAAATGCAAGTTAAAGTCGAAAAAACTGACAAAAATAGTGAAGTTAAATTAGAATTTACTGTTGAAGCAAAAACATTTACAGATGCTATGCAAAAGATATTCAATCAAAATGCTAAATATTTTTCAATTCCTGGTTTTAGAAAAGGAAAAGCTCCAATGAACATAGTAGAAAAATTTTATGGAGCAGAAATTTTTTATGAAGATGCATTTAATGATGTATTTGAAAAAGTTTATCCAGAAGCTGTAAAAGAAAATAAATTAGAAGTTATGACTAGACCAGATGTAGATATTAAAACAATGGAAAAAGGAAAAGATTTAGAATTTACAGTAACAGTTGGCGTTAAGCCAGAAGTTAAACTTGGAAAATATAAAGGACTAGAAATTGAAAAAGTTGAATATAAAGTAACTGATGAAGATGTTGAAAATGAATTAAAACAAGTTCAAGAGAAAAATTCAAGACTAGTTTCAGTAGATAATAGAGCAGTTAAATCAGGAGATACTACAACTATTGATTTTGAAGGATTTGTAGATGAAAAAGCTTTTGAAGGTGGAAAAGCTGAAAATCATGAATTAGTTATTGGAAGTAATACTTTTATTCCAGGTTTTGAAGATCAAATAATTGGAATGAAGATTGATGAAGAAAAGGATGTTAAAGTAAAATTCCCAGATGACTATTTTTCAAAAGATTTGGCTGGAAAAGATGCAGTATTTAAAGTAAAATTACATGAAATAAAAGAAAAAGAATTACCAAAACTTGATGATGAATTTGCAAAAGATGTCAGCGAATTCGATACTTTAAATGAATATAAAGCAAATATTAAATTTAAAAAAGAAGAACAAGCAGATGAAAGAGCTAAAAATCAAATGCAAGAAGAAGTTGTAAATAAAGCTTGCGAGGTTTCAGAAGTTGATATTTCAGATGCTATGGTTGAACTTGAATTAGATAATATGTTACAAGATATGGATAGAAGATTATCATATCAAGGATTTAAAATGGATCAATACTTAAAAATGATTGGAAAAACAGTAGCTGATTTCAGAAATGAAAATAGAGAAGTTGCTAAAAATTCAATTAAAATAAGATTAGTTTTAGATGCAATTTGTAATGATAGTAAAATAGAAGCAGATGAAAAAGAAATTAATGACAAAATCCAAGAACTTGCTAAAACTTATGGAAGAAAAGAAGAAGATTTAAAAGCAAATGAAGAACTTATGGAAAATATTGAAGGAACAATAAAAAATGATAAAGCAATTAAGCTTTTATTAGATAATGTTAAATTTGCTTCAAAGAAATCTGAAAAGGCTAAGGATGATAAAAAAGAAGAAAGTAAATCTGAAAATAAGAAAACTGAGAAAAAATCAACAAAAGCGGAAAATTCAGATGAAAAGCCAAAAAAAGCTTCAAGTAAAAAATAATGTAAATTTGTTTTAAGATTACCCATAAATAGATCTTGGGTAATCTTTTTTAAAATAAAATTTTGTCGAAAAATTAATTTTGAAAAATCTATAAAAGTATTGAAAAAAAATAATAGTTGTTATATAGTATGTATGCTAAGAAATTTTAAGGAGGAATTTTAAATGGAAAAAAATACATTAATACCTTATGTAATAGAACAAACAAGTAAAGGTGAAAGATCTTATGATATTTATTCAAGATTATTAAAAGATAGAATTATAATGTTATCAGAAGATGTTAATCCAACATCTGCAAATGTTATTATAGCAGAGATGTTATTTTTAGAGTCAGAAGATCCTGATAAAGAAATACATTTTTATATTAATTCACCAGGTGGTTCTATAGTTGATGGAATGGCTATTGTAGATACTATGAATTATATAAAATGTCCAGTTTCTACTATTTGTGTTGGTATGGCTGCAAGTATGGGATCAGTCCTTTTAACATGTGGTGAAAAAGGAAAAAGATTTGCAACACCAAACTCTGAGATATTAATTCATCAACCTTTAATAGGAGGGAATGGTTTATCAGGACAAACAACTGACATAAAAATTCATACAGATCATTTAGTAAAAACTAGAGAGAAAATGAATAAACTATTAAGTGAAAGAACTGGTCAATCAATTGAAAAAATTATGGAAGATACAGAAAGAGATAATTATATGACAGCAGAAGAAGCACTAAAATATGGTTTGATTGATGAGATTTTAGAAAAAAGAATATAATAGCTTAAATTTTGTTTTTAAGCAGAAAGGAATATTATGGCTAAAATAACTCGGAAATACTGTTAGGTGTTCTTTTTGTGGGAGACCGCAAGAAGCTGTTGGAAAAATAATTGCAGGACCTAGTGGGGTTTTTATTTGTGATGAATGTGTTGCAGTTTGTCAAAATATAATGGATACAGATGATTTTGATGAATATGAAGAAGAAAATACTTCTGGAAATATACCAAATCCTGCAGAAATAAAGAAAATATTAGATGATTATGTAATTGGTCAAGAGGAAGCTAAAAAAACACTTTCTGTTGCTGTATATAATCACTACAAAAGAATTAATAATATAGATTTTAGTAATGATGTTGAAATTCAAAAAAGTAATATTTTACTTTTAGGACCAACAGGATGTGGTAAAACTTTACTTGCTCAAACATTAGCTAAAGTTTTAAATGTTCCATTTGCAATCGCTGATGCTACAACTTTAACAGAGGCAGGATATGTTGGTGAAGATGTTGAAAATATTCTTTTGAAACTTTTACAATCTGCAAATATGGATATTGAAAAAGCAGAAAGAGGAATTATCTATATAGATGAAATTGATAAAATTTCAAGAAAATCTGAAAATCCTTCTATTACAAGAGATGTAAGCGGAGAAGGTGTTCAACAAGCCCTTCTTAAAATAATTGAAGGAACAGTTGCTGCAGTTCCTCCACAAGGTGGAAGAAAACATCCTCATCAAGAATTTATTCAAATCGATACTTCAAATATTTTATTTATTTGTGGTCGGAGCATTTGAAGGTTTAGATAATATTATAAAAGATAGAATAGGCAAGAAATCTATAGGTTTTGGAGCTTCAATAGAAAGTAAAAAAGATATAAATAGGACTGAAATTTTAAAACAAATGTTACCACAAGATTTATTAAAATTTGGTATGATACCAGAATTTGTTGGTAGACTTCCAATTGTAGCAACATTAGAAGCTTTAACTAAAGAGGCTTTAGTTGATATTTTAACAAAACCAAAAAATTCTTTAATAAAACAATATACTAAATTGGTTGAATTAGATGGAGTAGAATTAGAATTTGAACCAGAAGCTATTGATGTAATTGTTGATCAAGCAATAGAAAGAAATACAGGCGCAAGAGGTTTACGTTCAATAATTGAAAGTATTATGAGAGATGTTATGTTTGATATACCATCAAATTATAAGATTTCAAAATGCATTATAACTAAAGAAACTGCTTTAAATAAAGCTCAGCCAAAACTTGTTTTAGATGAAAATAATAAAAGAGGTCCTTTAAAAATAAGACCTACTAATAATAAAATTAGAAAATCTAAGAATAAAACGGCTTAAACTATAAAATAAAAAATCCCATTTTTCTGGGATTTTTTATTTTATGTTTTTTATTTAATTATGCAATTGTTTCTACATTGTAATCAGATTTTTTACTATTTATATATTTTGAGTAAGCTGATTCTTGACTTGTACCATCTTCAGTATAGACTGTATAAGAAGCATTTTCTGTTAATGTTCCATCAGATTTTACTGAAACATTTTCTGCTTCAACAGTAATATACCAATCATATGAAGTTCCTGTAACAGCTGAAGTAAATGGAACTCTATAAATTGCATATACATAATTAAATCCATCTGATGTATCTTTAGCACTTAAAAGATACATAGAAGATAAAACAGGTTCACCAACTGTAATATCTAATTCCCATTTGTCATCCCAACTGTATCCCCAGTCATCAAATCCTGCATTTACTCCAGCAGCTCTATAATCGGTAAAATTATCATATACTAAATTTTTTGATTCATTTGCTTTTGATCTTGCTTGCTCTAAATATTTTGATTTCATGGTTTCAATTGTTCCTGTACTTAATTCTGAAACAGACATAGGGTAAGAAATTTCAGCAGTAACTTTATATTCATATGTTTCTTTTTCTAAAACAAAACCTTGTTTTGCTGCTTCGTCTTTATCATAATTTGCAGTAATAGTAATTGTTTCACCGTTTGAAATTCCTGTTGATTTACTTAAAGTATATTTAACGGTTTTTAAAAATTCATTTGAAGTATTGTTTGTAACAGAAGCTTTTAAATTTGGACTCATTCCAGAAACTGTAACAGTTATATCTTTAAAAGCATCTAGAACAGTTGCTTCATCTAAATCTTTTACTTCATCAGTAGTAAATTTTTCAGATTTAATTTTATATCCATTTTCTTCAAGCCAATCTTCGTCTATTTTTACAGTTACTTCGATTTTATCTCCGTTTGATAATTTTCCATTATTTGAGACACTTAAATCTATTTTATTAGCAATTTGTGAAGCAAGATTTTCATCATCAATAGCTTTTTCTAGTTTAACTTTATCAATAGAAACTTCAGCAGTAGCATAACCATTAAAACCTGTATATTCTACGTCGATATAATCAGCTATATCAAGAGTTCCAGCTTCTTCAATACCAGAAACTTTAATTTTAATTGTATCATTTTCTAATTTAAGTCTATTTTCTTTTAGCCATGAAGAGCTAATCTTTACTTTGATTTCAATTTCATCACCATTTGACAAATCTTCTGTTTCGGATAATGTCATATTTTCTTCAATTCTACTAGCAAATCTTCTAGCTAAATCATCATCTTTTAAATAATCATTTAAAGCTTCTTCATTTGCAGTAGCAGTTACAGTTGCACGTCCATCAAATCCCTCATAATCTAATGAAATATATTTTGATAAGTCAATGGTCCTTGGTGCAAAACCTAGAAAATAAATTAAACTACCAATTGCGCAAAGTATAACAACTACCAAAATTATTATTATACTTTTTTTGAAAGTTCCCATTTTCTTTTTAGGTTTTTTTTCAGAGTTTTCTTCTTTTTTAGAAACTTCTTTTTTTGTTTCAGCTTTTTTTACATTTTCTTCTGAAGATGTTTTTTTAGTAGTTGATTCAGGATTGTTATTTTTTTCAGTAGATACTTTTTCATCCTTAGAAGATTCTGCTTTTTTTGATTCTTCCATTTTAAAATTCCCCCAATTCATTTAAAATTTCATTAATATTATATTTACAAAATAATAAAAAATCAATAGTTTAAAAAAATAAAATTAAAAATGAAAAACTATTGATTTTTATAATAAAATTAAATATAATATTAACGAATTAAAAAGTTTTATGGGAGGGGAAAATGGAAGAAAAAAAGAATGAAAAACCTGCTGAAGAGAAAAAAGTAGAAGCTAAAGTAAATGAACCTAATAAAGAAGTAAAAGCAGGAACAAAAAAAGAAGAACCAAAAAAAGAAACAAATCCTAAAGCAAAAAAGGATGAACCTAAAAAAGCTATGGAACCTGAAAAGAAAAAACAGATAATTAAAATATCTGTTATAGCAGTTATAATTCTTGCAATTATAATAGCAATTATAGTTTATTTTGCAGTATTCCACAAAAAAACAATTAATTTAGCAGATTATGTTGATGTAAAATTTTATACAGAAACAGCAAATAGTTATTATTATGATGAAACAGAAAATGAAGCATATAATGGATATGCAACAGCTGAAGTCTCTTTGGATGTTGATAAATTAAAAGATTTATTAGATAGTAAAAGAGCTGCTGAAAGATTTATCGAAAAAGCAACTTTAGAAGTTCAAAATGATAATAATGGTAATTTATCAAATGGTGATACTTTAAATGTTAAAATTGATATTTCAGAAAATTACTTAGATGATGAAAAATTAAAATTAAAAGATGATGTTATTTCTATACCAGTTGAGGGATTAGAGGAAGCAGACGTATTAGATTTATTTGGTGAAGAAGATTTTGAAGTAGAAGTTACTGGAATTTCACCTGATTTAAGAGTATCTGTAAATAATAATAGTTCAAATGATTTTATAAAAAATAATGTAAGTTATAGTGTTGATGAATATAGTGGAATTGCAAATGGAGATACTGTTACAATTACTGCATATTATGATGCTACAGAAGCTTTAGATGAAGGAATAATAATTGCTGAAGATACTTATGAATATACAGTAGAAGGAATGCCAGAATATGCAGATTCTGTAGATGACTTAAGCGATGCAACTTTAGAGGCTTTAAGAGCTGAATTTGTAGCTAATGTTAAAGAAGAAATTGAATATCAAGATGATTACATTCTTACTTATAATTTTGATGGAGTAGATACTAGTGCTGGATATACTACTTCTGAACCTGAATTAGTTGCAACATATTTATTAACTAAAAAAGGAACATCAAGTTCTTGGAATGCAGATAATAGAGTTTCTGCAATATACAAAGTTGTTTATACATTAAATGGTACTGGAACAACTTATGAATGGTACTATGTTGTTTCAACAACAGATGTAGCAATTAAAGATGGAAATTTATATAATGGTGATGAGTTATCATATGATACATCAGGAAGATGGGATGATGGTAAAACTCAAGAAGAAGCATATACTTTAATTGATGATTATAAAGGAAATTATGTTATAGAAACAGTTGAATAAATAAAATCATTGACAAAAAAATTTATTTAGTATATATATAATATTAATAAAGATATATAGAAAGGGGATTTTATGGAAGAGAATAACGAAAACAAAGCTGTAGAAGCAGAAGTAATTAAAGAAAATACTTCTAGTACAAAACAAACAAACAAAGCAGTTGAATTTATCAAATCAAAAAAGAAAATAATAGGAATATTAATTTTGGCAATTATAGTTATAATAGTTGCTATAGACTTAATATTTGTTAGTCCAAAAGAAGTTGTAAAAAAATTCATGGGAGCATTCGGAAAAGGTGATTTAGAAAAAGCAATGGATCAAATGGATTATGCAGGTGCATATGTTTTAGCAGATTTAGATGAAGAAGACTATGATGATTTTTGGAGCGAATATAAAGATTTCCGTGACAGTGATGACTATGATGATATGATGGATGAAGTAGAAGAAAGCATGAAAGATAATGAATATATCGATGAATTCAAGGACCAAATGGAAGAGTATGATATCTCAGTTAAGGTTGATAAAATAAGCAAAGTAAAAAAAGAAGCTAGTCACTTATATAGAGTAACAGCAAAAATAGAAATTGCATATGAAGATTATGAAATGAGTGGAAATATGTATTTCTACGTTATGAAAAATGGAACAAAATCATATGTTGTTGGTATGGATAGCGAGGATTCAAGTATAGGTTCTATGTTCTCTGGTTTTTAAGTTTTGTAAATAAGAGGGGGTATTTAAAATCTAGTACTCCCTTTATTTTTTGCTATATATAAATACATAAAAAGGAGATTTTAAGTTATGGACGAAAAAGAAATTAAAAATTCAAGTTTAAATAATAATGAAGAATTGAAAAAAGATGATAAAGTAGAAAAAGCAGAAGAGTATATCCCAGAACAATTAGATGATAATGATTTTGAAAAAGAAAAAGATAAAATTAAGGCGGAAAAGGCTGCTAAAAAGGCAGAAAAAAAAGCAAAAAAAGCTAAGCAAAAAGCCGAAGATTCAGAAATAAAATTAGATGAAAATGGTAATCCAATAAAAACAAAGCCAAAAATGAAAAAATCTAAAAAAATTACAATTGTAGTTATTATAATTTTAATTATAGCTATTGTTGGAGGTGTTGCAGGATATTTAATTTTAGTTAGAAATAGACCACAAAATGCAATACTAGATTTTATAGCTTATATAAATGAGGATAATTGGGAAAGTGCTATTAATTTAGTTGATATGCAAGGTTATCTTACAATGGTTTCAATTGATTTAGAATCAAAGGAAGATTCTAATATAAGTTATGCTGATTATGATAATAGATATGAAAATGCAATAAATGATTTAAAAGAATTAGGGTATAATGAAATAGAAAATGCATTAGAATATGGAAATGAAAACTATAAAGATATTTTAGAATTAGTATTTTCAAATGTAACATTTACAGTAAATGATGTTGAAAATGTCGAAAGAATTGGAGAATCAAATTTATATAAAGTTACTGTAAATCTTACATCAACAAGTTCTGACGCTTCAGCAACTGGTGGAACAAATATTTATGAAATGTATGTTGCTAAAAAAGATGGTGAATATAAAATAGTTGGAGGAACATTTGCTGCTACTATTTTTTATGGATATGAAACTTTATATGCATATACACAATATTATGCAGAAGAGCCAGCAGAGTAATATATAAATTAGAGGAGTAATTAAATATGTACGAAATATTTGCAGATATGCATATACATATTGGAAGAAGTGAAAATGGTAAACCAATTAAAATTACAGCAGCTAGAAGTTTAAATTTTGCTAATATTGCTAAAGAATGTGTTCAAAGAAAAGGCATAAATATGGCAGGAATTATTGATTGTGCTTCTCCATATGTTATTGAAGATATAGAAAATTTTCTAAAAACAGGTGAGGCTTATGAACTTGAAAAGGGAGGAATTATTTATCAAGATAAGGTGTGTATAATTCTTGGAAGCGAAATAGAAACAGCTGAAATAAATGATAATGGAAAAACTGGAAGTGCACATAATTTATGCTATTTTCCACATTTAAAAGATATTAAAGAATTCTCAAGTGAAATGTCACATCATATTAAAAATATAACTTTGAGTTCACAAAGATGTGATTTATCTGCTTATGATTTAATAGATATTGTAGAAAAATATAATGGGATTTTAGTTCCTGCTCATTGTTTTACGCCATATAAAAGTTTTTATGGAAATTGTACTTCAAGATTGGAAAGAATTTTTAAAGAAAAATATAATAGAATTTATGCTATAGAATTAGGATTAAGTGCAGATACTTTTTTAGCAGATGAAATTTCAGAACTAGAAAATAAAACATTTTTAACTAATTCAGATGCTCATTCCCTTCCTAAGATTGCAAGAGAATATAATAAAATGCAAGTAGATGATATAAATTTTGAAGAATTTTTGAAAGTTTTAAAAATGGAAGATGGTAGAAAAATATTAAAAAATTATGGATTAGATCCTAAACTTGGAAAATATCATAGAACTTATTGTGAAATTTGTGATAAGCAAATTCCAGGTCCAGCTCCTATTACAAAATGTGATACATGTGATAGTAAAAATATAACAATGGGAGTTTTTGATAGAATAGAGATTATAAAAGATAAAGAAAAATCTGAAAGTCCTAAGAATAGACCAGAATATGTTTATCAAATACCTCTTACCTTTATTCCGGGTCTTGGCCAAAAAACTATAGATAAATTGTTAAATCATTTTGGAACAGAAATGACCATATTACATAAATTAACAAGTGATGATATAGAATCATTTGCAGGAGAAAAAATTGCTAAAAATATTGAAAAAGCAAAAAGTGGAAAATTTGCAATTCAAGAAGGTGGCGGAGGAGTATATGGTCATTTAACTGCTAGCTAAAAATAAAAATTAAGTAATTAAATATAAAAACCTGAATATATTTTATGTATATTCAGGTTTTTCTTTTTATAAATTTATTTAGAAAGGTTAGGAATATTAATATGAAATTAATTATTGAATACATAAAAAGATATAAAATAACATATATTGGAATAGTAATAATTTTCATAGTTGGTTTATTTATTGGAGTGATAGTTAGTTTTAAAACTGGAAATGATGAAAAAATGGAAATAAAAGATTATATTGTAGAATCAGTAGAAAATTTAAAAGAAAATAAAGAAAATAAACAAGATATTTTTATTTCTACATTTTTTCAAAATGCAAAATTTACACTTATTGTATGGCTACTAGGATGCACAATAATTGCTGGTTTTACAATATATTTTTTAATGTTGTATAAAGGTTTACTAATAGGTTACATAATATCAATTATTTTAAATATTTTTGGAATAAGTCAAGGTTTAAATCATATTTCTATATTGTTATTATCACAATATATTTTATTTCTTCCAGCAATATTTTTATTAGCAACAAGTGGAATTAGAATTTACAAAGGAATATTAAAAAAAGAAAGTGATTTAAAATATGATATTTTAAGACATTCGGCTATACGGTGTATTATGCATTCTAATAGCAATAATATCAAGCTGTATAGAAGCATATTTTGTAGTAATTTTTTTATAAAAAATTTATGAAAACTATTTACATTTTACATAAGATTTGATATAACATAAGTGTCTTATGTAAATAATCAATAAAAAGGGATGGGAGCTAAAATGGAAAAACAGATAATAAATTTTTTAAATTTTTTGGAAAATGATAAGAAATTGGTTAATAACACTTTACAATCATATAAAAGAGATATTATGCAATATAAAGAATACGTAGAAGAAAATAATATTAATTATTTAAAAGTAAATAGCAAAACAATCGAAAAATATTTTGACTATTTAAAAGATGAAGGGAAAAAGACTTCAACAATATCAAGAAGTTTAGCATCTATTAGATCTTTTTATCAATATTTAGTAAGAGTAAAAAAAATAAAAAAAGATCCAACAATTACAGTTCAATCTCCTAAAGTGGAGAAAAAAGTTCCAAATATTTTAACTTCAAAAGAAGTAGAGCTTTTGTTAGAGCAACCAAATACAGTTGACTTAAAAGGAATAAGAGATAAGGCAATGTTAGAATTTGCATATGCTACTGGAATGAGAGTTACAGAAATTATTTCTTTGGATTTAGGAGATGTTAATTTCAAAGATGGTTTTGTTATATGCAAAACTGGACGTAAAAAAAGAACAATACCTTTAGGTCATATTTCATTAAAAGCATTAGATGATTATGTTAAAACTTCTAGACCTTATTTAATTAAAGATGAAGGAACTAAAGCTTTATTTGTAAATATAAATGGAAAAAGGCTTACAAGGCAAGGATTTTGGAAAATAGTAAAATATTATAAAGAACAAGCAAACATAACAAAGGATATTACACCACATATTTTAAGGCACTCATTTGCAACTCATTTGTTACAAAATGGAGCAGATTTAAAATCAATTCAGGCTATGCTTGGTCATTCAGATATTTCTTCAACTCAAGTTTATATGCAATTTCAAAACGAAAATTTAAAAGAAATTTATAAAAAAGCTCATCCAAGAGCTTAAAAGAAAAAATATTTTTAAAAGACGAAATTTAATTGCAATTACATTAAATTTAAAATTGCTTTTAAATTTCGTTTTTTTAATTAAATTATTTTTGTATTGCTAATTTTTTACAATTATTATATAATATGTACCAAATTTATTAATATAGGGAGAAAAGGATGAATAAAAAATGGGAATTATATGATTATAATGATGAAGAAACAAATAAAGTTGCTTTAAAATACAATATTTCAAAATTGTTAGCTACAATTTTAATAAATAGGAATATCATAAATTTAGATGAAAATATAAATACTTTTTTAGAACCTACAAGAAATGATTTTCATGATCCATATAAAATGCCTGATATGAAAAAAGCAGTAGATAGAATAATTAAAGCAATTAATAATAAAGAAAAAGTTATTATATATGGAGATTATGATGTTGATGGTATTACAAGTACAATGGTTTTAAAAAGTTTTTTAGATGAAAATGGATTAAAAGTAGGATATAGGATACCAAATAGATTAAATGAAGGATATGGACTTAATAAAAAAGCTATAGAGGAAATTGCAGAACAAGGATATAGCCTTATAATAACAGTTGATTGTGGAATATCTGGAACACAGGAAGTAAAGTATGCATATGATTTAGGAATGGAAGTTATAATTACAGATCATCATGAACCACTAGATACTATACCAGATGCAGTTGCTGTTATTGATTGTAAGAGAAATGAAAGCAAGTATCCTTTTAAAAGTTTAGCAGGATGTGGAGTTGTTTTTAAATTAATACAAGCATTATCTCAAGTTTTAAAATTAGAGGAAAAGGCATATTTAAAATATTTGGATATTGTATGTATAGGGACTATTTCTGATATTGTTCCGTTAGTTGATGAAAATAGAGTTATAGCGAAACTTGGTCTTAAGCTTGCAAATCAAACTAGAAATTATGGACTAGCTTGTTTATTGAGAATATGTGGTTTTAATGAAGTAAGTTCGAATTCTATTTCTTTTGGAATTGCTCCTAGAATAAATGCATGTGGTAGAATGGGACATGAAGAAGAAGCATTAAAATTATTCTTAAGTAAAAATATAGAGGAAGCTAAAAATATTACTATTAAATTAAATGAATTTAATAGAGAAAGACAAGATATTGAAAAAAGAATTTTTGATGAAGCAATAAAGCAAATTGAAGAGAATGAATTAGATAAAAAATCAGTAATTATTATAGGACATGAGAATTGGCATCATGGAGTTATTGGTATTGTTGCATCAAAAATTACTGATTTATATTATAAGCCAAGTATATTAGTTTGTTTTGAAAATGGAATTGCAAAAGGCTCAGGAAGAAGTATCCAAGGTTTTGATCTTCATAATGCATTGTGTGAATGTAGTGACTTATTAGAAAAATATGGTGGACATGAAATGGCAGTTGGTGTTAATTTAAAATTAGAAAATTTTGAAAGTTTTAAAACAAAAATGGAATCAATTGCAAATAGATGTCATACAGAGGATTTAGTTTCAATAATAAAAATAGAAAAAGAAGTTAGTTTAAATGATATTACTACAGGCGATGTAGAAAGTCTAAAATTATTAGAACCATTTGGAGAAGAAAATAGAGTTCCATTATTTTTATTTAAAAATTTAAAAATTGATTCAATAAGAACATTATCAGAGGGAAAACATTTAAAATTAACTTTAAAACAAGATAGAAATATAGTTCAAGCAATAGGATTTAATTTAGGGTATTTAGTTGATGAATATAGATTAGGTGATAAAATAGATTTAGTAGGTTGTTTAGAAATTAATGAATTTAATGGCAATAAAACAGTGCAGATTAACATAAAAGATTTAAGAAAGACCATTATTTAATTTTAAAGGGGGATAAAAATGCAAAATTTAACTGAAGATGTAACAATTGAAAATATTATAAAAAATCAAAAAGCTCATTATCCAAAGTCAAACTCAAAATTAATTAGAAAGGCTTATGATTTTGCACAAAAATATCATGGAGACCAAAAAAGAAAATCTGGTGAGCCATATTTGATTCATCCTTTAAACGTTGCATATATTTTATCAACATTAGAATTAGATGATGAAACAATTTGTGCTGCACTTTTACATGATGTTGTTGAAGATACTCCTGCAACAAATGAAGACTTAATAAAAGAATTTGGTGTTTCTGTTGCTAATATGGTTTCAGGGGTTACTAAACTTAGTAAAATCCAATATACAACAGCAGAAGAAGAGCAAGTAGAAAATTACAGAAAAATGTTCTTAGCAATGGGTAAAGATATTCGTGTTATTTTAATTAAACTAGCGGACAGACTCCATAATATGAGAACATTAAAGTTTTTGTCAAGAGAAAGACAACTAGCTAATGCAAAAGAAACAATGGATTTATATGCTCCTTTAGCTAACAGATTACGGAATCTATTCACTAAAATGGGAACTTGAAGATTTATCATTTAAATATTTGTACCCAGATGAATATAGAGAAATAGTTGTTGGACTTGATAAAAAAAGGGAAGAAAGATTAGAGTTTTTAGATGTAATAAAACAAGATTTAGCAAAAGAGCTAGCACATCAAAAAATTAAGGCTGAAATTACAGGACGTGCTAAACATTTATATAGTATTTATAGAAAAATGCAAAGAGATAATAAAACTTTAGATCAAATTTATGATTTATTTGCGTTAAGAATTTTAGTTAATTCAGTAAGGGATTGCTATGCTGCTCTAGGCGTTGTTCATGAAATGTATACTCCAATGCCAGGTAGATTTAAAGATTATATCGCAGTTCCAAAGAAAAATATGTATCAATCAATTCATACAACTGTTTTAGGTATGAAAGGGACACCTTTTGAGGTTCAAATAAGAACTTGGGATATGCATAGAACTGCTGAATATGGTATTGCTGCTCATTGGGCTTATAAAGAAGCAAGTAATAAAGGGACTAAAAAGTCTGTAATAGTTACAGAAGATAAATTAGCATGGCTTCGAGAGACTTTAGAATGGCAAAAAAATACAGAAAATCCTAATGAATTTTTAAATACATTAAAAACTGAATTATATGATGAAGAAGTTTATGTATTTACTCCTAAAGGCTTAATAAAAGTTTTACCTAGAGGAGGAACTCCAATTGATTTTGCTTATATGATACATGAGCAAGTAGGACATAAAATGGTAGGATGCAAAATAAATAGTAAAATAATGCCAATTACAACTCCATTAAAAAATGGAGATATTGTTGAAATTTTAACATCTGAAAATTCTAAAGGCCCTAGTCGTGATTGGCTAAAATTTGTAAAAAGTTCATCTGCTAGAAATAGAATTAACCAATGGTTTAAAAAGGCTCAAAGAGCTGAAAATATTGAAAGAGGAAAAGACATAATAGAAAGAGAAGCAAAAAAACTTCCGGTTAAAGAATCAGAATTATTTGGTAGAAGTGATTGGGTTAAATTTGCTTTAGATAAATATCATATTGCAAGCTTAGATGATATGTATGCAAGTATAGGATTTGGAACACTTTCAGCAAATAAAATCTTAGCAAGACTTTTAGAAAAATACAATGAAGAACATGAAGATGAAAATTTTGATAAAAAAATTGAAGAATTAGCTTTTTCGAATTCAAGACCTTCATATAAACCCTCTAAAAATGGTATTATAGTAAAAGGAATTGACAATTGTTTAGTAAAACTTTCAAAATGTTGCAATCCCCTTCCAGGAGATGATATTATTGGATATGTAACAAAAGGAAGAGGTGTTTCTGTTCACCGTACAGACTGTCCAAATATTAACGAACTTTTAGAAGATGAAAATAGAATTATTGATGTTTATTGGTATGATGAAGCAAATAGAGGTTCTTATATTGTAGATATTGAAATTTTTGCCACTGATAGAAATGGACTTTTAAGAGATATTTTAAAACAAGTTGAAAATACAGATGTCAAACTTATGGGAG
The DNA here is from genome assembly GCA_928721915.1 of uncultured Clostridia bacterium. GTDB lineage: Bacteria > Bacillota > Clostridia > TANB77 > CAG-508 > Scatovivens. Next base: position 39,515 of record CAKMVZ010000003.1, read on the forward strand.
TTAATACAAGAACAACTAAAGAAAAAATTGCAATAATGAATTTATCTTTGCAAACATCAAGCAAAGAAGAATTGCATAAAACTGTTAATCAGATTAGAAAAGTAGAAGGTGTTTATGATATAAAACGTAAAAGAGGATAGTTTTTTTAAAGTAAAAAGGAGATGATTTTTAATGTTAATTAATAGACCAAAAGGAACAAAGGATTTACTTCCTAAAGATACTTTTAAATTACAATATATTGAAGAAAAAGTAAGAAAAATATTAGAAAATTATGGATTTGGAGAGATTAGAGTTCCTGTTTTTGAACATACTGAACTTTTTCAAAGAGGAGTTGGTGAAACTACTGATGTTGTTCAAAAAGAAATGTATACATTTGAGGATAAAGGTGGCAGAAGTATAACTCTTCGTCCAGAAGGAACAGCAGGAGCAGTAAGAGCATATTTGGAAAATGGTTTATCAAGTAATCCTAGTCCAGTAAAGTTATGGTATAATATGGCTATGTATAGATACGAAAATGTTCAAAAAGGTAGATTAAGAGAATTTCATCAAATTGGTATAGAAGTTTTAGGTTCAAGCTCATATTTAGCTGATGTTCAAACGATACTTATTGGAAAAAGAATTTTCGATGAACTTGGTATTAAAAATATTAAGATAAATTTAAACAGTATTGGATGCCCAAAATGTAGGGTAGAGTACCAAAACATTTTAAAAGAATTTATTAGTAAAAATTTAGGATATTATTGTGATACATGTAAGTCAAGATTTGAAAAAAATCCAATGAGAATTTTAGATTGTAAAGAAGAAAAATGTAAAAAATTAAATGAAGGTGCTCCAAAAATGATTGACTATTTATGTGATGAATGTAAAACTCATTTTGAAAATGTAAAATCATCTTTAAAAGCACAAAATATTAATTTTGAAATAGATAGTAGTATTGTAAGAGGTTTAGATTATTATACTAAAACAGTGTTTGAATTTATAGATGAAAAAAGCGGTCTTACAGTTATAGGTGGTGGAAGATATGATGGATTAGTCAAAGAACTAGGTGGAAGTCATACACCTGCAGTAGGCTTTGCAACTGGAATTGAAAGATTAGTAGAGATGTTTGATATGGCAAACCCAGAATTAATTACAGAAAAAAATCCAGATTTATACATATTATCTACTGGAAATGAAGAAAATAAAAAAGCAATTCAGATTTCTGAAGCTTTAAGAGATAAAGATGTTTATGTAGAAAATGATGTATTAGAAAGAAGCTTTAAAGCTCAAATGAAATATGCAGATAAATTGAATGCAAAATTTTTGCTTGTAATAGGTGAAAATGAATTATCTAGTAATAAAGCAAAAATTAAAGATATGAAAACTGGAAATGAAATAGAGATTTCTTTAAATATTGATGAAATTTTAAAAAATATTAAATAAGATATATGCTTAAAATTAGTGTTTTTTAAGAAATATACTTGATTTTTTAGAAAATAGTGATATTATAATAAAGGGTTTTAAATTGTATTTAAAATTATTCTTACTAAAGATGTGACATGTAAATAGAAAATAATTTAATCATGTCACTCTTATTTTATGAAGGGAGAAAAAGGAATGGTAAAGAAAGTTGCAATTTTAACAAATGGTGGAGATGCACCTGGATTAAATGCTGTAATAAGAGCAATTGTAAAAACAGCTAGAACTTATGGAATCGAAGCCTATGGTTTTATAGAAGGATATAAAGGATTATTAGAAAATAACTTTGTAAAACTTGATTTACAAAGTAATGCTTCAGGACTACTTAATAAAGGTGGAACAATTATTGGTACATCTAATAGTACAAATGTATTTAACTATAAAGTAGTAAATGATGATGGAAGTGTAGAATATAAAGATTTATCAGATGTTTGTGTTCAAAATATAAAAAATGATGGATTTGATTGTTTATTTACTTTGGGCGGAGATGGAACACAAAAATCTAGTAGAGACTTTTCTTTAAAGGGAATAAACTGTATTGGTGTTCCAAAAACAATTGACAATGATGTTGCACATACTGATATGACTTTTGGATATAATACAGCAGTTTCAGTTGCAGTAGAAGCTTTAGATAGACTTCATACTACAGCAGAAGCACATCATAGAATAATGGTACTAGAAACAATGGGAAGATATGCAGGATGGCTTGCACTAGAATCTGCAATTGCTGGCGGTGCTGATGTAGCTTTGATTCCAGAAATTCCTTATGATATAAATAAAGTTGTAGATAAAATTAATGAAAGAAGAGCAAGAGGTAAAGAATTTACAATAGTTGTAACTTCAGAAGGTGCAATGCCTAAAGATGGAACTATTACTGTTAAGAAAAAACTAAATGATGGTTCAGGACTAGATAATATACGTTTAGGTGGAGTTGGAGAAAAATTAGCATCTGAACTAGAAGAATTAACAGGAATGGTTGCTAGAAATACAACATTAGGATATGTTCAAAGAGGTGGCTCACCATCTGCATTTGATAGAGTTTTATCAACAAAATATGGTTGTAAGGCAATGGAACTTGCAATTCAAGGAATATTTAATGTTTTGGTAACATATAAAAATGGTCAAATGGGTTATATTTCTTTAGAAGAAGTTGTTGGAAACAATAAAAAAATTGGTGCTGCATCTCGGAAATACAAAAGAAAGTAATATAAGAAAAGTTCCTATGGATGATGATTTAATTAAAGTTGCAAGAAACTTAGGAATTTGTTTAGGTGATTAAAAGGTATATTGTTTAAAAGTCTTTAATATAATTAAATAAATATAAATTTAAAATAAGGACTTTTGAATAATGATAAATTTTGCTGTTATCAATATAAAAAGTGCTATAAAGAATTTTAGTAAAATTATTATAGCACTTTTTCTAATAATAGGAATTGTAGATTTAAGTAATTTAATAAAGAATAATAATATTAAATTTAGCTATATTAATTTGGTGAAGTCATGTATAAGTTTTGACTTTGATAATAAGAAAGAAAATAAAAATTCTTTAGAAAAAGCTATATTTTTTAAAGAAATGCCAATATTAGCTGCAAGTCAAAATATAGATTCAAATGAGGCTAATTTAAATATGGAAAATGAAAACTTTGTTAATGAAGCATCAAATGAGGTTGTTCCCAATAACTCAGAAACTTTAGGAGCAGGAGAAAATAAGAAAAATAGTGATACAAGTTCTAATAATTTAAGAAATTTACAAACTGAGGTTATTTCTGAAAACAATATTTCAGAAAGCTATAATACCTTATATGGAAGCGTTAAAATAAAAAATGAGACATCTTTTGTATTAAACAATGAGGTTCTTACTCCTAATGTAGAATTTTCAAATAAAAATGATGTCGTTATTTTTCATACTCATACATGTGAAAGTTATACTCAAACTGAAGCTAATTCATATGTAGCTTCACGGAAATTTTAGAACAATTGATTTAAATTATTCTGTAGCTAAAGTAGGAAGTAGTTTAAGCGAATTGTTAACTAACAAAGGAAAAAATGTTTCACATCTACTTACATATCATGATTATCCAAATTATAATGGCTCATATTCTAGATCATATGATACTGTAAGTAATTTTTTAAAATCAAGCAATTCCTCTTCTGAATTAGTTTTAGATATTCATAGAGATGCTGTTCGGAAGTAAAAGTGATTATGCTCCAAGAGTAAAAATAGGAGATGAAACTGTTGCACAATTAATGATAGTTGTAGGCACAAATGGTGGTGGCTTATCACATAAAAATTGGCAAACTAATTTGAAATTTGCAGTAAAAATAGTAGAAAAAGCAAATGAAATGTATCCAGGACTTTTTAGACCAATAATATTAAGAAATTCAAGATATAATCAAAACTTAGCTTTAGCTGCTTTGATAATAGAAGTGCGGAGCAACAGGAAATACTTTAGAAGAAGCAACAGGAAGCATGAAATATTTTGCGGAAGTTTTAGAAGAAGTTATGAAATAATTAGTTGTATTAGGAGTTTTTTATGATAGAAGTTTTAGAAAAATATTTATGTATATTTTTTATATATTCATTTTTAGGATGGGTTATGGAAATGATAAATGGATATATACAAACAAAAAAGATAGTAAATAGAGGTTTTTTAATAGGACCTTATTGCCCTATATATGGTGTTGGAGTAGGGTTAGTTACAGCATTTTTAAGTAAATATGTAAATGATATCCCAATTATGTTTTTTATGTCAATGCTTATATGTGGATTATTAGAATATTTTACTAGTTATATAATGGAAAAAATATTTAAAGCAAGATGGTGGGATTATTCCAATAGGAAATTTAATATTAATGGTCGTATATGTTTAGAAACTCTTATTCCATTTGGAATAGCAGGAGTAGTTCTTGTAAAATATGCTAATCCATTTTTCTTGCAGATATTAGATTTTAACTTTTTAAAATATGTTTTATTAGCATTAATTTTAATATTTATAATAGATTTTTCATTTTCTTTTAAAGGTGTATTAGGATTTAGAAAGGCATCTAAACAAGTTGAAAAAGAAGTTAAAGATAATACAGAAGAAATTTCAATTCAAATGAAAGAACTAGCATTAGGAAAATATGAAGAATTAAAAAATGCTGCTACTAAAAAAGCTCAAGATATCCAGGAAGCAACTTCTAAAACAATTGATAAAATAAAACAAGGGGCATCAGAAAAAATTATTGAAGCTAAAGAAAAAATAAAAGAAAGACTTGTAAGATATGAAAATGAAAAAGCAGCAAATAAACTATTAAAAGAAAAAGTTAGTGAAAAATCATGGATTACAAGAAGATTATTAGATGCTTTCCCAAATTTACAAGTTAAATTTAAAAATAAAAAAGATAAGAAATAAAAATATTCTCCGATACTTGAAAATCGGAGAATATTTTTATAAAATTAATTTTTAATTTCTAATACTTTATGTGTATAATCTAAATTGCCAACAGAGTTATTTTTAAATCCTAAAGTATATATATTAGTTGCTAAAATATCTTTCATCATCATACTTTGAAGAGCCATATCTCTATTATTATCTAAAAATTTTTTAACAGAAACTACAATTTTTACTTTTGGATTATTTTCAGCAATTGCAGAAATAATTCTTTTTCCATGTTTATTAAAACCTAAAACTCTAATATATGGTATATTTTTTTGAGACATTAACATGTCTTTTTTAGTAATATTTAATAAACTATATAATAAAATTCTTTGGATTCTAGTTCCGAGTATATCTTTTGGATTTTATTTTATTTATTAATTCTTCTAAATTATTACATGAATTTGCAGCTTGTTTTATTTTGTTTTCTAAGCCTTCATTAACATCTGGAAGATTTGCAATTTCAGTCATTGTCATTTTTCTTAAGTTATATATAATTTCTTTTTCAAAAATTTTGATTGATTCTACAATTTTTCCTTCACTTTTAATTCGTTCAATAACTTCATAAGTTTCATAAGGTACAACAGTATGAATATTTTTTTTATTAGAAATCATTGTCCTTATTGCTGTTGCGCTTGCAACGCCATTCTTAACATCTTGAGAGTTATATTCATTATAATTTCTTTTAATAGTAATTGGTGTGATTTTTGATTTTGTTCTTTTAAGTGCTTTTAAATATTCAACCCCTAATATATTATTTGGATTTTGAAGAACATCTGTATAAATAGGTGAGCTACTAAAATACATTTGAATTGCAATTTCTCTAGCTTTTGGATATGAAAGTCCGAGAACGCAGTTGTCTTTTTAAGATTTCAGAAAATTCTCTAGGTTCTTTTGCTAAAATTGTTGCAACATCATCTAATGGTTTAATATCTCCAATTTCTGAACCAAATGATAAATAGTCTACAATTCCTAAGCTGTTTAAAATTTTAATTGCCCCTGAAGCAAAATTTTCTGCACTCGAAATTGCATAAATTGTTGGTAACTCAATAACTAAGTCAATTCCTTGTTTTAAAGCCATTTCTGTTTTTGTCCATTTATCTGTAAGGGAAGTATCACCTCTTTGAGTAAAATTACCACTCATTACTGCAACTGTAAAGTCTGCTTTAGTTATACTTAAAGATTTTCTTAAATGTAATATATGACCATTATGAAAAGGATTGTATTCAGAAACAATTCCTAAAATTCCACTCAAAATAAATCACCACCATATATTGTAAAATTTAAAGTTTATTGATATAATATCATAGAAATTTAATTTTGTAAATGGATATAATACAAGAAAGGCAAAGAAAAATGGTAATAATAGGAGTTACAGGAAATAGTGGAGCAGGTAAAGACACTGTAAGTGAAATTTTAAAAAGTGAATTAGATGCTTTAATAATAGATGCAGATTCAATTGTTAGAGAAAATCAAGAACCTGAAAAAGATTATTATAAAAAAATAGTAGAATTATTTGGAGAAAGTATTTTAAATGATAATAAGACTTTAAATAGAAATGTATTAGCAAATGAAATTTTTAAAAATGAGGAAAAAAGAAATAGTTTAAATAAAATTACATTTGAATGCGTTCAAAATGAAGTAGATAAAATATTAGAATCAAATATTGAGAAAAATTATGTGATATTAAATTTTCCTCTTTTGTATGAAGGAAATTTTGATAAAATGTGTGAACATGTAATTGCAGTAACTGCAGATGAGGATACTAAAATTAAAAGGATTACAATTAGAGATAAAATTTCAATTTCAAGCGCAAGAAGAAGAATTGAGTCTCAAAAATCTGAAGAATTTTATAAATCACATGCAGATTATTTAATAGATAATTCATGTAAGATTAATTATAATGACTTAAGAAATAATGTATCTAATGTTGCTAGAAAAATAAAAGAAGGGATTTAAAAATATTATAAATGGAAGAAGAAAGTTTAAAAAAAGTTGTAATATACACTGATGGAGCATGCAGCGGAAATCCTGGTCCTCGGTGGTTGGGGAGCTATTTTAATTTATAATGGCTACAAAAAAGAAATTTCACGGAAATAAACAAAATACAACAAATAATTATATGGAAATGACAGCTGTTGTAGAATCTCTTAAATTACTAAAAGAAAAATGCGATATTACTATAAATAGTGATAGCGCATATGTTGTTAATTCTTTTAAGCAGGGCTGGATTAAGAACTGGCAAAAAAATAATTGGAAAACAGCAGATAATAAACCTGTTAAAAATAAAGAATTATGGCAAGAAATGTTAAAACTTTTAAATAATCATAAATACAAATTTGTAAAAGTAAAGGGACATGGTGATAATGAATTAAATAATAGGTGTGACTTTTTGGCAACGACTGCAATTAAAAAATTAAATTTAAATTAAAAAATAATAAAGGAGGATGTTTAAAAATAAAATGAAAGTATCAGACTTTAATTATGAATTACCAGAGGAGCTAATTGCTCAGCATCCATATGATAAAAGAGATGAAGCAAGACTTATGGTATTAGATAGAAAAACTAAGACAATAGAACATAAAACTTTTAAAAGCATTATAGATTATTTAAATCCAGGAGATTGTTTAGTTATAAATAATACAAAAGTTCTACCAGCAAGACTTTTAGGAACAAAAGATACAGGAGCTAAAATTGAATTTCTTCTTTTAAAAAGATTAAATGATGATTTTTGGGAAGTAATGGTAAGACCTCGGAAATAAATTAAAACCAGGTACAAAAGTTTCTTTTGGAAATGGAATTTTAAAAGCAGAAATTTTAGAAGTTTTAGAAGGAGGAAATAGAAAGGTAAAATTTGAGTATGATGGCATTTTTAATGAAATTTTAGATAAAATTGGATTAATGCCTCTTCCACCTTATATAAAAGAAACTTTAAAAGATAAAGATAAATATCAAACAGTATATGCAAAATACGATGGCTCAGCAGCAGCTCCAACAGCAGGTCTACATTTTACAGAAGAGTTATTAGAAGAAATAAAAGAAAAAGGAGTAAACATCGCAAATGTAACACTTCATGTTGGAATTGGGACTTTTAGACCTGTAAAAGTAAAAAATGTTGAAGAACATAATATGCATTCAGAACATTTTTATATTAAAAAGGAAGATTGTGATAAAATAAATACTGCTAAAAAATCAGGAAATAAAATTATTGCAGTTGGAACTACATCATGTAGAGTTTTAGAATCTATAGCAGATGAAAATGGTTTGGTAAGTCCTACAGAAGGTGATACAAATATTTTTATATATCCAGGCTATAAATTTAAATGTTTAGATTATTTAATTACAAATTTTCATCTTCCAGAATCAACTTTAATAATGTTAGTTTCAAGTTTAGCAGGAAGAGACTTTATTTTAAAAGCTTATAATGAAGCAGTAGCTAAAAAATACAAATTTTTCAGCTTTGGAGATGCAATGCTTATAAAATAATTTTTAAAATTTAGGAGGAATAGAATGGGACAGGCAATTACGTATGAATTGTTACATATTGATAAAAATTCAGGTGCAAGAAGAGGAGTTGTTCATACTCCACATGGAGACATTCAAACGCCAGTTTTTATGCCAGTTGGAACTTTAGGAACTGTAAAAGCAATGACTCCAGATGAGTTAAAAGATATGGTTCATGCTCAAATTATTTTAGCAAATACATATCATCTATTTTTACGACCTGGTCATGAATTAGTCAAAGAAGCTGGCGGTCTTCATAAATTTATGAATTGGGATAGACCAATTTTAACTGATAGTGGAGGATTTCAAGTTTTTAGTTTAGGTGCTTTAAGGAAAATATCAGAAGAGGGCGTTAGTTTTCAATCTCATATTGATGGAAGCAAACAGTTTATAAGTCCAGAAAAATCGATAGAAATTCAACAAGCTTTGGGGTCTGATATAATGATGGCTTTCGATGAGTGTTGTCCATATCCATCTACTTATGAATATACAAAAAAATCTATGGAAAGAACCACTAGATGGGCTGCTCGCTGCAAACAAGCATGGACAAGTAAGCAACAAGGGTTATTTGGAATAATTCAAGGTGGTTTTTATGAAGATTTAAGAAAGATTAGTGCTCAAGATTTAATTCCAATGGATTTTCCAGGTTATGCTATAGGAGGAATAAGTGTTGGAGAGCCAAAAGAAGAATTTTTAAAAATGCTTCAAATTACAACACCTTTAATGCCTGAGAATAAACCTAGATACTTAATGGGAGTTGGAACGCCTGATTATTTAATAGAAGCTGCTTTGGCTGGAATCGATATGTGTGATTGTGTTTTACCAACTAGAATTGCAAGACATGGAACTGCTATGACAAGTAAAGGAAAAGTAGTTGTAAGAAATGCAACTTATGAAAGAGATTTTACTTCATTGGATGATGAATGTGATTGTTATACATGTAAGAATTATACAAAAGCATATATAAGACATTTACTTAATGTTAAAGAAATTTTAGGTATAAGATTATTATCAATACATAACTTAAGATTCTTGACTAAATTAATGGAAAGCGTTAGAATAGAAATAGAGCGAGACAATTTAATTAACTTTAAAAATGAATTTTACAAAAAATATGGTTATATTAAATAAAAAATTTTCCTAAAGGGGGTTTATATGGAAGCATTTGATAAAAATATTTTTTCAAATAATGAAAGGCCTACAGGCAAGAAAAAAATGATTCTAATTGGAATTATTGTATGTATAGTTTTAATTGTAATTTTAGCAGTTTTAATTTTATTTTATAAGCAAATTGATGCTACAACATTTAAACTTTATATTGACGGAACACAGGTAAGCTGTTCTGATGATTTTTATATTCAAGATAATAATGGAAATATATATATTAAGGCACGAGAGTTAGCAGATTTAATTGGCTGGTCATATCAAAATGGGGAATATGGTTCATATACAGAAGATACTAATAGTGGATATATGCAAAATGAATATGAAGTTGCTTCTTTTGTTGCAGGATCAAATGAATTAAAAAAATATATCGTTTTACCAAATGATACAGATAGTGAAAACGAAGAAGAAGAGCAACAAGAAGAAAATTCGGAAGAGGCTACTATTGATATAGAAGTTAATTCAGAAAATGGCACACTTGAAACTATGGAATTAGAATTACCAATAATTTCATCAAATAATCAAATCTATATACCACTTTCTGCTATAAATGATATATGTAATTGCAGTTATAATTCAGAAGAATATAGAATGTATATATATGAATTAAACTATTTAATCCAACTTGCTCTTCAAAATGCACCAAGCTTTGGATATTCAAGTGTTAGCGGAACTTATGAAAACCTAAGAGCATTAGCTTATGGAATGATGGTTGCTATTGATAATAGTGGAAGATATGGTGTTGTAAATTTACAAACAGGTGAAAATTATTTAGGATTTAAATATTCAGAAATGGTATTTAATCAAAACGTAAAAGAATTTTTTGTAAAAGCAACTGATGATACTGTTGGAGTTGTATCATATGATGGAACTGTTATAATATCTCCAAAAAATTATGATAATATATCTGTTTTAAGTGACAAACTAGGATTATATTTAATAGAAAAAGATTTACAATATGGAGTTTTAAATAGACAAGGAGATACAGTAGTTTATCCAGAATATGATAATATAGGATTATCTGATAAAGAAACTTATGTATTTGATTATGGAGCGGGAGATAATAAATATGTATTATTTGATAATACAATTGTTGTTAATCAGGATGAAAAATATGGACTTTATAATATAGAAGGAAAGAATACTTTATCAGTTAATTTCCAAGGTATAGGTTATATTACAGAATCTGACCTTGAAGCTTATGAAAATTTAGATGAAGATGGTAATACAAATGATGATACAGATAACTTAAGTGATTCTAATGATAACGAAGAAAAAGAAACAAGTGAGAATGTTGGAAATAGTGTTTTAACTATTAATGCACAAATTGAATTAGATAATGGAAACATAGGTGCAGTTCAAGGAATAGTTGTAGAGCAGACAGGTTTAAATGGAGAACCTGCTTATGGAGTATATGATGCAATTCAAGAAAAATTAATTATTCCTTGTGGATGTACAAGAATTTATTCTACAACAAGAGCAGGAGTTACAACATATTATATGGAATATGAAGGACAACAATTAGAATTTGAAGATTATATAAAAAGCAATAATTTATATACAGAAGTAGAAAATACTACTAGCGCTGACACTTTAGATAATACAAATACAACAAATGAGGTAGATGAAAATGTTATAAATAATACTGCTTCTTAAAAAATATAAAAATTTCAGAAATAAAAATAACCTTGAGTTTTGCATTCAAGGTTATTTTTTATTATCTATAATTTATCTTTCAAGTTCAGATGATGTTCTGCTTTGTGATTCACGAGTATTTTCAGCGTCTTTTATAATATTTATTATTTTTTTACTATCATTTTCAGAAATTGTTTTATCGGATTTATTAAAATCAATAGATTTTAAATATTCTATATCCTCTGAAGGTATATATTGTTTTAAATTTTCAATATATCCTAATACTAAGTTTTGTTCTATATTATTTTCTGAGGCTAAATTCCATCCGAAGAATATTTCCATCAGTTGTTTCAACATGGTATGATAGTTTTGCACCTGGATTTTTTGAAATTATTTCAGCAATTGATAAACCATCATTTACATTGTATTGTTTATAAGATCCATCTTCATACATTGCATTTATATATGTTAATTTTAAGTTTGAATCGTCATGATTATGGTAAGAACCATAATTTCCAATTCCTTCTGGAGTTTCATAAAATAAACCTTCTGACATTTTAAATTCAGTATTAAATCCAATTGGTGAATTGGTTAGTATAGAATTAATAACTGATTCTATAGAAACTTTTTTAACTGTTTTGCTTGAATTTTTGTTTGAATTATTATCTGACTTTTCAGTTTCTGTTTTTTTAGTAGATTCTTTTTTATTCTCAGTTTTTGTTTCTGTAGAGGAATCTTTAGATTGAGTTTCTTTTTTGGAACTATCTTCTTCTTTTGAATCTTCTGTTTTTGAATTATTTTCATCTTCTATATCTTCAAAATAAACTTCTATATCATTTGGTTCTTGTATATTTTTTAAAGGATTTTCTAATTTATTTTCTTCTTGTAAAGTTTCAGAATCGGGTATAAGAGTAGAATTTTCTTTAGGTTTATTACTTTCCTTATTTGAAGTTTTATCATATTCAGTTTCTGTAGAGTATTTGGTTGTTTCTTTATTATTAGTAGTAAAATTATAATTTACAATTGCAGCACTTCCAATAGCTAAACTTAAAATACCTGCAGTTATCAAAGCTTTTAATCTAGATTTTTTAAATTTTGTTGGATTTTTTTCTTTTTTCTCTTTTAATTTATTAAAAAAACCTTTTGGTGCAGATATGTGAAATTTTATTTTTGAAGGTTTGAATTTATTTAAAATTTCATTAACAAAGTTTTTAGGAGATTTTAAAGCTTTTTCTTTAGCTTTTTTCATATTTTTAGTAGCTTTTTCTTTATTTGAAACCCTGATACTATTTATACCTGCATTTTTTCCAAAAGCTTTAAATTTTAAATTTTTCCTTTTTGAAATAGCATCTACATTAATATTATATGATTTTAATAGTTTTTCTTTTTCGTAAGATACACGACTTTCATAATCTTTATTACTTTCTCCAATTTTTCTTTTATAATGTCTTAACATAATATTAAGATATTGATCTTTTTTGTTTGTATAACCTTTTTCTTCGTCAAATTGTTTTAAGCTTTCATATACATCTATGTCTATATTTTTTAAAATGTTTGATTTTATTTCTTCTAATTGTCTGCGTGAAATTTTTTTATGAGTTTTTAAATATTCATTTAATATTTCATCATATACCTTATTTTTTATAATACTCATAAATCCTCCTATCTCTATAAAAAACTTTATTTTACCATACTTTTTTATTATAACATTTATAATTTAAAAATGCAACTTATCATTGACAAATTAGGCAAAAAGAAATAAAATAACGATTGAATAATAAGTAGATAGTAATTTACTTTAAATTAAGGAGGTATTTTTATGGCATTAGTAACCACTAAGGAAATGTTTGAAAAATCAATGAAGGAGCATTTTGCAATAGGAGCTTTTAATATAAATAATATGGAATTTATCCAAGCTATTACAGAAGCAGCTAATGAAGCAAATTCACCAGTTATATTACAGGTTTCATCAAGTGCAATAAAATATGCAACTTTACCATATTTAAGAAAAATGGTAGAAGCAGCAGTAGAAACAACAAATATTCCAATTGCACTACATTTAGATCATGGACCTGATTTTGAAACATGTAAAATGTGTATTGACAATGGATTTACATCTGTTATGATTGACGGGTCAAAATATGATTTTGATGAAAATGTAAGGTTAACAAAACAAGTTGTAGATTATGCTCATAGCAAAGGCGTTGTCGTTGAAGCTGAGCTTGGAAAATTAGCAGGAGTTGAAGATGATGTAAATGTATCTGATGACGATGCAAGATATACAGATCCTGATCAAGCATATGAATTTGTTCAAAAAACAGGCTGTGATTCTTTAGCAATAGCTATAGGAACAAGTCATGGTGCTTATAAATTTAAAGGAGAAGCAAGACTTCGTTTTGATATATTAGCAAAAGTAAAAGAAAAATTACCAAATACTCCGATAGTATTACATGGAGCATCATCAGTTGTTCCAGAATTAGTAGATATGTGTAATAACAATGGTGGTAACATCCCAGGTGCAAAAGGTTGCCCAGATGAAATGCTAAAACAAGCTGGAGAAAATGGAGTATCAAAAATTAATGTAGATACTGATTTAAGATTAGCAATGACAGCTCAAATAAGAAGAGTATTTAATGAAGATCCATCTATATTTGATCCTAGAAAATATCTAGGTCCAGCAAGAGATGAAATTAAAAAGACTGTATCTCACAAAATAAATAATGTATTTTGTTCTGCTAATAAAGCATAAATTTTTTTAATATAAAATTTTATAAATGCACATTCAAATATTATACTTTATTATTTGAATGTGCATTTTTTATCTTTTAAAAGGAATTTTGATTAAAATGCCAAAAAAATCCAAATTTTGTTTGATTTTCTTTTTAAAATGTGGTAAAATAAATATGTATGATTATATTTATTATTTTTTCATACAAAAAAATATTTGGAGGTACATATGGAAAGTAAGGAATATTTAGAATATCAAATGGCTTGTACGGAGGTTTTAGAAGTATTAAAATACATGCCAAAAAAGGATGTTGATAAAATTCCAGCTAATATAATTAAATCATTAAGAAGCGCAAAAAGATTTGATTATAGATTTAGATATGACACCAAAAAGAAAATTAATGAACAAAATATTTCTAAAAGAGCAAAACTAATGATTTCACGTTTGTATAGAGATTATATGGTTTCAGAAAGGGTTAGAAATATAATATTATCAAAAGAAAAATTTGACAAAAAGAAAGCAAATAGTAATTGACAAATATAAAAAAAACCGATAAAATGTTTGTGTGATAAATTTACACAAATATTTTTTTGTTTTTATAAAGGAGAATAGTTTTGGAAAATAAAATTATTGCGAAAAATCCTACCGCTAGGCGTAATTATTTGATTCAAGATACCTTTGAAGCAGGAATAGTTTTAAGTGGTACGGAAATTAAATCAATTAGAAATGGAAAAGTTAATATTAAAGATACTTATGTAATGATTAAAAATGGTGAAGCATATATATATGGTATGCATATTAGTCCATATGAACATGGAAATATTTTTAATAAAGATCCATTAAGAGATAGAAAATTATTACTTCATAAAAGAGAAATTTATAAACTTTTTGGAATGATTAAACAAAAAGGAATAAGTTTAATTCCACTTACTTTATATTTTAAAGGAAGTAAGGTAAAATTAGAAGTAGGTATTGGAAAAGGTAAAAAGTTATATGATAAAAGAGAAGACATTGCTAAAAAAGATGCTATGATGAGAATAAATAAAGCTATGAAAGGAGTTAATAGTGGAAAAATATAGAGATGATATTATCAAGTCAATTATGGATTTGGTTAAGTATAAATCAATTTCTGAAAAAAGTGAAAAACTAGGTGAACCTTTTGGAATAGAATGCAGAAAAGCTTTAGATTACATTTTAGAATTACGGAAATAAATTAGGTTTTAGAACTAAAAATATAGATGGATATGCAGGATTTATAGAATTTGGAGAAGGTGAAGAATTGGTTCGGAATTATTGGTCATCTAGATGTCGTACCTGCAAATTATGAAGATGGCTGGATTTCTCCGCCTTTTGAACCAGAGTTAAGAGATGGAAAAATTTATGGAAGAGGAACTATTGATGATAAAGGACCTGTTATTGTAAATTTATTTGCTATGAAAGAAGTTATGGATACGAAAAAAGTAAATAAAAGAGTAAGACTAATAGTTGGTCTTGATGAAGAGAAAAATTGGGGATGTATAAATTATTATAAAATGAATGAAGAACATCCAAGTATTGGTTATAGTCCTGATGCGGATTTTCCTTGTATTTATGCTGAAAAAGGAATTGCTACAATTAAAATAGAAAATAATTTTAAAATAGAAGGTGCTGAAATTTTAGAAGTAGAATGTGGTAATAATGCTATAAATGTTGTTCCAAAAAAAGCTTCTATAAGATTAAAATTTAACAATCCAGACGATATTAAAAAATATCATAATAATTCTAATGATATTTATATCGAACAAATAAGTCAGGATACAATAAGAATTATTGCAAAAGGAATTTCAAGTCATGCAGCTCATCCGGATTTTGGAGTAAATGCTATTTCAAAATTATTACTTTATTTAAAAGGGAATTCTTATATAGATTTTTTAGATTCAGAAGGTATTTTTGATATAAAAAGCCCAAAATACTTAGGTGGATTTTCTACAAGTGATGAGAGTGGATATTTAACATCAAACATAGGGGATATAAAATATGAAAATGGAAGATTAAAATTGTATATGAATTTAAGAATTCCAGTAAATACTAATTTTGATAAAATAAGAGATTATTTAGAAGAATTAAAATCAAAATGTGAAGGATTAACTTATAGTATAGATAATATAAATCCAAAATTATATATAAAAAAAGATACATATCTTATAAAAACATTAGAAAAAGTTTTTAAAGATGAAACTGGTTTAGATATAGAACCTATTGCTATAGGAGGGGGAACATATGCTAGAGCATTTAAAAATTTTGTTTCTTTTGGTATGAACATGCCAGGGGATAAAGATATGTGTCATCAAGTAAATGAATTTATTGATATTGAAAAAATGATGTTAAGTGCTAAAATTTATGCTAGAGCTATTTATGAATTAGCAAAATAATTTTTATGATATACGGAGGAATAATGGTAGATTTAAATAAATCAGTTCAATATATAAAAGGAGTTGGACCAAATAGAGTTTCTCTTTTAAATAGATTAGGAATAGAAAATTTAGGAGATTTAATTTCTTTTTTCCCTAGAGAACACGAAGATAGAAGCAAACCAAAAACAATTGATTCATTAGTAGATGGAGAAGAGGCTTTAATCTCTGCTTTTCCTGTTGGAAGGATGAATGAGATTAGGATTAGAAAAAATTTAACAATATGTAAATTATTTGTAAGAGATGAAACTGGTGGAGTAGAGATTGATTGGTATAATCAAGGATATTTAAAAAACAATTTTACTATTAATAAAAGATATTGTTTTTATGGTAAGGTTAGTGTAAAAGCAGGAAGAATTACTATGCAATCACCTGTTTATGATATAGATGGCACAAATAAAAATACTGGTAAAATTATTCCAATATATCCACTTACATATAAACTTTCTCAAAATACTATAAGAAAAATTATGGAAAATGCTATAGATGAGGTTTATGGTAAATTAGATGAAACATTACCAAAATATTTGGTTGAAAAATATAATTTAGATGATATAAATACCGCAATAAAAGAAATTCATTTTCCAGATAATTTTGAAGAGTTTAATAAGGCTAGAAGAAGACTTGTTTTTGAAGAGTTATTTAGTATGCAATTAGCGCTTCTTAAATTAAAAAACAAATATGATACAAATAAATTTGGTATTGAATTTAAAAAAGATATTAAAATGTCTGATGTAATAAACAGGCTTCCATATAAATTAACAAAAGCTCAGCTAAGAGTTTTAGAGGAAATTGATAATGACATGGAATCTATTAAACCAATGAATAGATTGCTTCAAGGAGATGTTGGATCAGGTAAAACAGTTATTGCATTAATTGCAGCTTATAAATGTGTTAAATCTGGATATCAAGCAGTTATAATGGCTCCAACGGCAATTTTAGCTTCTCAACATTTAGAAACATTTAATGAAATTTTAGCTTTTTCTGGAATTAGATGTGAACTTTTAATTAGTGGAATTAGCAAAAAGAAGAAAGAAGATATTTTAGAAAGATTAAAATCAGGAGAAATTGATATTTTGATTGGTACACATGCTGTTTTTGAAGACAATGTCGAATTTAAAAATTTAGGTTTAGTAGTTACTGATGAACAACATCGTTTTGGAGTAAGGCAAAGAAGTAGATTAGTAGATAAAGGGCACAATCCAGATGTATTGGTTATGACTGCTACTCCAATTCCTAGAACACTAGCTATTATTTTATATGGCGATTTGGATATATCAATAATTGATGAACTTCCACCAAATAGGAAAAAAATTGAAACATATGCAGTTACTAAAGCTTATGAAGAAAGAGTAAATAATTTTATTGCTAAACAAGTTGATTCTGGTAGGCAATGTTATATTGTATGTCCATTAGTTGAAGAAAATGAAGAAATGGATTTAAAATCAGCAGTAGAACTTACTAAAACATATAAAGAAAAAATTTTTCCAAGATATAAAGTTGAATGTTTACATGGAAAAATGAAAGCCAAAGAAAAAGATGAAATAATGGAAAGATTCAAAAATGGAGATATTGACATTTTAGTTTCAACAACTGTTATTGAAGTTGGCGTTAACGTTCCAAATGCTAATTTAATGATTATAGAAAATGCAGAAAGATTTGGCTTAGCTCAGCTTCATCAATTAAGAGGAAGAGTTGGAAGAGGAGAGTATCAATCATATTGTATTTTAAAATACAATGGTAATTCTCAAAATATAAAGGAAAGAATGGAAGTTATTTCAAAATCAAATGATGGATTTGTTATTGCAGAAAAAGACTTAGAATTAAGAGGCTCAGGGGAATTTTTTGGGACAAAACAACATGGAATCCCAGAGTTTAAAATAGCAAATTTATTTACAGATTTAGAAATGCTAAAAGAAGTTCAAGCTATTGTTAATGAAATTTTATCAAAAGATCCAGATTTAGAAAAACCAGAGAATAAGGTATTAAATAAAATTATTGAAAACAAATTTAAAAATAGAATTGAAATATGATTAAAATGTTTACAAATTTGTAAAAATGAGATATTATATATGTATTATTTTGATTTATTACGAATTTTAAGAAAGGCTGTTTAAATGGAAACATTTTTATTATTTATTGGTGCTTTTTTACTTGCTGCGGGAGTAAAATTAATTTATGATGCAAGATTAATTGTTAAAAAATATTTTGCAACGCATAAAGAAAATTCTTTAGTCTTTACTTTAAAAGTAATAGGAACTTTATTTTCTTTTATTGGTGTAATACTTGTATCAAAATTTTTAGTTTAAAAATAAATTGTTTTAAAAGTGAAATACTATTTTTATGGAATTTTATTTTAATATAATTTTAAAATAGAAAGGATGTATTTATGAAATTAATTTGTGAGAATAGAGAATTTGATGTTGAAGAAGGAATTGCTTTAAAAGATGCATTATCTGAAGTTATGCCTAAAGGAGCAATTGCGGCAAGATATAATAACGAAATTGCCTCTTTAAATCAACCTGTAAATAAAAATGGAACTATAGAGTTTATTGATAGAGCAACAAAAGATGGAAGAGAAATCTACATTAGAGGATTATTATATTTAACTAGTATGGCAGCTGAAAGAGCATATCCTGGTTCAAAATTTAATGTTAATTATCAACTTTCAAATGCAATGTTTTGTGCATTTGCTGATATGGAAGTTACAGATGAAGTTGCAATAAATATAAAAACAGAAATGGATAATTTAATTAGAAAAGATATTCCGATTATAAAGAAAATTATGACATTAGAAGAAGCTGAGAGATTTTATAAAGCTGAAAGTACTGTAAGAGGTAGATTACAATTAAATGTAAATAAAGAAAAGGTTTCACTTTATTACTGTGAAGATTATTTTAATTACTTTTATGGTACAATGCCAATTTCTACTGGATTTGCAGAAATTTATGATGTTGCAAAATATCATAATGGGTTATTAGTTAGATATCCATCTATGACAGAGCCAAATATT
This sequence comes from uncultured Clostridia bacterium, assembly GCA_928721915.1. GTDB lineage: Bacteria > Bacillota > Clostridia > TANB77 > CAG-508 > Scatovivens. The sequence continues at coordinate 58,886 of CAKMVZ010000003.1, forward strand.
TTGCCAAAATATGTAAAATCAATGAAATTAGCATCAGCTCTTGATGAATATGATGAAATATATAAATTAGTTGGGCTTGATACTGTTTATAAATTAAATAAAAAAATTATGGAAGGAAAAACAAAAGATTTAATTTTATTTTCGGAAGCTTTACATGAGAAAAAAATTGCTGAACTTTCAAATAAAATTAAACAACGTGGAAATGTTAAATTAGTATTAATTGCAGGCCCATCATCATCAGGAAAAACAACTTTTGCAGGAAAACTAGGAATGTCTCTTAGAGTAAATGGCTTAAAACCAGTCACAATTTCTGTTGATAATTATTTTGTTGAAAGAGAAAATAATCCAAGAGATGAATTTGGAAATTATGATTTTGAATGTATTGAAGCTTTAGATTTAAAATTATTAAATGATCAATTATTAGATTTACTTAATCGGAAAAGAAGTTGATCTTCCAACTTTTAATTTTAAAACAGGTCATAAAGAATATTTAGGAAATAAGTTAAAACTTAAAAAAGATGAAATAATTGTAATGGAAGGAATTCACTGTTTAAATGATAAACTTACGAATTTAGTTCCAGCTGAAAATAAATATAAAATTTATATCAGTGATTTAACAGTATTAAATATTGATTATTATAATAGAATTTCAACAACTGACACAAGACTTTTAAGACGTATTGTTAGAGATAATAATTTTAGAAATTATAGTGCTCTTCATACTTTAAATATGTGGTATTCAGTAAATAGGGGAGAACAGAAAAATATTTTCCCATATCAAGAAACTGCAGATTACATGTTTAATTCATCAATAATTTATGAAATATCAGTTTTAAAAAAATATGCAGTTCCACTATTAAACGAAATAAAGCCTACAGAACATGAGTACAGCGAAGCAAGAAGATTACTTGCCCTTCTTCAATATTTTGAAGAAATGGATGATAGTATGATACCAAATAACTCATTAATTAGAGAATTTATTGGTGGAAGTATATTTGAGGAGTAAAAATGTTTAAAGTAATAGATGAAGAATTTATATGTGAAAATTGTGGTAGACAAGTTCCAAAATTAGGTTATTCTTGTAGAAACCACTGTCCATATTGTTTATATTCAAAGCATGTTGATATTGAACCAGGTGATAGATTAGAAACTTGCCATGGACTCTTAAAACCAATTGGAATAGAAACAAGTAGTAAAAAAGGATATATTATAATTTTTAAATGCCAAAAATGTGGTAGTATTAGAAAAAATAAAGTTGCAGAAGATGATGACATGGATAAGATTATTGCATTATCTGCTAATCATATTTAAATTTAAAAAAGGAAAAATAAATGAAAAAAATAATTATAAGAATTGTTTTAATAATTTTTATTTTATGTTGGATGTATATTGTTTTTGGATTTTCTGCAAGTAATGGGGAAAGTTCATCTTCTTTAAGTAAAAGAATAGCCAGTATTTTTACTAAAAATCCAGATACAGTTCAAATTTTAGAGCCTTTTATTAGAAAAATTGCACATTTATCAGAATATGCTGTTCGGAGGATTTTTAATATTTGGATTTTTATTTACTTTTAATGATTTAAAAAGAAATGTTCAAATTATAATTTCAGCAGTCTGGCGGGATAACGTATGCTATTACAGATGAAATACATCAATTATTTATACCAGGAAGAAGTGGAAAATTGCAAGATGTTTTTATAGATAGTATAGGTATATTTTTAGGGATATTTGTCTTATATTTTATTATTGAGATAGTAAAACAAATTAAATTAAAGAAAAATTTAAAAGAAGGGAAAGAGTTTAAATGACAGATTTTAAAAAAATAATCGCAAATGAAATTTCAAAAAAAACTGATATAGATGAAAAAGAAATAATAGAGTTTATAGAGAATCCACCATCAAAGGAAATGGGAGATTATGCTTTTCCTTGTTTTAAATTAGCAAAAGTATTAAAAAAATCTCCAATAGAAATTGCAAAAGATTTAAAAGAAAATATAAATTTTGAAAATAATGAAATATCTAAAATAGATGTTCAAGGTGGATATTTAAACTTTTTTATAAATAGAGAAATTTTAACAAAAGAAGTTTTATCTAATTTTGATAAATTAAGGGAAAATTATGGTTCAGAAGAGAAAAAAGATAAAACAATTTTAGTTGAATATTCATCTCCAAATATTGCAAAAAACTTTCATATTGGACATTTAAGAACAACAATAATTGGTTCAGCTTTATATAATATATATAAATTTTTAGGATATAACACTATTGGTATAAATCACCTTGGTGATTATGGAACTCAATTTGGAAAATTAATAGAAGGATATAAAAGATGGGGAAATGAATATGATGTTGAAAATGACCCTATTCCTGAGCTTACAAAAATATATGTAAGAATTAGTGAACTATGTAAAGAAGATGAAACTGTTTTAGAAGCTTGTAGAGAAAATTTTAGAAAATTAGAAGAAGGAGACGAATATTGTAATAAATTATGGAATTGGTTTAAAGATGTTAGTCTTAAGGAGTTTCAAAAAATATATGATTTATTAGGTGTAAAATTTGACTCTATAAAAGGAGAATCTTTTTATACTGATAAAACTGATAAAATAGAAGAAATACTAGAAAAAAATGGTGTTTTAACAGATTCTCAAGGAGCAAAAGTTGTTGATTTAGAGGATAAAGGTTTAGGAGTATGTATGATTCGTAAATCTAATGGTTCAACAATTTATGCAACAAGAGATTTAGCAGCTATAAAATACAGAGCAGAAACTTATAATTTTGATAAATGCTTGTATGTAGTAGCATATGAACAATCTCTTCATTTTAAACAAATTTTTGAAGTTGCAAAATATTTAGACATTCCTCAAAAATGTGTAAAAGGATTAAAACATGTTCAGTATGGTATGACAAGACTTCCAAGTGGTAAAATGTCAACTAGAAATGGAACGGTAATAGAAGTTAAAGATTTACTTTCAGAAGCAATTTCTAGAGTACAAAAAATTATTGATGATAAAAATCCAAATATGGTTAATAAAGAAGAAAATGCAAAAAAGATTGGAATAGGTGCTGTTATATTTAATAATTTATGTAATACTTTAATTAAAGACCAAATATTTGACTGGGATAATGTGCTTAGTTTTCAAGGAGAAACTGGACCATATATACAATATGTATATGTAAGAGCAAAAAGCGTTTTAGATAAATTTGATAAAATTCCTGAATTAAAAGATGTGGACTTTAATTGTTTATTAGATGATTCAAGCCAAAAGATTATATTTACTTTATATAATTTTAATGATGTTTTAAATAATGTTATTGAAAAAAATGAGACAAATTATTTAACACATTTCTTACTAAATTTAAGTCAAAATTATACTGAATTTTATAATAATAATAAAGTTTTAGTTGAAGATGAAAAAATAAGAAATTCTAGGGGATATTTATGTTTTGCAGTTCAAACTGTAATAAAATTAGGAGCAAAATTACTTGGAATAGATATGCCGCAAGAAATGTAATAGGGGGATTTTTTAATGGATAAAATGAAAACCTTTTTAATGTATCTTCTAATTATCGTAGCTTTTTTTATAATTTCAAAAATTTTAGAAGATGGTTTAATTAAACAAATGTATTATGATATGCAAGGAAAAACAGAAAATATCCTTACATATGAAGGACAAGATTTAGAATTAGATTTGAGCGTTTCTGAAGCTAAAGCCACGAGAAGAAATGGCTATATCTACATAACAGTTACAAATGAAACTCCAAATTATATTTCTGAAGCATATGTAAAAGCTGATTTATTTTCAAAATCTAATGTAAAGGCAATTACTAAATATATGGAAATAAGTGGTTTAAGTCAAGGAGAAACAAGAACTTTTGAATTAAGATTTAGTGGCTCTTATATTGACTCATATATAATTTCTTTAACAGATAATTATCCTGATAAACGTAACATAATAAATATTTTTGGATATGATATTAACACTTCAAATATATTTGGTATGGATTTAAGCGAATATATTAATGCTGAAAACTTTGAATCACTAGGAGATGCTGTTTATGATTCTGCAGTTTATACAGTTGAAAGCATTCCATGGTGGGGATGGCTGTGGGCATGGTGTATATTTGCCGGCGTCTTATAAGATGGGAGGTTTTTATGGGAAAAGATTATTTTGAAATTTCTAAAAAAATTAGAAAAGATATTTTAAAACTTACTTTTGAAGCAGGTTCTCGGGCATCCGGGAGGTTCGCTTTCTATTGTTGATATTTTAACAGTACTATATTTTAATGAAATGAATATTAATAAAGATAATTTAAAAGATTGTAATAGAGATAGACTTGTATTGTCAAAGGGGCATAGTGCACCAGCTCTTTATGCAACTTTATATGAAAAAGGAATTTTAAATAAAGATGATATGAAGGGGTTTAGAAAAATTAATGGTATTCTTCAAGGTCATCCTGATATGAAGCATACTCCTGGCGTTGATATGTCAACAGGTTCATTAGGTCAAGGTGTGTCAAGCGCTGCTCGGAATGGCTATAGCTGGAAAATTAGATAAAAAAAATTATAGAGTATATAGTATTTTAGGAGATGGAGAATTAGAAGAAGGTCAAGTTTGGGAAGCTGCTATGAGTGCTAGTCATTACAAACTAGATAATCTATGTTTGATTATAGATAATAATAATTTACAAATTGATGGAACAATTGATTATGTTATGAATTCATATCCTATTGATAAAAAATTTGAAAGTTTTGGGTTTAATGTAATAAATATAGATGGTCATAATTTTACTCAAATTGAAAATGCTTTTAAAACTGCCAAAGAAGTAAAAGGTAAACCAACAGCCATTATTGCTAAAACAATAAAAGGTAAAGGTGTTTCTTTTATGGAAAATCAAGTAGAATGGCATGGAAAAGCACCTTCGGAAGAACAATATAATATGGCAATTAAGGAATTAGACTCATAAATAAAAAAGGAGAATTTAAGTTTATGAATAAAGATGTTAAAATCGCTACACGTCAAAGCTTTGGAGAAGCTTTAAAAGAATTAGGAAATGAAAATAAAGATGTTGTAGTATTAGATGCGGATTTATCTCGGAGCTACTAAAACTAGTATTTTTGCAAAAGAATTTCCTGATAGATTTTTTGATATTGGAATAGCAGAACAGAATATGATAGGAATTTCTGCTCGGAATGGCAACATGTGGCAAAATTCCATATGCTAGTTCTTTTGCTGTATTTGTTACAGGAAGAGTTTATGATCAAATTAGAAACAGTGTGTGTTATCCAAATCTTAATGTAAAAATTTGTGGAACACATAGTGGTTTAACAGTTGGGGAAGATGGAGCAACTCATCAAATGTTAGAAGATATTAATTTAATGAAAGCTCTTCCAAATATGAAAATTTTATCACCTTCAGACGATATTCAAACCAAATGGGCTATTAAAGAAGCCTCTAAAATAAAAGGCCCAGTTTATATTAGATTATGTAGAATGGCAACTCCAGTTATTTATGATAAAAACTTTAACTTTGAATTTGGAAAAGGAATATGTTTTGGAGATGGAAAAGATGCTTCAATATTTGCTACAGGAGATATGGTTTGCAAAGCATTAGAAGCTAAAGAAATTTTAGAATCAAAATACGGAAAAAATATAAGAGTTATTGATATTCATACAATAAAACCTATTGATGAAGATTTAATTATTAAATGTGCCAAAGAAACTGATAAATTAATTTCTATTGAAGATCATAGCATAATAGGAGGTTTGGGAAGTTCTATAGCTGATGTTCTTGTTCAAAATTTTCCTAAAAAACTTGTTAAAATTGGTACAAGTGATTTTGGCAAATCCGGAACTGCTAATGAAGTTTTAGAATTTTTTGGATTAACTTCAGAAAGAATTATTGAAGAAGTTTTAAAACCATAAAATATGCACTTTATTATTTTAAAAAAATATAATATAGTATAAAGAAATTTAATTAAATTTTTTTAAGAATTCTTTTTATAAAAAGAGGTATCCGTTATGGGATTAATTGTACAAAAATTTGGAGGAAGTTCTGTCGCAGATACAGACAAGTTAAAAAAAGTATCAGAAAAAATAATTAACGAAAAAATGGCTGGAAATGATGTAGTAGTTGTTGTTTCAGCACAAGGAAAAACAACAGATAGACTAATTAGTGAGGAAAAAGAAGTTACTTTAAATCCATCAAGTAGGGAACATGATGTATTAGTATCAACTGGTGAACAAATAACAATTGCAAAACTTGCAATGATGTTAAAAGATTTAGGTTTTAAAGCTATTTCGCTGACTGGCTGGCAAATACCAATTGTTACAGACAGTGAATTTGGTAATAGTAGAATAAGATACATTCATAATGAAACAATTTTAGATTTATTAAGATCTAATAATATAGTTATAGTTGCTGGATTTCAAGGTGTTGACGAGAATTATAATATTACAACATTTGGTAGAGGCGGTTCAGATACAACAGCAGTTGCTTTAGCGGCATCTCTTAAGGCAGAAAGATGTGATATATATACAGATGTTGATGGAATTTTTACTGTAGATCCAAGAATTGTAAAAAACGCAAAGAAAATTGATAACATATCTTATGAGGAAATGCTAGAGATGGCAAGTTTAGGAGCTAAAGTTCTTCATAATAGATGTGTAGAAATTGGTCAAAAATACAATGTTCCAATATATGTTAAGTCTACTTTTGAGAAAGATAGTGTTGGAACAAAAGTATCAAATGAAAAACCATTAGAAGATTTAGTTATAAATGGCATTGCTAAAGATGATAATATATCTAGGATAACTGTCGTTGGACTAGAAAATAAAATTGGAAAAACTTTTGAACTATTTAAACTTCTATCTGATAATAATATAAATATTGATATTATAGTTCAAGCATTTGGAGAAACTTCAATAAAAAATATTACATTTACTGTAAAAATGACTGACTTAAATAGAACACTTAAAATATTAAATGATAATAAAGAAAAAATTAAAGCTAAAGAAATATTACATGCAGAAAATCTATCAAAAGTTTCTATAATTGGCGTAGGAATTGCAAATAAACCAGGCGTTGCTGCTGATATGTTTGAAGCATTGTATGAAAAAAATATTAATATGCATATGATAACAACTTCTGAAATTAAAATATCAGTTTTAGTTAATATTGAGGATGCTAAAGAAGCTGTTAATGCAATTCATGAAAAATTTTTTGAAAAATAAAATAAATTATTCATAAACCTTCATTTTATAGCATATATATAAATAAAAGCTTATAAATATGGAGGTTTTTTAATATGATAGAAGAAAAAAACTTTAATTGCATACAAAATATTGTTTTAGAAAATAGAGAAAAATTAAACATTTCTGGAGTAAAAGATGTTTTAAGTTTTGATGATAAAATAGTAATTGTAGAAACGGAACTTGGATTACTTACAATTAAAGGTGATAATATTAGAATAAATAAGCTTAGCTTAGACAACCTAGATATTTCTATTGATGGAACCATAAATTCATTAAATTATTCAAATTCTGGAGAAAGTATTAATAAGAAAAATACAAGCTTTCTTAATAAAATATTTAAATAAAATATAAGAGGTATTTTTTAATGACAATTTATGAGCAAAGTAAAATATTTTGTATATTTTTTATAATAGGTTTGTTTATTGGGTTTATATTTGACATTTTTAGAAGTTTTAGAAAAAATTTTAAAGTACCAGATATTGTAGTCGCTTTTCAAGATTTACTTTTTTTGATTTTAGTTCGGATTATTAATTTTACGTGGTATAATTTTGTTTAGCAATCGGTGTTTTAAGATTCTATTTATTTTTAGCAATTTTTTTCGGTATTATAATTTATTCTTTGACATTAAGTAACATGTGTGTTATAATTATGACTGTAATTTTAAAGTTTTTTAAAAAATTTTGTCAAATTTTAGTTAAAATTTTTAAATTACCTTATTTTAAAATAAAGAATTTTTTTAAGGAGCACATATGAGAAAGTTATTTAATTCAAAGAAATTCTGTAGAGTATTAATTGCAATCATATTAATATATACAATTATAATATGTATATCTCAGTCACAAAAATTAAGATCTTATAATAATCAAAAAAATTATTATGCATCTCAAATTGAAGATTTAAATGAAGAAAAACAAGATTTAGAAGCTGAACAAGAGGCTGTAAATTCTTCTGAATATATAGAAAAACAAGCAAGAGAAAAGCTTGACATGTATTATCCAAATGAGAGAGTTTATATAAGTAATTAATAAAAAGGAGCGATTATGGAATTAGAAGGAAAAACCGTTAATGAATTGCGCAATATTGCAAAAGAGCTTAAAATTGAAAATATTTCAAAATTAAAAAAAAGCGAACTTATTGAAGCTATAAATAATAAAGAAAATGCTTCTGATAATCAAGAAGAAAATAAAGAAACAGTAGAAAATGATAATTCTCAAAGATATAATTTAACAAGTGAAGATGATGAATATGTTGAAGGAATTTTAGAATTATTGCCAGATGGTTATGGCTTTTTAAGAGGAGATAACTATTTATCTACATCTAAAGATGTTTACGTTTCTCCTATTCAAATTAAACGTTTTAAACTTGATACTGGAGACAAGATAAAAGGAATTAAAAGAACTCCAAAAGAATCAGAAAAATTTCCAGCTTTAATTTATGTAGGAGAAGTAAATGGGGAACATCCAGAAAAGGCAATGAAACGTAAAAAATTTGATGAATTAATTCCAATTTATCCTGATAAAAAGTTAAAACTTGAAACAGTTCCAACAGAATATACAATGCGTATAATGGACTTGCTTTCTCCAATTGGTAAAGGACAAAGAGGAATGATAGTTGCACCACCAAAAGTTGGAAAAACAACAATTTTAAAGAAAATTGCTAATAGTATTTCAATAAATAATCCTGAAGTTGATTTAATAGTTTTATTAATAGATGAAAGACCAGAAGAAGTTACAGATATGAAACGTTCAATAAAAGGTGATGTTATATATTCAACCTTTGACGAACAGCCTGAACATCATGTTAAAGTTGCAGAAATGGTTTTAGAAAGAGCTAAAAGATTAACAGAGCAAAATCATGATGTAGTAATTTTATTAGATAGTATAACAAGATTAGCAAGAGCTTATAACTTGGTTATACCATCATCAGGAAAAACTTTATCTGGTGGATTTGATCCTAGCGCATTGCATAAACCAAAACGTTTCTTTGGAGCAGCAAGAAATACTGAAGATGCCGGAAGTTTAACAATCTTAGGAACAGCTTTAATAGATACAGGAAGTAGAATGGATGAAGTTATTTTCGAGGAATTTAAAGGAACAGGAAACATGGAAGTACATTTAAGTAAAAACTTATCTGAAAAAAGAGTTTTTCCAGCTATTGATATTAATAAATCTGGTACTAGAAGAGAAGAACTTTTACTTACTCCAGCTGAACTTTCAGTTGCTTTTACTATTAGAAGAGCTTTATCAAATATGAGTACAATTGATATGACAGAAAGAGTAATTGAACTTATCACTAGTACAAAAAATAATTTAGAATTTTTAGAAAAAGTACAAACAACCAAAATGTTTATATAATAAAACCTCACTTATATATTAAATATAAGTGAGGTTTTATCTATAGTTTATTTCTTTTTGTATTTTCTTATTGTTTTTATAGATTTCTTCAAGAGACTTACTTCGACAATCAAATAATTTAAGTACAAAATTTTTTCTATTTTCTGTCAAATCAGGCAATGAATTTAAAATTTCATATAAATTACTTATATCAAAATTTTTAAATTTATCTAACGCATTTTGAGTTTGAATTGGATATCTATTTAATAAAAAAGTAAATAATTTTTTATAATTTACAGAATTTTTGTTATTTATCATTTCATCAGGAGTTACAATGGCTGAACTTCTCTTAATGTCTTCATAAGAATATGATAACTTTTCGTTAGAAAGAGTTTTACTATATGATATATCATCATCAAATCCTAAAATCATTTCATTATCAAACATAGGGTAGAGGTCAATTGCTTTTGTTGATTTATTTTGTCTTATAAACCAATTTTCTAAACCCCTATCAGGGTTTAACAATTTTATATCGTAAACTACCATATCAATGAAATCTTGCTTAAAATCAATAAATTCACTATAAGGTCTTTTAAATTGATACATAAACCAAAATATTGCTTTAAATACAGTATCAACATCTGTAGATACTATATAATCACAATGAATATTTTGATTTTTTAAATAACCGCAAAATTATTCGTTTAGGAGTAATTATTATATCATCTTGTGATAATTCTACATAACTAATTACACCATAATCATTATGATTAAATGAATCTCTATAAAGGCTATTTTCGCAAATTTTAAAACCCTGTTTTTTTCCAATTAAACAACTTAAAAATTCACCTAAATGTAAATCTTCACTCCAAAGAGCTCTTTTAGCAAAAAAACTATTATGATTATTTCTTTTATCATTATTTGTTGGCTTAATAGCGCGATATTCAAATATTCCGTTTTTAAATTTATCATATAATTTATATTTTTCAGTATCAATAATTTTATAAGTATATTTCATTTATAAATAATCTCCTAAAATAATATAATATTATAGCTCATTTTATGCTTAAATTCAACAGAAAGTCTTTATTTGCTTAAAAATTTATGTTATAATTCAAAAAGATTTAATGAACCTTATAAACCTTATTAAAATAATTTTAGGAGGTATAAAAATGGTTGTACTTATAACTATTATTTTTTTAATTGTTTCATTTGTTAGCATTGATCATTTAATATTATGGAGAAGAATAAGTAATTTTGAAAGAAGAGCAGAAGATCTAGTAATGATGTATAATATTCTTTTGCCAAAAGTAAAATTTGGAGATAGCCGGTTCCCTGATGGAGAAATATTTGAATATGATGGATTAGTTTACAAAAATGTAACAGTATATAAAGGAGATTACAATTTATTTTATAAAACATTATATAAGTATGCTGAAGATACTCTTAGTTTTTATAACAAAATAGGAAATAGGTATTTATCTATTATGGACGACGAATATCATGATAGAATAGATTCAATTTATTCTAGTGTAGAAAAAATTTTGTCAACAATTAGATATCAATTATGGCTAATGAATGGAATTGAATAATCTAGTATAAGAAGTAGTATAAACTACTTCTTATTATTATCTTGACATTTTTATTTTTTTGTATAGAATTTAATTATAAAGAGATTTAAAGTATAATTAATAAGGGGAGATACATGTCCTTTATATTTAATTGTATATATGATTGCGCAAAATCAAAGGAAAAATCAACAAAAATGCAATATTTACATTGCACAAGATTAAACTTTTTTAATTTTTATTTCAAATTTTTTGTTTCTATACTTGCACAAAAAGAGGTGCAAAAATGTCCGTATTTAGAGTTGAAAAAAATAAAAATTATACTGTAATGAGTAATTATCATTTAAGGGATAAAAATTTATCATTAAAGGCTAAAGGGCTTTTAAGTTATATGCTAAGCCTTCCTGATAATTGGGATTATTCTTTAGAAGGACTTGTAAAAGTAAATAAAGAAGGTTTATCTGCTATAAAGTCTACTGTCAAGGAACTTAAAGAGAATAATTATTTAGAAATAAAAAAATTATATGGTAATCAAACAAAAAGTGGTCGAATTGACTATGAATACTTGATTTTTGAGACTCCAAAAGTAAAAAAACAAGAGGTCGGTTTTCTACCTCTTGAAAATCAACCTTTAGAAAATCAACTGCAAATAAATACTAATAACAAAATACTAAAAAAAGAAAGTAAAAAGAAAATTGCAAAAAAAGATTTGGATTTTGAAAAAGATGTTAAGCTTTATGAAAGCAATAAACTCTATGAAAATTAGAAAATTAAAAGCACAAAGTAGATATGTCAATAGCCATACTTGGCGGTGGAGATTTTTTGCGTAGCGAAAAATACAACCGTTTACTATTGATATATCGGATACATAGTTATTTATAATTTTGTTAGGGGTTATTTCAAACATAGTTTGGGATAACCCCTTAATTGAGAAATAAATTATCTTGACATTTTGCATAAGCTTAATTATAATATCATAAAGTTTACGTAGCATAAAAACTCCTTTTTATTAAAAAAATAATATAAATCTACGGAGGGTTCTTAGTAACACCCTCCGAAAGTCTCATTTTTTTACCTAATCGTTTTTTTGAAAGGAGTCTTTATGATAGATACTATAAAAATATATAGCGAAATTTCAAAACCTTTATATGAATATATTCAGTCTTGTTCAGTTATAAAATCTGCTATTGACTGCAATTCTAATACAGTTCTTTATAACATTACCAACGATAGTTTGCAAGGCTCTTACGATAGTCGACTTTCTGTCCGTGTTGGTATTGGTTCAAAATATGGTTTTAATTCTATAGATGGTGGTTATTATATTGAAATTGAAGGTAGTTACCATAAGTTTTCACTTGGATATAACAGCCACAATGGGTTTTACGATTTACAATATATTGTTGTGAGGCTTATAGAAACTGTTGAATTTTGTTATTCTATTAATCTTCCCGACAATGACAAATGGTTTCTTCAAAGGGTTGATATTGCTATTTGTTATGATTTGAGAACACAAGAAAATGTAAAAAGTTATATAAACTCTCTTTCAAAATGCAATTACCCAAGAAGAAAAATAAAATTTTTCAACGATGAAAGTATTTATCTTTCTGGAACTACAACAACTTTAAAAATTTATAATAAGTTACTTGAGTTTAGAAAGCATGACTTAAATCGTTTTAAAAAAACTGACTTTGATTTAATAAATTATATTGACGAAATTAAAGGTTTTTTAAGATATGAATGTGAAATAAAAAAGAAGAAATTAGAGCAAATTTATAATAAAAATAAAATATGTTTTTGTGATGTTTTTTATGATGATTTAAAGAAAGTTTGGTGTGATGAATTTATGAAATTTTTGAAATTTATTGACAGTGATTTAAAATCAGTTAGAAGTAGAGAAGATGTTTTTTACAGATTAAATAATTTATATAATAAAAATTTAGCTTATAAATTATATTCTTTTTATCTTTCAATTAAAATTGACGGGGTAGAAGAAGTAAGAGATAAAATTAGTAAACCCACATTTTACAGATATTTGAATTATTTAAAAAGTGCAAGAATTGATTTTTCACAATCATATAATGTTGAAAATTTAGAATATTATTCTTTTAATCCATTTACAGCTGAAGAAGTTGCATGAAATAAACTATTTTTCGATTTTTGTGTTTTATTTTTACTTTATTCTCGAAAAAAGCCCTAGCCATTTTTTATGGCTGGGGCTTTTTGAGATAAGTAAAATAATACCAAAAACGAATTTAACTATTTTATGCAACAAAAATATAAAAAAATTATATTTTAAAATTTTTTCACGCGAAAATCGATTTTAAGACGTTTTTTATACTTAGACATGAAATTATATGTAAAATAATATCAAAAATTGTTATTGACAAATTATAATTTAAAATTTATACTCTTTTTAAAATTAATCAAAGTGCAAAAAAAGGAATTTTAAAAAATGGTACTAAAGAGAAAAAAGAATTGTAAATTAATTTATGAGCAAAAAAACAGTAAATACTATGTAGAGAGAATAGGGAGTATAAGTGAGTTTCACGATTTACAAGAAGCATTTAGAGAATATGGAAGATTAAATAATATTGAAAAATTAAATCAAGAAAGATTCTATAATAACGATATGCTTCATTATGAACTATATCCAGAACAAGTATTTTTAATTGCAAAATCGATAGAAATTTTTAAATTTTTTATTGATAATTCTTTTTTCTTTAATTGCGAAAAAGAAGAGTTAGAGAGTAAGTCAGTAGATTTATTTTATTTATATCAAATACTTTTCGTGCAATATAGCAATTATGTGCCAAAAAATTTGCAAATAAAAATTGAAAAGAAATATGACTTTAGGAACTTTAGAAAGTATGGGTAGGAGTAGAAATAAGGTCTATATTGATTAAAAATAAAAATATATGATTGCGCAAAATCAAAGTTTTGTGCAAAAAGGAATAGGAGTAAAATATAGAATACCTGGTTCAGGTATCCCCTTCAAGTCTTGATACTACTTGCTTACAAGCTCTTAATAGTATCTTTTATTTAGTTATTTTTCTTATAATTTATATTCATTTTATCCATTTTCAGTATTTTCAGTATAACGGCTATTTTTTTATTTATACTATATTTAGTATTTATTATTATAATTTTTATTCATTATATTTATATTCTTATATTAGATCATATATTTTGAACAACAACTTATATTACTTAAATAAAAAAACGCCTTAAAAACGATTTTAGCGATTCGTCTTAAAATAGCCTTATTTTTTAGACAACAAACTATATGGCTAATTTTTTAAAACGGCTTAAAACCGATTCTCGTGCGTCGTTATTTTAGTGATTTTTGAGCTAAATCCAAGTTGCTGCAATAATTACATGGATTTATATAAATCATTAAAAATTACATATTATTATAATAAATATGTATAAAAATCTTATAATAATTCAATATAAGTTTTATAATGTCAAGATATTTGTAAGTGTAAATTAAAGTATTTAATATTTAGACGATTAGTTTTATTGGTTAATTATAAAAATGTCTTAAAAACGATTTTCAGAAATTTAGATTTATAAAATTATAATTAATTCTGAAAATATTATAAAAAATTTATCAAACAACAAATGTTCGTTTTTAGAATTATAAATCGAACATTTAAAATTTAACATTGCACAAATTTAAATTCAAATTTTAAAATTAAATCTTAAATTTATAAGTTTTTAATTTTTACTAAAAATTTTAAAATTATTTTTCATTTTTATATTTTTATATTTTTAGAATCTATTTTTAAAATTTTCATTTTTATAATTTATTTTTTTAAAAATTACAATTTATAATTTTACAAAATCCTCTATTCCCCCTACTCCACCGTTTTTATCCAACTTGAAATTTTTCTTTATTAGCAGGTATTATATCTATAATGTTATCTCCAAGCATATTTCTTCCTGTTGTTCTTCTATTTTCATATTCTTCAGCTTTTCCATTTACTTGTTCTGCAAGGCTTGATAATACTTGTTCATAAGTATATTTTAGTTGTGCTAGTTTTTCCCTCTTTTTTTCTTCATCTGATTCTTCAGCATTTAGCATAAATTCAAGATTATAGCTATATAATTCTAAAGATCTTAATATTAAATCAACTTGTCCATCTAATAAATTAAGTTCTACAGAATGTATAGCTGTTTTATCAAAACTTGGTCTTGTATCCATTATAAAATCCTCCTTTTTAATATCCAACTGCATCTGCCATCATAAAGTTTGCCATAGGGTGTTCTAGCATAGCATCCATAACTTGTTTATTATATAAATGAGTATAAATTTCAGTTGTATCAATTTGAACATGTCCTAAAACTTCTTTTATTGTTTTTATATCAGTGCCATTTCTATACAAGAGGGTAGCACATGTATGCCTTAATGTATGTGTAGCATATTTTGTTTCATCAAGTTCTGCTTTCTTGTATGCCTCCTTAACAATTGTTCTTATTTGTCTTTTGCTTAATCTTTTATTTTGGTTACTTATAAATAAAGCATCTTTGTATTTTTTATTTTCAACAACTATTTTATTTCTAAATTTCAAGTATTCTTCAAGAGCTTTTTTAGTTGGTTCATTAAGATAACATGTTCTTTCTTTATTTCCTTTACCTATTACAACGAATTTATTCTCTGATAGGTTTAAGTCCTTAATATTTAATCCTGCAGCTTCAGATAATCGAAGTCCACTATTTAAAATTATTCGAATAATAGCATTATTTCTAATATCAGATACTTTATAAGAATGTTCATATACACTTTGTATTTTTCTTGCTTCAGATAGAGATAGGTAGTTAGGAAGTTTTTGTTCAAATTTTCTTTCAGTTTTAATTAACTTAAAAGGTTCTCTAAATAATTTATGACTAATAGTATATAGATAATTAAAGAAAGTTTTTAAATGTTCAATTTTTTTAACTCTTGTATTTGTCTTATATTGTCTTTCAGATAAGAAATATATATAACCATAAATATCTCTATTTGATATACTTCTTATATCATTCAAAGTCATTTCCTCAATGTTTTCATATTTTTCTTTAAATGTGTGAATATTAACAAACTCCAAGAATTGTAATATTGTAAATTTTAAATCATCTATATAATTCATTGATAAATTCCTAATTCCACATAAGTAATTACTTAAATCTTCTAAAAAACTTGGTATTTTATTATCCTCCATTTTTATTACTCCTTTCTCTTTCTAAAATGCTTGAAATTGTGCAATTTTCCATAATCTCCTTTAATTTTTTATCAGGGACATGAGTATATATTTCTGTTGCTTTTAGGCTTTTATGTCCTAGTATTTCTTTTAATATAAAAATATTTATATTGTTTTCATTAAAAAGAAGTGTTGTACTTGTATGTCTTAATATATGAACATGACAATCTTTTAACTTATCTTCTTTAATTTGTATCATTTCATCTTTTATAATTGTTTGTACTGCTCGTCTAGAAATTCTTTTCTTACGAGAACTTAAAAATAATGCATCATAATCAGGATTATCTCTTCCAGTTACTGGTCTGACTTTTAGATATTCCTTTATTGCTTCACATACAGCTTTATCTAAATATAAAATTCTTTCTTTATTGCCTTTACCTGTAACTCTAATAGTTTGTTCACTATCATCAATTTTAATATTACTAATATTTATACCTACTAATTCAGATAATCTCAAACTACAATTAAGGAATATACAGGTTATTGCATAATTTCTTATTTTATTTATAGAATCTGATTTTATTGTATTTGATAGCAATTTTTTACTTTGCTCTAATGTTAAATACTTTGGTAATCTTTTTTCAACTTTTGCAGAATGAAGTCCTAATGATGGATTAGTTGGTATATAATTATTTGCAGATAAATACTCAAATAATTTTTTTAAGGATGCCAGTTTTTTATTTCTAGTTTTTGGACTATTTTTTAAATCAGCATGAAGAAATCTTATAAAATTATGCAAATCCTGATTTGTAACTTTTCTCATATCTGATAATGTTATATCTTTTATAGAAATAGTTTTGAAATAATCAGGATCAAAATTATTAAGTTTTGATTCATCATATAGCATAAGTTTTATAAATCTTAAAAGTGTTCTTAAATCAAAATATGCTTCATTTACCGTTGTTTCTGCATTAAACCTTATAAATCTCACATATTTTAGATAGTTGTTCAAAAACTCTGGACTTTCACTTTGAAAATCTAAAAACGACATCTTATAATACCTCCTTCAGATATAAGCAAATATAAATTGCTTATATCTGAAGTATAGTAAAATTATGTTGTTATTACTAATGTATGAACTTTTTTGCTCACACATTTTATATTTGCTTATTTATTTGTTATAATTTTTAATTTAGCGACTTCTTCTTTAGCAGTTCTAACTGAAAAATTATCATAAGTTTTAGCTATGGTTTTTACTACATCTGTATCATCAAATTCTTTATGAAAATAGTTTAATAAATCTTTAAATACTAATGTTGTATAGTTTATACATTCTTCATTATTTAGTTTTGCTCTATAATTAAAGTTATTAAATAGTGATAGTTTAACTTTATTTAATACAACATTTTTCTTTGTTTTAATCATTTCATCTTCAAGTAAATCGAGATAATTAAATATCGTTTTATCTTTATATAGTGTTATTTCATTGCTTATAATTAAAATATAAGCTGCTAACTCTAGTTGGTTTATATCTTCCACTTAACTTACCTCCTAGTTATAAATTTCTTTATTTTACTTATTAAATTATTTATTAATATTCTTCTAGCCTCTTTTTTAGCTTTTTTCTTTAAATTATATTCTCTTATGTATTTTATTTGTTCTTCATCTTCGTATGCTTGTTCTAATTCTGTGGTTGGTTGGCTCATTATTATTAAAGCTAACATTATTCCTATACCAAATAGGCTCATAATAATAAGAGTTACAACTAACGCAATTAAATCTATCATTTTTTGCCTCCAAAAAATTTAATATAATTATAGAATCATTGTTAGATAGTTATTTGCTAATAACACATAGAAATTTCACCTGTCGGAATACCGACTTGCACTCATTGCTTGGGACGGCTCATTATATTATTATTATGGACTAATAATATAACTGCTCGCACGAACTATGACTATACAAAAGTTTTCGTAATGCTTGTCCTCCTAATAGCAAGTTAGGAGCAATTCAAATAGGTTGCTAAGGCTACCTGAAACAAAACTCATGTATCTAACAAATTTATTCAGTTTTCAAAGTACAATCCATATTTTTTTGAAAGCGTTTTTACATCCTTCTACTGTAAATAACACTTCAAAATGAAAAATTGGTACAAACAATTTTAAAAAATTTTATATTTTTTTATTGAAATCTTTTATATATGCTTTCTTTTCTTACAAGTTCAATAGTTTTAGCAATTAATTCACTTTTTAAATCTTCATCAATTTGTCCATTATAATTTCTAGAATATCTATTTATTAAATTCATAATTTTATCTAATACTCTTATAAGAGATGTATCATCAGTAACAGCTTCTTTTAATAATAAATAAAACTTTGATTGCATAATTCTATTCCCCCATTCTAAATCTCAATTTCTTTAATGCTCTCTTTTTTCTTTGATGTAGAGTATTTATTTTTTCATTTGTTATTTTTGATATTTCTGCATAAGTTAAACCTTTTCTATAATGTAATTCAAACAATTCTTTTTCTTTATCGTTTAATATTTCTAAATCATATAAATCTAGATTCAGATATTTATCAAAATATACATCTGATTCTTGTAGTTCTTTTTCCCAGCTATTTTGTATTTTAATATTTCTATAATAGTTTATTCTTTGATTATGAAATACTACTTCCATAAATGAAATAAATTTAGCGAGAACAATATCATTCTCTTCATTTTTAAATTTATCAAACATAATAAAAACCTCCTAAAAATTCGTTAATTTTCGAACTTTTAGGAGGTCCTCTAGGCATGAATATAGCAGTTAAAAATAAACTTAATAATAAAGGAATAATGTGCCAAATTAAGCATAAATACTCAATTAGGCACATTATTCCCATGTTATTTTCTATTATTACGTATTCAATTTCTAGTATAATAATTATTTGATTATATAAGAGAAACAATTTTGACAGTCCTTAATTGCTTATGTAGGTCTGTTGTATATTATTAAACTCATCAGAAGTATCTTTCAAATAAGTGATAATAATAAGTTAGCTTTAATATATTCTTTTCTCTTTTATAATTGTGGATTTTTGTACTCGAATGGTACTTGATTAGTATTTAAAATGTACTGAAAAGGTACAATCTTATGTTAATACAAAGCAATTATAGAATATAAAAATTGCAAAGTCTGTCAAAACCTGTCGAGAATATTATAAAATTTGATAAATTATTTTACATGGTAAAAAAAATTGAAGTTTTATGGTAAATTATGATAAAAAATGGTAATCTATGATAAAAAAGTTGCTAAAAATAGCTTACATTTGAGAAATTCTGGCAAAGAATAGTTTATAAAATATATCTTCACTATTTGAAGAAAATAATCTAACTTTAGATGAAATTTATAAAATAAAAATTTTTAATGATTTAATTGAAGGTTTAGATCTAAAAAAATATAATGCAGCAACTAGACATTTTATTAAATATTTATATATTTTATATAACAATATATCTTTGTTAGATGGTCATATAAATAATGCTTATTATGTTGTTAGTAAATATGATAATGTATCTTTTAATGAAAAAAGAGCATAAGTCGTGTTATAGAAACTATTAAATATAGTTCTAATACAGAATACTTATGCTCCATTTTCGGCTATTCTAATATTAAATTTCATACTCCAACTGAAATATTTCATAAGATTATTGGATATATGAAAAAGAATTCTTAATCTAATGAATCTACTTCATCTCCTATATTATTATAATCATTTACATCTTTTTGATAATTTGAAATAAACTCTGTAACATTATCAATTATTTCTTTCTTATATTTTACATCATCTTTATTTTTTCCTGTAAATGATTTATTTTCCTTAATCATTAATTCATATAAGATTTCAACTCCACCAAGTATATATGAATTATATCTTTTTATATTATTATTAAATCTATCTATATCTCCACTATTTTCAGTATAATATCTAAAAGCATTATCTATTTTTGTTTGGTTATTTGCATTTTCGTCTAATAACATGCAAAGTCTATAATTAAATATTATTTTTTCATTTTCTTTAACCATTTGTTCTGCAAATATTTTAGTATTTATATCGGATGATAAGTCTTCAGTTGATGTTCTATTATATATTAGTCCTAATACAGGAGCAAGAATTAAAACATCTACATTTCTTTTAAATATTGCTGTAACTAATTCTGTTACATATTGAGCGTGTTTTCCTTTAAATGAATACTCTTTGTCAAAAAACATAATTAATCTTCCTCCTTTTCAGTTCTAATTTCTGAATGCTTTTCTGATACTTTTTTAATATAATACCTTTTTCCAATTTTTGATTTTGTTTCATCAGTAATTGCATCTAAATCCTTTTCTTCTCTTATAAAGAATATAACTTGACTTGCTGTATCAGGTAGACATTCCATTACATTTTTTATATGCGTACTATCTATTTTAGAAAGTGGAGCATCAAATACTAATGGATATTCTGTTTCTTCAGCTATATCTTCTAAAAACTTTGATTTAGCAACATCTAATAAACCACACATAAATGAAATAGCTTTAACTGTTCCTAGTCCTTCTGATGCTGGTGCATCATATTCTGATTCTTTATCATCTGTATATACTAATCTGAATTTATAATCATCTGTTATTTTTAAATATCTTTCACCAGTATAAATTTTGGCTAAATACTTATTAATTGCTTCTTCAAGTGTAATTCTCAATTCAATTTCTTTTTTATCATATACAGATTGTAAAATCTTTGTGATTTTTTCTGCATACTCTATTTGTTTGTTGATCTCAATATTTCTATCATCATATTGTGATAAACGTGATATTTCTTTTTCTATGAATTCTTTTCTTTTTTCTTTATTAATATTTTGACCTTTTAAACTACCTATATCTTCTGTGTAATCTCTGATTTTTATTTCAATTTGTCTTACTTCATTTTCTAATTCGCCAACATTAACATCAGTTGCTATATTGTTTGATATATTATCTATTTTATCTTGTAATGTATTTTTTTCATCAATTATTTGTAATATATTCTCAAATTTATTTACTATTTCTGTTTTAAAATTTTCAGATTTTTCTTCAGATATTTTTTGACGTAGTTCTTTATTAAAATTAGAAATTGATGTACCTATACTTTGTGGAGGTAATTTTTTCTTTTCCTCTAAAAGTGCTTTATAATGAGTATCATCTTTTTCAAACTTTTCTCCACATATACAGTAACCTCTATTAAGTATATAATCTATTGAATAAGCATGCATATTGGGTATTCCTTCTTCTTTTGTGTCAAGTACTTCTGCTAATTCTTTCATTTTATCATTTAAACCATAATAGAAGAAGTCCAAATAGTAATTATTAAAAAATGATTTAAAGTTTTCAATTTGGTTGTTTTCTTTAATCATAATGCTATCTAGTTTTGCTTTTAAAGATAATTTTTCTTGTTGTTTTTCATATGTAGCCTTATTATCTAGTATAACTTGTTCTTTAGCTTTTTTATCTCTTTCAAGATTATCAATTTCGTTTTCATACCTTTTTATTTTGTCATTATTATTTTCAATATCAATATCAATATTGTTGTATTCTCTTCTTAAATCGTCTAATTCGCTATTAGCACTTGTGTTAATTCTACTTCTTAATTCAGCTAATACGCTATTTCTTCCAGTACTCAAATGCTTTATAGCTGTACTGTAATGTTCTAGTCCTAAAATTTCTTTAACTGAATTTTCAACTTCTTTTGAACCCTTCCTTTGTTGCTCGCTTATGTTATCTATACGCTCACCATCAAAAAAGAAGTATGTAGATAAATTCGATGGCATTATCTTATTTATTATATCATCATAATTTCCAGCAGGAATCCAAGTATCATTTTGTTCTTTTTCAGCTCTAACTAAAGAAGTTCCTGTTGAAATTTTACCATACATTTCATTTAGGTAAACTGAATACACTTGTTTTCTTATTAATCTATAATTTTCTCCATCAAATTCTAGATGAATTTCAACTTCAACTTCTGCAGATTCTCCACGTCCTAAATTATCTGCTATTTCCTTGTTTAATAGGTCATTAGGATTTTCAAGTTTAACAATATTATAAAATACCCAATTGAATGCTTGTAATAGTGTTGTTTTACCATGAGTTATTCCACCATATACAATTGTAATG
The DNA here is from genome assembly GCA_928721915.1 of uncultured Clostridia bacterium. Lineage (GTDB taxonomy): Bacteria > Bacillota > Clostridia > TANB77 > CAG-508 > Scatovivens. Next base: position 81,389 of record CAKMVZ010000003.1, read on the forward strand.
TTTTTGTCATCATCAGTTGAAAAATTTAATTCATTTCTTCCTTTAAATTGTCTAAAATTAGTTATTATTATTTTCTTGAACTTCACTATCAACACCCTCCTTTATGTACCCTATAAGTCTTTTAGTAATATCTTCTTGTTTTGAAAATATTTTTTGCCTATTGTTTGTTTTTTCAAGTGATAATATTTTTCTTATAACTTCTTTATCTTTTTCAGTTATTTCCATTATTCAAAATCCTCCTCTTTATATTTGTTTAACAAATCTCCGTATATTCTTTTTATGCTATCTGTAACTTCAAGATATGATGAATAATTAATTGCATCTGAAGCAAAATCTTCCATACGGATTAATTCCTTCTTTACTAATCCAACATCACCTTTTAAATCATCTTCTGATAATCTAGAGGCTATTTCTAAATCTCTTGGTAAAGTAATAAAATCATAAATTATAGAATATTGTTTTCCAGAAAATTTCCTTAAAACTCTACCTCTTCTTTGTACATATTCTCTTGGATTAGTACTACTTGCTAATAGATATGCTGTCTCGATAGATGGTATATTTACACCTTCATCTAGACATTTAATTGCTATTATTGCATTTATTGTTTTATCAATAAACTGTTCTTTTATATATTTTCTTTCTTCAGTTGTTTCTGTTGAAGTAAATTTTGCAAGTCTTAATTCAATATTATCTTTTATCATTGCTCTAAGATAATCTATTTGTTTTATATCATCTTCATCATTATCTTCTTCACTAAAAGAAGGATCATTTATAGTAGTTGCACCACAATATATTAAAGTATTATAGATTCCTTTTTCTTCATTTTGCTTTTTCAATAAAGAAACCACTTTTGTCATTTTTGAGTATGCTCCAGCAACAATTTTTGCTCTTTTTAGCAATAATGTTTTTCCAATTTCATTTATTTTACTTTTACCTGATTTATCTACAACAATACATTTTCTTATTCTATTTGTTAAATAAGTATATTCATCTAATTCTTCTTCATTTAAGTATGTAATTACTGGATAATAGTAGTATTCTGTAAGCATTCCATTTTTTATTGCTTCTTTTAATGAATAGTGTATACAATAGTTCGAACCAAAATATTTTAATAATTCACTTGTTCCGTATTCGTCATTATATCTTTCAAATGTTGCTGATAGTGCTAGTCTATATTTAAATTTTTTATTTAATTTTTCTAATAAATTTGGAGCACCTAAATTATGAGCTTCATCTGCTATAAATAAAACATTTTTATCTTCAATTTTCTTTAATTCATCTTGTACAAAACTAGATTTGAATGTTGCATTTGTTGTAATAAAGCAAAAATATTTTGATGTACCTAAATTAAATCTCATTATTTGATTTTTTAATCTATCTTGCCATTTCTTGTTTTTCATCGAACCATATCCAACGATAGGATTAAAATCATAATTATCGAGATCTTCTACCCATTGTTCTACAAGATGAGTATAAGGACATATTATTATTATTGCTAAATTATCTTTACTATTAAATAATCTAATGCTTGCTCCTAATGCTGTTAATGTTTTTCCTGTACCAGTAGCCATATCAAATATACCAACAAAATTAGATTTTTCCCACTCATCAATTGCTCTTGTTTGATATTCTCTTAAAAAATTTGATGGCATGTTAGGTGTAATTTCTCTATGTTGTTTTTCTTCTTTGATAATTTCTTCTTCGCTTTTTAGTGTCTCTTTATTATAGTATCTTTTAAATAGTTTTTCTTTTACAGCAATTGGAAATTCTACAACTTTTAATTTATCTGTAGCATTATTCCATAATCTATCAAAGTCTTTTTCTTTTTGATATACTCTATTAAAGTCTTGACTATAATTGGTATATACGTCTAATGATTCAAAGTTATTAACATAAGAATTTAGGGATTCATTATAAGAACCTGTAAATGCAATTTTATTTCCTTCTATATCCTCCATTATTCCTATTTTTTCATGATACATACCAATGTCAGAGCCGTAATTCAGAACTGCAATTTTGATATCTAATATGCCTCTTTCTATTAAACTAATAATAAGATTTAATCTATCTTTTTGTGTTTTTGTTAATTCTTCATCTAAAGATTCTAATAATCTTTTTGTAATTAATTCTTCTTTATTTTCATATCCTTTTTTTATTGCCTCAATATCATCATTACTTAAATCTGGAGAAACAACTAATTTCATTTTACCATTATTTCTAATTAAACCAGATATTCCTTGTGATAGTTTTACTAAAGCAGTTGAAGAAAAAAATCCTGCTGCTCTTTTATACATTACACATTGATTAAGACACGGTACAAGAAAATCATTTATAACGTCATCATCACTTGTTCTATAAGTGTATTTTAAAGGTAAATCTTTAAAACTCATTACTCACAACTCCTATCTTTATAAAGTATTTAAAGCATTTATTAAGCAATCTATATCTTTCTCTGTATTAAAGTAATTCATACTTACTCTTACAGTTCCATTGAACTTTTTACTATTAATAAAATCATGTATATATGGACAACAATGATAGCCTGTCCTTACACATATATCAAATTCTTGATTTAATATATCCCCTACTTCTTCAGCAGTATATCCATCAACATTAAATGATAAAATACCACAACATTTATCAATATTAGATGGTAGGTATGTAATAACTTTCTTAATACTACTTATTGATTGATATAAATATTTAAATAAAGTTCTTTCCTTTTCTTCGATATTATGATTCTTTAGCCATTTAAGACTTTCATGTAAACCATATATAGCGATAATATTTTTACTTCCAGCTTCTAAATGACTTGCTCCATTTAATGGCATTTCTAAATTAAGACTATCTGAACCTGTACCACCAAATAAAAACGGTTTTAATTCAATATTATTAATATTTATAAATCCTGCTATGCCGAAACTTGCATAAAGTGATTTATGACCTGCAAATATAATAAAATCAGAATTATTTTTTGAGATTGTTTTATCTACACCAAATGATTGAGATGCATCTAGAATATTTATTGAGTTGTACTTTTTACCTAATTTAAAAATCTCATTTATTGGAAGATTATATCCCGTAGTGTTACTTTTAGATGAACAAAAAATACATTTTGGTTTATTTAATATTAGCAAATCTTCAAAATTACTATCAATATTCCATGTTTCTTTGTTGAAAGGAATTTGTATTATATTTATGTCATGTCGTTTCTTTATTTCATATAATGGTCTTAATACAGAATTGTGTTCAAAAGGAGAAACATATACATTATCTCCTTTTGCCCAATCTAATCCAAAGATTATCATATTTAGAGCTTCTGTTGATGAAGTTGAAAATATAACTGTATTTGCAGTACACTCTACTAATGAGCTTAATTCGTTTCTTGTTTCATCTATAATATTAGCAACTTCTTTTGCTTTTTTGTAGCTCCCCCTTCCAGAATTAAAACCATATTCTCTGTTAGCTTTATCTAATGCTAGATAGACTTCTTCTGGTTTGGGATATGTTGTAGCTGCATTATCTAAATATATCATTTATATTACCCCTTACATATACTTATTTAATATATTCATAAGTATTTTTATTTTTTCACTTTGATTAATTGAATCAGCATATTCTTCTATAGTATCTTCTAGATTTGTCATTAAAGTTTTACCAATTGAGCTGATATTCACATTATCTATGTACTTTATAATACTATTTCCATCCTCGTTTTTTAAGCTAATTTCTATTTTATTGCTATCATTAATCTTGGCTGTTTTCAACTCTTCAATAATATATTCTATACTATTAAAGAATAGGCTATAACTATTTTCTTGCCAGTCTTCAATATAATAACCTAATAAAATATATGAAATGTTTTCGATAATTTCATTATCGTTAAAAGTCTCAATTTCATCAATGTAATCAAGTAATTGTTTTGTTTCTGTTTTTAATACAAGGTGTTTAATTTTATTACCAATTGATTTGTACCAATCTTTTAATATCTTATTTAAACTATTATTATTACTTTTATCAAATAAATTCTTAAACTGTTCTATTATATATTTTTCATAGTTTAAGAAATAATCGTCTAATTCCAATTTAGCATCTGAAATTTTTTTGAATAAATTATTGTAGTTGCTTTCTTCAAATATTTCTTTTAGAGTTTTAAATAAAAACTCATTGTTATTTAAATCGGCTTTTAATAGTTCATTCTTAAAAATAATTATACCTTTTTCTTTTATGATTTCATTAATTATAGACAATTCTCTAGTTATTCTTGGTAAAGATAATGTCCATTTTTTCAATTCATACATTAATAATTTAATATTATTTCTTTGATCATCAGTAATATTTAATTTATATAATCTCATCATATTACTTATAAAATTTGATTTTTCTTGAGTTCCTGCTTCTAAAACAATATAATAATTTTCTGGTTCATCTATAATTTTAGATATATTTGTACTATTTAACTCTATTTCTTTGTTTTTATAGTATAAAATAATATTGTTTGAATAGTTTTCAAATGCTAACGCAAGAAAAATTGGTATAATTCCATCTCTAATGTTAAAAGGTTCTTTTTTTAATTTTTTGTAAAGTGATTCAAAATTATTCTTACCTTTTGTTTCTGTTTGTTTTATATAACTTTCTATTAGTTTTGTAACGCGTTTTATATCAGCATTGTCTTTTTTTTCAGCTGTTGCCTTATAAATAGTTGCTTCAGCACTAGTAGGGCTTGTAATTAAATCTGTACTTCTATTAATTATTGATTCAATTACAATATTTCTAGCTTTAGCAATAGGCGTTGAGATTTTCTGTTTATTAATCATTTCATTATTAACTATTGGAGATTCAGAATATATTTTTTCACATATATCAGAAGAAACTGAACTTATGCAATTTGACATATATTCATTACCATTATATATAATGTATGAATTATTATCCTGGAAAGTATTTTCTATTTCTGTTTGTATTAGCTCATTATTCTCACTCAATATTGAATTTATTTCTCTTAAAATGTCATCTTCTAATTTTTCTGAATTTTTATAATAGTTTATTGCTTCAATCTCTTTTAATGCTTCTAATATTTCAGTGCTTATAATTTTATTAGGTATTTTTAGAATAGCTTTAGAATCATCTATTTTATTGAAATTTTCAACAGTTTTATCTAAATTGTTATTTTCTCTTAAAAGGTTTAAAACAATACCATCAGCATTATACTTTTCAAAATATACTTTAAATGATTTTAGGTTGTTTAATTCGAATTCGGTAATAAATATATTTTTGAAAAATCTAGTTAATTTATAGTTTTGATTATATCTTCTTGGTAATACATATCCTAAATCACATATTTTTTCTATTGATTGACTAAAACTAATTTTTTCAAATTTGTTATGTTTTATAATGTTGATTTCATTTAATACTTCTTTATTGTATACTGTAGAAAATTCTAATAGTTTATTAGTTTTCTTTCTCTTAATTATTCCTTTTTCTATAAGATTATTTATCTTTTCATCAAAAATTTTTTCTTGCAAATTCAATGATAATTTTAGAGATGTATTTACTGGTGAAAAATTCTCAAAATCATTTATCATATAGATTATTGCGATTGACTTTAAGATATTAATCTCAATTAAATCATTGGTTTTAGAAATTGCATTTTCAGCCTTAATCCATATTTCTTTTATTTGCTCATTATTTTCTTTTTTTATTATGTTATAAAAATAGTCATAGATTTTATCTATATTAAATAATTCACTACTATTATTATTGTTGATATAATATTTAAAACTATAAACATCATCATCAGTTAAAAATGTAAATAATGTTCTTTCGTTTTGTGCTATTTTTTCACTTAAATTAATAACCGCAAAAACAGTTACTGGATTTAATGGATAACATCCTTTAAATAATAAATTGTCTGCATTAGATATTCTGCAAAAATTAAATTCATTTTTTAAATCATTGTAAAATTTTGCATTTTCATCTAAATATTTATTTATATATGCAGGAAATTTACTGCTCTTTTTTATAGTTTGTTCAATTATTTCATAATTTTGCTCCATACTTCTATTGAAATAGATTTCTTTAAATCTACCTTCAACTGTTTTAAAAGCATTAGCCTTATCATCTTTTAAATTTTTAATATAAGAGTTAATTGCTTTATGTGTTATACATGAAAATAGTATTTGTTCTTTACTACTTGACCTTGAAGATAATTCTGCAAAATCTTGTAATATTTTTAAATCACGCATCATACTTTCGTTTCCAACATATTCTAAGAACTTACTAAATTCATCAAAAATAACTAACATTCCCGTATAGCCTATTTGAGCTATTTTATAATTTACATCTTTGTAATATTTAATTATATCAGTGTTTATTAGTGGATTAAACTCAATTCCGTGTAAAACACAGGTATAGACATCTTTAAATATTTCATAGTAGCTTTCATTATATATTTTTAATCCATCTTCAAGTTGTTTAAGTGTTGTTTTCTTTTTTTTCAAACAATTATTAAACTTATCAATAATTTCATTATCATTTTCGTTCTTCCATTTTGAAATAATATCTAAAGCAACATCAAAATATGTATTTATAACAATGTTATTTATATTTTCTCTTTCTAATGCTTCTGTTAAAGCTAATAAAAATGCTTGATTAATATTGTTGTAATTACTATTAATGATTACAGGCATAAATTTTTGTTTTTTATCTCGTATAGCTTTTATTTTTATATAAATATTAGGATTAATTTTATTTATTTTATTTAATAAATCTTCGATTATATTGGTATCTTCATCTTTATAATCATTTAATAAAGTTAATAATACTAATAATAAATGAGATTTTCCTTTTCCATAAGGACCAACTAATATAGTAGATTTATTAAAATTTCCAAATATACTATCAAAATAATGCTCTAATACTTCACAGCTATCTGAAGTTGGAATATATTCTTTTATTTTGTTTATATTATTTATATCAAATTGCAAATTAATTGAATATTGAAAGGTTTCATTTATTTTTACAAATTCTGAATGTTTCAAAGCCTTATTCTCCTCCCTCAAATTCTAATTTAAAGATATTTTCTAAATCTAGTTTTTTATTAAAATATACCATATTTAGTCCTGCTGTTCTATTTATAGTTATATATTTATCTTTTTTTAACATATCTAAATATTCGTTTAAAGTTATTTTATCTAAATTTAGTAGATTACAAACCGAATTATTTCCTTTTATTAATTCGTCAATGCTTATATTATCTTCATTTGTTTGCTGAAGTATTGCCCAGTAAACAATATATTTATTCAAATATGAAATATTAGACAATTCTCGTTTATATGTATCTTTACTTATTTTTCTTATTAATTTTAAGTCAGTTAGAGGACATATAAAATTATCTTCAGGTGTACCATCTTTTTCTTCGATAAGATAAGTTTTTAACAAAACGGATATTTCATCTGACAATACCTTTTCATTATATTCAAAATTATCAGCTTCTAATAATTCGCATATTTGTTCATATAAATCTTTTTTAGAAAAAGTTTTAAAATGACATTTATTAAAAAATAAATTCCATATATATGCTTTATCGACATTTAATACTAGATTTAAATGAATCAAATATAATGTAAACTTATTTTCAATATATTTATCATATTTATATATAAGTTGTCCTAATTTGCTTAATACATATTCATTTTTTTTGTTATCATTAATTAAACTTGTGGCTTGTAACCAATATTTTAATGACTTGACCATATTAGTTCCTATTCCAAATATATCAGTTTGATCCTTTTCAGAAAAAACTTTTGAATTATTTGAAACTTCAATTAATCCTTTTGTTAACCATCCTTCACGTATTGAAAAACTTTCATGACCTTTCATTTTAATTTTATCTGCCATTTTTTACTCCAATCTGTTACTCGCTGTTAAGTTTTGTTCTTAAAACCTTTTTCATAAAGCATCCTCCTGAAAAATGTTTTACACATTCTAAACAGCCTACACATTTATTTTCATCGATTTTATAGCTAATATTTTCTGTATCAGCTACATTTGTTATCTTAATACTTCCGAATTTGCAATTACTTTCACAAGCCAAACAACCAATACATGTTTGAAATTTTGTGATTTGATTTTTTATTAATATTTCTGATATTTTCATATCTTTAAATGGTTCTATAAATTTTAATACTGTAACTTTTAGTTTATTTTGATCAATTCTTCCTGTAAGTTTTAGAAGTGGCTCGTTGGTTTTTCTTTGTAAAATATAAACTTCATTTAATCTTTTGTTACCAATAGTATAATTTGGATTTCCAAATGGTTTAAATAATTCATATAAATTTTCATTTATGTTCTTTGTTAATTCAAAATTCAATGTATTTTCTATTAAAACACATGGTTTAAATTCTACCACAGCATTTTTACTAAATGATAAGCCATTACCACCCTGTCTTGCTTTCCAACCTCCTGATGAAATATAATCTTCTGGATCAGGTTTTCCAACATTTTTAGCAAAATCTATTAGAATGTCACGAAAAACATTATACTCTTCAGTCATGTATATAGATGATAAATATTCTGACCAGTTACTATTATTTGGGCAACACCAACAGCCAACTCTTGAAAATCCTTGTTTATATGCTTCATTAAAATCTACATCATTAGATATAATGTATAACCATATATCAAATTCTTGCCAATCAATTAAAGGTGCAACAGTATGTTGTTTAGAAATTTTTGAACTATCGCTTTCACGTTCATACTTACTTCTTGCAGTTGATTCTGCTCTTCGAATTCCTTGAAATGTTAGGATGTTAAGCTTGTCTTTGAATGTAGAATCAATCTTTCTAGTTATTGCTCCAGTTTTAAATATAGTACAACACCATCTCATTAATCTACTAGGTGGTCCAATAACTTTGCACAACTCATTAAAATCTTGTTCTTTGTTTTTTGCAACAAGCATAGGTGTCCTTTTATGTCTTTCTCTAAATCTTTTAATATAAGGTTCAGTAGTCGGATATTCGAGTGTTGTATCTCCATATACATGTATAATATCTTCTTTTCCTAAAGCTCTCATAACAATATCACTTGTTACAGTTGAATCTTTTCCACCACTAAATGAAACGAACATGCAATCATCTGAATAGTTTTTTGACTGTTCTTTTATGTAGTTTATAGCTTCTGTGGTAATATAGTTTAATCTTATTTTGTTAGCTTCTATAAATTTTTTAATAAAATCTTGCTTATAATAATTTTCTTCATAATATTGATTTTTTTCTTTGTTATCATTTATACGCTTTTTAATAATTTTATAATCCAATTGAGTAGCTTCTTTAACTGAAAATTTTATTTTCTTTCCATCAACAATATATTTATTGCCAGAAATATTCCATACTGAATGATTTGCAAACTCAAAAGGCTTATTTCTTATACATTCTAACAACAATCTTTCTTCAGCAAACACAGGTCGAATATCAGTACCTATGTAATTTGCTTCTTCATTGCAACAAGAACATATTTTATTATATAATGGAATGTTGCAATGTTTACACCAATATATTTCACTTTTTTTGATTTGAGTTCTATTATTACAAACAGGACATATACTTGTTTCACACTCTAAATCGTTACAATTGCTACACGAATAAATTATCATTATATTCTCCTGTTCTTAAAATTTTCCACTATTATTCTACATTAAAAACAAAAATTTTACAACAGATTTATGGAAGAAAATTTATTTTTTTTATTTTTTTATCCATAAATTAATTATCTAATTAATTCATTAGTTAGATAATAAGAACTAATGTTTTGATGGCAATGCTATTATTGTGTTAATCTCAATACATTGCTTATTTTCTTATATGGTCGCTTATTATTTATTCCTTTTAAAAATAGTTCATCAATTTTTTCAAGATCTTGTTGATATACACCTATAAATTTATATTCGTCCTTATTTTTTCTGAATATATAAATTATCCTCTTTCCCCAATATTCGTTATATCTTTCTATGCGTTCATTTGTATTTTTATATATTTCGTAAAAATAATTATCAGAAACTTCATCAGACCAATCTAATGATTGCTCTTTAGTAAACATTATTCCTTCATTATTATTTAATATATAACTTCCTTTCATCCACATTTTTACATTTATATTAAATAATTTTAGGATTTCAACAATATATTTAAAGCCAACTTCGTCATCAGTTGTTAATGTGCCTTTTTTTAATATTGATTTAATTTTCTCATTATCTATTTCTAATCTTTTTTTATCATACAAAAATTCTTCTTCCTCAAATTTCATTTCTATTCACTCATAAATCTTTATAATATTTCTTCATCATGGTAATTTCCTTTGTCATCCATATGAACGTCCATAAAACATTCTTCACAATATCCATCATATAGTTCATATTCTTCATAAGATATTTTTTTAAAACACAATTCACACTCATAATCTAATTTTTCTTCTTCATCAAAAATATCATTTTCTACTTCTTCATTAATATCATTATTTATTTCGGAAAAATACTTTGTTCTTGATGTTTGAGTATTAACATTTGGTACAGGATGTATTATTTTTGATTCGTTATAATTAATAGTTTTGATTTCTTCTGTTCTATCTTTTTTTTCTACATATATAAAACTAATTAAAAATAGAGTTATTATTATAAATAAAATTATTATTCCAACAAAAGTTGGTATATAATCTGATATGCAAATATATGTTATAGTATAAGCAATATATATAAAAGAATTTTCAATATCAAATACTTTTATTAAGGCTATTCCTAATGGAAATAAACTACCAAATATTATACCATGTTTAATATCTAGATTATTATCTACAGAATACACATATCCAGCATAACCAAATAATATAGTTAATACTACAAATATTAGAAGAGGTTTTATCAACTCATTTAAGTCTTTTGAAATAAGCTCTTTTTTAATATCTTCATCACTTTTTACTCTCATTCATATAATCCTCACTTCTTAATATTATTTATTATTATTTTGCTTTTTATATTTATCTTTAAATATTTCTTTTGATAAACTTCTTAAATCAGATGGTGTAGAAAAATCGGAATAGTAGCTATCTTCATAATCTCCTACAATGTGAAATCTATAACTATGAGAATTTGCCTCTCCAAATGGTTTTATCTCGTATTTTAAATCTAAATATTCTCTTAGTAATGTGTTACAAATATTATCTAATGAATCTTTTTTATTTTCATTAAAACTCATGTAACTACCTTGTATCTCTCCATATTGCTTTACTAATTCTTCTATTTGGGCAACTGTTATCTTTTCCCCTTTGGAATTAGTAATATATTTTGAATCACTTGTATAAGTATTTATTTCTGCTTTTGGTATTATTTCATCTGTCCATTCATCATATTTAATATTATCTGACCATCCTGTATATCCATATTGTTGATATTCTTTATCCATATCATTATTTACTGCAAAGAATATTACTCCAAATAATACTATTACAATTATAAGTATCCATCTTAATTTATATATTATATAAGCTCCTCCTAATTGCGAAAAGATATCGTTACTCTTTGACATATAATCAACTCCTCCTGTTTAAATAAAATGCACATAAAATACTATCTTATTTTATATCATATTTCCTATTTTTTAACAACAGATTTAGACAAATTTAGACAAAAAAATATACCAGTCAAACTGCTGGTATAATAATGAAAACTTAAAAATTATATTTAAGATTTATCTTATGAAACTTGTCTAAAAGGTTATTATATTCTTCTCTGCTTACTCCAGTATTTTCTAACAATTTAATACTTGCTTTTTCTTCTTCTGACATGTCTTTTTCCATTCCATCCTCATAGTAATATAAAATATAATCTCCGTCTAATTCTTCAAATTCTCTTTCTGTATATATTTTATCTTTTACAGATATTCCTAGTTTTTTTAATATTTCAAAATCTTCTTCATTAAAGTATTTTTTTAAATCAACCAATTCTTCAGTAGAGTATTTTTCATACCATTTCTTATACTCTTCACTTGGTTCAAAATGTGCTGCATTTGTTTCCATTTCTAATTCATATATCACTTCAGATATAGCACTTGGTAAATCCGTTTCTCTTGAGCTTTTGTTTACTACAATACTTATTCCCATTTGCATACATTTATTATTAAAATTATATCCATAATCAGCAGTAACTAAAATAAATTTAGGAACTGAATCTAAATTTGAATTATATATTTTTTGAACTACATCTACCCCATTCATGTTTGGCATTTGATTATCTGTTATAACAATATCTGGTTTCAATTCAAGTATCATATCATATTCTTGTTGTCCATTATAAGCTAATCCTATAACTTCAATACTTTCATTTTTTTCTGCAATTTTCTTATTTGTTTGAGCTATTATCTCAATATCATCTGCTATAAGAACTTTAAATTTTTTCATATATTAACTCACTTTCTCTATTAAAAAGGTTAAATAAAATTATAACACCTTTTATAGTATAAATTCAATATTTTTTTCATACACTATTATAACACATTTTTTGCTTTTGTTCATTAGCAAGGAATAAATAAAATCTATGTTTATTATAAAATGTCAACGGAGGGATTTGTATGAAACATAGAGAAACACCAAAACATAATTTAATTTATAAAAATCTTTCAAATTTTAGAAAAGCAAAAAAACTTTCTTATGAAGATTTATTAAGAGAATTAAACCTAAAAGGTATAACAATGCATAAGACTGCACTTTATAACATTGAACATAATATTAGATCAGTGAAAGATTTTGAATTAAAAGCATTTGCAGAAATATTTAATAAAAAAATGGAAGATTTTTTTGAATAGATTAAAAAGCACCATTATCAGTCGATATAGTGCTTTTATTTTTTATTCAAAAAATTTAAAAACTTCTCCTGAAATATCAATTATTTCATTTATAGGTATTTCAGTTTTATCTTCTAAAATAATTAATTGTTTAATAGTATCTATCTTTTTTATAATACCAGTTACATTTATATATTTTCCACCATCTTTAGTTAAGTCAGGTACAAAATAAGTAAATATAATTTCATGTTTCTTTTTAATTTGTTCTGAAAGCATTTGAATTTTACTATCTAGTATATTTCTCAATTCATCATCAATATCTATCCTCTCTCCCACTTCTCTTGCTGTTTCTGTTACTGCTTCTTCATATCCAGTTAATGCAGCAAAAGGAGCAAATTGAGCAGAACGAGCATATAAAGACATTGGTGGATGTTTTTTTGACTTGTGATGTTCCATATTAATTATATCATCATATTTATGACTATATTCTAATTTCATTAACTTCTATGTCCTCCTATCTGTCCGTTTCTTTCAATTGTAGTGCCACCTGCTACAAAGTTCATTCCTTTAAGAATAGCATTTTTACCATATCTTGATTTTATATTTAATACTGCCTTTTGTAATGATTTTTCTGCTCTTTCTTTTTGTCTTTTTTTAGCTAGTTCATTATAATCTATAAACATATCCATTTGTTCGTAAGTTAAAATATTTTTATAATCATCTTCATTTACTACATCACAAGCTGTTAAAGTAACTCTTCTAACATATAAATCTTTATTGATAATATTATCGTATAATTCTACAAATTTATCTGTGATAATTTTAGTTGATGCAGTTTTATGGTCAATATTTATCGTTCCATGTGCATGTTTAGGAACTTCTCTACCATAATGGTCTAACTTTATCTCTCCATCATAAAAATGGCTTAAATTTGATTTTGAAAGGTTACAGATGTCATATCCTATCTCTAATACAAGTTTACTTGTTATTAAATCTTTTTTAACTAAATCTAATGATAAAAGTTCTGCCATTTCTTTTACTATAAGTCTTGTTTTGTTATAATCGTATGGCTCTTTTAAAACTTGCCCAGAGCTTAAACTATTTGTTACTGGCTTATATGATTTTACACTATCAATTGTACATGGTTCATAACCCCAAGCATGATCTATAAGTAATTCAGCATTAATTCCAAATAATTTATATAGTTTTTCATCATCTTTTACAGATTGTTTAGCAACATCTCCCATAGTGAACATTCCGTTCATTTCTAATTTTTGAGATATACCTTTTCCAACTCTCCAAAAATCTGTTAGAGGTTTATGATTCCATAGATATTTTCTATATGCAAATTCATCTAACCCTGCAATTCGTACTCCGTATTTATCTGCTTCAGTATGTTTTGCTACAATATCCATTGCAACTTTTGCAAGATACATATTTGTACCAATACCACAAGTTGCAGTTATTCCAGTTTCTTTTAAAACATCTTGAATAACTTTAGTAGCAAGTTCTCTTGGAGTACAATTATAGGTTTGCAAATAATGTGTTACATCTATAAAAACCTCATCTATTGAATAAACATATATATCTTCCATTGAAAACCATTTCAAATATATATCTACAATTTTTGTGCTATATTGCATATAATAACTCATTCTTGGAGGAGCAACTATATATGCTAATTCTAAATCATTATTATTTTTCAATGCTATATCATCATAAGAACTGCATGTAAAAGTATGATTTGGTGCATTGAATTTTCTATGTTCGTTTATTTCCTTTACTTTTTGTACTACCTCATATAATCTTGCTCTTCCTGGTATTCCATATTGTTTTAATGAAGGACTAACAGCTAAACATATTGTTTTTTCTGTTCTACTACTATCAGCAACAACTAGATTTGTTGTAAGTGGATTTAATCCTCTTTCTTGACATTCTACAGAAGCATAAAAGCTTTTTAAATCAATTGCAATATAGATATTTTGATATTTATTATCCAACTTTCACACCTCCAAACAATAGTTCTTTTCTTCTGCTATTCTATCACATTATTTTCTATTTGTAAACAGTTGTTCGAGATTAAATATAAAAAATAAGAGAGAATTTTTTAATTCTCCCCTATATGTTTGTTTACAATACCAAAATATTGTACACATCTTATTATTTATTTTTTGTTCCTAATAATAACTTGTTTATTATAGGTATTCTTTTTAATATTTCAGTAATTATTGGTAAAAGAATAATTGTTCCAATCAATAATATTATATAATTTAGTATAAAGTAAGGTAACTTGATATATTCTACTAAAATAAATGCTATAATAATTTGTATAGTATAGTGTAATACATAAAAACAAAAATTGTTTTTATTCATATACTTTGTAAAATTATTATCAAAATTCAAAAATTTCTTACCAACTCCAAAAGCCGATAAAATTACAAGCCATATATAAATATTAGTAAATATATTAGTTAAAAATTCATTTGAACCAAAATTAGCACCATAGTTCATTATTGTAAATATAATTCCAATAATAAATGATATTATTCCTAGTGGGATTGATATTTTTTCTAAATTTTCAATAATCTTATCATTTGAAAATATATAATAACCTAATATAAACATCAATAAATATATTCCCCATCTATATACGGTAACAACAGGCGTATTTAGTATAAATGAAGATCCCCAAACTATTAAAAACAATAAGAATAAAATTGGTAAATTTATTTTATTAAATAGTTTATCAATTTTTTGTTTTTTATCTATTTTCCTAATTAGAACAATTAGTAGTGATGCTACAAACAATACATGAGCATACCATAATGGTCCAATACCTATTAAAGAATAAATAATGTATTTAATTGGATTTGGAATCATATCTCCATTTCCTGCAAATATATCGCCATAATAATTGGTTGTCCATCCACTTATCCAACCATATACAAAAATCCCTATAACACTTGGTACTAATATTCTTTTTGCTCTATCTTTGATAAATTCTTTGTTTGTTTTATTATTTAATGAATATTTTGTAGAAACTCCTGATACCACAAATAATAAGCACATAATCCAAGGGTATATAAAAACACAAATACTATCTAATTCTTTAATCCCTGTTACGCCAATATTTGAAACTACACCACTTGAATTAAATATATAAAACACATGATATATAATAACAAAACATAGCGTAATCCATCTTATATTATCTAAATAATGTTTTCTCTCATTCATTTTTATTTATCCCCTTTTGGTAAAATTTTATCAGTTAAATCTTCTATTATATCTGATTTGACTAATGCAATTCCTTTTTCTT
Organism: uncultured Clostridia bacterium; assembly: GCA_928721915.1. GTDB lineage: Bacteria > Bacillota > Clostridia > TANB77 > CAG-508 > Scatovivens. The sequence continues at coordinate 97,538 of CAKMVZ010000003.1, forward strand.
TATCACAAAGTACAATAATTGAATCCCCTGGATTAATATTAAACATTTTTCTTGCCTGAGCAGGTATTACTATTTGCCCTTTTTCTCCAACTTTACAGATTCCTACAAATTTATCTTTTTCCATTTTGTCCTCCTTTAATTATACTTGTTATACTTTTCATACTTATTATACTTTATAAAAATAAAAAAAGCAATAGAACTTTTGAATTTCTATTACTTTGTTGTGAATAATGCCAAAATCTTGTTAGCATCCTAATAAATTGACTATCTAATTTTTGTCAAGTCTTTTTAACGAATTTATTATATTATTTTTTTGTATGACAAACAAGCGAAAACGATATATTTTTTAAAAAATTGTATCTTTTTCACTTCTTTTATGATAAAATTCAATTATAGTTAGTTTTCTAAGAATTGTTTATTATTTTTGCACATTGAATATAACATTCTTAGAATTTTAGTTGAACAAGCAGTTAGGCTTTCATAATAATGTTTGCCTTCTGCTTTTTTGTTTTGGTAATAAATATATACTGGATGTTCTGGATAATTTGAAGCACCTAATTTTACTACCATTTGACTGCAATTAAACAATATATATCTTGCATATTTGTTTCCTCTTTTTGATATTGCTCCTTTTACATTTATACTTTTTCCAGACTGTTTGATTGTTGGATCAAGTCCACAGAAAGCTATTACTTCTTTTGGACTATTAAATCTTGTTATATCTCCTAATTCTCCAAGTATTTCAGCTGTTAATATTTCTCCAATCCCATAAAATGAATTGATTATTTCATAATATTGAGATTGTTTTGCTGTTTCTATCATTTTACTTCTCAATTCATTTATAATATTATTGTTATTTTGCACTATTTGAGCCATTTTTGAAAGATTATTTACATCGGAGTGTTCTTTATCAACTCCTGGATAAGAGTTAGCTGAAACTGTTTTTATTGTTGTGGCAAGTTTTTTATAAAAGTTTAAGTTTCTTCCATTTGTTTTGTATAAATTGTTATACAATGCATCAATTCTTTTTTCTTTTACTATTTCTGCGTGTGGAAATTCTTTAATAAAATTTAATGCTGTATCATCATAAATTCTTGTTGATTTAAAGATTTTCTCTAGTTCTGGAAAACATATATTTATCAATCTTTTGTATCTATTTTTACAACTTACATTGTTCTGTAACAAATAAAAATATTGTCTTGTCATTGCTTTTAAATTAGCATATAAGTCTTTTTTAGATAAATCGTGATATTTTACTTCGTTTACAAAAAACAACTTTGCTAACCTATAACAATCTTCTTTATCTGTTTTTGTTTTTCTAATAGTATCATAATTATTTTTTGTCGTTAAACTATTGATAACTAAAGTATTAAATCCATTTTCTTTAAAGTATCTTTCTACTGGTAAATGGTATGTACCTGTTGATTCCATAAATACTGTTAAGTTTTCTGGGTTAATTTCTTTAATTTCTGCTTTTACTTTTTCAAAATCTTCTAAATTGTGCTTTATCTCTTTTGTGTCAATAAGTATTTCTCCATCATTATTCATAAGCATTATCATACTCTTATTTTTAGCAACATCTACACTTAATACTGTTTTCAAAATTATTCACCTACTTTCTTTTTGAACTTAAGTCTTTTACCTCTACTATTATTTCATCAGGCTTGTTATATAGAGTCGATGCCCTCACTATCTAAAACTAAATTAATAATAGGAATAAAAGCCGAACTGTCAATTTCTTAGATTCAAAGACCTCTGTAATTTGATGTTCTAACTTAAATTCTAATGTAAATAATTTTACAACCAAAAAAATTAGATGTAAACTCTTTTATTTACATCTAACAGTATACCTGTAATTTGTCTTTATTTTTGTACTTCAGTAATTATTTTATCTAGACTCGAAAAATCAATAAAATTGACCTTCTTATTATAAGTTTCTATTACTGCTCTATCTTCAGCTGATTGTTTCTCCTCTGGTAGACTCTTAACTGCATTATATAGCAATTTCATCATAGTTTTATGAGCAAAGTTTAATTCTGAATAATCTATTCTACCTCTTAAATGAAATATTTTCGCTTTTTCAAAAACTTCTTTTGTTATTTGATTCTTTATATTATTCCTTATATTATTTTTATTTACTTCATCTGTTGGATCTGAAAGACCAACTGTTGCAATAATAATCTTTTGGTTTGAAATATTATTTAATTTTTTTAGTGTTTTTGACATTCCTAATACTCCACCAGCATACAAACCGCCTAAATAAATAATATTATCATAATCATTTATTTGCTGATTAATCTTCTTAAAAGAAATTACTTTTATATTAGTTCTTTTTGAAAGTTCTTCTGCATATTGTTTTGTTGTTCCATAATGAGAACCATATACTATAATACTATTCATAGAAACTCCTTTTTTTACTTACTTTTTAAATACTAAAATTGCTTTTGCTGTTCCTGTAATTGACATAGTAATTAACTCATACCCTTCTTGTAGCATTTCATTTGCTTTTTCTTCTACTTTTTGTGCCATATTATCTGTCTTTGGCGAATACTCTATAACAACTGTTTTATACATCTTTTCACCTCCAAATTATATCGAAAATTTATTCTTTTTCTTTTTTCTCTTTTGCTACATAAATAATTGATAATATTATTCCTACTAAATTAGTACCTACTGATAATCCTAGTAATAATCCTTTTGTAAATTCTCCAAACGAACTTGTTTCATTACTAGTAAAAAATATATATGATAAATATAATATATTTCCTAATATTATTAAGGAAATTCCAGTTTTAAGTTTGTTCATTTTAAATTTTCCTTTCTACTTTATATTATCTTAAAAATTAATTTCAATTAGCTGCATTGACTAATATAATAGTTCATGCATTATTCTATTTCCTATTAAAGTCATATTAACATCTTTTTGTGGAGATATGTTTGATAAAATCACAACTCCAACTTTCTTTTCTCTGTTAAATCCAATATAACTATTAAAATTTGTAGTAGATCCATTATGCCAAATAATATCATTTTTGTTGTCTATCATCCAAGTTATACCAACATTATCCACATTTACATCAAACATACTATAAATGTCATTTTTTGCATTCACTTCTTTTAATGCTTCTTGTGTTCTTATTACATAATTTTCATCAGATGTAATTAGTGTTTCTAAATATTTTGACATATCTTCAATGTTAGAAATTATTGCCCCTGCTGGAATATATCCATCATTTTCATTCCATTTCCAATATCCACTTAAATTACCTGTTCCTGTTGCAATAGTTGTATTATTCATATCTAGTTGCTTTAAATATTCTTCTAATAATTCATTATAGTTTTTATTATATACTTTTTCCAATACTAATCCTAATGTTGAAACTCCAAAGTTCGAGTAATTAAAATTATAATCTTTATCTTCCAACTTTGTTTTATTTAATTCTTTCAATATTTGTTCTTTTGAAATATTATAGAAATCATTTTCTCCAGCAAAGTAGTTTTTGATTTTCTGAAAGCTTAAATAATATGGTTTAAATCCTGAAGTATGTGTAATTATTCTTTTTATTGTTGGATAATATCTATTTTCAAGTTCTAAATAGTTTGAAATGTTATCATCTAAATTTATTTTTCCTTCTTCTATTGCTTTAGAAACTAACATTGCTGTAAAAGTTTTAGTAATTGAACCTATCTCATAATCATAATTCAAATTATATTCTGCACCATATACATTATAAGTAATACCATTTTCATCATATATAGCTACCGATACAATTGCGTTTTCATTATTATTTAAGGTATAATTTATCATTTGCCTAGAAGTATATTGACTAATCTCTTTCATCTTATTTTTATATATAATTCCACTAATAAAATTATATATAAAATATAAAAAAATTATTATGATTACAATTATCGCAAAAATGTTCAATCTTCTCTTTTTCATCTAATTTTAACTCCCCATATAACTACTTTCATTAAAATTTGTTATTGAATAGTTGAGAAAATAATTAATAAAATTCCAACTATTACAAAAATGCCACCCCATACTCTAAGAACAATTTTCATTTTAGGACTTTTTAACAATCTATCTGGGATTCTAGGGCTTTTAAGCTTCATAAAAAATTGAGGAACTAATAACATAAAAATTGCAACTATTGTAATTAAAATTCCTGTAATTAACATACAATACCTCCTCTACAAATTACTATCTTTTGTTATCATTATATAATAAAGAGTAGATAATTTCAACTTTATTACCTACTCTATTTATTGTAATTTGTGTTAATCCTTAACGATTTTATTTATATAAATTGCATAGCTAATTGATACAACTATTAAAAATATTGGAACAATATATGTTAATATGGTGTTTTCAACATTAAATATTGCTAGAGAATTAGTAACTGAGTGTGTTATTATACAAGGAATTAATGACTTGCTTTTATAAAATATAATAACAAATAAGTATCCAATAGCAGTTGCATAACATACTTGCATTAATGTTGGAATAATATCTGCACCATTAAACAAATTAATTATATGTCCAATACCAAATGTTAAAGCACCTACTATTATGGCACTTTTAATATTATCTTTTTCCATCATTTTAAACAAAAACCCTCTAAATATTATTTCTTCAATAAATCCAACATTTATCATAGTTAATATATAAAATATAATTTCATTTGTCCTATTATTAATATTAATTCCATTCCACAAGTTTACAGTTGCTATTAAGATTAATGGAATGAAGAATAAATATTTTTTTGAATTTCTAACTTTTGTAAGACCATAGTATTTTGTTCTTTTTAAAATAATCATAAGCACAATTAAAAAAATAGAAAAAATAGTATTAATAATTGCACTTCTATAATCAGTTAATCCAAAATTTTGCATACAATATGAATTGATAATCACATACAATAAAATTAATAATATGCAAAATAAAGTTTCGTTTTTTTCAAATATTTGCTTCATAGTTTTACTCCAATCTTTTATATAAATTACTATCTTTTGTTATCATTATATAATAAAGAGTAGATAATTTCAACTTTATTACCTACTCTATTTATTGTAATTTGCAATTCTAATCTTTCATAAGTTTTTTATTTTCAAATACTAATAAAACACTAAATATTATCTCTATCCCTATCATCATCATTGCAAGAATATAATTTTCAAAAGTTAATCCTACTACTAATGATAATATAGGGATTATTATAGATAAAACCATATATGATTTTGAATTATATAACCAACTATAAGGTAATAGATGACCCCCAAAAATCATAGCAATAACCATTAGCATTTTATCTGGCAATGTAGGATAAATCCACATTGCTATTAAAAGATATATCATTTGATTTGCAGAAAATAGTATTCCTAAATTATTTAATGGATTACTTCTATCTTGAAATTGTATTTTTAATATTTTTGATATTAAAAAAGCTATTGGTAATAATGGTGCAGTACAACAAAATGTTAATAGATTTTTTGTTAATACAGGCAAATTTGTTAATTGTATTATTAAAACCATAGTCCATATTACTACTGATGCAATGATAAAATGTATACCTTTCTTTTGCTTTTTACTGCAATCTTTTTTTAATTCTTCCAAATTCATTTTTTATCCTCCCATACAAATTACTATTTATCTTTATTCTATTTGTTAACAATATTACAATATTGTTAACATTTCAATGAATTACTATCTATATGCAGCCTTTGACTTTGTTCGTCTTGCTGCATTTTTGTAATGATCACAGACTGTTGCAATATAGACAATTTTTTCTTTAAAGTCCTTTTTATATACTACCCTATCTTTGTGACTAACACGTTGCGAAAACCATCCCTTTATATCTGCTTCTAGTGGGTCATTTTTTGGTGGTATATTATTAGGAAAATTTGGAGTATTTGCTATTATTTCATTTGCCTTATCAATATATTTTTGTATATGAATCCAATCTTTTTCAACATCTCTATGCATTAAAATTTTGTAATCCCCAACAAGTGAAAAATTAATTTTTCCTTTGTCTAATATACTTCTTTCATTATATTCAATGCAGTAATATTTTTCTTTATCATCTTTAAAATCTTTTATTCTTTTATCACGAATGTAACTTATACAAGCTGAATTATTAATACAATCAATTATATCGTTAATAAAATCATCTTTTGCATTATTCTTATCTAAACCGATTTTTCTGTCAAGTAATTCTTGCATAACTTCAGCAAAATCATATTTTAAAGAATCATCTATAGAAGTTTTTTTTGCATATATAAATCTCATATATCTTAAAACAAATGGCAATCCACCATAAAACTTATCTGACTTTTTGCTATCACGTCTTACAACAGCATTTTTTAAACCATATATTCTATTAGCATTTCTAGTATATCTTATGTAATATAAAATAAGAGATTTTACTGCGTAATATGATGGAATAAAAACATATGTATATTCTGAATTATTTTCTCTTATAGATTTTCCAGCTTCAATACAACTTTTTACAAGTCTTTTCTCAATTAACTCTGTATCAAACCATTTAATATTTGAATCATCTTCTATTACACTCCAATTTGCTTCAGCAATATTTCCAGTATAATAATTTGATTTAACATCTAGTTGTCCCTTTTGTTTTCCAACTATTTGTCTAATTTTAATATCATCTAATTTTTCGCTTTCAAAAAACTCGATTTCCTTGTTAAGTTTTTCTTGATTCTCTTCTTCTTCATAACTTTTTATGTAAGGCATAAATTAAAATCTCCTTTTTTATATAATTAATTATTATTGAAATTTTTTTGTTCGCTAATTACCTCTTCATTTTTATCTAAAATTAAATAATTAAGTTTTAATGATTGAAGAATATTTTCAATCTGTTCTTGCAATTTCGTTTTTGTTATTATTCCATAATTACATATAGCTGGTTCTGTATCATGTTTAATAATAATTTCAGGCGCACCTAGTTCTTTTAATCTATCTACTCTATCTTTATCAATCATTTTAAGCATTTCACCTACTTGTTCTTTTTCTTCTTGAGGTGCTGAAAATATCCATAAAGCAGTTTCATCTATATTAGTTTCATCTCCAGACCATTCTAAATAGTCAATATCATTTAAATCTAATACTTCATGAACAAATTGAATTTCTTCTATTTTTTTAGGATAAATAGTAATAGTTAACATATCATCTATATAATCATTCTTTTCAATAAAACAATTAACATTGAAACCTTTTAAGAAGTCAATTATCTGCTTTAAAGTCTTATTCAATACATCATTAGGTATTTCATTAGTATGAAAAATATCTATTCTAAACTTACAAATATATATAATTTCTTTGTTTGTTATTGATTCCCAAATGTCATAAAAACTTCTATATGGAGTGATTGCAATATAATCTTTAAAATCAACTTTATTATTATCACTTAATTGTTGAAACATTTTAGAAAGATAAATCATAATATGTGGTTTTAAATTATCAATCTTAAAAATGATATTATCGTCTTCAATACTAGTATTTTCTATTGTATTTAAATAGTTTATAATTGGGCTTTCATTTATGACATCAATATCATTTGAATTTAATTCAATAATCGTCCTATATTCAACTCCATCAAATTGAGTAATTTTATATTCTTGTTTATTAACTTTCATCCATTCATGTAAATTATTTAAGCTTTCTTTTTTTACGTCAAAAATATAAAGTTTCCAATTCAAGAGATAATTATAGTCTGTATTAGCATCATATATATCAAATACGTGATTCATTTCTTCAATTGTAGAGTAATTACAATTTAAAAAAATTGCATCATTTTCATCATTTTCATTTATATCCTCATCTAATTCTAATTGTTTACATATCGCATTAGTTAGTTTTACTAAAATAGAAACATGAAAATCATCTTTGTCTTTTATTCCTATATTTTCCTTTTCTAAAAATTCTAAATAATTATTTCTAAGTTCATAAAAATCTCGTTTATTAATATATTTAAATTCTAATAATAATTCTTTATACAGACCTTCTTTTATTTCTAATATATAAGGTTTAGTATCATATCCTTCTTTACCATCTATTTCTTCAAAGATTTTGAGTGCTTTATCATTATCTTGTTCTACATATTGACCATAATAATACATTTTTGCTATGAAAAATTCAGCATCAATTTTATTATATTTTTCCATAAGCTCATTAAAAATTTCAAAAGCTTTTTTATAATTTCTTTTTACATATAGACCATAATAATTCATTAAACCTATATAAAATTTAGCATCAATATTATTTTTATCTTCAGCAAGTTCTTTATATAACTCATATGCTTTTTTATAATCTTTTTCTACATATTGACCCCAACGATACATATCTGCGATATATAGTTTTGAATCCGTATCGTTATATTTTTCTACTAATTTTTTAAATATATTATATGCTTTTTCATAATTTTGCTCTAAATAGTCTCCCCAATAATACATAGCGCCGATATATGAATTTGCTTTCTCATAATTATATTTTTCCACTAGTTCGTTAAATATTTTATAAGCTTTCTCATAATTTTGTTCAACCTCTATACCTTTAAAATATTTTATTGCTAATTCATATTTTTCTTTTATTTCTTCATTCATTAACAACACACCTTCTTTTAATTTATATATTTTTTTATAATTTCATATAATTTATCGCTATGGATTATATAACTACCATGATTTTCGTTTTTTATGATTTCTAATGTACTATTGCTAATATTATCGGCAATTAACTTTATATGTTCACATTTAATAACATCCTTTTCTCCTGCTAATACATGAACAGGAATATTTATTTTCTTTAAATCTCTTAAAGGAATATTAGGCTCATCTAACATCATTTTTATATATTTGCTTCTTGTAAAGAAATAGAATAATTTTGTAATCATATTATCAAAAAATGTTAGTACATCAGGAGTTATATTAGCACCACTAATTATTAAATTAGATAATAAATTAGGTTCTTTAATGGCAATTAATAATCCAACAATTCCACCATCACTAAAGCCATATAAAATTGGTTTTTCTATATTTAATTTCTTGATAAAATCGATAATATCATCACACATCAAATCGTAGGATATATCAATTGGATTTTCACTTTTACCATGACATCTACTATCTATTGCATATACTTTATAATTGTCTTTTAATTTATCTATTAATTTATCAAATATTTCATGTGTTTCTTGATTTCCATGTAATAGTATTATAGGTTGTCCATTACCATATTCTTCATAATACAAATTCACATTATTTACTAATATTTTCATATAATCAATCCTTATAATTAAAACTTTGGTAAATTTTTATAAAAAATAAGACAGAATGGTAATTTTATTATCCACCATAAAATTTTTATTATAAATACCAAAAATTTAAATAGTAATATAAATAAAAAATATACTATCCCCAAAACTGGAGCAAAAATCAATAAAAGAATTCCCAATAACCAAGAAGTAGAAAATGCTTCACTGATATCTTCAGTAGTCTTTTCTAGAAAATTTCCTATTAAATTTCCATCTTCATCATATAAATTCTTAACTTCATATTCGTCCCCATCTTCATTAAATAATTTCATTAAACCATTTCCAAATTATTTAGTATTATTTTCGATCATATCTTCTAATGCTTTATTGCATCTCGTTAAATATTTAATATTTGTTTTAATAACTTTTTTCTTTTTTTTATCAGTATTAAAACTTTCGATTTTCCTAATTGCTTCATCTATATTTTCTTTTATTGTTTTTATACTATCATAATCTTTTAATTTGTCAGCTAAAATAAGCTTACAAAATGTTAAAAGTTTTGAGCATTCATCTAATATATTTATACTTGAATCACTATTAAGAACAGTAGCTATCGTAGTTGCACTTGAACTTGCAAGACCTATCAATGCTCCACCACCAGTAAGAATTGCAGTTCCACCTGCCATACCCAATCCACCTGCAGCAAGAGAACCTCCTCCAACAAAAGCTAAACTTGCACTTGTTAATGCTGCACCTGATAATCCAGCAACGCTTTCTCCTGCTAATGCTATTGCTATTTGAGGAGCAAATATCCATCCTAAACCACCAGTAATTAGTGTTATTGTTGTGGTAGCTGATGCCCCTATTATTAGTTTTTTTGTTTTATTCTGTAAAACATTTTTATTGTAATTTTTATAAGTTTTTATAATATTATCAATGGTATTTATGCTTAAGCATTTCTGCCTTATTTTAAATAAATCTTTAAAATAATCTGAACTTAACTTGTATTTTTTAATTCCTTTATCATCTTTTGAAAACTTATAGTAAGGTTTAAAAAGATATAATTCTAAAACAATAAAATAAAATTTATCATCATTTTTAAAAATCGTATTTAGTTTGTTATATAATTCTTCACCATCTGTAATAAAGAACTTATCAGATTTATTAAGTTTATTTAAAACATTCTTTTTCCATTGATTGCACCAGGCTATTTTTTCTTCTTTCTCTTTTTCATTTTTTATATATAAAATATCATATTTAATCTTTTCTAATTGTAGAGAATAAATAACTTGCGATTGTTCTATGTTTAAGTCAAACATTTTAAAATCAAAAATTGGTGTATCATTACCAAAATACTTTTCATATACGGCTTTTCGCACATCTTCTTCTATATAACCAGCATCAGCTCTACATGATAAAATAAATCTACCTATACCAATATAGTTAATGTTTAATAAAAATGTTGTTAAATTCTTCCCTATAGATTTTACAGTTGCTTTAGATAAATCAAGTAATACAAAGATGCCACTTGAAATTGTTAGCATTCTTGTTAGTATTCTTGATTTGAATGGTAACACTTCTTTAAAATCAATTCTTTTTAAATCAGATATTGTTTTAATATCTTTGGTAGATAATTCTCTATATAAACTTCTAATTGTATATATTCCTCTTACTAAACATTCATTAATAACTACTGACTTACTTTGATTAGCTACTAATCCTAATTCTGTTCTAAAATCTAATTTAATAGGTTTTCCGTTCTCATCCTTAAAAATAGAACCATTAAATAGCTTTGAAATGAATACAGAAAGTCCAATATCATCGTCTTTATATTTAACTTTAATCTCTTTAAAAATTGGTAGTGATGACATTTCTTTAAATGTTGAAAGTATTATTCCAGGTATTCCTGTTCCTCCACTTAAACTTGAGCTAGAACCTGCCATATCACTTATTAAATGAAAACTCCACATTATAAATGCATTATATATTTTTTCTCCAAATGTATGTCCAATAAATTGATTATCAGATACTGAATCGACAATGAAATTACCATTAACATCTGTTCCAATTCCAATACCAAATTGATTTAATATTGATGATATTAAACCCAAAATAGTTGGATGGTGTGAAAAATCTCTTAAATGATGTTGAAGCCCACCTCCGAAAGTATTTGTATATTTATCTGCCTGTATTGGATATTTATTTTCAAGAAATCTAATTGAGTCTTGAATATTATCACTTTTACAACCTTGATTTTTAGCAACATTACATACAAATTTTTCGACTTTTTCTTTACCCCATTTTTGAGCGTTCTCTAATTCATAGTCTTTACTCCAAAGAATATTTAATATACCAGTAAACATTCCTGAAACAGCAGCTATTGTATAATTAGTTTTTTCAAATTCTGATAAACCATTATTAAATTCTAATTCTGATATTTCATCTATTTTTATATTTAGGTCATATAAGTTTTCATTTATATCAGTATTCTCGGATTTGCTTGTTAAAAGTTTTTTTTCAGGATATACTATATCAAATTCTATATTTATCTTTTCTTCTTCATTAGGATATAGTATTAATTCTTTCATATATCTCAACTCCAATTTTTAATTCTTTAGTCCCATACCTAGTAGTCCTAACTCTTTGTTTATCATATTTATATCTTCATCTTGTAGTCCAAGATTTTTTAAGTTAGAAGCACTATGTTTTGATAATTCTCCTAGTGTTCTAATATTGTTATTCTTCATTTTTGTAAGATTTCCCTCGCTAATAAAAAGAAATCTATCAATTGATTGTTTATCATATTTTGATTCAAACATTTTGACTTCCCTACCTTACTTCTCATTCTTAAAAGCAATCAATAATTCATTTGGTTGAACATTTTGAGTTGCATTATTGTAACTATATCTTGTATTACCTACATAGACTTCGTAACCTTTATTTTCTAAATAAGTCATACATAACCTTAAAAATTCATCTGTTTCTTCTTCAGATAAATTATTTTTTACTCTTAATTCATAAAAAGTAAATCTTATAAAATTTTCATTTTTAGCCATTTTGTTGTCTAATAGCTTTGTGCATAATTCTTTTATCATACTGCTAACACCTTCTTACAAAAATTTCTATTTTATAATATCATAAAAACTTAATTTTGTCTTTGATTTCGGCAAAATTTGACAAAAAAATTTCCTGGAGCAAACCATTAGTTTTATAATGATTTACTCCAGGATAAAATTTATCTTACTCTATCTTTTGAAACTAAAACCTTTTTAATTTCATTTTCATTAATATTCCTATGTTCAATAGTTATACCTTTATTATTTACTATTTCTCCATAGAATTCATTATTCTTTATATCAAATATTGTAGCCTTGTTGCCGTTATTTAGCTCTACTACATCAAATCTTTTTAATTTCATTAATATCTACCTCTATTCTATTTATACTATAAATCGACAAATTTTGCAAATTAAAATTCAGGTCTTCCATACCCCATAATTTGATTATCATCTTTTGAGTATTCTCTTTGTTTACATTCATCATTAGAATTGCCTTCAACAGTATGTACAATATTTTTTTCAATATCATAATATTCTACAATTCCAACATGATCTGATGAGCCATCTATTCCATCTTTCGCCCAATCAAAAAAGATTATATCTCCAGTAATTGGAATATCTGTTGGTTCAATCCATTGATTTTTTTGTTTAAACCAAGCTATACCATCATTACAAGCTGCAAATTTTGGCATTATTCCATTATCTATCTTGCCACATTCATTCGCTACCCAACTTACAAAACAAGCACACCATTCTGCTCTTGATTCAAAACCATACCAACTCCAGTAAGGTTGTCCACCTTTATTTCCTAATTGACTTATAGCAACAGATACCATGTCATTATTCCAAGCATCTTCGTTATAAATTCCAAGTTCTGAATTTCTTTCTCCATTTACTTTATATAATGCCATTGCACCACCCATAATACAAACGATTAATATTACAATAACAGAAATCCATCCTCCTGCAATGAGCAAAGTAAAAGCAGTTTTTGCTGCAATTAATGAAGCTTTTACAACTTTTATTATAGTTCTTACTAATCTTCTAGTATCTTGTGCTATTTTTTTAGCTGTAGCTTTGCTTATTTGATATGCTTTTTTAGAAAGTTTAACTGCTTCTCTTGCTTTTTGCTCTGTTTTCTTTGCAACATATCTAGTATTTTTTATTTGCTTATTAGTTAGTTTAGATGTTTTATCTGCACCTTTTATAATTTTTGTATTTTTCTGCTTAATACCTTTTATATTTTTCTTTTTTATAATACTATTTGAAACATTATTTGAATCTTTTTTTACTTTATCTTTTAATAACTTTTCTTCTTCCTTTGCATTTTGTCTTACTCTAATTTCATTTATATTATTTTTAGCTTTTTCAAAATTTTCTTTTGTTTTAATAACAGATTTTTTGCCTTCTTCATTGAATTTATCTCCTGCCTTTGCAACTGCTATCTTTTCAGTATCAATTATATTTTGTGTTGCTTTATCTGTAGGATTATTTTCCTCACTTGAGCTTACAAAATTATCTGTTCTATTTTTAACATTTACTGCATGTTCTTTTATTCTTTCAGCATATACTACCTTTTTATTTATATTTTTTATTGGAGTTCTTTGTTTTTGCTTAATATCTGGCATAAACTCACCTCCTTTTTGTTATTTTTTAACACCAATAACAATCATTCTTCCATTTTTTTGACTATATTCACAAGTTGAAAGTGTTACAAATTGATTTCCATAATCAAATTTTGTATCAGTATTATAAAAAGAAAGGTTTTTACAATTTTCGACATATTCTTTTAAATCATTTTCATCATAAAATCTTGTATATGAATAATAACTATATCTTTCTGCCTTTATTTTAAATGCAAAGCATACTTCATAAATATTTTCTATAGTTTTATCATCTTCTAATGTATAAAATTTAATATATTTATGGCTTTTATAATAGTCATAGTTTTGATATTTTAATAAATCTGCAAACATATAACCTTGATTTATGTGATGCCCAAATATAGTTAAAATATCGCTTGTTCTTATATTGCAGTAATCTGCTAAATATGGAGTTCCAAGTTTTGAATAATTCTTATAGAAATTTCTTCTTAAATAATAATTCCCATTTTGCATAACTGGATAATTGATATTTGAATTATCAATTTTAATCCACCCTATAAGGTCGTTATTTTGAATTTTAAGAGTGTTTAAATCTATATTAGAGTAATTTGTTGTATTAGAATTTTCTTCTTGAATTTTGTCATTCTCGTCTATATTATTTTCAATTATAATTTGTTCTAAATTTTCAAACTCATCATTTTCCTTTTTATCTTTCAATAATGTACTAATTAAATAATAACTACTAGCACATAAAAGAAATACTAAAAAAATTATTAGAGGTAAAACTATATTGTAATCTATATTTCTACCTCTAATTTTCTTACTAAATCTATTCTTCAAAATCTTCTCCAGGTTTAGTTGTAAATAATTTATATAGTTTTGCATTTTTAGGAAAATGATTTACAAATGGAACAATAGATGAACCTACTTTTATAAGTCCTTCCCCTGCTCCTACATTAGTTATATACCCCATTTGAGGCTCTGACATATTAAGTAGTTTTGCAAGTTCTAATTTATCAGTTGATGCTTGATTTAACATTATAATAAATTCAGAGTTTGCAAGCATAGTTCTTGCAGTATGACTTTGTAATAAATCTTCTACATTTTGAGTTATACCTGTTGCAAATGCACCATATTTTCTAACTCTTTTCCATAATGTAAATAAGAAGTTTGCACTATACTCATATTGAAATAACAAGTAAATTTCATCTATAAAAATATAAGTATTTTTATTCTTTGCTCTATTACTTGTAATTCTATTTAATATACTATCTAGAACGACTAGCATTCCAATAGGTTGTAATTGTTTACCTAAATCAAGAATATCGTAGCAAATTAAATTATTTGAAGTATCTACATTAGTTTGCATAGCAAATGTATTCAATGAACCATTTGTAAATAGCTCTATGGCTAATGCTATTTCTTTTGCTTCAGGTTCATTTTGTCTTAATAATTCTTCTCTAAAATCTTGCAATGTTGGAGGTATTCCTTGATAATTTCCTTGTTGAAATACTCTATAAACATTTGCAGTACATCTATCTATTAGAGATTTTTGTTTTGCACCTAAATTACCACTACCAATAAGTTGCTCACAAAGAGATAATATAAATTCAGATTTTAATATAACAGGATTTCCATCTCCATAATCTGCATTCATATCCATAGCATTTATATGATTTTTACTTGTCGCAGAAATCTTAATAACCTCTCCATTAAAGGCTTTTACAAGCTTTGAATACTCCCTTTCAGGATCTATCAATATAATATCAGCATTTGGATCTCTCATTTTTATAGCAGCAATTTCCTCTTTTGCAGTAAATGATTTACCACTACCACTAACTCCTAATATAAATGAGTTACCATTTAAAAGTTGTTTTCTATCAGCAATAATCATATTTTTACTGATTACATTTTGACCATAAAAAATACCATTCTCATGTCTAATTTCTTGGACTTTGAATGGCATTAAAACTGCTAAACTTTCAGTTGTTAAAGTTCTTAAAGCTCTTATTCTACTAAAATCACTTTTTATTGGTAATACTAAATTCAAACCATCATATTGTTGAAATCTTAATACTCCTAATTGGCATAAGCCTTTTCTTGCTATTTGTTCTAAATTATCTGTATTTATATCTAAATCTTCTTTTGTATCTGCTGTAATTACCATTGTTGTAATTGAAATAAACATTCTTTGGTCACGAGTAGTTAAATCATCTAAAAACTCTTTAGATTCTGCTCTTTGTTGTTCCATATCATAAGGTATTATTGCACTAAAGTTATTATTTGCATTTTGTTTTCTCTGCCAATTTGTTATATTTGTTTCAATACCTAATCTTCTATTTTCAGCTTCTTTTACTGCTTCATCCATTGGTATTGGTATAACATCTATTGACAACATTAAATTTCTATTTAATTCAGTAAGTTCTGTTATCATAGTATCTTTTATAAAACTTGCATATTCTTTTAAGAAAAGCACTCTACCATATCTATTGCCCATTTTAAAATAATCATCTTTAAATTCAAAACTATCAGGACAAATAAAATCTCTAAAATTATGACCTTTTCTTAAATCAGATGTTATATCAAATCTAAACGAGGTTTCTTCTCCAGTTCTATAAAAGTCATGTAGTATTCGTAATCTTTCTTCTGCATTTAATTCTACACATTTAGAACCTAAACTACTAAACTTTGAAATTAAGTCTGCTCCAACTCTATTGAAGTAATTTCTTGCTTCTTCTACTGATTTTTTATAAACTGATAAAGTTATTACTTTTTCTTGTACTATTTCATTTGCTTCTTTTGTTTTGTTTATAAGCATTTGATTATATTCTTTTCTATATTCGTCAAAATCGTCATTTTTTAAATCAAGCAATATTTGTTTTTTAAAATCTATTTTGTTTATTCTTCTATTATTTATAGTTATCTTTGCCATTGCTCCAGTATCTAATGAATTTAAAAGTTCAGAATAGTCTATAAACATTGCTTCTTTATCTTCAGAACTTGCAACAGCATAATTTATATCTAAAAACTTATAACATTTAGAATACTTATTTTTTCCCACTAAAAAAATCCCATCAAGCCATAATGCTTTGATTGGGATTATCTGTTGTGCAGATCTTGGAACTTTGAATTTTTCTTTATCTCTCTTAAATATTTGAGCCAGTGTTTTCATCATATCTATCAACCTCACTTCCTTTAGTTTTCTTTAACTTTTTATTCTTTGACTTTTCTTTTAATTTTTTTACTTTATGCTCTTTTTTGTTTTTTATAAAATCTTTCTTCAAATTGTTTTCAATAATAGGTTTAAATTTCATATCATAGTAGTTATCAGCTTTAAATACAAAATGACTTGGCATTAGAAATTTACTTCTAAACCAAGCCACTAAAAACTGCTCTGCTGTCATTCCGTTATATTTTACAAATCCTAGAATAGCAAATGGGGTTGCTCCTAAAATACACATCCACGATAAAGTTTCAATACCAAAATATGGTCTTAAAATAAAATATAATCCAACTGCAACTAAACAAGCTAGTATTGAAAATATAAATTGCCTCATTGATAGTCCAAAGAATATACTTTCACTATATTGTCTTATATCTTTATTAATTTTAACTTCCAATTTATCTAACCTCCCTATTTTTCTTATTCTTTACTTTCTTTTGTTCTTTTTCTTGCTCAAGTTTGTTTTCTACATATTCATGTATATCTTCATCAATCAACTTGAATTTATTAGGTTCTAATTCATTTGTTTGCAATAACACTAATCTATCAATTAATCTTTCTCTTAATTCAGGTTTAATTCTATCTAAAAATTCCCCACAAGTTGTAATATCAGGTTCATAAACATCTTTTCCAACTCTAAAGAATTTTAAATCTCTCATACCTATTTTTCTATTGTATTCAACTATGAAATCAGGTATATCTTCAAATTTTATTATTGCTTCATCAATACCATCATCAACATAGAATAATTCTGCTTTAGATTTTATTAAATCTCTTATTTCATCTTCAGTATAAAAAGCTAGATAGAATTCATCTTCAGAATATTCTTTTTCAGAAAATGTATCTGCTAAATCTTTACCTGCTAAAGCTTTTGCAAAGTCTTCTTTCGCTTTTTTTAAGTTCTTGTCATAGTAATACCCATAACCCCAGTTAATTTTGTCATTTTCAACTTTATAATCAAAAGCTATGATATATTCTTTATCTTTTTCGGTAAATGTTTTTTCGACTAATGCTACAGGTTGTTCTTTTCTAAATCCTACATCAATAAGATAAAATGTATCATTTATTCTTCTTGTTTCTGACATTATTATCTACCTCCCACCTCTATCTAATATTTTCTTTTTTAATATTTCCACTTTTCCAAATTGTGGATATGACTTATATTTTCTTGAATAATAATTTTTAAAATAATCTTTATTATTTTCAGAATACATATACATCCAGTCATCAGGATTTTTCATTCCTCGTTTTATTGCATTATTAAATGCATCATCAGGATTTTCTCTCATTTTCATACCTTCAAAAAAACTTCCAGGTGGATGTACTAAATATTTAATTCCGTTTTCTTCTGTATGTATAAAATCTGAACTCATTCTATTGCCTCCTTTAACTTCTATAATCCCATCATTTCTTTTACAATTCTATCTGACATTCTTACCGTACCTACCAGTATTAACATATTAAATATTAGTTGTCCTAAATATCCCCATACCATTGTTATTGCATCATCATCTGGATTTATAGTTGGTGTGGTTGATATAAAAGCACTAAATATAATACAAGCGATTACAATAATTACTCCTTCTAAACATACACCAACATAACTTTTTAAAAAGCTTTTTCCAATATTTTGCGTTGGCTCTCCTGCAAATGTAGAAAGAGGTATAGGAGCTATTGCTGTGTACATATATAATTTAAAAAATCTTCCATAGACTGTTAATATCATAATAAAAGAAAGCACTGTTACAAATAAACTACCTAATATTGTAACTGCACCAAGTGGAATCTTATCCCAAAAACTACAAGCTTCTATTGCATAGAAAATGCCATCAGGTATTTTTGCTATTTGAAATGCTCCATCTCTTGCAAAATATGCTGAACTTGCAACTCCTTGTACAATTCGTATAATTGCAGTTAATAATTCCATTCCATAAGTTATGATACCTTTTGCAATAGCAAATCTTATAAATAATTTTAATGCTTGTTCAGGTCTTTTTATTTCTGCAAAATTGCCGCAAGTTTTCATTACTCCAATTACAAAAAATAATACCAATAAAGCTAATGCTATTGCTTGCATTGCTCCATTGATATTTACAATTACTTTCCATACACCACCTTCATTAAACATTTCAGGTGGCATTAAAAGTAAGCCAACGATTTCAGAAAATTTATTGTTCCATGTACTTACAGTATTGATTAAATTACTTGATATCCAACTCAAATTTAAGCACCTCCTATCCTAATTTTTTCTCGAATATGCTATATATTCTTTTTGCTTTTTATCTCTAAAGTTGGCTACTTTATCATTTTTTAATTCAGGATATTTGTTTTGTATTTTTCTTCTAGCTCTTGTAATTGATTCAAAACTTAATCCTTTTTTGCTTACATTTGTCATTGCTTCTTCAAATCTTTTTCCAACTTCATACGGATATACTTTTGTTATATATTTCAAAATAAGATAAATATCATTATTTCTTGAATATTTATCTTGTCTTAATATTTGTTCTACAACTTCTTCAACTTTGATTAGTTTTCGCATTTTAAATCATTCCTTTCAAGGCAAAAAAAGTAGGATTGCTCCTACTTGTTCTTAACCACCTGTTATTAAAGATAATATTTCTTTTGCAAATGTTATAACTGTTCCCCCTGCAAGTGTCATTATTCCATTTGCTCTTTGTGTTGGATCATGAGATTTTAAACTCATACCTACTTGCACAATACCAAATCCTAAAATAATCATTCCAACAGCTCTAATTAAACCAAATATAAAATTTGATAAATTATTTACAACTGTTATTGGTTCATCTGCTGCAAAAACATTTGATGCTTGTATAAAGTTTAATGCTACTACATAGCCTATAATAAAAGCTCCTCTTGTTAAAATTTTCTTTCCTAAATTTTCTTTTTTACTTTCTTTATTTAAAACTAATTCTTTATTCATAATACTTAAATCCTTTCTTAATTTATTTTTTGCAACAAAAAAAGGGCTATAATTAATTAAGAAACTTAATAACTATAGCCCTTAAAATGTTATTATATTATTTACTCTTTATTTTTATCATCTGTGTTATTTTCTAATTCTTCAATATAGTTGTCCAATTCTTCATCTGATAATAATTCATAATCTGATTCTGTAATTGGTATATCTATAATCTTTTCATTAGTTAAATCTATATCTTCAAGATTAAATGATATACTTCCAGTCGAATTATCAACATTACCATGAATATATGCTTTTGCTCCACCTATTGGTGTTCTACTTGCATTTGGATGTTCTTTTAAATTATATTTTAAATCTTTCACTGGTCTTTCTCCTCTTATAAATAATAATGCAAATTGATTATCTAACATTCTTACTTCATCAGGTGTCAATAATTCTCTTCCTGCCATTTGGTCATTTGTCGAATAACTACCATGACTTCCATAAGAACGACCATAAGTATTTGTATCTATAGTAGCTTTACCTAATAATTCACTTACATACTTATGTGTACTCTGCTCATTGCCACCTAAATAAAGAAATTCATCACAATTTCCAACAATACTTTCCCATTGTTTTTCAAATAATGCTTTTAATTGCGCTAAATTTTGCAGAATTATACTAACAGATACTTCTCTACTTCTCATTACTGATAAGATTTTATCAAAATCATCAGGTAGAGAAACATTAGCAAACTCGTCCATTACAAAATGTACATGAACTGGTAAGCTACCTCCATATTTATAATCTGCAATGTAAAATAATTGTTGAAATAGTTGAGTATATAATATACTTACTAAAAAATTGAATGATGTATCATTATCAGGTATTAAAGCAAATAAAGCAACTTTCTTTTCTCCGAGAGATGGCAAGTTTAATTCATCAGTTTGTGTCATTGCAGCCAAACTATCTAAATTAAATTTTTCAAGTCTTGAAGCTAATGTTACTTGAATGGATTTTAATGTTTTAGCTGAACCTGAATGATATGCTCTATAATATTTTAAAGCAATATGTTCAGGATTTTTTGTTTCTAACCTATTAAATAACATATCTAAAGGAGAAACATAATCATCATCATCTTCTTTAACATCTCCAGCTCTTAATAACTCCATAACCATTACAAAGTTTTGTTCATCTTCAGGTGCTTCATATTTTAGGTAAAATATTAATGCTAATAAAAGCATAGATGCTGCCGTATCCCAAAAAGGATCTTGACTTTGACTTCCTTTAGGAGTAGTAGATTTAAAAAGATTTGTTACTAATTTTTGTACATCATTATCTGTTTTGAGATATACAAAAGGATTGTAACAATGAGATTTATTCATATTTATTAAATCTAAAACCTTAATTTCATATCCTTCATCTTCTAATAAATAACCTGTATCTCTTAATATTTCTCCTTTAGGATCTAAAATTACATAAGAAGTATTAGCTTGTAACACATTCGGCTTACAATAGCTAAAAGTTTTACCTGCACCGCTTCCACCTACAACTAAAACATTGACATTTCTTCTGTGCTTTTTTCCATTTAAACCTAATGCAACATTTTTAGTTAATAACTTATTCATATTTGCATTCTGTTTATATTTCTTATTAACTTGTCCTGCATTACCCCATTCAGCAGAACCATATTCTTCTTTTCTTCTGTAATTTTTTCTTGTAGATTCATAAATCATTATTCCTAAAATATATATAATTAAAAAAATAAGAATAGTTCTTATACTATTCTCACAAAAACTTATATTTAACATATTATTAAATATATTATTAGAATTTTTTATTATTTCAATTAATCCACCACTTAAATAAGGTGCTATTAGTAAAGCAAACCATATTATAGGAATAATGCCTATAATATATATGATTTTTCTTGTTCTTTTATCATCTTGCACTTATACAATGCTCCTTTTTAAATCTTTCTTTTTCGATTGGGGCTTGTAGTAATTTCATCAATAATTCATCAATGATTTCTACATCGATATTTTCTTTTAATTTTTGATTTCTAAATTCATTAAGAGCATTTACAAGTAACTTATAATCATATATATCCATTTTTAATACTCTTGTTTCTTCCAATGTACTATACCTCCCTATTTAGTTTCTTTTACTTTTGGTGCTTTTACTTTCGGAGCAACCTCTTTTACATCTTTTACTAAAGATTTCTTTTCCGCTTCTTTTCTAACCTCTTCTTTAATTTCTTTTAATTCTTTTCTAACAGATTTTTTTCTATTTAAAGGTTTAGCTACCCCTTCGGCTTTGTTTGAGGAAAGCTCTGACTGAGGGTTTTTTACAGTCATTGCTAAATTGAAATTTTCCACTTGATTATTCTCCTTTTGTATAGGTTTTTGTGATAGTACATCTTCTAACATTTCTTCTTTAGTTTTTGTTTGTACACCTTTTTCATGACTTCTTTGCTCTTTTCTATCATCAATAGATTTCTGAACGATAGTTTGAACTTGAGCAGTATCAATTGTAATAAGTTTAAATCTTTCTACTATTCTATTTATTCTTGGAGCATCTTCATCACGAACCATAATATCTACCATACCATCAATGTTTTTATGCTTTCTATCTACTAAAGCTGTATATAGTATTCCATATCTTTTTGCTTCTTGAGTAAATGTTTTTAAGTCTTCTTGTTTTACAGAAAATATTTTAAGTGATTTTCCTGATTTAAGCATGTTATTTATTCTAGTCTTTCCTTTTGTTTGCTTTTGGTCTTTCATTATTGTATAAAGTAATGCAGCAATATTTTTTGCTCCACTACCAGTTAATTTAGCTATTACTTCAAAACCTTCTAAACTTAATCTAACAACTTGTTCTGCTGAATCTCCTGATACACTCATTATTTATTTTTCTCCTTTCTTTTTGATTTTTCATTTTCTTTATTCTTCTCTTGTTCTTCTTGATAGTCTAATTCTATTAAATTATCTTCTATCTTCGGTAATCTTGTTTCTATATCTTTCGCTAGTTGCACCTCCTTCCTTAAATTATCTATTTTTTTATTGAGAACACCAATATCAATAGCTATTGATTTTCTCTCATTATCATCTTTGCTTAATCTTCTTTTAGTCCATAATCTTTCTCTGTCGGAGCTTAATGTTCCGATTTTAAATAAATGTTCATTTTCAAAATCTTTTAAATCTTCTAAAGTTTTTATTTTATAATTTGAAAGTAGTTTTGCTTCTTCAGATAATTCATTCATTCTTGCAACATCTGCTCTTATAGATAAAGGTAATCTTTGTTGTGGTATATCAGGAAATACTTTAAGAAGATAGCAATAATGATAATATAAAGCAATAAATCCTTTTGCTTTGGCTCTTTTATGCCTTTTAGCAAAAGGATATTTAACTTTTCTATAATAATCTTCTATAAAAGGAACTCTTACTGATTCCTCTTCTAAAATTCTTCTTTTAATACTCTCTATGGAATATTCTTCTCCGAATCTTCTTTCAATTCTAATATTACGATTATAATTCTTATGTCTTAAACTAATTTTATTTGCTCTATATATAATTTCATAATCTAATTTTTTCATTAAGTATTCAAAATCATTATAAGAATATGCTTGTCTAATTGCTAAATCTAAATCTCTTTTTGCTTTTATTTCATAATTATTTGTATATTTAGATTTCTCATAAAAATTAGCATAATTTAAATGAGTTTTCTTTGTTGGTTTTTCTTCTATAACACTTAACCCATATTCTTTACATAGCTCATCTGACATGTGTCTTATTCTTGAATAACTTGTATGATTATCGTAATATTTATAGCCATCTTTAAAAGATACAGAATTAATTACAAAATGATTATGAAGACATTTAGTATTAAGATGTGTTGTAACGACTACCTGAAATCTATCTCCCCAAATTTCATGAGCTAATTCAACTCCAATTTTATGTGCAATTTCTGGAGTAGTTTCTCCTGGTGCAAAAGATTGATACCCATGAAATGCTAATATCTTATCATTTTTCTTATAATACAATTTTGTATCTTGCATTTCTTCATAAGCAGATTGTGGTTCACAATTAATTCCTGTAACAAAATATTCTTCCTCTGTTTTATCTGAATTTCTTGCATAGTCAATTACATCTTTTAAATCTCTAGCATACATTCCATTTGGAGACATTTGTATTTTTGTTTTCTCTTTATTAGTTGCATAATCTACAACATGATCTACTCGTTTTATAACTGCCCAAATTTTTGTTACTGCCAATTAAACACCTCCTATAAAAATTTACTTTTAACTTGTCTTGAAAATTCTAACCATTCATTTGCAAGTTCTTTATAATAACTTTTATCTATACTATTAGTTTTATTTGCTCTATATGCAATTTGATTAAGATTAACCCCAATTTTAGAAAGCTCTTTCATAACTTCATAAAATTCATAACCAGGTTTTTCTTTAATCTCCTTTTCTAATATTAAATTTCTAATTACATCTGATTTCGTCATTTTAGATTTTAAAGACATTTCTTCTAATTTGTCATATTCTATGTCATTAAATCTAATATGAAACTCTAAATTTCGTTCTCGCATGTTTTACTCCTTTCTAAAATGGGGATTGGGGCTTGCCCCATTGTATAGAATTTGAAGGCTCGAATTTCGAGTCCCCAAATTCAGTGCTTGCTAGGACAAGAAATCAATCTTTTTTTAAAAAACAGCCCCATTTTTTATTCTCTTATCATACTTTTTTTAATCTTATATGTTTTATATTTTTCTACATCTTGTCTATTTTTTAACCCTAAAGAATAACATAAATAGTCATTTATATCTTTACCATAAGGAGCAGGTATATCATATATATCGTATTTACTATCAAGAGCAAAAATGAATGCTTTTGTTGCATCTCTTCCTGCTCTATCATTATCAAAATGAATAACTATTTGATTTATACTAGGATTATTTTGTAAAAAATTAAGTACCGTTAATGGTACTTTACTTTGTTCTATTTTGTTTGCAGGTTGATATACACCTGCTAGTGCTATAAGATTTTGATTATGCCAATCATAACCCTTTATTTTTAATAATGTTGCATAAGATAATAAATCTATTGAACTTTCAAATAAATGAACAGATTCCTTATTCGTATCTGATAACAACCTAAAAGAGAACTCTTTTGAACTACCTTTTGCATCTCTCATAATTCTATTTACTCCAGTGGATCTACATCCTGCATATTTAATATTATGATTATTATCGTAACCTATAAAAACAACATTATTTGTTTTTTGTTCCTGATATAAGAGTTTTTTATCAATACAATATTTTATTATATCTTCATCTATACCACGATTTTTTAGGTACTCAATTGCAATTTTATTATCATTATTTCTAATAGGAATAACTATTGTTTTAGTTGTTTTAATCTCTGTTTTAGGTACTTGTTTTAACTCAATATTTTGATTATTTAGTATAATTCTTGCAGCTTCTTGAAGACTATAACCTTCTACTTTTATTAAGTAATCAAGAGCTGTTTTTCCACCTTCATTAGTTGAAAATCTATGCCATAAATTATTACTTATAATCAAACTATCATGTGTTTTAGTTGAATAAGTATCTTCTGTTATTTTTACTAATTCACTTGGATTAAAGTTCATTAGGTAAGTTAATAAGTCCATTTCTTTTGCTTTCTTTAACAATTCAGGTGGTATATAATCTCTCATATAACCACCTTACCTTGCTTCTTTATTAGCTTTTATTTTATCTTTTCTATAATCATCTGTAATATGATTTACAGATTTATCTACACTATAATTTAAATGTTCTCGTAAATTACCATCAGTTTTTAGCCATTCACCATAGCAATCATCAAGAACACTATCAAATTTTAATAGAGCCTTTATTTGCTCTTTTGATAATTCATTATCATACATTAAGCAATCAATTACTTCTTGTTTAACAGTTAATTCGTATGCTTTATCAATAGCAAAATCAACACCCTGTTCTCTTACATAAGATTTGTAATCTTTTAATTCTTGTTCTAATTTTTCTAGCAATTTATCTTTTTCTTGCATTTTAAATTACCTCCAATCTATCTTTTAATATAAAAAAAGAACCCAAATTATTGCTAATTCAAGTTCTTTTTTATTAAGTTAAAGAGTTAAGTTTTTCTCTAATTTGTTCTCTTACTCTTTTTATAGTTCTTACTGGTATTATAGGAGTACCCTCAATAAAATATTCGGTAAACATTCCAAAGAAATAATCATAAGTAGCAAGTGGTTCGTTTTCATTTACATACTTTTCATATTCTTCAGCTCCTAATCTTTCCATTAATTCGCTTATCAATACTTCTGTTTCATCTAATTCCTTCTGATACATATCAGGAGTATAGATTTTTAACATATCATCAGTTTGCATTGCATTATATTTTGCGATATTAAATGATGCCATTTTTCCACCTTCTTTCTGCACAACATTATAGCATATATTCCTTGCTAATGAACAAAATATATTAAAAATTAAACATATTTTTTACTTATCACTTTTATTTGAAAGTTTTATATGTTTTATCTTAATTTATCTTATTATTCTATTATTTGACAGACATGTTATAATATAGCAAAGGAAGAGAATATTGATTATCGTAATATATATAGCTTTTTAAGTGAGGATATATTCGTAATCGTCTGAAATTATTATGGGAGATTTATTATAATGATCTCCTTTTCCTATTCCTTTTTTATATATTAAGCATTCCCTGTTCTTCAAAAAATATGTATGCTTCTTTTCCACCTAGTTTAAATGCTTCAAGAAGTTCAATGATTTTTAAACTATCATATAATCCTAACCATTCACAAAAAGCATCTGTTTCTTCTACATTAAATGAAGTTGGCTTTTCATCCTCAATAAATTCTCTTAATTTTGGATATTTTTCATATAAAGCATGGATTTTATCCATTATTCCTTTATAATCTTCTCTGTTTGATAGTTTATCTTTAACATAAAAATTAAAATGTTCATTAAAAGCATCCTTATGCTCATTAATAAAACTATTCATCACTTTTTCCATTTCTTAATTCCTCCAGTTCTATTTCTATGTCTTTTTTTACATTCATTCCGTCTATAAAACCTATTTTATAAAATTTAGAATTCCAGAAATTACTTAAAAATGAAACATGTTCAAATAGAAAATCTTCTATTTCTCCTTCTAATTCTTTATAGAGTTCTCCAGGAATATAATTTAAGAGTTCTTTTAATTTGTCCTCCATTTCTTTTAATGATTTTTTATACTCTGGACATTTTTTTATAATAATATGAGATATATCTTCATTTCTATCTTCATATAATTTTTCCAGTAAGGAACAATTTAATAATCTTTCCATATATACTATACCTCCTATGGCAATAGTATATATATAATTTTATTATTTGACAAATGTGTGAAATTTTTCAAATAAAAAGAACCGATAAAATTAATTATCAGCTCTATATATTGTAATTTATTATTACCTTATATATCTTTTATTTATATTTAAAATTAGTATTGATACTATTATTGTTACAATTAAAGTTATACAACAACTTAACAAACTATAATTAAATACAAATATTGCAGATAACCCATTTATTAAGCAATGAGTTAATATACAAGGAAATACACCTTTCGATACCTTTCTTATTGATGCCAAAGCATAACATAAGGTTAAACACATTATTCCAAAAAGAAAATAGTTCATATTTGCATTTGCTGTTCCTCTTATAAAAAATATTGGTAAATGCCATAACCACCAAATAATAGAAGTAAAGATTGTTGCTATATGAAATCCAAATTTCTTTTCCAATTCAGGTTGTAAAATCATTCTCCATCCAACTTCTTCATTGCCACCACCAAATAACATCATTGGTAAAATTACTATAAGCATGAATATAGGAGCACCAAATTCAAATCCATTTATTGCACATCCCAAAACATAATAAATCACTACAAATAAAATTACTAAAACATAAGTCCAAATGTTATGTTTTATATCAAATATATTTTTTAACCATTCTTTTAAATTCTTAACTTTGTTATTTCTCTTTAGAGATATATAAGAGGCAATAGTTGGAGAGAAACCCCCGATAATGTGCATAATCCTTAAAAATATATTATTTATTGTCAAGTTAAAAATTTGACTAATTAAAGCACAACCACCCCAAAATATTAGCATTATAACAAATGTTATTATTAAAAATTCTTTCACTAACTTTTTATTCATAAATACTCCTATCATCTCTACAACTTACTATCTTTTGTTACGATTATATAATAAATGACAGATAATTTCAACTAATTATCTGCCCTTCTAATTGTAATTTGTTATTTATTCCTTTTTATAAATAGTATCCCTAATATTGAAGTAATTAGTATAACCATAATTGGTGCAACTTTAAAAAATACCCATTCAAATGCATGCCATATAGTTCCTATAACAGCCCACTCGGGATGACTATAATCCCAATTTTGATACGAACTACCTAATACTGTTAATAATATAAAAAGTAATATGATACATACATCCATAATTATTAAGAAGTTTATTGTCCTTTTTCTTTTTTGTTTTTGTTGCATAGATAGTTGTTCATTTATAACTTCTAATTTTTCTGATATTACTTTTAAATCATTCTTTTCCTTTTCATCGATATTTTCTCCCAAAATCGTACTAACAGGAGTATCAAATACCTCTGATATAGATATTAACATTTCAGCGTCTGGAACAGATAATCCTTGTTCCCATTTTGAAATTGTTTGTCTAACTACATTTAATTTGATAGCTAGTTCTTCTTGTGAAAGTCCTTTATTTTTTCTTAAAGTTTTTAAATTATCTTTTAACATATAAAATTCACTCCTTTCTTTAAGTAAATTTTATTATAAAAGTTTCGTTGCTACAAGCAATGTGTTTTAACATTTTGTCAAACTACTGCTACTCTAATAATTCGCTAAATTGACTATCTAATTTTTGTCAAGTCTTTTTAACGAATTTATTATATTATTTTTTTGTATGACAAACAAGCGAAAACGATATATTTTTTAAAAAATTGTATCTTTTTCACTTCTTTTATGATAAAATTCAATTATAGTTAGTTTTCTAAGAATTGTTTATTATTTTTGCACATTGAATATAACATTCTTAGAATTTTAGTTGAACAAGCAGTTAGGCTTTCATAATAATGTTTGCCTTCTGCTTTTTTGTTTTGGTAATAAATATATACTGGATGTTCTGGATAATTTGAAGCACCTAATTTTACTACCATTTGACTGCAATTAAACAATATATATCTTGCATATTTGTTTCCTCTTTTTGATATTGCTCCTTTTACATTTATACTTTTTCCAGACTGTTTGATTGTTGGATCAAGTCCACAGAAAGCTATTACTTCTTTTGGACTATTAAATCTTGTTATATCTCCTAATTCTCCAAGTATTTCAGCTGTTAATATTTCTCCAATCCCATAAAATGAATTGATTATTTCATAATATTGAGATTGTTTTGCTGTTTCTATCATTTTACTTCTCAATTCATTTATAATATTATTGTTATTTTGCACTATTTGAGCCATTTTTGAAAGATTATTTACATCGGAGTGTTCTTTATCAACTCCTGGATAAGAGTTAGCTGAAACTGTTTTTATTGTTGTGGCAAGTTTTTTATAAAAGTTTAAGTTTCTTCCATTTGTTTTGTATAAATTGTTATACAATGCATCAATTCTTTTTTCTTTTACTATTTCTGCGTGTGGAAATTCTTTAATAAAATTTAATGCTGTATCATCATAAATTCTTGTTGATTTAAAGATTTTCTCTAGTTCTGGAAAACATATATTTATCAATCTTTTGTATCTATTTTTACAACTTACATTGTTCTGTAACAAATAAAAATATTGTCTTGTCATTGCTTTTAAATTAGCATATAAGTCTTTTTTAGATAAATCGTGATATTTTACTTCGTTTACAAAAAACAACTTTGCTAACCTATAACAATCTTCTTTATCTGTTTTTGTTTTTCTAATAGTATCATAATTATTTTTTGTCGTTAAACTATTGATAACTAAAGTATTAAATCCATTTTCTTTAAAGTATCTTTCTACTGGTAAATGGTATGTACCTGTTGATTCCATAAATACTGTTAAGTTTTCTGGGTTAATTTCTTTAATTTCTGCTTTTACTTTTTCAAAATCTTCTAAATTGTGCTTTATCTCTTTTGTGTCAATAAGTATTTCTCCATCATTATTCATAAGCATTATCATACTCTTATTTTTAGCAACATCTACACTTAATACTGTTTTCAAAATTATTCACCTACTTTCTTTTTGAACTTAAGTCTTTTACCTCTACTATTATTTCATCAGGCTTGTTATATAGAGTCGATGCCCTCACTATCTAAAACTAAATTAATAATAGGAATAAAAGCCGAACTGTCAATTTCTTAGATTCAAAGACCTCTGTAATTTGATGTTCTAACTTAAATTCTAATGTAAATAATTTTACAACCAAAAAAATTAGATGTAAACTCTTTTATTTACATCTAACAGTATACCTGTAATTTGTAGCATTAATATCTATAATATTGTTTTACTCTTTTATCTAGGCTATAATTTTTAAAAAGTTCTTGATATGTTAATACTGAATTCATAATTCTAAAATTATTTGGTTTATTCTTATCCTTATTTAAAATTTGAACAATTTTTTTGTATTCTTCAGCATAATTTCTTAAAAAATCTTGATCTTTCCAACCATCAAATAGAATAGTACCTAAAATCACTTCAAAATCCTCTCTAAGTTTTATTTTTTCATTAATATCCTTTTTATTATATATAAAGTTTTTTATTCCTAAATAATGTGATATCATTTGTTTAATACCTGCAATATAATGTTTAGTGTAATCCTTTGAAATTAACATAATTTTATCTGTTTTTTCATCAATCATATACTCATTATTAATATTTAATTCTTCATATATATTTTTATATTCTTTTTTTACTATATAATGATTAGTCATAGAAAGATATTCTGAAAATTTCGCCTCCAAAAATAAAATTTTTTTGCTTTTATTTGATATTAAAACAATGTCCATATTTGAAGGACTATGATTTTTAAATACTTGGTTTTGAACTTCAAAATGCACTTCATCATATACAACATTATTTATAATTATTGGTTTTTTTTCTCAAATTATAAAAATGTAAAAAAGCACATAATGATGATGAATGAAGAACACTAATTCTTGTTTCTTCATTTCCAGAGCCATTTATTGCTTCATTATATTTATCTTTTATATCGCTATTATCTTTTATTTCGAAAACATTTTCTATAATTGTCAATTTATCTTCATTCGTTACTGGTTTATTTTTTTCTTTTTTTATAGAAAACATAAATGAATTTTCCGAATCCCTTTTCCATCTTGTATTATATGTATTTCTTATATACTCGTCTTTTATAAAACTATAATCTATTGCTTTATATATTAATTTCATTTTTTTACTTTTAGGTACTTTCATTTAATTTTTTCCTCTCCAAATTACTGTTTTTAATATAATATCATAAAAAGACAAATTGCTCTATACTTTCGCATAAAGTAATTAAAATTGTAATTTATATAATAGAAAACATTGCTATAATTGAAGCGAATATGTTTGATAATGCATGTATAAACCAACTAGGCAAAATTGAGCCATTTGCTTTTTTTTCGTTTACATATCCCATAGCATAAGCAATTATTCCTGTAAGTAATATAATAATCATTGCTTTAACAATTCCAACTAAACTAAAAAACATTATTCCATGTAGTAGTCCAAATATTATACTTTGAATTACATTTGCAACTCTAAATCCAAATTTATTTGATAATCTTTTTAATAAAAACCCTCTAAAAAATATTTCTTCAGGTAAGGAAGTATTAAATATAGCATATATAAGTGCTGGTAGTAAGGCACTTATTCCTAATCCTTTGAATTCAGATGTAGCTGTTTCAATATCTTTTATCAAATAAAGAGTAATAATAGATACAGTCATAAAAACTAATGATATTATGATTGTATTTATCAATGTTTTTTTTGTATTTTCTATTTTTTTTAAACCAATCCAACTAAAAAAATTTTCTTTTTTCTTTGCTGATATTAGCCACCAAATAAATGGTAAAGAACTAATTAAAATTATTTCTATAATGCTACTTATTATTTTACTTACTAACATATAAATTTTCCATCCCATCTTTTCAACAAATTACTATTTATTTAACTCTTTTTCTAAATCTTTCATATATCTTTTCTGTTGACTCTTTAAATAAGACTTTGCTAACAGTTTCATAATAAAATTATTTACTTCTATTTCTTCTGTAAAGTCTAGTTCAATATTACCATTTGGAAGTTCTTTAAAAATACCAATCCATTTACCTTTTAAATTAGCATTTTCTAAATCAAATTTATACTCTTTTAACTTTTCTTTTGCAGTAATAGTAAAATATGTAGGAAAGTTATTTATAGTATATTCAACAAAATGTGTTTCATCTATTATTTCTATTTTAGATAAATCTGTTCTCCATTTATAATTTGAATTATCTGTAATAATATTCCACAATTTATTTTTATCACAAGAAAATTGCTTTTTTATATTTGATTTAATCATCTTAACCTCCATAAATTACTATTTCTCTTGTTTCCTATTATATTACAAAATCATTTTTTTAGCAACGCTCTGGAGAGTTCTTGTTTGGAGATTTCTCCTGTTTTTCTTCTTGTTCATCTCCTAATAATTCTTTATCTTGTTCAATTAGTTTTAACTCAATATTCAATGCTTCTAGTCTTTTTTCTTTATCTTTTAATTCTTGTTCTTGAGGAAATTCTTTTTGAACTTCTATTTTAGCATTTTCTAATTGATGATTAAGATTATCAATCCAATCTCTTTCGCCTGGAATATCTTTTTCTATACTTTCTAAACAATTATTGATTCTTGTTATATTTCCAAAAGTATCTGTTCCAAGTTCAACCATATAATGATATTTATTTTTTAAAGTTAATTGAAAATTTTTTGAAAAGCTATTAAATGCTAATTTCATTTTAAATCCACGATATTCTCCTATTTCTTTTTCTTCCATACTCTTTAATTCTTTACAACATTCAAGTAATTTTTTACCTGCATTTTCTTTATCAGAATATGTTTGATTATCAAATTTCATTGGAGAAAAACCATCTGCATTCGGTTTAGTATATTCTTGTAATTTCACTATATCTTCTTCCATTGCAGCAATTCTTTCATTTGATTTTGCAATTTCTTGAGGAAAATACTTTAATGTCTTATCTTGCAAATCATATTTTTGACTCATGAAATTTTGTTTTAATAGCTTAAGTTTTGCAACCTCACTATCTAAATTTGTTTTTTCTAGTATTTTAGGATTACCAGTAGCTAGTGCTTTTATTTCTCCATAAGATAATGCCTTTTCATCAATATCTTCCATAGTTCTCATTGGAGTCTTACTTGTCATTATTTGAGATATAAATTTTTGCTTTTGTTCTACTAATTGGTATAAATAAGCATCAAAAGTTCCTTCTGTTACATAAGAATAAACATGTACTTTTTCATTTTGATTTCCTTGTCTTATCATTCTCCCATTTCGTTGAGTTAAATCACTTGGTCTCCAGGGACAATCTAAATGATGTAAAGCAATTAATCTATCTTGTACATTTGTTCCTGCACCCATTTTTTGAGTAGAGCCTATTAAAACTCTAACATCTCCAGTTCTAACTTTACTAAATAACTCTTTCTTTTTAGCTTCACTATCTGCTTCATGAATAAATGCAATTTCATTATCAGGAATACCTTTTTCAATTAATTTCTTTTTAATATCATTATAAGCATCTAAAAAGCCATCTTGCTCATATCCTTTATTATCTTTAGGAGTAGATAAATCGCAGAATACTAATTGAGTAAGTTTATTATCCTGTCCTTTAGTATAAATATCATATATATTATCTACACAAGTTTTTACTTTACTTGTATCTGCATCTTCTAGAAGCGGATTGATTAATCTTTGATCTAATGCTAATTTTCTACCTTCATTTGTTATTTTTAGCATATTATCAATGTTTGCATCTACAGAACCATTTCTAATTCGTTCTGCTCTTTCTCCTAATTCTTTAACCATATCTTTTTGTATTTCACTTGGTTTTACTACAATATTATGATTTTCTACTTCAGGAGTTGGAAGATTTAATGTATCTGCTGTTTGAATGTCTGCTACCTCTTTGAATAAAGCTATAAGTTCAGGTAAATTATGAAATTTTGCAAATCTCGTTTTACTTCTATAACCTGTACCTTCAGGAGCAAGTTCAATTGCAGTAACAGTTTCTCCAAAAGTAGATGCCCAATTATCAAAGTGTTCTAGTCCTTGATTTCTTAATCCATCATATTGTAAATACCTTTGCATTGTATATAACTCTACCATTGAATTACTTACTGGAGTTCCTGTAGCAAAAACTGTACCTTTTCCATTAGTAATTTCATCTAAATATCTACATTTCATGAAGAGGTCAGAACTTTTTTGTGCTTCCGTTTGAGCTATACCTCCAACATTACGCATTTTAGTATATAAAAACAAATTCTTATAGTTATGTGCTTCATCGACAAATAATTTATCAATACCTAATTCTTCAAAAGTTACTACATCATCTTTTCTATCTTGAGTATTTAATTTTTCTAACTTATTTTCTAGTATTCTACGGCTTTTCTCTAATTGTTTAATTGTAAAGTTTTCTCCTCGTTCTCTTTTAGCGATATCTATACCTTTTAAAATATCAGATATTTGTTGTTCTAATTGTTCCCTTTGCCTTTCTATGCTCATTGGTATTTTTTCAAATTGAGAATGTCCTATAATTACTGCATCATAATCTCCTGTTGCAATTCTTGAACAAAACTTCTTTCTATTTTTAGTTTCAAAGTCTTTTTTCGTTGCAACTAATATATTAGCACTTGGATATAATTGTAAAAATTCACTTGCAAATTGCTCTATGATATGATTTGGCACAACAAATAATGATTTATTACATAAACCTAATCTTTTACTTTCCATTGCAGAAGCAACCATTTCAAAGGTTTTTCCTGCACCTACTTCATGAGCTAACAATACATTATTACCATATAAAACATGAGCTATAGCATTTACTTGATGAGGTCGAAGTTTTATTTCAGGATTCATTCCAACAAAGTTTAAATGTGAGCCATCATACTCTCTAGGTCTTATTGAATTAAATCTATCATTATAGAGTCTAGTTAGTTTTTCCCTTCTTTCAGGTTCTTGCCATACCCAATCTAAAAAAGCTTGTTTAATACTATCTTGTTTAGCCTGTGCGATTGCAGTCTCTTTTTTATTTAATACTCTTTGCTTTCTGCCTTCTTCATCTATAATAGTATCAAATATCTTTACATCTTTTAAGTTAAGAGTTTGCTCTATTATTTTATAAGCATTTATTCTTCCTGTACCATAAGTAGAATATGCTTTTACATTACTTCTATCAGAACTTTTATTATCTATATACCATTCAGATGTAAAATCATTATATCTAACCTTTATATCATATCTATTATAGGATGGTGTATCTAATAATTCGAACATAAATTGTCTTACAATATCTGTTGGTATCCATATAGCACCCAATTTTATACCTATCTCACTTGCTGACAAGTCTTTTGGCACTACTTCTTTTAGCCTGTCCACATTTATTTGATATGAAGAATCATCTAATAAAGCCTGTTCTGCTATTTTTAGTTTTTCTCTAACATTTCCTGACAAATACTCATCTGCTGCAACATATTTATCTTCATTTGGTATTTTAAATATAATACCTTCTAAATCTTTTATAATATCTTCTTTAGATTTATCAGTTAATTCAGACATATAATCTAAATCTACAACAGCTTTTTCAGATAAAGAAAGTATTAATGCTTCTTCAGATGTATCTACTTTATCAACTTGCTTATATGCTTTAATAGTTCTTTTAGTAAATATATCAGCTTTTCCTTTAAAGTTACCTTCTCCATCTAATTTTTCAAGAGAACACAATAAAAAATAACTGCTATCATTTTGAAAAGCAGTTGCATTAGCTCTTGAATTTATTAAGCCATATTCTTTTGTAAATCTATCATATAAATCATTTAATTTTGTTTGAGATACATGTATTTCTTCATCAGAATAATCTTCCATTTGCAAGTCAATTAATTCTCTTACTTGTTCTCTTAATCTTATCATTCCTTTTATTCTATTTTCACTTGTTAGAGGAATATCTTGAGGATGCATTTTGCTATTTTCTCTAAAGTATATTTTTCCATCTACAATAGTATAAGAAAAGTTTTTAACATTTGGATCTGCAGGAATAGATTTGTCTGTATCTTCATATTCATTTTCTACCTGATAGTCTTTAATAGTTGCATTTAAGTTAGGAATTGCTTGTTCTAAAGCTTGTTCCAATGTTCTATCATCATAAGGTTTACAAGTAGAATCATAGCCAAATTGAGTAGATGTCATTTCCATATTACCTAAAATCATGTTAGGATTATCTACAAAGTATTTATTCATTGTAATATTGTTTTCATCTTTATCTAAATAAACCCAATCAGGCATTATATCTGTCATATTATCTCTTTTTTGTAAAAAGATAATATCTGATGTTACTTTTGTACCTGCATTTTTAGTAAATGTATTTTCAGGAAGTCTTATAGCACCTATTAAATTTGCTCTTTGTGCGATATATTTTCTAACTTCAGGATTTTCTTTATCCATTGTTCCTTTTGAAGTTATAAATGCAATTATTCCTCCAGGTCTAACTTTATCAAGAGTTTTTGCAAAGAAATAATCATGTATCATAAATTTATTTTTATCATATCTTTTATCTAATACAGGAAAATCTCCAAAAGGTACATTACCTATTGCAACATCATAAAAAGAATCAGGAAGATTTGTTTTTTCATATCCCATAACTTTTATATCTGCTTTTTGATATAATTGTTTTGCTATTCTTCCTGTTATGCTATCTAATTCAACACCATACAATTTAGAGTTTTGCATTTCTTGTGGTAATAATCCAAAGAAATTGCCTATACCACAAGATGGCTCTAAAATATTTGCATCTTGTAAGCCCATATTAGATAATGCTTGATACATTGATTTAATTACAATTGGTGGTGTATAAAATGCAGTCAAAGTCGAAGCTCTTGCATTGCTATATTCTTCATCTGTAAGCAATGATTTTAATTCCATATATTCTTCATGCCAATTGTCTTTTGTTTCATCAAATACATCAGGAAGTCCACCCCAGCCAACATATTGAGATAACACTTCTTGCTCTTCTTTATTAGCAAGTCTATTTTCATTCTCTAACTTATTTAAAAGTTTTATTGCTTCAATATTTCTTAATACTTTTTGTCTTGGAGTTCCTTCTCCTAAATTATCATTATCAATATGATAATTTATTTTTTCTTGTTGATTTTCCTGTTGTTTATAATATTCTTCTCTATCAAGTGGTTTTCCGTTTTCTTCTCTTGCTTTAAATAAATCTGTTACTTTTTGAGCTTGTTTTATATCTTCTTGTCTGCTTAATACTTCATCAAATTCTTCTTGTGATATTTCTTTAAGATTTTCATTTGCAAGTTCTTCAATATCTGTAAATTCTGCAAGTCTTTTTCTAATCCTCATTAAAGTTTCATTTTCTTCATTATCAGAGTATTCTAAAAGTCCACCATCTTGTTCAAATCCAAATTTATTGTATATCTCATAGTAATAGCCTTCTTCATTTGTATGGAAGTGAAATATATTCCCATCATTTAGTCTATAATTCTTGTCTAAATTTGAAATATCTTCTTCACTATCTTCTAAAGTATTAGCTGAATTATTTCCTTGAGCTCTTTCAAACATCCACTTTTGATGAGGATATTCATTTTGTTCCCATTCAAGATATTTATCTACTTCGTCTATACTTAAATATCTATCAGTCATAATAAGTTCTTTAATTCTTTTTTCTACTTTTGCCCAACTTAACAAGATTTCTTTGCTATCAGCTTTATAACCATTATTTAGTGTTATACCTTTAGCATTAAAATCAATTCCTATATCTTCAAAACCTTTTATAGAAGAAGCTCCACCAATACCATATTCATATTTTAAGAATTTTATATTTTCTTCAGATGACATACTTTGCATAAACTGCTTATAAATTCTAAATTTACCATTTTCAAAATGACTGCCTTCTGTTAAAGCATTATCAATCATTTCTTGGGTAAAAGTAAAGACAGAGCTTTGCTCTGCCTCTAAATCATTTATAAGTTCTTTTTGCTGTTCCTCTGTTCTATTATTAGTAAATAAGTTTAATTGTAAATTAACTCCTGCATCACTATTTCTTGTGCTTGATTCTTGAAGTTGTTCATGTATCCCACCCAAGTCATTTGGTCTTGAGCTTTCATTTGTTCGTCCACTTTGTTTTGTTTCGCCAATTGATTGATTATTAGTTCCATTCTGTTCAAAGCTGATTTCTCTATTTCCACTAGATGTTGTGTAAGAGTTCCTTTCATCATTAGTTCTGTGTATAGTCCCCTCTTGTTTTCCTTGATATATTTCTCCCTCATTCTTGCGAATGTCCCTAGTTGAACTTTCTTTTGTTCTGGCATCACTAGGTCTGGTATCTGATAATCTCCCTCTTGGTGGTATGTTATTTGTTCCCTCATTTCCATTACCCCTTTCAATTTGATTTTCATTTTCTTTAATTTCATGATACACTTCATTTTTATTATTAACAAATGTGTGAGATTTATTTTTTTCTTTCTTTAAATCTAATACTGTAGTATAAATTTCATGTAATTCTACTTCTGCAATATCACTTGTTGCAATACCTAATCTTGATATAACTTCAGTTGTATTAAAATTTACAATATTTCTAAAATCTTCTACATCAAAATATTCTTTTGGATCAATACCACATCTTTTTAATACCATATAAGAAATAGAATTTTTAATCATATTTTTGAAATATAATTCAAGATTTAGCTCATCTAATTCTTCAAGATAACTATTATTTACTATTGAAGTAAAGTCAGAATAATAATCTTGAAAATTATCTTCTACAAGATTTGTTACAGAATTAATAATACTATCTGCTAGATTATTTTTATTTTCTAAATCTCCAAATCTATTTTCTAATGTTTCTATTATTTCATTTTGCATATCATCTTCTACTTGCCAAACATAAACATTCCTATTAAATTTATCGTAAGTATCAGATATATCAAAAATATGTCTTAATCCTTGAACACCATTATCATTTGTAATTAATGCTATACCTTTAGAACCTTTTTTAATCCATCTATGAAGTCTTTTATTCCAAGTATCTATATCAGTACAGACTGTTGCATCAGGTCGTTGAGCATAAATCAATATTTGCTCATTAAAAGAATATTTGTAATTATTAGAAGCGGTATCTAGAAAAGACAACCAATTTTCAGGAGTATTTGTAATTTCTTTTGTTACATTATTTGATAACTCTGTTATCAGTTGCATTTTATTAGGCATCTGCTACTCCTCCTTATTTTGTTTTCTTTTAAATGTTTCCTCTCTTAATTCTTCAAAATAATCTCTGCTAGGCATATAATTAACAAAATCCAATAACTGGTTAAGCAAAAACTTAATTTCTATTGGAAATAAACTAACAATTGCTTTTTCTTCAGTGTCTTGTTCTCTTTTATCTAATACAGATGCATACTTTACTAATTTTTCTTTTAGTTCAGTAGCTCTTGTACTTTTTTCTTCATCATTTCTTCTTTCGTTTAGTGATAATACCTCACATAATTTGTTATATTCTTCTTTATTTAAAAATAATTTAGTTGGTTGTATTTTTTCTTTATTATTGTTCATTATTATTTTCAGTCCTTTCTATAATATTTAAATCTTCATTAAAATAATCTAAAGGATTACCAGATTTTATACATTTTCTTAAAAATAATATATTTTGAAAATCGACATTATCTATTATTCCTTCAAGATCTTCTAATTGAAGTTTAGTAACATCTTTTGAGTTACTCTTTTTTATCATTCTTAATTTGTTATATGTTTCTAATCTTAAATTCCTTTTTCTAGGCATTTTATCCCTCCCTTATAATATCTAAAATTTTTCGTCTCGCCACATATAATCTTTTCCTTTAATAAATTCAAAGGCGTTTTGTTTGTAGAACTTTATTAATTTGCTATGAAGTAGTTCTTTATTTTGATTTTTATCAGAAATATTTTGAAGTCTTCTTTGGTTTGTTAATACTCTAGATTTTGGTAATAGTATTGTTTTAGTAATTACTTCACTCGCATAATAAAATAAAATATCCTGTAATTCTGAAATAACATAGCTACCAATTCCGCAATTTCTAAATTTCTTATAAATATAAAAATCTGAAACATAGCAAATACAATCCTCGTCATTTGCATATTCTTCTTTAAATTTTCTATTTTTTCCTATTAAAGAAGATGCCATATCAGATAATTCTTGACTATGTGCATCACACACATCAAGGAAATCAGAATATTCCATAAATTCTTCAGGCAAAATAAAGTAGCCTTCCATAAAACCTGCTTTTGTATCAATATCGTTTTCTAAATCCGAAACATATATATCAATAAAGAATTTGACTATAAATCTAGTATAATCTTCCATGTCATCAAGAGAAAAACGAATTCTATCTTGTAAATAACTTAAATCATTTTTTACAATATGGACTTTAAATGAAATGCTATCTCCATATCCTAACTTTTTTAATTTTTTTATATTAAACATTTAAACCATCCTTTCAAAATAATTAGAGAGCTAGAATAATCTAACTCTCTAATCTATGTTATTTATTATCTTTATTTTTCTTATATAGTTTTATAGCAAGTAAAATGATTCCTAAAATAGATAAAATCATTATTCCTGCAATTAATTCTATATGAGATTCATCTCCCGTATTAGGAGTTTCGATAGGAGCATTTTCAAACTCAAAATTATAGATGTTTTCTTTTTCTTCTATCTCTTTGTCATCTGCAAATACACCTTTATCATTAATCTCTATTTTAATAATTTTATCTGATTTGTTATAACCTTTTGGTGCTGTTATTTCTTTAACATAGTATATTCCATATCTTAAATCGTCAAATAGAATTGTTCCATTTTCTTTATCAGAATCTACTTGCATTATTAATTCTTTACATTCTTCATCTTTATATAAACCAAATGTAAATTTTTCTTTTATTACTTCTTTTGATTTACTATCTATTTTAGTAAGTTGAATATCTTTTAAAATTGGCATATCCTTCATTTCAACTTTTTGTGTTTCTTTATCAGTAGTTACTTCAAATTCGATTTTTTCTGTTAGTTCAAAACCATAAGGAGCTGTTTTCTCAATTAATGTGTATTTTTTACCTTCTTCAAGTCCTGGAACTTTATGTGGCTCTTTTGTTGAAGTCCATTCATCAATAATATTACCTTCTTCATCTATTACTTGTAATTCAGCACCTTCAATTTCTTCTCCAGTTACTAAATCAGTTTTAACAATTTCTACTAACTTATCTATCATAACAACTTTTTGTGTTTCTTTATCAGTAGTTACTTTAAACTCAATATCAGATGCTTTAACATAATCTCCAATAGCAACTTCTTCATGTAGTTTGTATGTTTCTCCTTCAGTAAGTCCTGTTACTTTATGTGGTTCTTTTGTAGAAGTCCATTCGTCAATTACATTACCATCTTTATCTAATACTTGAAGTTTTGCTCCTTCTATTTCTTTACCTGCAATATCTTCTTTTGAGATTACAACTACTTTGTCTATTAATTCTATATGTTGATTTTCCTTATCAGTAGTTACTTCAAATTCAACATCAGTAGCTTTAACAAATCCATCAGGTGCAACTTCTTCATGTAAAGTATATTTTTTGCCTTCTTCTAACCCATTAATCTTGTGTTCTTCTTTACCAGATGTCCATTCATCAACAATATTACCGTCTTCATCAAAGACTTTTATTTCTGCACCTTCGACTTCTTCGCCACCAATATCAACTTTTGACATATCTACTATTTTATCTTTCATTTGAACATGTTGTACCTCTTTAGTATTTTTAACTTTAAATGTTATTGAAGTAGCTTTAACATATCCATCTGGAGCTATTTCCTCTGTCATAGTATATTCATTTCCTACAACTAATCCCTCGATTGTATGTTTATTTTCAGTAGAAGTCCATTCGTCAATTACATTACCATTATTATCTGTAACTTTTAATTTTGCTCCAGGTAATTCTTTATCTCCAGTAACATCAGTTTTAGAAAAATCAAATAAAGTTGTATCATTTGAAATATCTAATTTTACTTCATATACTTTTGTTACTAAATCTTTTTGTTCAAACTTAACTTCATATACTTTATCATTTAAAACTAATCTATCAAGTGTTTTAGTTTCTTGTATTTCATATACTCCCATTGGTAGTTCTTCAACTTTTAATTTTCCGTCTTTATCAAGATTGTAAGTTTTAACTTCTTGTCCTTTTTTATAAATTATACTTCCATCTATTGGACTTATAATATTTTCTTTAGCAGATAACTTAAATTCAATACCTGATAAATCAGATGTATCTATTAATGAAGTATCTACATTTTCTCTTATAGCAATTTCTTTGTCTATAATTAAAGTACCAGTAGGTTGTCCATTTTTAACAACTACTTCTACAATAGGATCTCCATCTTGGTCTTTATCAAAATCTCTAATACCTTCAATTTTGAATTTAACACTTTTTTCTAATTGTAAAAATCCCTTTGGAGTTTTTATTTCATCTATTTCATAGCTTCCAACAGGTAATTGTAATGGAATAGTTATGCTTCCCAAATTATCTAATTTATCATTATAGCTATTTTCAGGAACAATTATGTTTTGAGCATTTGTTGTAAATGAATCAAAAGTTGTTCTACCTAATTTTTGAGTAATATATTCTCCTTTTTTCCATAAGATTTTCTTTGTTGCTCTGTCATATATATCTTCTTGAGCTTTTATTTTAAATGTAGCACTATTCAAAACTACAGTCTTATTAGTTTTTAAATCTTTCTTTATTAATTTTACATAGCTTTCTAATTGCTCGTTGTTTACCACTAAATGTTTTGATTTTTGAGCAACTTCTTGTACTTCTGTTTCATCTTGTGTAATTGAAAATGTAAAATCAACTGCTGTTTCATAATCTTTTGGAGTAACAGTCTCCTTTACAATATATTTACCATAAGGTAAGTTCTTTTGTGTATAAGCATTACCATCTTTATCAGTTGTAATTCGTGCATAAGTTGGAGCTATCGTTTGAGCTTCTTGTACTCTTTTGCTATCGACTTCAACTTTATTGCCCAACTCATCTACTCCATTCCATACCTCTGCATAAGTATATCCTTTTGAATATGCTTCTTCTACTAATCTATTTAATTTAATAGTAAATTCAGCGCCTTCTAATCCTGGAGTTTCTCCCGAATTAACTTTAATACCACTTTTGAAAATGTGAACTTGCATTTTCTTTACTTCTTCATTACTTATTACTTTATCAGAAATAATAGGTGTAACTTGGTCTTTATATTTAAGTTCTACATTATAAGTAGTTTTATCTATTAAATAACCTTTTGAAGCTATTTTTTCTTTTACTATATATTTTCCTAAAGGTAAGTTTTCAACATCTTCTGTTGTTCCTTTTTCATTCATTGTTCTTGTAGCTACTAAATCTCCTTTAGAATAGAATTTCTTTGTTTTAGCAACATTGTATATATCTTCATTTGCAAATACTTCATAAGTTGCATCAGTAAATACTGCATCTCCTTGAGGAATAGATCCTGTTTCTTTATCTTTCTTTTCAATAGTTATTTTTCCTCTTGGTTCTTTATCTAATACACCTTCTACTTTTATTTCAATAACAGGAGTTTTATCATCTTTATATTCTAAATTTGCAGGAAATTCTGTTGTATTTAACAAGTATCCTGTTGGAACTTTTACTTCTTTAACAATATATTTTCCTAATGGAAGTCCTGTTTTAGATGCTTTTCCTGTATTAATATCTGTAGTGATAGTATCTACAACTTGACCTTTTGTATAATATGTTTTGGTTTTAGCAACATTTGTAATGTTTTCATTTGCAATAATTTGAAAATCAGCTCCACCTACTTTATCATTATTTTCACTTACTTTATATACATATATCTCTCCAGTAGGTTCATTGTTTTTAAATTCAACACTTGCAGTTTGTCCTGCAACTACATTAACACTTTTAACAGAATTATCAATTAAATATCCCTTTGGTACTGATGTTTCTTTTACAAAATAAGAACCAGGTTTTAATTTTTCAAATGTTATTGTTCCATTACTATTACTATTTCCACTACCAACTTTTCGAGTACATGCTTGGTCTTTATATAATTCAAAAGTACAATTTGCAACTGGATTTCCAATTGTATTTGTTTTCTTTACTTGAACTTTACCACTTTGTACTTCTACTGAAACACTAAATGTTGATGGATCAATAAAGTTTGAGAACATTAAGTTTTGAACTGAACCTGATGTAAACTCAAAATAAACATAGTTAGACATTGTACCACTATTATAAGTAGCACCATTTGGCATTAATTCATAAATACCATAATCTCTTGTATTAAATTTTGCATTTGTAGTAGATGCATTTTCAGATACATTTACTCTTAATTCATTGCTACCATTATCATGAGAATAAGTTACTCCTCCAATATCTTTACTAAAAGATGGATAATGAGCTAAAACACCATTAGTATCTGATAATGTTGTGCTTTCTCCAATGTTTACT
Organism: uncultured Clostridia bacterium; assembly: GCA_928721915.1. Classification (GTDB taxonomy): domain Bacteria; phylum Bacillota; class Clostridia; order TANB77; family CAG-508; genus Scatovivens. The sequence goes on from CAKMVZ010000003.1 coordinate 142,487, forward strand.
TTATGACTTGAACCATTAAATGAAACATTGCTATGATATTGATTATAATAACTCTGTGTTTGATTTAACCAACTTTCGTATTTACTTGATGACATATAACTTGAGTTCCAGCTATCTCTTCCTGGAGCATTTCCTAATGTTTCCCAAACATATTGTTGAGTACAAGCTGCTGCAACTTTAGCATCATGACTTCCAGGAAGTCCAATTCCATGATTCATTGCATAGCCAAAATAAATCATTTCAGCCATATTTTGATATTCTGCTCTGTTCTCTTTAAATTGAGCTAAAAATTCATTACCATACTCATAATCTCTTCCTGTTGGAGATTTTTTACCATATTGAGTACAAAATAGTAAATATGTTGCACCATCATAATTTGCATAATGAAGTTCATGATTATATTCTCCTAAACTTCCACTAACAACTCCAAACTCTGCATTAGAGTTAATATCTGTAATAAATGCAGCAAAAGCACTCATTGGTAATGAATTAATAATTAACAAAACTAGCATTATAACTGCTACAATTCTTTTAACTTTTACTTTCATTTCTAATCTTTCCTTTCCACTAAAAAAAGAGCCTTTTACAGCTCTTTAAAAAATATTTATTTAATTACTTTATAACCCAAAAATAATATAAACCACAAGCACATTGATCTACTTTAAATTGAGTTGAATCCCAACCTTTTGTATAATCTTCATAAGCCTTAAATGCTTCATCCCATGTTTTATAATAACCATGCTCATTAGCTCTATCTCCATATATATGAGTTTTTCCTCCATCAACACAATAAATTTTTTCTTCGTGTTTTTCTTCTTTTTTAGCAGGTGTTGTAGCAGGTTTTACTTCTTCTTTTGGTTCAGGTTCGCTTTTAGTTTCTACAACTGGTTGTTCTTGAACAGGAGTGGTTTTAATAGAATCACTTTTTAACTCATCCTTTTGAGTTTTATTTTCAGTAATTTTTTTTGAACTAATTTCTGGTTCTTTCTTTTCTTCTTGAATTTGAACACTATCATTTTCCTGTTCTTGCTTTTCATCAATTTGTTCAATTTTTTCAGCAATATTGTGATCTTCATTACTCGTTACTTGTTCAGATATTAGATTTTGAGTTACATCTTCATTTGTATTGTTTATATCTCCATCAATTGGTTTTGCAACTAAACTTGTTATAAGCATGATTAAAACTATAAATATTTTTTTCATAATCAATCACTCTCCTTTAACCTTATTTTAACTGCATAAATCAAAAAATGGAAATGTGTCGATTAATTCATAAGCATCAACTCCTTTTATTAATTATTTTATATATTTAAATTATAAATATATATTCTCTTTTAGCTAGTAAATAGCTAGTAATATAAAAGGGTTTGTAAGGGGAAAAATAGTAAAAGGTGTCCCCACCATCTTATCTTGACATTTCTTTATTCTTTTGCCTTTTTACATAGTCTTCAACACACTTAATAACAAAATCTTCAATGTCCCCACGCCTTTTAATACTTTCAGGAATATATTTATTTAATCTATCTGTCGATATTTTGGTATATTCTTTTTGATTAGGTTTTTCTTTTGCCATTAATTCTTCTACTTTTTCAAGAGTTAAAGTTCCTTCCTGTGCCATTTTCTTTAATTTTACTGCTTGTGCTACACTTGGGGATATATCATCATACTCAATATCATTTAATATAACTATTTGAAAATCTTCAGGTAAGTATGAAATATCAACTGCTGGTCTAAATGCAATTCTTTTTTCATCAACTAGATTTAAAAGTTCAGGTATTAAATAAGTAAGACGAATATATCTTCTAATTTGTTCCCTACTTTCGTTGCTCTCATTTGCTAATTGTTGTCTTGATGTTTGCTCACAATTTGACTTCTGCTCCATTGGTGCAGAAGTTGTATCTTCTTCTAAATCTGTTCTTTTTCCCTGATGTTTTAATGCCTCTAGTTTCATTTTGTAAGCAAATGCTTTCTCACTAGGTAAAACTTCTTCTCTTTGAATATTACTATCAACCATAAGTATTGTAGCTTCATCATCTGATAAATCTTTTACAATACATTTAACACTATCAATGTTTAGTTTTTGTGCAGCTCTTTTTCTTCTATGACCTGATATAAGCTCATAAGTTCCATCACTTCTTGGTCTTACAAGTAATGGATATAACACTCCTCTATCTTTAACACTCTCAACTAAATCATTCATCTTTTCATCATCTTTTACTTTAAAGGGATGATTTGGAAAGTCTTTGATTAACTTAATGGGGATATCAACTAATGTATCATCTTTATCAATTTTAATCTCTCCATTTGGCATTAAGTAATCATCTAGAGTAGGCAATTTCATTTTTGGCTTTTGTTCTGTCATTGAATAACACCTCCTTTGCAAAGTTTTCATAAGCTTTTGCAACAGGACTATTCTTATCATACTCAAATATACTCTTTCCTGTCGAAGAAGATTTTGCAGTATTTATAGCTTTTGGTATTTCGGTTTTATAAGTATCAACATAACTACCATAACTTGCTTTTAATACTTCTTTTACATCTTTTGATAAAGTAGTTCTTTTATCTACTAAAGTAAATAAAACTCCATCAACTTGTAGTTTAGGATTAATTTGTTTTTGAACTCTTTTTATAGTTTTTAGTAGTTGTCCCATTCCTTTTGCAGCTAAATATTCTGCTTGAACAGGAACGATTACTTTATTACTACAAGCTAAAGCATTTATTGTAATCATACCTAAAGATGGCATACAATCAATTAAAACATAGTCATATTTGTTTTTTATATCTGCTATACAATTTTTCATTGTAAACTCTCTACTCATAGCATTTACAAGCGAAAATTCAATTGCTGATAAATCCAAATTAGCAGGAATTAAATCTACTCCTTCAGAATGATGTAGAATACTTTCCTCAACTTTTAATTCATTATCATACATTGTATCTGCCATTAATGTACCAATGGTATGTTGTAAATTATCTTGGTCATAATAACCTAAACAAGTTGTTAAATCTCCTTGTGGATCTGCATCAATTAGTAAAACTTTCTTTCCTTCTTTTGCAAGTGCTACACCTAAATTAAGTGCTGTTGTTGTTTTACCAACACCACCTTTTTGATTAACTATTGAAATTACTTCACACTGCGACACAATTCTGCACCTCCTCCTTAAACAACTTGTCTTTAATTGCATATTTGTAAACTATACAATTAAAATAGTTTGCTATATCTTTTAATTCATCTTCGGTAACATTCATCTTTTTTGATATTTCTTCAAAAGGTAAATCATTAAAATACTTTAATTGCAAAAACACAAAATATTTAGATGATTCAAATTTCTCAAGTATAGAAAAAAGATTTCTTAAAAAATCTTGCCAATGTCTATATCTTCTTATTTTCCAATCATCATCAAATCCTGCAATAACATCTTCAAAAGTATTTGAATCTTGATTTATACCTCTAAGCCAAGCTGCTGTACTTAAATTCATATTATCAATCAACTCTTCTTTTCTTTTATCAATCAACTCATCTATTTTGTAATAGTTATAAAGCATATATTTAATTTCTTTTATTGCTCTATTTCGAAGAGATAAAAGTTCATAATTAGTTGTAATCATTTGCACTCCTTTCCGAGAAACAAAAAAAGAGCCAATTGTTTTTTAACAACTGACTCTATCTTGCATCTCTATTCTTTTTGTTCCTTTTTTTCATTTCTAATCTGACTTTTGAATATATTTCTAATGCTTTATCTCCATCAAATTCTTTATCTATTGTTACTTTACCTTTTTCTATAAATTCTTTTGTTAGTATAAATCTTCCAGTATCTAAAAAATTATATCTATTATTTGAATCTTTTCCCATATACATTACTGTTACTGGAATAACATCATCTCCCATTAATGGAATATTCACAGTCATATATTGACCTTTTTCTAATGACTCCAAATACTCTATTGCTTCATGTTCTTTCATGTTTTAGTCCTCAATTCTTGATTCATAGTAATCTTTAAATTCATCATTTAATAAATCTAAAAACTTTCCTTTTGACTCATCATAGGAAATAATATTAATCCATTCTTCAAGATAGTTAGTAATGTCATCTAAATCTGCAATTTCATCTTCATCTTGTCTGACAACTCTTATAATTTTGTGAAGATATGGGAGATCATCTTCAAATAATCTATCAAAATCATTATTTATTATAATTTCATCTATAAAATCTTTAAAAATTATAGCAAACATATCTCTATGATTTTCTATCATTTTATCTAATTCATTACAATTTGATTCAAACATAAATAATGAATATCTGTTATCTTCAAATAATTCAGAATAATATTCTTTTAAATAAGAAACATCTCCTAGTGCATCATTTGATTTTGCAATCTCAATTAAAATAAATTCTAAAATTTTAATTGTATCTTCTATTTCGTAACCTTTTCTTAATTTAAAGTTATTATCCTTTACTATTGATTTTAATCTATTTTCAATATCTTTTAAATTCAATTTATTTACCTCCATTTCATATCGAAGGCATAAAAAAATAGCATAAACATGCTATTTAGATTTAATCTATTTATTTAGAACATTAATATATTTCATTAAGACTTCATCTACAATTTCAAAATCTTTATTTTCTGCTACAAGATTATTTCTTAATTCATTTAATGAATATATAATAAGTTTTAATTCATAATTATCTAATTTTATTTTTTTCATAATCAATCACTCTCCATATTCATTTTCTAAAATGATTATAAAATACTTTTTTAAAAAATACTAATCTATGAATATGGATTATTATTATAAATGTACCATCTTTTGACCTAAAGGGTGGTACAAAAAATAGCCCAGTATCAAAGTTTTGTGCAAAAGGAGATAGGAGCATAATATAAAACAGCCATAAACCTCTACTTTTACTATTTCAAGGCTTTTGACTGCTTTATAGCCTATTAATATTCTATTATATATATTTATTTCTATATATTATTTATATTATATTCATTATTGTTATAATCTTTTATATTACTTTCTGTAGCTATATTTATTTGAGTTTCTAAAATCAATTTTAAAGCATTTTTATATTTTACTTATATAATTTCATTACTATAATTATTTTCTTATTATAATATAATTTTATATCTATAATTTTTTCATCTTATATATTTTTTATATCTTGATATATAATTTTGTATAAATTTTTCTAAAAATCTTCAAAGAGCCTATTTCTCTGTATTTGCCTTATTTTAAGGACAACAAACTATATGACTTCAAAATAAAAATGGCTTAAAATCGATTCTCGTGCGTCGTTTTTTACCACTTTTTAGGCATTTTTCATATATCTATATATAATAGTAATTTCTGCAGAAAAAACTACTTTTTAATAATAATTTTCTAAAATTAATATTTAGGCTTAAATTTTAAACAAGTAATTTGTTGACCAAAGAATAAAAACGGCTTAAAATCGATTTTAGAAGGTAATTATTATATAAATTCTATAAAAAATTACTAAATAACAAATGTTCGTTTTTTGATATTACAATGTTTGCATTACAAAATTATAATTTTAAAATTCTAAATATTTATAAATTATAATTTAAAATTTTTTATAAATTTCTATAAATTATTTTCAAATCTTATTTTAAAATTTATTTTTTATATTAAAAAATTTTTTATTTATAAAAATTATTATTAATCTAACAGAAGATTGCACAAAATTTTATTTAATATATTTTCATAATTTTTATATATTAAAAAATGTGCTATCCCCTACTCTACTATTTTTTTACTCAAAAATTAAAAGTCTATAATTTTTTATTAATTTATTCTTCATAATTTTCTACTTCTTCTTGTGTCTGTATTACTGTTGTTTTTGAATCACTATCTGTTTTAGTTTTATTAAATGCTACAAATCCTATTATCATAAGAAATACATATAATATTGCTACTATAAGAATGAATATTCCTATTCCCTTTAGAATTTTAATTATCATTCCTGCTAATTTTTGTGAATTTGTATTATTAGGATCATTTATAACTTTTCCTTCATTTTCCTCTTTTATCAACTCATCTAATGTAATATTGTATAATTCACTTATCATAATTAGTTTGTCCATTTCTGGTGTTGTTTCTCCTAACTCCCATTTAGAAATAGTCTGCCTTGCTACTTTTAATTTTTCTGCAACTTGTTCTTGTGATAAATTGTGCTTTCTTCTTAAATTTACTAATTTTTCATTAAACTTCATATTACTTTCCTCCATTATTAAAATTTTGATTGAAATTTTTACTTTTGCTAATTAAATTTTAATAAATTTTCGCACTTTTTTCTACCATTTATAGCTGGAAGTTACGCACTTAAATATAACATCTATTAAATTTATATATTTTATAACTAAATTTTGACAGCCAAATTTTCATTCTTGTTTACAATATTTTCCCAATCTGATTTAAACTCTCAATTAAATCTTCATATTTAATTTCTTTAGCATAAAAATTATTTTTTTGGTATCTTTTCCATTGCTTTTTCATAATATCACTATTATTAAGTTGTTCAATAATTTTTGACCAATCTTTAATAATATTTATTGTATTTCTGTGTTCAGCAGTAGAATAAATAGCATCTTTCAATGTATTAAAATCAATATTTTTAGCTTGAGTATTTAATAACATATATATATCATAAAAATCCCTAATTCTTGTTCCTAAAACACCTCGTTTTAAAATTGATTCAAATTTTTCAGCAATAACTGTTTCGAGATTATATGACCAAATTTGAATTTTTCTATCTTCAAGCATTAAATTAAAACTATATCTAATTTCCTTATATGTAATTTTATCTCCTGTAGTAATATCAATTTTCATAATAACAGGCATTGATTCGTTATAACTAGCTTTAAAAGTTATTCTATATCCACCATAATCATCATCTTCTCTAATTAGTTCTATTTTTTGCACTTCAAATGTAACTTCATCATCAATTTTTATATTGCAAATTTCGCTAATTATATTTGAAATATTTTCTTCTGTTAATTTAAATCCTTTAATTGTTGTGTCCATATCCATAGTTGTTCTACTATCAATTCCGAGCATAGCAGAAATTAACATTCCACCTTTTAGAATAAAGTTGTCTTTATATTTTGAAATAGAAATTCTTTCAAGAAATCTTTCAAGCATATATGTTTGTAATACAGATTGTGCTGAAATTTTATTTTCTTTTGCAATATTATTGATTATTGCTTTTAAACTCATAGCATTTCTTTTCATCCAAGCACCTCCATATATTGAAATAATATTTTTTTTATTTTAAATTTTTCTGCATATTCTGATAATAAAATAAGGTTTTTATCTTTTCTTTTCATATATTCATTTATTGCTGTATTAAAAATTTGTAAATCTATTTTATTCCTATCTCTAATAATATCACAAATTGTTCTTTCAACATTATAAATTCTTATTACAAATCCATCATCCAATTTTAATTCTGTTAAACCAATGTCATGAAATTCTTTTTTTATATAGTGAACATTTAATAAATCATTTTTTACTCTGTTATTATTAGGAAAAGTCATATCCATCTGTAATGGAGTACGATCAGTCATTCCATAAAAATATAGAGCTGTATTATGTGAATATATGCCATTTTTATATTTTTCTCCCATTAACCAAAATTCATTTATATTTTTATCTGGCTTTGCATATATTCCATGTGCTATTCTTTTTAGTAAATTTTTTTCAACTAATGAATTTAATATATGTCTGTTCATTTTATAATCTTCTAATTTATAAGAATATATAATCCCATTATTTTTATCTATAATCTTTTCATAATTATCCATACTACACCTCCGACATTTCATATACATATTATAATTCAAATGTATATGAAATGTCAAGAAACAGCGATTTCCATCATAAAAAGGATGAATGCTTTCAAAATAAAAATATAATAGTCAAAATTTTCAAAATCAATTTTTTGTTTTTAGAAAATTGATATATTATATTGCAAACTAAAAATTTTATTTATATACAATAACACTATTTATTTGCTCTAAATTGGATTATTTTCTTTATATCTTCATATTTCTTGTCATTATCCTCTAAATCTATCATTAACCATCTTTGGTTATTTCCTTCAGGTGTTTCTTTATAAATTTTCTTTATATCATTACTAAAAGATGAAAACATATTTTCAAAAAGTTTCTTTTCATTTTTTCCAATAACAATTAATATAGTAAAATAGTTTTCTCTTGGATATATAGTACATAATGATTTGCTACCTTTTTTTAATTTTATATTCCAACCATATTCCCAAGTACATTTACTAAATTCAAATTTAAGTACTACATTATACGTATTTTTCATATATTCACAAAAATCTACCCATAAATCGTTATTTATATATTCTTTTATTTCATACTCAGTAGGAACATGATTAAAATTTTCTTTCTCAAACATTATTATATCTCCTTTTCAAATACTCTCCTATAATTTAAACTCTTAACTTAAATGTTTTTGGTGCATATTTATATGCCAAAAATAATGAAATCAAACTATATGCTATACAAAATACTATTGTTGCAATTCCAAAGCCAAATATAGGCATCTTTATTTGTATCATATACCAACTAATAATATAAGTTAAAGCTTGCACAACTTTATATGTACTACTTTTCATTTCTGTACTAACATTATAAGGTTGTAATAAATAATACATTACCAAATAATGAACTGAGAAGAATATACTCATTGCTATAATTGATATGAATAATATAGCATAATTAAAAGGATTATCTGTTCCTCCAGATAAATATAATAATAATGCTAGGCCTCCACCTATAAGAAATGCTGGTAATAAATTTATTGTTATTAATGTTTTTAATCTTTCTTTAAATATTCCCAAAATAACTTTTGGTGTTCTATATATTCTATATGTTAGCATACTATGATCGCAATTCATAAACATTGCCCCAGTAACAGATGAACTTCTATTTATTAGGTACATAATAAAAACAAAGTATGGTAAATATACAAGTAATATTTCATTTGTTTGTTTTTTAAAATCGCTATTTATTCTAATTCCAATAATCATTGCTACAATTAGTATCAATATAACTACAGATTGTTTTTTTACTGCTTCCGTTAATATTTTTTTATGTCTTTTTACAAATAAGTCATGAAAATATGCAAATCCTGTTTTATTACTTGTATATTTTGTATCTAATTCTATTTGCTTTAAGCTATTATCTTTAATTTGCTGAGTTCCATTTACATTTTCTTGCATATATACATTTGATTCTGTTAAAATTTGTTTATACATTTTTCTATAATCTTCAAAGTTATGTATTTTTATTAAACTATATATCCCAAATAATATTGCAATTATAGAAATACCTAAGAAAATTGTACTATTTATTGTTATTCCTAAAAAAGGTAATCCATAGGCAAGTAATAAGCATATTCCTACAAAACTCCACACAATTTTTGTTGGTAAATTCTCACTTGTCGCTTTATTTGTCTTTTTAAATTTATATATCATATAATTCATTACAATTAGTTTTACTGCTACTACAAAAAATGGTAATAAAATTTGTACCCATAAAGGAACACCTGCTATCGTTCCAAAAAGTATTGTAAATGGTAAAAATCCAATTACTAATTTCACTAATTGATAATAGTAATTAGAAAGTCCATATTCTCTTGCATTTACATTCATTAAAATAATTGCATAATATTTATCCTTTGTTGGATTTAGCATATATGTATTTAAAACTCCACCTGCAAAAGTTAAAAATATGAATAAATGTATAAATGTTTCTGCTTGATTTGTTTTATACCAAGATAAAGCCATAAATATCATTGCTGCAATATAAATAACTTTTCCTATAAATATGCTTAATATTTCCAATAAAATACTGATAATACCAGCAAATGTCTTTAATCCTTTACTTTTGTATAAACTATTTGGTAATATTTTTCTTATTATAGGTAATTGTTTTATAGAATATATAATACTATTCGTTCTATATGTATTTTGAAGTTTAAAGGAAGTTATAAATGTCTTTAGCATTTTAGTTTTCCTCCTTTAGCGCATTTATTATTTTATTTTTTAAATGTTCATTATCTAAATTATTTTTGTCTATTTCTTCTAATATTCCTTTATTTAGAATAACGATTTCATCACATAGATCAAGAGCTAGTTCCATTATATGTGTTGAGAAAATTATAATGTGATTTTTCTTTATTTCTCTTAACATTTGTTTCATTTCTTCTGCAACTACAACATCGAAAGATGTTAAAGGTTCATCTAATAATAAAACATTTGGATTTGCTATTATATTTACAAGCATTTGCATTTTATTTTTCATACCATGTGAAAAGTCTTTCAATAATCTATCTCTATCTTCTTTTTCTATTTTCATAAATTCAAAATATTCATCTATTGTTTTTTCATTTTTTATTCTTTTTTTGTTTATATCTATAAAGAATTTCAAAAACTCTCTTGCTGTTAAAAATTCTGGAACATTTGGAGTTGATAATACATAACCAATATCCTCAGCTTCCATTTTTCTTTGTTTTCCGTTATCTTCAATAAAAAATTCTCCTTCATCTATTTCTATGTCTTCATTTAAACAATTGAAAAATGTTGTTTTTCCTGCTCCATTTCTTCCAAGTAGCCCATAGATTTTCCCTTTTTCAAATTCAAAATTTATATCTTTTAATACTTCTTTTTTTTCAAAGTTCTTTTTTAGATTTTTTACTACTAATTTCATAACTATTCCCTTTCAAATTTATTTTTTGTAAATACTTTGGTATATTATCATAAAACGATAAAAATTTCTACTATTCGACTGTATGTTTTAAAAAAATTAAAGATTATTAATCCAACACAACATTTTCTGTTACGCCAAGTTGGTTGATTTATTTATTTCCTATATTTTTTTACTTTTATAAGATAAATCAAAATTATGCAATTTACTTTTCGGAAAAGTTATAACTAATTTTGTAAATTCAGTTTCTTTTGACTCTATTTGTAACTGTAATCCTAATCTATCACTCAATTTTTTTGATAAATACAATCCCATACCTGTTGAATGTTCTTTTTTTCTATTTGTTCCTGTAAAGCCTTTATCAAAAACTCTTAACAAGTCTGATTCTTTAATTCCACACCCATTATCTTTAATAAATAATCTCACATTGTTATCATTATTCTCTCCCCATATTTCTATTTCTTTTTTTTCTTTATCTAAATATTTTATTGAGTTTTGAATAATTTGAGATATAATAAATATAAGCCATTTTTCATCTATAAATACTGTATAATCTATATCATGAATATTCAAAGTTATTTTTTTATCTAACATATAATATCTATATTTTAAAATAACAGTATGAATAAGCTCTGCTAAATCTATTTCTTTTACAAAATAATCTTTTTCTGTATTACCACTTCTTGCATAATATAGCATTTGCTCTACTAATTGATTTATTTTATCAATTTCTTGTTTTAAACTATAATCTTTATTATTATCTAATGTGAGTGATATAGCTGATATTGGTGTTTTTATTTCGTGAGCAAAACTCTCAACATATTCTTGATAATCTGCATTTTCTTTTTCTAACTCACTAATTTTATCGTTCATAGCTTTGCAAGCCTGTTTTAGTGCATAATAATAACTTTGACTTTCTATATCTGTTGGTTTGTCTATAATTTCAGTTATTAAATATTTTTCTTCTAAATTATCTACTAATGATATTATTTTTTTATATTTCCTTTTTTGTTTGCTATACTCTATAATTAAATATAGAAACATAAAAAATGCTAATATTACTATTGTTAATGCTATATATACACTTTTAATTCCTATCATTGAAAAGATAAATGCAATTACAATTAAAAAAGCTATTTGTTCCAAAACTAAAAATATCTTTTCTTCTAAAAATGTTATAAATTTCATAGTTTATAACCCTTTCCTCGTACATTTTCCAATAAATCTTTTATTCCTATTTCTTCTGCTTTTTTTCTTAACCTATTTATATTTACAAGTAATATATTTTCATCTAAATAATATTTATCGTTCCATAGTTTTTCCAATAATTCTTCTTTTGAAATTATCCTATTGTCATTCATAAAGAAATAATATAATATTCTAAATTCGTTACGAGTAAGTTCTATTTCTTTATTATCATACTTTAATAAAGACAAATGTAAATCTAATGTATATCCTTTTTTAGTAATTTCCTTAAAATTCATTGGATTACTTAAATTTATTGCTCTTTTTATTTTTTCTAATAATATTATTGTATCATAAGGTTTTGTAATAAAATCTATTCCACCTACTTTTATACTCATTATTTCATCTCCTGTACTATCTCTACTTGTAACAAATATAATTGGAATATTATTGTTTTCTTTTATTTTTCTACATATTTCATAACCATTTTCAAATGGTAAGTTTATATCTAAAAGGACTAAATTTACTTCACTATTTTTAATTAGTAATGGTATATTTTCAAACTCATTAAATGCTACTATCTCATAACCATTATTTTTAAGTAATTTTGATAATTCTTCACGAATTTTCATATCATCTTCTACTATTGCAATTTTCATATTTTCCTCCACTTTTAATATTATACTATATTTTGTCAAAAGAAAGCTAGTTTAATGCTAGCTTTCCTTTAAGTTTCTTTTAAATTCAAAATATGTTGCTATATAGTAAATCATATAAATTACTAAAAATACTGCTAAACCTCCCAAATAATATGATAAATATATATAATCATTTTCTAACAATGTTTTATAAATATTATTTATTGATGTTATTAAACAAAAACTTATAATTATTGGATATATTATAGGTAAGCCAAATAATACTAATAATTGTTTTCTTATAGTTTTATATATTTTTTCTTTCCTTACACCTAATCTATTTAATACATCATACCTGTATTTATATTTTGTAGAATCTGTTAAACTTTGAATTGCAAGTATAGTACCAACCGTTGCAACAAATATAAATGCCATATACAAACATATTGAACATATAATAGTTGTCATTGTATTTGTTTCTTCTATAAGAGCTCCTCTAACTGAAATTTTGTAATGCTCTATAACTTTTCTTCCATTGTCATTTATGTAACTTATATAATCTTCCATTTTTTCTTCTATTTTTGTTTCAAACTCTACACTTGTATCTTCTTTTGTATTTACAACTAAATGACTATCTTCTATTTCAAGATTATTTATTTTATCGTCTAGCACAATAATTGTATAAGTCGAATTTGCAAGACTTAACCAATATCCCTCTGTAAGTAATTCTTTTTGTTTTAATTTTACTCCATTTGACATTGTTATTTCTTTTGCTGAATCAAGTTCATTTATATATGCTTTTCCTGCCTCGTCCGTTATTATACTATATTCATCATCATTTAAAGTAATTGTATCTAAGTTTCTCAATTCCTGTAATTTATTATAATCACTTAATTTTATTACTGGATCATACCTATTATCTTCACTTGTATAATCATAACTTGCTTCGGTGCTTAATATAGTTGCTGTTTTATCTGTATATATATCATAAATATATTCATTTTCTATTGTATAATCTTCTTTTATAACTTCTAAAAATTTTGGTAAATTTTCTTTTTTATTTGTAACTGATACATCATAAGGTGCTTCTACATTTATCTGATAATCATATAATCCCTTATTTATACTTGATACATTTAAAAAGAATATGGTTAATGTTATTAGCATTGCCAATGTTCCTAATGTAAATCCCATAGTTTTTGTCTTTGATGAAAAACACCTTGCTACAAATAAATTATCTTTACTATATTTTATTTTTTTATTGTTTAGAACTAATGATAAAATGAAATCTGCTACACTTATCATAACTCCATATATACTCATTATAATTAAAACCATACTTAAAGCCAAATAATTTGGTGCTGTTTGATTTGACATTTGTTCTAATTTGAATTGAGAGTTCCAAATGAATAATCCTAAAATTCCTAAAATAACACTTACAAAAAATATAATTGTACGGTGTTTTTTCTTTTTCATTATCTTTTCTTCATTTTGTTTTTCTAAATAAAGTAATTCGTGTATGTTAATTTTTTTCATTCTTCTATTGGCTCTAAACAAAACCAATATATATATAATTGCAAAATATAATACTAATGAACCAATAGAAGTTAAATTTAATTCTATAAATATTGCTTGTGGTAGCCCTAGTAAACTAACAATTATCATTGACATAAACTGACTTGCTATAAAGCCAACAGGAATTGCAATTACTAATGCAATCAAGCCTATCAATAAGTTTTCTAATAAGAACATTTTAGTTATTTTCTTCTTTTTTATACCTAATAACATATACATACCAAATTCTTTACTTCTCTTTTGAAACATAAATTTTGTTGTATAATTTATTAGATAACTAATAATTAATATTACTATTGCATTTATTCCATATAATACATAAGCAAATGTATCTAAACCTTTCGATAGTTCTATTATTACCTCTGAACTTGATACTAAATTTAATGCAAATATTAAAGAGAATGATATAGTAATTGTTATTAAATAAATAATATAATCTTTTATACTTCTTTTTACATTTCTAAAAGCTAATTTACTTAACATTACCTACATCACCTCCTAGTAGTGTAAGCATATCCAAAATCTCGTTAAAAAATTCTTTCCTTGTTTTCTCTCCTCTTATGATTTCATTAAAAATTTTTCCGTCCTTTAAGAATAATACTCTTTTGCAAAAACTTGCACTAAAAGAATCGTGTGTAACCATTAGTATTGTCGCTTTTAAGTTTTTATTCATTTCATCCATTGTTTCTAATAAAAGCCTTGACGACTTTGAATCTAATGCTCCTGTTGGCTCGTCAGCTAGTATTAGTTTTGGATTATTTATCAATGCTCTGCTACATGCACATTTTTGTTTTTGTCCTCCTGAAACTTCGTAAGGGAATTTTTTTAAAATATCGCTAATTCCTAATTTATCGGCAATATTTTTTACTTTTTCATCAAC
The DNA here is from genome assembly GCA_928721915.1 of uncultured Clostridia bacterium. Classification (GTDB taxonomy): domain Bacteria; phylum Bacillota; class Clostridia; order TANB77; family CAG-508; genus Scatovivens. The sequence goes on from CAKMVZ010000003.1 coordinate 157,523, forward strand.
CTTATTTGTATTTTCATTATTGATTATAAGTGATAATGCAATATTTTCTTCAATAGTTAATGTGTCTAATAAATTGAAGTCTTGAAAAATAAAACCTAAATTTTCTTTTCTAAAATCTGCTAAGTCATTTTCTTTGACTGTTGTTATATCTTTATTATCTACAAATATATGTCCACTTGTTGCTGTATCTATTGTAGCAACACAGTTAAGTAATGTTGTTTTTCCACTTCCACTTGCACCCATTATTGCGACAAACTCGCCTTTTAAAACACTAAATGAAATACCATCTACTGCTTTTGTTATATTTGTATTTACACCATAGTATTTTTTTAAATTCTCTATTTTTAACACTTCTTTCATAAAGAACTCCTTTCTCAATTTTAGTATGAACTCTAAAATTTAAAATATAATTTTTAATTACTTAAATTATAGCAAGTTTGTTTGTCAAATAAAATTACAGTTTTGTAATAAAAGTTCATACTATTATAAAGTGGAGGCAACTATTATTCAATAATTACCTCCACGAAATTATTTAACCAGAACACTGTTGCTACATTTATATATAAACTGCTTTTTGTAGGTTATAAGGCTATTCTTCTTTATTTTTATATATTTTATATGCAATTTTATAAGATATAAAATACATAATTATTGTGCTTATAATTAATATCCATACACCAAATTTAGTTATAAAATTATTTAGCATTTCCATATCAATATTGATATTTGTTTTATTTATTAAAAAGTAAATTCCTCCAAGCATAGCTACTATAATAAGCACTAATATAAACATTTGGATTCTTCCTTTTTCTGCTCCCCATTTATACATACTAGGAATTTGAACTGCTTGTAAAAAAGATAGTGCAAATATACCTCCAATTGTTGCTATAATTAAACTTTTGTAATCGAGATTTATTATATTTTCAGGTCTTAAATAATTCATAATATTTACAACAATTACCGTTAGTATCATTCCTAATATTCCACCTAATACAGTTGCTCCTATTGCTAAAATATATTTTTCTGTTACTAATTCTTTTCTGCTGGTTGGTAATGTTAAAACATATCTATTTGCTTTTGACATTTCATCATAACTAAAAGTAGAAAGAGAAATCATACCTACTATTCCACAAATTATAGCAGGTGCAATATTAATTGCATCTGTTCCTATTATTGCAATACCACAAAATAAAATTATTATAATTAATGATGCCTTATAGGTTGCTAAATTATATAAATCTTTTTTTAATAATCCTTTTATCATAATTATTTTTCCCCCTTAATATAAAATAACATTATATCTTCAATAGATGGCTTATCAATAGTTGTAATATTATATTTACTTCTTATTATGCTTTTATCATTTGTTAATACTTCATATTGATATTTTCCTTTTTTGTAAGCAATATAATCTTTTTTATCTAATCTAATAAAATCGTCTTTACCACATTTAATTATTCCATAGTTTTCAAGTAATTCATCTGTTGGTAAATCAAAAATTATTTTTCCTTTTTCTATAAATACTATATAATCTGATATATGCTCTAAATCTGTTGTAATATGTGTTGATAATAATATTGACCTTGTTTCATCTTCTTCAATATATTTTCTAAAAATATCTAGTATTTCATTTCTTACAACTGGATCAAGCCCACTTGTTGGTTCATCTAATATTAAAAGTTTTGGATTATGAGATATTGCTGTTGCAATTTTTAGTTTCATTTTCATACCACTTGAAAAATCTTTTATCAATTTATCTATTGGCAAATTAAATTCTTTTAAAAGATTTATATATTTGTTTTCATCCCAATTTTTATAAAAATCTTTCATTATAGAATTGACTTGTTTTGCAGTTAAGTATTCTGATAAAAAGCTATCATCTAATACAACACCAATTTCTTCTTTAATTTCTTTTTCATTCTTTTTGCTGTCTTTTCCAAATATCTTTACTGTTCCTTCTGATTTAGTAATATTTAGTATTGATTTTATTGTAGTAGTTTTTCCTGCTCCATTTTCTCCTATTAGCCCTACAATACTACCTTGTGGTACATTGAAAGAAATATTTTTAAGTTCAAAATCTTTATATTTCTTCGAAACATTTTGTAATTCAATATTATTATCCATTCTAAAATTCCTCCTTAAAAATCATATTAAATAATTCTTTTATTTCATCTTCCGAAATATTTGATATTTTTGAAATGTTATAAATCTTTTCTATGTAGTCCTGAATTTCTTTTAGTTTTACTTCTTTTATTATTTCTAAATTTTTTGGTGTAACAAAACTTCCCTTTCCTTGTACTGTTTTTATAAATTCTTCTTGTTCTAGTTCATCATAAGCCTTTTTTACTGTGAGAAAACTTATTTTTAAGTCATTTGCTAAATTTCTGACTGAAGGTAACATTTCTTCTTCTTTTAATTCGTTTGAAATTATGGCATCTTTAATAGCATTCTTTATTTGTTCATAAATTGGTACACTACTATTATTACTTATTATTATATTCATAGTTTTCCTCCTCACTGTTATTTACTGTTATAATTATAGTATAACAGTTTCAATATTTTGTCAATAGATTTCTGAAAAAATTTTTACAAGCAAAAAGAGAGCTACTATTTCTAGCAACTCTCTATAAAATAAAAGGGGATGTTTTATACTATAAAATGTATAATCACCCCTAAAACTATTTTTTTGGATCATTATAATGGACTATTTAATAAAATTTAAACTACAAAAAACAACTATAATTAAACATAATGAGATTAACAACCAATGAATTATTTTTCTTCAATCATTACTTACAAATACTATTTTACTTTATCTATAAATCTATCAATATTCTCGTTTAAAATTTTAATTTCTCTGTCTTGTGCTATATTTTTGCTTACCATCTTAACTATGAATTTATCAAATCCTTTTTGTTTTTCTAATATCATTTCTCCACCAAAAGTATCATAAGTAATTGCTTTTTCCAATAATTCTTTTGAAATATTTTGTTCAAAATATTGCTTATAATTTTCTGCAAAACCACAACAAATAAAATATGCTACTTTTTTACTTTTCAATATTTTTGCATTTTTATTTATAAATTCTTTTACTTTTTTATGTATCATTCCTATTCTAATTGGTGAGCCTATAATAATTTTATCATATTTATTAATATTTTCAATTTGTCTTGTTGATAAATTAATTATAGTTGTATCTTTTAAGTTTTGACCTAATATTTCTGCACACTTTTCCGTTGTGCCTGTTTTACTTGCATATACAATTAATATTTTCATTTATTACCTCACTTTTCACAAGTTAATTCGTTATTTTTTTCATATTTCTAATACTGTTATTTTATAATTTTATTTTGCAAATAATACTTTTTCTGATTTGTATTGTTTTATAATATGAGCAAATACTAAACTTATATAAATAATTGTAGATATTGCCATTAAACCAATATTTAATAAATTTATTGTTCCATTGTTTATATCTGTAAATATCAATGTAAAGTTTAAGAATGGTACTATTGAAAGTACTGGTGTTGCTGTTATTCCCATCATAAATGCTATCATACCAGGAAAGAATGATATAAATGTTAATGGTGTTAATGCACTTTGAGCTTCTTTAAATGTTTTAGATGTACTTGCAATCGCAATACATAAACCACTTATAAAGAATGAGTATGCTATTATTACAATTACTGCAAATAGTATTGTAACTTTTGAATACATTATATCAATTCCCTCATAAATACTAAACATATTCTTTGTAAGCATTAATGATATTATCGCTAAAGCTAAACTTATTATTCCTGTAATTATTGATGATACTGTAACTCCTAAAAACTTTCCTACAATTATATCTTTGCTTTTTATTGGAAAAGTAAGTAATGTTTCCAATGTTCCTCTTTCTCTTTCACCTGCTGTTGTATCTGTTGCCGGGTAAGTTGCTGATACTGTTATCGCCATCATTATAAAAAGAAAAGCATAATTTTTGATATAGTCTGCAAAGTAATTATCTTGCTCTAATACATTTTCTTCAACTGTTATAATATTTAATACTTCATTTGGGTTTATATTGTTTTCTTGTAAATAGTTTTGTTGCATAAATTGTTTATATGTATTAAAATAGTTTTCCATTAAATTACTTGCAAATGTACTATTATCAGAACCGTCTGTATTTATAATGTATTTGCTGTCTTGTTTTGTTATATAAAGGTTAATCTCTCCATTATCATATTTTTCTTTTAATTCTTCTTCATTTCCATTTACAATTTCAATATTCATTTCTTCAGCAATACTTTTTTCTTCTTCTGTCATTTCATAAGCGAAACCAATTTTATTATATTCGCTTACATCTTTACTTACTTGTGATTCAAATAATGCTGACATACCAATTACCAAAAGTGGTATAAATATTGGTATTATAAGCATCATTGCTAAAGATTTTTTATCTCTAAATAATTCTCGAAGTTCTTTTTTTAATATATTCCATAAATTATTCTTCAACTGAAACACCTCCTATCAATGTAAAAAACGCATCTCTTAAATTTGTTGTATTGGTATCTCTCATTATTTCATCTGGCGTTCCAGTTTTTATAATCTTTCCTTTATTTATCATAATTACTCTATTACATATATTTTCTGCTTCTTCCATGTAGTGTGTTGAATAAAGTATTGTTTTTCCCTTATCTCTTTCTTCTTTGATAAAGTTTAAAATTATTTGACTAGATATAATGTCAAGTCCTGTTGTTGCTTCATCTAAAATATAGTATTTAGGATTATGTACTAAACATCTTGCTAAATTTACTTTTTGAGTTTGCCCTGTTGATAAATTTGCAATTTTGTTATATAAAAATTGCTCCATTCCTAATACTTTTGTAATTTCTTTTATTCTCTTTTCGCTATTTTCCTTATCTACTCCATATATATCACAACACATTTTTAATAATTCATAAGTTGATAATGTATCATAAATTTTTGTATTTCCTGATAGATAAGCAATATTTTGCTTAATTTCGATTTCATTGTCTTTATAGTTCATTCCATCAAAACTTATTTTTCCTTGCGTTGGTTCTAATATTCCTGCTATCATTCTAAGTAGCGTTGTTTTTCCTGCTCCGTTTGGACCTAATATTCCAATTATTTCTCCGTCATTTGCCTCAAAGGTGATGTCATTGTCTGCATAAAATTCTTCTTTTTCTTTTTTATTTTTGTTTCTAACAAACTTCTTTGTTATATGCTCTACTGTAATCATCAATTTCTCCCTCCTCGTTTATTCTCACAGGCAAATATTAGCATATTTTTAAAATAAAAACAAGATATTTTACTAATTATATCAATGTTTTAAAATAGACCAGTTTTGAGAACTGATCTATTTTAATTATATTATTTTCTCGGCTAATTCATATTGATTATTATACAGATACTTATTTGTTATAACCGTTGCTATTATATATAAGATTCCTAATATTCCAACTCCTATATATACATTTATATCTTTTAGTAAATATACCAAGCCAACTATTATCGCAATATTTATCATTGCAAATAATACTGGAAAAATTAAATTTAGGTTTTGTTTTGCGACTGCATATTCAGAATCCCAGTTTAATTTTGGCCTTTTTAAATCTACAATAATCATTGCTATACTTTGTAATATTCCCATTATAGTTGCAACTACAAATAAAGCGATTAAAGTTATAACTGGTAATTTTAAAAGATATTCTGCCACTCCTAATGTAATTATAATTGTTACTATATTCATTATAATATTTGGAATTATTTTATACATATATTGCTTATATAAAGGTACAGGTATATATTTTATAAATACTGCGTTTTCTCCGTCCCTTGATACTGCTGTTATTGAAATATATATAAACATTGTGAAAAATTGTATAACTCCTAAAATGATACAAGCAATAAAAAATGTATTTGTAGGCATTTGTTGTACCATTTGTGTTATTTGCTCTAATCCCATTCCATCACTATTTAATCCTGCATAAACTACTACAATCACTATAATTGGTATTAAAACTGCCGGTATTAAACATTGCATTAAAAATACTGGATTTCTTGCCATATTTTTAAATTCTTTTCCAATATAACTTTTATATAGTTTACTATTTTTATACTCTTTTTGATTTATTTTTTTATTTGTGTTAGAAGCTCCTCCTCCAAATAAATTTCCTACTAAACCTTTAAAATATATTTTTTGAGTAATTAATATATATATAATAAATCCTATTATTGTAATTCCTAAAGTTTTTAATACCTCTACTATTGCTATAAATAAAGAATTTGTTGTTAATGCTTCCATTAAATAATCTACTGTTGGAACATATCCTTTTACTAATTCTATCATTCCATTTGCCTTAACTACCATTTGTGCCATTTCTTCATTTGTTAAATCTTGTTTCATTCCACTTGTTGAAACTGAAATAACTATAATAATTGCTAAAAGTAATAGTGTGGCAAATAATTGAAATCTGTTCCTGTTCTTTGTAAGTTTTGCAAAACTCATTATAAACATAACAATCATACTAATTAATAATACTGGTAATATTGGTACTAAAATAACTACTAAAGTCATTGTTAAATAATATACAATTCCTGCTTCAGTTAATACTCCATACATTACAAGCGGAATAAATCCTACTAAAAATATAATTAAATATTCAGCAATTAACATTACATTTGTTCTTGCAAGTATAATTTGGTAAGGTTTTAATGGTAGTGGTAATAAGTATTCGCTATCTTTTGTAAAATATAATATATTTATACTTGAAAAGATTGATTGAATAATTGCTAAACCAAATATCATAAATAAAATCATACCAATAAATATTGTTTCTTGATGTATTGCAATTAGTCCATCTAATAAGTTATACCCCAGAAATATAATTAGTCCTGCAAAATATAAAAATAATAATCCATAAACTATAATTTTGCTCTTTGATTTTGACGAAATTCCCATTCTAGCATCCATATTAGAAAAGGAATTTTTAAGAAATATTTTTGTTAATTTTATTACTTTATCCATATTTTTTCCCTTTCTAATATTATTTCTCTGTTATTTCTAAAAATAACTCTTCTAATGATGCATTTTCTTTGAATTTTTGCTTCATCTCTTCAAATGTTCCTACAAATACTAATTTTCCTTTGTTTATAATTCCAACTCTATCACATAATTTTTCTGCAACTTCTAATATATGTGTTGAGAAAAATACTGTTTTTCCAGATTTTGCATGTTCCCTCATCATTTCCTTTAAGTCATAAGAAGATTTTGGATCTAAACCTGTCATAGGCTCATCTAATATCCAATTTTTAGGTTCCGAAAGTAATGCACCACATATAACTATTTTTTGTCTCATACCATGTGAATAACTTTGTATTTGATTATTTAATTCATTATATATTTCAAACTTTTTTGTTAACTCTTCAATTTTTTCTTTTCTTTTATTTTGTGGTACATCATATACATCTGCCATAAACATTAAATACTCTATTCCTTTTAATTTTAAAAACATATCTGGACTATCTGGTACAAATCCAAAGTTTTTCTTTGCTTCTAATGGTTCTTTTTTTATACTTTTACCATCTATTAAAATATCTCCCTCATCAATATTTAGAATTCCTGTTATCATTCTTATGGTTGTTGTCTTTCCTGCTCCATTTGGCCCCAAAAATCCAAATATCTCTCCATTTTTAATTTCAAGTTTCAAGTCATCTATTGATTTTTTTCCTTTTACATAAGACTTCGAAACATTTTTTATTTCAATCATTTTTTACCTCCTAAATTTATACCTCCTTATTTATTAAAATTATTTTACTATTTAAATTTTCTATCGTCAATATTTATCTAATAGCTTCATTAATATTCCTATTAAACTGCACATCTGTAGCAATAAAGTAAATACCATAAACTAAAATTAACATTCCAAGTGAAATTTCCATAGTGTATTCTTCTTCCTCACCATTAATCTCATCTGTTATTGCTTTTTCTTCTTTTATAATAAAATTACATAAATCATCATAAAATTTTTGATCTGTCATTTCTTTAGTTGTAACAACTAAATTATAAGGAAAATCAAAATAAATTGAATTACTTTCTGTATTTCTTAAATTTCTATCTTCTTTTTCAATGTCGTGTATTAAACTATCCGGAACAATAATAAGATAATAATAACCATTAAATCCAATTTGTGCTAAATTTTCTCCCCTTATTTCTTTAATAGTTAAATCTTTTCCTACAATATTAATGTTTCTATTATCCTTTATGTAGTTATCAAATGTTACTTTTACTGTTTTTAAACAATTAATTATAATTTCACTATCTTGCAAATTTACTTTTTCATATCCTAAAATCTCTCTTAATTTGTTATAATCTGTAAGGCTAATTACAGTATCTGGTTCTTCTGAAGCAATAGCACCTTCAAATTTTGTTCCTTCAAATGCTTTTGAGATTCCAGTTTTATTTATATAGTGTTTATATATAGCTATCAATACCTTTTATAAAGTTTTTTAAAATAAGTATAAATTTACTAAAAGAGTTAGCTAGCTATTGCGGTAGCAATAACCAGCTAACTCTTAATTATTCACTATTACTATCATACTTTTGATCGCTATAATACGAACTGAATATCATCAAATATGACTCGCCAAAGAAATCAACAAATCCAACCATTTCGGCAGTCAAGATTCCATTAACAGTGATTGAATGTGAATCTTGTGATATAAAATGATAATCATCACCTGCGTAGGCAACTTCATTATCATTCTCATCATACAGTGTAAGTGGATCTGTTACAAATTTAAACAGGTTACCCTTTACAAAAGCAAAATCCTCATTATCTTTTTTTATATCAATTTTTGTTGAAAGACTTAATTAATTATTCTTAACATTTAGAATTCTTAATGCATTTAAAATTGCTATTATTGAAACCCCTACATCAGCAAATACTGCTTCCCACATTGTTGAAATTCCAATTGCACTTAATATTAAAACAAGTATTTTTATAGATATTGCAAATATAATATTTTCTTTAACAATTCTCATAGTCTTTTTTGATATATTAATTGCATTTACTATTTTTGAAGGCTCGTCAGTCATTATAACAATATCTGCAGCTTCAATTGCACTATCTGCCCCTAAAGCTCCCATAGCTATTCCTATATCAGAAATAGCTAAAACTGGAGCATCGTTTATTCCATCACCTACAAAAGCTAATTTTCCATTTTCGCTTTTTGATTTTAATAATTCTTCAACTTTTTTTACCTTTTCATCTGGTAATAAATCAGTATAAACTTTATTTATACCTAAATCTTTTGCGACGCTTTCTCCTACACTTTTTTTGTCACCAGTTAGCATTACCAAATTTTTGATATTATTTTTCTTTAAATTTAAAATTGCATTTTTAGAATCATCTTTTATCTTATCAGAAATAACTATATATCCTGCAAATTCTTGATTTATTGCTATATACAAAATTGTTCCTATATCATCACTTTTTGTATATTTTACTTTATATTTATTCATTAATTTTTCATTTCCAACTAAAACATCTTTATCTCCAATTTTTGAAATTAATCCTAAGCCAGCTATTTCTTTTGAATTTATAATTTCATCTTCATCAATTTTTTTATTATATGCTTTTTTTAATGAAAGTGAAATAGGATGATTTGAATAATTTTCAGCAGTGGCAGCGATTTTAAGCAGCTCTTCTGAACTTATTGTAACAGGTTCTATTTTTTGAACTTCAAAAACACCTTCAGTTAATGTTCCAGTTTTATCAAATACTACTATTTCAGTTTTTGATAATTGCTCTAAATAGTTACTTCCTTTTATTAAAATTCCAATTTTAGATGCACCACCTATTCCACCAAAAAAGCTAAGTGGAATAGAAATTACTAATGCACAAGGACAAGATACAACTAAAAATGATAAAGCTCTATATATCCAGTCAGAAAAACTTGCATTTTCTATAAATAATGGTGGCAAAATTGCAAGAAGTAACGCTATAATAACAACTATCGGCGTATAATAAGAAGCAAATTTTGAAATAAAATTTTCAGATTTTGATTTTTTACTGCTTGCATTTTCAACTAAATCTAATATTTTACTAACAGTTGATTCTCCAAATTCTTTACTAACCTTTACTTTTATAACGCCACTTAAATTTATAGAACCACTTAATACTTCCTCACCTTCTATAACATCACATGGCAAAGATTCACCTGTTAAAGCCTTTGTATCAATGCTTGTTTTACCTTCTGTGATTATACCATCTAATGGTATTTTTTCACCTGGCTTTATAACTATTATATCTCCGTATATTTACGTCATCTGGATCTACTTTTTCTACTTTACCATTTTTTTCTAAATTTGCAAAATCAGGTCTTATATCCATTAAATCTGAAATTGATTTTCTTGATTTGTCAACTGCATAACTTTGAAATAATTCTCCAACCTGATAAAAAAGCATAACAGCAACTGCTTCTGGAAATTCTCCTATACCAAAGGCCCCAATTGTTGCAACTGTCATCAAGAAATTTTCATCGAAAACTTTTCCTCTTATAATATTTCTAAAAGCTTTTCTTATAATTTCAAAACCAACAATAATATATGCTATAATATATAAAACATTATTTATTAACTTATTATTAAAATTAATACATAAGGCTAATAAAAATATTATAAAAGATAATAAAATCTTAATTCCTTTATTCTTCATTTTTGTAGCCTCCAATTTATATTTCATTTATAATAACATCTGGTTCTTCTTTTTTAATAATTTTTCTAAGATTATTAATTAATTCTTCTTTTGAAACATTATCAAATTCAATTGTCATTATTTCGCTCATAAAGCTAATAGAAGCTGATATAATTCCATCTATCTTTTGAATTTCTCTTTCTAATTGATTGGCACAATTTGCACAATCTAAACCCTTTATTTTAAATTTAATTTTCATTAGTTTTTCCTCCATTATATTTTATTTTCTATGTTCAATATGTTCTACACCAATTTCAAAGACTTTTTGAATATGTTCATCATCTAACATATAGAAAACTTCTTTTCCGAACCTTTCTACATTTTACAATTCCACTTCTTCTTAAAGTTCCTAACTGGTGGGAAATTGATGATTTGCTCATTCCAAGTACATTTGCAATATCACATACACACATTTCATTTTGATCTAATGCAAATAAAATTCTTACTCTTGTTGTATCTCCTAATATCTTAAAAAATTCAGCTAATTTATTAAATAAATCTGAATCAGGCATATTTTTTAGTGTTTTATCAACAATATCTTGATGAATTACATTACAATCACATATAAACTCATTTTTTGACATATTATTTCCTCCTTTGATTTCTTAATTGAATGTTTACTCAACTTTATTATATTATATATGAATATATGCTCAATTGTCAATATGTTTTATATTTTTTACTAAAATTTTTAAATTACATTTTGAAGAAAGTTTTTAAAAATTTATAAAAAAAGAACAAGCGAAGGGATTCAAACCTCCGCTCGTTCTTTTTATGCTTTTAGTTTAGCATATTTTTTGTGCCAAGTACACTCCTGAGGCTGATGCCATCATCAGTCCTCTGGTAAGTCCACAGCCGTCACCAATTGCGTATAAGCCTGAAATGCTTGTTTCTAAGCTATTACTTAAATCAAGCTTATTGCTATAAAATTTAAGTTCAGGTGCATATACCAAGTTATCGTCGTCTGCAAAACCAGGAACCACTTTATCAAGCATTTGGATAAATTCCAAAATATCAGTAAGTTCTCTATATGGCATTGCAAGACAGATATCACCAGGAACTGCAGATTCAAGAGTGGGAACAACTTTATTTTTTCCCTTCTCTAAATCTTGTGGCAAAGTTGGAACACCAGCTTTAATGTCTCCAAGCCTTTGAACCATGACTTCACCTTTTGCAAGACGATTTACATTCCGTCCGATGTTTCTTGCGTATTCCAAAGGCGCAATAACATCTTTTTCTAATGCAACAGAAACCAGCAATGCTAAGTTGGTGTTTTCACTTGTTTCCTTATCTGTTGAATGTCCATTTGCAACCTTAAGGCCATTACTATAGACCTCAGAGATTACAAAGCCAGAAGGATTCTGACAGAAAGTTCTAACCTTATCATTAAATGGATTAGGCTTTCCAACAAATTTTCCTTCATACATGAAAGTATTGATATCATGCATAACAGAATCCGGAAGTTCATAGCGAATTCCAACATCGATAACTGCCGGCGAAGAATCAATTTTATGCTTATCGCACATCTTCTCCAGCCACTCAGAACCGTCTCTTCCAACAGCAATAATAACCTTATCTGAAAAAACTTTATGCACTTCATCTTTATTGTTATATTTATAAATAACACCTTTTATAGCATTATTTTCAACAATAAGATCTGTTACTTCTGTTTCAAACAAAGTTACAATGCCCTTTTCTTCAAGATATTTCTCAAATCCTTTATACAGAATTTGTGCATCGTCAGTTCCCAAGTGTCTAATCGGAATACTTACTGAATCAACACCAACTGATTCTGCTTTTTTTCTGATTCTTGTGACTTCTGACTGATTGCCTGTTCCCTTAAGTTCGGTTGTTGCTCCAAACTTAAGATATATGCTGTCTGTATAGTCAACCAATTTCTTGGTTCTATCAACACCAGCATATTTATGAAGATTTCCACCAACATAGAAATCATCATCTTTCGGATTGTAAAGTGATAACTTTCCGTCCGAAAAAGCACCTGCTCCTGATGAACCATTTGTTATATGACAAAATGGCTTACAATTTGCGCAGACACCGGTTTTCTTTTTGGGGCAAGCTCTCTTTTTAAGAGACATTCCTCTTTCAATGATTAACACCCGTTTTTCCGGATGTTTTTCAATCATCTCATAGGCAAAAAACATGCCTGATGGACCTCCTCCTACAACTACATAATCAAAAATACTATTGTCTTTAATCATACTGCTATTCCTCCATTTCTGCTTTTTGGTTGCTTGGTGTACTTTAATTAGTGTATAATTAGACACCAAATGCATAAATTTAAAGACACCTTTATATTTTACAATCTATAGAAGAAAAAGTCAACATAATTCGTATATTATTGTTTTATAATTTCTGACCCAAATGGCATTAAAGCTAATTTTGCAATTTTAAAAAATTGTAATCCAAATGGAATACCAATTATTGTTATACACCATATACATCCAATTAGAAGATTCCCTAGTGCCATTGGAATTCCAAAAAATATTAACCATATTATATTTACAAATAATGAAATTATGCCTCCACCATATTGAATCTCTTTTCCAAACGGAGCGAACGACATTGAAGCAAATTTAAAACATTGCAAACCATATGGGATTCCAATAATTGTAATGCACCAAATAATTCCAGATAATATCCAGCCAAGGCCACTAAAAAATCCTCCAAAAATAAACCATATAATATTTCCTAATAAGCTCATTTTTAAAAATCCCCTCTTCTTTTATTAATATTTAAATTTTATCATATAAAAATAAAATATTCTATATTATTTACATAAATATAGAATATCTTAATAAATTATTTATAAAATTTTAATATTTTTAATAACCGTTTTTCATTAATCGCATTTAATAAAGAGCCATTTATAAATTCAGCATTCATTCCTATAAATAAATCCTTATTTCCATCTAAGGTATTATATTTTAAAATAGTATAATCTTTATATCTATATTCTATGCTGCCACCATCCATATAATAAGCTGTATCACATATTCCATATTTTTCGTCTAATTTTGCTTGTGTCATAATATCTTCTACTTTTAAAATCTTATTTTTTAAAGCCTCTTCTAATGAATAAATCATATCATCTTCTACAGTAATTGTAACATCTCCACCAATTGTATAAAAACCATAATCTGTATTATCATATTGGTTTTTATATGCAATTTGTTCAATTCCTAAATCTCTTCTTTGGTTATATGTTAAATCTCCATAGATTTTTCTATATAATGAACTATCCAAATCATACTTACAAATTATTGGAATCTCAGTTAAATCCAATAATTCTGCATTAAAGTATACAGTTACTATATTTTCTGTTACCTGTCTTTTAATTTTAAAATGATAATCGTCATATTTTTCTTTGGCTCCATTTTTAGTTAATATATAATAACCATAATACTTTTGATAGTCTTCAAAAGTCCAATTTTTATCTGGAGCAGTCATTATAATTTCTTCATTTTCATAAGAAGCCTTTAAATTAACATTTTCATAATTTTTACCAGGAACATATTCAAGCCTAATAGAACTTAATTTTTCATCAGTAATAATATTTAATTCTAAAATCGCTGGTTGCTTATTATTAGCATTTTCAATAAAATTATCCAATAATTCTTCATTTTTTATTTTATTATTTTCAATAATAATACTATCTTCTTTTATATTATCACTAATATCCTTTTCTTCAAAATCCGCATAATCAATTATTGTACCTGCAATATGCCTTCCAAATAAAAACATATCAATAGTTTCTATTTTTTCTGTATCATTATAATATTTTACTTTTATATTATATCCAATACCATCAAAATTTTCCTTATCAATTTTTTTAGCAAAAAAAGGTACTTTACCATTTGATACATTATTATAATCAATAAAAACTATAATTCCATATGTTATTAAACATAAAATAATTATAACGCCTAAAATAATAAAAATTTTCTTTTTCATATTTTTTACCATTTACCTTTCTATTATTTTGACGTAAAAACTATAAGTAAAAGTTGAAATATTTAAATTATTTTTGCAAAACATATACAAGCCATTTATTATTATCTTCTCCACCTTCTGTATGATAATCGTAAATTTTAAAATTAGTTTTTGAAATAATATTGTCTAACTCGTCTTTGTCAAAATATTTATAATATCTTTCTGCTCCCATATGATATTCATTAGAAAAATCAACCCATTCACTATCAACACTTTTCGTTTTACGATTTATAACATTAAACATAAATATTCCATTATCCTCAAGAGCATCATATACTTTTCTCATAGTTTCTAAAACATCTTCCCCTGTAAAATGAACGAATACTCTCCAGCAAAAAAATGCAGAATATTTTTCATTAAATTTATCTTTTAAAATATTAAATTTAATCGTATTTATACCTTTTGATTTTGTTTCTGAAATAAAATCTGGAGCTACATCACTTGCAGTTATATCATATCCTAAATCTTTAATGAATTTTGCATTTGCACCATCTGCACAACCAAATTCAAATACTTTAGAATTTTTTGGAAATTTTTCTAAGTTTGTTTTAATAAAATTTTCTAATCTTTCACGTTTATTTTTAGCTCTTTCAGGATCCAAATTATCATGATTAATACTAGAATTTAAATAAATACTTGCATTTTCTTCATAAATTTTAACAGTTTTTTCATTTTCAATACTCATTTTAATACCTCAATTTTCATCTTTCTAACAATCTAATAATCAATTTACATGTATTATATCAATTAAATTCATATATATCAATTAAAATATTATAAAGATAATTTAATATTTTCACTTTTGCAATAGCTAGTTCTATTATTCTTTTCTATTTTCAACTGGAAAATATCTATATTTATTCTCTACTTATTTTATATTAAAATCAATATTTGCAAGTCTTGCTTGTTTTAATTGATTTGCTCTATCTATTTTATATAATCTTCCATTTTTAACAAAATTAGCACCAGTTTGTTTAAAATAAAATGGTATATTATATTTTATTGCATTTTCTCTTATTTTTAAAACCCAATCAAAATTACAAATTCTAGCGTTTGGTCCAGATTCTCCACCACATGTTATATATTCAATTTGACCACTTTTTAAATAATTATCTATATCAATTTCTTCTAAAAGAGGTTCATGTATAATTTCTTTATGTTTAATTGGTAATTTTAAAAAAATAGGTAGTCTTTCATCTGCTACTTTTTGATTTTCAATCGTAGTACAAATTGTAACATTTTTATATCCGTCTTTCCAGTCATCTGGAATTGAAACATTAAATCTTTCAATTCTTTTTGTTATAATACAAAAATTTAAATCTTCTCTTATTTTAATCATTTTCCAAATTTCTTTTCTCCACTCATCAGCTTCTTCTATAAAAAAATCTGATGTCATGCATAAATAAACTTTTTCATCAGAATTTAATTTATAGCTTCCATCTCTTTTTCTTTTTATACCTAAATCATAATCTTTGGTTTTAGTTACAATATTACTATCTTTTCCAAACTCAGCATCTCTTCTGTACATATAGCAATTAAGGCAACCTGCACTTTTTTTATGGCAACCATGCCAAGGGTTCCAAATACTCATATAAATTCATCTTTTCTTTCAAATTCATTTTAAAACTATTGTTCGCATTATATAACACACTTTTTATTTTGTCAATTATTTTTTTGAATTTAATACATATATAATAAATACCCAAAATATAAAAAAATTAACAAAATTCCTTTATTAGCGGTTATCTCATCTTTTTTATTTAAATTTAAAATAATTTCAAAAATAAATAAAGCAGCAATTAAAATAAAAATTAAATTATTAAAATTTGTTTTAAATTTAAGTGGAGTAAAGCATGCCCCTATTCCTATTAATAATGATAAATTAAAAATATTTGAACCTGTAATATTTCCAATAATCAAATCTGCTCCGGTTTTTTCTTACAGAAATAATACTTGTAATTATCTCAGGAAGAGCTGTACCTATTGCAACGATAGTTAAACCAATAAATTCTTCTGATACTTTAAAATAATTTGCAATTTTAATAGAATTATTAACAACAAAATCAGACCCATATTTTAACCCTAGAATTCCTAAAATCATATATATAATAATTTTCTTAAAACTAATTATATTTTCTTTTGGTTTTTCTAAGTTTTTTTCTATTTTTTCAATTCGTAGTTTCTTTTCTTCATAAATTGAATATAAAATATAAAGAATAGCAAAAAAAATTAAAATAAGTCCTTGCCCTCTTGAAATTATATAATACTCTTCATTTTTTTCAGAATTGAATAAAAATAATAAAAGAAAAGAAATTAATATTTCTATTACAAAATGTGTTTTTAAGACTTCTCTATTTATTTTTACAGAATTAAATAAACTTGCAATTCCTACAACTAATAATAAATTACAAATAGAACTTCCTATTGCATTACTTATTATTAAATCAAAATGACCATTAATAGCTGATGAAATAGTAATAAAAATCTCAGGAAGTGATGTTCCAATTGCTAAAATAGTAAGACCAATTAAAACTTCTGATAAACCTAATTTCTTAGCAATACTCGTTGCGGCTTTTACAAGTAAATCCGCTCCCTTTATTAAAAAAATAAAACCTAGTATTATAAAAATAATGTTTATTAACAAAATATTCCCTCTTCTCATTTTTCTATATTTTCTCCATATAAATTTATTAATATGCAAAAAATAATTTTATAAAACCCTTTCTTTTTTAGTATTTAAATGATATTATTATAAAATGAAAGAAGGTAAAACAAATGATTGATAGAAATGAAAACCCAATTTTTTTAAATGATTTTTTAGATTATTCTTTAACTATATTAAACAAATCTCCGAATTCAGTTAAAGAATATAATTATGATATATCATATTTTTTAAAATTTATTAAATATAGATTTAGAATGGCAAAAATAGGTTCTGAAAAAGATATTAAAACTCAAATTAAAATTGATGATATGGATCTTAGTACTATAAGTAAAATTACAATTGAAGATATTCATGCATTTTTAGCATATCTTAAAAATAATTTTAATAGTAAACCTGCAACTCTTGCTAGAAAAGCTTCAACTATAAGAATTTTTTTCCATTATTTATGTAATAAAACAAAAAAAATACCCACTAATCCTGCTCAAGATTTAGAAAACCCTAAAATGGAAAGAAGACTTCCAAAATATTTAAATTTAGAACAAAGTCAGGAATTATTAAGAGTTTCTTCTATGCCACTTCCAAATAGTAAGAAAAATCATGATTATTCTGTTCGTAATCATGCCATAATTACTTTATTTTTAAATTGTGGTTTAAGACTTTCTGAACTTGTTGGAATTAATCTTAAAGATATTGATTTTAGTGAAAATAAATTAAATGTTATTGGCAAAGGAAACAAAGAACGTGCTATTTATTTAAATAAGGCATGCGTTGAAGCGCTAAAAAGTTACATAGAAGTACGCCCTCATGAAGGAATTCAATACGACTCAAAAGATGCTTTATTTATAAGTGAAAAGAAAAAAAGAATCAGTAATAGAATGGTTCAAGATATTGTAAAGCAAGAAATGAAACTTGCAGGAATTGATTCTACAAAATATTCAACACACAAGTTAAGGCATACTGCTGCAACACTTATGTATAAATATGGAAAAGTTGATATAAGGGCACTTCAAGAGCTTTTAGGTCATGAAAGTATTTCAACTACTGAAATTTATACTCATGTTGATAATGAACAAATTCGTAATGCAGTTGAAAATAATCCATTAGCTAATTTTAAATAAAAAAGTGCACTTTCTTAAAAAGTATAAGAAAGTGCACTTTAAAATTTATTTTAATCTTATAATTGCATGAAGTACCTTTTCATCTTCGCTTTTTATAACAGCATAATGATAATTTTCTTCTATTCCATACTTACATTTTATTTTATCATCTTCTTTTATTTCTCTTTTATACATAACATCAATATTAGTAGCTTTTTGCATTACATCATATGGTAAAATATGAGTTGCAAAATCTATGTAATTTATATTATGTACATGACGGTTTACATCAATCATATCTCTTGTAATTTGAAGTTTTGCTTCATCAATATATTTATCAGGTTCTTTTAATTTTTCAATTTTTTCTTTAAAAACCTTTTTATTCTCTATTGTATAGCTATCTCTCATCTCTTCATCAATCTTTATAATTGATTCTTTTTCAGTATCAAAACAAACCCATTTTGAACTAGCAATTATAACTAATTCTCCTTTTTCGTTATATATTTCAAAATCACGTAATGCATATAGCTTTTCCATACCATATGCCCATGTCACAATTTTTAAATTTTCTGCATATTTTGGTCTTTTAAATATTCTTACTTTCCAATTAAGTAATATCCATGATCTATGTTTAATAGGAATATCTAATAGTCCATATCCTACTTTATTTGAATGTATTCCTCCTATATCTTCTAAAAACCCTAACAAAGATTTTATTTTTAAATTATTATTAAAATCAATATCTTCTAATCCTACAAAAAAAGTATGTTCAACAAACATTTTATTTACTTCCTTTCATGCTACATTTTTTCACACAAAAAATATTATACCATAAATAATTTTTCTTGCAAGCTTTAAAATTAAAAAGCGTATATTTACTTTTAGCCTAAATATACGCTTAAATTTTTAATTATTTGGATGGTGCTTAGCACTTTCTATTTTAGTATCAGGTGTTAAAACTTGTATATCATAACCATTTTGATTACAATAATCAATAATTTTAGGAAGTGCATCAGCTGTTGCTTGTTTTTCTTTTCTATCATGCATTAGAACTACATTTGTTCTTCCAGGCTTTAATTCTCTTATTACATTTCCATATATTGCTTCACTATTTTTAGCATCTCTTCCAGCATCATTACTATCTATATTCCAATCAACATAAATATAGCCTTCACTTGTAACTCTATTAACAGCTTCTGACATAATACCGAATGCAATATTTTTTACTTATTGTATTTGAAGTTCCTCCTGGAAATCTAATAAATTTGCTTTCTTTTCCAGTTGTTTGTTTTACTTGGCTACCCAGTTTATAAAAATTATTCATAAGATTATCTATATTTGAATAAATTGTTTCATAATCATGACTATAACCATGAAGACCAATTACATTTCCTTCGTCTGCTTCTCTTTTTATTAAATCACTTTTATCGCTACTATATCCATTTATAAAAAAAGTTGCATTAACATTTTTTTCTTTCAAAATATCTAAAATCTGAGGTGTAATTTCTCTTGAAGGTCCATCATCAAAAGTTAAACACACAATTCCAACTACAATTTTAATATTTCTAAATTTACTACTTTTATTTCCATTTGAATCTGTAACATTATATAAAACTTGGTAATTATAATCATTCTTTTTTATCATTTCTGTTTGAACTTTAGAACTTATATCTCCATCAATATCATCAATTACTTTAACGCCAGGCTCTTTATAGTCATCAATACAACTTATTTTTACAGTTAAATCACCAACTAATTCTATTTTTGGAGGATTATCCGTAATTTCTTCAATTTTTTGTGCCGATTGATTATCAGAAGAGGCAAAAATTTCTTCCCTAAAATAACTATTTTCTGCAAGACGAAAAATTATAAATCCAAATAAAACTAATGCGATTGTACTTACAATTACTGTCAGGAAAAAACAGTGTCAACATGACGACCGTTTCATAATAATTACCTCCTTTAAATTTAAACTTTCCTATTTTATTTTAATCTATTTTTATACAAAAGTAAACAAGTTTCGACATTTTAAATAAAAAATTAAAAAGTAAACTTAAAAGCTTATATTACATAAAATAGAATAATGAAATTTATCTCTATTATTTATGTATATTCAAAACGGAGGTAACTTGTTATGAATCTTGAAAATAAAAACATTGGATATTGTTTTACAGGCTCTTTTTGTACTTTTAGAAAAAGCATAAATGTACTTAAAAAAATTATAAAATTAAATGCAAATGTTTTTCCAATTATGTCTTTTAATAGTTATAACTTAGATACTAAATTTGGAAAAGCCAAAGATTTTATTAATGAAATTGAAGATTTAACTAATAAAAAAATAATTCACACTATTCAAGATGCTGAACCAATAGGTCCTAAAAAAATGTTTGACATTTTAATTATAGCACCATGTTCTGGAAATACTATATCAAAACTTGCAAATGATATTATAGATACACCAGCTACAATGGCAGTAAAATCTCATTTAAGAAATGAAAAACCTGTAGTTTTAGCAATATCAACTAACAACGCTCTTTCACGGTAATGCAGAAAATATAGGAAAACTTTTAAACAGAAAACATTACTATTTTGTACCAATGAAACAAGATAATCCAATCACAAAACCACGTTCAGTAGTTTTTGATGAAGATTATATCATAAAAACACTAGAATACGCTTTAGAAGAAGAACAAATAGAGCCAATTCTTTTATGAATATAAAAATTTTAAGCAGAGCCCAAAAAAGTTAAGTACTTTTTGGGTTCTGCTCATTTAAAATATCTTTCTTAATTACCCACATAATCAACTAAATATAAATTAAAAACATAATCTTTATATTTTGTTTCAAAAGTTTTGTTTGATATTAATTTATAATTTTCATTTTTAAAATATTTATCGTAAAATTTTGAATTTACATCTACTATAATCCATGTTCTAGTCTTACACTCTTTTATAAAATCTGTATTGGTAACCGTTTCAAAATCTTTTCCAAAAGCTTTATAAGCCTCTTCTACTCCCCAATCTGATTTATTATAAAAATAATGTTTATAATCAAAGAAATTAACTGAAATTGCAGTTCCTGCTCCTAAGTCAGATATAATAAACTTATCTCCTTCTTTTATATTTTCTTTAATGTAATTTATTGCTTGACTATTTGATGAATCATAATTTTCTTTTATCATATATACCTGATTAAATATCCCAGTAATTAAAATTATAATACAAAAAGCACTTACTATTATAGGCTTTTCTTTTGAAAATAAATAACTTATTGCAAAAAATCCAAATCCTGTAACTACAAAAAGATATCTATAATATAAAATATGTGTACCTAAAACAACTGATATTATTCCTGCAGCAATTATAACTAATATGTAAATTGATACAGCAAGTAGTGCTGGAATATTATTTTTGGGCTTTGTTTTTAAAACTATATAAATACAGTACATTAAAAACAAAAGTTCAATAACTACGCCTAAGTTTAAATTTAAATTTCCAGAAAATTGATATCCTAATATCTCTAGTAATGTTTCTGGAAATTTAATGCTTATCCAAAACCCATTATTATGCATTGTTGAAAGCTGCGATGTAAAATAAATTAGCCATGGAAGAAATAAAATTGCCTGAATAATTCCTATTATAATTTGAGTAATATAAGCTTTTTTGTTTTTGCTTTTTATTAAATAAATTAATAAGATTAAATTTATTATTCCTGCTGCCATTAAAGAATAATAATGAGTATAAATACAAGCTAAACTTGAAATTCCAAATATTATCCAATAAGATAACTTTTGCTTTTTAGATAATCTATATGCATATATTCCAAGAACTGTAACAAAAAGCATAGCTAAGGCATACATTCTTATCTCATTAGCAAATAAAGCTGTTACTGGTGAAAAATAAATTAAAAATGAAAATATTAATCCAGTTTTTTCACCAAAATCTTTCCTAATATGAGTATAACCTAATATTCCAGTTACAGCTATAATCAAACCAGAAAATAATCTATAAATTAAAATAGAATAGTTTGTAAAAAAACCAATAATATGTAAAATCCAATAATAAAGAATTGGATGTACATCATGACCTCCTATATTCCAAATATCTGTAAAACTATGCTTTGAAATACCAACAGAATAACTCTCATCAAACCATAAATTTGAATGAAAAATACTTAAATTAACAAATATTATTCCAATTATTATTACAAAAATATGAATTTTCTTATAATCTAATTTCTTCATAAAAAATCCTTTCTTAAATATTATTAAAAGATTAATCCTGCTATAATTCCAATTAAAGCTCCAACAAATACTTGAATTGGAGTGTGACCTAAAACTTCTTGAAGCTTTTCTGTTACTTGAACTCTTGTAAGTCCTGGTGTTTCAATTATTTTATTTAAAAGTCTAGCTTGTTTTCCGAGCAGCCCTTCTTACTCCACATGCATCATACATAACTACAAGAGCAACTATCAAAGAAAGCGCAAAAATTGGACTATCAACTCCTTGATTTTTTCCAATCAAAGTGGTTATACTTGTAACAACTGCAGAATGAGAACTTGGCATTCCCCCTGCTCCTAAAATCCTTTTAAAATTAAACTTTTTTGTTGTTACTAAATCATATATTAATTTAAAAGTTTGAATTCCAAACCATAGTAAAATTGGAATGTATATATATTTATTTGTAATAAATTTTTCAAATGCATTCATTAAAAACCCTCTCTTTTTTAATAATAAATTAATTATATTAAATCGTTTTTTATTTTAACACAAAGAGAGAAAATTTAAAATAAGTTTCTTAAATTTTCTCTCTTAAATTTTTATTAATATTTAATTATTCTTCAGAAAAATCTTTTCTTTTTCCAAGTGATATATCATCGTATAATTGTATTTTATAATTTAACCTATCTAAAGTTTCATTAATATTTTTTTGTTTTCTTAAAAGTTTATCTCTTTGTTCTTCTAATAATTTTTTTCTTTCCATAACAGTATCTTTTCCTTCTTCAATTAAAGATATATATTTTGACAAAGTTTCAATTTCAACGCCTGCATTTCTCATGCATTTTATAAATTCAATTCTTTTACATGATTTTTCATCATAATCTCTTATTCCATTTTTATTTCTTGGAACATCTGATATTAAGCCAATTCTTTCATAATATCTTAATGTATCTGGTGTTATACCATATTTTTTCCCTACTTTTGCTATTGTCATATAAAAACCACTTCCTTTTTTAATATTACAATATTATATATCACTTATAGTAAACTCTAAGTCAAGTGTTTTTATACAATTTGTTTCCATAACATTTTATTATTTTTAAATTCATAAGTTAATTTATTTTCATCTTTTAAATATGATAAATATGACCTTAAAGAATTTCCTATTAAAACATACTGATTTTCATTTAAAATTAAATTATATTCATCAAAAATTTCTTTTAAAATTTCTTCAAAAGTTTTTTCTACATTACATATATTATATATTTTATCAATAATTTCATAGATTTTATTTTTATTTAAACTAATTAAAGAAGAAATATTATTATTTGCCTCTACATGAGATGGAATATAAAGTTTTCCATTTAAAGTACTTAAATAATCTAAAGTATTTAAAAATTCTTTAATATCAAATATATAAAATAAATGATATTTGGTAATCGTTTCTTTACTAAATAAAGAATCTCCTAAAAAATACACATCATCACTTGTTTTTATTCCAATCATATCAAAAAAATGACCTTTTAATGGAAAATATTCCAATCCTTCTGGTAAATTATTTTCTATTAAATTAACTTTTGACTCTTTTGCCATTAAAAATTTATTTCTTAAATTTTTAAATGGATATCCACCATAAAGAAAAGATGGTTCAAGAAGAGGATTTTCAATAAAACATTTTTCAATATTGTAAGCGTAAATATTACAATTTGTTCTATCTTGAATCACTTTATTTCCTCCAATATGATCAGCGTTAGAATGAGTATTTATAATACCTTTTATATTCCAACCTTGACTATCAATAATTTTTAAAATCTTTTTTCCAGCATCTTTATCATTCCCAGAATCTATAATAAAAACATCTTCATCATTTATTTTATATATACCAATATTTGTAGGATTTTTTATATAATATGTTTTTTCTCCAACCTTAACTAATTCCATAAATTCACCTCTTTTTAAAAACTATAAAAAAATAATATATTTTAAAATCATATTTGTCAAGAAATTTTTCTAACCTACAATATTTTCATATTCTACTTAAATATATAAATTAAAGCCGTAGCGCTATTACTACGACTTTAATTTTTTTAAGGTTAAATGGACTGTCTTACTCGATCTAATGTACTTTCAATTTGTTTGCATTTTTCCATATCTTTAATTTGTGATCCAACTTCTAAAACAAATTTTGAAAGATACTCGTTTTTAGAAACAATTATTGCATATTTTCCAGGAAACTCTAATTCGTCAATTAATAGTTCTGCTCCATATTTTGTTCCTGTAGTCCAATTATAGAAAGAAAAAGTATATCCATTATCTTTTCTTTCCATTAACAGATAATCGTCACATACATATCCTTCAATTTTATCTTTTTGCGCTACAATTTGACCAGTACCATAATACCATTTGCTGCCACTTCCATCAAAAAGATGAATGACAAGATCAAAGCATTTCCCCATAAGCAGCCTCTTTTCTTTCCTAACAAATCAGTTTTAAAGTTACATTAAAAGACATCATTTTGAGTATCAACCTTTTTGATAAAATCAAGAAGATTTAAAAACACTTCATCATTTAAATATAATTTTCTATCACATTCATACCAAATGTCAAACACAGATGTTGCTCCACTCTCTATAATTTTTTGACACCTTTCACTCTTAAATGCAACATTGTTTTCTTGCTCTGTAAGTGGATGATGACATCCCATATCTTGATAAACTTTCGCTTGAATATCCGCTTCAAATTTATCACAATGGTATGCAAAAATTGCCTCAGCCGTTTTATGTTCATCAAACTCCATTAATAATGAATAGTATTCATCTTTCCTGATTAAATCTCCAAGTACTTCCTGCATTGCAGCATGTTCTTTTTCCATTTTCTCTTCTTTAGTAACATTATCATATGGAGTAATATCTCCTATAATAACTTCTCCAATTTCATGTAGAACTAACATTTTAATTACTTTGTTAATATCTACATTAACTTCAAAATTAGAATAGATACTAAGAGCTAAAATGCATGTTCCATATACATGCTCTGCAATGCTTTCAATTCTTTCTTTACTCACATTCCAATGCGTTTTATCCCATCCACTCCGAATTTTATATTTTAACTGAGTAGCTAAAAGATAAAACCTCATTGTACTTAAAAGTCTTTCATTCATTGTAAGTTCCTCCCTTTTACAATAATTATTGCGATGTTAATAGTTACTATATGCTAAACTCCTAAAAGGAGATAAATAAAATATAACTAGCAAATTGCTAAAATATTATAAATTATACCACAAAATCCCACATTTTTCAATCATAAAAATTTCTTAAAAAAGAAAGAGGAACAAGCTGCTGATTAGCCACATCTGCCATATAATCACAAAGATCATGGATCTCATATGGAACATTTTTTGCTACATTCCGTACCTCACGAAGTTTACTAGGCACATCCTTTTTAAAAAATTATATTTTTTTATAAAAAATCATTGACAAAATTTTTAATTGTGTTATAATAATTCTTGTCAGTTAATTAAATACAGTTATGCAGATGTGGCGAAACTGGTAGACGCACAGGACTTAAAATCCTGCGGGACTTATCCTCCCGTGCCGGTTCGATTCCGGCCATCTGCACCAAGTAATATCAAGGGTTTGAGAACATTCACTTGGTATTATTTTTTTGCCTAAAAAGGCTACTTTTAATGTAATGTCTAACGAAATGTCTAACGGATTTCTAGAAAATATTTTTACAATGACAAAACCTCCGTTTTAATTTGCTAAAATTTCTTTCACTTCTTCAAATGCCTTTTCAACAGTATATACTTTTCCATTTTCAGTATCTTCCATACCTTTTTTTAATTTACTCAATAAATCTTTATCATCTTTTATAATTAACTCATTAGGAGCATTATTTGTCATAATTGTCATAATTTTTCATCTCCTTTTTGAATTTATATTAATATCACACTTTTATTCAAAATTACTAGATATTTTCATTTTTATTTGAAAAGACTTTATTTTTCTTTTACAAAAATATCTTCCAAATATGCAATGTAACTAAATAATATCACATAAAGCTAGTGATTTTAAAACTTATAAAAAGTTATAAAATTTGCTGGCTTTACAAACCAATTTCGATAATTAAATATTCATTGCAATATGTTGCTTTAATACTACCATTATTTAGTTCAATTAGTTTTTTAGCAATAGATAAACCTATTCCAGTAGATTCTTTCGCATTTTCTACCGAAAAATAACGTTCAAAAATTTTTTCAACTGTTGTTGCATCAAGTGAAGATGCTTTATTTGAAAATATAATTGTCCCATTTTCATTCATTATAACTTTAAAATCTCCATTGCTATATTTCAAAACATTAGACAAAATATTTTCAAATACTCTTATGATTGAAATTCTATTTATCGTTTTATAAATTTTATTATCAGAAATAGAAACTTTTGGAATAATATTTTTTTCTTTAAAAATGTTAT
Organism: uncultured Clostridia bacterium; assembly: GCA_928721915.1. Lineage (GTDB taxonomy): Bacteria > Bacillota > Clostridia > TANB77 > CAG-508 > Scatovivens. The sequence continues at coordinate 184,747 of CAKMVZ010000003.1, forward strand.
AATAACTCGCTAATGTTTCTTCTAAAATTTCATTGATACAACATCTTTCTTTTTTTAGCTCTATATCAATATCCATTAATTTAGAAAACTCAAATAATTGTTTTGTAAGTTCTGTTAATTCATCAGATTTTTTCTCAACTATTTTTAAATACTGTTTTTGCTTGTTAGATAAATTTTCTTGCTGTATTAAATCAATATATCCTTTAATTGCTGTCAATGGTGTTCTTAAATCATGTGAAATATTAGTTATTATATTCTTTAATTCCTGATTTCCACTTTTATATTGTAATGTTTGTTTTCTTAAATCTGTTAGGTTATTATTTATATTTATAGTTAAATTTTTAATATCTTTATCCGATGATGATATAGTTATCATATTATTAGTATCTGCTTTTAATATATAAGTAAAAGAATTTTCAATTTCTTTAATCGAATGCTTTATTAAACATAATTTTAAGATTAAAAATATACAAGCACAAAATAAGATAATAGTTATCAATACTAAACTAATATTCACTTTTTCCTCCTATTTCAGTTCCTTTTTAGAGAAAATATATATTCCCAATATATTTGTAGTGCAGATTAGAATAATAGAATAGATAGGCATTTGTTTCAAATATTCGAAATTATTGATTACAAGTTCCATAGCCTGTCCTTCTGGAATTGAAAGATAAATCATCCTTGCTTGTTTAACTTTTTCATCTCCTGGATAGTTTGGATCAAGTTTTTGGCTTACAATATGAGAAACACCATTTTCGTCTGTATATGTATGAGTTATATACTTATCAGTATTTGCAGTCAAAGAAAATGAACCTTGTGCTATAAACATTATTATAAAAAGAATTATACATATTGTTGTTGATACTGTTATTTCAGAACATATCATAGATATAAAGTTAAAAATAGAGCAAAACGATATGATGATTAAAAGAGTATTTAATAGAACCATTGCAAATTGGGATAATGACATCTGCAGTCCTCCAAATAAAGGAATTCCAATTAAAAATACTAATATTAAATACACAATTTCACATAAAATAGATGTTACTATACTAATAATAAGATTTGCTAAAAAAATGGAAATCCTACTATGTCCTACTATAATTTTATTTCTTATAATTCCTTGTGAATGTTCCTTCCCAACAAAGATACTTACAAATATTGCTATAAAAAGACCTATATACATTATGAATTCGTTTACAATTTTATCTAACTGTTCCTCTTCATTATATGTATATCTAAATAGTGTAAATCCTGCTATTCCAACAGTTAAAAACACAAATAGCCAAAATATAATATCTTTTTTTAGTCTAAAAAAACCTGCTTTTAATAGTTTAACCATTGTTTGCACCTCCTATTAAATTCAAATAATAATTTTCTAAGGATTCTCCTTTTTCTTGAAAATCATTTACTATACAATTTCTTTTAGAAAGTGCAATAACAAGTTCTGACACATTTAATTTTTCATATATATCAATTTTGTCATTAGAAATAACTTTATAATGCAAATTTTCTTCTTCTAAATATTTAACACATTCTTTTAAATTAGTTACATTGATTTGTGTTCTAATTTTAAAATTTTGTTCTAATTCATCTTTATTAATTTCTTTTATAATTCTTCCTTTGTCTATAATACCATAACAAGTGGCGATTTTAGATAATTCATCTAAATAATGACTAGAAATCAAGAAAGTAATACCTTTTTCTCTATTTAATCTTAAAATTAGTTCTCTTATCTCGATTATTCCCTCGGGGTCTAATCCATTTATAGGTTCATCTAAAATCAACAAATCAGGATTACCAACTAAGCTAATTGCTATTCCTAACCTTTGTTTCATTCCCAAAGAAAAATGTTTAGCAGTTTTTTTGCCTGTATTGTCTAATCTTATAAATTTAAGTATTTCATCTAATCTACTATATGAAGGCAATCCTATAATTTTATATTGTTCTTTAAGATTATCTACTGCTGTCATATCAGAGCAAATTGACGGCGTTTCTATTATACCACCTATTCTTTTTCTCGCTTCTACAATTTTTCTGCTATTATTAGAAATGCCATAAATAGTATATTCTCCTGATGTAATTTTTTGTAAACCACAAAGTAATCTTATTAAAGTAGTTTTTCCCGCTCCATTTTTTCCTATTAATCCGTATATAGCACCTTTTGGAATGTGCATAGAAAGATTATTTAAGGCTTTAAAATGCCCATACTTTTTTTCAATATTATTTGCTTCTAAAATATATTCCATTTTCTCCTCCTTTCTTATGAAAAATTTTATCATAAAATAGTTAAGAAAATAGTTAAAACTTAGTTAAGAAATAATAAAGATTTTTTAGTCATATAGTTTAAAGCCAATTCCCCATACAGATTCTATATATTCATCTGTTGTAACATTTCTTATTTTTCTTCTTATGTTACTTATGTGAACTTTTAAAGAGTTTTCATCATATATTTGTGTTTCAGGATTTATTTTATTGTATTCATTCAATATTTGAATTAATTTTGTCTTTGTTATAATTTGTTTTGGATTTAACAATAATTGTTTTAATATTACATATTCTGTTTTTGTCAAATTTATTTTTTCTTTTTTTATATATAAAATATGTGTTGCTTTATCTAAAACCATATCTTTGTACATTAAATTTAAATTTTGTTCTTTCTTATTAATTCTAAGTTGTACTTTAACTCTTGCCAATAGCTCATTTGCATCAAATGGCTTAGTAATATAATCATTAGCACCACCCGATAATACATTTACTTTATCTTCTGATGATATCTTTGCACTAATTACTATAATTGGAATATCAGTTAATTTTTTTATTAGTTCTTCTCCAGTTAGTCCAGGCAACATTAAATCTAACAATATTAAATCAATATCATTATTTTCAATCAATAATAAAGCCTCTGTTCCTGAATATGCACTAATTGTTTCATATCTTTCTTTTTCTAATATACTTTTTATTAGATTATGAATATCTTCATCATCTTCTACAACTAATATCTTTTTCATTCTTAAATTCACCTATACTATTTTTTCTGGCTAAATAATATCACATATTTATAAGTTTATCAATTAAAAGATTTCTATCAAATTTAAATTGGACCCACCTAGGGTCCAATTTAAATTTTTATCTAATTTTAATTTTCTAACTGCTTTATCATCCAAAGTTTTTTACTATATGAACTTAGGTACTCATCCATTAATGTATTTGTTATATAGATTTTTTCTTCTTCGGCATGTTCTTTTATTTCTGTAAATTTTTTTAATAAAGTTTCAATATCTTTTATTAATATTGGAACTATTTCCTTTGATGTTACTTTTTTATTTTGTGCTTCTGTAATTTTAGTATTGTCTAAGTAATCTTGAAGAGTTCCTAAAGGTTGATATCCTAAGGTTAAGATTTGTTCTGCAACATCATCTATTTCTTTCGCCACACAATCATAATACTCTTCTAATTTTTCGTGAATCTCAAAAAAATTCTCCCCTGTTATATTCCAATGATAATTTTGTAATTTTCTAAAAAAAACATTTAAATCACATAAAAGTTCATTTAAACAATTTGAAATTTTTTCCATAAAAAAGCCTCCTAATTTAAATTTAATATTCTTTAAATTGAATAATCTTTATATATTTTGACATAAAATTAAGAAAAATATTCAAAATATTAAAAAATAAAAAAGCACTTTAAATATTTTTATTTTTAAAATTTAAAGTGCTTTTCATATTTATTTATAAAATATTTTTTTAATTAAAATGCTTTTTTATAAATTTCAATTATATCCTCTACATTTGGCTCTTTTGGATTTCCTGGGGTACATGCATCTATCATTGACATTTCTGCTAATTTTCTGAAATCTTCTTCTTTTACTCCAACTTCTTTTAATCCTTGAGGAATACCAACATCTACTGATAATTGTCTAACTGCTCCTATAGCAGCTTTTCTTGCTTCTTCTGTAGATAAAATATCTGTACTTTCTACTCCCATTGCTTTGGCAATATCTCTATATTTATCTCCTGTACTATCAGCATTATATTCCATAACATATGGAAGAAGCATTGCATTTGCAACACCATGTGGTGTATCATAAACTGCTCCTAAACTATGTGCCATTGAGTGAACTATTCCAAGGCCAACATTTGAAAATCCCATTCCAGCAATATATTGACCTAATGCCATTCCTTCTCTTCCCTCTTTTTCGTTATTTACTGCTCCTCTTAAAGACTTAGATATGATTTCAATGGCCTTTAAATGCATCATATCTGTTAGCTCCCATGCTCCTTTTGTAATATAACCTTCAATAGCATGAGTTAAAGCATCCATACCAGTCGCAGCTGTTAAACTTTTTGGCATTGATGACATCATATCACTATCAATTATAGCAATAATAGGAATATCATGTGGATCAACACAAACCATTTTTCTTACTTTTTCTTCATCAGTTATAACATAATTTATTGTAACTTCTGCTGCAGTTCCTGCTGTTGTTGGCACTGCAATCATTGGAACCGCTTTATTTTTAGTATTAACTGCTCCTTCTAAACTTACAACATCACTATGCTCTGGATTTCTTATAATGATTCCGATTGCTTTAGCTGTATCCATTGCTGAGCCGCCACCTACTGCAATTATACTGTCAGCTCCGGCAGATTTAAAAAATTCTACTCCATTTTTTACATTTGTAACTGTTGGATTTGGTTTTAAATCTGAAAATATTTCATATGGTATATTGCTCTTATCTAACAAATCTGTAACTTTTTTGGTAACTCCAAACTTTAATAAATCTTTATCTGTTACTACTAATATTTTCTTAAAACCTCTTTTTTGAACCTCATTTGGAATTTCGTTAATAGCTCCTGCTCCAAAATAAGATGTTTCATTTAAAATCATTCTATTCATAAAATTTCCTCCTTTGTTTTAATATAGTTATTTTATACAAAATTTAATTTTTAATCAATATTTTTATTCATAAAATTTATCACCTACAAAATCTGTATTCATTGCTTTTAAATTATTTAAAAAATTACTATATCTTTCTGAATATGAAATTTCTTCATTATTTTCTATTTCATAAAATTTATCATAAATTTGACTTATATCAGATGCAATAACTTTACCATCACTGTTTACAACTTGTAAATTCATATTTTTTGCATAATTAAAATCAGAAAACTCAATTACGCCATTTGTAAATCCAAAAATATATAAACCTTCAGAAATTAATGAAGTATCTACAAAATCCCATTCACCTTCAAAGACTTTTTTAAAAGATAAATCAATTACTATATATTTATTATTACTATTTTTCACTATAAATCTTTCATTATTCGCTATATATATTTCTTTATAAATTTCTGAAACAATATCGCCATCAGAATTTATAAAATATATAGTATTATCATTATGATTTTTAATTAAAGTATAATCTCCAAAAAATCCTAAAATTTGAGCATTTCCAGATAATGTTATTTTTCTTCCATATTCTGTAAACCATCCTTGCATATTTTTACTTTTATCATAAAAAGGTATAGTTCCATTATTAAAAACATATAAATAATTTTCATCATAGTCCAAACTTTCACAGTCTAATTTAATTCTAATTGATAAATCATCTTTATAAGCCAATTCATAAGTATCTCCAAGACCCATTGATGATTTTGTTATTATTAAATCATATTCATCATTTAAGTTATATCTATAAGTATAAGAATTTGAAACTTCATCATATTTTTGAATTTTTGATATATTGCTATTATTTTCGTCATCTATTTCAAATTTAAAATCTTCTGTTTGTTTTAATGTATTATAATAAATATTTTTAAGTTCTTCTATTTTTGCATCATAATTATCAATCATCGATTCACTTCTATATGACATAACTTCTCTTTGATTTTTCATGATTATAATTGTTCTTCCTTCTTGACATACTAAAGCTATATCAAAATTTTTATCAAAAGCTGATATTGTTACAAATGGACTTGCATAATCGTAAACAAAATCAATTACAATTTCTCCATCACTATTTATATATCCATATTTATCACCTTTTTTTACATTTATGTAAACTTCTTCATCTTCCTCAAGTTCTGTTATATATTTAAAATATGTATCTTTATATGAAATCTCCCCTTCATTTTCTTTATTACGAATATAAATTCCTAAATTTTCATAAATAAAACAAACTCCTATAATTAAAAATGATATCAATGCTAAAATTATAATTATAGAAATTGCAGTAAAACTATTCGTTTCAATCCAGCGAAATTTTAATGAACTAATAAAAATAATAATAGCACCTAATAAACTAAAAATAGCAATTGGCCAAATTTGAATAAATACAAAACTTATAGAACATATCGCAATTAAATATCCTGTTTTTCTTGACCCATTTCTTATATCTAAAATAAAATGAATTAAATTTAAAAATGTAGTTAGTCCAAATAAAACATATATTATTATTTTAGTAATCTGAATTATTTGATATTCTTGAACTGTAAGTTCTGTTATTTCACTTGGAACCTTCCAAGTATAAATAATAATTACAATTCCAATCAAAAAATTCAGAAAAGACATAAAAATATTTACAAACTTTCCTTTCAATTCATTACTCCTTATATAAATTATTTTTTTTAATAAATTCTATAACTTTTTTATTTAAAACATTTTCTAAATTACTATTATTTTGAATCATGTTTCTTACTTGTTTTGAACTAATATCAATAGAAACATCAATAAAGTGAGCTTTATTAGAAAAATATGGTATTTTAATATTATCTCTTTTAAAAACTATATACTCATATTGATTTAAAAGTTCATCTGAATCTTTCCAATCTTTAATTTTACAATAATTATCTAAGCCCATTATAAAATAATTTTTAGAATTAGAATAAATTTCATCAATTTTTCTAAAACTATCAATAGCATAACTTCTTTTTACTTGATTATCTTGCATTTTAGAAATTTCAACTTTAGGTATTTCTTTAAAAGTTCGTTTTAGCATTTCATATCTGTATTTAAAAGAAATGAGTTCAGATTTTTCATATTTATCTCCCATTGGAATTATAACTATTTTATCTAATCCGAACTCTTTTATAGATTTTTGAACAATTTTAAAATGCGCAATAGTTGGGGGATTAAAACTTCCCCCAAAAAATCCTATTTTTATCATTTTTACTTCCTCTATATATGTTTTTTTACTTCATTATAAATTTCATTATGTATATCATCAATTGTTCTTAAATTTCCATTATTTAAACAATTTACTTCATACCAACCATATTTTTTAGAAACATAACAAGCAGCATTATAACTATCTATAATATGATTTTTATCTTTTTCATGGATATCTTTTACTTGTGTATGAGAAAATTTATTTTCTCTATTTTTTATTAATTCTAATGACTTTTTAGGTGGCATATTTAAAAAGAATACTTCTGATGGTCTTGGCAAACCAAATATATTAAATTCAAAATTTTCAACCCAATCTAAAAACTTTTCTCTTTCAACTAAATCATCAATTTTTCCAGCTTGATGAACCATATTAGCAGTTGTATATCTATCAGCTAAAACTACTCCACCATTTTTATAAAATTCTTCAAATTCTTTTTTATAAGTTGCAAATCTATCTACTGCATAAAAAGTTGAAGCAATATATGGACTTACATCTTTAGCATTGTTTCCAAACTCACCTGATAAATACATTTTAACTAATGATGAACTTGGGCTTTCATAGTTTGGAAAACTAACTACCTTAAAATCTATATTATCTTTTTTTAAATGCTCTTTTAATTTTTCAAACTGAGTCTGCTTTCCACTTCCATCAGTACCATCTATTACAAATAACTTGCCCATTTTTGCTCCTTTTATAATTTATTCCAAAACCAACTCAATGAATCATCATAACTTTTTAATTTTTTCTTTTTAGCAACAATATCATCAACCCATAAAAATGATATAAATGATATTAAAAGTAAAATTAAATCAACTGCTAAGCAATGATATGCTTGTGATATTAATTCTTCTTGTGTTGAAACCAAACTATCTAAATATACTGAATGATATACTAATAAAAGAATTACACATACCATTTCAACTATTAATATTACTTCCTTTTCTGACTTTCTAGCTAAAAAAATAATTAAAGCAACAATCAATGTTAAAATAATTATTGCAAGTGGGTTTGACGTATTTAAAAGTACATCCATCTTTTTAAATCCTCCTTAGTATTTTTTATTTTAATAATTTAATTATTAACAACCATTATCTTTCTTTAGTAAACCAATCATCTTCGTCATCTCTTGATTTTTCTTTTTCAGGCCTGCCATATTTTTCTAGAGTTTCATTAATTGTTTCATCTAATGTTCCAATTGTATTTTCTTTTTGCTTTTCTAATACCCTATATTTTTTATCAATTTGAATTCTTTTTCTCATTGCATCTTTAACTCTTAACCAATTTTCCTGAGTATTTTCCTTTTGATATATATCAATCGTATCTGATAAAACTTTATCAGCTTCCGCAACTTCTGCAATATATCTTTGACGTTCTTCTCTTAACATATCATCTTCTTTACCATTATTTATATATTTTGCTTCTTTAACATTTCCATATACATCAAGATATGTAATATATGACGGTCCTGTTGTTTTATCATAACTAAGAGGTCTTGAAGTATCTTCTTTTCCATTTGATCTAGTAAGAGGATATTTAAAATAATCTTCAAGTTCTGGTATATTTCCTGTTTCTATTTCTCCTCTATGAAGTTTAATTTGCTCACCTGTTTGACTATTAACAACAAAATATCTTTGCTGAAAACCATAATTAATTCTAAGAGCAATAGTTTTTCCTCTATATAATCTAGCATCAATTCCTGTATCTTCCTGTAATCTTTCATAGTCGTCAATCTTTCTAAAACTTAATTGATCAACTCTAACTCCATATTTTTGGGCTAACATTTCAAGCATATTAGCAGATATTCCTAAAATGCTTGCTTCAGCTCTTGTTCTTGCTTCATCTAATTCTAATTCTTCACCTGGTTCTAATCTTTCTTCACTTAAAGTATTTACTCCTTCTTTATTTTCAGAAAGAACAATTCCTTTAGCTCTCATCTTTTCATCAACTAGTTTTTGAACACTGCTTAAAGTTAATTCTTTTTCTTCAATTAATTCCATTGCTTTATCAATATCTGTTACTTCAAAATCTTCTCTAATATCATTCATAGAAATTATATTTTTACTTAAATATTCTTTATATCTAATTTCTGCTATTTTTAATTGTTCTTCTAATTCAGCAGTTTTCATTAAAACTCCATTTTCCATAAGTATAAATAAACCATAACCACTTGAATCAGTAATTAAATATGAATTTTGCTCAATAGTAATTTCTTCATCACCATTTCTAACTCTTTGCTTCAAAATTATTGGTATAACATAATAATTCATATCTTTTTCGTTTGACATACGATATTTATCAGAAAAAAGATTTTTATTATTTCTTTTAAATTCAGCAAGATTAGAAATTTTATCAAAGTTAATATAATTAAATGTATTTTCATCAATTTCTTCTGGACTATTTAATTCTGCAGAAGTAATTGCATATAGTTTTTCAAAATCATCAATTTCAAAATCTTCCATTAAATTTCAAATTCTCCATTTCTCCAATTACATAAAAAATTATAACAAATACTATATTTTTTTTCAATATTTTTTAATAAAAAAATACTTATTAATTGTAAAAAAATAAACCACAGGTTTTAACCTGTGGAATAATTTTTTATTTATTAAACATTATATTCTTTTACTTTTTTATAAGCATATATTGCTGAAATAGCAACTGCAATTACTATAAATACAACTGCATGTCCTGAAGTTCCAGTATATGGTAATTCTTCAGATTCGCTTTGAGTATTAGTTAAACTTTGATTTGAATAAGTACTTGAAGTATTTGTATTTCCTGTATTTGAAGTATCAGCTGTGATAGATGTAACATTTCTGCCACCTGTATTTCCTGAATTATTTGCTGAATTTGCTACATTAGCTGCATTATTTGAATTTCCTGATGTATTTGCTGTTATTGTTACAACATTTCCTGTTGTATTTGCTGCAGATACTGAAACACTAAATATTGCAAATACTAACATCATAATTAACATACTAACTATCATTTTTTCTTTTCTCATCTTAAAACCTCACTTCACTTTTTATTTATTTACTTTTGTACATCTGTTATTATTATAAACTAACCAAAAATATAATGCAAGTAATTTTTGTATTTTTTTGTAATTTTATGCTATTTTTTATTTTTTTACTAAAAAAACACTGTTTTTTAGCTGTTTCACAATATGTAAAATTTATATTAAATTTTTATTACACATTAAATCTAAATAAAACAATATCTCCATCTTGCATAATATAATCTTTTCCTTCAGATCTTATTAGACCTTTTTCTTTAGCTGTTACCATTGAACCTCCTGATTTCATTAAATCATCAAATGAAATAACTTCTGCTCTAATAAATCCTCTTTCAATATCTGAATGAATTTTGCCGAGCTGCATTTGGAGCTTTTGTTCCATTTTTTATTGTCCATGCTCTAACTTCTGGTTCTCCAGCAGTTAAAAATGACATTAATCCTAATAATTTATAACTAGCTTTAATTAATTTATCTAACCCTGATTCAGAAAGTCCTAAAGCTTCAAGCATTTCTTCTTTATCTTCTTTTCCGAAGACCACTTAATTCTTCTTCAATTTTTACACATAATGGAATAACTTCTGCTCCTTCTTTTTTAGCATATTCTTCAAGTTTTACTAAATTTTGATTTTTTTCAGGATTTTCAATTTCATCTTCTGAAATATTTCCCACATATAAAATTGGTTTTAAAGTAAGTAAAAAGCTTGAGCTTATTATTTCCAATTCTTCATCATTTAATTTCAAATTTCTAACAGGTGTTCCTAATTCTAATGCAGACTTTATTTTTTCTAATAAATCAATTTCTGACTGAAATTTTTTATCTGCTTTTAAAGATTTTTTTGCTTTTTCTAATCTTTTTTCTACAGTTTCTAAATCCGCTAAACATAACTCAATATTGATAGTTTCAATATCTCTTATCGGATCAACGGATCCATCTACATGAGCAATATTTTCATTTTCAAAACATCTTATAACATGAACAATTGAGTCAACTTCTCTAATATGTGACAAAAATTTATTTCCAAGTCCTTCTCCTTTGCTTGCGCCTTTAACTAAACCTGCAATATCAACAAATTCAATCGTTGCATATGTTACTTTTTGAGGATTATAAATTTCAGCTAATTTATCAATTCTCTCATCTGGAACAGTTACCATACCAACATTTGGCTCAATTGTACAAAAAGGATAATTAGCACATTCCGCTCCAGCTTTTGTAATACTATTAAATAATGTACTCTTCCCAACATTTGGAAGTCCAACAATACCTATTTTCATTTTTTCTCCCTTTTTATAATTTAAATTTTAATATTTATGAGTAATATATCTTTTAATTTAATAAATACACTTAAAAGACTGGTAACCAGCCAGTCTTTTATTTGGAGCTTCCTGTCAGATTCAAACTGACGACCTATTGATTACTAGTCAATTGCTCTATCAACTGAGCTAAGGAAGCAAAAAATTTAACATAATTATTATAACATTTATAACAAAAAAGTCAACATTTTAAAATAAAAATATATAAAAATAAAAGGAATGCTAAGAAGCATCCCTTTTATTTTACTTAATTTTTTTAATTTTAAAAATTTATTTTGCGTAATCAATCGCTCTTGTTTCACGTATTACATTAACTTTTATTTGACCAGGATATTCCATTTCTGTTTCAACACGTTTAGCAACATCTCTTGCCATAACAACCATTTCACCGTCTGAAACTTTATCTGGTCTTACAATTAAACGTACTTCACGTCCAGCCTGTATTGCAAATGATGTTTCAACACCTTCAAACGAATTTGCAATTTCTTCTAGTTTTTCTAATCTCTTAATATATGCTTCTAATGTTTCTCTTCTTGCTCCAGGTCTTGAAGCTGAGATTGCATCAGCTGCTTGTACTAAAATTGCTTCTATTGAAGTTGGTTCTACATCTCCGTGATGAGCTTCAACTGCATTTATTACTATATCACTTTCTTTATATTTTTTTAGAATTTCAACTCCTATTTCAACATGAGTTCCTTCCATATCATGATCTAAAGCTTTTCCAATATCATGAAGTAATCCTGCTCTTTTGGCTACTTTTGAATTAACTCCTAATTCATCAGCCATCAGCCTTGCTAAGTTTGAAACTTCAATTGAGTGATTCAAAACATTTTGACCATAACTTGTTCTATATTTTAGTTTTCCTAAAAGTTTAACAATTTCAGGATTTAAATTGTTAACACCCGTTTCTAGTAAAGCTCTTTCTCCTTCAGATTTTATAGTTTCAGCAACTTCTTCTTTTGCTTTTTCAACTACTTCCTCAATTTTTGCAGGATGAATTCTTCCATCATCAATTAAGCTTTGTAAAGCAATCCTTGCTACTTCTCTTCTTATAGGGTCAAAGCCAGAAATAATAACTGCTTCTGGAGTATCATCAATTATCAAATCAATTCCAGTAAGAGTTTCTAAAGTTTTAATATTTCTACCCTCTCTACCTATAATTCTTCCTTTCATTTCATCGTTTGGAAGTGAAACAACAGATACTGTACTTTCTGAAGTATGGTCAGCAGCACATTTTTGAATTGCTAATCCTATAACTTCTCTTGCGTTTTTCATTGCTTCGTCTTTAGCTTTTGCTTCTTGTTCACGAATTATTGCTGCTTTTTCATTTACAATTTCATTTTCTAAATCACTTAATAATTGTCTTTTAGCTTGCTCTGTTGTTAAACCTGAAATTCTTTCAAGCTCTTCTACTTCTCTTGCATACATTTGATCTAATTCTTGTTTTTTCTTTTCATTTTCAGTAAATTTTCTTTCAAGTTCTTTTTCTTTTCCTTCAAACGCTGCTGTACGTTTTTCAAGATTTTCTTCTTTTTGAATCAATCTTTTTTCTTGTGATTGAATTTCGCCCCTTCTTTCTTTAATCTCTTTGTCTAAATCATTTCTAATTTGTAAAACTTCTTCCTTAGATTTAATAACTTCTTCTTTCTTTAAGTTTTCGGCTTCTATTTTTGCATTTTCCATAATACGTTTAGCCTCTTCTTCTGCACCTTGTATTTTAGATTCTGCAATTTTCTTTCTTGCCATCATACCAACAAATGTGAAAATCACAGCTGAGATTAGAAAGACGGCGATGTAACCAATTACATCTGTCATATCTTTTTACCTCTTTCTATTAAATTTTCAATGTACAAATAAATTATTCTTAGTTATTTTTAATCTTTTTTAAAAATATTATTTATATAATTTATATTGTATTTTAAAACATGTCTTTTCTGACATTTCTATTTTATATGTATTATGCAAACTTGTCAAGTAAATTTTTAACATTTAATAAATTTTGAATTTTAAAAAAGCAACATAGTATACATTATAATACTATGTTGCTTTTTTAAATAATAAATATTCTATTTTTCTAATTTGTGAAAAACTTTTTTGCCTTTTTTTAAAATTGCATATCCTTTTTCAAAGTCTTTTTGAGATAATTTATATTGTACATCTTCAATCTTTTCATCATTAAGAGAAATACCACCTTGGGAAATTAATGTTTTAGCTTGGGATTTTGAACTTGCAATATTAGTTAAAACCAATAAGTCTAAAATTCCAAGATTTTCATTTTCTATTTTTGTAGATGGCATATTTGATATATCTCCACCATTTCCAAACAAAGCTTCTGAAGCTTCTTTAGCTTTTTTAGCTTCTTCTTCTCCATGGATTAATTTTGTAATTTCATAAGCTAAAAGTTTTTTAGTTTCATTTATTCTTTCATCTTTATAACTTGATAATTTTTCTACTTCATCCATTGGAAGATATGTTAACATACATAAAACTTTTCTTACTTCACTATCTCCAATATTTCTCCAATATTGATAAAATTCATAAGGCGATGTTCTATTAGGATTTAGCCATAAAGCACCTTTTTCTGTTTTTCCCATTTTCTTTCCTTCAGCTGTTGTTAATAATTTAAACGTTAAACCGAAAGAATCTTGAGCGCCTATTTTTCTAATTAACTCAACTCCTCCAATAATATTAGACCATTGATCATTTCCACCAATCTGTAATTTGCAACCATATTTGTCATGTAAATATAAAAAGTCATAAGATTGAAGAAGCATATATCCCATTTCAAAAAATGTAAGACCTGTTTCTAGTCTTGCTTTATAACACTCTGCTGCAAGCATTTTATTTACTGAAAATTTACTTCCAATTTTTCTCATAAAATCAATATAATTTAAATCTAAAAGCCAATCAGCATTATTTACTATAATTGCTCCATTATCGCCTTCAAAACTTATTAATCTTTCAATTTGTTTTTTTAACGCAGCAGCATTTTTGTCTAACTCTTCTCTTGTAAGCATTTTTCTCATATCAGTTTTACCAGATGGATCTCCAATTGTTGCAGTTCCTCCACCAATTAAAATAATAGGTTGATGACCTGCCTTTTGCAAATATGATGCTATCATTAATGATATAAAATGGCCAATATGCAAACTATCTGCAGTAGGATCAATTCCTACATAAAATCTAATAGGACCTTTTTTTAATTCATCTCTTAATTCTTTATCATGCGTTAATTGTTCAATATAGTCTCTTTTTTCTAATTCTTCAATAATATCCATTTTTTACCTCCTTTTTATTTTAAAAATCAAAAAGAGCCATTCGTCATCAAAGGACGAATTGGCTCCGTGGTACCACCTTTTTTTACAATTTTTTAATTGCCTCATTTTAAGCTGTTCGTAGCTATACGTAGTTACTGATAGAATTGTAATTCAAATTTTATACCAAAAGCAATTTTCACCAGCCATTGCATCTCTATTTTTTGGGAACTTTATAAAAATTTACTACATTCTCTTTAACATAACTAATTTAAATTTTTATTATAATAACATCTATAAATTAAAATGTCAATACAGTTTTAAGCTTTTACTGTAACTTTTTTAATATCGCTTACTTCTTCTTGAATTTGAATTCCAGCAAATTCTTCACCTAGTAAAAATCTATTTAAATTTTTCATAGTAATCCCTGTTGTATAAGAAATATCTCTTTTAGTAATTTCTTCTAAGCCATCATAGCCCTCTAGAAAATTTTTTAATTTTCCTAGCTCTTTATTATCTTTTTCAATACAATTATTGCAAACAGCATTCTCTGTTTGAAAAAAACCTCCACAACGAGCACATCTTTTTATTTCCATAAACAACACTCCTTTTTATACAAAAAATTCTTTCGTATCTTTAATTTTTTTACATATTTTATCATATAGAATTTAAAAAATAAAGTATTTTTTAAAATATTTTATATTCTTAAAAAATTTTCTGTAACAACAAACATTACAATTAACAATATAATTGAAATTACAAAAGTATAATTTTTAAATATTAATAAACAATCTTTATCAATTTTTAAATCCTCTTTACTTAAATTCTTTAAGTTTGGAAGATTTTTAATTAAAATAATAATTGCAAATATTATAACTGCCAAAATTATGTTATTAAACATTTCAAGTTCAAATCCACCTGCTAATACTTGAATAGCAGCATAAAAATTATTTAAAAAATGTAGTAAAACAGTAAGTTTTATACTTGAAGTTTTAATAGCTATTATTCCAAATAAAATACCAATTAAAAATGCAAAAATTCCCTGATTTAAATTCATATGGAATAATCCAAATAGTATTGCTGAAAAAATAACTGCAAATGCATTTCCATATGATTTTGAATAATTTAGTATTGCTTTTCTAAAGAATAATTCTTCAAAAATAGCCGGGATAATTGTCATTGATATAATATACATAATTTTTGATATTAATGTATTAGAAGGTTCAACTGACAATTCTCCAAAAATATCATAATTTAAACCAATTTTTTCATATATCCAGGAAATAACAAATTGCAAAATAGCAGTTAAAGCAATTCCTATAAATATTATATTAAATTTTGTTTTTCCAGAAATAATTTTAGCTTTTTCTGTTTCTCCTATATCTTTGGTATTTGAGATAACATAAGCAGAAACTATGCCTAAAGATAAAACAGAAACTATACCATTTAAAACTATATTTAATGTATTACTATCAAGCCAAGATATTTTAGGCATTACTAGTCCAAAAACAAATGCTAGTACTATTTGTAAGAATATAAGCATTATAAAAGCCATGCCAATAATAAATGCAAATCTTTTTGCTAAAGTAGCTTTTAAATCTTTTGCTTGTTTTTCTTTTAATGATAATTCTTGTTTTGCTCTTCTTCTCTTTTTATTTGAAGCTGTATAATCTAAAATTCCATTTTTAAATTTTTTGCTACAATATTTAAAAATAAATGGAATTGAAATAATTAAAATTATAAAAGATATTATTATTTGCAAAGTTGTTGCTTGACCAATTATCATCATTGCTGGTACAAAGAAAGTTGATACAATTGGTAAACATGAAATTATATACATAAGCGGCGTTACAGTTATGTATGGTGAAATTGCAGATAAACTTACCAAATATAATATAACTACTAAAAATAATAATATCATTGTAGTATTTCCGAGCTTCTGCAACTGAAGTTGTTTTGCTTGTTAAAGTAGCTTGGATTAAAGCTGTTATAAACACTGTAAAAATTAAATAAGCAGCCATTACTAAAATATAACTTGCAATACTTGTATCTATATTTATAAAACTTGCACCAAATGAAGCTCCAGTCTCTTGCATTGTAAATAAACTGTTTATGCAATTTCCAATTATATAGTAAACAAAAGTATATAAAACCTGAATTAGTGCAGCAATTGTAACACTTAACACTTTTGAAATTAAATATTCTCCAGCTGTTACGCTTGTTAAAACATATTCAATAGATTTTGATACTTTTTCTTGAGCAACTTCATTTGCAATTCTTGATAATATAATTATTAAAACCATATAAACAACTACAATTGAAATTGTTTTTATTATCTCTTTAGTACCAGAATTTTCTGCATCTACTCCTAAAAGCTCTGTCTCTACAGACACTTGTTCATTTAAAGTATTTAACTCATCAACTGAAATATTATGTTTGCTTGCAAATAAATTAGCTCTAATTTCAGATAATTCATCATAAATTATATTAGAAAGCTCAGTTCCTATTCCTTCTTTAGAAATAATTTTTGCAGTTATTATTTCTTCTGCATTAGAAGATACTTCTAATAAAACTGTATTATCGTCAGGAATATTTTCTTTTGAATATGGATTTTCTTCTACCTTTTCTATTTTATAGTTTTCATTTTCTCCATATTTTTGATTAAAATCATCAAATGCTATATTTTCTTTATCTAATATTTGAATTGTAACTTTTTCTTGTTGTAAAATATTAATATTATGTTCTTTTAAATAATTTGAAATATTTTCCCAATTTGTAGCAAATAAAATTGATATAAAAATTATAATATTTAAAACTACAAACCACTTATTTTGAATACTTTTTTGAACATCAAATTTAATAATTTCCCTAATTTTTTTGTAATTCATTTTAAATTTATCCCTTTCTAAAATTAAGTTTTAAATTAAGCCTCTAATTCTCCAACTCTTGAAATAAATATTTGATTTAAACTTTGATTATTATATTTTTTCTTAATTTCTTTTAAATTTCCTTTTTCAATAATAATTCCTTTTTCTAATATCGCAATTTCATCACATAATTCTTCAACATGATCCATTCTATGTGAAGAAAAAATTATTGTTTTTCCTTCTTTTTTAAGCTCAACTATACATTTTTTTAGTTCTTCAACACTAATTGGATCTAATCCAGAAAAAGGTTCATCTAAAATTAAAAAGTCTGGTTCATGTAAATTCGAAACTATAAATTGAATTTTTTGCCTATTTCCTTTTGATAGATCTTTTACTTTTTTATTTAAATATTCTAAGATATTAAACTTTTCTAGCCAAAAAATTAATTTTTCCCTAATCTCTTTGGTTTCCATTAATTTTAGAGCTCCATAATATTCACATAATTCTAAAACTGTATAAGATGGAATTAAACTTCCTTCTTCTGGAAGATATCCGAATTTATCTAAAGTTTCTTGAGTTATTTTTTGATTATCATATAATACTTCTCCAGAAGTTTGCGTAATAATTCTTAAAATAGTACGAAATGTAGTTGACTTTCCAGCTCCATTTCTTCCAATTAAACCAAAAATTTTTCCATTTTCTACTTTAAAAGAAATATTTTGAATTGCTTTAAAATCACCAAATTCTTTAGTTACATTTTTTAATTCTAACATAAAAATTTCAGTCCTTTTTAAAAAATATTTAGGTTTTTTTAAACCTATAAAAATTTTTTATTTAAAAAATAGGAGTAAACAATAAGCCGGGTTCTGTTATTTCAAATAGTCATTTATCTAGGATATATATTGCTATATACCTCAAGCCACCTCAAAGCTACATAGAAAAACGAGCAGTTTTTTTATCTATGCTAAGCTTCCCAAGTGTTGCTCCGGATAGGGTTTACATTGACGCAAAATGTCACCATTTTGCCGGTAGGCTCTTACCCTACCTTTTCACCTTTACCCCCAAAAATTCAAAACTATCACAAAACGATAGTTTTGAATTTTTGGGGGCTGTTTTTTTCTGTTGCACTTTCCCTAAGGTCACCCTCGCTTGACGTTATCAAGTATCCTTGCTCTATGGAGCCCGGACTTTCCTCTCGCTTATAAAAATAAAGCCAGCGACTATTTTGTTTACTCCTGTTTTTTTACTATAAAAACACTTTATCATTATAGCACAAGAAAAAATAAAAAGCTAGTATTAGAATAAAAATTAAGTTGCTATTCAAAAATATTAATCATACATTTTATTTTAAATTTACAAACTTTATTTTGTTTTTACAATTTGCCCTATTTAAAAAAATGTAATAAATAAAATACACTTCCAAATAAATGATAAATTTTTTATCTAATATTTGAAAGTGTATTTTAAATTAAACCTTAAGTTTTTTAACTTTTTATATCACATGTTTCTTTGTTTTTGTTAGAACTTGTAAATACTAAAAATTTACTAAAAATATAGTTTAAAACTATTACAACAATATTTGTAAATATCTTCATTATTAACTCATTGATTAATAATAATGAAACACCGAACAAACATTATTCCAATATCGAGTAAAGCAGTAACTGCTCTTGCTGACATAAATTTCCAAAATTCAATCCAAACTTCTTTTCTGGTTTGTTCTTTTCTTTCAAAAACGAAAAATCTATTTGAAAAATATTGAAAAAATACAGAAGCTAGTATTGCAATCACATTGCTAACTTGATATAATTCTTCTCCAATTAAAAAGTTTAAACCTGCAAAAAACTCCAATATTTATAATAGTTGCAATTACTCCACAAATTAAATAATTAATAATTTCTTTATATTTTTTATAAATATCAAAACACCAATTAATCAGTTTCTTCATCTTTTCTCCTAATTTCTTTTTCAAAAGTAACTATAATATAAACTAAAACGAAAAACATCATTCCAGGTAAAATCCATGCATTAACAGGAATTCTTAAAATAGCAACTATACTTAATAAAAGTAATAATAAAACTATTGACTTTCCTATTATTTTTAAAGTTTCTATAATAACTTTTTCTGATTTTAATAATTTATATCTTAACATCATACAAGCAATAATTATAATTGCAGAAACTAAAGTTGGTAAAATATATGGTTTAAATAAGTCGCGAAGTCTTATTTTTGAATCATGATAAAGTTTATAATCAACTCCTTCTACTAAATCATCTACAGTTTTTACCTTATCTTCTGCTTCACTTTCTACTCCATCTTCTGGACCATACTCTATAGTTGTTCCGCTATCAACTGCTCCATCTGTTGCATTGCCTAATAAGTTTGCAACAACTTGTTCATCACTTGTATCAATACTTTCTTCTGAAACATTTTGATATAAAGCAACTAATTTTTCAAGTAAAGCTTTTTCTTCTTCATCTGTAATCGATTCAGCTATAATATAAACAGAATCATCAAAAACTTCTTTTGTTCTTACTTCAAATTTTTTATCTCCAAAAACTTCTTTACAAATTGCTTTTACATCTTTTTTCTCAAACTTTTGATCAAATATATACTCTAATGTATTATGCTCTCTTATATATAAACTAACATTAAATCCTTTAAAGCCAACCATTATAAATCCAGCGATTATTATAAGAATCATAATAATTATAAGAACTTTATTTTTTGTTTCCATACTCCTTTTTCCTTCCATCTTTTTTATTTAATAACATTTCTTGTTATAACTGTATTTAATAAAATTTGAATTAGTAATCCCCAAAATAGAGTCATTCCAATACCCGTAATACTTGAATTTACAGAAAACATTGTATATATAAATGCAACAACTATTACTGGGAATATTGTTCCATAATAAGATTTTAATGCTTTAACAAAAGGCATGTCTATATCATTTTTCAAATTATTTAAATATTTTATCAAGAATATTACATTTATAAAAATTAATAATGCAATTGAAATCATACTACTAATTGAAATTACTATACTTAACAATTTTAAAATTAATATCAAACTTCCAATTAAAGCAAAATTAAATATTCCTGCAAAAAATCCTTTTAGTCCATATTTTATTGCAAAAACAATAGTAATTAAAACTAAAACAACTATTAAAATTATTTTTACTATTAATAAAGCTTCACTATCAATATTTGATCTAATCAAATATCCTGTATTATCATTTGAATATGTTATTGGCAATTGACCTAAGTTAATAATTGTAGCAACAGCTTTTGCTGATTCAGTATATGCATTTAAAGTATCTTCATCAGTTATATTTTGTCCCATTGGAACACTAATAGTATTTGCTGTATATTCTTCTCCAAAATATGTAGTATATATTGGTGAACCATCCATTAAAATAGCTATATAATCTATTGTTTGTTCACCTTCATCATTAGTATAAGAGATATATTCTTTACTAATTTCATTTAATATTTTTGCGCCTTCTTCATCAAATTCTAGATTTAAATAAACTGAATAATTTATTCCGTCAGTAGAATTTACAAATTCAGAAGCAGATTTAATATGACTACTATCTATTAAAACAACACCTGTTTGATAATCAATTACTTCTATTTTTCCAACCATACCAACTGCTGTTTGATATAAATAGTCTATATCATCATTTTCTGATAACTCAATTACCATATATCCATCTTCATCATTTAATCTGATACTATAATCAGTTGCTCCTAAACTATCTAATCTTTTTTCGATTATTTCTTTTGTTTTTTCAAAATTGTCCTTATTTAATTTTTCAGTAGGATTTGTTCTAATTGTTCTAGTCTCTGTAGCAAAACCTGTTGTATTTTCCCAATCTTCACTACTTGTACTATGCCCACTACTTACTTCACCTTTAATATTTCCATTTTCATCAATATAAACTTCTTTTTCCTCTTCTGTGTTATCTACAGAAAGACGATATTCAATAGCTCCATTTATTTCTGAACTATATGTAGCTTCTGGAATAATATTTTTAAGTTTATTAAGTTTTGGTACATAAATTCCAACAAATGCAATTATAATGATAGCTACTGCAATAAGTGTACAAAGAATAGCTATCAATTTCTTGCTTATTTTTTTCTCTTTCACGTTTTTTTCCTCCTAATTGTAAATCATAATTCTCGTAAATTGTATATTAATTTAAAACAAATTTCAATATTTTTTGCAAAGTTTTTTAAAAGTTTTGCTTTAAAATATTTTTTATACAAGAATAAATTTAAAAACTTATCATATATTTTTATAAAATAAAGTTTTATTTATAGGTATATAGACTATTCCTTAAAAAGTCTAAATTTAATATTGATGTTTTTTAGTGAGGTTTTTAATTATGGAAGAAAGTATTAATAAAACAAATCATATAATGATTTTCTTTAAAAATTTAATTTTAGAATTTTTATTAACAATAATTTTTTTAATGATTTTAGCAATATTACTTAGCACAACTGATTTAAATGAAAATGTAATAAATCCTTGCATTATTTTTATTTCAGCCTTTAGTATTTTAGTTGGCTCATTTTTTTCAAGTAGAAAAATTGGTAAAAAAGGAATTGTTATTGGAATACTTCAAGGATT
This sequence comes from uncultured Clostridia bacterium, assembly GCA_928721915.1. GTDB lineage: Bacteria > Bacillota > Clostridia > TANB77 > CAG-508 > Scatovivens. The sequence goes on from CAKMVZ010000003.1 coordinate 207,002, forward strand.
AATTTATATGTTAATACTTTATTTATTTTCTAGTATTTCAAGTCGGTAATTTCTCTTTAGGAATTTCAAGCTTAATAATGATTTTAACTAGCATAATTTGCGGTATTATTGGTGGAATTTTAGGAGTAAATATTTTAAAATAAAATTTAAAACCTCTCTTAATTTAACTTAAGAGAGGTTTTTATATATTTATTCCCATTCAATTGTTGCTGGTGGCTTAGATGTAATATCATAAACCACACGATTTATATGTTTTACTTCATTTACTATTCTACTTGAAGCTTTTTCTAAAACTTCATATGGGATTTTAGAAAAATTGGCAGTCATAAAATCTGTAGTTTCAACTGCTCTTAAAGCAAGTGTATAATCATAAGTTCTCTCATCTCCCATTACACCAACACTTCTTAAATTAGTTAAAACTGCAAAATATTGATTAATTTGCTTATCTAATCCAGCATTTGCAATTTCTTCTCTAAAAATATAATCCGCATCTTGTAAAATTTGAACTTTTTCAGGAGTAATAGCTCCTATAATTCTAATTGCTAAACCTGGACCTGGAAATGGTTGACGATAAACTAATTTTTCTGGAAGTCCAACTTCTAAACCAGCTTTTCTTACTTCATCTTTAAATAAATCTCTTAAAGGTTCAACTATTTCTTTAAAATCAACATAATCAGGTAAACCTCCAACATTATGATGACTTTTAATTTTAGCTCCAACTCCAACTCCACTTTCAATAACATCCGGATAAATAGTTCCTTGAACTAAAAAGTCAACTGCACCTATTTTTTTAGCTTCTTCTTCAAAAACTCTTATAAATTCTTCGCCAATAATTTTTCTTTTTTCTTCTGGATTATCAATCTCAGTAAGCTTATGTAGAAATCTGTTTCTTGCATCTACTTTTATAAAATTAAGTTCAGAATTTCCAAAAACCTCAGAAACTTCATCTGCTTCATTTTTTCTAAGTAAACCATGATCAACAAAAATACATGTTAAATTTTTTCCAATAGCTTTACTTAAAATCATAGCAGCAACTGATGAGTCAACTCCACCAGATAATGCACATAAAGCTTTTTTATCTCCTATTTTTTCTCTTAAATTCTTTATAGTTTCTTCAACAAAAGAACTCATTTTCCAATCTCCATGGCAACCACAAATATTATATACAAAATTTCTAATAATTTCAGTTCCACGGTTAGTATGATTAACTTCTGGATGAAATTGAATTCCATAGAAATTTTTTTCTTTATTTTGCATCGCTGCATTTGGACAATTTCCTGTTTTACCGATATTCTCAAATCCTTCTGGCAAACTATCTACATAGTCTGTATGGCTCATTAAACATATATTTTTATTTTCAAAGCCTTGGAGTAATTTTGAAGTATTGTCAAATTCAACTTCTGTTGTTCCATATTCTCTTTTTTCAGCTCTTCTAACTTTTCCTCCTAAAATATGAGTCATAAGTTGCATTCCATAGCATATTCCTAAAACTGGAATACCAAGCTCAAAAATTTCTTTATCACACATTGGTGCATTTTCTGCATAAACACTTGCTGGTCCGCCTGTAAAAATTATTCCTTTTGGATTTTTTTCTTTAATTTTTTCAATTGGAGTATTAAATGGAACAATCTCTGAATAAACATTACATTCTCTAACACGTCTTGCAATTAATTGATTATATTGCCCATAAAAATCTAAGATTAAAATTAATTCTGAATCTTTCATAAAATTATTGTATGATTTTTCATACTCTCCTTTCTTTTTTAATATTTTATAAATAGCCTATAATCTATGCTAGATTTCATTTTTAAATATTATTTATTTTAACATATAATCTTATAAAAGTCTATAAAATTATACAAATTTTACTATATAAAGGAATAGTGGCGTCTACACTTAAGACGCCACTTAATAAAAGGTTTTTACATCAATTTACAACAAATTCCATTTTCTCATTTCTATATACAGCACACTTTAAATCTTTTAAATTTACAATACATTTTAAATCTCCACTATTTCCCTTCCAAGAATAAGTTAAAGTGCAAGTTTCAAAATCGTATTTTAGACCATCTTTACCATAAATTACAAACCTTTTCGAATCAGAAAAAATTTCTTTAAAAGCCTTTCTAAATGCTCCTAATTTGACATAAAAATTATAAATATCGTAGTCAATATTGTTCCAATCAAAAGGTTTACGATTAAAAGGATCTTTATAGCCTGTCATACCAATTTCATCACCAGCAAAAATTGAAGGAAGTCCTGGAAAAGTATACTGCATAAAAATGGCAACTTTTTGGTATCTTTTAGCTAACTTAAATATTTCTCTTGAAAATTTATCGTTTTCAAATTCCCAAAGCCTAAACTTATAAGTATCAAATTTGCCATTTGTATACCAAAAGCCATCCTGTTCCATATTCCAAGCATTCTCAAAACGTGGGTCTTCTTTCATAAAATCACCAACTAGTATGTTTGGAATTCTTGGAATATCATGTGAAGATAAAAATATTGGTGAAACATCAAGTGCTTCCGGTGGATAAAGCATTTTTATATCTTTTATAATTCCTTTAAAATATTTAAAGTTTTTCCACCGAACCATTCGATAAATAGCATTTGCAAATTGATAATTCATAACACCATCTAATTCATCTCCATAAAGAAAACTTCTAAAATCTCCAGTTACTGCATTTTTCCACACTTCGCCTAAAAGATAAATTAAAATATTAAACTTTTTGGCAGTTGCTCTTATAAATCTTAAAACAAAGTCTGGAAGTTCATCGGCAACGTCAAACCTTAGTCCATCTACAAATTTGGAAATATTGGTCAGCCATTTTTCCAAAAGCTCATAGTATTTCGGATTGTTTTTATTAAATTCAACCAAAGTTTCATATCCCCACCAAAATCCATTTGTAAATAATCCTGGATATTCCTTAATAAGTGGACTTTCTGAACTTGCATGGTTAAATACAACATCTAAAACAATCTTAATTCCCATGTCATTTGCTTTTCTTTTTAGCTTTGCTAATTCATCCCATGTACCTACCATTTCATCAATAGATTCATAGTCGATTGTATCATAGCGATTAGAGGAAGAACCTTTAAAAATAGGTGTTAAATAAATAACATTAACTCCCAATGATTTAATATATGGAAGTTTTTCAATAATTCCTTTAATATTTCCTCCATAATATTGATCATTTCGGTAAACTCCATCACTATCTGGTTTCCATTTTGGAAATGTATCCCATGATACTAATTTACTTTTCATAGATTCAGATGGGTCTTTGCAGTAAAATGTATCTACAAAAATCTGATACATTATACCGCCTTTTACCCAATCTGGAGTAGTAAATGTTTTTAGATAAGAAAAGCATTTCCAAAATTCCAAATTACTTTGAATATTACCAACTAAAATCGGTCCGTCCTCTTGACTACTGTAAAAGATACTCTTTTGAATTCCATTTATTTTTAATGAAATATAAAAAGTATGATAGCCCAAAGAATTTAAAGCAATTTCTCCACAAAATGTACTATAGTTTTTATCCGATAAGTCTTTTTTAAAACTAAGTTCAAAATTAGCTTCTTCTCCTGGTTTTTGACCATAACGATTAAATAAAACTCTTACATCACTTGCAAAGCCATAATCGTTTTTTATCCGAAGCGTAATCTTAAGCTTTTCACCAGATTTAACTGGTGTATTGTAATTTAAATAAATACCCTTCATACCCTACAGCCTCCTTAAAAATTATTTTAAAAAGTTACAATAAAAATTTTTAAAACGTAACTGCGTTTTAAACATATATACTTTATAACGAATTAAATTAAAAGTCAATTACCTAATTTACATAATAAACCTTTTTCTAAAATTCCCATTAAAGAAAATAATTATCTTTTCGTGTAACAGAAATGTTAAGCATAATATAAATAATCATAGTATTATAAAAAGCTAAATAAATATAATTCATTATGCTATATAAAATTCAAATAAAACATAAATTATCACACTGTAAAAAATTAATTATAACATAAAAAGGATTCTCTCTTGTAAGAGAGAATCCTTTTTTATAAAAATATATACGTAAGTAATAAATATAATTTTAAAAAATAGTTTTTCAGAAACAAAAATCGCCTAGCGATTTTCTATTTCTTTTAGTATAACATCATGTGCTCCGCCTTCTTTTATGCTTACATTTGATACCATTGTTAATCTTGCTTTTTCATGGAATTCTTTTAAAGTTATACTTCCACAATTGCACATTGTAGATTTTATTTTGCTAACTGTTAAAGACAAATTATCTTTTAATGGTCCTGCATAAGGTATGTATGAATCAACTCCCTCTTCAAAAGCTAATCCTTTTTTATCTCCACCCATATCATATCTTTGCCAATTTCTAGCTCTGTTTGAACCTTCGCCCCAATACTCTTTAACGAAAGTTCCATTTCTTTTAACAACTCTTGTAGGGCTTTCATCAAATCTTGCAAAATATCTGCCCATCATTACAAAATCAGCTCCCATAGCTAAAGCTAAAGTAATATGATAATCATGAACAATTCCACCATCTGAGCAAACTGGAATATATACACCTGTTCTTTCAAAATATTCATCTCTTGCTTCAATAACATCCATTAAAGCACTTGCTTGTCCACGTCCAATTCCTTTTGTTTCACGTGTTATGCAGATTGAACCTCCACCAACACCTACTTTTATAAAATCAGCTCCAGCATCTGCTAAATAATAAAATCCTTCTTTATCTACAACATTTCCAGCACCAATTTTTACTGAATCTCCATAATTTTTTCTAACCCAATCTATAGTATTTTTTTGCCATACTGAAAATCCATCTGAAGAATCCATACAAAGTAAGTCAACTCCGCTATCAACTAAAGCCGGAATTCTTTTTTCATAATCTCTAGTATTAATTCCAGCACCTACTATAAATCTCTTATTTTCATCTAATAAAGAATTTGGATTGTCCTTATCTGACTCATAATCTTTTCTAAATACTAAACTATCTAAGTTTCCATTCTCATCTATAATTGGTAAACAACTAATTTTGTTATCCCAAATTATATCATTTGCTTCATGTAAACTAATTCCTTTTTGAGCACATACTATTCTTTCTCTTGGAACCATATATTCTGAGACTTTTGATTCTAAATCAACTCTTGAAATTCTAAAATCTTTATCTGTAACTAAACCTAGGAATTTTCCTCTTGGACTTCCATCTTCTGTTATCATAACAGTTGAATGACCTGTTTCTTCTATTAGTTCTAGCAGTTCTCTAATTGTAGTATCTTCTTTTACATTTGAATCACTTGTAATAAAACCGTGCTTTATATTTTTTTACATTTCTTACCATATTAGCTTGTGATTCTATTGATTGTGAACCATAAATAAATGATACACCACCTTCACGAGCTAAGCTAATTGCCATTTTTTCTCCTGAAACAGCTTGCATTATAGCAGAAACAAATGGTATATTTGCACTATATTTTGGCTCTTCTCCTTTTTTAAACTTAACAAGTGGTGTTCTTAAGCTAACATTTTCTGGTATACATCTTTCATCTGTTAAATTTGGTAATAATAAAAATTCGTTAAATGTTCTTGAAATATCTTTTAAAATCTTAGCCATATTGGGCTCCTCCTTTTTTAATCTATTTAATTATTATACTTTAAAATTTAAAAATAAGCAATAGCTTTTTTTTAATAAAAAAAGACATTTGTTTTTATTATTTAACAAAATGTCTTTTTTGTCTAAAAAAACTGGAGGTTATTTTATGGAAAACTTTCAAAAATAAGTTTTTCTATTTTAGCAATTTTATCAATTGCTCCTTCTTTTTCAATATTATTTGTAAGGCAATAACACATAAGTTCAATTCTTTTCTTTAAATTAATAGACTTATATGCTTTACTATAAATTTCATCATATAAATTATGTTCTTTAAAATCACATTCTTCTACTAAAACTTTATCTTCTTTTTTAAAATCTAAAATTCTATAACTTACTTGATTAGACTCTAAAACATCTTCAACTTTTTCTAAAGAGCCGAACAGGAAAACCACACATATAAGTTTTTGATGTTGCCTGTTTTATTTGATAATTCATTAAATATGATACAATATAAGCATCTTTATCATAACATCTATAAAAATTCCCACTTTTTACGAAGATTACACTATCATTATATTTTATTTTTGAATTTTTTACATCTCTAATAATAGACATTTAAACCTCCTATATAAATCTTATTCTACACCATAAATATATCCATTATAAACTGTTTGTGTTGTTAAATCATCTTCTAACTGACTTGAAATATCAGCTGGTTCTGATACTTCTTCTCCTCCTGCTGGCTCTTGGGTTTCAGTAGTTTCGCCATTATTTTTATTTATATTTACTAATATTAAAACTATAATTATTATAATTAATAATATTAAAATACATAATTTTTTATGTTCTTTTATAAATTCTGTAATCATAAGCACTCCTTTATTTATTACTAAATAGTAAGGTTTTATTTAGGCCTTACTATTTAGTAAAATACTTTAGTTTTCTGCTTTTTCTGGGTCATAAATTTCATATTTTGCTGCCCAGAATCCTGATAAATCTTTACCACCAAATGTAAATGCATCTGGAACTATATATCCACTATCTGCTTGACTTCCTGAATTTAACATAAGTAAAGTTGTAGTTCTTGACTCACTATCATATTTATATTCATATCTTGGAATCCATACAAAAATATTTACATTTATATTTTCACTTATTTGTCCTACTGTAGAACTTCCTAATGTTAAACCTTGAGAAGCAAGATCTGTATCTGTTACTAAAATATTTGCCCACATTTTATTATTATAATCATACCAAGTTCTGCTTGGGGAAGAACCTGAAGTTATTCTTTCTCCGATTATTGCATTTGAATCTTGAGTAGAATTAGTTGGATAATAAATATAATATGCATATGTATCATTTGAGCTTAAAAAGCCTGATACGTCCGGAGCTGATGCCGTTCTATCTGATTGAGGCAAAGTAATAGATTGAGTAATTGTTTTCGTATATACAGTACCATTTGACTCATCTGTATAACTTAATGGAACCACAAGAGTTACATTATAAGTTGCACCAGGAGTCAAACCTGTAATTTTAACAGTATTGCTAGAGCCTGAACCTATAACATATCTTCCTCCACTTAAAGTTCCATTAATTGAACCTGATTGACCACCAGACGTTGGAGTAATTGAAACATTTGCAGTATTTGGCATTCTAGCATTTGAGCTACTAAATCCATTACCATCTGAATAACTTAAATTTGTTATCTCAATACTATTTGATGTAATAGAACTATAAAATCCAGTTGGAACCATAATATCTTGAATCTCGTATTTCATAACCCATATTCCTGATAATTCATGAGTATTTCCATTACTATCCTTAGTAGTAAATGCAGTAGGAATTGAATATCCTTCATCTGCCTCTGTTTTATCTGGGCTTATAAAAATAATATCACAAATATTCATTTCAGTATCAACATAGTATTCATATCTTGGAATCCATACCCAATATGCAGCATCACCTGTTTCATGATTTATTGTTAAGACATTTGCCCATTTTTGACTATTATAGTCATACCAACCATCTGGTGCATTAGCAGCTGTCATTTTTCCCCATTTATCTTCTTCTGTAGAAACTTGTACAGCTTCACCTATTTTTGCTTCTGTACCTGATGAAAAATCTGCATAATATGTATTTGCTTTATTAAATCCTCTCATATCAGGTGAAGTTAAATCTTCAACTGTCCCCTCAAGAGTTGAAACCGTTTTGCTTAAAGTTAATGGGTCAATTCCATAAGTTGGAGTAGTTACTTGAATATTATAAGATACTCCTGAGCCTAAACCTTCTATTGTATAAGGAAGAGTACTTTTTATAGTTCCACTTTGACCTCCACCTGAATAGCTTATTTCAACTTCAGCTCTTTCAACTTGGCTAGCTAATGCATCATCTGTAACATTACTTTCACCATCCCATGTGATTGAATAAATTGTAATTGAATTTTCATTTGCCTGAACTGAAAATCCTATTGGTTCTTTTGGATCTGATATTTCATATTTTGCTACCCAAATTCCAGCCAAATCAGATTCTCCATATGTAAAAGAATCTGCTAACATGTATCCTTCTGCCTGAAGCTGAGCATATTCATAAGTATTACCATTTGAATCAGTCCATTGATTTTGAGTATTTACAAACCTTATATCAACTGCTTCTGTACTAATATTTGAAGTGTTTGTAATTTTATACACATATCTTGGAACCCATACCCAATAAGCAATATGTTGATTAGCTATAGTAACTATATTTGCCCATTTTGAAGTTCCTGTATTAGTATTATAATCATACCAACCGTCTGGTACTTCATTATAAATTTTATAATCAGCAGTTGTACTTGACATTGTTTGATTATCAGAGTCATATATTACATAATATGTATTTCCTGTACTAAAGCCACTTAAATCTGGCTCACATAGCCATGTATCTCCATGCTTAGCATAATCACCATCTGAATATATAATATATTCACCATCAGAACCCATGTAACCGTAACCATCAACATAAACTTGAATTCCTAAGTCTAAACACCATTCAACCTCATTTGCTTCACCATCATCTGTATACCAAGTTAAATGATTTGCTTCAACACCTAAATGAGTTTTGTATTCATCAGTATCAATTGAAGTAACTTCTGTTATATCTGCACTAGATAGTGTACTACCAGATAATACATATAAATCTTCAAAAATAGTTCTATAAATAGTATTTAAATTTGTATCTCCAGCATAATATACAGAATCATAGTCACCTGTTTCCATTTGCTTAGTTAACACATAAGTTTCAGTTTCTTCTAAATACTGACTCATTTCATTTTTAAAACTAGCTTCCATAGATTTAGTTACAATTCCATTATCCCCAACTATTGCATTTATAGAAATACCAGCTAAAATAAGCATTACAATTATAGTTACAATAAGAGCTACTAGCGTTATACCTCGCATTTTTTCCTTTCCACTAAAATTCATTGCGTTTCTCCCTCCATGTAATACCAATTACATTTTCTTTTAATTTTTCGTATATATTTATAATCATTGCCTAATCTTGCATGACCTAGCCATGCTTTAAAGCATTCTGCAGTTTTCATTATATCTAATTCATTCTTAGAATAAAGATTATTCCAATATTTAACTTTTTTATAAATTTTCTTTTTATTTTGATTTAATAATTTTATTTTATTTACATAAATATGAAATCCACAAAATTTTACTCCCTGGCTACATTTAAAATAATTTGTTTTTTTATTTAATTTTAAATGTAATTTTTCATTTAAAAATTCTGATATTCTTTCTTTTGCCTTTATTGCTGAATTTTTATCATCTAAAATTAAAATAAAATCATCCATATATCTTACATAATATTTAACATGTAATTGTTCTTTTATAAAATGATCAAGTTCGTTTAAGTAAATATTTGCAAAAAACTGTGATGTATAATTTCCTATTGGAATTCCTATTTTAAATGTTCCATCAAAAATTATTTGCTTTGTGCAATTTAAAAAATTTTTATCTTTAACTTTTCTTGATACAATTTTATATAAAACTTCCTTATCAATACTATTAAAAAATTTTGAGATATCACATTTTAAAACATAATATTCTTGATTTGTCTTATATGCTTTTTTCATGTAACTTTGAAGTCTTTTTACTGCACCATGTAAACCTCTTCCGAGGAATACAAGCAAAAGTATCTTTAATAAGTTTTGGAAGAAAAATTGGTTTTATAAATTCCTCTACAAACCATTGATGTAAAACTCTATCTCTAAATGGAAGTGCCATTATTGTTCTTTCTTTTGGTTCATAAACAGTAAATTTTCTATAAAAACCTGGTTTATATGTTCCAAAAGTCACATCTTTCATGAGAGAATATAAATTATTTGCTAAATCCATTTCAAATTCAATAACTTCTTTATTTTTATGTTTTAATTTTGCAGCTCTATAATAAGCTTCATAAAATTTTCTAAAAGTTATTGATTGATTAAAAAAATTATCTACACGTTTTGACATTTTTTTCTCCAAGCACCAACCATTTTTCCTATTTCATTTATTTGATTATCAAAAGCGACATAATTTTTATCATTTATGTATTTTGATTCATAGGATATTCTTGTTAAAGTTTTTAATACATAAAGCTTAACATCAACATCTAATAGAAGTTTAAATCTTACTTTAGAATTTGTTTCTTTCCATGCATACATAACATTTTCTAAACACATAAGTTCAATATTTTTTATTCTATCGCATAAAGCAAATCTTTCTGCTTTTGGATATTTTTGTAGTAAATTATTAGTATAAAATATTAGCTTATATATTCTTTCGTAAACAACCAATCTATCATCTTTTTTTGCCATTTTTTACTTCCTACCTTTTCTAAAAATCTTTTTTTAAAATTTTTCTTTAGTTATCCTTTTCAACCTTCATAAAGAAGGAGCCTACATCACTTTCAAAATTTACTTGCACTGTAGAGCATTTAAAAATTTTTACCACTTAAGGAAGGAATCAAACTTCTTTTATGTGTGACCTACTCGGCAAGGACCATTAGTCCTTTTATTTTTAAAACCCCTCTGAGGTATATTCACACAAGAGTCCGGCCCCACTGACTACCACCGCACGAGTAGTATTATTGGAATTAGCATTACCATTGTTGTTGTTAGAAGAAAGCGCTCCACCATTGCTCCTATTGCCGCGTTTGAAGAAAGGATTGCCAGGGTTCAGTTTGACACCTAATTTTTTACTTCATTATTTTCTTATTTAAATATTATCTTTTGTATTTTATTTTGTTATATTCTTTTGTATTTTTTATAAAGTGTATAAAACGGAACCAATGTATTTGTAGTTTTAAGTTGTCAGCTCCGTTCTAAAGTTTTAAGCGCAAGGAATTTTAAAGTCCGGCCCCACTGACTACCACCGCACGAGTAGTACTATAGGAATAAGCATAACCAGGGCTGTCGTAAGAAGAAAGCGCTCCACCACCGCCCCTATAGCCGCGTATGAAGAAAGGATTGCCAGGGTAGACAACACGTCTGTATGGATTACTTGGATAGTAAGCTTCTAGCATAGAGTACATTTCATAAATACCATCACCATAAAAACCTCTTCCTCCATTAGATTTTACTGTTCCTCCTGCTGATGCATAATTATATTCATAAAAACTATCATAAGAATCATATGACATACCTGAAGTTGCATAATATAAATCATAATATTTTGAATCAATTCCCATGCTTTTAAAAGTTGAAGCATATGAATTTGATGTACTAATTGAGCTACCATCTGTTGAAACCATTGTCATAGTACGTTCCCAAATATCAGTATTTCCTAGCCCATAAACACCTGTATAATTATCATTTCCTGTTGAATATGTTTGAATTTGACTTTGTGTTCCTCCACCATAAGCTGATAATGAAAGCATAAGTATTGCTCCCCATTCAGTATTTTTTATCATGTGAACATCAATACCATTACTACTTGAATCATTATATGAAGTTCCGTCTAAAGTTGCTTTTAGTCCCATTGGACCACTTTCTGTTTCCATTTCCCTGATTTCGGTAAATTGTTCAACTACAGTTTGGTTAACTAAAGCTGTAAAACCAGGTCTTGATTGTATAGCAGCATTTACGCTACTACTAAAAGTCATTAAAATCACAAGCAAGCAAATTAAACTAATTAAAACTTTGCTAATGACTTTCTGAAAATTTTTTTCCATCTTTCTTTTCCTCCTTTTCCCAAATCCATCCCCAAAACACTTTAATAGCACAGGTAATTGTGGTTTTAAATGCTATTAAATTTGCTTTTTTCAATTTTTATAATTAAAAATTGGGTAATTATTTTTGGATTTTTTTCTGTGTTTATATTTTTTTACTAAACACTAAAATATTTATTAAAATTTTATAAATAAGAAAAAAAAAAGTCAATATAAAAGTCGAAAATTGTCTTTTTTTGCAGTATATCTCGCATTCAAGAGGAGAACAAGTTCGCCTTTTCTTTGCTTCAAGTTTTTGATTTTTTTTAATTTTAAAAATAAAAAATTCATAAAAAATATTCAAAAAAATTTTTTATAAATTTTCATAATTTTATATATATTCAATTATAACAAATATAGTTTAATACTTTATATTCTGTTTTTATAAATTATTTTTATTTAAATATTAAGTTTACATAACAGAAACTATATATAAAAAGTTTTTGATTGTCATTATGACATTTTTTACTTTTTTTAAATAAATTAAAAAAATGAAAAATTTATATATTTTAAATTCAAAAAGCACTGTAATTCCAATACTTTTATCATTTTTTTATTAATTTTTTAAATTTTTTTCTAAAAAATCCCCATTTTTTCAATTTAATCGTGTAGCACAGGTAATTGTGGTTTTATTATTTTGTGATTAAAAATTTTTGGGCGTAAAAAAATTCCTACTTTTTTGTAGGAATTTAATATTTTTTTCATTTTATTTTAAAATCTCTTTTGCTTTTTCTAATTGATTATCAAAAATAGTTCCATCTTCTGTAACATTATTTTCATCTAACTGAACTTCATAATCAGGTTTAATACCAACTTTATTTATTTTATTTCTATTAGGAGTATAATATTCTGTAGTAGTTAATTTCAAAACACTACCATCAGATAAAGAATATACATTTTGTATTACCCCTTTTCCATAAGTTGTTGTTCCAACTGTTGTAGCAACCTCATTATCAACTAATGCTCCTGTAACAATTTCGGAACTACTAGCAGTATACTCATTTGTTAAAATAACTAATTCTACATCGTATTTTTTATCTTTTTCAGAAGTAACTACAGTTTCATTTCCTTTTCCGTCCATTTCAATAAGAGTAGTATCTCCCTTATCAACAAATAAATCAATAATATCTAAAGCTTCATCAACAATTCCACCTGTATTATACCTTAAATCAAAAATAATCTTAGTAGCACCTTGATTAATTAACTCATCCATATTTGCTTCAAATTCATCACTACATCCTTCATCAAAAGTAAATAAAGAAATATATCCAATATTATTTTCTAACATTTTAGATTCTACATGATAAACTTTTACTTGACTTCTTGTCATTGTAAAATCTAAATATTCTCCATCTCTATAAACTGTTATAGTAACATCAGTTCCTTCTTCTCCTTTAACACTATTAGAAACTTCTTCAAGTTCCATATCTGAAGTAGAAGTTCCATTAACCGCTGTAATAATATCCTCTGCTTTAACTCCCGCTTTTTCTGCTGGAGAATCTTTTATTGTAGATAAAACTATACTGTTACCGTTCTTCATCAGTCGTCATGTAAATTCCAACTCCACAATAATTTCCTAATGCAGTTTCTTGATATTCATTCCATTCTTCTGCAGTCATGTATTCAGAATATTCATCACCTATTCCATCAACAAATCCTTTTATTGTAGAATCTATAAGCTCTTCTTTATTTATACTTCCAACATAATTTTCATCAATTACTTCTGCAAAAGAATTAAGAACTTTTGAAATATCTGAAATTGTTTCTCCCGCTTCAACGTTTTCTTCTGAATCAATATCAGAAGTAGCAGAATATAAATCATTATATTTTTTACCAATAGTTATATAATATGTAATTGAAGAAGTTAAAATTACCGCAAAAACAACGAAAACAAAAATCCACGCAATTGTTTTATATTTCCACTGTTTAGCTGCATATTCAAAATCTTCTTCAGTAATAATTTTTTTCTCCTTTTCATTAGATTCTTTATTATTCTTAATAGGTCCTTCCATTTAAAAAACTTTCCTTTCTATTTTTATTAATATAAAAACTATGTACCACGCTCCATGCTATAGCAAGAAGTATTAAGATATACATTTTCACGACCGAGGATATCAATGAGGCGTACTTTTGTACGTTGATTTAGGTTCCGACGGAATGAAAATGTATTAAAACATTGTGCTACACTCCTTGCTATGGCGAGAAGTAGTAAGATGTACATTTTCACGACCGAGGATACCCATGAGGCGTACTTTTTGTACGTTGATTGGGTTCCGACCGAGTGAAAATATACATATTGCTGCTTCTCGCCATAGCCTCACGGTAAGTATGGGGTTGGATCCACACACCTCCCGCCAATCCTTACTTCAAAATGCAAATGTGGTCCTGTTGAATTTCCTGTTGAGCCACTTAGCATAATTGTTTGCCCTGCTGTAACTTCTTCTCCTTCTTGAACTTTCCTTGAATTTGCAGTTCCATGAGCATAAAGTGTCATGGTTCCATCATGATGATCAATAACAATATATTCTCCATAACTTCTATACGAGCCATTTGAATTTTTTAATGCATCAGAAATAACTACTGTTCCAGATTTTACTGCTAATACTTCTGTTCCACTTGGGATAGCAAAATCAACACCAGTATGACCAATATACCCTTTAAAACCAGTTGTAATGTTTTTTGATGTTTTTCCTAAAAGTGGTGATATATATCCACATGAACTAGGAGTTACTGAAGCTTTAACCGCATTTTTCTTAGCAAGCTCTTCAAGTTCAGCTTGAATCATCTTTTTATCTTCTTCAAATTGTTCTAATTGTTTTTGAAGCTCTAATTCTTCAGCTGTTAAATTAGAAACTAAATTTGTTTTATCTTTTACTAAAACCTCCATAGCACCTTGTTTTGATGTAAGTCTATCTTTCACAGTTTGAACCTCATCTGATGCTTCTTCTAACTTTTCTGTTTGTATATTTAATAAAGCTTTTTCATTTCTTAAAACATCTAAAAATTCTCCATCATATTCTGCTATTTCTTGTAATAAATAATATTTAGATAAAAAATCTGATAAATCTTTTGATCCAACTAAAATATCTAAGTATGTAGTTTTGCTACTTTCATACATAGCAACAAGTCTTTCTTCAACTGCTTTTTTACTCTTTTCATATTTTTCTTTAGCTTTTTCTAGCTCTAACTTTTTTTCTTCTACATTTTTAGTAGCTTCTTCTAATTCTCCTTCAATACTCGATATATTATTTTCATACTCAGCTATTTGCATATTTAATCTATTAATTTGTTCTAAAGCATCCGTCATTTCTGTTTTAAGTCCGTGCAATTTCTGTATTTGTTTGATCTATTTTTCCATCTATATCCGAAATTTGATTTTCTAAATCAGTCTCTGTAATAGCATATACGAAATAACTTAATAAAACATTAAAACTTACTATTATAAATATAATAAAAATATATGTAATTTTTAGTATTTTATTCTTCATTCGTTCCTCCTTAAAAAAGCAGCCTAAAACCACTTTTTCCGTAGTAAATCTAAAGTAAAAATTTCACTATTAGTAAATATTAATTATCTAGCTCCACTACTATTTCATTTTTAGTCTCTTCTTCCATATTATTCTGATTATTATCAGGGGAAATGTAATCTAAAGGTTGGACATATTCACCATTTATTCTAACTTCAAAATGTGCATGAGGACCTGTTGAGTAACCTGTTGAACCTACCTTTAGCACTGCTGTTCCTTGAGTTACAGTTTGTCCGAACTTCTACTAAGATTTCTGAACCATGTGCATATAAAGTTGTAACTCCACCTCCATGGTCAATAATAACCATATTTCCATAAGCTCTATTCATTTCTGCTTTAATTACAACTCCACTGTTAGCAGCAACAAAAGTTGCTCCATATGGCGCTCCTATATCTACCCCTGTATGTAATTTATAGATTCCAGTAATAGGATGTGTTCTCATACCAAATCTTGATGTTATAGTTGTATAACCTGGAGTTGGCCAAATCATATTTCCACCTATATAAGTTTCACCTATATTTTTAAGAGCTAATTGTTTTAATTCAAAATCAATACTTGCTATGTCATTTTTATAATTTTCAATTTCTTGATAAAGTGCCATTTCTTCTGCATTTAATGCATTTAATTTATTATTTTTTAAAATTTCCATATTAGATAAAGAAATTTCATATTTTTCTTTATCTATTTTATCTTGTTCTAATTCTTCCTTTTTTTCTTTTAAACTTTTACTTAATGATTCGATCTTTGATTTATTCTCCTTAACATCTGAAACAAGTTCAAAATCAGATTGTGTGATTTCAGAAACAAGATAATATCTAGCCAAAAAATCAGATAAACTATCTGAATTTAATAAAACATCTAAGTATTTTATATCTCCCATTTCATACATGGCAACAAGCCTTTTTTCTAATAATGCTTTTTGCTTTTCATATTTTTGATTAGCTTCTTCTAATGATTTTTCTGTTTCTTCAATATAAGACATAAGAGATATTTCTTCTAATTCAATATCCTCAATTTCTTGTTTTTTCTCCGAAATCTTGATACTTAAATTCTCAACTTCTGCTAAAGCTTCTGAAATTTGATCTTCAACAATTCCCATTTGAGCTTGTTTTTCATTTACTTTTGCTTCTAAATCTTCCTTTTGACTATTTAAATTATTAACTTCGTTTGAAGAATTGTTAGTTTCATTATTTATACTATTTTCTGATTGATTTGTAGCATCAGTAATAGTATTATTTACAATATTTTCATCAGCAAAAACTTTAACTTGTGAAAATAAAATAGTGATAGTTACAAAAACTATTACTATTATTTTCATATTTTTCATAACTACCACTCCTCTCTTTTATATTTACTTTAAACTTCTAAGTATTTTCTCATAGAAATACTACTTCCTATTATACCAATACCAATTCCTAACACTAAAAATACAATTGTAATAATTTGAAGCATATCACTAAATTGTAATAATTGAATTTGCATTGTTTGAAGAACACTTGAGCTTCCTATTTTCTCTATAACAACATCATATATTCCGCCTAAAAGTAAAAGCGTAATTCCAGAAGAAACAATTCCAATAATAATACCTTCAATAATAAAAGGCCACCTAATAAAGCTATTTGTAGCTCCTACATACTTCATAATTGAAATTTCTTTTCTTCTAGCATGGACAGAAAGTTTAATTGTATTTGAAATAATAGTTATTGCAATAATAATTAAAAATACGAAAATAATTCCAATTGCAATTTTTACGCCATTTGCAATTCTAATCAAAGTATCGATTGTTTCATCACTACTTGTAATTTTCTTTACATTATCTAATTCCCATATTTTTTGTTCTACATCTTTTGAATATGATAAATCAGAAAGAGTAACAACAAAAGATGCAGGGAAAATATTATTATCTCCTTCATAAACATCTAATAAATCTGAATCACTCCCTAAAGCTTCTTTCATAGATTCTAAAGCTTCTTGTTTTGTAACAAAAGTTACAGTAGAAATCTCATCACCAATTGCCCAAATTTGTGATTCTAATGCATCAATTTCTTCATCTGTTGCATCATTTACTATAAAAACTTCTAAACCTTGTGAAGCTGAAACTTGTTCAACAACATAATTTGCATTTTCTCCCATTACAAAAAATATTCCAAACATTATCATTGCACAAACCATTGTTAGAAGAGATGCCATACTTGCTTTTTTATTTTTAAAAACATTTCTAAAACCTTCACTAATTAGGTATGTAATACTATTAAACCTCACTATTATATCCACCTCTCTTATCATCTCTAACTATTACGCCTTTATCTATCTGTATTACTCTTTTTTTCATTTTATTTACTATATCTTTAGCATGAGTAGCCATAACAACTGTAGTTCCTCTAGCATTAATTTCATTTAATAAATTCATAATATCCCAAGCTGTTTCAGGGTCTAAATTTCCAGTTGGCTCATCTGCTATAATCATTGATGGATTATTTACTAAAGCTCTTGCTAAAGCTACTCTTTGTTGCTCTCCACCAGAAAGTTCATTAGGATACATCTTTGCTTTATTGCTTAATCCTACCAAAGAAAGCACCATAGGAACTTGTCTCCTAATATGTTTTGGAGTTGCTCTTACTATATGCATTGCAAAGGCAACATTATCATATACTGTTTTATCTGGTAATAATCTAAAATCTTGAAAAACTACTCCCATACTTCTACGTAAATATGGAACTCTTTTTTGTCTTAAATATGTAATATCTTTTCCATTTATAATTATATTTCCACGACTTGCTTCTTCTTCTTTAAGAATTAATTTTATAATTGTTGACTTTCCAGAACCTGAAGTTCCAACTAAAAATGCAAACTCACCTTTTTCAATTGTAAATGTTGCATTATGAACTGCTTCTGTTCCAGTGACATATATCTTTGAAACATTTTTAAATTCTATCATTATCAAAAAATCCTTTCTACCCCAAATTAAATACTAATTTTAATCAATTATCATAATACTATTAATCTTAAAAAAAATCAATAGCATTTTTAGACAAATTTTCTAAAATTATTTTATTTTTTTAGGCAAAATTTGGCAATCACATTTAATAAAATATTATATAATATAAAAATCCTTTTCTTAAAGGAATTTTTATGAAAGGAGCCACATATTTTTGTCAAAGTTTTTATTGTAAAAACAGGTTTTATATGCTATACTATAATCATTATGGAAGAGAAATTTTTTAAAAAATTAGAATTTAATAAAATAAGAGAAATTGTAAGTAATTATGCTATAACTTTTCTTGGAAAAGATATGGCTTTATCTTTGTTTCCTTTAAAAAATAAACAAGAAATTGAAAAAGCCTTAAAGCAAAACTTTGAGGCAGAAACTTTAATATATAGAAAAGGGAATTTGCCTATATTTGAAATTCAAAATATAAAACCATATCTTAAAAATATTGAAAGCCAAAATGTATTATCATGTAAACAACTTTTAGAATTGGCTGATATCTTAAGACTTTCAAATAATTTAAAAAAGTATTTTTTAAGTACAGAAATTGATATGACTGAATTTACTGCTTTATCTCGGGTTATTTAAAAATTTATATGTAAATATAGGAATTCAAGAACAAATTTTTAAATCAATTTTAGATGAAAACAATATTTCTGATGAAGCATCTCCTGCACTTTCTAATATCAGAAGTAAAATAAGAAATAAAGAACAAGAAATTAGGGATAAATTATCAAAATTATTAACACAAAAATTTATTCAAGAGCCAATTGTTACAATTAGAAATGATAGATTTGTAATTCCAGTAAAATCAGAATATCGTTCTCGGAGTTAAGGGCTTTATTCACGATACTTCAAGCAGTGGTTCTACTGTATTTATAGAACCTTTAAGCGTTTTTGAATTAAATAATGAAATAAATGATTTAAAATTTAAAGAAACTCAAGAAATACAAAAGATTCTTCAAAAATTATCATTATTATTTATAGATATAATTCCTGAACTAGAAAACAATTTAAATTTAATTGGAATAATTGATTTTATATTTGCAAAAGCCAAATACTCTATTTCAATTGACGGAACAGTTCCTACTATATCTGATGAAAAACAAATAAATTTAATTAATTGTTTTCATCCATTAATTGAAAAAGATAAAGCTATAAAAAATAATATATATCTAGGAAAAGATTTTACATCTTTAATAATAACCGGACCAAACACAGGCGGAAAAACTGTAACCCTTAAAACAGTAGGTTTAATTACTTTAATGGCACTAAGTGGTTTGAATATTCCTGCAAAAGAAAATAGCCAAGTTTATTTATTTGATAACATTTTTGCAGATATCGGAGATGAACAAAGTATTCAAGATTCTTTAAGTACCTTTTCTTCTCACATAACAAAAATTGCTAAAATTTTAAAATACGCAACTTCTGATAGCTTAGTTCTATTAGACGAACTTGGTTCTGGAACAGACCCGTTAGAAGGTGCTAGTCTAGCAATTAGTATTTTAGAAGAATTAAAAACAAAAGACATACTTTGCATGTCAACTACACATTATCCTGAACTTAAAAATTTTGCTATTACAGAAAATGGTTTTGAAAATGCATGTGTTGAATTTGACATTAAAACTCTTACTCCAACTTATAAATTATTAATAGGAATTCCTGGAACCAGTCAAGCTTTTGCAATTAGCGAAAAACTAGGAATTTCAAAAGAAATTATTAATAATGCAAAATCAAAATTAAGTAATAATCATACTAATTTTGAAAATCTTTTAAAAGAAATATATGATGATAAAAGAAAGATTGAAAAGGAAAAAGAAAATATTTTAATTTCTTCTGAAAATGCTAAAAAATTAGAAAATGATTATAAAAATAAATTAAATGAATTATCTAATAAAGAAGCAAACCTAATACAAAAAGCTAAAGAAAAAGCTTCAAGTATTTTGCAAGACGCAAAAGAACAAGCAGACGAAATCATTAAAAACTTAGAAAATTCTAATTCATCTAAACAAGCAAATGAAATTAGAAAAAATTTAAATAAAAAAATTCAAGATTTAAATATTATAAAAGAAAATACTAAAATTTTAAATAAACCACCTTTAACTAAGGAAGAACTAAAAATTGGAACAAAAGTATTTATTCCAAAATTAAATCAAGTTGGTGATATAATTAGTATTAATGAAAAAGATTTTACAGTTCAAATTGGAATAATTAAAACTAATTTTAAATTAGAAAATTTAGAAAAATATGACCCCAAAAATGAAAATATTTCTAATAATTCTAAAAATCAAAATTTAAGAAGTATAAAAAAAAGTTTTGTACAAAAAAATATATCTCAAGAAATAAATGTTATAGGTCAAAATGTAGATGAAGCATGTTTTACAATTGATAAATATTTAGATAATTGTTATTTAGCAGGTTTAAATCAAGTTTCTATAGTTCACGGAAAAGGAACAGGAGCTTTAAGAAAAGGGATTCATGCTTTTTTAAAAACAAATCCACATGTAAAATCATTTAGATTAGGTACATTTGGCGAAGGTGAAATGGGAGTTACTATTGTTGAATTAAAATAAATTTTTATTAGTTAAAAAATTATATAAATATTATTTATATCTTTATATTAAAAATATAAATTTAATTTAGAAATTTAATTTTATAAAGTTAGAATATATAAGCGAGGCAATAATTTATATTTTGCCCCGCTTTATTCTACATTTTTTACTATATTTTAATAACATTTTTAATTACATTTTTCTAAACACGCCAATTACTTTGCCTAAAATTTCACATGTTGGAACTATTATTGGATCCATTGTTGAATTTTCAGGTTGTAATCTAATATGATCTTTTTCTTTATAGAATGTTTTTACTGTTGCTTCATCTTCAATTAATGCAACAACTATTTCTCCATTTTCTGCATTATTTTGTTTTCTAACTAAAATATAATCTCCACTTAATATTCCAGCTTCAATCATACTTTCTCCTCTAACAACAAGCATAAAACTTTCACTATTTCCTACAAAATCAAGTGGAATTGGAAATGTATCAGTTACATTTTCAAATGCTAAAATTGGCTCTCCTGCTGTTATTTTTCCAATTACTGGAACATCAACTAATTCTTTTCCATTATAAATTGGTTTATCATTAGTTGTAGTTGATTTGTTTGTGGCTCCACCTTTTAATAACTTAAGTGTTCTACCCTTTTGAGATTCTTTTTTTACATACCCTTTTTCTTCTAATTTAGCAAGATAACCATGAACAGTTGCTGTTGACTTTAAACCTACTGCTTTTCCTATTTCTCTTACAGAAGGTGGATAACCATTTGCAGTAACTTCTTTTTCTATATATTTTAATATAGCCTTCTCTCTTTTATTTAATGCATCAGGATCTTTTCTTCTCCCCATTAATCTTTCCTCCTTTAAAATTTATTTTTTATTTTCAAAAATATTTTATTGACTTATTATTTTTCTGCAAACATATTATCATATAAATTTTTGTTTGTCAAACACTTTTTTGTATTTTTTTAAAATTTTTTATATTTTTATAATAAAATATAAAAGCATAGAGTAAAAATTTTCTCTATGCCCAAAAAGTACCTTTTGCTATTAGATAAATCATTAAAATAATTTCTAAAATAAGTATTGTTGGAAACCCTATTACAAATTTCATTTTCTTTGTTTTATGTCTAAATTTATACATACCAAAAAGAGTTCCAATTCCCCCACCTAATATTGTTACTAAAAACAAAGTATTCTCAGGAATTCTCCAATACCCTTTTTCTGCTTTAAATTTATCTAAAGCCATAATTCCAACACCAATTAAATTAATTATTATAAAATATAAAATTATAAATCGATGCCCTTCAGGCGTCTGCCATATATAAATATCTTCTCCCATATTTCTCCTTTTTATAAAAAATCAATTATCAAAATATAAAATATTTACTTATATTAATTTCAACAAATTTTTTTATACCATAAGTTTATAATATTTCAAATTACCTCGCACTAGGTTTTGGGGTTGTATAATATTTATGTAATGGAGCGACGAATGTGACCAGAGTGAATGTTACAAATTCTTATAAATCCTAAGAAGAAAAGCCAGCGCGAAGTCGATGGAAAGTTTCGCTTAGGATTTATTAGAATTTGTTCAGGCACGCCGGAAGCCGAGGAGTGAAATGTAATAAATATTATACAACCCCAAAACCGGAAACCCAAGGTACAAATTACAATATAAGTTTACAAAGACAAAACACAAATCATATTCTAAGTTATAAAATACTACACAAACAAAGATAATTGATTACTCTGAGTCATACCCTTTAAACATCCAAATTTTTGCAATAGCTCAATAACTGATTTTCCAACCTTAGAACGCATTTGTAAATCATCAATGCATTCAAATTCAGCTTCTTTTTTTGCTGCATAAATTCCTTCTGCTGCAACAGTTCCAAGTCCAGGAATACTATTTAACGGTGGCCTTATTCCATTTTCTTCAATCAAGAATTTTGTACTATGTGATTTATATAAATCAACAGGCAAAAACTCAATTCCTCTTTCATACATTTCTAAAACTATTTCCAAAATAGTATACATGTTTTTATCTTTTTGAGAAGCACTATTTCCAGCAAAATCTATTTCTCTCATTTTATTTTTAACTTTTTCTTTACCAAAAATCATTATATTCACTATCAAAATCATCAGCTCTAATTGAGAAAAAGGCTGCATAATATGCTAAAGGTTTATGAACTTTAAACCATGCGATTCTAAAAGCATTAGTAACATATGCTGCAGCATGTGCTTTTGGAAACATGTATTTTATTTTTTCACATGATTTAATATACCAATCTGGAACTTCATGTTCTTTCATAATCTTTTTATATTCTTCCCATTTTTCAGGATCTTTTAAAGCTTTACCTTTACGAACTGTTTCCATTATTTTAAATGCAGTATTTGGCGGAAGCCCCATTTTTATTAAATAAATCATAATATCATCACGACAACATATTGCATCATTTAATGTTACAATTCCTTGATCAATTAATCCTGAGCATTATTTAACCATACATCAGTACCATGTGATAATCCTGAAATACTTATTAACTCATTAAAAGTTTTTGGTTTAGTATCTACTAACATTCCTCTTACAAACTTTGTACCAAATTCAGGAACTCCAAATGTTCCAACTTCAGAATTAATTTGTTCAGGAGTTACACCTAAAGCTTCAGTTGATGAAAAAATACTCATTGTTTCTTTATCATCTAATGGGACCTTAGTTGGGTCAATTCCTGTTATATCATAAAGCATTCTAATTACTGTTGGATCATCATGACCTAGAATATCTAATTTTAAAAGGTTTTGATCAATTGAGTGATAATCAAAATGTGTTGTTATAATATCTGAATTAGGATCATCTGCTGGATGTTGAACTGGTGTAAATTCAAATATTTCTCTACCTTTCGGAACAACAATAATTCCTCCCGGATGCTGACCTGTTGTTCTTTTAATACCAGTACAGCCTTTTGAAAGCCTTGCAATCTCTGCATTTGAAACTGGAATATGTTTATCTTCATAATAATTTTTCACATACCCAAATGCAGTTTTATCAGCTATTGTACCAACAGTTCCAGCTTTAAAAGTTGTACCTTTTCCAAAAATTACTTCTGTATATTTATGTGCTTTTGCTTGATATTCTCCTGAAAAGTTTAAGTCAATATCAGGTTCTTTATCTCCGATTAAAACCTAAAAAAGTCTCAAAAGGTATATCCATACCATCTTTATCTAATTTATGACCACATTTTGGACAATCTTTATCTGGCAAATCAAATCCACTTTTAAATCCATAATCTGTAAAATCTGAATATTTACAATTAGGACATCTATAATGAGCTTGAAGTGAATTAACTTCTGTAATACCAGTCATATAAGCAACTAATGATGAACCAACAGATCCTCTTGAACCAACTATATAGCCATCCTCATTTGATTTCCAAACTAATTTTTGGGCTATAATATACATAACTGAGAAGCCATTTTTTATAATAGAATCAAGCTCTTTATCAAGTCTTTCTTGAACAATTTCAGGAAGTGGATTACCATATAATCTATGTGCCTTTTCATAGGCGATATCTTTAATTGTTTGCTCACAACCCGGAATATGTGGTGGACATTTTTCACTTGAAATTGGTTTTATTTTTTCGCACATGTCTGCTATTTTATTTGTATTTGTAACTACTAACTCATAAGCTTTTTCTTCTCCGAAATAGCTAAATTCCTCAAGCATTTCTTCAGTTGTTCTTAAATATAGAGGAGCTTGCATATCTGCATCATCATATTTCTGACCAGCTTGAAGAATTCTTCTATATACCTCATCTTGTGGATCCATAAAATGAACATCACATGTAGCAACTGTTAATTTTCCAAGTCTATCTCCAAGTGCTACAATTTTTCTATTTATTTCTCTTAAAGCTTCATCATCTTGAACTCTTCCTTCTCTTACTAAATGTCCATTATTTCCAATTGGTTGAATTTCTAAGTAATCATAATATTTTGCAATTTCTTCAATTTCTTCATCTGATTTTCCCTCTAAAATTGCTTTATAAACTTCTCCTGCTTCACAAGCACTTCCTATTATTAATCCTTCTCTATACTTATTTAAGACAGATTTTAATATTCTTGGCTTTTTATAAAAATAATCTAAATGTGAATATGAAACTAGTTTATATAAATTTTTAAGACCAACATAATTTTGGGCTAAAATTATCATATGATATGTTGGAAGATTTTTAAAATCAGTCTCATATTTGTTATTAAAATCATCTATAGTAGTAGCTTTTTTACCTTTAGCATTTTCTACCATTTTATTAAATACCTGAACTAAAGTTTTAACATCATCTAAAGCTCTATGCGCAACTTCTACTACTATTCCTAAATGATCTGCAATCAATCCTAATTTATATCTTTTATACTCTGGAAACATTGCTTTTGCTAATCTTAAAGTATCTAAATATGTATTATTAAACTTATATCCATATTGTTCATAATTATATTTTAAATATGAAACATCAAAGTCAGTATTATGTGTTACAACTACACTATCACCAATAAATTCTATCATTTTAGGTAAAATTTCTTCAATTGTTGGTGCATCTTTTACCATGTCATCCGTAATATGAGTAATTTCTTGAACCTTTTCAGGTATATGCTTTTCAGGATTTACAAAAGTTTCAAAAGTATCGAGTACTTCTCCATTTTTATTTTTATAATACCAATTTCTGTGATTTTCTCTGTTAAATATGAAATACCTGTTGTTTCTAAATCAAGAACAGAATACACTGTATCATCTATGTTTTGCCCTTTTGAATTAAAAACACATGGATCTTTATCAGGAGCAAAATATGCTTCTACTCCATAAATAACTTTTATTGGAGCTTTAGTTTTTTCTAATAATTTATGCGCATCTGGAAAACTTTGAACAACTCCATGGTCAGTTATTGCAACTGCATTCCACCCCCATGAAATAGCTCTTTTTACTAAACTTTCACATGGTGTAATTCCATCCATTTGACTCATCTGAGTATGCATATGAAGCTCAACTCTTTTATTTTCAGCATTATCTTCTCTTTTTTGCTTTTTTAAACCTTCAGATTCAAAAATAGAGTTTGCCATAACCGTAATTTCTTTTGCAAAGTTATCATATTTTGCAACTCCATCTATTTTTACACCTTTTCCATCAATTTTCTTTATATAATCTTTAAGCTTTGCTTTTTCTACAAAAGCTTTACATGTTATCGTACTTGTCCCATCATATACATCAAAAATAAGAATTGCCTTATCAGGCTTTGACCTCATTTCATTTGAATCAACTCTAATTGCTTCCCCTGTAATTACAACATTTTCCGTATCTGGCGAAATATCAATTATTTTTATTGGATCTCCTTTAATTTTGGAACTTCTACCATAAATCATTCCTTCTGGTAATTCTTTTTCATAAGAAGTTTTTTGATATTCTGGTCCATAACCACTAGTTTTATTTTGATTATTAAAGCTTCCAAAATTATTACCAGCTTTTTCAGCTGCGATGCTAGCTTCAATATCAGCATCTTGCGCTGCAATCCTAGCTCTTCTTTCATCTTCACATGCTTTAATTGCTTTTTTTTCTTCTTCAAGCATATTCTTTTCTATTTTTTCAAAATAATCTTCTTCTAAATCATCATTTATTCTTACTTGAAATTGATCATTATAAACATTACTTAATAAATGTTCTAAACCTTTATCAAACTTTTTATTGCATAAGAATTCAGCACCTTTGATTTTAAGATTAACATCTACATTTTTATTATCAATATTTATAGTACTATTATTTAAAAGAGCTTTACTAAAAGGTTCTTTTCTTGTAATATATGAAACAATATTGCCCCAATTTTCACTAATATTTGGCTCAATATGAAGATCTTCTTTATACTTAACATTAGTTAAAGCTTTATTTATTTTAAATTTGTCTTGCAAATAACTTTCAAAACTTCCTATTTCGTCAATTGTAATTGGCTTTTCAGATATGATATCAACTTGTAATTTATTTAACTTTTTATATAAATTAATATTCTCAATTTGAGCCATAGAAATATTACTATTTACTTCAAAATCTTTAAACACTTCATTTATATATTTTTCCATTATTTTATCTTATCTCCAATTAAATTTTTTAATTCATCAACAACTTTATCTATATTTTCAATTACATCTATACTCATACCATGTGTAAAAATATTACCTTTTTTAGGATAAACATATATATTTCCAAACCCAAAAATTTTTTGCCAAAATCTTGTATACCAACTTGTACCTTGAGTATAAACTATATCTTTAATCTCACTATATTCCAAAGTTCTTTCTTTTTCAAAAGATAAAAACTTTCTTTTATAAACAACTTTTGTATCATAAAAAATCATATATGTTTTTGAAGCACTTTTTTTAGAAAGGATTAAATAAACTATAACAAATACAACAAGTAAAAATATTGAAAAAATTCCAATACCTATCCTATTTGAAAAAAATGAAAATAGAATAACTAACAAAAAAATAATATATACTTCTATAAGTTTTACTATTAGAACATATTTTATTGAATATTTCTTTTTTATTCTTAACAATTCTTTTTCTTCTTTTACACCATCATCTGTAACTTCATTCATTTTTACATTTGTTCCTTTCCATATTCAAAGTCAATACCTAAAATTAATATTTAAAAAATTCAAAATAAATTTCCAATATCCCTAGTTGTTATAATAATAGCAATTCCAAACAAAAATAATAAACCAATACTTGTTATAAGCGCTTCTGTGTTTTGATTCATCTTCTTTCTTCTAATTGCTTCAATTATTAAAATTAATAATTTTCCACCATCTAGTCCTGGAATTGGAAGTAAATTTGTTATTCCTAAAGAAATTGATATAACAGCTAATAAATATATAAATTCAAATAAACTACTAGTACCTGCAACTAATTCAGATATTCCAACAGGGCCAACTATTTCGGCATTATTTGCAGCTCCTGTTATTAATGATACTAAACTTTGGAATAGTAATACTATATATCTTTTGGTTACAATTAAACCATCTACCAAACTTCCATTTACGATACTAGCTAAAATGAAAAATACTAATAAACCAAATACAATATTAACAGTAGCTCCAGCAGCTACTATTAAAAATCTTTTCCATACAGGGCTATTAGAAAATGAGCCTTCTTCATCTACTAGTTCTTCTTCTCCTAACATATTGCAAAAACCGCCAAGAGGTATTGCCCTTAAAGTATATTTAGTTTCTTTTCCTTGTTTAGACCAAATTTCTTTTCCAAAACCTATAGAAAATTCTTTCACTTTAACTTTACATTTTCTAGCAACTAAAAAATGTCCTAATTCATGAATTAAAATAAGGAATGCTAATAAAAATATTATTTTTATTGCTGATATAATAAAACCCAATTTTAACCTCCAAAATTATAATACAAATAAAAATAAACAAAATGCAAATGGAGCTGTAAATATTACACTATCTATTCTATCTATAAAACCTCCATGACCTGGAAAAATACTTCCAAAATCCTTTATCTCAAAATATCTTTTAATTGTTGAAGCAGCAAAATCTCCAATTTGACCTATTAAACTTAAAATTAATCCTATTATACCCATAGAAACATAAGATAATTCTAAGCCAGCAAATTTATTTATGCACAAAGTATAAATTAAAGTCAGTAACGCTGCTCCAACTATTCCAGCACTACAACCCTCAATAGTTTTATTTGGACTTACTTTACTAAATTTATGTTTTCCAAAATATCTACCAACTAAATATGCAAAAACGTCTGACCCCCATGTAGTTAGAACTAAAATCCAAATTAAATATTTTCCACTTATTGCTGTTAAACTAACACTTTCTAAATTTCCATTATTTACAATTCCAATTTCTTTATTGCCATCTAATCCATAGATTAACGGTATAAAAGAAATACAAGAAATTATATATATAATTCCAAAAAAAGAAAATGCTATATCTTTTAAATTAATTTTCATGTCTGAAATTATAATATGCAAAAATAAAATTAATAATAAACTAGGAATAGCTATACATAAAATTATTAATAAAGTTTCTAGATTAATAATATGTATTAAAGATATTCCGAGCGGCTAATAAATATCCTATCCAAGATATAGGTTTTATTTCTTTTGAAGCTGCTCTAAAATATTCATTAAGAGAAATAATTGCAATTATTGCTATTAAAATGTCTACTATGTATTTATTTCCAAAAATAAATACTAATATTACAATAGGCAATCCAATTAAAGCTGTTAGTAATCTTTTAAAATCCATTACTATAGATCCTTTCTATTCTAATTTCCACCAAATTTTCTATGTCTTTTTTGATAAATCTCAATGCAATTTTCTAAATCATCTTCATCAAAGTCTGGCCAATATTTTTCTAAAAATATAAATTCTGTATAAGATAACTGCCAAAGTAAAAATCCACTAGTTCTCATTTCTCCACTAGTTCTAATCATTAAATCAGGATCTGGCATGTTTTTTGTATATAAATTTTTAGAAATTAATTCTTCGTTTATATCATCTATACTTATTTCATCATTTTTTATTTTTTTAGCAATATTTTTAGTTGCCTTAACAATTTCATCTCTTCCACCGTAATTTAAACATATATTAAATGTAATTCCATCATTATTTTTAGTTCTTTCCATTGCGTCATTCATTGATTTTCTTAATGAATCGCTAAAAGGCTCTGGATCTCCTAAAACAACTACTTTTATATTTTCTGTATCTGCTTTTTTAGAAAAATCATTTAAATATCTTTCTAAAAGTTCCATTAATGAATTTACTTCATCTTCACTTCTCTTCCAATTTTCAGTTGAAAAAGCATATACTGTTAAATATTTTACACCTATTTTTTTTGCGTATCTTACAATTTTTTCTAGAGTTTTTGCTCCTTCTCTATGTCCTAATTTTATAGGCAAATTTTTCTTTTTTGCCCATCTTCTATTGCCGTCTAAAATAATTGCAATATGCTCTGGAAAATTCTCTTCATTATTTATCATTATTAATTTTCCTTTCCTAGTTTTTAAACTGTCATTATTTCTTTTTCTTTATTTTCTAATAATTTATCAATTTCATCAACATATTTATCTGTTAATTTTTGGATATTATCTTCATCTGCTCTTAATTCATCTTCTGTAATTTCAGAATTTTTATTTAAAGCTTTTACCATATCCATTCCATCTCTTCTTATACTTCTTATAGCAACTCTTGCGTCTTCAGCTGTTTTTCTAACATCCTTTACTAAATCTTTTCTTCTTTCTTCAGTTAGTTCTGGAAAATTTAATCTTATAACTTTTCCATCATTATTTGGATTAATTCCAATATCTGAAGCTAAAATTGCTTTTTCAATTTCTTTTAAAATGCTCAAATCCCATGGTTGAATAACAATTAATCTTGCTTCTGGAACTGAAATTCCAGCTACTTGATTTATTGGAGTTGGAACTCCATAATATGAAACAGTTATTTTATTTAATATTGCAGGGTTTGCTCTTCCTGCTCTTACTTCAGCTAACTGTTCACCAAATACACTAACTGATTTTTTCATTTTTTCTTCTATACTACTTAAATCTGACATAATATTATCTCCTTTTTATTTTAAAATTTCTTCGCTCATATTGTATCATAATTTTAAAATTTGAACAGTACTTTTTTTAAAATTATTAAAAAACTTTTACTCGCCATCTATCCAACCTGCAATATCATCATCTTCAAATTTATAATCTAATTTTTTGTTATAAGCTTTTTCATATGCTTCTATTTTTTGACTATAATCTCTTTGGCTCATCCATGCAGCATTTTCTTTATCTGATTTATCACTATCTGGATAAATTGGCTTTAAAATATGAATTTTATATTTTACTTTTTTAAATTCATCATTGTCATTTTCATCTTTATCTATAATTTCAATGAAGCAAGATATTATTGGAACATTATATTTAGAAGCATAATAATATGCACCTGGTTTTAAATTTCTAGGTTTCCTATAATTAAACCACATTTCTTGCTCTGGATAAATTAATATAAAATTTTTCTTATCTAAAGTTTCTTTTATAAGTTTTTGAAAATCATTTTTCATATAACTTACTTGATTACTAATTGGAATAATATCAGAATATTTCATCATAAATCCAATTAAACCATCCATTGCCAAATTTGATTCTTGACCAATAACATATATTCTTTTTTTACCAGCTTTTTTAGCAAATTTTCTAACAACAGTATTATCTAATGGATTAAAATGATTACTCGTAATAATAGCTCCTGTATTGATATTTTTAACATTTTCTAAGCCTATAACCTCTGTATCTCTATTTTCCATCCATGTAACCATTTTTATTATTCCGCGAGCTATTTTATTATTTAATCTATAATATATTTTCTTTTTACTTTTTAAATATTTTTTTATAACTCTTTGTTTTTGCTCATTAGTAAGTTTTGGATCATTAACTTCAACTTTAGAATTTAATTCATCATTTTCTACTGCATCTTTTATATTTTCAATTACTTTTTCTTTATTT
The DNA here is from genome assembly GCA_928721915.1 of uncultured Clostridia bacterium. GTDB lineage: Bacteria > Bacillota > Clostridia > TANB77 > CAG-508 > Scatovivens. Next base: position 238,484 of record CAKMVZ010000003.1, read on the forward strand.
CCACCAACTATCATACTCTTGTAAATTCTCCAGACTCAAATTTTTTCTTGAAAGTATTTTCATCTGTTTGGGGCACAGTTGCAGCTTTATTTACTAATACTTCAAAGCATTTACTATCAGATTCTTTTTGTTTATCTGAATAATTATTTTTATATTCTACTATTTTATTATAAAAAGATGTTTTTTTAGCATATTTCCAAAAATAATCTTCATACTGAATATTATCATAACACCATGGCTTATCAAATAAATTATAATGAATTAATTTAGGATTTTCAAAAACCGGCTTTTTATTATTTGGCATAACATCCCATTCTTCATTTAAATAATAAATTTTTCCATTACACATAGCATTAATATAATCTTGATCTGGAGCAACAGAATCAAAATGAAATTTATTTAATAATTCTAAAAACTTTTGACTAAATTTCTTTTCTCTTAAAAGTTTAAGATTTAATAATAGAACTCCAGAATTTATGTATTCTTGTTTTTTAACTCCAATACCATTTTCCATCCAATTAATAAGCTCTGGGACATCTTGAATTGAATGATCAGTAGAAGCTCCAATTAAATTATCTTTTAAATCAATATTATATAATTCTGAAATATCACCAGGAACAACTATATCACTATCAATATAAATTCCTTTATCATATTCTTTAAACATATCAGCAATAAAAATTCTAAAATAAATAGTTAATGTAAAATAATCACATCTTAGCTTATTTTCATCCCTATTTGTTATTAATTCTAATTTTTCTTTCATTGGATAAAACTCAATTTTAGCTTTTTCATTCTCTAAACTTTTTATTTTATCAATATTTTCTTTACTCAAATTTTCATGAATTATAATAAGTTTATAATTATAATTATCTGAAGCATTTTCAATTAAAGATTTTATTGCTACAGCATTAAAAGGTGCATATGCATCATCTATTGTAAAAAATATTGGTATTATACTTTTCAATTATATTTCCTCCATAATTTTATTTAAATTTTCTTTCTCCTTTGAATATTGCACTAGTATATCATCATATTCAAAATTTTTCAATATAGAATGCATTTTATCTATTTGCCATGGTTTTACTGTTACAGTCTTTATTATTGGAAAAAATCTAAAAGTAGTTGAAAAGTGCTGAATTACAGTATTTTCTTTTAATTTTCTCTGTTCGTTAAATCTTCTTGGCATAATCTTTTTTAAATTACAAATTTTATTTAAAGCTGATTGATCTGGCATAAACATTTTCTTTTCTGCACACATTTTTCTTGCATTTTTAAAAAGTTCTGTTTTTCTTATTTTACTCATATTTAAAAGTAAAACACCAGAATTTAAATAATCAAATTTAAAAATGTTTTTCTTAAAAAACCATTTTCCATAATAATCTAAACTTCCTATCATTTCAAAATCATCTATATCTTGACTATAAAATTCTTTTGTAAAATCTTTTCGAATTATAACATCATTATCTAAATACAAAATTTTATCTGGTATTTCACTAATTTCATCTGCAAAAAGTCTTAACATGCAACATGGTGTAAAACGAGTTTTAATATTTGCTAATGGTATCTCTTTTAAAAATAAATTAGTTATATCAATTTTTTTCACAAAATTATTTAAAGAATTTTGTTTTACTTTTTTATCTAAAAATTCAATTGTATAATCTGAAATTCCTTTTATATCATAGTTTTCATCTTTAATATTAATGGTTAAAACATATATTTGTAAATTTTCTTTTATATTTTTTAATAATGAAAGTATTGATATAAAAAGTCCATCTGCAATTTTTTCATCTCCACAATATAAAAGATTCATATTTCCTCCATAGTTTTACATCTTTTTATACTCAATATATTCGTAATTACTATTTTTACTTCTTTCTATCATTTTTTTATAAACTTTTTTGCAAAGTTCTTTTTCTTGTTCTTTTGTATTAAGACTATTATCTGGATAAAATGGACCATCAACATAAACTTTTATTCCAGGTTTATTTTTTTTCTTTCTTTTATAATAAGTTGTTGTCATACAAAAAGTTGGAACTTTATTTGAAATAGGAAAATTAAATGAAGTTTCCTTAAATGGTCTAATTTTTGTATAATAAGGCCAAACATGTGCTTCTGGATAAATTATAATTGCTCTTCCTTGTTCTATTCTATATTTAACTGCCTTTAAAAACTCTTTCATCTTACTAATATTTTCTGGAATAATCAAAGCCCCAAGCATTGGTAATATTTTTCCGAATCACAGGAATTCCTAAATTTGCTTGACTTGCAATTGTATTAAATCTTTTTTTTACAACAAGCCATGGTATAAAAACATCTCCGAACAACTCCGCGTATGGTTTCCATATATAAAATACCCTTGATTTTTATATTTTTTTAACACATTACTATTTTCAATTTTTACTTTTAAAATTAATTTATAATATATAAAAACCACTATTTCTGCAATTTTCCAAATAATCCACGAACATATTCTATAAAAAATATTATCATGAATCCATTTATAATTATCTTTTATTTTATATTCTTGATCTTTTGATTTAATAACATCATCGGTATATTCTTTGTAATAAATAATTTTTTTATTTTCTATATTTTTCATGTTCCACATTATAACATATTTTTTTATTTTAATACAATACATTTTTAAATTAACTTTTAAATAAAAAAACATAAACTAATTGTCTTATATATTAAATAAAATTAAAATAAATTATATATTTTCAAAAAATAAAAAGTCTAACAATTAGACTTTTTGGAGCCACTAAGGAGAATTGCACTCCTGACCTACGGGTTACGAATCCGTTGCTCTGCTAACTGAGCTATAGTGGCATGTTTTTTTATTATTTGCCAACTTTTTAGAGAAAAATTATATATTATCTTTTACTTTTTCTCTAAAAAAGTTGGCATTATTAAATTTTTAACTTAAAAAACTTTATTTTCTATTTTACTCTATCAACATAGTTTTTAATCATTGTTATTGCTTCTGCCCTTGTTGCTGTTGTATTTGGACTTAATAATGTTCCATTATTTATTCCATTTACTACTCTATTTCCTACTGCCCATTGCATTGCTGTTTTCGCCCATGGTGATACTAAATTATTATCTCCATATTTTCCTAAATCTGCTAATTTTGTTGTATTATATTTTCCTTTATATTTACTATAATTCATTAGTATTGCTGCTGTTTCTTCTCTTGTTATATCTTTATTTGGCATAAATGTTCCATCTTTATATCCATTTACTACTCTATTTTGTGATGCCCATATTATTGCTTTATAATACCATGCATTTACATTTGTTACATCTGAAAATTTATTTGCTCCACTTACATTTGGTCTACCTTCCATATTCCATAGAATTGTTACTAGCATTCCTCTTGATAAATTCATATTTGGACTAAATGTCGTACTTGTTGTTCCTGAAATATATCTATTTGAATACATGTATGTTAATGCATCAAAATACCATGCACTTACTTTTATATCATTAAATGGAACTCCTGATTTTACAGTAATAGTTTTTGAGGCGCTAACAGCTGTTCCATCTCTTGCAGTTGCTTTTATAGTAACAGTTCCAACTCCTTTTCCTGTAACTATTCCAGTTGAAGAAACTGTTGCAATTGAGTTATTGCTACTAGTCCATTTTAAATTTTTATTGTATGCATTGCTTGGTGAAACACTTCCAGTTAAAGTGATTGATTTTCCATAATTTACTGTTGAAGCACCAGAAATTGAGATTGAACTTACTGGTGTGCATTCAACCCAACGATATCCTTTTTCATTTGCTAACGTTTTTGCTGCAGTTCCACTATATCCATAAAAAGTCAAATTAGATGGAGTTATTCCTGCAAAAGAATTATCTCCAATTTCTTGAATTGTTTTTGTAAAATAAACTGTTCTTAAATTACTGCATCCATAAAAAGGCGCATCATCATCAAAAATACTGTCTTGTATTTTTCTAACTCCACAAGGGAATGAGATTGAAGTTAATGATTTACAATCTACAAATGCAGCTTGAGAAACTTCTGTTACAGAATCTGGAATCGAAATATTGCTTAAGTTTGTACAACCCCTAAAAGCTGCATTTGCTATATTAGTTAAATTTGAAGGTAATGTAATTGTTCTTAAAGATGTACAGTTTTCAAATGCTTGACCTCCCATTTCTGTAAATGAATCTGAAAAAGTTACACTTGTAAGTTTAGAACAACCATAAAACATACCTGAACTAATAACTTTTGATTTTGCATTTATTTTAGCTGTAGTTAAAGCTGTACAACCATAAAATGTACCATCAGTTGCAAAAATTGAATGTTGTATTTCTGTAACTGTTGCAGGTATTGTAATAGATGTTAATGATTTACAATTTTTAAAAGCTGCTAAACCTATTTTTGTTACTTTACTTGGAATAGTTACAGAAGTAAGTGCTGTACAACCTGAAAACATTTCACTTGGTATCCATGTTAAGTTACTAGGTAAAGTTACTGATTTTAGTGAAGTACAATCTTCTAAAATTCCATAAGTAAAATTAACATCTCCAAAGCTTGTTATTCCTGATGGGAAAACTATTGATGTTAATGATGTACATCCAGCAAAAGCTTGAGCTCCAATTTCTTTTACTGAATTTGGAATTGTAATATTTTTAAGTGATGTACAACCTCTAAAAGTACCTGTATCAATACTAGTTACTGTATTTGGAATACTTATACTTTTTAAATTTGTACAATTTTCAAAGTCACTTATAGCAGTAACAGTTATTCCATTAATTTTTGATGGAATAGTTGCACTTTCTATATGCTCACCTGCTGCTACAACTTCAATATACTTTGTATTATTAGACCAATTAGTATATTCATTATAAGAAATTTCGCTATTATAATAAGTTGCAGCATTTGCCTTATTTGGTACAAATAAGATTAAAGCTAAACAAATTAAGAATAAAAAAATAAATTTTGTTTTAACTTTCATAAAATCCTCCTTCAAAAATTATTTAATTTCTTAATAATACTTTTTATTTTGCATTACTAAAAAATTAAATTTAAAAATATTTCTTAATAATTATAACATAATTGGAAAAAAATAAAAGATATTTTATTTAATTTTTTTATTTTTTAAATAAAATATCCTTCTTAAATATTATTTTGATTTAATTGTTCGTAACTATATTAGTTGATACTTCATTAGAATTTTGAACATCATTAGATATTAAATTAGTATCTTGAGTATTTTCATCCGTTTCATCATAAACAGAAAGGTCTAAACTATATAAAGTAATTAATTGCTTTCCATCTTTTGAAACAATTTCAAATCTTCCTTCATTTTCATCATTGTCTGAAAAATAAAGCCAATTATCAAATTCACATAAAACTTCTGAAGTAGAATCAAGTTTTGTAAGTTCTGTTTTGTTTGTTCCATCTAAATTCATTCTATAAACTCCAACTCCTGCATTTACTCCATTTTCTTGATAATAATTTAAATAAAATATTCCCTCTTCTGTTACAATCATACTATAACATACTTCATCTGAAATCATCTCATTTTCTGTTCCATCAATTTTAACTTTTGAAGGATAGCCATTTTTTGATTGATAATAAATATAACTATCGACTACGCTTATATTATACAGTTTTTCTCCTTCAATGACAGCATGTTCATTACTTCCATCTAAATTCATCATATATGTTTCATAATCTATTACAGAAGTATTATTATTTTCATCTTTTTCACTTTCTGTTATTTTATTAAAGAAAATATAATCTTCTGTAATTCCAATAAAACCTGAAGCATTATCATTTAATTTTGTTTTATTATTTCCATCTAAATCCATATAATAAATACACTCATCAGTTCCGATATAATAGATTTTATCCTTTACAACATAAATTTCATAGCATTCATTATTAAAATCATTATCATTTATAACAGTATCCTCTGTTCCATCAGTTTTCATTCTATGTATTTTATTATCAACTTTATCTTCTTGACTTTTATCCTCTGGGTCTGCCATTGTTATAAAATATAAATATTCATCCATATAATTCAAACTAAGTATTTCCCAATTATTTTCAATTAGCATTTGAGAATTTCCTGTTAAATTATTTTTATCAATTTTTCTAATTCCAAGTGCAGAGCCTTCATCATTTGGAGCCATAAAATATAAATATTTTTCATCTGTTACAACATATCCATAATTTCTAATATTTGCAATAGTATTTCCAACTACATTCTTGTCTTTTGGAATAATAAAATAAATAGCTATAGCAATTAAAATTATAATAAATATTGAAACTATTATAATAATACTTTTCTTTTTGGATTTTTTTAAATTTTCTTTTTTCTCCTCTTTCAAAATATTATCTCCTTTCTATTTAATTAAATTTAAATATCTTTCTTCAAATATCTCTAAAAATCTTTTTAATATTTCATATTTATCAAAATTCATTTTAAATTCCTTTTTTAAAGAAGTTGCAATATTTACAATTTGATTTTCAAAAAATTCTTGATTAATATTTATTCCAATTCCAATAAATATCTTTTTTACATAATTTCCTAATACAGAACTTTCAGTTAATATTCCTGCTAACTTTTTATTATTTAAAATAATATCATTTGGCATTTTTATTTTTGTTTCTATATTATATAATTCTTTTAAAGTCTTAACTATACATTCTGCTATAACAACTGTTAAATTATTTATTTTTTTAATATCACAATTTGGAATTAAAATTATATCAAAAGTTAAATTTTTTCCTTTTTCTACAAACCATTTTCTTCCATGAGTTCCAATTCCAGATGTTTGATTTTCAGCTAAAATTACCATTCCATTTTCTATTTCTTCTTCTGGTTTTTCTTTAGCTAAAATATGAGTAGATTCTAAATTTTTATAATATTCAAATTTTTTTCCTATAAATTTCGTATTTAAATTTTTTAATGTATATTCTTCCATTTTACTTTTTCTCTAAAACTATTCTTAAAACTTCTGATGTACTCCAAGCTTGAGAAAATGTTCCTCTTGCTTTATATGGATATTTTGCATCATAAATTTCAGAAATTCCTCCAATACAATCTTCTTTTTTTATTTCTTTCTCAAAAGTTTTATAAGTATTTTCAATAAATTCTTTTAAATCTTTTTCTAAACTCTTTTTTATTTCTTTATTCTTTTGTTCTTTTATCAAATTTTTTAATGCATCAAAATATAATCCTAAAAGCCATGGCCATGGTACTCCTTGATGATAAGTCATATCACGTTTAAAATTATCTCCTTCATATATTGGTACATATTCTTTTTCATTTTGTCCTAATGTTCTTAAACCATGTTTTAATAATAATTTTTTCTTAACAGTTTCATATATTTTAAGAGCAGTATCTGATTTTAAGTCCCATACAGGATATGTTAATGAAAATGCAAATAATTGATTTGGTCTTAATTTATCATCACCTAAAACATCGTATAAACATTTTTTCTTTTCATTATAAAATTTTTCATTATATGATTTTTTATGTTTATTTGCTGCTAATTTACATTTTCTTTCTATTTCTTTTTCACCAAATTTTTTAGATAGATTTTCCAAGGTTTTAAGAGCATTATACCATAAAGCATTTATTTCAACTACTTTCCCATTTCTAGGAGTAACAGCAAAACCATTTATTTTAACATCCATCCATGTGTTTTGAGTATCTTTGGTTCCTGAAACTAATAATCCATCTTCCTCATCTATATAAATATTGTTATTGTCTAAATTAATTCCATTACTATAACTTGATATTATAATTTTTAATTTTTCATATAAATTTTCTTTTATAAATTCATAATCACCAGTATATTTTATGTATTTATTTATCTGTTCAAAAAGTAATAGTGAGCTATCTACACTATTATATAAAGGTCTATTGTCATAACCAGAATATCCATTTGGAACTAAACCAAATTTTATATCTCTTGTAAATGTAAGCAAAATCTCTTTTGCTAACTCAAACCTTTTTGTAGAAAGTAAAATTCCTTCAAAAGCAATAAAAGCATCTCTTCCCCAATCTAAAAACCATGGTATTCCTGCAAGCATTGAATGAGTTCTAAATGTTGGTCTATAAATTATAAAACTATCAGATTCTATAATTAAGTTCTTTATAAATTCATCATATTTTTTATCTTTACCTTTTAATAATTTAGTATCACTGATAATTTTATCTAATCTTTTTATTTCGTTTTCAATAACAGTTTTACCATCTATTTCTTCAATATTGTCTTCTAGTGCCCCAACAAAAGTAATTTCTTTTTCTTCATTTGGAGCAATGTAAATTTCAAATCTTCCAGGAACAGCTAAATTTTCTATAGGATAAAATCCTCTTTCTTCTTCTTTTAAATAATACATATTTTTAAATGTATCATTATAATGTTCAATATAATTAGCTCCATTTACATACATATAAATTGGTGTTGAGCCATTTCCATTTACTTCAACACGAACCTTAGATTTATCAATTTTTTGTTTTAAATCGAAACTGCTTTCAAAATGTAGCTGATGAAAATCCCTAAAACCAACAATAGGTGTTAAAATAAGTTTTGAAGCTTTATTTATATTTTTTACTTTATAATAAATAATTACTTCATTTTTCCCATATACAAATGAAATCTTTTTTGTAATTTTAACATTATTTACATTATAGTTAAAAATTGGTATATACTCTTTTTCAAAACTTTCTAAATATTTATATCCATCTGAAACATAATTTTCACATACATTTGTATATAAATTATAATTATTTTCACCGATTATTATTGATTCATCTACTTTAGATATTAATAAATGACGCTTAGCAGGTGGTAAAAGAGGAGCAACTAATAAACCATGATAACGCCTAGTATTTGCTCCTAAAATACTTGAAGAACATAATGCTCCAAGTCCATTTGTAATTACCCATTCTTTTCCTAATCCGCTCTTTAAATCCAAATCTTTTTTTAAAATTTTCATTTGTATACCTTTCCTTTATATTTATTTTATCTTTTCTTTTGATACTTTTTTTGTTTCTTTCTTCTTAGGCTTTTTCTCTAGCTTTGCTTCCATTTTTGCAATTTCTTCTGCTATTCTTCTATTTTCAATTGTTTGTGTATCACTATTTTGAATAGATTCAACTCTATCTTTATATTTAGTAGCAAACTTACTTTTTCTTCTATCTTTTCCTTTGACTTTTCTAGTTGCTTTCTTTACAATTTTTTTCTGTTTATTGTTTTTCCTTTGTTCTTTTGCTAAATATTTTTTCTGGCCTTTTAAAACAGAATCTATAAGTAAATATTCTGTATCATTTTGCATATCTTTAAATTTAAGCTCACTACATATTAATTCCATTATTATTTTTGCAACTTTATCACTATCGTGCCTTATTTTACCATATTTTAAAGAAGATAGATTTCTTTTAATTACTTTTATTCCTTGAGAAGTAACTGATGAAATATCTAATTCTACTATATCAGAACCTTCTTTATTATATCTTCTAACATATTCTGGAATTAAATCACTAGTATCTGTTAAACAATAATCTATAATGCCTTTTCCAACATGAGCATGTATTGCTCTTATATGCTCTGAAAGAGTATAATTATCAGTTTGTCCTGGTTCTGTCATTATATTTGAAATATATAATTTTATTGCCTTACTTTCTTTTATTGTTTTAGCAACATTTTTTACCAATAAATTTGGTAAAACATTTGTATACAAACTTCCGAGGTCCAATAATAATAGCTTCTGCTTCTTTTATAGCTTCTAAAACTCCTGGAGCTGGCTTACAATTTGAAGGACTAATAAACACTCTATTTATATTTTCAATTTTTTGAGAAACAATTTCTGGAATTTTATTTTTTCTTTCAATTGTAGTCCCATCAGAAAGTTCTGCGCAAATTGTAATCTCATCTAATGTTACAGGTATAACTTTTCCTGTAATATTTAAAACCTCAGTACTTTTTTGAATAGCTTCTGAGATATTTCCATAAATTTCACTCATTGCAAGCATATAAATATCACCAAAGTTTAAATTTTTTAGTCTTTCATCTCTAAAATTATAGTTCATAAGTTTGTCCATTAAAGCTTCTTTATCTGATAAAGCTACTATACTTCCTTTTATATCATCTAAAGGGAGCAAATCTAAAGCTTCTCTTGAACCACTTGGAAGCTCACCATAATCAGACATTGTAACAATAGCAGTTATATTATTTGTATATTTTTTTAAGCCTTTTATTACCATATCTAAGCCTTCCCCACCGCCGATAACAACAATTTTAGGGCCTTCATCATATACTTTTCTATTAAATATTAATGATTTTATATTAACTTTAGCTTTTTTGCCTTTTTCAGTTGAACTATCATTTGCTTCAATTAATATTTCTAAGTTCCTTTTTTGAATAAATATAATTCCTAAAATAACAAATATAAAACCAATTACAAATTCTATCACTATTTTTATAATATCAAAAACTTGAACAACATCCTTCGTTAAAACTTGTGTAAAAGCATAAGAAATTAAAGCAAATCCAATTAAAATTATAAATATCCACCTTTTAACTTTTGTACTAGCTTTTAACCAATCTAACATAATCTTTCATTTTTCCTTCCTTAAAATACAAAAAATACAACTAAAATTATTCATCGCCTATTATTTCAATCTCTAATTTAATTTCTTCTTTAAATTTTTGATATACTGTCTTTTTTATGTATTTTATCAATTCTAAAATATCCTTAGCAGTAGCATTTCCTTTATTTATTATAAAGCCTGCATGTTTTTCTGAAACTGCTGCTCCACCTATAGAAAAACATTTAAGACCTGCCTCATCAATAAGTTTTGCAGTTATTGCATTTGGATTTCTTTTAAAAGTACTTCCTGCTGATGGATATTCTATAGGTTGTTTTTTCTTCCTAATTTCTAACATTTCATTCATCCTAGCTTCAATATTATCTACATTATCCTTTTTTAAAAGTAATTCTGTTTCTAAAATAATATACTTTTTTTCTTCAAAAATACTTTTTCTATATGAAAATTCATGTTCCTTATTTGAAAGTTCTATAATTTTTCCATTTTCATCTAAACAAATTGTTTTTACTAAAATATCTTTTATTTCTGAGCCATGAGCTCCAGCATTCATTTTTACTGCTCCACCCATAGTACCTGGAATTCCAGCTAAAAATTCTGCTCCGTGATAAACCATTTTTACAGCACATTCTTGACAATTTACTTACAGAAATATCACAAGAGACCTCTACTTTTTCATTTTTAAATTCTAGTTTATTAAAATTTAATTTTGCAACAATTCCTCTTATACCTTTATCTAAAACAAGCAAATTGCTTCCATTTCCTATAACAAAAAATGGTATATTTTCATTATCTGACAATTTTTTTACTTTTTTTAAAGTATCTACATCTCTAATTGTAACAAAAAAATCTGCTGGACCACCTATTTTAAATGATGTATGTTTTTGCATTGGTTCATTTATTAAAATATCTTTTTTATCAATTATTTTTAGTAGCTCTGAATATATGTCTACCATTTTTGCTCACTCCTATTCATCAGTAAAATTATAAGTGTCACTACTTATCTTAGAATCAGTGCCATCTAAATATATAGGTTCTTCTGATGTATAATAAGTTTTATTTGTAATATCAAAAACTTCACCTGTTGAGTAATTTACTATATATTCTCGCTCAGCAGTCTCTTCTCCAGTTTCATTATTTTGCTTAATGCCAAGCTCTTCTAAATCAGATTCATTTAAAAAATAATAATATTCTTCATATTTCATATCACTTAAATCAATATAATCAATTAAATATTGAACAAAACCATAAGAAGTTAAAGTAGAAATATCTGCAATTCTTGTACCAATTAAACTACTTGGTCTATTTTCATCATCTTCAATACTTATATCACTTGAAATTTCTGTAGCAATTTTTCCATCTTCATTTTCTGTTAAAAGTAATGTATATTGTTGCATTACAGCTTGTTGTACCATTGATAATTCAGTTCCAGTTCTATCATCAGTTACTTCATAAACTGTTTTTAAACCATAATTAATTGTAATTCCAAGAATAATTAACAGTACCATTATTGTTATAACTAATACAACTAATGTTATTCCATCTTTTTTCCTCAAAACTTTCATTTTTTCCTCCTTAGGTATACTTTTTAAACATTTTGACCATGTTCAATTTTATCCCATTTTATATTTCTTTTAAACAAACTTACAAAATTAATAACTGACCATGAAGCCATAAATATTGGATAAGTAATTATTCCTTTTATCATTTTCTTTATAGATCTTTTTTCTACTATAAGTGTAACAAGAGCTGTAATTACTAATAAAATATATCCTAAAAGCATATATGCTAAAATATTTAACATCATAAGTCCAAATGTCATTTGTGACATCAAATATAATACAAAATTTACTATTATTAACAATAATGAAATAATAAATAATGGTATACACATAATATAAAGTAGTCCATCAAAACTTGTTAGAGTTTTATTTTTTATAACTCCTTTAGCCAAATCTTTGGTATATAATTTAAGACATTGAATATGCCCTACAGTCCATCTAATTCTCTGAGTCCAACTTTGGCCAAAAGTTGTAGGTTGTTCATCATAAACAATTGCATCAACTGCCCAACCAAGTTTGTTTCCAGAAGATATATTAATTAATGAAAATTCTATGTCTTCTGTTAAAGTTTTTGTATTCCATCCTGTATCTTTTATTAAATCAAATTTCACCATAAAGCCTGTTCCATTCATAAGAGGTGAAAGACCCGCATTATATCTTGCTAGCTGATAAAATTTATGCTGAGTCCAATAAAATAATGCATATCCACTTGAAATCCACGAATCTGTAGGATTTTTTATGTCTTTATATCCTTGTACTACTGTTTCTCCCTGACATAATTTTTTATTCATAGCATTTAAAAAATTTTTATCAACTAAATTATCTGCATCAAACACACAAAACGCATCATAATCCGCATTTTCTTTTATTTTCTTATCTAAAAACCAATTAAGAGCATAACCTTTTGTTTTACGTTTTTCATCAAACCTTTCATAAACAATAGCGCCTTCTTTTTTAGCAATTTCAGCTGTTTTATCAGTACAGTTATCAGCTATAACATATACATCATAAAGTTCTTTTGGGTAATCTAGCTCATTTAAGCTTTTAACTAGATTACCTACTACATTTTCTTCATTATGAGCTGGAATAATTGCCATAAATTTATGCTTTTTGTTTGTTAACAATGGTTTTTCTCTTATTTTTATCAATGCACAAAAACTAATAATTAATTGATAAATCCAATAAATTAATAAAATCCAAATTAATGCCTGTTGAAGAATATATATATATTTCATTTATTTCTCCACTTCCCTTTTGAATTTTTATTTTTCATCAGAATATAAATCTTTACGTGATAAACTAATTTTACCTTGTTCGTCAATATCTATTACTTTTACTGTAACCTCATCTCCGAGTTTTAAATAATCTTCAACTTTATTTACTCTTTCTTTAGCTATTTTAGAAATATGAAGCAAACCTTCTTTGTCCCCTCCTAAATCTATAAACGCTCCAAAAGCTGCTATCTTAACTACTTTTCCAGTATAGATTCCTCCAACTTCAATTTCTCTTACAATATCTTCAATCATTCCTTGAGCATCTAAAGCCTTATTCATATCATCTGAATAAATAAATACTGAGCCATCTTCTTCAATATCAATTTTAACTCCTGTTTCATCAATAATTTTGTTTATAGTTTTTCCACCAGCTCCAATAACATCTTTAATTTTATCCACACTAATTGTCATATTAACAATCTTTGGAGCATATTTTGAAATTTCCTTTCTAGGTTCTGAAATTTGTGGTAACATAATTTCATCTAAAATATAATTTCTAGCTTTTTTAGTTCTTTCAAACGCTTCAGCTATTATATCATATGTTAAGCCATCTACTTTTATATCAACTTGAATTGCAGTAATTCCATCTTTAGTTCCGCCAACTTTAAAGTCCATATCTCCAAAGAAGTCTTCTATTCCTTGGATATCAGTAATTACTACATAATTATTAGGATCATTTTCATCTGTAATTAAACCTGTTGAAATACCTGCAACTGGCTTTTTAATAGGAACACCTGCATCCATTAAAGCTAAAGTTGATGCACAAATACTTCCTTGAGAAGTTGACCCATTTGAACTTAAGATTTCTGATACGACTCTTATAGAATATGGAAATTCTTCCACACTAGGCAAAACTGGAACTAATGCTTTTTCAGCTAATGCTCCATGACCTATTTCACGTCTACCAGGTCCACGAGAAGTTTTAGCTTCCCCAACACTATATCCTGGGAAATTATATTGATGCATATATCTTTTTGATGTTTCATTATCTAATCCGTCTAAAATTTGCTCTTCACTTTTCATTCCTAAAGTTGCAATTGATAAAACTTGAGTTCTACCTCTTGTAAATAAACCGCTTCCATGAACTCTTGGAATTAAACCAACTTCACAAGATAATGGTCTTATGTCGTAAATTCCTCTGCCATCTACTCTTTTCTTTTCATTTAATATTAAATTCCTTACTGTTTTCTTCTCTAATTTATACAAACTATCGGAAATTTTTGAGCTATCCTCTTCTAATTTTTCTTCTCCAAACTTTTCTTGATACCATGCTTTAACATCTTCTGTAAGCTTGTCCATATTAATATCTCTTTGAACTTTATCTTCTGTTTGAACATCAGTATACATTCTCTCTTTAAATTCTTTTTCAATTAATTCATAAACTTCTTCATCAACTGCAAAAGATTTATATTCGAATTTTGGTTTTCCTATTTCTGATTTAATATTAGAAATAAATTCACATACTTTTTGAATATCTTTATGAGCAATTTTAATTGCTTCTAACATTTTATCATCTGGAAGCTCATCTGCACCAGCTTCTATCATTGCAATTTTATCATGTGTTCCAGCTAAAGTTAATGTTAATCTTGAATTTTTTCTTTGTTCCTCAGTTGGATTTATAACAACTTCATCATTAACATATCCTACTGCTACTGCTGCCGTTGGTCCTCCAAATGGAATATCTGAAATTGATAATGCGCAAGATGCACCTATCATGCTACAAACTTCTGGTGAACAATCTTGTTCTACTGATAAAACTAAACAATCAATAACAACATCATTTCTAAAATCTTTTGGAAATAAAGGTCTTAAGGGCCTATCAATTGCCCTTGCTGTTAAAATCGCTTTATCTGATGGTTTTCCCTCTCTTTTTGTAAAACTTCCTGGAATTTTTCCAACTGCATATAATCTTTCATTATATTCTACTGATAAAGGAAAAAAATCAATTCCTTCTTTTGGCTCTTTTGATGCAGTAGCATTTACTAATACTGTAGTTTCTCCATATTTTACTAAAACACTTGCATTTGCTAAGCCAGCCATTTTTCCTGTTTCTATAGTAAGTGTTCTTCCTGCTAATTCCATGCTATAACTTTTAAACATGTAAATACCTCCTAAAAATTTATTTAGCATATTTATTTGAATAGCAACCTCTAAAATATATTTTAAAACAAAATATATTTTACAAGCTACTTTTCCAAATAAATACACGTAGTTATTTTACTATATTTCTAAAAAAAATGCAATATAAAATAATCGATATATAAATTTTTCAAAATAAATTTAAATATTTAATTTTAAAAAAATTACATAAGTTAAAATAAAGCATAAAACAAAAAAGAAAGTAGATATCTCTCTACTTTCTTTTAAATAATTATTTTCTTAAATCTAAACTTTTAATTAATTCTCTATATCTATTAATATCTTTTTTAGAAAGATAATTTAAAAGATTTCTTCTTTTACCAATCATTTTTAAAAGTCCTCTTCTAGAATGATTATCTTTTTGATGAACTTTTAAATGTTCTGTTAATTCTTTAATTCTTTCTGTTAAAAGAGCTACTTGAACTTCTGGAGAACCAGTATCATTTTCATCTCTTTTATAAGTATTAATAATTTCTTGTTTTCTTTCCTTTGTCATTTAATTTTACCTCCTTAATAATTATTTGCCATAAGCTGAGTATAAAGTAGGATTTTCCTAAAACTAAGCCTACGGTATTTTTAACAAAATGTATTATAATACAAAATTCTTAAAAATCAAGCCTTTTTAAAGAATTTGCAAAATTATAGCATTGGCGCTATAAGTCTTAAAATACCATTTTTTAAAAAACTTGGCTTTGTTTTCTTTATTTCTTCAAATTTTACTTCTTTACTTTGCTTTATAGTATCAATAACATCTTTTTTAATATCTTTAATAACACTTGATTCAAAAATATAAGTTCCGCATTCAAAATGTAAATATAAACTTCTATAATCCAAGTTTAAAGTTCCAACTGTTGCTACTTTATCATCACTTACAAAAACTTTACTATGTAAAAATCCGAGGAGTATACTCATAAATTTTAACACCTTGTTCTAAAAGCATATAATAATATGATTTTGTAGTTGCATAAACTATTTTTTTATCAGGTATTCCAGGAACAACAATTCTTACATCAACTCCTCTTTTAGCAGCTAAACTTAAAGCATTTATCATTTCAGAATCTATTATTAAATATGGAGTAAAAATATAGCAATATTTTGTTGATTGATTTAATATATTAATATATACATTTTCACCAACATTTTCATTATCAAGTGGATTCTCTCCATAAGGACAAATAAATCCATCTTTTTTTAAATCTTCATTAGAAAAATCATATTTATAATCTGTATACTTTCGCTTTTCTTCTCTATATGCATTCCATATTTCTAAAAAGATATTCGTAAAATTCCAAACAGCTTCTCCTTTTACCATTATTGCATTATCTTTCCAATGACCAAATCTTTCTTTTTCATTTATATATTCATCAGCAATATTAATTCCTCCACTAAAAGCCACTTTACCATCAATTACTAAGATTTTTCTATGATCTCTATTATTTAAAATTACTGATAATACTAATTTTAATTTATTAAAATCTACACATTTTATACCCTTATTTTCAAGTATTTTATCATAATTATCTGGTAAAGATGTAGCACAACCAATATCATCATAAATAACTCTTACATCAACGCCAGATTTTACTTTTTCTTCTAATATTCCTAAAATTTCATTCCACATTTTCCCATCTGATATAATAAAATATTCAATAAAAACAAATTTCTCAGCCTTTTTTAACTCTCTTAATATTACTTTATATGCATCTTCTCCTAAAGGAAAATATTTTACCTCATTTGCTTCATATGTTGGATATTTTGCATAATCCGCTAAATATTTTACTTGTCCATAAATACTTTCACTTTTAAGTTTTATTTTTTCTAAAACTTCTTTATTCTGCTTTAAATATTTTTGGCTTTTTGGAATACTAGATTTTATTGATTTTAATACTTTGCTTTTATACAAATTATGACCCAATGTTATATATAATAAAGACCCAACTATTGGAAATAACACTATTAAAATAATCCATGGAACTTTATTAGTAAGATTTTTATTTACTGTAACTATTTCTAAAACTATTCCGACACTTATTATCCATAAGATTAATCTTAAAGCTGTATATTGTTCTATAAAACCTGCCAAAACTAAAATATAAAAAATTAATTGAATAAGAAAACAAATTACAACAATTAAAATTCTTTTCATTTTCCTTCTCCTTCTTATATTTTTTTATTTTATCACAAAATAAATGTTTTATCAACCCATAATTTTAAACTCAAAATGCTTTATTTAAAATTATAATCTAACATAAATAAAAATAAGAGTAAAATACATTTTAAAATGCATCATTACTCTTATTTTTATTTCTTCTAAAATTTGTATTTTCATATATTACATATTTTATTTAAAGTTAATTACAAATTTATTTTAAATAATAGTTTTGTAAATTCTGTTCATATATTTTTGTATCCTCATTTGTATATGTATTAAATATTATTTTATCAAATTCTACACCATGCTCATCTAAAAACTCTGAGACTGCTTTTATAGCAATCTTACTAGCTTCTTTTTTTGGAAACTTAAACTCTCCAGTTGAAATGCATGGAAAAGCAATTGTCCTTATACCATTTCTCATTGCAATTTTTAAAGAATTAATATAACAATTTGCTAATTCTTCTTTATTTTCTTTTGTAACTCTTAAATTTATTATTGGTCCTACTGTATGAATAATATATTTTGCAGGTAAATTATAACCTTTTGTTAAAAAAGCTTTTCCAGTTTCTAAGTTTCCAATTTCCTCCATTTTTTTATAACATTCTAGTCTTAATCTTACACCACTACAAGAATGTATATTATTATCTACACATTTATGGCATGGAATAAAACATCCTAAACCTTTGGAATTAGCTGCATTAACTATACAGTCAACTTTTAAGGTTGTAATATCTCCTCTCCATAAACAAATCTTATTTTTAAAATCTAATTTTGATTTTGGATATACTTGTGCTACATATTTTATATCATCTTCATACACTATTTCTTTTTTTAAAAGCTCTTCTTGTAAATACTCATCTTCTACGCTTAAATATTCTGGAGAAATTGGTTTTGGTTCTCTTATATTACATAAAGATCGATACAAACTCTTTTTATCCATAAAATTTACTGGTATTTCACATATATTCGTTGCTTCATTTTCTTTAACTAAATACTCTATTAAATAATCTAATTTTTCCAATTTTTTGACCCCTTATCTTATGTTAAAATAAAATCACAAACATTATTATACTTATAAATTTTAATTTTGTGAAGTAGAAAATTTAAATTTCTTTAGTTTTTCACAATAAATTTTATTTTTTAATAATTAAATAGATTTCTATTTCAATATTTTATTAGTAATCTCATTTTGGTTTTTATAAATAGAATTTTCATTTATTACTCCCCTTACAGAAGAAAGCGGATAAATACTGCAATTTTTTCCTATAATAGTTCCCGGATTTAAAACACTTCCACAACCAACTTCAGTTTCATCTCCAATCATAGCTCCAACTTTTTTTCTATTTGTATTTAATTTTTCACTTCTTGATTTTACTACAACTAAATTTTTATCAGATTTTACATTTGAAGTTATTGCTCCTGCTCCTAAATGAACCTTATATCCTAAAATAGAGTCTCCAACATAATTATAATGAGGAACTTGCACATTATCAAATAAAATTACATTTTTTAGTTCTGTTGAATTTCCGAACAACACAGTTATTACCAATAATAGCATTCTTTCTAATAAATGCACAATGCCTAACTTCCGAATTTTCACCAATAATTGTAGGTCCTTCTATATACGCTGTTTTCATAATTTTAGCTGTTTTTGCTATCCAAATATTATCCCCTTTTAATTCATATGTTTCAAGGTTTAAACTTTTACCTAATTCAATTATAAAATCTTCTACAAAATCTAAAGCCTCCCAAGGATATATAAATCTTTCTAATAATGGCTTAGCAATTGTTTTATTTAAATTATACAAATTTTCTATTTTGCATTCTTCTAACATAACTTTTTCCTTTCTCTAATTTATAAAATCATTAATTTTTTGATAATTATAAATTTTTATTTAAATAATATCATATCTAATAATCTTTAACAATAAATTTTATGTATTTTTCAAAATTTCATTATCAAATTTCAAAATTATCCTCTACTTCTTTTAAAGCCTCTTCATATCCAGTTAAAACTGAAAATGGCGCAAACTGAGCTGACCTTTCTTTTAATGACATTTGAGGATGTTTTTTAGATATATGATGTGAAAAATATAAAATATCATCATAATTACTTTTAGCATTATTTTTCATTAAAACTCACCCCTTATTATAATATTTATTAACTTCTATGACCTCCTATACTATTATTTCTTTCAAAAGTTGTTGCCATTTCTTGCAGATCCATACATTTTAAAATGGCATTTTTCCCATACTTTTCTTTTATATAAATTATAGTTTTTTGAATTTTACTTTCATTATTTTTTCTTTTGTCATCATAATCTACAAACAAACTCATTTGTTCATAATTGTTATTTTTTAAAAAATCAAAACTATTTTCTACATCATTTGCTACTATATTTATTCTTCTTACATAAAGATTTTTATTCACTATTTTATCATATAAAATAATAGCATTTTCCATAATATATTTTGCTAAATTTGTTTTAGATTCTAAATTTATAGTTCCATGAGCATGCTTTGGTATTTTTCTTCCATATATATCTAAAACTATTTCTCCTTTATATTTTTCTTTTATTGACATATTTTTTAAATTATTAATGTCATATCCTATAGTTAAAACTATCTGTGATGTCACAAGATTTTTTTTAGTTAAATTTAATGACAATTGCTCTGCCATCTCTTTTACTATAATTTTAGTATTTTCATAATTATAAGGCTTTTTTAAAACTTGGCCTATACTTATACTATTTTTATTAGGCTTATAATCTTTTATACTTTTTATTGTACATGGCTCCCAACCCCAACTGTGGTCAATTAAAAGTTCTGCATTAACTCCAAATAATTTATATAAAATATCTTCATTTATTATAGAAATTCTTGCAACATCTCCCATTGTATATATGCCTATTTTAGAAAGTTTTTCAGCATATCCTTTTCCGAACTCTCCAAAAATCTGTTATTGGTTTATGATTCCAAAGTAATTTTCTATATGATATTTCATCAAGTTCTGCAATCCTTACGCCATTTTTATCTGGAATAACATGTTTAGTTCTTATATCCATAGCAACTTTGCACAAATACAGATTTGTTCCAATACCAGCAGTTGCAGTAATTCCAGTTGAATAAAATATATCTTGTATAATTTTTGTTGCAAGTTCTTTTGCCGTCATTTTATATGTTTTTAAATAATGAGTAGCATCACAAAAAACTTCATCAATAGAATATACATATATATCTTCTTTTGAAAAATATTTTAAATATATATTATAAATTTTTGCACTATATTTTATATAATAAGACATTCTAGGCCTTGCAATAATATAACTTAATTTTAAATTAAAATTATTTTCAAGTTCATCCTTATCAAAAGATTCTCCACTAAATTTGTGAGATGAAATTTTACTTTTTCTTTGTGAATTAATTTCTTCTACTTTTTGGATAACTTCAAAAAGTCTAGCCCTTCCTTTTAAGTCGTATTCTTTTAAAGCTGGAGTTATTGCTAAACAAATAGTTTTTTCAGTTCTTTTTTCATCTGCAACTACAAGATTTGTTTTTATTGGATTAAGTCCTCTTTCTACACATTCAACAGAAGCATAAAAGCTCTTTAAATCAATTGCAATATAAACATTATTTTTATTTTCTTGCATTTTAAAAACACCCTTTTACCAAAAATCTATTCGTATTATAACATACAATTTTAAGTTTGTAAACACTTGTTTGTTAAAAATACAAAAAATTTTTCTTAAGCATTTTTATACTTAAGAAAAACTTTTATTTTATATATTTACAATATCTCCGTCATCTGGAATTATTAAATTATCTATATTTTTTTCTTTTGCTTTAGTTCTTGTAATATCATGCATATGAGTTGCAATAATTTTTTTATTTTTATATTTATTACACAAAAATTCTATATTATTAAGTCCCATATGTGCATTATGTCCATCTTCTGGCAAACTCGTATCTAATATTGAAATATCAGTATTTTTAACGATTTCTTCAATATTTTTACATAAACTACTATCTCCAGAAAAACCTAATTTTTTTCCTTCTTTTTCTATAATATATCCATAAGAATTTTTTAAATTTCCATGTTCTACAAAATATGAAGTCACAAAAGTATTATTTAAAATTTCATACTTATTTAATTGGCCAAACTCATTAAATTTAATATTTATATCTTTAGAAATATTTTCATAATCTCCTGGAAAAATCATATCAAAAATTTGAATTACTTTTTCTTTAGTAGTTGGAGGGCAAAAAATTTCTACTTCATCATTACTCTTAGAAAAAAATTTTTCAAACATAAAAAATGGAATATCTAAAAAATGATCTCCATGCAAATGAGTTATGAAAATTTTTTTTATTTTAGATACATTAACTCCCATTTGTTTCATTCTTTTTACAATACCATTTGGCATATCAATTAATATTTCATTATCTATTAATGTACACGCACTTGACTGAATAGCTCCAATAGATCCAGTTCCAATCAATTTTATTTCCATATACAAACCTCTTTTCTTTTTAAATATAATTTTATTATCTTTCCTCTTCTTGTTCCACTAATTTACTTGTATCTACAATAATAACATCTCCATCTCGAAGAGTTCTATATTTTATATTGTTTTTATTGCAATATTCTACCGCATTATCTATCAATTTTGTTTCTTTGTGATTAGATTTATAATGTGGAAGAAATATATAATCAAAAAAACCTAATCCTTCCCATATTGTTTCTATTCCATATGGATTAATAGTTGGAGCATCACATTTTTCTAAGCCATGCATGTCTTTTGCAAGTACACATATTCCGGCACTATATCCTGCATATAAATAATCTGGTTTATCTTCTATTGATTTTAAATATTCATCAAACCCACTTAAATACATTGCTTGTCGTAGTGCAAATGAATTTCCTCCAATCACATAAAATGCTTTAAATTCTTCTAATCTTTTGAATAATTCTTCTCTTTTACCAAAATAATCTTTTAGAGAAATTACAGTTACATCAAATCCTAAATTTTCTAGTTCTTTAGCATCTGCCTGTATTCCATTTGTTTTTCTTTCTCCATCTGGAAATACATCTAATGAGTTTGGAATTAAACATATTTTATTATTGTGATCTGCAATCCATCTTTTTAGCTCTTCTGTTTTATCTCCAAGTTTATATGATGATAAATATAGTTTCATTTCTTACCTCCATTTATTATTTTATTAATCCCCCTAAACAATGAAGTTCATAAATCAATTTATTGTCCTTATATATTCGTTCTATTCCATCAAAATTTTCTATTGCTCCAGTAGTTTTAAATGTATAAATATATCCATTGTTCTCAAATTGGCTTATCCCTCTAACAGGAATAATGCTTTTATCTTCTCCAACTTTCATAAGTGCTGGTCTTAATGCATTATTCATTGTTTCCTCTCCGAGTGTATCATCGAATGTAACTCCGTAATAGTTCATTCCCCATACAGGTTTATTACTGTCACAATATACAACTTCTTCGCCCATAAATTTAGTTCCACCAAAGTATGTATCATGATATATGTATTTTTTACTATCAATTAGTTCTTCATAATGATAATCTGATGAACCTACTCTACTTGACTTTGCTTTTTCTATTGTAATATTAGCATAAGTTGATTTCTTTGCTTTTATTAAAAAATCAATAAATTTCTCATTTATAATATTTTCCATATCAATTTTCCTCCAAATTCATTGCGTTCTCTATAACTTTTCTTTTTCCATATCTTACACCTTTATTAACTATTTTACTTATTTTCTTTTAGTTCCACATTGTGGAACCACACTATTTCTTATCTTCAAATTCTTCTTTTTGCTTTTCAATTTCTCTTGCTAATTCTTCTTCAGTTGGTAAATATAATTGATATTTTGATGCAAATAAATTTTTATTATCATTAAGAACAGAATATTTTACTATTGTATCTTTTTTATCTGAACACAATATAATTCCTATTGTTGGGTTATCATCTTCTGCTTTTATTTCATTATCATAATATCTAACATAAAAATCCATTTGTCCGATATCTTGATGCGTTAGTTTGTCTAATTTTAAATCAATTAAAACGAAACATTTTAACACATAATTGTAAAACACTAAATCAATATAAAAATTGTCGCCATCTACATCAATCCTTTTTTGTCTTGCAACAAAAGAAAATCCCCTACCTAATTCTAGTAAAAATTCCGATATATGTTCAAGCAAGTTAGACTCTAAATCTTTCTCTAAAAATCTTCTGTCTTTTATATCTAAAAATTCTAAAACATAAGGATCTTTAATAAAATCTTGAATTTTCTCCTTTTTCTCTAAAATATTTATTTCATTTTTTACTTCTTCTTTGTGTTCTTCACTTGTTGATAAAAGCCTTTCATAATAAAAACTATTTATTTGCCTTTCTAATTGTCTGACACTCCAGTTTGACTTTATCGTTTCTTCTAAATAAAAATTTCTTTTAGCCTCATTGTCTATATTCATTATTAAACGATTATGGCTCCAACTCAACTGGTTCCACAGTGTGGAACCACCTTTATACGTTAAATAAAACTTTTTCATTTTCTTTAAACTTGAAACACTAAAACCTTGTCCAAATTCTCGAGTTAACTTTTCTGAAAATAATTTTAATATTTCATTTTGAGATGCCTCTAAATTATAGCTTTCAATTAATTCGTTTATAGTAGAACCAATTTCAAAGTATAGTTCGACCATTTCAAAATTAATATTTTTCACAACATTCTGCTTTGTTTTTAATATCAAGTTATTTATTCTATCATAGTAATTTCCAAAGATTTTATTATTTTGTTCTATTAAATCAGCCATTCAATACCTCCTTTGTATTTTGCCAATGTTATTGGCAAAATTCGATATTTCATTAAAAAATCTCCTCAAAATTTAATTATGTTTTTTTATATATTCTTTTGCGCATTTTCTTATATCTTCCATCTTTTGTTTTGTATCATCATTTTTATACTCAATTCTATCTACCAGAATATCTATGTAATTATTTTCTTGCACATATTTTAAAGATATATCAAAATTTAAATCAAATATAAAAGCTATTACACAAACCCAATAGTCAATTATTGTTTTTCTATCTTCTAATTTTATACATTTTTGTTTCATAAAGTCTTCATATACTTTTTGACTTATATCCTCATAATTTATAGTTTCCTTATTATACATTTTTGGAAACATATCTTCAAATTTATCATCTTGTTTAACCCTAAAATTATCAATTTTATCTGCATCTCTTATTATTTTACAATGAAGTGATTCAATATCATTTAAGTTGTCTTCTATTTTAAATTTATTATGATTATATATTGCTCTACTAATTATATCATCATATTTTCTATCTTCTACAAATTTTGATATTAAGTTCTCTTCAAACAATACTTTTACTCCAAATTCTGCATGTTCCATTTTTTTATCACTAAACTCATTAAATTCTTTTATTTGCTCAAATCTTCCTATATCATGCAATAATGCTATTATTTTTGCAAGTCCGATATTTTCTTTATCTAGCCCTAGTCCTGTTGCTATATATTCACTTTTTTTAACTACTTCGTATGTATGTCTTATCTTTAATTTAATACTGCCATTTTCTAAATCATAGTCTTTTAAGTATTCTTTGAAACCTTCCTCTGCTTTTCTAAAATCAATCATCTCATTTTAAACATTACCATAAATTGATATATTATAATACTTCTATTACATCTAAAGGATATAATTTATTTTCTTCAAGCATTTTTAATGTGCTTTTTATTAATTTCTCATCTCTTAAGTTTTCACTTGTCATATTTTTTAACTCTTCTTTTAAAATCCATTTTACATCTAAAATTTCTTCTTTGTTAAAAGATATATTCTCTTCTAATAATTCTGTTGTAAAAGTTATTAATAAAAATGTAACGTTTTCCAATTCTTTATTTATTATTGGAAGTACATTTTTCAATCTAACTTTACATCCTGTTTCTTCAAATATTTCTCTAATAGCTCCTTCGAATATTGTTTCTCCATCTTCTAAATGTCCTGCAGGTACATTCCATTTTCCATAACATTTCTTTTTTGCCTCTTTTACCATTAATATTTTATTGTCTTTTTCAATGATTCCTCCTACAATAATTTCCATTATAAATTTCCTCCCTAGATTTTATCTACATCTATTCCTAATTTTTTAAAATTCTCGTTAATTTTTGTCATGTCTCTATACATACCTTGTTTTAACTCAAATCTGTAATTTTCTTTTTCAATATTCAAATTTTCATCTTCTAATTCCCTGTCAATATCATAAGGTACTTTTATAAACTGAAAAGAAATATCTGATGAATATTCTTTACTTCCATATTCTCCTTCAATTATTAGATAATTAACTTTCGTTGTTTCTAGCACGTTGCTATCTTTATTTTTATTCCTTATAACATCAAAAGAATTTCCTACACTTCCTACATTTATTATAGTTTTATTATATATTTTATCCATATATGGATGATGAATATGACCATATATTACAACATCTGCAATATCTTGAGATAGTGTTTTTTCACTTGGTAAAAACATTTGATATTTTGTTTCAATACTATCAACATTTAATATTGCTTTATTATTAATAGTAGGTGTTGCATGAAATAATCTTATTAAACTCCCACTCATATATAGTTCATAGCAAAACGGTAAATTTAATAAATATTCTCTATCCTCCTTATCTATTAATGATTGATTTCATTTTATTCTTTTTTTCTCTTGTTCATTCATTTCGTCAATATTCTTATGCTCTGTCGAGAAATGAACATCACAGTTCCCTTGTAATACTATTTCACACTTTGTTCTTATTAATTGTATACATTCTTTGGGATGTACTCCTTTTGCTATTATATCTCCTAAACATATAATTTTATCTACTTTTCTTTTTTCTATATCTGTTAGAGTTGCTTTTAATGCTTCCAAATTTCCATGTATATCTGAAATAATTGCTATTTTCATGTTTATTTCCATTTTTAAAATTGCAACGGAGCATTGCAATTTTCATATTTTTCTTATTTATATCATAAAACTGCTATAAATACAATTATTTTCCAGATATTAGCTCTTAACCTTGGATTTTAAATTTTTTATTAATACTAAAATAAGGCATTTTATTAATACACGCCTTATTTTAGTTTAATTTTTGCAAAAAAATAACAGATAATTTCTTATCTGCTATTCTTGGCTCCTCGTGCAAGGCTCGAACTTGCGACATTTCGGTTAACAGCCGAACGCTCTACCGACTGAGCTAACGAGGAATATATAAAACTGGCGACTTCCTATCTTCCCAGCAGGGTAACCCGCAAGTATTTTCAGCACTAAAGAGCTTAACTTCTGTGTTCGGTATGGGAACAGGTATTTCCTCTTTGTCATTATCACCAGAAATTTATTTTAAATATTAAAGTTTAGATTTCTCTTTACCTTAATATTTATTTACTAAATTTAAAATTGATTTTTAAGTTAAATTACCTTATATTCATTTTAGCTACTATTATTTAACTTTCTTCATCAACTGTTTTGTATTATATATTATTTACTTTTTATTGTCAATATATTTTTTATAATTTTTAAATATTTATTTAACTTTAATCATTTTAATATCTAAATAATAAATATTATTCTATTATTAAAAAACACACTGAAAAATACATAGATGAATAATTTCGAAAACCTTTTCCCTTTTTAACTAGACTTTATCTAGCTATAATACTTGTGGTTAAGCCCTCGATTTATTAGTACTGGTCAGCTACACATATTACTACGCTTCCACCTCCAGCCTATCTACCAGTTAGTCTTCCTGGAATCTTACTCGATTAACTCGATGGGAAATCTTATCTTAAGGGGGGCTTCACACTTAGATGCTTTCAGCGTTTATCCCTTCCATACTTAGCTACTCAGCCATGCCGTTGGTACGACAACTGATACACCATCGGTATGTCCATCCTGGTCCTCTCGTACTAAGGACAGCTCCCTTCAAATTTCCTACGCCTGCGATAGATAAGGACCGAACTGTCTCACGACGTTCTGAACCCAGCTCGCGTACCGCTTTAATGGGCGAACAGCCCAACCCTTGGAACGTACTTCCGCTCCAGGATGCGATGAGCCGACATCGAGGTGCCAAACCTCCCCGTCGATGTGAACTCTTGGGAGAGATTAGCCTGTTATCCCCAGGGTAACTTTTGTCCGTTGAGCGATGGCATTCCCATTTACTACCACCGGATCACTAAGCCCTACTTTCGTATCTGCTCGACATGTCTGTCTTTCAGTTAAGCTTCCTTCTGCCTTTACACTCTTTCGCGCGATTTCTGTCCGCGCTGAGGAAACCTTTGGGCGCCTCCGTTACTCTTTTGGAGGCGACCGCCCCAGTCAAACTGCCCACCTGACATTGTCCACTAGCCAGCTTCATGACTACATGTTAGAATTCCAGTAAATTAAGGGTAGTATCCCAACAGCGACTCCTACAAGGCTGACGCCCTGTACTCTCAGTCTCCTACCTATCCTGTACATAATCTACCGAAACCCAGTATCAAGCTACAGTAAAGCTCCATGGGGTCTTTCTGTCTTATCGCAGGTAACTAGCATCTTCACTAGTACTACAATTTCGCCGGGTACATTGTTGAGACAGCTCTCAAATCATTACGCCTTTCGTGCGGGTCAGAACTTACCTGACAAGGAATTTCGCTACCTTAGGACCGTTATAGTTACGGCCGCCGTTCACTGGGGCTTCAATTCAGGGCTTCGGATTGCTCCTAACTCTTCCTCTTAACCTTCCAGCACTGGGCAGGCGTCAGCTCCTATACTTCATCTTTCGATTTTGCAGAAACCTGTGTTTTTGTTAAACAGTTGCTTGAGACTCTTCTCTGCGGCCTACTTTTACATAGGCACCCCTTCTCCCGAAGTTACGGGGTCATTTTGCCGAGTTCCTTAACAATGCTTCTCCCGTTCGTCTTAGGATCCTCTCCTCATCTACCTGTGTCGGTTTGCGGTACGGGTATTTTTATACAATATCCATAAGCTTTTCTCGCCACATCTATCTTGATAATTCGTTACTTTCTATTTTCACTACATCTTTCGATACGAGTTTTTCCTCTTCCTCGCTTACCTTCCTTCTGTGTGTCACTTACGTCTTTTAAGTATATCTATAGTGCAGGAATTTTTACCTGCTGTCCATCGACTACGCCTTTCGGCCTCGCCTTAGGTCCCGACTTACCCTGGGCGGACGAACCTTCCCCAGGAAACCTTAGACTTTCGACGGCAAGGATTCTCACCTTGCTCTCGCTACTTATTCCGGCATTCTCTCTTCTATCTCGTCCAGCTGTCCTTTCGGTCAACCTTCGTCCTACTATAGAATGCTCCTCTACCACTTAAACAATTAATATATTAATTATCCAAATCCACAATTTCGGTGTATAGTTTAGCCCCGGTAATTTTCCGCGCAACTTCACTCGACCAGTGAGCTATTACGCACTCTTTGAATGAATGGCTGCTTCTAAGCCAACATCCTGGTTGTTTACGCAAAATCACATCGTTTCCCACTTAACTATCCCTTTGGGACCTTAATTGATGGTCTGGGCTCTTTCCCTTTTGACCACGGAACTTAGCTCCCGCAGTCTGACTCCTGAGTTTCCTCTATATGGTATTCGGAGTTTGATAGAGTTCAGTAACTTGTTTTAAGCCCCTAGCTCCTTCAGTGCTCTACCCCCATATATTATTCTCTCAAGGCTAGCCCTAAAGCTATTTCGAGGAGAACCAGCTATCTCTGAGTTCGATTGGAATTTCTCCGCTATCCACAGTTCATCCGGTGCCTTTTTAACGACAATCAGTTCGGACCTCCACTAGATTTTACTCTAGCTTCATCCTGACCATGGATAGGTCACTCAGTTTCGGGTCTATTATATATGACTTAATTCCGCCCTTTTCAGACTCGATTTCTCTTCGGCTCCGTATCTTCTTAATACTTAACCTTGCCATATACAATAACTCGCCGGACCGTTCTACAAAAAGTACGACATCGCGCCTTAATTCGCTCTGTCTGCTTGTAAACATAGGGTTTCAGATTCTCTTTCACTCCCCTCCCGGGGTCCTTTTCACCTTTCCCTCACGGTACTGCTCCACTATCGGTCACCAAGTAGTATTTAGCCTTACGGGATGGTCCCCGCTCTTTCATACAAGATTCCACGTGTCTTGTACTACTCTGGATACTGCCTTGTTAACTTATCTTTCACATACTAGACTTTCACTATCTATGGTTTACTTTTCCAAGTACTTCTGCTAGACTCGTTAAATCAATTTTGCAGTCCAAACCCCAACTTGAAAGTTAAAAATTAAACTTCTCTTTCTCTAGCTTAATATCAAGTAAAAGTTATTTTAAACTTTTTCATGATTCCTTTGAAAGTTATTTAATTCTTAACTTTCAAGTTGGTTTAGGCTCCTCCTCTTTCGCTCGCCACTACTCAAGGAATCGATTTTTCTTTCTTTTCCTGCAGGTATTAAGATGTTTCAGTTCCCTGCGTTCCCTCCTTACATACTACTTTACTCATATGTAGGTAATTAGATTCTTTTCTCTAATTGAGTTTCCTCATTCGGATATCCATGGATCTCTAGATATTTGCTCCTCCCCATGGCTTTTCGCAGCTTATCACGTCCTTCTTCGGCTCTTGGTGCCTAGGCATTCACCCTACGCTCTTAGTAGCTTAACCTAAATTCTTCGTCTAAGCTTCGCATTGCGTTGTCAGCCTTCATAAAAAACGCGGTTACATACCATCGTATGCGCCCTTGCCTTTTTTATTTCGGCTTCCTAGCACTACTCGCTTATACTGTGAATTAAATAGGTACGGTTTTCTTTTCGGTTTCATTGTCATACTTCATTTCTTTCAAAATTTTGTATGCTAGTTTTACCTTTTATTCATCTATATATTTTTCAATGTGCTTTTTTAAAAGTGAACCAAATCACTTTTTGGTGGGCTCAAATGGACTTGAACCATCGACCTCACGCTTATCAGGCGTGCGCTCTAACCATCTGAGCTATGAGCCCATTTTTGATTAAAGTGCTGGTCAATTTTTCTTCCGTTTAATGAGCTTACCTCTTTTTAATTTTTAATGTACTTAAAAATTATACTTCAATAAAATCTACTTCCTAATACAGATGTTACAACTAATATTAGGTAATAATTTTTAAAAGTACATTGAAAAATAAACAATAAAACAATATCAATCTTGATTAATTCTTTTTTCTTCTTTCTCCTTAGAAAGGAGGTGATCCAGCCGCACCTTCTGATACGGCTACCTTGTTACGACTTCACCCCAATCATTGACTCTACCTTCGACTGCTGCCTCCTTTCGGTTAGCTCACAGGCTTCGGGTATTTCCAACTCTCATGGTGTGACGGGCGGTGTGTACAAGGCCCGGGAACGTATTCACGGCAGTATGCTGACCTGCCATTACTAGCAATTCCGGCTTCATAAAGGCGAATTTCAGCCTTCAATCCGAACTGAGACCGCTTTTTTAAGTTTCGCTCCACATCACTGTCTCGCTTCTCTCTGTAACGGCCATTGTAGTACGTGTGTAGCCCAGGACATAAAGGGCATGATGATTTGACGTCGTCCCCACCTTCCTCCGTTTTATCAACGGCAGTCTCTCTAGAGTTCCCACCTTTACGTGCTGGCAACTAGAAATAAGGGTTGCGCTCGTTGCGGGACTTAACCCAACATCTCACGACACGAGCTGACGACAACCATGCACCACCTGTAAACAGACTCCGAAGAGCTAATCAATCTCTTGATTATTCCTGTTTATGTCAAGCCCTGGTAAGGTTCTTCGCGTTGCTTCGAATTAAACCACATACTCCACTGCTTGTGCGGGCCCCCGTCAATTCCTTTGAGTTTCAACCTTGCGGCCGTACTCCCCAGGTGGGATACTTATTGCGTTTGCGCCGGCACAGAGTTTTTTCACCCTACACCTAGTATCCATCGTTTACGGTGTGGACTACCAGGGTATCTAATCCTGTTTGCTCCCCACACTTTCGTGCCTCAACGTCAGTTTCTGTCCAGAAAGTCGCCTTCGCCACTGGTGTTCCTCCTAATATCTACGCATTTCACCGCTACACTAGGAATTCCACTTTCCTCTCCAGTACTCAAGAATACCAGTTTTAGTTGCAATTTCCAAGTTAAGCCTGGGGATTTCACAACTAACTTAACATCCCGTCTACGCACCCTTTACACCCAATAATTCCGGATAACGCTTGCCCTCTATGTATTACCGCGGCTGCTGGCACATAGTTAGCCAGGGCTTCCTCCTTAGGTACCGTCCTTTCTCTTCCCTAATGACAATAGTTTACATTCCGAAAAACTTCTTCCTATACGCGGCGTCACTGCGTCAGAGTTCCCTCCATTGCGCAATATTCCCGACTGCTGCCTCCCGTAGGAGTCTGGGCCGTATCTCAGTCCCAATGTGGCCGTTCAACCTCTCAGTCCGGCTACTGATCGTCGACTTGGTAGGCCGTTACCCTACCAACTATCTAATCAGACGCAAGCCCATCTATAAGCGGATTGCTCCTTTTCTCACTATGCCATGCAGCATCGTGAGCTTATGCGGTATTAGCACTGATTTCTCAATGTTATTCCCCTCTTATAGGCAGGTCGCTTACGTGTTACTCACCAGTCCGCCACTAACCGTTCTCAAACGTTAAGTATGAGCCTAAGTCCGTTCGACTTGCATGTCTTATGTGCGCCGCCAGCGTTTATCCTGAGCCAGGATCAAACTCTCAAATTTTTATCTCTCATAAATCTTTCGATTTATTTAATTTTAATTTAATTGTTTTTAGCTCTTTGAATTCTTTTTCAAACTCACTTTTTTGTATGTTTTACATACTTTTAGGTTTTCTTAGAATTATCTCAAAGGATATTGTATTATTGTTTACTTTTCAATGTACTTTACTTTTAATTCTTTGCTTTTTTCAAGCTCTAAATTTTTTTGTTGTTCCGTTTCGTTCGGAACGAGTTTTATTATACCACCCTCATTTTACTTTGTCAACGATTTTTTTGAATTTTTTTAAAGTTTTTTTCGATTTTTTTCTAAAATCCTTTTATCGCTAATTTTCGTAAGTTTTTAGGGCTATATAATGTTTTAGCACAGTCGATTTTTTTCAAAATCAACTGTGCTATAGTTTACCACTTTCTTTTTTAAAAGTCAACACTTTTTCTACATTTTTTTACATTTTTTTTATAAAATTTTTTACCTTATTTTTAAAACCTTTTATTTACCGTTTTCTAGCTAATTTTTTCTATCAAAAAATTATTAATAATCATCTTTATTTCATCAATTTGTTTCTTAGCTTCTACATTTTTTATTTTAAATCTATCTATAATCTTATTAATGTAATTTTCATCATAAGTTCTTTTAAATGTATATTTAAAATTAAAATCAAAAACAAATGCTAAATATGAAACAACTGAATCTATTTTATTTACAATTCCCTTTTTTCTAAGAATTGCTTCATGATTCTTAATTTGTGCAAAATAATCTTCTCTTATTGGAGCAGAATTTTCAATAAATTCTTTTTCTGCTTCAGAATACCAAAACTTTTCAGTTGCTTCATATAAAATATCTAATTTATCTGCATCTCTTATAATTTTAGAATGAAGTAAACAAATATCATCTAAACCATCTTGTATCTTATATTTATTGTGATTTTTAATAGCAATTATAATAATATCATCATATTTATTATCATCAATAAATTTTCTTATAAAAGATTTATCTAATAAAATCTCTGCTCCTAAATTTCCATGATCTATACTTTTTTCATCTACATAAGTTCCAAATCTTTTCATTTGTTCAAATCTTGCTATATCATGAAGTAAACCAATTAATGTAGCTAGCTCAATTTGTTCTTCACTTAAATTTAAACTTTGAGCTATTTTTTTGCTTTGTTCCATAACTCTAAACGAATGTGAAATCTTTAAGACTATTCTTGGATTTTCCTTATCATAATTACTAACATATTTCTTAAATTCGTTTTTTGCTTTTTCAATATCTATCATTTTTTACCTCTTTTATTTATGAAATATTTATACAATCTTAAAAATTATATCATTTTTTTATTTTCTATACAAGTTTTATTTGTTTTATTATATACTAATATGTTATAATAATTTTATAGATGTTATTTGGAAAAAGTGGTAATTAGGGGAAAACGAGAATAAGCATACTGCTAGGTTAGGGGGAATTTGATGACGCTTACTATCGTTATAGCTGTGAGTATATTTATAATTGCAACAATTCACCATATAATAGAAGAGACAAAAAAATGTGAAAATCAGAAAAAAATGCTTAAAAACATTGAGGCTCTTCTAAGAGAAATATGGAAAATACACTACATTGTAGACAAATTTGGACAAATAAATTCTTTTATTACATATTTAGAAAATACTACTACAAGATTATATCATGATCATATGTCAGAAAAAGAGTTTAAGAATTACAAAAATGAATTCAAAAACACAATACAAAATGAATATCAAACTTTACTTTCTGAAATTATTTTTGTAAATCCAAATATCAAGAAAATCCTTAATTCTGAATATTTCGGAATTATTAGATAGTTTATTAACATTCCCTAATAATTACCATAATACATCTAGTGCATCCCGCTTAAGCCTCTTCGGCTTATATAGCGGGGTGTTTAACTAATTAAAATATTTTTCAAGCCAAAATTCAACTTGAATTAAATATGCCATAAGTTGAGGACCTGTCATTAATTGGCCAAACCATGGTCTTGTAAAAGCCTTTCCTTCTGTTTCTAAAATTTCTTTAATATATTCTCTATTTAATAACTCATTTATTTTAGCATTTTTATTATTAACTATTGCACTTAATCCTTCTTTTACCTTTTTTAAATAAGAAGGATTATGAGTTTTTGGGTATGGACTTTTCTTTCTATAAATTATTTCTTCTGGCAAATATCCTTCAAATGCTTTCCTTAATAATCCCTTTTCTCTTCCTTTATATGCTTTCATTTCCCATGGAATATTCCATGCATATTCTACTATTCTATAGTCGCAAAATGGAACTCTAACTTCAAAACCATTATACATTGCCATTCTATCGGTTCTGTCTAAAAGAGTTTGCATAAACCAATTTGATGTTAAAAAAATTAATTTCCTATGAAGTTTTGTTTCTAAACTGTCTGTATCTAAAAATTCAACCTTTTTTAAACTTTCTTCATATTCATTTTGTATATAATCTTTTAAATTAACTTTTCTTCCAATTTTAGGATTCAAAAGTTTTTGTCTTTCATTAATAGCTATTGACCAAGGAAAAGTTCCTGAATCTAAAGCGTCTTTTCTAAAATACCATGGATAACCTCCAAAAATCTCATCTGAACATTCTCCTGAAAGCGCAACAGTTTCATCTTTAGATACACCCTCAAAAAATAAAAGATAAGATGAATCTACATCTGCCATTCCTGGAAAATCACGTGCAATAACAGCATCTTTTAATTTTTCATAAAGTTCAGGAGTATCTAAAACTATTTTTCTATGATTAGTATTAAATTTATTTACCATTAAATTAATATAGTGTTCATCTGAATCTGGTTGAAAATCACTTTTAACAAAATTCTTATCATTATCTACATAATCAACTGAAAATGTATCTAATTTTTTACCATGTGACTTATAATATTCACTTGCAACAGCTGTTATAATACTTGAATCTAAACCTCCTGAAAGTAAAGAACATAGTGGTCTATCTGATACCAACTGTTTTACTATTGAATCAGTAATTAAATTTCTTAAATTAAAACATGTTTCTTCTAAATCATCTTTATGATATTTTGTCTCTAACTTCCAATACTCTTCTTTAAAAATACCACTTTTATTAACAACAATAAAATGAGCTGGCTCTAGCTCAAAAATATCCTTAAATGGTGTTTTTCCGTGCAGTATGAGCAGGGCCTATTCCAAATAATTCACAAATTCCAATTTCATCTAACTTCTTTTCTACTTCATTATGTTTTAAAATTGCTTTTATCTCAGAAGCAAAAATAAAATTATTATTTTTAAAAGTATAATACAAAGGTTTTATACCAAAATGGTCTCTTGCTAAAAATAGTTCTTTATTTTTGTCATTCCAAATTGCAAAAGCAAAAATACCATTTATGAATTTACAAACTTCTTTTCCAAAATATATATAAGATTTTAATAAAACTTCTGTATCAGAATGAGTTTTAAATTCAAAGCCCTTATTTTTTAATACATTTCTTAAATTATCTGCATTATAAATTTGACCATTATAAACTATTGTATATGTAGTATCATTATACTTATAGCTCATTGGTTGTTTGCCATTTTTTATATCAATTATGCTAAGTCTTCTATGACCTAAATTTATATCCTCTGTCAAAAAAAATCCTTCTTCATCAGGTCCCCTCTTTTCTAAAGTTCTTACCATTCCTTTAAAAAAGTTTTCTTGATTTTTTATATTTTTCTCATAATTTACAATTCCAACAAATCCACACATAAAAAAACCTCCTAACATTACTATATATAGTATGTCAAAAGGTAAAAATTTGATACTATTTCATTTTTTCTTTTATTCTAACTAAAGTGTTTAAAGCATCAATTGGAGTTAATTCATTTAAATTCACTTTGTCAAGCTCATATGCAATTTCTTCTAATTTAAAATTAAATAAATTAACTTGACCGTTCTACTTGTTTTTTATCCTCTTTTTCATTAACAACTACTTTTTGTCCATCTTTTTCTAAACTTCTTAAAATTTTATTTGCCCTTGTAATTACTTGTTTTGGAACTCCTGCAAGTTTAGCAACATGAATACCATAGCTTTCATCAGTTCCACCTTCTACTATTTTTCTTAGGAAGATTATATCTTCACCTTTTTCCTTTACAGCAACAGAGAAATTTTTAATTCCTTCTGTTTTTTCTGCCATTTGAATTAGTTCATGATAATGAGTTGCAAATAATGTTTTAGCACCTACCTTAGATTTATCTGCAATATATTCTGCAACTGCCCACGCAATAGAAAGCCCATCATAAGTAGAAGTTCCTCTTCCAATCTCATCTAATATAATTAAACTCTTTTTTGTAGCATTTTTTAAAATATTTGAAACTTCTAACATTTCAAGCATAAACGTACTTTGTCCACTACTTAAATCATCTGAAGCTCCAACTCTAGTAAATATTTTATCAACAATTCCAATTTTAGCTTCTTTTGCTGGAACAAAACTTCCGAACTTGAGCCATTAATGTAATTAAAGCCACTTGTCTCATATATGTTGATTTTCCTGCCATATTTGGTCCTGTAATAATAGCAACTCTTGAGTTTTCTGTATCTAAATATGTATCATTTTGAACAAATAGACCACTGTCTATCATTTTTTCGATAACAGGATGACGACCTTCTTTTATATCAATTATGCCATCTTCACTCATCTTAGGACATACATAATTATTATCATCTGCAACTGTTGCTAAACTCAATAAAACATCTAGCTCAGCTACACTGCTTGCAGTAGTTTGAAGTCTTGCAATATTCTTAGAAATTTCTTCTCTAATTTTAGTAAATTCTAAATATTCTAAGTTAACAACTTTTTCTTCAGCACCTAAGATTCTACCTTCCATAGAACGTAATTCATCAGTTGTAAATCTTTCCGCATTTGTAAGAGTTTGTTTTCTTATAAATCTTTCTGGCACTTGATTTAAAAAAGATTTTGTTACTTCAATATAATACCCAAAAACTTTTGTATAACCTACTTTTAAATTTTTAATACCAGTTTCTTCTCTTTCTCTTGCTTCTAAAGAAACTATCCAATTTTTTCCATTAATAGATGCTTCTCTATATTCATCTATTTCTGAATTATATCCTGATTTTATTATGCCTCCGTCTTTAACACTAATTGGAGGATCATCCACAATGCTAGAATCAATCAAATTAACTATATCTTGAAGTTCATCCATTTTTTCATTTATATTTTTTAAAAGTTCAGAATTTGCCATATTTAAAAGTTTTTTTAAAGAAGGAATATGAGATAAAGAATTTTTTAAAGAATTTAATTCTCTTGCATTAACATTTCCAAATGCCACTTTACCGAGCTAATCTTTCTATATCATAAACTCTAGATAATTCCTCTATTAGCTCTCCTCTTAACATTAAATTATCTTTTAATTCTCCTACAGCATTGTGTCTTGAAGTTATTTCATTTAAATCTAAAAGCGGATCATTTAACCATCTACGAAGCATTCTTCCTCCCATAGATGTAGAAGTTTTATCTAAAACCCAAATTAAAGTTCCTTTTTTAGATTTATCTCTCATTCTTTCAGTTATTTCTAAACTTCTTCTAGCATTTATATCTAAAGCCATATATTTTTGAACTTCATAGATTTGAAGTTTGTTTATATGTTCTAGTTTTATTTTTTGAGTTTCTGTAAAATATTCTAAAAGACCATTTATAGCCCTTACAACCAAATCTTTATTTTCTAAATCTTCTAATTCTCTATCATCACTATCTACTAATGTGTATAACTTAAATAATAAATCTTTATCATTTTTAAAAATTCTATCCTCTTTTTTTGTAACAAAAGTATTTACTCTATCTTTTAAGTTTTCTAACTCTTTTGTAGATATTCCCATAGCTTCATTTACAACAATTTCGGCAGGTTCAAATCTTGCGTATTCATCTAATAATTTTTCAAAATTATTATCTTTTAATTTAATATCTGTAGCATAAAAATCACCAGTACTAATATCACAAATTGCTAATCCATAATACAAACCATCTTTAAAGATTGACATAATATAGTTGTTTTTCTTTTCTTCTAACATGTTTGATTCTAAAACAGTTCCCGGAGTTACAATTCTTATTACATCTCTTTTTACTATTCCTTTTGCAGTTTTAGGATCTTCTAATTGCTCGCAAATTGCAACTTTGTAACCTTTATTTATTAATCTTGAAATATAAATATCAGCTGCATGAAATGGAACTCCACACATTGGAGCTCTTTTATCTCCACCACAGGCTTTAGAAGTTAATGTTATTTCAAGTTCTCTTGATGCTAATAAAGCATCATCAAAAAACATTTCATAAAAATCTCCTAGTCTATAAAACAATATAGAATCTTTATATTGCTCTTTTGTTGCCAAATAATTTTGCATCATCGGTGATACATTTTCTTGCTCTTCTTTTTTTGCTACCATTTTGCCTCCTATTTTTGTTTAAAACTCCATTTGTTTTTTAATATATTTTTCCCTCTAAATACCATTTATGATCTTTTATAATTTTTAAATTAGTAATGTCGCCTATTTTTATACCTTTTTCAGGTTTAAATACAACAATTTTATTAGAATCTGTTCTACCTGTTAACATTTCTTTATTGTTTTTGCTATATCCTTCAACTAAGATTTCTTGAATTGTTCCAATATATTTTTTATTTATCTCATCAACACTTTTTTCAAATAATTCTTTTAATTTCTCAAATCTTTTATGTTTTACATCATCAGGAATCTGATCAGTTCTAGTAGCTGCTACAGTTCCATTTCTTACTGAATAAATAAACATAAATATTTGTTCATATCCCACTTTTCTTACAACATCTAAAGTATCTTCAAATTCTTCATCTGTTTCACCAGGAAATCCTACAATTATATCTGTTGAAAATTTAACATTTGGTATCATTTCCTTCATTTTTTGAACTAATTCTAAATATTGATCTTTTGTATATTTTCTATTCATTTCTTTTAAAACTTTGGTATTACCAGATTGAAGTGGTAAGTGAATGAGTTTACTTATTTTCTTACAATCTCTAATAGCTTCTATTACGTCTTGAGTAAAATCTTTTGGGATGTGGTGAAATAAATCTTATTTTTTCAATTCCTTCAATATCATTTACCGCCCTTAAAAGTTTTGCAAAAGAATTTAATACTACTATTTGGCTTTTTTTCGCAATATTTAAAATTATCTTTTGCATAAGAATTAACATTTTGACCAAGAGAGCATAATTTCTTTATAGCCTTTTTTAGCCAAATTCTTAATTTCACTTAAAATATCATTTGGATCTCTGCTTCTTTCTCTTCCGTCTAACATATGGAACTATACAATATGTACAAAAATTATTACAACCATACATAATAGTAACTTTAGCTTTATATGTATCATCTCTTTTGATTGGAAGTCCTTCAATAACTTCTCCTTCAATATCTATAACATCGGTTATCTTTTCATTTTTTATAACTACATTATAAACGTCTTTTGGTAAATCTTTTAAAGTATGAGTTCCAAAAACAATATCTACATATTTGTAGCTTTTCTTAATTTTCTCTAGCATTTCTTTTTCTTGCATCATACATCCACCAATAGCTACAATTACATTTCTTTCTTCTTTCATCTTTTTAATTTCGCCAAGTTTACCAAAAAGTCTTTCCTCTGCATTTTCTCTTACACAACAAGTATTAAAAATCACAAAATCAGCTTCTTTAAACTCATCTGTTTTTTGAAATCCCATTTCTTCTAGCATTCCACAAATTTTTTCAGAATCATTTTCATTTAATGAACATCCAAAGGTCATAACAATATATTTTAATTTTTTTTCTTTATTTAAGTTTTTTACTTCTAATGTATAGTCCATTTTTCCTCCAATAAATTATTTTAAAATTTGATTTTGTATAATAGTTTCAGTATCATCGTCATCTATTATATCTAACTTTCTTTTCTTTCTTCTTTCCTCAAGCTTTTTTTGACGTTTCTCTTCCTGCCTTTTAGCTTCTGTATCTCTTGCAACAATTTCATCTATTGTTAAACTTTTTTCATAATCTATTGTTGCTTGAACTGGTCTTTCATAAATTGGCTCATTACATATCTCTACTCTTGGTTCAATTCTAACATTTGCTTCTTTTATATAATAATTTAAAACTTTTCTTTCTTTACGATTTAAAGTATCTGGATCTATATTTAAATTTTGATATCTCCATATAATATGTCCTCTGCTCTGGAGTATACTCAGAATTTTTTAAATCTTCAAAACCATATTTTACAACAAATCTATCATTTTCACAATTAATGTCTATTGTAGTCCATTTTTCCTTCTTATATGCAAAATAACTATCACGTAATAATTTTATAGTATTATATAAATTAGTAATTAATCTTGAATATTCTTCCTTCATCTATATCAAAAAGACTAGGAATTTCATAACAATTAACTGGTTTTCTTTTTAAAATTCCCTTTGGAATATAATATAAATACATTTCTGCTTTAGGCTTTAATCCATTTATATCTATTATTGATGTATGAAGTAAAATAGTTTTCCAGCTTTCTGGAATCATTTCAAAAAGCTGGTTTTGTATTTGCATATAAAATTCTTTTTCTTTTGGAAAACCTATCATATAAGTTTTGTCCTTTCTTACTTAAATAAGTAAACTTTCTCCTGTCATTTCATGTGGTTTTTCTAATCCCATAATGTCAAGCATTGTTGGAGCTAAGTCTGCTAAACGACCTTCTTTAACATTTTCTATTTACTCTTCCAACCATAGCAAGTGGAACTGGATTTGTTGTATGAGCTGTATATGGCTCGCCAGTTTTTATAATCAATCATTTGCTCAGAATTTCCATGATCTGCTGTAATTAAAAGAGTTCCATTATTTTTCTTAATTGCTTCTACAACTCCTTTCAACACATCCATCTAAAAATTCTAATGCTTTTTCTGCTGCTTCCAAACTTCCAGTATGACCTACCATATCTGGATTTGCATAATTTAAAATTATGGCATCATATTTTCTAGAATTAATTGCCTCAACAACTTTATCTGTAACTTCTCCTGCACTCATTTCAGGTTTCATATCATAAGTTTCAACTTTAGGAGATGGAACTAAAATTCTATCCTCACCTTCATATTGTTTTTCATTTCCGCCATTAAAGAAAAATGTAACATGAGCATATTTTTCAGTTTCTGCAATTCTTAATTGAGGTTAAAACCTAATTTGCTTATATATTCACCAAAAGTATTTTTTATTTCTTCTTTTTTGAAAGCTATTTCCACATTTGGCATTGTTTCATCATAAGGTGTCATACAAACAAAATATGTCTTAAAATATTTTCTTGAAAATCCATCAAAATTTGGATCAACTATTGCTCTTGTTATTTCTCTTGCTCTGTCTGGTCTAAAATTAAAGAATATAACAGAATCATTTTCTTCAATTTTAGCAACAGGTTCTCCATTTGCTAAAGTAATTACAGTTGGTTTTATAAATTCATCAAATTCCTCTCTTTGATAAGATTCTTCAACAGCAGAAACTGCAGACTTTGCTTTTTCCCCTTCTCCATTTACCATAGCATTATAAGCAAGTTCTACTCTTTGCCATCTTTTATCTCTATCCATACTATAAAATCTTCCTGAAATAGTAGCAATTTTTCCAATACCTTTTTCTTTCATTTTTTTCTTCTAATTCAATTATATAATTTTCTCCTGAAGCAGGTGGAGTATCTCTACCGTCCATAAAGCAATGCACATAAACATCTTCAAAACCTTTTCTTTTAGCCATCTCTAAAAGTCCATATAAATGTCTATTATGGCTATGAACACCTCCGTCTGAAACTAAACCTATTAAATGTAATTTTGAATTATGTTCCTTACAATTTTCAACTGCTTTTGTAAACTCCGGAATACTGAAAAAATCTCCATCTTCTATTGATTTTGTAATTTTAGCTAAATCTTGATATACAATTCTACCAGCACCAATATTAGTATGTCCAACTTCTGAATTTCCCATTTGTCCATCAGGAAGTCCAACATCTTTTCCACTTGTATGAATTATAGTATTAGGATTTTTGCTTAAGATTTC
Organism: uncultured Clostridia bacterium; assembly: GCA_928721915.1. Lineage (GTDB taxonomy): Bacteria > Bacillota > Clostridia > TANB77 > CAG-508 > Scatovivens. The sequence continues at coordinate 281,089 of CAKMVZ010000003.1, forward strand.
ATCTAAATTTGGAGTCTTAGCAAGCTTCACAGCATTACCTTCAGCTTTTTCATTAATACCATATCCATCTAAAATCATAAGCATAGTAACATTCTTATCCATAAATCTCTTCTCCTCCATATTATGTAAAAAGTTTTAAAATTTTTATATTTATAAATTTAATACATCTATTTTTAATTATTTTATTAAAATCAAAATTTAATAGTTTTTAATACTCTTAAACACTAATTATTTTCATAAAAGCACTATAATAATTAAATTAGGTTATTCTCTAATTTCCTAATATAATTATAAAAATAAAACATATAGTGCTTACTTGTTTCCTAAAAAATTATAAAAATCAAATATATAATACTTAACTAATTTCCACAAAAATTTTACACTCTAAATTATAGTACTTAACTAGTTTTCTAAAAATATTTTAACCATCAAAAATATAGCACTCAACTAGTTTTCTAGGTGGTTTATATTTTTATGGCGTCCGCAAATCCAAAGTGGGGACCAGCGAGCTAGAAAATGTTATCTTGAGGATTTTTAGACTTCAAAATCATCAAGATTACATTTTCTTCGAAGTAGGGATTTTGCAGCCATAAAAATATAAACCACCTAGAAAACGGAAACTAGCACTATTTTTAGTTTATTTATCTATTATTGTTTATCATAATTAACAATTTTCGCAAACTCCTCTGGTTTTAAACTAGCTCCACCTACTAACCCACCATCAATATCTGATGTTGAGAAAAGTTCAGTCGCATTTGAAGATTTTACACTTCCACCATATTGAATTATAACTTCTTCAGCAATATCTTTTCCATAAACTTTAGCAATCTTAGCTCTTATGGCTTTAATCATATTATTTGCATCTTCTGATGTAGCTGTCTTACCAGTTCCAATTGCCCAAATTGGCTCATAAGCAATTATAGTATTTTTAACTTGTTCTTTGCTTAAACCATCTAAAGCAAGTACAGTTTGTTTTGTAACAATTTCTTCTGCAATTCCAGCTTCTCTTTGTTCTAATTTTTCTCCAACACAAACAATAGGTTTTAATCCATATTCAAAAGCTGCTTTTAATTTCTTATTTACAGTTTCATCTGTTTCCGCAAAATATTCTCTTCTTTCAGAATGACCTATAATTACATATTCTACTCCTATTGATTTTAACATTTTTCCAGAAACTTCTCCTGTATATGCTCCACTTTCAGCAAAATGCATATTTTGTGCACCAACTTTAATATTTGTTTCTTGAGTATTTAATAAAACATAGAATAAATCTGTATATGGAACACATAATATTACTTCTGCTTTAGAATCTTTAACCAATGGAGCAAAATCTTCAATAAATTTTATAGCTTCATTTGGAAGCATATTCATTTTCCAATTTCCTGCAATAACTTTTTTTCTCATTTTAAAAAATCCTTTCTTTTTATTTATTCTAAAACTTCATATATAAGTTTTGGCTTTTGAACAGATTCACTAGAAAATTCAATTGAATTTAAATAGTTTTCTACCTGCTCATTTATAATATTCTCTTTATTTGTATGTAGCACTGCTATACAGTCTCCTATTTCTACATAATCTCCAGTTTTTTTCAAAACTGTAATTCCAGATGAATAATCAATTGGTTGATTTAAAACTTCTCTTCCACTACCAAGTTTTAAACTTATTTTTCCAATTTCTTCTGTATTCATACTTTTTATATAACCACTTTTAAAAGCTCTTACTTTTTCATTATATAAGCTAGTAGGAAAGTTTTCAGGATAATCTATCCAATTTTCATTTCCACCTTGCCATCTTACTAGCTCTTTAAACTTCTCAAAAGCCCATCCATTTTGAATAGATTCAACTACTTTTTTCTCCGCTTTTTCAATTGAAATATTTAAACTTATAGCTACCATATATTTTGCTAAAGTTATACAAATTTCTTTTAAATCTTCTGGTCCATTTCCTTTTAACACTTCTATTGCTTCTTTTACTTCTAATGAATTTCCAATTTCTTTGCCTAAAGGAATGTCCATATTTGTTATAATTGCAATAGTTTTTAAACCTGCCAAAGTACCAATATTTATCATTTTTCTAGAAAGCTCTTTACTAGAATCAAGATCCTTCATAAAAGCACCTTTTCCCATTTTAACATCTAAAACTAATGCATCTGCACCTGAAGCAATTTTTTTACTCATTATGCTAGAAGCAATTAAAGAAATACTTTCCACAGTTCCGTGTTACATCTCTTAGACTATATATTTTTTTATCAGCAGGTGTCAAATTTCCGTGATTGATAAATTAGTCCGAACTCCAATTTCATTTACCTGTTTAATTAAATTTTCCATTGGAATATCTATTCTATAATTCTCAATAGATTCTAATTTATCAGCTGTTCCGACCAGTAAATCCTAAACCTCTCCCACTCATTTTAGCAATCTTTCCACCACAAGCTGCTACAATTGGAGCAACAATTAAAGTTGTTTTGTCTCCAACTCCACCAGTACTATGTTTATCTACCTTTATTCCTTGGATTCCAGATAAATCAATCCTATCTCCAGAATTTACCATTGCCATTGTTAAATTAAATAATTCTTCATCATTTAAACCTTTAAAATAAATTGCCATAAGTAAACTTGATATCTGATAATCTGGAATTCCATTTGAAACATATCCATTTACAAAATATTCAATTTCTTCTTTAGAAAGAATATATCCATCTCTTTTCTTTTCAATAATATCTATTATATCCAACTTTTAATTACTCCCTTTTATTCATTTTAAAATTTCTTTTAAGAAACTTATTCCTGAAATACTGCTGTTTATTTCAAAATAATCTTCAATAGTTTTTCCAATATCAGCATAAGTTTCTCTTATTCCTAGATTTTTAGGAAGTATTTTATTTCCATATATTAATAATGGTATATATTCTCTTGAATGATCTGTACTAGGTGTTGAAGGGTCACAACCATGATCTGCTGTAATCATTAAAATATCATCTTCTCTTAATTTTGGTAAAAACTTTTCAAGCCAAATATCAAATTCGGTACATGCTTTTGCATATCCATCTATATCATTTCTATGACCATATAGCATATCAAAATCTACAAGATTTGTAAAGCATAATCCTTCAAAATCTTTATCTGCTAATTCAAAGGTTTTTGCCATTCCTTCATTATTATCTTTCGTATAATATTTTTCGGTTATACCAGAACCTGCATATATATCATTTATTTTTCCAACAGCTATTACATCCTTGCTAGCTTCTTTTAGATTATTTAACATAGTATTTTTTGGTGGAACAAGTGAAAAATCATGTCTATTTTTAGTTCTATAAAAATCAGGATATTTTCCTAAAAATGGTCTTGCAATAACTCTTCCTACTGCATTTTCTCCAGTTAGAATTTCCCTTGCAATTTTACAATACTCATAAAGTTTTTCTAATGGTACAACTTCCTCATGAGCAGCTATTTGAAAAACACTATCTGCTGAAGTATATACAATTAAACTTCCAGTTGCTAAATGCTCTTTTCCATAGACTTTTATTACTTCTGTACCAGAATAAGGCTTATTGCATAAAACCTCTTTTCCTGTTCTTTTACTAAATTCTCTTATTATTTCTTCTGGAAAACCATTAGGATATGTAGGAAAAGGTTTATCTACAATTAAGCCTGCAATTTCCCAATGTCCAGATGTTGTATCTTTTCCACAAGATTGCTCTTGTAACTTACAAAATGCAGCTGTTGGATTTTTTCCAGGAACTTCAAAACCAATATTATCAATATTGAAAATTCCCATTTTTCTCATTGTATTTATATTAAAATATTTTGATTTTGATATTGCTTTTAATGTGTTGCTACCGAGCATCTCCATATTTATCGCTATCAGGAGCCTCTCCAATACCAACACTATCTAAAACAATTAAAAATACTCTTTTTTTCATTTGTTTCCTTTCTTTTTAACCTATTTCTACAGCAGTATTTAGTGCAAGTTCTATCATATCAGTTAAAGCTTTTTCTCTCATTTGGCTAGTTGCAGAATCACCATGAACTTCATCATCTACTACTGTTAAGATTGTCGCTGCCTTTTTATTTAAAAGCTTTGCATTATAAAATAAAGCAAATGCTTCCATTTCAGCTCCAATTACTTTAATATCATTTGGAATCCTTTCAAAACATTTTGATTTATCTGTCATATAAATATCAAAACATTCTGAACACAAAGTTGTTCCTTTTTTTAATTTAATATTCATATTTCTAGCAGTTTCTTCAATTTTTAAATTTATTTCTTCACTTGGTTTAGCAATATGGGTATTTTCATTATTTAATGTTAAAGCATAATTTGACTCAGTATAAGTTCTATCAACTAAAATTAAATCTAAAAGTCTTAATTCTTCTGAATAATTACCACATGATCCAATTCTAATAATAGTATCAACATCATAATATTTATATAATTCATAAGAATAAATTCCCATTGATGGAATTCCCATACCACTAGCCATTACAGATACCTTTTTATCTTTATAATAACCTGTATATGCCTTCATTCCTCTAACATCATTTATTAGTTTACTATCAGTTAAATAGTTGTTAGCAATAAATTCAGCTCTTTTAGGATCCCCAGGCATTATTACAGTTTTTGCAAAATCACCCAAATTTGCTTCATTATGTGGGGTTGACAATTAAATCACCTCTTTTTTAATAAATATTGCACTCACTTATTTGTCTTGTAATGCTTCTATTCCTGGCAACTTCTTACCTTCTAAAAATTCTAATGAAGCACCACCACCTGTTGAAATATGTGTAAATTTCTCTGCTAAACCTGCTTTTTCAACAGCTGCTGCTGAATCTCCACCACCTATTATTTTAACTGCATCAACATCTGCTAATGCTTTGGCTATACTGTTTGTTCCTACTGCAAATTGGTCAAATTCAAATAAACCTAAAGGTCCATTCCAAATTACTGTTTTAGCGTTTTTTACTTCTTCTGAATACATTTTTATTGTTTCTTCTCCAATATCAAATCCTTCCCAGCCATCTGGAATTTCTGTAAATTTAACTGTTTTACTTTCTGTATCTGGTTTAAATTCTTTTCCAACTTTTGTATCTACTGGAAGCATAAATTTAACACCTTTAGCTTTTGCTTTTTCCATAACTTCTTTTGCTAAATCTAATTTATCTAATTCGCAAACTGAATTTCCAACATTATAGCCCATTGATTTAAAGAAAGTATAAGCCATAGCTCCACCTATCATTAGAACATCTACTTTTTCTAATAAGCTTTCTATTACTCCAATTTTATCAGAAACTTTTCTTCCACCTAAAATAGCCATAAATGGTCTTTCAGGATTTTCTAATGCTGAACCTAAGAAATTTAATTCTTTTTCAATTAAAAATCCAGAAACAGCTGGCAAATATTTTGCAACACCTGTTGTTGAACTATGAGCTCTATGTGCTGTTCCAAAAGCATCATTTACATAAACTTCTGCTAAAGATGCAAATGCTTTTGATAATTCTTCATCATTTTTCTCTTCGCCTGGTTCAAATCTAACATTTTCTAAAAGCATTACTTCACCAGATTGTAAATTTGCTGCTAAAGCTTTAGCATCAGGTCCTACAACATCTTTTGCAAGTTTTACTTCTTTTCCTAATAATCTAGAAAGTTCATCTGCTACTATATTCATTGAGAATTCTGGTTTAACTTCTCCTTTTGGTCTACCTAAATGAGAGCATAAAATTACTTTACAATCATTTTCAAGTAAATATTTAATAGTAGGAAGTGCTGCTACTATTCTTCTATTATCAGTAATTTTTCTGTTCTCATCATATGGGACATTAAAATCACATCTAACTAAAACTTTTTTTCCTTTAATATCAATATCTCTTACAGTTTTTTTATTCATAAAAATCTTTTCCTTTCTTTAATAAAATAAAAAGGCAGGTATTTCCACCCACCTCCAAAGTAATTTCTTAAATCTTTAAATATTGTACTCGTATATTGAACATTACAATACACTTATTGTGCAAACGAGAAGTGGTGGATTGTGCATTTTTGCGACTAAGGATATCTAGGAGGCGTACTTTTTGTACGTTGACTAGATTCCGCAGGAGCGAAAATGTGCAAGGCGCCGCTTCTCGTTTGCACCCCAATTTAAATTTCTGCGAAATATTTAATCGTTCTAACCATTTGACTTGTATATGAATTCTCATTATCATACCAAGCTACAACTTGAACTTGATATAATCCTTCATCTACTTTTGCAACCATTGTTTGAGTTGCGTCAAATAATGATCCATAAGTCATTCCTATGATATCTGAAGAAACTAATGGTTCTTCTGTATATCCATAAGATTGATTTGAAGCTGCTTTCATAGCTTCATTTATTGATTCTACAGTAATTTCTTTATCTGATTTTACTGTTGCAACTAATATTGTTGTTGAACCAGTTGGAACTGGAACTCTTTGAGCTGAACCAATTAGTTTTCCATTTAATTCAGGAATAACTAATCCTATAGCTTTTGCTGCACCTGTTGAATTAGGAACAATATTTACTGCAGCAGCTCTTGCTCTTCTTAAATCACCTTTTCTATGTGGTCCATCTAAAACCATTTGATCTCCTGTATAAGCATGAACTGTTGTCATAATTCCTGATTTAATCTCAGCATAATCATTTAAAGCTTTAGCCATAGGTGCTAAGCAGTTTGTTGTACATGAAGCTGCTGAAATAATATTGTCATCTTTTGTTAATATTCCTTCATTTACTCCAAATACTATAGTTGGTAAATCTTTTCCTGCTGGTGCAGAAATAACAACTTTTTTAGCTCCTGCTTTAATATGTGCAGATGCTTTTTCTTTTGATGTATAAAAACCTGTACATTCTAAAACAACATCAACACCTATTTCTCCCCAAGGAAGATTTTCAGCATCTTTCTCTGCATAAATTTTAATTGTTTTTCCGTCAACAGTGATTGAATCTTCACCTGCAACTACTGTATCTGCTTTTTCATATCTTTTTTGAGCAGAATCGTATTTTAAAAGATGAGCTAACATAGCAGGGCTTGTTAAATCATTTATAGCAACGATTTCATACCCTTCAGCTCCAAACATTTGTCTAAATGCAAGACGTCCAATACGTCCAAATCCATTTATGGCTACTCTTACTGACATTTTATAATCCTCCACTTCCGACACTATATTTTATTTTTAAAGTGTCTTAAAAATTGGTTTATATCAAACCGAAACTATTTTATATCAAAAATACATTTTTTTCAAGTGTTTTTTGCATTTTATGATATTGTTTTATTTAATAAATTTATTTTTTATTAATTCTAATATAAATAATGGCTTATTTCTTAATATATCTACTATTTACAAATATTATAATTAAATTTAGAAAATTTATACATATTATAATTTTAAGTTCTATTATAAAAAAATTCACATATCATTTAACAAATAATTTATAGAGGTGATTAAATGTTTATTTGTAATTTTAAAATAAATCAAAAGAAAATAGTTAAAATTTTTATATTAATAGCAGCTATTCTAGTTTTAGCCTTGCTTGGAGTTATAATTTCAAAAGTTTGGAATGAAGTACAAAATTCTACTACAGAAAATACAACTGTAAATGACGAAATTCCATCTCCGGAAATAGCAAATTTAACTCCTGAAAATTATACAAATATTTTAAAAGAAGTTCATGAAAATTTAGATACTTATATTGGTCAAAAAATTTCCTTTATTGGATATATTTATAGAGTTCAAGACTTAGAAGAAAATCAATTTATATTAGCAAGAGACATGATAATAAATAGTAAAAACCAAACTGTAGTTGTTCGGTTTTTTATGTGAATATGAAAAAGCCAAAGATTTTGAAAATAATTCTTGGGTAAATTTAACCGGTGAAATTACAAAAGGTTATTATTATGGGGATATTCCAGTTCTTAAAATAACCTCAATAGAAAAATGTGATGCTCCAGAAAATCCATATGTAAATGTACCATCAGACTCTTATGTTCCTACCGCTGTAATATATTAAATTGCTTTTTTCTTTATTATAAGCTATAATTATTTATGTAAGGTGTAAAACCTTTTTTAAACAATGTGAAAATGTTCACTTTTAAGGAGGATTTTTTATGGAGAAACAGATTATTAACTTAGCAACAATTACAGCAGAGGAACTTGACAAAACCATAGTTCCTATACTTGCAATGACAAGACCACTTGTACGGTTAAAAGGAAAAAAAGAATTATATCGGCTCTGGTTTACAGAAAGCAATGGCATAAATTCTATATGCCTTGCTCCTGAGAAAACAAAGAGCAGATCTTTTGGCGGATACTGGTCTTGCAGTTACTATTCTCCTGATGATTATGGCAAAAAATTTGAAATTGTCGAAATTATTCGTAAATAGTAGCAAGTATTTTCTACCTCTCGGTATTTTTATATCGAGAGGTCCTCTTTTTATAAAAAAATCACGAATATATAATAATCGTGATTTCTAATTTTCTAAAACTAACTTTTTAAAAACTTTTCCTCTTTCATCAAAATTTTTAAAACTGTCAAAACTTGCACTTGCAGGAGAAAATAAAACTATATCCCCTTTAGTAGCAATATTTTCAGCTAAAGTTACAGCTTCATTTAAACTATCGCATTTATATATATCTAAATTTTTAATTCCTGCCTTTAAAATTTGCTCATTTTCAACAGCAGCTTTTATTTTATTTGCAGTTTGACCTATTAAGATAAGTGATTTACAGCTATTTATAATAGGCTTAGCTAAAGGTTCATATTCTAAGTTCTTATCATATCCACCAGCAATTAAAATTACATTTTTTGTAGGAAACGCATTTAAAGCAACAATTGTTCTAGTAGGACTTGAAGACGCAGAATCATTATACCATTTAATTCTATTCTTAGTCTCTTTTACAAGCTCTAGTCTGTGCTCTACTCCGCGGAAACTCACAAATAGTTTTTACTGCCAAATCTAAATCAACATAATCTCTAGTTGCAGCTATTGCACAAGCAGCATTCATATAATTATGAAGTCCTTTAATTTTCATATTTTTTGTTTCTAATATATGAGTTCTAAAATCTCCATTGCAAAATTTAATTGATTTTGAATCTACCATATAACCGTCTGTAATTTTAGCAACATTACTAAAAAAAATAACCTTTCCTTTAGCATCTTTTGCAAAACTTTTTGTAATATTATTATCATAATTTAAAATTACAGTATCATCTACATTTTGATATTTTAAAATACTTTTTTTAGCTTCAATATACTCTTCCATATCTTCATGAATATTTAAATGATTAGGAGTAATATTTGTAACAACTGCAACTTTAGGACTAATTTTCATATTCATAAGTTGAAAGCTGCTAAGCTCCAAAACTACCATATCTTCTGGCTTCATTTCTCCAACCTTCGTAAATAGAGGAGTTCCTACATTTCCACCAATATATGTATTATATCCTCCAGCTTTTAAAATCTCATAAATAAGAGTCGTTGTAGTTGTTTTTCCGTCGCTTCCTGTAACTCCAATAATAGTACATGGACAAAGTTCCATAAACATTTCAATTTCAGTAGTAACAATAGCACCTCTTGAGGCTTCTAATTGTAGAGCTGGATTTGTTGGCAAGCAGCTAGGTGATCTAAAAATAATATCAAAATCTACTAATTTTGAAAGATAATTCTCGCCCAAAGAATATTCCATATCATAACAAATTACTTTATTCATTATACTACTTTCAATCTTATCAATTTCTCGATTATCAAAGACTACTGTTTCAGCTCCAACTTCATGCATATATTCAATAAGTGGAATATTGCTTACTCCAAGACCTATTATAGCAACACGCCTACCATCTAAATAATTATTAAATTCTTCTAATTTGCTATTTTCAAAACTCA
>CAKMVZ010000004.1 GCA_928721915.1 uncultured Clostridia bacterium
TTTGAAAGATTAGGGAGACATATATGTTTTATGGATTAGCATAAATTGATACTTTAAATGGTAGCAGAGGGCATAATTTTGATATGAATGTTGTAATTCAAGAGAATGATTTTAATGATTATGTTTTATCATTTAGTAGAAATAGTGCAGTAGAGGAGGAATAATTATGACAATTAATCCAGAAATAAGGCTAAAAGTAAGACATTTTTTTTAAAAAGAATGGAAGATTAATAGTAATAGTTGCATTTGTTATTTTATTGATTGTAATTATAAATAGATTACTTACTTTAAATAGCGCTCCAGATGCTCCTGTAACATCTTATACTCCTCACACAACAGTTTTAGATGATACTCAAGATGTTCCAGAAGAAGTTGCAGATAGTTTTGAAGTATTTATTGAAAATTATGTTAAATATTGTAATAATAGAGATTATGTTAGTGCATATAATTTAATTTCTGAAGACTGTAAAAAGAATTTCTTTGAAATAGTTATAATAATTATGTAAATTATGTTTCAGAAAAATTCGATGGAAACTAAAAGCTATGCAATACAGAGCTATTCACATGTAGATGATAAATATATTTATAGTGTTAAAATTATATGATAATTTTTTAGCAACAGGTCTTACAAATCAAAAATATAGATATGTTGAAGAAAAAATGGCTATAAATTATGATGAGGATGGAAATATAGTATTTTCTGTTGGAAATTATATGGGTTTCTAAAGATTTACAATTTCAAGCTTCAAATGACTATTTAGTAGCAAGGGTAACAAAGTCAGTAGAAAAAATATAGTTTTATAATTTATAATTTAGAACTTACCAATTAGAAGCAATTATACGGTTGTTATTCAAGATGGAAATGCTGATGATACTGAAATTTTTATAAATATAGGAAATGAAGCAAGAGGTTGTGTAGAAGAAGAAACAAAGATGTGTTTTACTTCCTGGAGAAACAAAAAATGTAACAATTTCATTTTCAAAATTTTATGATTCTGATACAGAAGTAGAGAGCTTAGTATTAAATTCTGTAAGAGTTATGGAAAATTATACAGGAGATCCAGAAATGGCTCAAGAAGAAATAGATAACGCAATATATAAAGCAAGCATGACAATTTCAATGCAGTAGTTATTTAAGAAAGGAGACTTACTACTATGGCTGGAACAGGAAATACACCTGGTGGTGGAAATGGTCCTAAGCTTCCATTTGGGAGGTGGAGGAAGCGCAAGAAATCCACTAGAGAAAAAAGAATTAGATATTTTAGATCCAGAAGCGCAAGCTAAGTCAAAAGGTAAAACAAGTTTTAGCTGATAAAATTGGAAGAACAGCTAAAAGAATTAAAAGGCTAGTAGATATTATTAAGAGCATACCACCTATAGTTTGGCTAATTATAGGAATAGTCGTATTAGTTATATTTATAGTTGGAGGCTTTATTGGCTTTTTTACGCTTATGCCAGGTTTAGTACTTAATAAATTAAAAGAAAATTGGGCAAGGAGCATTAGATACTGTTCAAAGTTGGTTTACAACTGACGCTGATGCATACATTAATGATGATGATATTGTAAATTTAGCAAATTACCTAGAAGAAATGGAGTATGATTTAGTAGGATATGGTTTTATTATTCCAAATACCAATTATTCAGAGGATGCAGGATTTATTAATTATACAGAATTGTTAGATCAAGGTTATATTTATTTTGAAAAAAGAGGAGATGACGAAAACTCAAGATATTATAATGAAGCGGGAGAAGCTTTTGATGGATGCTATTATAATTCATTAGGATTATTAGTTGATAATAGCACAGGAGAAGTTGTTACAGGAGAATATGTAGATGAATATGGAATACAAAGATCAACAGAAGAAGTTTCAACAAATGGTGCTGGAAAAATTATAGGATTTGGAAATGAATTTTTAGCTAATGTATTTAATTGGACTGTTGACACAAAATTATTAAGGACATATCTGCTATCAGATTATAGAATTTATTCTATAAGAAATGAGTGATGAGGGATTATTAGCAAATATTTTTGGTGGAATAAAACAAACCTTTGGAGGATATGATGGAGCATGGTCAAAAGGCTTATTAAAATTCTTTTATGCTAAAAATGGTATGGCAGATACAGAGTGGTCAAGTTCTTTAGGACATTGGATTGTATATGGAGATGATATTTCAATTTCAAGAACAAGCACTGGGTGGACAAATGAGTGTAAAAAATGGACATTTTAATAATCCAACAGTATTTACAATTGATGGTTGGTCTGATAGATATGGAATGAATTTAGAGTTTTTATTATCACTTCATTTAGCAACAATGCAACCAGATTTAGTTTATGCAATGCTTCAAAGTTTTGATACTGAAGTTCAAGTATATTTAGAGGATTCTGGAGAGGCAACTGTTGATGCAGCTTATGTTGATATGATGGAAGAAGGAAGAAATGTAGAAAATGAAGATGATAGAATAATGTTAAATGATGTTGAACAAACTCTATCAGACGGTGGATTTGATATAGCTTCATGGGCAGTAAATGATATGGCAGCAACTGAATGGGTAAATGGTTTAGCGATTACAAAGAAAAATGCTCAGTATTTATTAACACATTTACCACTAAAAAGTCCTCCAAATTGTACAGGTCAAGCACAAGATCAAATAGTAGTTCTTGCAACAGATGATACGGTTTTTGGTTGGAGATGGGCAAGTACTAACTCTCTTAATACTTATGGAATAAGTTCTGAAACAGATGCAAAAGTATATGATACATTTGATGAGTATGAAGAATATTATTATACAGATGCAAGTGGAAATCAATATATTATGAGTGCTGATAATTGCGATGCAAGCTTAGGAACAGACGATGAGGCATATTTAGATGATGATTACAGTTTTTTTGAAGATCCTGATAGTGGAGTTGATTTATCAGAATATGGTTATACTGGTTCAAATGTTGACATATCTAGACCAGATCCGGAAGAAATCGAAACATTAGTTATGCAACCTATGGTTGTTGCTCGGTACAACAATTTTTGATATATATAAGACAAAAGAAATAATGACAACTAGAACTTATAGTGCAGAGGTTGATGGAGAAGAAGTTGAGTATGAATGGATTACAATAAAATATCTTGTTTATAAAGCGGGAACTGAAACTGTAGTTGCAACTGGAATATTAGATGAGCCTGCTGATCCGATAAGAGATGAATGGGATGAAGAAGATTATGAGTGGGTAGATACTATAGTATTTGAGTTTATAATAAGAGATAAAACAACTCAAGAGTTAGTTGATGCAGGATTATTAACATATGATGAAGAAACTGGAGAATATATACCAGTAAACCCTGCAGAAACAAGATGTAGTGATGATCCAGAATTAGTAAAGTGTTGTAAAAATTGTAAAAATTATGTAAAAAATGTAATTCAAGCTTTAGGAGCAGTATCTGATCAGGATTATGCAACTTATACACCTTATATTGCCAGAGTTTTAGGCAGTTGGTTTAGAGATACATATTTTATAGTTCCAGAATATGCAGATAATGCAATTTTAAATTATATTGATGAGGCACCAAGGTCATCTGCAGAACAGAGTATGATTTCAAATTCATATGGTGAGAATGCTAATTTTGTAAATGTTGATGAAGAATATTTAGCTGACACAGAAGAATATTGGACTGCCTATGAAATGAAATTAGATGACTCTGGAAATGAGACTGATGAATATCAATTATACTACTTATATCCAAATGGAATTACATCAGACTATAAATTAGAGGACTTTTTAGAAGATCCATATACAGCTGTAGAAAGTTATAGTTCAGGTTTTGCTGATAGATATAATTTAACTTCAGGTAGTAGCTATGATTCTCAAGAAGAGGCGGAAGAAGCTGGTCATGCTTTTGTAAAAAAAGCAAAAACTACAGTTGTAACTGAACTATCTAGTTCAGAATTAGAAGATGTTATATGGTCCGCTTATGAATTTAATTCAGATGGAGCAGCTACTGGTTGGATAAGAATTGAGTATGAAGATGATAATGATGAAGTAAATGATGTTTATGATATAATTGGTGAGGAAGCTTTAAACCCAGAAGGAGGATTTTTCTATAATCTTACTTCAACAAATGAAGTAACTCAAGTTGAAGATGCGCAAAGATCAGAAACAAATCCTACAGTTAAATGGCTATTTAAGTATAGAAAATTCTATGTTTATGATGGAAATGAAGAAACTGCTGATAAAATTGCAGCAGATAAAGAAGCAGTTTTAGAGTGGACTGAAGATTATTTAAAAAATACTTTAGGATATTCTGCTTCTACAGTTGCTCGTAAGTTAGGAGCATATGGTAGGAGTGCATTAAGACAGACTTATAATAGTGCTACAATATCTTTTGATTGGGAAGATGTTTCAGAAGAATGGCTTGATTGGCAGTTAGATATGTATTATTCAGGAATTATTGAGTGCCCTGAAGAAGATTATAAATTAGGAAATTTAGCATTTATAGTTACAAAAGATGAAGATGGAAATATAACTTCAATAGAAGAAACAACAGATCTTGATTATGATGCTCAAGAAAATGAAGAATTAAGAATTGGAGACCCAAGAGATCCTAACTTAACAAATACAACAAATATTACAAAAAGTTCTTTAGAAGCATTTACAATATTAGAAAATACAAAAACATTAGCTTCAGAATATTCTTATAGAGATTTTAAAGAATTAATAGTAGAACTTAATTATTTTGATAAAGAAGATTTATCAGATGCAGTAGAAGAAGTTTTTACATGGGTTTTACCAGATATAGACCCAACAGGATGGCCAATTAGACCTTGGGATAAACAAGATACAGAATATGGGGCTTTAATAGAATCTCATGGAACTTATGAAGCTCTAGGTGTAATTTTTGAAGGAAGTGAAAATGGAGAAGGAACTGAAAATGTTGATGAATCAACAATCCAATTTGTTGGTGATTCATGGATTGCAGGGTTACAAAATATAGGCGTAGCTGAATCTACATATTTTTATGGAGTAGGAAGTAAACATGCTGAAAGTCCAGAAATGTCAATAGATAGTATACAAGTTAATTCAAATGCTTCGGCAATTGTATTATATTTAGGTGTTAATAATACAAATTCTGCAAATGCAATGAATAATTTAATTGATGAATTAATAGAAAGATATAGTTTACCTGTTTATGTAATAAAAGTTAACCATGTTGGAGCTGGTTATTCATATGGCTCATTAACAGCTAGTACAATGAATTCAAATATTGATTCATATAATAGACAAGTACAATCACATTGTAATTCTACTGATGGAGCATATTTTATAGATACATCAAATGGGCTTGAAGATAGTAATGGATACTTAAGTTCAGAGTATACATCAGATAACTTACACTTAGGTTCACAATCTGCATATCAAAAATGGTATGATAATATTATAAGTGCAATTGGAACAGCTGGAGGTGGAAGTTCAGAAGAGCCATCAGAACCAGATGATTCAAATAGTAATGATGACAATAATAGTAGTAACAATAATACTGGAATTTCTTTAGAAAGTGCAGATCAAAATACATCTGAGGGACATTATTCATATATAGTTTCTGCTTATGGAACTACATATAAAGTATTTAGTCAAGGAGGATACTATGGTGGAGGAGGAGCTGGAACAATATTTCCATACAAAGATGGAAGCACTAAAATAGGTAATGATCATAGTGCAGACACTCCTTTAGGAACTATGGGATGTGGAATTTATTCTATATCATCATTGTTATCAGCTTATAGCAGTGAAGAGGTAACACCACTTACAACTGTTGAATATATTCATGAAAATTATGGAGAAACTGCTTTTAATAATGAATCAAGAATGTCAACTATGGATAAGTTTTTAAATGATAATGGAGTAACAGGAGAATGGTATTATGATGATATAGAAAATAAAATAACGGAAGCATTTGATGCTGGAAAGCCAATAATAGTTGCTTTATCTCCAACAAATACTGCACCATGGACGACACAGAGTGGACATTTTATATGTATGGTTGGTGTTGATGGTTCTACAGTATACACTGCTGATTCTGTTGATTCAATGGATAGATTAAAAGCTGAAGGTGGAATAGATGCAATTATGGCTTGTATAAATTCTGCCACAACAGGTGTAGTTTGGATTCCAGATGAAGCACCAGCTGGAAATGGAAGTGGAGCATCTTCATTCCAAGGTTATGAAGGTGGAGAATATGTTTCATCACCTGTAACTGGAAAAGTTATAGAATATGGAACTCATGAAAGAATTAATGTATACACAGATAAAACAGAAGTTGTAGGATATGTTGTAATAGAGGCAATAAATTCAGAATGTTTTACAGAGGATAATGTGGCAAATAATAGTGGTGATACAGAAGATATTGATAATGCAGCTGCTGCAGAAGGTTTAAACTTATTCTATGATGAATATGAAGATACTTGTGCAGGATTTACAATTACGATTGATGGTTTTAAAGTAGATTTAAATACAACTGATGAAGAAGGAAATAATGGTAAATATGAACAAAATGAAGTTGTGGCATTATATAACTCTCAAGAACAAGAAGAGCGTGAAGAAAATGAACAGAAAAAAGAGGATGCACCATTTTTTATAAATTATGGTGAGTCAGCAGATTTAGAAAGTTTACCAGAAACTTATGATGGTGGTATGACTGATTCAAGTAATGGATATTACATAAAAGAAGGAAAATATTTAGGAATAACTTATACAGATGAAGAATCAGCAGCTCTAACTATTGAAACAGAAGAACCAGATTCTACAGAACCAGAAGAACCTACAGAGCCAGATGATAATCAGGATAACCCAGATAATCCTGAAGAAAGTCCAGATGATTCAAATAGTGGAAATTCAGCAAATCAGGAAGAACATACTGGGCCTGCAAATTATATAAGAATAATGGTTAAAGATAGAGAATATTCTATTATAGATAATGTAGAAGATTATTTTGATATTCCAGAACCAACAGGTGAAAGTGCTGGAAGTGGAGATGCTTTTACAGGAGAATATTCAGAAGAATTTCTATATTGGCTTTTAATAGATACAGAAGGCCCTGGTGGAGGAGATAATCATGACTTACCTGCTGCAATAACAAGAGGATATTCAATTGCAGGAGATATTGGAGATGATACAATAACAGCGGCTTTCGGTGTTACAAACTGGTGTAATGAGCTGTTTTGGAATTTAGGTTATGAGCAATATGTTAATAATATAAGAGGTAGCAATGTTGGTATGAATGTTGGCGACCATATACCAATAGAAGTTTGTAATGATGTTGCAATTGCAGAATTAGACACAAATGTAGCAGCAGTTCAAGCTTTATTTCCAGGTCAAACTTTTACCGAAACGCAGATGGCAGCCTTACTTTCTGTAAACTATAACTTTGGTAGTATACCAGATTCTCTTTTATCAGCAATTAGATCTGGAGATGAAGGAACAATTGCAAGTACTTGGACAACACTAGGAAGTGGTCAGTGGGGACAGTATCCGGGATTAAAAACAAGAAGAGAAGCTGAATATAAGATGTGGAGTGGCACAGATTATTACCATTGTTATGGTGGTGGAAAGCTAGTATTTTCTTCAGAAACACCATTTACGGATTATTTAAATGGAAACTTCTCAGTTTGTACTTATCAATAATTTAAAAGTCAAAGGAGTAAGATTTTATGATAAATAAAAAGAGAAAGAAATTAATATTTTTAATTATTGGAATTTTAATATGTATTATAGTTTTACTTATATTTATAGTTGCTTTGGCTGGAAAAGGTAACACAGAAACAATTGATTTAAGTAAAAAAGAGGTAAATATAGAAAAGTATTTAGATGGGAAAACAATTCCTCAAGGAATATCAATATTTATAAGAGAATATAAAGGAGATATTTCAAGAGATGAATTTTATGAAGGACTATATTCAATTTCTAGTTTTCTACCTGATTTAACTTCTAGTTTAAAAGAAACTACAGATTATGGAGCATATTATGATGAAAATTCGGAGAATATTAAGAAATTAATAGGAATTGAAAGCAAAGACGAATTTGTAGAACTTGCAAATTATTTAGTAGAAAACGATATTTCTGGAGATAAGTTTGAGTTTTGTTCTATAAAGGAAAATACTATGATAAATATTAATGAATATAGCTCTTTTAAAATGATTTTTAATTATAAAAATTATGGAGATATAGAGTTTACTATTAGGCTATTAAATAGAGATAATGATGAATACTCAAACGTAAGAGTTTTATCTCCGGATAAGGATATAATTGTAACAGATTAAAAATATTTGATGAATTAAATATGATTATAAAATTTTTTAATTTATTATTAAATATCTAAAAACTATTGACTTTTAAACTAATTTTTGGTATTATAGAAATGCTTTAATTAAAAGCATTTCTATTTTTTTGTAAATTTTTTAAAATTAAAGCATAAAATATAATATTAAAAAATGCAGGTATAATTTAGTGGTAAAATGCAACCTTGCCAAGGTTGATTCGCGGGTCCGATTCCCGCTACCTGCTCCATTTTATATTTTTTTATATTATTATATTAAAGTGTTATTTAAAATAAATATTTATATGGCGCCATGGCCAAGTGGTAAGGCACGAGTCTGCAAAACTCTGATCCCCGGTTCGAATCCGGGTGGCGCCTCCAAATTAAAAAAATCTCGTAACCATTTAAATTTAGTGATTACGAGATTTTTTATTTTAATATTTAATGTAATTTTAAACTTCTTCTTTATTATTATTTTTTTTATTTAAAGAACATATCTTATTTTTAATTTGTTTTATTTTATTTATATTTCCTTCAATATCTCCTAAAAAGAATGATAACCCAAATCCTAATATCATAATAAAGAATGATAAAAATGTTTTGGCATCTAAGCCAATAACACAGCTTTCATTTAATACGCTAGGAATTATTGATAAAAATAAACCAAATATTATTGAGAAAGTTCCTGTATAAAATCTCTTTATTAATTTATTTATTATAAAAGATATAATCAATGCACCAATTACAAGACCAACACCTGCTGGAATTAGTACAGATAAATTAAAATCAGCAAGTGAGCTTACATATAATTCATATAAACCTAAACTAGATAATATAACTGCACTATCAACTCCAGGTATAATTGAAGAACCAGCAACGGCAATTCCTAAAAATACAGATTGAAAAATATTTGGGTCATTAATAACAGGAAACATATTTCCATTAAATGTAAATAAACATAGTCCAAAAATAGCAGCTGCTATAATAAATATGTAATATTTTTTATGAAATCCTTCTTTTTTAACTTCTCTGTAAAAAAGAGGTATTGTTCCTAAAACTAATCCTAAAAAAGCAAACCTTGTTTGCATTTCATAATTGTTTAGTAAAAAGTCTACAATTTTACTAAAAATAATAGCACCTACGCCAAATCCCATAAATAGTGGAAATAAGAATTTAACATTTTCTTTAAAATTTTTAAATAATGTTCCAATTGCATTTATGGTCTTTTGATATAATCCTAAAATAACTAGAAAAACACTTCCGCTCAAACCTGGTGCAATTCCACCAATTCCGGCTATGATTCCTTTAAGAAAATTTTTCATTTTAAAAGCTCCTTTTTTTAATAATAATATGACTTTTCAAGTATAACATATACATAAAAAAAAATCAAAAAAATTTTAAATTTTTTAAGAAATTGACATAATTTATTTTGCGTGGTATAGTAGTTATATTAAGTCTACTTTAAAGATTTTATATGTATTTTATTAATAAAAAATTAAGAAAAAAAATAGAAAAAATTCATTGACTATTGTTAAAAAGAAATATATACTGATATTAATAACTTTTAGAATAAAAGTTCTAGCTTTACTAAAGAATAAATAGATTAAAAAATGAAATTTTAAATGTAGTAAAAGTTGGGGATTTGTATGAAGAATGTATTTGAAAAAGAAATGATTAGAGAAAATATTTTAACAGAAAGTTTACAAATTAGAAAAAAATACAGAATTGATGTAGAAGTTAATGAAAAATATGATAAGTTATCAATAGCTATGATGTTTTTTTGTTTTGCTTTTGCTGGTTGGATAATTGAAGTTATTTGGATGTTTGCAAAGCAAGGAATCATTGTAAATAGAGGAACTTTAGTTGGTCCTTGGCTTCCAATATATGGATTTAGTTGTATATTTATTTTAATGTTATTTTCATCAGATAGTTGTAAAAGGATTACAAGAAATCCATTTTATACCTTTATTGCGATAATGATATTATGTTCTGTAGCAGAATATATTACATCTTTAATCTTAGAAGTTACTTATGGACTTCGTTGGTGGGATTATTCAAATGAGTTGTTTAATATAAATGGTAGAGTTTGTCTTGAAAATTCAGTTTTATTTGGAATAGGTGGATGTTTGTGTTTATATTTAATAGGTCCTGCATTAAATAAAACTATAAAGAAAATTCCAAAAAAGACCAAAATTGCAATATTAACTGTATTAATATTTGTATTTGCTGTAGATAATATTTATTGTATTTTTAACCCTCATACAGGTTTGGGTATAACTGAAAATCAAATATTTATAAATACTTTAAACTTATTTTAAAATAAATCCTAAAAGTAAAATACACATACAAAAATTAAACAGCATGAAATAAATTCTAATTATTTCATGCTGTTTTTGTTTTATAAAAGTTCTAGTACATTTTTATAAACATAAAAGCTACCCACAATTAAATTTACTTCAGAAGGTTTTTCTTTTAGATATTTTATGGCTTGATTTAAAGATTTTTTATATAATTTTTGGCTTTTTCTATATTTTAGTGCTGTATTATAAAGAATTTCACTTGAAACATATTTTGATGCATCATTTCCAGAAGTAAATATAAATTCAGCCGAAGTATCTTCTAAAAGTAATTTTAAAATAGTATCATAATCTTTAGTTTGCAAAATTGAAATTACATAAGTTTTTTTAAAATCTTTATAGTACATATTTATCATATCTTTTAAGTTTTGAATGGCAGGTTCATTATGTGCTCCATCAAATATAATTAATGGATTTTTTGATAAAACTTCCATTCTACCTTTATGAATTACAGTTTTTAGTCCAGTTCTTATTGATTTTTCTGATATTTTATAACCAAGATTTTGTAAAATTTCCATACATTCTATGCAAATACAAGAATTTTGAATTTGTTTTTTACCTTTTAAAGCAACTGCTATATTATTAAAATTTTCAAAGTCAAAATATTGAAATTTATCATCATACCTATAATTTGAAATCTGAGAATTTTTTATTAGATATAAATTATTATTTTTTTCTTCACATTGTTTTATAAAAACTTTATTTATATCTTGTGATTGCTCAAAAAAAATTGTATTTGAATTTTCTTTTATAATACCTGCTTTTTGCAGAGCAATTTTTGGCATTGTATTTCCTAAAATATGCATATGATCATATCCAATAGAAGTAATTATCGAAACTAGTGGCTTTGAGATTATATTTGTGCAGTCATAAAGTCCACCAAGTCCAGTTTCTAAAACAACAAAATCTACATTATTTCTGTAAAAATATAAAAGAGCCATAGTTGTTTCTAATTCGAAAAGAGTTATATTTTTTTTATAAATCTCATTATATTCTTTTATTTTAGGGTCAAGTTCTTCGATTAAATCCCAAAGTTCTTTGTCTAATATAAGTTTTCCATTTATTGAAATTCTTTCATTATATTTAATTAAATGTGGAGATAAAAATTTTCCGAACTTTATAACCTTGGATTTCTAAAATTTTACTAATCATTTCTACTGTACTACCTTTTCCATTTGTACCAGCAATATGAATAAATTTCATATTTTTTTCAAAATTATTATATTTATTCATAAAAAATTTCATTGCATCTAATGATGGATTTTTTGTGCCTTTAAAAAAATTATCTAAATATTTTTGTATATCTTTCATAAATTTTGCTCCTTTATTTATCGGAAATATTATAATATGTTTAAAAATGATTGTCTATATTTTTTTAAAAATTCATTGACTGCTAAAAATATATTTGTTATAACAGAATATATAATATTTTAAGGAGATAAAAAATGGTTGTAAAAAAAGCAGGAACAATTTTATTAGATTTAAATAGAAAAAAGATAGCTTTGATTTATAGGAAAGAAGATAATGGGTATACTCTTCCTAAAGGACATTTAGAAGATGGAGAAACTTTAGAAGAATGTGCAGTTAGAGAAACTGAAGAAGAAACATTGAATAAAAATCATATTCTAGTTAATAAACCATTAGGAATTGTTAAATATCAAAATATTGAAGATGGAGATGTAGAAGTACATTATTTTTTAGCAGCTTCAGATGGTTTAACTGATAAAAATATTTTAGATAAAGATAAGGAAATATATGAATGGGTAGACTTTAATGAAGTTGAATTAAAATTAAATTATAAAAATTTACTTGATTTTTGGATTTCAATAAAAGATATTATAAAAAAGGTATTAGAAAATAAAAACTTGGAAAATATAGATTTATTAAAATTTGGAAAAGAGTATGTTTAAAAAAGGAGATTTAAAAAAATGAGCGAAAAAGAGAAAATGCTTTTAGGTGAACTTTATGATGCCGATAATGATGAAGAACTATATGAATTAAGATTAATTGCAAAAGAGCTTTGTGCAAAATATAATAGCTTAATGCCTGGAGATATTGAAAATAGAAAATCAGTTTTAGAAAAGATTTTTAAAAGAAAATTAGATAAATGTTGGATAGAGCCATGCTTTTTTTGTGATTATGGGTTTAATATAGAATTTGGAGAAAATTTTTATGCAAATCATAATTTAGTAATTTTAGATGCAAATAAAGTAAAATTTGGAAAAAATGTTTTTATAGGACCAAATTGTGGTTTTTATACTTCAGGTCATCCATTAGATTTTAAAACAAGAAATAAGCCGTTAGAATATGCAAAACCAATAGAAATAGGTGATAATGTTTGGATAGGTGGAAATGTATGTATACTTCCAGGTGTAAAAATAGGAAGTGGTTCAGTAATAGGAGCAGGAAGTGTAGTAACAAAAGATATTCCAGAAAATGCATTAGCATTTGGCAATCCATGTAAAGTAAAAAAGTTTATAAAATAAGAAATCCCTGATTTTATTTTTTCGGGGATTTTTCTTGTAAATAAATGTTTGCTATGATAGAATAGTAAAGTAAAAATTTTAAGTGAAATTAAAATTATAAACAATAAGGAGGAATTTATGGGAGAATTGTGGGATATTTATGATATTAATAGAAAAAAGACTGGTAAGTATGCAGAAAGAGGAGTATATGAATTTAAGCCAGGGGAATATCATATTGTAGTAAATGCTTTAATTATGAATTCAAAAAATCAAATTTTAATTAGTAAAAGAGCAGAATTTAAACCTTTTGGACTAATGTGGGAATGTAATGGTGGATCTATTTTAAAAGGTGAAACGAGTCTACAAGGTATGATAAGAGAAATTAAGGAAGAACTTGGAATAGAGTTTCAGGAAAAAGATGGTATTTTATTTAAAGAAATAAGAAGAGATGAAACTACAATTCCAAATTTTAAAGATGTGTGGTTATTTAAAAAAGATATAGATTGCAAAGATATAAAATTTCCAGATGGAGAGTCAATAGAGGCTAAGTGGGTGGATATAAATAAATTTTTAGAAATGGAGAAAAGTAAAGAAATTGTTCCTAGTTTTGAGATGGATATGAATGAATTTAATAGAGCAGTAAAATTACTAGAAGAATTATAAAGGAAGATATTAAAATGAGAAATGTAACGACCGATACTTACAAAGATTTTATTTTAGTAAATCGGAGAGAAAATAGAATTTATTGTAAAAAGAAAAAACATTAAAAATTTAAATTTAAAAGTTAAAGAAAATAAAGATATTATTTTGACTATACCAATTAGAGCTTCAATAGAAAAATCAAAAGAATTTGTTAAAAATAAGATAAATTGGATAAAAAAGCAACAAAAATTTTATGACGAATTAAATAGTAAAAAAGAAAGCATTAATTTTAAAAATGATGATAATTTGTATTTTTTAGGAAATAAGTATAAATTAAAAATTATTTCTAATAATAGAAATTTTATTGATTTAAATGGAAAATATATAGAGCTAAATATAAAAAATAAATATATTGAAAATACAAAATACATAAAAAATGTTTATGATAAGCTTTTAAGAGAACAAGCTTATATAATTTTTCAAAAAATAGTTTTGAAATATCAAGAAGAAATGGAAAAATATAAAATAAAATATCCTAAAATTGAAATTAGAAAAATGAAAAGTAAATGGGGAATTTGTTATAATAACAATAATAAAATTGTATTAAATTTGGCACTAATAAAAACTCCAATTAGTTGTATAGAATATGTAATAGTTCATGAATTATCTCATTTTAAATATCAAAATCATAGTAAAAATTTTTATAATTTTGTAAGTTTATTTATTTTAGATTGGAAAAATAGAAGAAATATTTTAAATAAAGAATATGGTTTTGTTATTTAAAATTAAAAAATTTAATTAAAAGACATAGTTTATGTCTTTTTTATTTTATAGAATTATAGCAAAATTAATGCATATAATTAATAATAAACTTAAAAATAGGTGATTATATGATTATTTTAAATAAAAAAAGAATTATTTTTTTAATTTCTGTTTTGATGATTTCTTTTGTAACAATTTTATTTAATGGAATAGTTTATGGATTAGATATTTTGGATACTTGTTATACAGTAATTTTAGATGCTGGTCATGGGCTCCCAGATCGGTGGAGCAAGTGGGGATAATCGGTGTTTTAGAATCTGAGATAAATTTAAAATTAGTTTTAAAATTGCAAGAATTATTAGAACAAAGTGGTTACACAGTTATTTTAACTAGATCTGATGAAAATGGAATTTATGATATTGATAAAGACACTATAAGAGAAAAGAAAGTTTCAGACATGAAAAATAGAGTTAAAATCGCAAATATAGAAGAAGCAGATATTTTTGTTTCTATACATTTAAATAAAATTGAGCAAAGTGAGTATTATGGTTGGCAAACTTTTTATCAAAAAAATAATGAAAAAAGTAAATTATTAGCAAAAAAGATTCAAAGTAATTTAAATTATTCTATTCAAAAAGAAAACAAAAGAGATATTATGAGTTTAAGTGGAAAATATATTATGGATAATATAAAGATTCCAACTGTTACAGTTGAGTGTGGATTTTTATCAAACCCTAAAGAATTAAATGATTTAATGGAAGATAAATATCAATCTGAATTAGCTTGGGGAATTTATACGGGAATTGTAGATTATTTTAATTAAATAATAAGCAAAAAAGTTCACTTTAAATTAGTTTGTTAATTTTTAAGTGAACTTTTTTCAGGAATATAAGGGGATTTATAATAAAATAAAAAGGGTATTATGTATTCCTGCACATATATTTTAGCATATTTGATTTGTCGAAACTTGTCAAAACTTGTTATTAAAATAAAAAAATTTTAAATAAATTTTTCCTAAAACATAAATAAGTATAAATTTTAAATAAATTGCAGAAAATAAACCAAAAATCTATAAAATTTATAAAAGGGGAAAATATGATTTACAAAAATTTAAATATTTCAGGTGTTTTACTTGATAGAAATCAACTCTTAAAATATATGGAAAAGATTGCAGCTGAGCATACAATAAAAATTAGTTCTGATAAAAATACTTATCCAATACCAAACTTAGGAAAAAATTATGATTTTATTTTTGAAACATATAAACTTTTAAATGAACATATAAAACTTGGAATAAAAATTCATTCAGCAGGTGAGTGGATTTTAGATAATTTTTATATAATTGAAGAGATGGTAAAATCAGTAAAAAAAGAGTTAACTTTAAAGAAATATTCAAAAATGATAGGAATTGCTTCAGGGAAATATGAAGGTTTTGCAAGAAGTTATGTTTTAGCAGAAGAAATAGTTTCATTTTCAGATTGTAAATTGGATTCAGATATTATTTATTCATGTTTAGAAGCATATCAAAAAAATAAAATGTTAAATATTGAAGAAATAGCAAATTTTGGACTATTTTTAAAAATATCTATAATAAATCATATAAAAGAAGTTTGTGAAAAAATATTTTCTTCACAAATTCAAAGATATAAAGTAGAAGAAATTATAGAAAGATTAGTTGAAAAAAAAGATATAAAACAAAGAATTTTTGTAAATAGGATTAATTATAATAGTAGTTTTGAAAATGAACTTAAATATCCATTTATAGAATATATGTCTTATAGGCTTAAAAAATATGGAAAGGAAGCCTCTAGCTATCAAGAAATTTTTGAAAGTGAAGTTTTAAAAATGGGGCTTACTGTAAATGAAATTGTTCAAAAAGAACATTTATATATTGCAACTTTAAAAATAACGATTGGAAATTGTATAAAAAGTTTAAAAGAAATCTCTAGGATTGATTTTACTGAACTTCTTGGCAAAATGAATGGAACAGAAGAAATTTTAAGTAAGGATCCAGCAAATGTTTACAGTAATATGGAACAAGAAAGTAAAAATTATTATAAATCTATAATTGAGAAATTGTCTAAAAAAAGTAAAATTTCTGAAATTTATATTGCAGAAAAAGCATTAGAATTAGCTAAAAGATATGAAAAATCAGA
Organism: uncultured Clostridia bacterium; assembly: GCA_928721915.1. Taxonomy (GTDB): domain Bacteria; phylum Bacillota; class Clostridia; order TANB77; family CAG-508; genus Scatovivens. The sequence goes on from CAKMVZ010000004.1 coordinate 16,688, forward strand.
AGAATTAATAAAGAAAAGAAAAGCACATGTTGGATATTACTTAGTAGACGAAGGAATATATGAATTAAAAAGTGTAATATTTGAAAGAAAAATACATCCAAAAAGTTTAAGATATAAAGCAAGATTATATATTGGAACTTTTTGGGGTCTAAGTTTATTTTTAAGCTTTTTTATATCATACTTTATTTATTTAATACCAAAAAGTATGTTAATATGGCTAGTTTCATTTATATTTTTGTTTATACCAATTTCAGAAATTGTTTTAAGATTAATGAACTATATATTAAGTAAAATAAAAAAGCCAACTATAATTCCAAAGTTAAATTTTGAAGATGGGATTCCTAAAGAGTTTACTACTTTTGTTGTAATACCAACAATTCTTAAAACTAAAGAAAAAGTTAGAGAAATGATAAAAAAATTAGAAGTTTATTATTTGGCAAACCCTCATGAAAATCTATATTTTGCATTATTAGGTGATGTTTCTGAAGAAAATGCTAAAAATATGGATTTTGATAAAGAAGTAATAAATGTAGCACTTAAAGAAATACAAAGATTAAATGAAAAATATAAGATTAATGGTTTTAATAGATTTCACTTTTTATATAGAAAAAGAACTTGGAGTGATACTGAAAATAAGTTTATAGGTTGGGAAAGAAAAAGAGGTTATTTATCACAATTTAATAGATATATAAAAAAATTACAAGAAAATGTTTTTTTAGTTAATACTATTGAAGAGCAAAAACAATTCCTACCAAATATAAAATATATTATAACTCTTGATTCTGATACAAATTTAAGTTTAAATACCGCAGGAAGATTAGTAGGAAGTATGGCACATATTCTTAATTTGCCTGTTATTGAAAATAAAAAAGTAATATGCGGATATGGAATTATGCAACCTAGGATTGGACTTGATTTAGATGTAAAGAAAAGAACAAAATTTGTAAAAATATACAGTATTCCAGGTGGAATAGATTTTTATACAAATGCAATTTGGGATATATATCAAGACTATTTTAAAGAAGGAATTTTCACAGGAAAGGGAATATATGATGTAGGGGTTTATAATGAAATATTAGAAAATGAAATTCCAGAAAATACGGTTTTAAGCCATGATTTATTAGAGGGAAATTTTTTAAGATTAGGACTTCTTACAGATGTTATGCTTTTGGATGGATATCCAGTCAAATATATTTCATATATGAAAAGAAGTCATAGATGGATTAGAGGAGATTTTCAAATTGCTAGATGGCTAAAAAGTAAGAGATTAAATGATATTTCAAAATTTAAAATTTTTGATAATATTAGAAGAGCTATTCTTAAAATTGGAGCTATAGGATTACTTTTGTTTTCTTTTATAGCTTTTAGATTTAATTTTTTTATAGGACTTTTAAGTTTAATAATAGCGATATTATCTATAATAATAACATATTTTTTAAATATAATAAATTTTGTGATTTTTAAAGAAAGTAGATCTTCTAATTCAATTTATTCAAATAAAAAATTTTCTAAAGATTATGGAGATATAGCTTTAAGTTTTTATAAAGCATTTTTAGAAATAATGTTTTTACCTTATGAATCTTGGATTTCTTTAGATGCAATGGTAAGAAGTATTTATAGAATGATAAAAAAGAAAAGACTATTAGAATGGGTAACTGCTGAAGATAGTGAAAACAGAACAAAGAATAATATTTTATTTAATTATAAAGAGATGTTTTTAAATATTATATTTGGAGTATTATTTTTATTTGGAAATAATATTTTTAAAGTTTTAGGTATTTTATTTTTAATAGCTCCTTTTATTTCTTATAATTTAAGTAAAGAAATTAAAGAAGAATTTAAAGTATCTGAAGAAAAAGAAAAAGATTTAAGGGAAATTGCTTATAAAACATGGCTTTTTTTTGAGGAAAACATAAAACAGGAAACAAACTATTTAGTTTGTGATAATTATCAAGAAGATAGAAAAGAAAAAATTGTTAAAAGAACATCATCAACTAATATTGGTTTAGAATTACTTTCTATAGTTTCGGCATATGATTTAAGTTTTATTGATTTTGAAAAAACAAAAGATTATATAAGAAAAGTTATAAACACTTTGAAAATTATGTCAAAATGGAATGGGCATTTATATAATTGGTATAAAATAGATACGTTAGAGCCTTTAAAACCTAGATATATTTCAACTGTAGATAGTGGCAATTTAGTTCGGATATTTATATGTAGTAAAAGATTTTTTAAATCAAAATATAGAAAAGGAAGGAATTTTAAATATATATGAAGATGTAACTAAGCTAATTAATGATACTGATTTTTCAAAGTTATATAGTGATAAAAATAAATTACTTTCAGTTGGATTTAATTTAGAAGAAAATAGTTTAACAGACTCATATTATGATTTTTTAGCAAGTGAAGCAAGACAAGCAAGCCTTATTGCCATTAGCAAAAGGCAAGTTCCTGTAAAACATTGGAATAGTTTAAGTAGAACAATTACTATTTATAAGGGATATAAAGGTTTAATTTCATGGACTGGAACTGCGTTTGAATATTTAATGCCAAATTTAAATTTAAAAAGATATGAAGGAAGCTTAATAGATGAATCAAGCAAATTTGCAATCATGAGTCAAAAAGAATATTGTAGAGAATTAGATGTACCATGGGGAATTTCAGAGTCTGCATATAATTTAAAAGATTTAAATAATAACTATCAATATAAAGCTTTTGGTATTCCATGGCTTGGACTAAAAAGAGGATTAGAAAATGATTTAGTTATTTCTCCATATAGTACGTTTTTAGCTCTTCAAGATGGAGAAAAAAGCGCAATTCATAATATTGAAGAATTAAAAAAATTAGGAATGTATGGAAAATATGGATTTTATGAATCTGTTGATTTTACATTAAATAGATTAAAAGAAGGTCAAAAATATGCAGTTGTTAAAACTTATATGGCTCATCATCAAGGTCTTATTTTAAATTCAATTAATAATGTTATAAATGATAATATAATTGTTAAAAGATTTAATAATAATCCAGAAATTGAAGCAGTTAATATTTTGTTAGAAGAGAGAATGCCAGTTAATTTAATTATAACTAAAGAGAAAAAAGAAATTCCTGAAAAATTTAAGAATTATGGAGATACAGGATATATTGAAAGAATTATAGAGAATCATAATAAATTAAATACAAAATATAATGTTATTTCTAATTCGGATTATAAGATTGTTATTAATGATTTTGGAGAAGGTTATAGCCAATATAAAGATATTTTAATTAATAGATATAAGCAAAATTTTGAAATAAAACAAGGAATGTTTTTCTATGTTAAGAATTTAAAAACAAAGAAAATAATTGAAATTGGAAAAAATAGCAAGGTTATTTTTACAGGTGATAAGGCAAAATTTATATGTCAAGATGGAGGACTTAAATTCACCTATAATATCACAGTAAATTCAAATAAGCCTGTGGAAATTAGAAGTTTAGAAATTGAAAATTTAGGAAGTAGTGAAGAAATTTTAGATGTAATTACAGACTTCATACCTGTTCTTTCTGATTTGAAATCAGAAATTTCACATCCAGCTTTTAACAGTATGTTTTTATCTTTTTCTAAAGAGAGAGATAATATTATAGTAGAGAGAAAATCTAGAGAACTTGATAAATTTATGTATCTTGCAATTTGTTTATACACAGAAAATGGAGAAATTGTGGATAAAGGATTTGAAACTAATCAAGAAAAATATATTGGTAGAAATAATTTTGATATACCAATTGCAATAAAAGAAAATAGAAATTTTAGTAATCAAGTAAATTATGTAATAAATAAAATTTATGCAGAAAAGAAAACTATTAAGCTAAAACAAAGCGAAAAAATTAATATAAATCTATTAATTAGTATAAATGAGGATAAACAAGAAGCAATAGATAATTTAGAGCAAATGAAGAATGAAGATGAAATATTAAAAATCTTTGATATTGGAAAAGCTAGAATAGAAGAGGAAATGAAATATTTGCAGATAAATTCTAAGCAATCATTAGAATATCAAGAATTATTAAATTATTTGTTAGATGAAAATATTTGTAAAAATTTGAAAATAGATTTAAATAAGGACTATGAAATAAATAGCTTATGGAAATATGGAATTTCAGGAGATTTACCTATAATTTTAGTTAAAATAAAAACTTTAAATTCTATAGATACCATAAAAGAAATAATTGAAAGTTATTTGTTCTATAGAATAAAAAATATATATGTTGATTTGGTTATATTAGATGAGGAAAATGAAATTTATAATAGACTAGTTCAAAGATCTGTTGAGGAAATAATTTTAGATAAGCAAATTATTTATTTGAAAAATGTAAAATCAGGTATATTTGTTTTAGATAAAAATTTAATGGAACCAGATGATTTACAAGTTTTAGAACTAAAATCGAAAATTATTTTAATAGCTGAAAATGGTGGAATAAGTGATTTTATAAAAAATAATATGAATTTAAAAGTAGAAAATGCAAAATTTTATGAATTAAATCAGAATGAAGATGTTTTAGAAAAAAGAAAAGAAGATTTAAGATTTTTCAATGGTTTTGGAGGATTTTCACCAAATGGAAAAGAGTATAAATTTGCAGTAAATCAAGAAAATAAACTTCCTACTGTTTGGAGTAATTGCATTTCTAATAAGATGTTTGGAACAATTGTAACAGAAAACATGTGTGATATTATTTGGAATAAAAATAGTAGATTAAACAGAATAACTGCATGGAATAATGATACAGTTTTAAATGTTCCTTCTCAAATTATTTATATTAGAAATAAAGAAAACAATAAAGCTTGGACGTTAAATTCTAACATTTTACCAAATAAAAATTATTATTATATAACATATGGGTTTGGCTATGCTAAATATCAAAATGTTAGTGATGGAATATTACAAGAATCAGATATTTTTGTACCACTTGATAAATCTGCATGTATAAATAAAATAAGGTTTAAAAATACAACATCAGAATATAAAGATCTAAAAATTTTAGTATATTTTAAAACTGTTTTAGGAGAAGATGAAATTTCTACCTTAGGAAATATTTATATTGAAAAGAAAAATAATATAATTGTAGCAAAAAATTATATAGGAAGTACTGAATTTCAAAAATTAGCATATATTACTTCTAATAGACAAATATTAAATTTTACTAAAAGTAAAAAAATATTTTTTGGAAATGGTAATTTGATGGTTCCTAATAGTTTATTTGAAGAAGATTTTGAAAATCAATCTGGAATTGGAAACTGTATAGGGGTAGAATTTGAAATAAAATTAGAGGCATATGAAGAAAAATTTTTAAATTTAATAATAGGACAAGAAAATTCTTTTGCAGATATTGAAAAACAAGCACAAGATTTATGTGAAAATAATAAAGAAGAAATTTTATTAAATGAAGTTTATAGAAATTGGATTAATTTAAATAATACTTTAAATATTCAAACACCAGATGATGATATTAATATTATGGGAAATGGGTGGCTTATATATCAGACTATAGATTGTAGAATTTGGGCTAAAACAGCATTTTATCAATCTGGTGGTGCTTATGGATTTAGAGATCAGCTTCAAGATTGCTTAGGAATGAAATATGTAGATATTGATATGTTAAAAGAACAGATTTTAAAATGTGCTGAACATCAATTTATTGAAGGAGATGTATTGCATTGGTGGCATGAGGAAACTAAAAGAGGATGCAGAACTAGATTTTCAGATGATTTATTATGGCTTCCATATGGAGTTTGTGAATATATAAAAGTTTCAGAAAATTATAATATTTTAGATGAACAAATTTCATATTTAAAAGGTGAATCTTTAAAAGAAGGTAAACAAGAATTATATAGTCAATTTTTTAAGACCGAAGAGCAGGAAAGTTTATATGAACATTGTTTAAAAGCAATAAATAGAAGTTTAAATTTTGGAGAAAATGGATTTCCTAAAATTGGTTCTGGAGATTGGAATGATGGCTTTAGTAATATTGGAGTAAAAGGAAAAGGAGAAAGTGTTTGGCTTCGGATTTTTCTTATATGATATTTTGAATAAATTTATTAAAATTTGTAAATATAAAAAAGATTTTAAAACTTTAGAAAAATATGAAAATATAAAAGAAGAATTAAGAAGAAATTTAAACACTAAAGGTTGGGATGGTAGATGGTTTAAAAGAGCAATAACAGATGATGGAAAGGTTCTTGGAAGTGTTACAGTAGAAGAATGTAAGATAGATAGTATTTCTCAAAGTTGGGGTATTATTTCAAATGCAGCAGATAATGATAAAAAATATATTTCAATAGATGAAGCTGAAAATAATTTGGTAGATAATGAAAATAAAATTATAAAGTTGTTTTGGCCAGCTTTTAAAAATTGTGATTTTAATCCAGGATATATAAAAGCATATCCTGAGGGAATAAGAGAAAATGGTGGACAATATACTCATGCAGCAATTTGGTTAGCAATTGCAGCTGCTAAACTAGGATTTGGAGAAAAAGCTTTAAAGTTTGCAAAAATGATAAACCCTATAAATCATTCTTTAAATATAGAAAATGCAAAAAAATATAAAGTTGAACCATATGTAATTTCAGCAGATGTTTATTCAGCAGAATCTTTAAAAGGTTCAGGAGGTTGGAGTTGGTATACAGGTTCTAGTAGTTGGTATTATAATTTAATTATAGAGCACATTTTAGGATTTAAAATAGAATCAAAATATTTAAAAATTGAACCATGTATTTCAGAAAGTTGGAAAGAGTATGAGATTCATTATAAATATAAAACTTCAGTTTATAATATAAAGGTAAAAAATCCAAATAGAAATAGTACAGGTGTAACAAAGTTTTTAGTAAATGGAGAAGAGATTGAAAATAAGAAAATCTTAATTGTTGATGATGGAAAAATTTATAATATTGAAGTTATAATGTAGTTCAAAAACTCCTCTTTTGCTTGACAAAAGAGGAGTTTTGAAAATATAATAATATAGATAAGCAATAAAATTTAAGCAGGAGGTATACATATGGCAAATTTTTTTAAGAAAAAAGAACAAAGGAAGAGTAGAAAAACAGTTCTTCATGAGGAAGCAAAAAAGATATTAGCTACAGTTGAAGAAAAAGTTGATGATGTAAGTTCGGCAAATGAAGTAGCGGAACGAACTTTAAAGGAAGCTCAAGGTTTTATAACAGCAAATTCTGAAGCAAATAAAATATCAGAACTTTCTCCTGAAAAAAAAGAAAGAGCAACTGAATTGTTAAGAACTGTAGCAAAATTATTGATTGATAATGATAAAATTCCAGATGAAGCAGCTGGAGAATTTGTTAAAAATTTAATACAAAATGATTCAAAAGTTGTTGGAGTAGCTGTTGCTGAAGAGGCTTCTTTTATTCCAGATGACCAATTAAAAGAAATTATTGATATTCCAGAGGTAGGTGTAAAAGATGCTGAAAGAATAATTACAGGAATTAATAATACGGAAACTAGAAATGAAGTTCAAGAAGAATTAGATTTAGCAAAATTAAGAGAACTGTATAAAACATGCGAAAATATAAGTAAAGATTCTGAGTTTATTACTAAACTTTCTAAAATTCAAAGTGAGAATATTGGAAGTCAAAAAATAGATGAAATGATAAAAAAAGTTGTTGCTAAAAGAGTTGCAGTATATTATGCAAAACTAAAGGCTGTTACGGTAAATAGATATACAGATGTTTTGTCACCAGTGCAAATGCTTGAATGTGACTTAACAGAAATGTCAAAACAAGAGTACAAAAATTTAAAAATAGATGAAGATCAAAAAAGAGAATTTGATAGTAAAACTTGTAAAATGATGATTATTGATAAATTAGCTGATAATATTGTTACTCAATATACTAGTCAACCAGCAGAAGATAGAGTTTTATTAGTTCCAGAGTCACCAGCAATAAGAAGTTTTACTAAAGAAGATGAAGATGAATTAGTTGAACAAATAAGAATAAAATGTGAAAATAAAAATAATTTACTTAAAAATTATCAATTGCAAAATATAAGAAATCAAATTCATGGTTATAAAAAAACAGAAGAAGTAGAATCTTTATCAACTTCATTAGAAACAATTTCAAATCCAGATTTAAGGAGAAAATGTGCAAGTGATTTTGAACAAATTTTAAGTACTTTTAAATGTTTTTCGGATAAAGATCAAGAAAAAATGATGGATTTACTTGTTACAATGAGTGAAAAAGTTGCAGAAAAAGTAGAAAGTATACAAGAAAAAAATCAAGATATAGATAATAAAAATCACAATAAATTTGGTTCATTAGATGATAATGGTGATGGGCGTTAGAAAAGAAATTTATTCTAAAAATATTTGTAAAAAACTTGTAATAATTATTTAGATGTGATATAAAGAATATGTAAAATTTGGATAGGGAAGGTGACATTAAGAGTGGAGAATGTATTTGATAAAGATAAAAAAACTATACTTATAGTTGATGATGAGAAAAACATTAGAGAATTATTAGCTTTTAATTTACAAAATGAGGGCTATAATACTATTGAAGCATCTGATGGTTTACAAGCAGTTGATATAGCTTTAAAAGATAAACCAGATTTGATTTTACTTGATGTGATGTTACCAAAATTAGATGGAAAATCTGTATGTAAGAAATTAAGATATTCTTTAAATATGTCTAATATCCCGATTTTAATGATTTCTGCTAAGGATACAGAAACTGATAAAATAGTTGGATTGGAAATTGGAGCAGATGATTATATTACAAAACCATTTCAAATTAGAGAAGTTATTGCAAGAGTTAAAGCAAATTTAAGAAAATCTGAATTAAATATAGGTATTGAGAATTCTCAAAATAAACAAGAAAATAAAGATGATATAATTAAAGTTGGTGGTTTAACTCTTGATTTAAAACGTGTAGAGGTTAAAGTAAAAGGTGAAGTTATTAATTTAACTAAAAAAGAATTTGATGTATTAAAATATTTAGCAACTCAACCTGGACAAGTTGTTACAAGGGAAATGCTTTTAAGAGATGTTTGGGAATATGAAGAATATGTAGGTGCAATTAGAACAATAGATGTAACAATGAATAGAATAAGAGACAAAATAGAAAAAGATAAAGCAAATCCAAAAATTCTTATAACAAAAAGAGGTTCAGGATATTATGTTACAGATAAAAATAGTTAAAAAATCCCTAAGGCGTAAATTCCCTAGGGATTTTTGCTATTAAAAAAGCGCATGATAAATAAAAGTAGAAGGTTATTTAAATTTTTTTCAAGATTTCTTCTACATATATTCCAATTTCTTCAGTTGATAACTCAAGAATATTAACTAATTTTTTAAGGACATCTTTTCTAGGAAAATCTTCTTGATGGTCAATACGTACATATTGCCTTACACTTATATTTAAAAAATCAGCCATTTGTTCCTGAGTATAATTTTTTTCTTTTCTTTTTTCCTTAATCATATTTACTTCCCACCTTGACTTATTATGTCATATTTTACAAATAATTAGTATTGACTTTTTACGTCAGTTTTGCTAAAATGGTCATATGACGTTTAACGTCATATACTAATTTTGGTTTTAAATTTAAGGTTTGAAGGTTTTCCGCTTAAAAAATAAGATTGCGTTTTTTAAAAACACACATCCTTGCAATTTTATTTTTTAATAAAAAACCTTCTTTTTTATTTTTTTTTAAATTTTACTTGAATAAAAAAGTATATAAGTATATAATAATAGCAGCATAAAATAGGAGTTAATTTGGATTTTATCCAAATTGGGATTTTAAAATGTTAAAAAGTATACAAATAAAAATTGTTATGATTTTTACAATTTTAGGAATCATTGTAATAGTAGCTTTAGGTTTATTTAGTTTGTATAAATTAGATTGTGTTAGTTCTTATTTAAATGCTGATATTGAAGCTAAAGAATATGTTATTAATCAAACCGAGCAACTGAGAAATGCAATTTACTATTCTTTAGGCGCATTTATTATTTTTGCCATTATACTTAGTTTTATAATTGCAAAAGTTATTTTGGCTCCAATTTCAAAATTGGTTAAAAGTGCTGAAAATATTGCTCATGGAAAATATTTAAGTGATGGAAAAATTACTAAATCAGAAAATAAAAATGAATTTGATGATTTGGCAGATGCTTTTGGTATTATGAATCAAGAGCTAAAAGAGAACCTTAATGAAGTTACAAGACAAAAAAAACAGATTGAAACTATTTTATTACACATGACGGACGGAATCATAGCTTTTAATATTGAAGGAAGAATTATTCATATAAATCATGCAGCAAAAGTATTTTTAAATGTTGATGAAAATCAATCTTTTGAGGAGATTTTTAGTAAGTATGATGTAGATATAAATATGGAAAAAATAATTTATCTTGAAAATTGGACTTCATCTGAAAGAAAAATACAAGTAAATGATAAAATGATGAATTTATTTTTTGCTTCTTTTAAAAATGAAAATGATAGACCAGCTGGTGTTATGGTTGTAATTCAAGATATAACAGAACATGTAAAACTAGATAGTATGAGAAAAGAATTTGTTGCAGATGTGTCTCATGAATTAAAAACACCAATAACTTCAATAATGGGATATGCAGATACTCTTCTTCAAAGTAATGTTCCGGAAAAAATGAAAATTGAATTTTTGGAAAGAATATCAAATGAAGCAAATAGAATGGCAGAATTAGTAGGAGACTTATTAACTTTGTCTAGATATGATAATAATACAGTTGTTTCTAAGGAAGAATTTGATTTGGGTGAATTAGTAAAGCAATCTGTTGATAGATTAAGATTTGAATTTGAAAAGAAAAATCAAGATGCGGAATGCTTAATAACAGCAGATGTTCCATTTGTTTATGCAGATAAACAAGGAATAGAAAGAGTAATTTTAAACATTATATCAAATAGTATTAAATATACACCTGAAAATGGAATAATAAAAGTTTATGTTGGATTTGTTTATAATGATGCATATATTAAGGTTATAGATAATGGAATTGGTATCCCAAAAGAAGATTTAGAAAAAGTATTTGAAAGATTTTACAGAGTTGATAAATCAAGAACTAGAGAAATGGGTGGAACTGGACTTCGGCCTTCCAATTGCTAAAGAAATTTTAATGCAAAATGGTGGAAGAATTGATTTAAAGAGTGAATTTGGAAAAGGAACTGAAGTCGTAATAAGAATACCAACAAAAAGGGCTTTAGATAAAAGCTCAAAAAATACAACAGAAAAAAATAGAGAGGATGAAGAATTATGAAAAAATTAAGAGTAACTTTAACTTTATCTGTAGCAGGTTTTATGTTTTTTAGTAATAATATTTTTGCTGCTACAGCCTCAGCGTCTACAGCTGAATCTTCAGCAAGTGTTACAAAATATATTGCAATAGGAGTAGCTGCATTAATTATTGTTTTATTACTATTTTTGGGGTATAAACTTGATTCAAAAGATAGCAATGAATCAAATTATTTAGCTAAAAAAAGTAAAAAAGATAAGAAGAAAAAAACTGCAAAAAAGGAAGATATTAAATATGAGGCAGATTCTGTAGCTTATAAAGCAGATAATGTAGATAGTAATGATCTAACTGAAACAACAGAATATGAAGAAGATGATGAAAATAATTCATCAGAAGAACCTTCTTTATTTTCTACAATGAATGATGATGAAGAACTAGGAATTGATACACCTATTACTAAAACATTAGTAGAAGACCAAAATGAAAATATTAAAGAACCAGAAGATTTAGAAGATTATGGCGAAGAATTTGATACAAGCATAATAGATGATATTGATGATGAAGAAATTAGTGATGATAACAAAAAGATGGAAGAAACTATGATTTTTAATAATCCACCAGTTTCTAGTTTGGCTGAACCAGAGGAAAAAATAGAAGATGTTGACCCAACAATGGATGAACTTAGTAAAATTGACAAAACTGAAACAACTTTTGAAGGATTTTCAGTTTCAGATAAAAAAGTTGAAGAAAAGAAAGAAGAAAAACCACATAAAAAATATACAAAAGTAAAAAAAGATTCTATATCTACAGATGATTTTTTAGCACAGGTAGAAGAAAATTTAAAAAAGGATAAAGAAGAAAGAGATGCAAGAAAATCTAAAAAATAAAAAGTTTTAAGCAAAAAGGAGAGTTTCACATTGGAAGAGGACAAAAAAGTTAAAGCTCCAAGAATTAATATGAGCGATAAAACAAAAAATATTTTAGAATGGGTAATATGCATAGTAATTGCAGTTATTTTAACTTTATTATTTAGATATTATATAGCAACTCCAACAGTTGTAAGACAGTTTTCTATGTATCCTACTCTTGAAGAAAATCAGAGATTAATAGTTTCTAGAACTTTTAGAATTACAGGAAAAATGCCTCAAAGAGGAGATATAATAACTTTTGAGGCTCCTTCTTATAATTATTCTGAATCAACTGTTGACCAATCAAATCCAGTGGCAATATATTCAGAAGAAAATAGAGGAGTTTTTTCAAACTTTTTTTATAATGTTTTAGAAATAACTAAAAAAAGTTATATAAAAAGAGTTATAGCTCTTCCTGGAGAACATGTACAGATACAAGATGGTAAAGTTTATATAAATGGAGAGGAATTACAAGAAAATTATTTACAACCTGATGTAGTAACAGAATCAAAAATCTTAAATGACTTTATAGTCCCTGAAGGTTATTTATTCTGTATGGGAGACAATAGAACAAAAAGTACAGATTGTAGAAGTTTTGGATGTATACCTTATGAAAAAGTTGAAGGAATTGTAATTTGTAGATTTTGGCCTTTAAATAAAATTGGAAGTATTTAAAAAAATAAAGAAAGGATTAAATTTTGAAATTTGAGAATGTAATTGGAAACGAAGATGTTAAAAATTACTTAAGAAAAAGTATAGATAATAATATATTGCATAGTTATATGTTCATTGGAACAGAAGGAATTCGGCAAACTTAAAATTGCAAAAGAGTTTGCCAAATATATTCTTTGCTTAAATTCTAAGGAAAATAATTGTAATTGTAAATCTTGTATATGTTATAATGGAAATAATCATCCTGATTTTGAAATAATTAATGAAATAGGCGAAACTGTTAAAATAGAACAAATTAGAAATCTTGTTAACAAAGTTATTGAAAAGCCAATCATTTCAAATCGAAAAGTATATATTATTAATGATAGTGAAAAAATAACAAAAGAAGCACAAAATTGTTTACTAAAGACTTTAGAAGAACCGCCAGAATTTGTTACCATTATTTTAATAACGTCAAATGAAAATTTAATATTAAATACTATTAAGTCAAGATGTATGAAAGTTAAGTTTTCTAATATTGATGAAAAAGAATTAATAAATTATGCCAAGACTAATTTAGGTTATGAAAAGATAAGTGAAAATTTATTAAAAGCATTTGGAGGAAGTATTGGTAAAGCAATTAATCTAAAGGAAAACCAAGAGTTATATTCACAGATAGATATGCTTGTAGATAATTTTAAATATAAGGATATTATTTCTATTTTTTTGAGTGCAAAATTTATGTATAATAAAGATAAGATTTTTGAAATTTTAGATTATTTAATAGTATGTTTATATGCAAAAACAAAGGAAAATATAAGATTTTTAGATTGTATAAGTTTGGCAAATGAATGCATAAACAAATTAAAATCTAATGCAAATTTAGATATGAGTATTGACAGTTTGATTTTTAATATTTGGAGGAATTTAAATGAAGAAGATTGCAGGAATAAGATTTAAAAAAACAGGAAAAATATATTATTTCGGTCCAGAAGGATTTGAATTAAAAAAAGGAATGAATGTAATAGTTGATACGGCTATGGGAGAAGAATTTGGAGAGGTAGTTATTCCTTTTAAAGAAGTTGATGATGATAAAGTTACTGAACCATTAAAAAAAGTAATTAGGATTGTTAATGATAAAGATAGAAGAATGTATAAAGAAAATAAAGCTAAAGAACCTGAAGCAAAAGAAATTTTTGAGAAAAAAGTTAAAGAACATGGATTGAAAATGAAATTAGTTGAAGTTGAATATAAATTTGATGGAAGCAAAGTTATATTTTATTTTACAGCAGATGGTAGAATTGACTTTAGAGAGTTAGTAAAAGATTTAGCAGCAATTTTTAAAACAAGAATTGAATTACGTCAAATTGGCGTAAGAGATGAAGTTAGAAGAATTGGAGGATGCCGGAGTTTGTGGTAGAGAGTTATGTTGTACTAGATTTTTAAATAATTTTGAAACAGTTTCTATTAAAATGGCAAAGGAACAAAATATTTCTTTAAATCCTTCTAAAATTTCTGGAAATTGTGGACGACTTATGTGTTGCCTAAAATATGAAGAATGTGTATATACTGAAAAACTAAAAGGGCTTCCAAAAGTTGGAGCAACAGTTAAAACAGAAGATGGTACAGGAGAAGTTGTTTCAATAGAAACATTAAAAGAGAAATTAAGAGTTAAATTTAAAGATGGAGATGATACATTTTTTAAAAAATATGATGCAAAAGATGTAACAGTTCTAAAAGATGTAGAAGATGATGATAAAATAACAGCAAAAGATGTAGAAAATGAAGAAGATTTAAAAGAATTAGAAGAACTAGAAAAATTAGATAAAACAGAAAAAAGTCATGAAGATTACTAAAAAAAATCCCAGTCAAAGAATGATTGGGATTTTTTTATTCTAAATCAGGTGCTCCTACTGGGCAAACTCCTGCACATGTTCCGCACTCAATACATGTAGCTTTATCAATTACATAGCATGTTTCACCTTGTTTTATGCAGCTTACAGGGCAAGCTCCTTCGCAAGCTCCACAACTAATACATTTTTCTGGATCAATTTTATAAGCCATTTCAAATAGCCTCCTTCCTTAAATCAAAATCAAATTTTAAATTTTAGCCTATGTATAACTTTAAATATTATATTATTTTAATTAAACTTTGTCAATTTTAAAATTGTAATTTAATAAAATTTTAATTTAAATTTGATATATTTATTAAAATTAAAATTTTTAAAGTTTTATAGTTGATATAAAATTTTACTAATGATATAATATCAAAAAACTAAAGATATAAGAGGGTGAGAAATATAGCCAAGAAAAAAATTAGGAAAAGTAAAGAAGAAAAAATAAAAGAAAATAAAGGTATTAAAGTTAGAATGATTTTAGTTGCTACTGTTATTAGCATTGGCTTTGCCTGTGTAATTGGTAAAATGACATACATAGTAGCAGTTAAAGGAGCAGAATATAAACAGGCTGCATATGCACAGCAAACTACAAGTGAAGTTATTAGTCCTAGTAGGGGAACTATTTATGATAGTAATCGGGGAAGTTTTAGCTGTTAGTGTTAGTGTTGATACTGTTTCTGTAAATCCTGGAGAAATAAAGTATTCAAATAATAAGCAAGTTGACAATGAAACTTTAGCAACGAAATTTTCAGAAATTTTTGGAGTTTCATATGAAGAAACTTTAGCAAAATTACAAAGTGAGTCTTCAGTAGTAGTAATTGCTAAAAAAGTTGAATCAGATAAAATAACTCAGCTTAAAACATGGATGGAAGAAGAAGGAATTTCTTCAGGAATTAATATAGATGAAGATTATAAAAGATATTATCCAAATGGAAGTTTAGCCTCAACTTTAATAGGATTTTGCGGAACAGATAATACTGGTCTTTATGGTTTGGAAGAAAGGTGGAACTCAGTACTTACTGGAACTTCAGGACAATTAACAGTTACATCTGATGTAAATGGTAATGCTATATCAGATGATTTAGAAGAATATGTTGCCTCTGAAAATGGAAGCAATATTTATTTAACTATAGATTCTCATGTTCAAGGAATAGTAGAAAAATATTTGGCAGAGGCTGTAGAAGAAAATAGTGCAGAATATGGTGGAGTAATTGTTATGAATCCACAAAACGGCGAAATTTATGCTATGGCAAATTATCCAGATTATGATTTGAACAATCCTCAAGATGTTGGAGCTACAGGTTTATCAGATGTATGGGACACATTAGATGCGGATGCTAAAAATGCAGCTTTTTATGAATTATGGGCAAACAAAAATGTTTCATACTTATATGAACCAGGTTCTACTTTTAAACTTTTAGTATCAGCAGCTGGATTAGAAGAAGGATTAGTTGAAACAGATACAGAAGGAGACTTCTTATGTGAAGGTTATTATACTGTTGTAGAGGGAGAACCACCAATAGCATGTTGGAGATATTATAATCCTCATGGTTCACTTTCATTAAGAGGAGCTTTAGAAGGATCATGTAATCCTGCATTTATGCAATTAGGTCAAAGAATAGGCACTGAAACTCTTTATAAATATTTTAGAGCGTTTGGATTATTTGATAAAGTTGGAACAGATATTGCATACACACCGTCTTCTATATTTACAGAAGAAGATAAAGTAGGACCAATAGAACTTGCAACATTATCTTTTGGACAAAGATTTTCAATTACACCACTTCAACTAGTTACAGCAGTATCTAGTGTTGTAAATGGAGGAACCTTAATTGAACCAAAAATTGTAAAACAGATAGAAAATACAGATACTGGCTCAGTTACAACAGTTGATACAACAGAAGTAAGAAAAGTTATTTCAGAAGAAACATCAGCTCAAATAAGAGATATGATGAAATCAGTAGTTATAGAGGGAACTGGTGGTCATGCAGCTGTCAGTGGTTACGAAATAGGTGGAAAAAGTGGAACTTCAGAACCACCTGTTGGAAAAGAAGAAGAAGGTTATGTAGCATCATTTATAGGAATTTCACCAACTGAAAATACAGAAGTAGTTTGCTTTTTAGCTTTGTATGGATTAACAGAAGAACAGGAACATCAAGGTGGAACAGTATGTGGACCTGTTGTTGGAGAAATTTTATCAGAAGTTTTACCTTATTTAGGAGTAGCTTCTACAAATTCTGCTTCATCAGATAATACTGAAGCAACAGTTTCTGAATCAACAGGAGCATATGTATCAAGTGTTACAGGTCAAACTGTAGCATCTGCAAGAACAAAATTAGAATCAAATGGATTTAATGTAGTTGTTCCAGATGGTGTAGATGAGAGTACAACTTTAGTTACAGATCAAATGCCAAAGCCTGGAAATTATTTAGAAAATGGTTCAAAAATTTATTTATATACAAGTGAAAATGATGTTAGAACGTCTGTAACAGTACCTGATGTAAAAGGTTTATCTATTCAAGAGGCAACTTCAAAATTACAAGATACAAACTTAAATGTTATAGTTGAAGGAACAACTGGTGTTGTTGTATCTCAAAGTGTTATGGCTGGAAAAGAGGTTGAAGAAGGTTCTATAGTTACAATTGTTATAAAAGAAGAATTAGTAGATACACAATAGATAGATTTTATTGATTAAACTAAAATTAGGAGGAACAAAAGTGAATAACTGCCTAATTCAGTATTTTGAATGGTATTTACCACCTGATAGTACACTTTGGAAAAAAGTAGCAAGTGATGCTAGCCATTTAGCAAATTTAGGAATAAATTATATATGGCTTCCACCAGCTTATAAAGGCGCTGCAGGAAAGGATGATGTAGGATATGGAGTTTATGATTTATATGATTTAGGAGAATTTGATCAAAAAGGCTCAGTACCAACAAAATACGGAACAAAAGATGAATATTTAAATGCAATAAGAATTTTAAAGGAAAATAATATAAAGGTTTTAGCAGATATTGTTTTAAACCATAAACTTGGAGCAGATGAATGTGAGGAAGTTTTGGCGATTCAAGAAGATGTAAATAACAGAAATGTTAGTTTAACTGCTGCTGTACCAATTAAGGCATGGACGAAATATACTTTCCCAGGAAGAGGAGATAAATATTCAAATTTTAAATGGGATTGGACGCATTTTCATGGCGTAGATTGGGATGAGCAAACAAAAAGATCATCTATATTTAAGTTTTATGGAAAAAAATGGGATAAAGAGGTTGATCAAGAAAAAGGTAATTTTGACTATTTAATGGGCGCAGATATTGATATGAATAATAATGATGTTTCAAATGAGCTTATTAAATGGGGAAAATGGTATTTTGAATTTACAGGAGTTGATGGCTTTAGATTAGATGCAGTAAAACATATTAGAGCAGATTTTTTTCCAGAATGGTTAGATGAAATTAGAGAGCTTAGTGATAAAGAGCTTTTTGCAGTAGGAGAATATTGGACAATAAATAGTGATACATTAAAAAATTATTTAGAAAAAACAGAATATAAAATGAGCTTATTTGATGTTCCACTTCACTATAACTTTTTTAAAGCTTCAATTAGTAATGGAGAATTTAATATGAGTGAAATATTTGATGGAACACTAGTAAAAGAAAATCCGGAAAAAGCAGTTACTTTTGTTGACAATCATGATACAGAACCAGGTCAAGCTTTGGAATCTTGGATTTTAGATTGGTTTAAGCCACATGCATATTCACTTATTTTGTTAAGGCAAGAAGGTTTGCCATGTGTTTTTTATGGTGACTATTATGGAATTCCATCTAAAAATGTTACATCAAAAAGTGAAATTTTGGATAAATTATTAAAACTAAGAAAATATTTTGCATATGGCGAGCAAATTGATTATTTTTATAGTGAAAGTATAATAGGCTTTGTACGTCAAGGAGATTTTGAACATTCAGATTCAGGATTAGCAGTTGTTATGACTGATAAACAAGGCGGAACAATAACTATGAATGTGGGAAAAAAATTTGCAAATTCTATGTTTTATGATTATTTAGGAAATACGGAAGAAAAGGTATATATTGATGGAGAGGGAAATGGAAACTTTTTCTGCAAAGATGGAAGTGTTTCTGTTTGGGTGAAAGAAAGTCAATATGTAAATTAATCTAAGCTTAAGAGAGGATTGGTTTTATGACTAAAAGAACAAAATTAAAAGATAGAATTCTTCCGATATATACAAAAGGAGAAGAGATTTTCAATATGACTTCGCATATTGTAGGAGTTTTACTTGGAATTGTTGCAATAGTTTTATGTAGTGTTTTTGCAGCAATTCATCATAACGTTTATGGAGTAGTAAGTGGAGTTATATATGGAGTCTCTTTAGTTGTTCTTTATACAATGTCTAGTGTATATCATGGATTAAGTAAGAATTTATTTGCAAAAAGAGTTTTTCAAGTTTTAGATCATTGCACAATTTTTATAATGATAGCAGGATGTTACACACCATTTGCATTATGTACATTAAGAGAATATAATACTGCTCTTGGTTGGACGATATTTGGCATAGTTTGGGCAATGGCAATTATAGGAATTATATTAAATGGAATTGACTTAAAAAAGTATAAAACTTTTTCTATGATTTGTTACTTAGTTATGGGATGGTGTATAGTTTTTAAAGTAAATGTTCTACCAGAATTACTTGGAACTACAGGATTTGTATTATTAGTTTTAGGCGGAATCATCTATACAATAGGAGCGGTTCTATATGGATTAGGGAAAAAACACAAATGGATGCATTCAATTTTCCACTTATGCATATTAGTAGCAAGCATCTTACAATTTTTTTGTATTTTATTATATGTAGTATAAAATGGGTCTCTTAAGAGAAAACTAGAATTAAAAGAAGTTTTCTTTTAAGGGATTTTTTTTATTTATATTTATAAGGAACGTGTATTTATGCTTTAGGGGACGTGCTTTAGGGGACGTGTTTAAAAAGCAGTTGATTTCAAGGATTTGGGATATTTTCAAAATTATTTTATTATTAAAATAAATATTTTGCAAAAATTTTTAGAGAGTATTTACAATTAAAAATATTATGGGTATAATTTAATTAAAACAGGTTATACAACCAATACAAATTTAAAAAGATAAAATTAAAATAATAGGGAGGAAAAAGCATGAATAGACAGAAGAAAAATTTAAAATTAGAAAACCGTGAAAGCCTTGCAGCTGTACACACACATATATATACACTTATAATTGGTTTAAGTGATTTTTTAACAAATTTTAAATCAAAAAAAGTTCAAAAAATTTTTAATCATGAAAAAGATTTAATAAAACTTAAAAATGATGAAAAAAGTTTTAATCAAAAATATTTAAAAAATGATTTCAAAAGCAATTTGAAAACTGGTATTTTAAGTTTAAATTCAGGAATAACGCTAATCGCGCTTATAATCACAATAATAGTATTATTAATATTAGCAGGAGTAACAATATCAGCTATTATGCGGAGAAAACGGAATATTAAATCAAGCGATAAATTCAGCTGATAGAACAAAGGTAGAAGATGCAAGAGAAAGAATAGCAATGGAGATAGTAGGAAGTTATGATAATAGTGGAAGATTAGATGTTAGTAGTTTAAAAAGTAATTTAGAAAGCCATTTAGGAATAGATACAAGTAATATTGGAATAACACTTCCAACAGGAACAATAACATTAGACGGAATAGACTTTTATATAAATACAGATGAAGAAGTAATAGAAGGGAAAGCAATAGCAAATGGAAGTTGGAATGCTGAAAAAGGAGTAAACAGCCCAGAGCTATTTGAAGGAATGACAGCATTATATTGGGATGACTCTGGAAATGAGATAGAGTTAACAGAAGCTAGTTCAGAAGAAGAGTGGAATAATTGGTATGATTATAACGGAGATGGAGACGGACAAAACAGATGGGCAAATGCAGTAACAAAAGATGAGAATGGAAATATAACAGGATACTGGGTATGGATACCAAGGTATGCATACAAGATAGAAAGTGGCTTATTCACAAGCACAGCCGGAGAAATCTCAATAAAATTTCTACAAAACACAAGTGATTTAGACGCAGAAGGAAATACAATAAGTAGAGAATACAGTTATACTTTAGACGAAAATGACGAAGTAAACAACCAGATGGACGATTACGTAGTACACCCAGCATTCAGAGATGGCTCATCAAACAATTTTATGAATGGAGAATGGGATGAAGAAGTAACAGGCTTCTGGGTAGCAAAATACGAAGCAGGTTTCCAAGCAAATACAATAACAGATAATGATGGTACACTTTCAACAGATATATCAAATGCAGATGATGTTGTTGTATATTCTGATTTAAAATATACGAGTTATAATAGCAATTATCAGACAAATGCATTAGGACAAGATTTATCATCAACTGGATATTCAAACCAAAATTTATCTTATCCTGTATTCTTGCCTCTAACGTACTCATACAATAATATATGTATAGGAGATAGTTATGTATTAAGTCAAGCAATAGATACAGCAAGTAATTTCTATGGATTAAATTCAAATAAAACAGATAGTCACCAAATGAAAAACAGTGAATGGGGAGCAGTAGCATATTTAACGCAAAGTAGTTATGGAAGAAATGGAACAGAAGTAACAATAAATAATTATTATACGAGCGAAGAAAGTCCATACCAAGTTGCTATAACAGGGTTAGCAAGCTCAGATGACTTAGAAAGTAGTACTCAAATCTTAAATGATGTATTGGCTTATAATACAACGGATGGAATGCGAGGAAGTACAACAGGAAATGTTACAGGAATATATGATTTAAGTGGTGGACTATGGGAAAGAGTTTCAGGATACATTTTAAATGGAAATGCAAACTTAACAAACAATGGAACAAATTCTAGCAATGGTTCATCAGGAATATTAATGGGAACAACAGGTACCGCAAATGAGGACGGATATCAAACATTAAGTACAAGAGAATATACAGTATATTCATATAATAATTTAAATGATTCGGATATTAGTAATTATATAAAGTACAAAGAATTATTATCTAGTATGTATGGATATGGAGATGCAATTTTAGAGGTATCAACTAGTGGATATGGAGATGATTCTTGGAATTTAGACTATTCTAACTATATATTTGTTTCAGATGTGTTTTTCTCTCGAGGTTTTACTTGTGCATCTGGCTTCTCAGATTCTGGTGTGTTCCATTTTGATCATACTAATGGGAGCGTGGGACCTCGTAGTGGGTACCGTGTAATATTAATTGCTGAATAGTGCCAAATGCCAATGAGAGACGTCAGACTGTTCTAAAATTGGGAAAAGGGGACGGTTCTGATTTCCCACTTAAAAAAGAAATTAATTCAATTTAATATGTTTTGGGGGACGCGTTCGAAAAACATGTTAATTTAATAAATTTATTAAGAGCTTTGGGGGCAATTCAATTCTTCAAAGCTCTTTTGTTATTATTATGACATAATAAAAATTAATAGTTTTTTACTTAAAAATATTTTTTCAAAACTATTATTCAATAACAAATTTTAAATCGGGAAATATATTTAATATACCAAATGCAGAAAATATGAATGGTGTGTTTGCAAGATATGTATATAATTTAGTGGTCAATCTAGATTTTGGAGATACACAAAATTGGCTTTTGAATTTGGATTTTGATTATAGAAAAAAAGACAATTAGAGTTATTATATTCAATAAAATTAAAAAAGTGCCATTCTTGGCACCTTTTTTTAATCTCTTCTTACATTTCCAAAAATTGAAAGGATTCTAAGGAATATATTGATAAAGTCTAGATAAAGTTCCATTGCACCATATACATATAATTTTTCTTCATTTAAAACGCCTTCATTATATAGATTTTTTAAATTATTCATATCATATACAGTAAATCCCATGAAAACCAAAAGAATAACCCAATCTAAAACTATATCAACTAATCCATTTCCTAAAAATAAATTTATTATTGAAACTACGCAGCCTACTAATAAAGTAACAGAAAGTATAGTTCCAAATCTTGTTAAATCAGCTTTAGTATTTTTTCCAATAAAAGCCATTATACCAAATATTGCAGCTGAACCAACAAATGCGTAAACAATTGAACTTAGTTCAAAATATGCAAATAGTGTTGAGAAAGTTATACCATTTATTATTGCGTAAGCAAAAAATAGAGCAGTTACAACTCCTGATGAAAACTTTCTAAATCCAGCAGAAAAAGCAATAACAACTATAAATTCAATTATAAAAAGTCCTAGAAATGCACCACTTTCAATTATTGAATCTAAAAAACCAGAATAAT
Organism: uncultured Clostridia bacterium; assembly: GCA_928721915.1. Classification (GTDB taxonomy): domain Bacteria; phylum Bacillota; class Clostridia; order TANB77; family CAG-508; genus Scatovivens. Next base: position 39,733 of record CAKMVZ010000004.1, read on the forward strand.
AAGTGTATCCAGCAGCAAATGCAGTGGCTAGTAATCCTAAAAACATTCTAAAAAATGTTTTTGTAAGATAATCTGATGTATTAGACATGATAATTGGTTCATTTTCACTTTGATATTCTATCATAAATTTTCACCTCACTTTTTATCAAAAATAGAATCACAATAATAGTATAATATAAAATTTAAAAATATACAAATTTTATTTAAATTTATTTTTAATTTTATTATATTTATTAAAGATTAAAATAAATTATGCAAATCACTTTTTGGTTAAAATTCAAAGCTTTTTGCTTTTTGCTATTGTAAACATTTTAAATTATGGTATAATAAATTTGTTAAAAAACACAAAAGAATATGGGGGATATTTATGAAAGTAAAATGTGAGTATTGTGGCTCTTTTATTGATGATACTGAAGAAAATTGTCCTAATTGTGGTGCGGTAAATAGTCATTTTAAAAGAAAAGCTGAAGGAACTCCAAAAACTATTGAAGAACTAAAAAAGTGGTATCAAGATCATAATTTACCAATTCAAGATATTACAAGATTTTTTATAGGAGTTGATTATAAAGGACCAAAAGCTTTTGGTATATATGAAGATAAGGCAACAGGAAATTTTATAGTTTATAAAAATAAATCTAATGGAACTCGCAGTATAAGATATCAAGGAAAAGATGAAGAATATGCAGTAAATGAGCTTTATATGAAATTAAAAGAAGAAATTTTAAATCAAAAATCTCGCAATTTAAGAAGGAACACTGTAAATTATAGTAATTCATACAGTCATAGAAGATTTTCAAGACGTAATAGTACAGGGTGTTTAATCGCATTTGTAATATTTTTTATAATAATTATAGCATGCTTTGCTTCATTTAAGAATACCCCTAGAAGAGGATATTATTATTATGGAAATAATTATTATTACTATCAGAGTGGAGACTGGTATGGATATGATTCATATGATGGATGGAACAAAACTACAGCACCAGATGATTTAAAGAAAAATTATTCAGATTATTATGAGTCAAATTATTATTCTTCAGGATATGGAGTTGATGATTTTAGTGATACTTCTTATTATGACTCGGATTCTTCCTCTTCCTCATCTAGCAGCTGGGATAGCGATTGGGACAGTGATTGGGATTCTGGTTCGTCTTGGGATAGTGGCTCATCATGGGACTCTGGCTCTACTGATTGGAGTAGTGATTGGTAAAAAATATTAAAACTTGAGAGCTGATTTGAAATAAATAAATTTTTATATTATAATAAAATTGTAATGTTTGACAACAAATTATAGGAGGACAAAATATGCAAAAGAAAAATGCAGCCTTCGTTGGAGGAGGAGTATCTACAGTATGTGGACTTGGAGCCTATTATGCTGAAACACGGCTTGGAGAAGAGTTTAATTCTTTCTCAGGAGCTAGCATTGGTTCTATTGTAGCTATTAGCTTAGCTGCTGGAAAAGAACCTCAGGAAATTCTTAGTTTTCTAAGAAAAAACGTAGAGGATTTCTGCCGGCCGATAATTGGAAAGAAATTTATCAGGGAAAGAACTGACAAATTTTTGGAAAAGATTCAGTATAAAGACTTACTGTTCGAATGCATAGTTTCCGTGACAAAAATTGGAGAGAAATTCCCGATTTTGATTAGCAAAAAAAATTGTGACAGTATGACAGTGGGAGAGGTGGCAGCGTTGTCATCTACCCTTCCAGGTCTCTATTTACCAAGCAAAATGCATTTTGAGGGCTGTAATTTCTGGGTCCTCGACGGTGGAATGACTGCAAACCCGCCGCTTGTAATTGATGCTGAAAATGTGATTTTCACGTTTAAGCGAGTTTTAAAGAAACCGTCAAATTCTGTTTGGGCAAAGAGGAAAATCTATCAGGAAAGAAAGGCTGATCGTGTGGTAAAAGTTGCCACAGTAACATCTACTCGAGGAGATAGACGGGACGTTACGACTGCTTGGACTGAGGGAGTATCCCAGGTTGAGCAAGGCGACACTCTTTAAAAGTAAAGCCACTAGCTGTTTAAAGCTGGTGGCTTTTACTATATATTTAATATTTGGATTACAAAATTCAAAAATTATTGAAAATTAAATAGTTAAATGATAGAATAAATATAATTTTAAAATTGGAAGTGCCAAGATGAAATTATTAAGATTTATAATACAGATTATATTTTGTAAAATTTTATTTAGAGTAAAATATGAAAATGAGGAAATATTAAAAAGGTTTGATAAAGCTATTATTTGTCCGAATCACTCAAATGTATTTGAGCCAATTTTTTTCTTTCCTTTAGAAAAAGAAAATTTATATATTATGGCAAAATCAGAGTTATTTAAAAATAAATTTATTAATTGGTTATTTACAAAAAATAATATTTTTCCTATAAATAGAAATAAAACTGACCCTAAGAGTATGTTTCACTCTTTAGAAATTTTTGAGGAAAATGAGAAGGCAAAGCTTTTAATTTTTAAAGAAGGAAAAGTTATAAGATGGAAAAAAGATATTGGAAAATTTTTTAAAAAAGGAGCAGTATTTATAGCGGGTAGTTGTAATGTACCAATAATTCCAGTTTATATTACAAGAAGACCAATATTTTTTATGAGAATAACAGTAACTTTTGGAGAGCCAATATTTATTGAAAAAAATCAAATTCATGATAAGCAAAATGTTGTAAGATTTTCAAAAAATTTAATTAGAGAGATTTATAAATTAAATCCAAAAATTGATAAAAAAATTATAGAAAAAATTTAGAGGGGTAAAAAATGAAGTTAGTAGGTTTAGCTTGTACAGGTGGAGGAACTAAAGCAGTAAGTAATATTGGCGTAATAAAAGCTTTAGAAGAGTTAGGTATTAAAATATCTGCTATTTCTGGGACAAGTATCGGTAGTTGCATAGCAGTGCTATATGCAATGGGATATAGTGTTGATGAAATTACTGAAAAAATGAAGTATTATGTTAAAGCATATCCACATTTAAATTTTTTTGATATATTTTTTTCATTATTTAATTTTGTACTTAGAGGAGGGATAAAAAACCCTAGAATTATAAATTCAACAATAAGACAATCTGCTATGGCAAAAGAAAAAAGATATATGTCTGATTTAGATATACCAGTTTTTATTCCTGCATTAGATATCACAAATAAGGAAACAGTGTATTTTTCATCAAGAAATATTGAAGGGGAGAAATGTTTACTAGATAGAAAGATTGAGGAAGCAGTTAAAAGCAGTTGTTCTTTACCAATTTTGTATCTTCCAAATAATATTTATATTGATGGAAAATTGCATCAATTTTTAGATGGAGGTATGTCTAATAATACACCTTCTATACATTTAAAGGAATTTTGCGATGTTGTTATAGGTGTTGAAAATATTTATTATAAAAAAACTAATAATAGAAAAGTTAATATTATTACAGGAATAAAAAATACTTTTCAAGGGATGAGAAGGTCAGCTGTAATAAATCAAAGAAATGCAGCTGATATATGGATACAAGTTGACTGTAAAAAAGTAGGTGTTATAGGAAATCCAAAAGATGTAGATTTTTGCGTTGAGCAAGGATATAAAACTACTATTGAATATTTTACCAATATTAAAAATAAAATTTATATTTAAATTATATATAATAAATTAAGAATAATGTAATAATATTAAGTATAAAAATAGAAGTTAGAAAGTTTTTTCTACTATTGAAAAATTATATTGGTTTAATGTAAAAATATTAAAAAGTACTTGAAAAATAGTAAAATACGTGATATTATGTTTGCAATTAATTTAAAAACTGTGAAGAGGACAAGATAAATATATGAAATTTTAAGAGAGCTAGAGGTTGCTGAGAATCTAGTAAATGGATGTATTTATTATCACCTTGGAGTTGCTTATGTGAAATAATAGTAATGTAAGTCGCTAAAATCTTGCGTTAAAGATAAATTAAGTGGGAAGTATTTCCAAATTAGGTGGTACCGCGGAATTTAAAGCTATTTCGTCCTAAGTGTTAGGATGAAAATAGCTTTTTTGTTTTAAATAAATATTTTTTAAGAAAGGATGAAAACTATGGATAAAGAAGAAAAAGTAGATTATAGCAATACTTTAAATTTGCCTAAAACCGATTTTCCAATGAGAGGAAATTTACCTGAAAATGAGCCCAAAATACAAAAAGAAAAATTTACTGAGGCTCTATATGAAAAAATGCTTAAGAAAAATGAAGGAAAAAAGCCTTTTGTTTTGCATGATGGACCTCCTTATGCAAATGGAGAAATCCATATTGGTCATGCTTTAAATAAAGTATTAAAAGATACTATAGTAAGATATAAAAATTTACAAGGTTTTTATACGCCATATATTCCAGGGTATGATACTCATGGAATGCCTACTGAGAAAAAAGCAATAGAAAAACTTGGATTAAATAGAGAGAAAATTCCCGTAAATCAGTTTAGAGATACTTGCAAAGAATTTACTTCTAAATATAAAGATGTTCAGACAGAAGGTTTTAAGCGTTTAGGAGTTCTTGGTGATTGGGATCATCCATATGTAACATACCAACCACAAATGGAAGCAAAACAAATTGGTGTTTTTGCTAGTATGTATAAAAAGGGGTATATTTATAAAGGTTTAAAACCAGTTTATTGGTGTACAGATTGTGAAACAGCTCTAGCAGAAGCTGAAATTGAATATAAAGATGTAAATTCAAATACAGCTTATGTAAAATTTCCTGTAAAAGATGGAAAAGGTTTGATAGATAATCAAAATACTTATATAGTAATTTGGACAACTACACCTTGGACTTTACCTGGAAATACGATGATAGCAGTTGGAGAAGATTTTGACTATGCAGTTGTTAAAGTTGGAAAAGAAAGATTAATTTTTGCTAAAGATTTAGTAGAAGAGGTTATGAAAATAGCTGGAATCGAAGATTATGAGATTGAATATGACTTTAAAGGTAGTAAATTAGCAGGAATAGTATGTTCTCATCCATTTTTAGATAGAGATTCTATAGTAGTTTGTGGTTCAGAAGATACAGTAAATGTAGAACTTGGAACAGGTACAGGATGTGTTCACTGTGCACCAAGTTATGGTAAAGAAGACTATTTATTAGGGTTAAAACATAATAGCGATATTATAGTTACAGTAGATAGTAAAGGTGTTCAAAGAGGAGAAGGTTCAGGACCATTTAAAGATATGTTTTATGCAAAATCTGATAAAGAAATTATAAAATGGTTAGATGAACATGACTTATTATTAGCTTCTCAAGTAGTAAATCACTCATATCCACACTGTTGGAGATGTAAAAAACCAGTTATATTTAGAGCTACTAGTCAGTGGTTTGCATCCGTTGATGGATTTAGAAAAGAAACTATTGACGCAATAAAAACAGTAAAATGGTATCCAGCTTGGGGTGAAGAAAGAATCACAAAAATGGTTGAAGAAAGAAATGATTGGTGTATTTCACGTCAAAGAACATGGGGAGTTCCAATTCCAGTATTTTATTGTAAAGAATGTGAAAAAGAATATGTTACAGATGAGAGTTTGAAAAAAATACAAGAAATAGTAAAAGAAAAGGGAACAAATGCCTGGTTTGATTTAAGCGAAAAAGAATTAATGCCTGAAGGTGCAAAATGCTTAGCATGTGGATGTACAGAATTTAAGAAAGAAACAGATATAATGGATGTTTGGTTTGATTCAGGCTCAACTCATGAATCTGTTATAGCAGAACGTGGACTTCCAGAAGCTGACCTTTACTTAGAGGGAAGCGATCAATATAGAGGATGGTTTCAATCATCACTTTTAACATCTGTTGCAACAAAAGGAAAAGCACCATATAAAGAAGTTGTAACACATGGTTATACTGTTGATGAAAAAGGAAATAAAATGTCAAAGTCAGTAGGAAATGTAATAGCTCCTCAAGAAATTATTAAACAATATGGTGCAGACATATTAAGACTTTGGGTTTTAGCCTCAGATTATACATCAGATATAAGTATTTCAAAAGGAATTATGAAGCAAGTAAGTGAAGTTTATAGAAAATTAAGAAATACTGCAAGATATATTTTAGGAAATATTAGTGATTTTGATGTAGAAAAACCTGTTCCTTATAAAGACTTGCAAGAAATAGATAAATGGGCTTTAACAAAATTAAATAAATTAATTAAAGATTGTACAGAAAGTTATGATAAATATGAATTTAATAGTGCTTATAGAGCGTTAAATCAATTTTGCGTTGTAGATATGAGTTCATTTTATTTAGATATTATAAAAGATAGATTATATACTTCAAAACCAGATTCAATAGAAAGAAGAGCTGCTCAAACTACAATGTATGAAATATTATCAAGTTTAGTTAGAATAATGGCTCCAATGACATGTTTTACAGCAGAAGAAATATGGAAATATATGCCTCATAGAAAAGGAGAAAATCTAGAATCTGTAATGTTAGATTATTATCCAAAAACTCATAAAGAGTGGGAAGATGAAGATCTAGAAAGAAAATGGGCAAAATTAATAGGATATAGAGAAGAAATTTCAAAAGCATTAGAAGTAGCAAGAGCAAACAAAGAAATAGGACTTTCTTTAGAAGCAAAAGTTGAAATTTTTGCAGAAGGTGAAGATTATAGGTTTTTAGAGGGAAAAGAAGAGTTACTAAAAGAAATTTGCATAGTTTCAGATGTTAAAATAAACGAAAATAGAAGAAACGCAGATGAAGAGCTAGGAATAGGAGTAAAAGTATGCAAAGCAGAAGGAGAAAAATGTGAGAGGTGTTGGGGCTATAGCGAGACAGTAGGTCAAAATTCAAAATATCCTCATATTTGCGAAAAATGTGTTAGTAATTTAGAGTAATTAGAGCTATAGCCCATGGAAATTTTTTGCAAAAAAATTTCCAGGATTACCCAAGAAACAGTAGGAAGTAGTAAACTACATCCGCATATATGCTTAAAGTGCGTAAAAAACTTAGAATAAGCAAGCAGAATATTTCATGGGAATTTTTCTGAATTTAAGGAATGTATTTTTAATACATTCCTTAAATTTTTAGGTATTTTTTTCAATAATAATTTTATATAAAGGAATTAAAATTTTAATTTTTTCTAAAATTAATTTTTCAATTTCCTCTTTGTTTTTTAATCTTTGATCATTTGGAGCTATTTGGAACATAATTGATGAAGAACATCCATCTATATCGTTATCTAAATAGAATTGAATAAAATTATTAATATCTTCTGTATCTATAGAAAAAATTTTCTCTTTTTCATCAACTTTTGACCAAATATTCCAATTTAGGTTATTTCCTTTTAATTTTTGTAATTCTTCTAATAATCTATTTTTAAAATAAACATTATTTTTTTCAAGTTTTTCTCTCATTATCATCCTATCAACTGCATCATGAGTAACTGCATGATAAATTCCAACTTCAAAACAGGTCAATGTTAAATTAAATTGTAAACAAGAATATTTTTGAAATCCTAATTTGCTATCATCTTTTGACGAAAGATTGACATTTAAACTATCAATTTCTTCTTTATTTCTTCCATATCTTATGCCAATCCAATTAACAGCATAATTATTAAAGATATTTGGAATTATAGAAGATGTAATATTGTCTGGATTCCAATGATTATATAGATTGTATTTTTTAATTTCATCTTTAATATCATTATTAATATCTAATAACTTTTGCTGAATGATTTTTCTTTTGTATCTAATATTTGAGTTATTTTCATTAACATTATATTTTTCAAAAGTTTCATAATCTTCTTTATTAAAGTAAAAATTTTCTATTTTATTATACTTAGGATCATTATCAATAGTGCTATTAATTCCAATAATATCTTTAAAAATTTTAGAGGATACTAGATTATAATTTTTTTCAGTTTCCATGTTTAATTCATTTTCATAATTTTTGTATTTTTCAATTAATATTTTATCAACTAAAATTCCTTTTTCTTTACATTTTTCAAAAAATAAATTTAAACTTAAAATATTATCTTGAATTATTTTCTGGTCTTCTTCCATATTGTAAAATTCTAGATTTGATATTAAACCACCTTTTGTAAAATTTGCAGATCCATAAATTAGTAAATTTTTTTCACCTTCTAAAAAATAAACTTTTGCGTGTAGTTTATCTATCAACTTTATTTTTGAAATATTAATTAGTTGATTTAAAATTTCAGAAAAACCTTCATCAGTAAATTTATACGATAAATATAATTCTACATTTTCTTTTGATATATTATTAATTTTTATTATTTCTTTTAAAACATCAATACCATACTGCGAAATAAAAGCAGTTGCAATTTTTATTTTGTTAATACCGTTTTGTTCTATTAATTTCTTTTTTATAATTGTACCACTGTATAATAAATTCATATAAAATATCCCTTTCTATAAAAGAATTATTTTTCTAATGTACCATTTTTTATTTTTCATAATTTCAACTTTATGTTCAATAAGTGTGTTTTTAATTTCAATGGCTTTCATAATTTTCTCCAATCTAAATTTATACTATGATTATATCAGAAAAAATAAATTTTACAACTTTTTTATAATTTAAAATAAAAGTTCAGAGAAGCGCATGAAATTCTCTGAACTTTTTAATAATTTACCACTTTTTCTTAGAATTTATTAATTCTGAAATATATCCAGCCAAACAAAATGGAGCTAGAATGAATGCATATAATAAAATATAAAAAATAAAAGCGATTATGCTTCGTCTTTCTGGCTTATAGTTTATTTTTTTCAACATGTTTTTTCTTTTGAAATCAATTGCAAGGCAAAGTAACATTCCAAGAATGATAACTAATACAATTAACCAGCTTAATAGTAACGTACTGCCAAATGCTAATAAAATTAGCGCAATTGGCACAAAGATTAAAAGAGCAAGATCTATAAAAGGAAAAAATAAATTTAAAAACATTAAAAATTTTGATTTGAAATTTAGTTTTTTAGAAGTTATAGTTTTAACTCTTTTAAAAGCTTCAATCATACCTCTAGCCCATCTTTTTCTTTGACGAGCTAATCCTTTAAATCTTTCAGGAACTTCTGTAAAAGCAATAGCGTTTTCTGCAAAATTTGTTTCATATCCTTTACTTAGTAATTCCCAAGTTAAAACAATATCTTCTCCAACACAATTTTGCCACCCACCAATTTGTTTTAAAGCATCAGTTTTATAAGCGCTAAATGCACCTTGTGCAACTAAAGTGGAATTGTAATTTCCTTGATATGATTTTACGCCAAAAATTCCTAAAGTATAATCCCATTCTTGTAGTTTTGTAATAAAATTTCTTTTAGTATTTTTTACAAATAAACATCCAGCTGTAGCTGCAGTTAATTCATTAGAACATATCAATTTATTCATAATATTTCTAATTGCTAGTGGATGAAGAACTGTATCACTGTCAATTGTAATTATATAATTAGTTTTAACATTTTTTAATCCTTCATTTAAAGCAAAAGCCTTTCCTTTATGATCTAATTTTAATAATTTTATTTTAGAATCAAAATTCATAGTTTCTAAAATTTCTAGTGTTCCATCTTTTGAACCATCGTCAATTAAATTAATATAAATTTTTCCACAATATTTTTGATTTTGAATAGATTTTATAGTTTCTATAATAGAATTTTTTGAGTTATACATTGGAATTAAAACTGTAACATCTTTTTCTTCTTTTATATTTATTTTTTTCTCTTTTTGATTCCAAGATAAGCTAATGAACATAAATATAAAAATAAATCCAGGTATTAATGCTATAAAAAGAACAATATATATTGCAAAAAAATATCCAAAATAACAAGCTATATCATTTATCCAATTTATATTTATAAAAATTGTACATACAAAATATAAAATTGAAAGTATAGTTGATATAAAAAACATTTTTATCACCTCTATACATTTTATGAAAGATGAAAAATTTTGTTATAAAATGTCAAAAAAAGTAGAAATGAATATTATAAATTAGAGGTGAATTGATTTGAAAAAAAGATTTTTATTTATAATTTTGATAATACTGATTGCTTTCATAATATTTTTTATATCCAATAATTCAAAGAAAGATGAAAATATAAAAATTCCAATTTTACTCTATCATGATTTTGTATTAACAGTTCCTAATAGTGATCCAGACAATTTTAATTATATTAATACACCAAAAAGTTTTGAAGAAAATATAAAAGTTTTATTAGAAAATGGATATACATTTATTTCTTTTAATGAATTGAATAATGCAAATAGTGGAAAGATTGATTTTCCTGAAAAGCCAATTTTACTTACAATGGATGATGGATATTTGAGTAATTACGAGTATGTTTTTCCTATTATAAAAAAGTATAATATAAAAATATCTATTTTTATTGTTACTGATAAAATAGGTAAAGAAATTGATGGAAAAAAATATTTAAGTTGGGAACAGTGCCAAGAAATGCAAGAAAGTGGGTTGGTAGAAATCTTTAGTCATAGTACTAGACATATATTTTATGACAGATTTCCGGTTAAAACTTTAAGAGACGATGTAATTAAGTCTTTTGAAATTATAGAAGAAAATTTAGGGAAGAAAAATTTAAAAGTTTTTGCATACCCTTATGGAGCATATACGAAAGAGTCTATTTGGGTTTTAAGTATGAATGGAATTGATATGCAAGTATATGATATAGGAATGAATTATTCTAATGATTTTGACAAAAAATATATAAAAAGAATTAATATTCCATGTGAAATGACAGGGGAGGAGATTATAGAAGAAATTGAGAAATAGTATCTTTGCCTATTTCATCTATTAGATTTTACAGAGAAAAATGCAATTTTTAATAATATTATCTGATAAATAAAAATAATTCTAAATGTTATTATCATTTAGAATTATTTTTAAGTTTAATATTTTTTCTATTATTTAATATACTAATATATTTGAATTTATCTGTCTAATCCTAATAAATCTTTGTTATTTATTCCAGTTTCTTGATTAATATTTCTTAAAGAACCATCTTTAATTTTTTCTATAATATATTCAAAAGCTTTTTTAGGATCTTTTAATTCTTGAGCTTTAATTCCAATTTCTTGGCTTTTAATGTCACATAAAATTGTATAATACTTTAATAAATTAGTTACGTCACTTATTTTTTCTATATTTTTTAATTGATTTGGATCTGTTATATTAATTTCTGTATCAGATATCCATTCTTCAGAGAATTCGAAAACTGGTTTATTTGTAATAGGGTTAATGGTTAAATTGCAAACAGGTGTAAAAGTAGATGGATTTATATAATAAATAAAATTAGGTTGATTTAATATTGCATGCTTTTTTCCTTCAGAATCTTGTGTAATACTTATATTATCATCTCCATAAATATAAAAAGAATTGTTAAAACCAATCATTCCTGAACTATTACGAGCTATATATGCATTGTTTTCATTAATAGGAGTAGAGGATGCAAAAACACCACTAACTATTTCTGTTTCATAATTATTTGGAACATCTATAGATTTTCTTAAAACTCCACCTTCTAGTCTATCCGGTGGAATATTAGTTATATGTGTAAGATTAATATTATTATCAACAAATATTCTTTTTATAGATTCACCATATTCTTGCATTAGTTTAAAAATTTCTTTAGCTTCATTACAAAGTTCAATATCATTTTCATTTTTTCCGTGATTTAAATATCTGTTATATAAAAAATCTAAAGCATTGTTTATTGCTTTTTTGCTAAAACTTTCAATACGTTTTGAATAAGATTTTGTTAACAAATTTATTTTATCTTGATAAGTATAATTTTTGGATTTGTTCTTCCAATTTTCTATTAAAATATTTGCTTCAGGATGATTTATAATTAGTTTTTTATATTCATTGCTCTTTATAACATCTGATACTATTTGTTCAGGAGATTTGGTTGTACTTTTCATAAATATAGAATTTAAGTAAGTATTTATGTTTTCTTCCAATGAGGGATATTTTATTCTTGATTCAATTTTACCATCTTTATTATATGTGATTTTATATATTTTGACTTTTGTTTCTAATTCCTTTATTTTAGATATTTTTATTTTAGAAATTTCATCTAAAAATGGCATAATACTTAAAGCATCTAGTTTATCTTTTTCTCTTAAACCTTTACTTTTTATCATATAAATATATTCTTTAGATTGAGTTTTTAACTTTAAACCTTTATAATCAATAACATTATTATCATATATTAATTCAAATAGTTCCTTAGGCATTATTTTTTCTGTGCCTACAAATTTTCCTTCTTTTTCTTCAAAACTGTATGAATATGTAATTACTTCACCATTTTTTACTTGAAAAGTAAAAATACCAATTCCTAACATATTTCTATTTTGGGTGTTAGCATTTAATTCATGATCTACTGCTTGAAAATGCTTATTTAAATCAGTTTTATTTCCTGTTTTTATTCCTCTTTTATCATCTACACTATAGCCATTTTTTTCTAATATATTAATCAGTTTAGGTAAATCTTCTTCTTTACAAATAAGATCTAAATCTTCATTTTGTCTATATAAATCTTGATTAGTTTGAATTGCAGCAGAAATTCCACCTATAAGATATATATTTAAAGTGTTTAATTCGCTAAACACTTTAAACAAAGTATCATAAGTTTTATGATATTCATCATAATTTTGCTTAGATACATTTGCAAGTATTGGGTTACGATTTTTAATAAATATTTTTTTAAATAAATTTAAAATATTATCTCTTATTTTTGACATTACAACTCACTTCTTTAATATTTTTTTCATAATTATATTATCAAAAAATTAATATATAAGCAATTATTAATAAATAAATTTTATAAATTTAGAAGATAAACTATTTAAAATGATTTGAAGATGAAAGGTAGAGATTTTGAAATAGATTTTTGGAGAAAATAGAGTTAGATAAAAGAGGATATAAAGATATAAAAGTAAGTAATAAAATTAAAGATAAGGCTTTATTTGAAAGAATAGAAAAATTTATTATCAATAATTTTGGAGCGATATTCTCACAAGTTACGAACTCTCTTGATCTCTTTCTAAAGGTATTATATATTAATCGTTTACAAATTTCAATAAAATATAGAATTTTTTTAAAATTTATATTATAATTATAGTCAGTAAAATTAAGAAAGCGAAAGGAAAAATTATGGAACTTATAGAAATTATAGAATTAATTGGAATAATTATTGCTCTTATTACGGGAGTATCTTCATTTATTTTATCATTAAAATCTAATAGTTTGGCTAAAAAATCTAATAAAATCTCTGAAGACTCTCTCAGACTATCACAGGAATGTGCAAATATGAATAAAGAAAATGTTCATTTATCACATATTGGAAACTGTATAATTGTATCTATCGACAATTGTGTATTGATTGATAATGAAGATACTTATGGAGGAGATTTTTGTTTAATTGTAAATGTTTTAATAGATAATAAATCTCTACAACCTGTTACAATAAAAGATTATTGTTGCTATCTAGGAAGTGGAAAAGATAGTGTTTATATTTGTAGTATAGATTATGTTCATCTAAAAGAATATAATAAAACATCTATTAATTCTACTTTTTTTCCAATATATTTAAATGGTAATGAATCTAAAGAAGTTTCAGTAGCTATACTTCTTAGTAAAGTAGAATATAATCAATTTTATGCTAAAAATGGAATAGAATTAAGTTTTACCACTACTCATTCTTCAAAGAAAATATATATAAAAGCTGATAATACAATTGATTATACGAAATAATTGCAAGGAGGAAAGTATGAAAATAATAAAAACCATTGATTTATGGACAGAACAACATGATAACCATTATGAATGTTTTAATGGTGCTTTTGTAGATGGATTTGAAAATAACAAAGTCCCTTTTGATACATATAAAATTATTAAAAACTGTAATTGTATAATAACAGTTGATAATCCATATGTTGACATTAATAACAAGCATAATGCTATTATTTTTTACAAAAATGATATACCTGTTAGATTAGTTGTTATAAACAAAAATACAAATATTGATAAATGCATAAATATAGCACTAGAACAATATTTTGAGAGTTCTATATTGAAAGATTACTATGTTAAACATAATATAAAGTCAGCTATTATTGATATGAAAGAGGAACCAATTTGTAAAGTAACTGATAATATTAAAGTAGAAACAGATGTCGGATCTTGTGATAGATGGAAACTTTTATATAATATGCTAAAAGGTAGCTATACAGAAAGTGATACTTCTTATGGAAATTTTGAAAGTGATAGATATGAATTTATGCCTAACTTATTTATAAAATATGAACTTAATACAGATACTGAAAAGTTTGAAATAGAGCATAAATGTGCATTTATAAATACTTTAAAGACTAGGTTAATACCTATACAAGAGAACTCACCATTAACTAGATAAGTTTGAAAGGAAATTAGTTAATATGTTAGAAGAATTTTATGAGAGAATAAATCTTAAATCAGAGTTATCTGATTTATCGAAAATAATATGTGAAAAGTATCAATTTGGTCAATATATATCAGAAAAATTAATATTAGTAGGATATGAAGATTTTAATTTTATCTTATCAACAAGCATTGGTAAATTTTGTGTAAAAATATTTAATAAAGACAGAACCTATGAAGATGTAAAAAAGTATATTGATAGAATAGAATTAGCAAATTCACTTAATATTAACACTCCAAAAGTATATAATTGCGCTAATAGTACATTATGCGAAATAGTATTGAATGATACAAAGTTTAGATTATGCGTATTTCAATATATAGACGGAAAGAGCTTTTATGACTTAAATGAAATACCAACTCAAGCAGAAATTAAAAATATTATTGAACAAATGTCTCGTATTCATAATGCAAAATTAGAATCTGATTTCATTTATGATAAATGGACAATAACAAATTTTGCAAAGGAGTATGCAGAAAAAGGAAAATATTTAGATAATAAATATAATAAAATTTTTGAATCTTTAGTTCATAAAATTGTAAGTGTAAAATTTGAAGAACTGCCTACATCTTTTGTTCATGGGGATATTATTAGTTCAAATGTTATGAAAGATACTAGTAATAAATTATGGATTATAGATTTTGCCGTATCTAACTATTTACCTAGAATTGTTGATTTAGCTGTAACTTCTTGTAATTTATGTCTAAATCCTGAAAGTATTGATAAAACAATAGAAAGTACAAAAATGATATTAACAGAATATCAAAAGTATAATAAATTGACTGATTATGAATTTGCATGTTTTCCACTATTTTACGATCTTGCTAATGCAATGGGAATACTACAAATTAGTTATTTAAATAGTCTCGGAGAAGCATCAGAAGAAGATGCATTTTGGCTATCTGAAAGTGAAAAAGGGTTAAGTTTTAGTACGCCCAATTTTTGGAAAAATGTTCTTTAATATATAATTATCAAAATAAGACAATATTACAATTATAATCAATTGCATTATTGTCTTTTTGTGTATTTACAAATTTATAATTTTTGCTATAATCTCTTTATCTTCTATTTTGTTAATTCCAAAACATTTCTTTCCTAAATCTTTGATTGAAGCTCCTAAATGATACATTTCTTCATTATCTAAAACAATAAATCTATCATGAAATTTATTTGTTTTAGCAACTTTTAGAATAGGATATTCTTTATTAAATTTTTGAATATCTATATTTTGAATATTACTTTTGTTAGATGTAAAAATAACTACTTCTACATTATTCTTCTTTTTAGTTAACATCTTTAATATACTATCATCAACATAATTATCTATTATCAAAATCTTCTTGCTTGCTTTTTTTATAATGTCGACAATAAGACTATAGGCATCATATATTTGTCCTTGAAAAAATATTCTCTGTTTAATGTTCTCTTCAAATTGTAATTGATTAAAAACTTCATCAAATTTTTTATCATGTTCTAATAATTTATATTCCATACTTGTTAATCTTTCAAAGACTTGTCCATTTAGCATTAAAAATTTTCTCATTTCAACAAAAGCATTCATAATATTTATACTAACTTGAATTGCTATATCGTTTTTTAATAAACCTGATAACATTGCTATACCTTGTTCTGTAAAAACATAAGGCAAATATTTACGATGTTTCCCTCTTCCTACGTTTTCGTTTAAGGTCGCAATTTGCGACCTTAAAGAATTATCAAAATTTTCTTGTATACTATCTTTATTTAAGGTGATATCTTTGTACCTTAAAACTTCATACTCTTCATATGTTAATTGAAAGCAAAAATTTTCAGGAAATCTTTGTTTATTTCTATTTACAGTTTCATTTATTCTTTTAGTAGGATAATGATACAGCATTGCTACATCACTATCTAGCATTACTTGTTTTCCTCTTATGGTATATATTAAATTTTTTATTTCTTCATTAGGTATTTCATTTCGAATTGATAATTTGTTTTCTTCCATAAATTCACATCCTTGCATTAGATTAGCAACATTATAAAACATTTGTTTGTTGCTGTCAAGTGATTTATCCAAATTTATACATATTTTCTATTTGATAGTTAATACTATTAAATAAGTATAATGCTACTTTATTTTGTTCTTCTGAATCCACCTCCATAATTTTTGCCATTGCGAACATTATCAGAGGATAATTCGCAAAATTTATTAATGTAGTCTTGTATTCGATATTAATTTGTTTTAACAAATTATCAAAGTATTTATACAATTCTTTTTTATCATATGCTAAATTTGTATGGCTATAATCGTCACACATACATATTGCTAGCCTTAATTTATTTTCAATATCCATATCTTTTATCATATCTATTAAATAATTTATTTTATCATCATTCATATTTTTTCTCCTTGTCATTTTTATTTTTTTGGGAATTGGGGGGCATCCCATAATTTAGAATTTGTGCGGGAGTACAAATTCAGTGCTTGCTGGGACAAAAATTTGTAAATTTCAAAAATATTTCTTGTGCATTTTTTAGTTTATTCGTTATAAAATTTCTGTTGGAGTTTTAGGTATCAAAGTTAAATTATCTACTATATTTTCGTTCTCAATATAGGGACAATTTATAATTCCATTAGCATAAAAGTTTTGCTTTATTGACTCATTATATATTGTTAAAGTGGCATTATCATATTCGCCATTTGAAATTTTTGTATTAGAGAATACAAAATAATCTTCTTGTAATTTTTCTAATTCTTGTTTAGTAATTGCTTCTTTATAAATAAAACCTACATTATTATTTCGTAGTATTTCATATAAATATTCAATATAATCTTTACTACTTTTTGAGATAAATTCTTCTGTAAATTTAACATTTGTTATATCAATATTGTAGTTTTTATCTCGCTTAATTTCGATTGTATCAATCAATCTTTTGATTAATTCTTTTTTTGATTTTCTATTTAAACTATCAAAAACAAATGAAAAACCTATCTTATTTCTGAATATAACTTCGTCTTTTTCAATAATACAATCTATCTTTTTCAATAATTCGATTGTATATTCTTTAAAATCATTATTAGGATCAATCTGTTGTTTTTTCTTGTTTAAATTTTCGATTTCCTTTTTGATAATATCATTTTTATAGTTAATTGTTTCAATATTTAGAGTAGAACTCAAATACAAATCAACTAACTTCTTTTCTTGCACTTTCAACTTTTCAATAGCTTTTTCTATATCTTTAATATCTTTTGTTTTAGTAGAATTACATACTATAATTTCATTATCCATATCATACATATATCTTGTTAGTTCGTTCAAAATTCTAACTAATTTCTGTTCTATTTTATCAGAACTATAATGTATTCCTTTTGATTTAGAATTATGGTTTTTACAAGTTAAATGATAGTAAACTTTTTCTTTTGGTGTTTCACTATATTTAAAAGAATTTGTAGAAGATAAAATTTTTCCACAAGTAGGACATCTCACAATTCCAGTAAATAAATGAATATGTCCTCCTTTCTAGTCAAGAGAACATATTAGTTTTATACGAAAAAACAACCTACAAACTTTATAGTTCGTAAGTTGTTATAATTTGGAGCGGGTAGCGAGAATCGAACTCGCGCGACCAGGTCGGAAGCATGGCATTCTTCCACTAAATTATACCCGCATTTATTTTTTATATTATATATGTAAAATTTGTTTTTGACAAGAAATTTTATTAAAGTTTTATAAAAAAAGCCATCATACTAGACTTTTCTAATACAATGACTAATTTTTTGGAGCAGGTAGCGGGAATCGAACCCGCATAGCCAGCTTGGAAGGCTGGAATTCTACCATTGAACTACACCTGCATTTATACTTATTTTCCCTTGACAAGTATAGATTATAAAGTATTTTTTTAAATTTGTCAATACAAAATTATAATTTTTTTATAAAAAATCTATAAATTTTTGAATAAGTATTTAAAAATAAATTATAAAAAGCGTTGAACTTCTTATTTTGCTATGTTATAATGGCTTAAATTTAAAGTATAATATAATAATTCTTTTTAATTTGGAGGTATAAGCTTTGTTTAATGTAAATAATGAATTAATTAATTTAGTAGACAAAGACTTTAAGAGTTTTAATGAAAAATTAATACCTGATACAAATAGAGAGTTACTTGGAATTAGAATACCAGCTCTTAGAAATTTAGCTAAAAAAATTGTAAAACAAGAGGATTGGAAAGAATGGCTTGAATCAGCATCTGATAAATATTTTGAAGAAATTCTTTTGCAAGGGTTAGTTATAGCATATGCCAAAGGCGATTTTAAAACAAAAATATCTTTAATAGAAAAATTTATTCCAAAGATGGATAGCTGGGCAATTACTGATTCATTTGTACCAACTTTAAAAATAAGAAAATCTGAATTAGAATTAGTATTTGACTTTATAAATCCATATCTTAATTCTAATAAAGAGTATGAAATTAGATTTGGAATTATAATGCTTTTAGATTATTTTATTGTAGATGATTATGTAGAAAAAGTAATTGAAATTTTAGATAAAATAAATCATGAAGGATATTATGTTAAAATGGCAGTTGCTTGGTGTTTAGCTGAAATTGGCATAAAATATAATGATTTATTAATGGAATATTTAAATGGTAAAAATAATTTAGATGATTTTACTTTTAATAAAACTTTACAAAAAATGATTGAGTCATATAGAATTTCTAAAGAACAAAAAGAAGTTTTAAGAAAAATGAAAAGAAAAAATAATAAGTGATTATATAGAGGCGATAAATATGAAAATTGGTTTTTATGCAGGGAGTTTTGACCCTTTTACAAATGGTCATTTACATGTTGTTAGGGAGTCTGCAAAATTATTTGATAAAGTAATTGTTGGAATTGGAATTCAACCAAATAAAATTCCTAGATTTGATAAAAATATTATGAAAAATGGAATAGAAGCTGTACTAAAAAATGAAAACATAACAAATACAGAGGTTATAATTTATGATAATCTTTCAGTTGATACTGCTAAAAAATATAATGCTACATTTTTGATTCGTGGAGTTAGAAATGGTATGGATTATCAATATGAAGAAAATTTAGCTTCCATAAATGAAGAACTTTCTGGGATAGATACAATTTATATAAGAAGTGGAAATCTAGGAAATATAAGTTCAAGCATGGTAATGGAACTTTTAGAACATAATAAAGATGTATCGAAATATTTACCTAAAGAGATTCTAGAGATTATAAAATAAGAAAGGTTTAAAGTATGGATAAAAATGAAGTTTATGAATATTTAAAAAAAGAAAAAATATATTATGAAGTTACTGAACATGAGGCTGTTTATAATATGGAAGAATTAAAAAAAGTTGAACTTCCTTATCCTGAGGCAGACGCAAAAAATTTATTTGTAAGGGATGATAAAAAGAAAAATTATTATCTTATAACTGTTAAAGGTGATAAAAGAGTTAATTTAAAAGACTTTCAAGAAAAAAATGGAACACGTCGCTTAAGTTTTGCTTCAAGTGATGATTTAATGAATATTTTAAAGTTGATTCCTGGAGCTGTTACACCTTTAGGTATTTTAAATGATGATGATAGAAAAGTTACTTTTTACATTGATAAAGATTTTAAAAATGAGCCAAATTTAATAGGAGTTCATCCAAATGATAATACAGCTACTGTATGGCTTAAAACAGATGACTTAATAAATATAATTGAAAATCATGGGAATACAGTTAATATAGTAGAAATAAATTAAAAATCACAGTTTAAATATCTGTGATTTTTATATTCCAAATTCTTGAGCTCCAATAATTTTTCCGAAGCTTTTTATCAACGTAAATTGTAATACCATTTCCTAAATAATCTTCATAGCTAATTAAATATGCATCTATTTTATTAGGATATTCTTGAAAAGTTTCATCAGTATTTTTAGAAAAATAATTATTAGGAAATATTAATTCTTCTTTAATTGTTTCTGTAGCTGAGTCATACATTAAATTTGCATGAGAGTTTTTTAAACCTTCTTTTCCAATTTGTAAGGCTTTTTCTTTTGAGATTACAGAAGAGGCTAAATTATAATTTTTAAAGAAGTCATCAAAATTAGTTGCAAAGATATTAGTGTCTAAAGTAGAGTATGTATATTCAGATTTTGTAGAAATTGTATTATAAATACAATCAGTATTTACGATTTTACTTACTATTAATACATGTGCTGTAAACTTTGAATCCTTAGAATTTATAGCATTATATGTAAAATAAATACTTCCGTGGGTTTACTTTTATAGAAATATCATAATCCATATTAATTGTTAAAATAATTTTATTTTTTTCAAAAGTTTTTTCTGTAATATCTTGATTAATTGAAAGATTATATAGTTTTTTAAAATTATTATAATCTTCTATATTATCAATTTTTACTTGATAAATATTTTTATTGATTTGCTTTAGAGAATCAGTAAACTCTGGTGTTTCTATAACATTTTCAGATATAAATTCTCTGTATTCTAATTTATATGAAGTTTTATTTTTAGTTAAATTATCTAAAATTGTACAAATTTTATCTAAATTTAAAATTTTATTTGTACAAACTCTGCCACCATTATCTGCTAGTCTAATAACAGCTTGGTTGTTATTATTAGATAATTGAATTATATAATTTTTGCTAATAGTTTTATAGTCAAATTCAAGAAATGTTGAATTTTTATGAATATTATCTATTTCTTCATTAGTTAAATACATGCCAGAATCTGTATAACTAGTAATTGATTTTTGTAATATGCCTTTTAAATCAGAGTATTCTTCTGTGCCATTTAAAAATTCATAGTAATTATTTTTTGAATCTTTATATATTATTCTATCAGGACTTGCAATTTTAGTTCCAACATACACTTCAGCTAAATCTTCTTGAGTAATAACAGTATCTTGATTATTTGATTTAATTCCAAATATAATAGACAAAATAATAATTATTATTAAAACTAAAATAATAGTTAAATTTATGTAATTTTTACTAACTTTTTGTTCATTATCTTTTATTTTATTGTCTATTAAATTAGAAACAGGAATATTAAATAAATTTGCAATAGAATTTAACATTTCAATATCAGGCATACTAATTCCACGTTCCCATTTTGAAATAGCTTTATCAGTAATATGAAGTTTTTCTCCTAATTCTTTTTGAGTCATATTAGTTTTTTGTCTTAAATTTTTTATCATTTTTCCTAATTCTTGGTTAGTCATAAAACAAATCTCTTTTCTTAATATAATTTATTATAAAATTTTATCATTTAACTTTATTTTTATCAATCTACTTTTGGTAGAATTATGATTAATTTTTATAAATTTTAATTATAATTTAAAACAAAATTTCGCCAGAAACTATTGAAAAAATATTCTTAATATGATATAAAATAAATGCAAAAAAGTTTAAATAAAGAAGGACGTAATTATGCATAGTGAATTTTCAAGAACTCAAATGTTGATTGGAAAGAACGGAATAGAAAAACTAAATAATTCTAAAATTGCTATATTTGGAATTGGTGGTGTAGGCTCTTATGTTGTAGAAGGACTTGCAAGAGCAGGAATTGGTAAATTTATTTTGGTTGATAGTGACAGAGTTGATATAACTAATATTAATAGACAAATTATTGCAAATGTAAATACAATTGGAGAACCTAAAGTTCAAGTTTCTAAAAAAAGAATTTTAGAAATAAATTCAAATGCAAAAGTAGAAATATTTCAAGAATTTTTTATGCCTAGTAGTAGAGAAATTTTTGATAATTCTTGTGATTATGTTATTGATTGTGTTGATACAATTACGGCCAAAATAGAAATTATAATGAGAGCAAAAAAATTAAATATTCCTATTATTTCTTGCATGGGAACAGGAAATAAACTTGATCCTACTAAATTTGAAGTAACTGATATTTATAAAACTCAGAATTGTCCACTTGCTAAAGTTATGAGAAAAGAGCTAAAGAATAGGGGAGTAAAAGAATTAAAAGTAGTTTATTCTAAAGAACTACCAATGCAACCTGAAAAAGTAGAAAATTGTGAGAATCATAAAGAAAATGCAAAAAAACAAATTCCAGGAAGTATTTCATTTGTACCATCTGTAGCAGGTTTAATTGTTGCAGGGGAGGTTGTTAGAGATATTTTAGGAATTAAAAGATAAATAATTAAATAGGATTGGTTTATAGGTAAAACCTTTTTATTTAAAAACCTAAATATATAAAATAAATGGAGAAAAAAGATGAAAATTATATTAGCTTCAGGCTCACCTAGAAGAAAAGAATTATTAAGTATGTTTGTTCCAAATTTTGAGATAATGGTTAGTAATGCAGATGAAAGTTTAATAGATAACTTAACTCCAGAAGAACAAGTTACAAGATTAGCATATTTAAAAGCTAAAAGCGTTTATGATAGTTTAGATTGGGATAGAATTGTAATAGGCTCTGATACTATGGTTTATAAAAATAATAAACTTTTTGGAAAACCAAAATCAAAAGAACATGCAAAAGAAATGATAAAAGAGCTTTTAAGCGGAGATAAATCACATTATGTTGTTACAGGTTTAAGTGTTCTTATAAAAGATGGTGATATAGAAAAAGAATTTAAAACTTATGATAAGTCAAAAGTATATTTTACAGATATTACTGATGAAGAAATAGACAAATGGATAGATTCAGGAAAAGCAATGGATAAAGCTGGTGCTTATGCAATTCAAGATGAATTTGGAGTATTCCTTGATAAAATTGAAGGAAATTATTCAACTGTTGTTGGGCTACCAATACATAAATTATATGAGATTATAAAAGATTATATAGATTAGTTTTTAATTTAAAAATATAGAATAGATTTAATAAATAAAAAAATAGGAAGTGACGCTAAAATTTTAAGTTTAAACGTCACTTCCTTAAAATTTAAAAAAGATTTTTTTATTTTCTTTTTAAAGCAGAGAGCTTTTTTTCATAATCTTCTTTTTCAAATTTTTGATAAACTTTAAAAAAGTTTTCAATGGTTAAATTTGTTTTAATTTGTGCATAAATTTTTTTGTAAGCAGAAACTTTCATTATTTTGTTTCTAATTTCATCATACATATTGTGAATTAAATTTGGAGTTACTTTTTCCCAGTTTTCTCTATCATCTATGACAATTAATCCTCTTACATATGTTCCAGATATTTCGTCTCTTGGAATAAAAAGTTCATAAGTTTCAGGAATATCTTTAGGATTAAACCATGTTCTTTTTGTTGGATCATTTCCATAAATAATTAAATCTGTAAAGCAACCTAAATGTCTGGTTACTTCTGATTTTACGAATTCTCCCCAGGAAAAGTCGTTATTTAATTCATTTTTTAAATCATTTATTCCTTTGATCAGTAGCTCGTTTTCTCCAAGTTCAGGATAAGAACTTCTAATTAGTGCTATTCTAGTTTTAATATCTAGTGGATTACGAATAGTTCCTGATTCTTGTGCAGAACCAACTAATACTAAAGTTTTATTGCATCGTTTTAAAGATTCATTTATTAATTTACAATGCCCAATATGTATAGGATCAAATCTTCCGATTACTAATCCATTTTTATATAGTTTTTCCATTGAAATCCTTTCTTCCAAGGAGCGTAAAAAATATTACGCTCCTTGATACAAACAAATAAACAGTTACTTTTAAACTTGCCAGTTTGATAAATCAACGTCGGCAGGCATTCTCTTATCACCTCTAGGAGAAATGCTAACTGTACCAACTTTTGGCCCATCAGGAAGGCAATTCCTTTTAAATTGATTTCTAGAATGTCTTTTAATAAAATCATTCCAACGTTCTAAGATTTCAGATTCACTGTACTTTCCGTCAAAAGCAATACAAGCTAAAAAGATGATTTTTTCGCCACTAAACCTCTTTCTTTCCATGTTATAAATGAAAAAGTCGATGAGCTCATATTTTCCAACAGTATCCTCGGTTTTTTGTGTGACTTCTGTTCCATCTGTTGGAAGCAGTTCTGGACTTATTGGCGTATCGATTATGTCTAATAGAGTATCAGATAGTTCGACATTTTCGTTTCTTGTATCAGTAGCATACCATTCAATGATATATTTTACCAATGTTTTAGGAATAGAGCTATTAACTCCATACATTGACATATGGTCTCCATTGTAGGTACACCAGCCAATCTCAAGTTCCGATAAATCGCCAGTTCCAATTACTAAGCCACCATTTTTATTGGCAATATCCATAAGAATTTGAGTTCTTTCTCTTGCTTGAACATTTTCATAAGTGATGTCATGAATTTTAGGGTCATGACCAATATCTTCAAAATGTTGCATACAAGCTTTCTTAATGTCAATTTCTTTAAAGGATATGCCCATCTGTTTACAGATATTTACAGAATTACCATGTGTCCTCTTTGTTGTTCCAAAGCCTGGCATTGTAATTCCAAGTATTCCTGAGGTGTGAAGACCTAATTTTTTAAAAGCTTCATATGTTACTATAAGAGCTAAAGTTGAGTCTAAACCTCCAGAAATACCGATTACCGCTTTTTCCATTCCAGTACTGCTTAATCTTTTGGCAAGTCCTGTAGATTGAATTGACAAAATTTCTTTGCAGACATGAGACCTTTTATTATTAGTAACAGAAGGTACAAATGGATGCGGATTAACATATCTAGATAATTTACTTTTTGGTGTGTTTATAATTGACTGACGGAATTTTATTTCTGTAAACTCAAGGTTATTATTTTTATCAGAAAAAGTTTGATTCCACTTTCGTTCATTTGAAATTGCTTCAATATCGATATCAGCATAAACAATTTCATTTTTTAAGCTATATCTATCAATAGAAACAAGTTCTTTTCCGTTCTCAAAAATGTAACCACTTCCTCCAAATACTAAATCACTTGTAGATTCGGCAAAACCTGTGGATGTATATAAATATCCAGAAATAGTCCTTGAACTTTGATTGCTGATAAGTGATTTGCGATAATCATTTTTTCCAACAAGTTCATTACTTGAAGAAAGATTTGCAATAATATTTGCTCCTGCTAAGCTTAAGTAAGAACTTGGAGGCACAACTGCCCACAAATCTTCACAGATTTCTACTCCAAGTTTATATCCAACATTTGAAGAAAAAATTAAATTACCAAAAGGCACATCTTTTCCTAAGAATTGGATAGTTTTTATAGAAAAATCTGTGTAAGCTTTAAACCATCGTTTTTCATAAAACTCGCCATAATTTGGCAGATATTGTTTAGGAACTATTCCTAATACATTACCTTTTTGAATGGCAATAGCACAGTTATATAGTGAGTCATTTACAGCTACAGGTGCACCAACAAGAATTAAAATCTCATATTTTTCAGAAAATTCAACTAGATTTTCCAATGCAATATAGCTGTCCTCTAAAAGTTTACTGTACTGGAACAAATCTTGACATGTATAGCCAGTTATTGAAAGTTCAGGAAAAACAATTATTTTAGCTTGTTTTTCAACTTCAGCTTTTTGAATTAATTTTTCCATTTGTGACTCGTTAATGTCAGGGTTTGCAATTTTACCTTCATTTAAAGTAGCAATTGCCACTTTAACAAAGCCAAAATTTTTCATAAAATCCCTCCTTTTGGAATTGTAGGGGGAGGTTTTAAACCAATCCCCCTATGTTAAAAAAAGTTACATCAAAATTTACTTAAACAAGTTCATGGAGTTTGTGATATAACTCATGACGAGTTTTAGCTACTTTTTCCGTCATGTCCACATAATGGATATGTGGGTTAGATGAACGAAGTTCAGATTCCCAGGCAGTGTTAAACTGCTCTTGCACGTATTCACGAATTTCTTTGACTGAAGGAAAATTATATATAACTTCACCATCAACAATAAATGGAACAAGAAGAGGTTTAAAGTTTTCAGGAGTAATTTCATACTCTTTTGTGGCATCTGTAAGATCTGTTGTATAAACTTTAATCTTTTTGCCTGCTTCAATTACCTCATCATCCATTGCAATGATGTCCGTACTTGCTTTTCCTTCTTCATCGTACATTCTGTAAATCATCTTTTTTCCAGGAATAATTGCTTTTTCAAGGGAATCAGAACACTTCATACGAGGTGTCCAGTCATCACTTGTAGAAGCCTC
This sequence comes from uncultured Clostridia bacterium, assembly GCA_928721915.1. Taxonomy (GTDB): domain Bacteria; phylum Bacillota; class Clostridia; order TANB77; family CAG-508; genus Scatovivens. The sequence continues at coordinate 66,266 of CAKMVZ010000004.1, forward strand.
CCAAATTTTAGTTCTGTTTAAAGCAGTAAGTTTGTAAACTCCACCCAGAACTGGACAATCTGCAGACGTAATAAGATTTTCTCCAACTCCAAAAGAATCAATTGGAGCTTTTTGCTCATAGATAAGACTTCGAATAGAATCTTCATCAAGACTATTAGAAGCAATAATTTTGACATGAGTTTTACCAGCCTTATCTAACATTTTTCGTGCTTTCTTCGCTTGGTAAGCAAGGTCACCGCTATCTAAACGGATACTCTGTACCCAAAATTCAGGAGCATTTGGGTATTTTTTCTGTAATTCATCATCAAGTTTAATAACATTAGGAATTCCACTTCCAAGTGCATTGTAAGTGTCAACAAGAAGAGATACTCCATCTAAGTTGACATCTGCCCAAGCTCTAAAGGCTTCTAATTCTGTTGGATAGCTTTCAACCCATGCATGACTCATAGTACCAACTGCTTTTACATCTGAACCAAATACAGCTTCTGCTAAGCAGTTTGCAGTTGCACTACATCCTGCTATAATAGCAGCTCTTGCTCCATAAAGACTAGCAGTTTCTCCCTGAGCTCTACGACCTCCAAATTCCATAACACTTCTACCATCGGCTGCACGTACAATACGACTTGCTTTAGTGGCAATTAAGGAATTTAAGTTAAAGGTTTGAAGTGCATAAGTTTCAATTAAAAAAGCACCAACAACATCACATTCGATGCGAATTACGGTTTCATTCGGATAACAAATTGTTCCTTCTGGCATTGCAAGCATTGTACCATTCCATTTGTATGTTGAAAGATATTTGATAAATTTTACATCAAAACCTTTATAATAAAGGTAATTTAATGCATGTTCATCAAAATGATAGTTTTGTAGAAAACGTACAAGCTGTTCTTGACCGCAGGCAATTGTATAACCGAAAACTTTGCCTTTTGGCGCTGGATTTTTCCGGAAGAAAATGTCAAACACTCCTTTTACATCTTGAAGACCGAGCTTAAAGTATCCCTCAGCCATTCTCAGTTCATAAAAATCAGTGTTTAAAACATTATTCCGATAATTATAATCCGGAGTAAATGCTTTTGTGGGGATTTCCCAGTTTGATTTGTTTGTTTTGTTAGTTGTCATAATTATGACCCTCCTTTTTAATAATTAATAAGTTAATATACTCTTGCTGGAGCATAAGAAACATAAATATTTTATCATAAAATGATATATCAGTCAATTAAATTATGTTAACAGAATTGCGGGAGTGATTTTTATGAAATTTAAAGATATATTGACAAAGATATTAAAGATGTTATAATAATTAATATGTTATTTGACATTTAAATGTTTGCAAGCAAAATGTTATCTCATGGCAATAAAGGAGGACCATATGAGAATTGAGGTAAATATTTTTAGGTCAATTGACAGCAAAGAAACTTTTAAACTATGTTAATATTTAGGAGGATTGCTTTATGGGCAAAATTAACAAAGAAGTGCTTATTGATCTTTTACACACTAATGCAGGTAAAGAATCATTGCGGGAAACTATAAGTAGAGCAAATATTGCATCTTTTGCAAGAAAAGTATCGAGTGAGATTATATCTGCTCAAAAGTATTATGTTGGGAATCCAGATGGAAAATTCATCACAATCAAGGATTTTGATGAAGAAACTGTCAAGGCTGGAAAAGCATATGAAACAATCAATACTTTAATGGGAAATGATAATGCTGAATTTATGAGATTCAGTGAAGGTAAGAAACAAACGCCAGGATTGATTTCTGAAATAGGCTTGCAAAAGATAGCTGATATGATAGTATTACTTTTTGTCTTTGCAAATGATGGTGAAGAAATCAAGTTTGAAACGGTAAGGGCTTGTAGGCAAACGGAAATTTCGGAAACTCCAGAAGGCGAATATGATTTTATTGATGCCCTTCAAAGTTCAACAAAAGCTACAGTAGAAGAAATTGTAGCTCTTGGGTATGGGAATAAAAATAAACTTGCAATCTGTAAGTTTCATTTCCATGAAGGCGCGGTTGTTCTTGATATGATTCGTTTTGGCAAAAACTATTTAAAGCCTGAAGAAAAAGAAGTATTACTTCTTACTGGAAACAAGTATCAGGCAAAATGTCTTGGGTACAGTGATAAATTTTTTGGTAAAGATGGTCAGCCGGCATTAATGTATGATGTTGATGTTTATGCGCCCGATGAATTTTATTGGAAACTTGATTTCGGTGAAGAGGAATTAAAAGACAAGGTGTTTAACATTGATATGATTGCAAAAGTGAAGGATTTTTATGAGTCTTTAAATGCCAATATCGGTGGTGAATATCCAAAAGAACCTGATGGATATCGAGAATGGAAAGAGGCATTTAAAATGTATGTATACAGTCAGTTAGACAAAATATATAATGCCTAATTTTTAAGTAACTTGTAAAAAATGATGTAGTTTTATAAAAGAAGTGGAGATAGAATTTGCTAAAATTTTGTCTCCATTTTTTGTATTTATTTTTAATAAAAAGTCGGATTTTAGCATTTTTAGGCATTTTATTTACATAAATCATTTACAAATTTTTAAAAATATGTTAAAATACATAACATGTCAAAATTTAAATATTTGCTCAAAATATTATACTCATAGCATTTTAAGGAGGGCTTTATGAGAAGTGAGAAAATATTTGTCAATTGGCAGGGCAACTCGTAAATTGAAAAGTTAATAAGAAAGATGGAGGTTTTGGTATGTTAAAGACGAACTACGATCAAATTGTAGATGTTTCACGGATTGGAGATCATGGGAAGGTAGATTTAAATCCACTTTTTAACATTGCTCTTCAGGAAGAACTGCAGCCAAATATCAGAGATTCTGTTAGGAGGCTTCTTCTGTGCATTGATGTACAGAAAGATTTTATTGAAGGAGGAGCACTTGCAGTCCCGGGTTCTATTGGTGATGTTGAGAGGATTACTCGCTTTATATATGACAATATGGCGGGAATTACCAATATCATGTGTTCTATGGATACGCATTATCCATTTCATGTGTTTTTCCCATCTTGGTGGGAAAACGCTAATGGAGAACACCCGGCACCTTACACAGAAATCACATACAATGATGTAAGTAGAGGTGAGTGGAGAGCTGTATATGGCAATCCTGTAGATTCTTTGACATATTTGCAGGAGCTTGAAAAACAGGCTAAGAAAAAGCTTTGCATTTGGCCATATCACTGCATTCACGGAACAGAAGGATTTGACCTTGAGAATGAATTTGTAAAAATGGTATATTTCCATGCAATTGCAAGGAAAACAACTCCGCGGATTATTCACAAAGGAACAGATTTCTATTCTGAAATGTATGGAATTATAAGACCAGAGTATTCAAAGAGAAATCTTAAGAATACACGAGTGTTAAATGCTTTCCAGGAATATGACGAGATTTACGTTGTTGGGGAAGCAGCGAGCCATTGCCTTTTAGAATCTGTAAAACAGATTGCAGAAGAATATGCAACTCGTCCGGAGATTACTTCCAAAATTACAATTTTGGAAGACTGTACATCTCCAATTACCGGATATGAGCAGCTTACCAAAGATGCGTTTGACAATTTTAAACGTACTTATGGAATCAAGTTTGCAAAATCAACAGATATTCAGTTAGTTTAAGGAGGAAATGACAATGAGAGAAGAATTTAACAACCTTGATACTATTGAAATTGACGGATATGAAGATGCTTTAGAGCAGAATGTTGATGTGGAAGAATTGGAAACGGCAACACCTTATCTGTGTGTCGTGGACATTGACAAAAGTGATTCAATGGATGAATATGAGTACAACGGAGTTATGACTGACTGCCTCAAGAACTTCAAGGAGGCAATCTTGAATTCCAAGCAGGCGGACGAAATGCTTACTGCGAAGATCACATTTGGAAGCAGTGTCGACATCGGCGGGTTTGTGAAACCCGAAGATTTTGACTGTAGCTATCACACAGCAGGTTTAACTGCTCTTAATGATTCAATCGTTGCTGGTCGGAAATTGATCGTTGACTACATGGATCAGATCCGCGACAATGGCGGAACTCCGCGTGGCTGCCTTGTTATTCTGTCTGATGGATGGAATAATAATTCTAGTAGCACTGATGCTGATGCAAGGAGAGCAATCGAAGATCTTCGAAAACATGAGGTTGCTGTAGCTTTTATTGCTTTTGGTGATGATGCTAAAGGCATTGCGCAGAATCTGGGGGTAAGATCGGAAAATGTAAAAGACTATTCTAAAGATGATCATGGACTTCGTGAGGCTTTAAATATGGTCTCCAAGAGTGCAATTTCTGCATCCAAGAGAGCAAGCGCAGGTCTTGGTGGTGGAGACGCTGGATTCTTTGATGTCTAAGTATAACCTAAAAGTAACTATTAACTTTGATTTAGAAGGAGGTCGCGCTGCGATCTCCTTCTTGATTAAGAGGTGAGAAAGCATGAATATATTGAATACTGGTTTATTAGGTTCTCGGAAAGGTAAGGATATAAATTCTAAACCTAAATCTGAAGCAAATGATTCTAAAGTAGTAGATAAAGATGTAGACATAAATGAAGGTGAGGAAAAGTCGAAGTCAATATCAAAAGATGATAAAGAGTCTGTTTCTAAGGAATGTGGAAGCATTGATAATGTTCAAGTAGAAAAACCACCACGTAAAACTGTAAAATTAAGCAAAATTGGAACAGAGCACCTTATGTGTAATGTAAATAATCAAGATTTTGCATTTAATTTTATGAATATAAAAGTTGTAAGTGATGGGTGCGGTTCTGGAAAGCATTCTGAAGTTGGAGCAAGACTTTTTGGACAGCTTTTTTCAAGAGAAGTTGTAAAGTTTATAGATTGCATTAATAAGAAAAATGCTGCAAGAACAAAAAAATATGTTGTAGACGCAGATTTTGAAATTATAGCAAAACATCTACTGAATATGGAAATACCGAAGGAAGCTTTTATTGGGATTGTGAATTTAGTTTTAGAAAAGATGTTATCCATTTGCAATGATACAGCATTTGTTTTTGAAAACTATTGTTTTACAATTTTAGCTTGTCTTGAGTTTAAAGACGAGTTTGTAGTTTTTGCTTGTGGTGATGGCTTTATTATAAAAGAAAATAATGAAGGTATAAATTTTGAAAGACTTGACAATGGAGAGTTTCCAGCATATTATATTTATAATTGGATTGAACCAGAAAAACTTACTGATTATAAAGAAGGTGTTGAATTTAAAGTTTTTCATTATCCTAAAAATGAATATAAAAATGTTGGAGTAGCTAGTGATGGCTTAAGGTATTTTGATGAACTTTATGAGCCTGACCAGTATAAGTTTTTAGATATTTTATCCAAAGGAAAAACTGCTCAAATAGAAATGTTTGTTAATCGTGTAAATAAGAGTAACAATGTCTTTAGAGATGACTTATCAATCTGTTTCTGAGAAAGGAGCACAATATGGCTAATTTTAGAAGCAGGAGAGAAATTGAACGGTTAAATAAGTTAGCTGAAGGTGGAGAAGCTGCTATATATGATTATAATTTAGTTACTGTTCTTAAGCTTTTTCATCAAAAAGTTAATTTGAAAATTAAAGAAGAAAAAATAAAGTTTTTTATTTCCGTTCAAAATCGTCTTCCGTCGAATGTAATCGGGCCTGAGAATGAAGTTACAATCAATGATAGAATTGTTGGATATACTATGCAAAAATTGGTTGGAGCGGAAGATCTTCATATGCTGGTTAAGCCAAAATATTTGGCTTCAATGCATCTTTCTAATAAAGATGTATTAAAAATTATGACCAGTTTTGGTCTTGATTTAAATAAGCTTCATAATATGGGCATCATCGTAGGAGACATCAGTGATTATAATTTCCAGATTATTGGACTTAAAAATTATTTCATTGATGTTGATAGTTATGGGGTTAAAGGTAGATTTTTACCTGATGCTTATACAGAAATGTTTACATGTCCGGATTCATACAAACCGAATAAAACTGTAGAATTTTCTCTTGAGAATGAGTACTATAATTTTGCAGTTTTAACATTTTACATTTTGACCAGAATACATCCTTTTGGCGGAACATATCTTCCTGATAAAAGTATGTCTACACTGGAAAGAATGAAAAGACGTATTTCGGTTGTTGGTAAACACAGTAAGGATATAAAAATTCCAAAAATTATCGGCAGTTGGAAATGGATGTCGCCACAACTTTTGGATGATTTCTTGCAGATTTTTGAGAATGGTAAAAAAATTGATATTACACCTAATCTTAAAGATTTGCTGAATAATCTGGAGTATTGTAATGTGCATGATACATGGTACTATTCAAAGTATAACAGATGTCCGCTTTGTGATGATAAAGCACAGGTTAAAACTGCTCCTAAGATTGTTAGGGTTAAACCAGTTCCTGGAGCAAAAGGACCTCAGCTTGTGGTTGTTTTTTCAAGTAGCTCAAATGACTGCTTGTATATTTTAAGTGGTAATCACTACTTAAATAAGAATAATCAGGCTGTGCACATTACAAGCAAAAGAAAAGTAAGTGTGCCTAGAGGACAGAAGGTTGATTTCTCAGATGATGGCAAAGTAGTATATGTTGCTGATACCAGTGAGATTAAGATTTATGATGCAAATGATAAGCTTATGTCGACTATTGAACGTATGCCCAAAACAAATTATCTTGTTAGGGATAAAGTAATATACTATGTAGACAAAGGCAACAATTTCATCAAACTTGAAATTACTGCTAGAGGTAATGAACCAACTTATTTGGGACTTTGCTATAATCCTTTGTTTGAAGTTTCTGAAGATGGCAGAGTTTTTGTTGCATCAATGTATCCGAAGAGAATGCGAATTCATACTGATACTTATGATTTTGACGTTGATTACAGAGGTTGGATAAATGAGTATGCAATTAAGTATGATAAAGTAACGCATCATTGGCTTTTTGCTTATCAAATGTCTAACGGAAAATATAGAACTATAGTATTTTCTAAAGATAAAGTAAAATATGATGATGATGTTATATCTTATAACGCAATTCCACTTGGAAATATTGATTTTTGCAATAATACTATTTATGATCCAGATGATGGTAAAATTGTAGGAACAAATATCCTTAAAGGGGCTGCAAAGGAATTTCCGTGCAGTGTAGTTGATGAAGCCTCTAAACTTGAATTTACAGGAAGAGGGTTTAAAATTTATAACCAAGATACAATTTACAAATTTGAGTAAATTTTAATTTCTTATTAATTTAAAAAACTGACTAGCTTTGGTTAGTTTTAGCGCTACTTTTTAATTAATTATTTTTTAAAAAGTAGCGCTTTTTATAATATTTTGCAAAAAGATTATAAAAATAGTATAATTAAACTGTATTCGTGGTACAGCGAATATAAAAAAATGTACCAATTTTATTTTTGCTACTTAACTTTAGGTGGCTTGTTTCAATTGCATATTTTAGGAGGATTTTACATGAACAAATTTTACGAAAAAGATGGTATAACTATCTATAATGATGACAACTTAGAAGTGTTGCGGAATCTTCCAAATGAGTCTGTTAACTTAATTTACTGTGATGTGTTATATAATAGCGGTAAAAAGTTTGATGACTATGACGATAATCTTGGAAGTCCAATGGAAGCAGTAGAGTGGTATAGACCACGTTTTGAAGAAATGAAGAGAGTTTTAGCTGCAAATGGTAGTATCTTTATTCATTGTAACTGGCGTTTAGACTCATACTTGAGAGTTCTTATGGATGAGATTTTTGGAATTAATAATTTCAGGAATCGAATTTATAGGAAACACAGTAACTTAAGAGGATTTTACAAAAATTTTGATTCTCAAATGGATGTAATCCTTTACTATGTTAAAGATACTAAAGATTTTGTTTTTAACCGGCTTGGTTATGGTCTTATAAAAAGAGACTATCCATTATTTGAAAACGGATATTTAGAAGGTAGAAGTGAGCCTAGAAAAATAGAAAAAGCTCGAATTTTTAATGGATATTTAAATGCCGGAGAAGAAACTTTAGTAATTAATCTTGCAGAAAAAAATAAGCACTGGTTGGTAACTCCAGATGAATTTAAAAAGATATTAATGACTCAAACTGTGAAGATTAAGGATGGACTACCATATAGAGTAAGTAGTGAAGTTTCAACTGGAAACTTATGGGATGATGAAGCAGTATTGGATGCATATAGCAGAACTGATGTTGCAGAGTCATATGATACTCCGAAACCTGATGCTATATTGGAACGAATTATCGCTATATGTAGTGATCAGGGAGATACTGTGGGAGATTTCTTCCTTGGAGGTGGCACAACAGCTGTTGTAGCTAAAAGACTTGGAAGAAAAGGAATATTCTGCGATATAAGTCCAAAAGCTTGCACAGTTACAGTTAAAAAATTAGAAGCGATAAAATAATTTAAAAAAATGCAATTGAAACTAAAAACACTACCAGCGCACTTGTGCATTGGTAGTGTTTTTTAAAATTTAATTGAAAAAAGAAAAATGTGTGTTATAATAGTTATAGTTTTTGTTTATAAAGGAGTAAAAAATGCAAGATTTTAATTTTCATACACATACTTATAGATGTAAACATGCAGATCAAGATTATTTAGATGAAGAATATGTTATAGATTTTATAAAAACTGGCTATAAACAAATAGCTTTTACAGATCATTGCCCTGAAAAAAATAAAATAGATACTAGGAAAAAAATGAGAATGGAATATAGTCAAAAAGATGAATATTTAAATAGTATCAAGATTTTAAAAGAAAAATATAAAGATAGAATTGAGATTTTTAGTGGCTTTGAAATTGAATATTTGCCAGGAGAAGAAGAAAATTTAAAAGAATTAAAAGATGAAACAGATATATTAATTTTAGGTCAGCATTTTGTATATGATAAATTAAAGCAAAATCTTGTTATAATAGGGAAGCAAGATTTTAATGATGATGACTTAATAAGATATAGCGAATATATTGAAAAGGCAGCAGAACTTAAGATTCCAAATATAATTGCACATCCTGATTTTTATATGCAAAGAAGAAAAACATTTGGAAAGATTGAAGAAGAGGTTGCAAATAGAATTTGCAGAGCTGCTGAAAAATATAATATTGTTTTAGAGATAAATATTAATGGGTTTATAAACATACATATTTTGAAAACAAAATTGAAAATAATGACCCTTATGAAAAGCAAAAAGAAAGATTAATTAATGTTGAATATCCATGCAAAGCATTTTGGAATATTGCTAAAAACTATGATATAAAAGTTTTATATGGAATTGATGCTCATTATAAAGATCAAATTAAAAATTCAAGAAAAACAATGGAACTTACAAATGAATTATTAGGAAAAGAAATAATAGAAAATCTAAATTTTGTTAAGGAGTTTGATATTAATGAAAAAATTTTTAAATAGTTTTAAATATGCTTTTCAAGGAATATTGACTAGTTTTAAAAGTGAACGAAATATGAAAGTCCATTTTTTAATTATGTTTTTAGTTATAATTTTAGGGCTTTTATATAAAATTAGTAAAGTAGAGTGGATGATATGCATTATTTTGTTTAGTATAGTAATTGCTGGAGAACTTATAAACACTGCAATAGAGATAACAGTTGATATTGCTATGCCTGAAAAAAATGAAAAAGCTAAAAAAGCAAAAGATGTATCAGCAGGAGCAGTATTAGTCCTAGCAATTGGTGCAGCAATTATAGGATTAATTATATTTATACCAAAAATTTTTTAAATAAAAGGAGATTTGTATAAAGATTTGAGATTCAAGACATTGAAAGTCAAAAATCTAAATATAATCCTAATGTAAAAGTTTAATAACTAATTTTCCTGATTTTGTTGTTCTTAAAATTTCGATAACTTTATATTTTCCAAAGCCTCTTACTATAATTAAATCGCCAAGATTTACTTGCTTAGAGGCTTTTAAAACTGTTTCATAATTTATCATTACTTTTTCTTGAGTTAAAATTTCTTCGGTTTTATTCCTAGATGTATGAGCAATTTCTGAAACAAAATTATCAATTCTCATAGAATTAACTAATATTTGAATTTCTTCTTCAGTTTTTATAATTTCATGGATTAAATTTAATTCCAAAATTTCTATTTTTGATTTTTTAAATCTTGTTAATTGTTCTAAATTTTGTTTAAAATATTCAGAGTTTTCTTTTTGAACTACAATATCTGCCCCTTCATTATAAACAATTATATCTCCAAATTTTTCACGAATAATACCAAGTTTCATAATTGCACTTAAATAATCTCTATGTTCAAATGAGGATATTAAATTATTAGGAAGAGTTATTCTAATTATCTTTAAGATATTAGAAACATTTTTAAAAGCCATATCATAATTTAATTTTTCAGGATAAAAAAATAACATTTTTCTATCACAGTCAGGTTGTCCACCAAAAAAGAAGAAATTGTGGATATCTCTTTGCTGTAAATATTTACCTATTTTTATAATTTCAGGTTCTGTAAAAAAATTAGTATGAGTAATTTTATTTTTAGAATTGCAAAATTTAATTTTATCATTTATTTTAGAAAATATTAATTCCTCCATTTTTATCTCCAATTTAAATGTTTTTAAATAATTATATCAAAATCTAATAAAAAATCAATATATATATAGCTATTAGAAAAATAAGTATATTTTAAATTTATAGTAGTAAAATAATAAAAAAGGAGGAAAAAGCATGTCAAAATTTAAAATATATGCAAAATCTATTTTAATTCCTGTAGTTATTGGAGGAATAGTTGGACTAATTATTTCAAATTTTATTGATTATAATACTTTAGAAAAACCACCACTTTCTCCACCTAGTTTAACTTTTCCAATAGTTTGGACCATTCTATATATATTAATGGGAATATCTTATGGAATGCTTAAAAGTAAAAAATTAGTAAATGAAGAAATTAGATTTATATATTATTTACAACTTTTTGTAAATGCAATGTGGTCTATTATATTTTTTGTATTAAAATGGAGATTATTTGCTTTTATATGGATAATATTACTTGATATATTAGTTATTGTAATGATATCAGAATTTTATAAAAAAGATAAATTAGCAGGATTACTTCAAATTCCATACTTAATATGGATATTATTTGCTTCATATTTAAATTTATTTGTTTTTATATTAAATAGTTAGGAGTTAAAAGATAAATAAAATTTGTATTTAATAAATTTTATTTATCTTTTTTTATAAAATGGCTTAAAAATAACAAAAAATATGGTATAATTTATTTTATAATAAAAAGTGGGAGATTACTATGGCAAAAGTAATAGATTTTGACGAAGCTAAGAAAAAAGTAGAAGATATGTCTAATAAAATAAATATACTTATGAGTAATAGGTTAATTATAGCTATTTTATTGATTGTAGATGGAATAAATTTTATATTAAATCCTAATGGCTCAATGCGCGACTTAGCAAGAGGTGTAGCTTTTGTTGTGCTTTTAGGTTCTTTTTCATTATTAATAACTAATTTATTTTCTAAAAATAAAAACATAAAGACTCTAGTTATATCTTTATTAGTAGTAATTTTAAGCATTATAAGTATTATTTTTCCAACAGCTATAGCTTCTTACATAAAATTTATATTAGCATTAATTATTATATTTAATGGAATATTAAATGTCTTAAATATTTTAAAATTAGATAAATTAAAATTATATACATTTTATTTTGAAAAACAACTTAAAGGATTTATTCATGATGCAAATATTAGCCAAGAATTTGAAGAAGGAGTAAAAGAGCAAACTGATAGAATAGTAAGTTCTGTAAATGGAGTAATTAAGAAGAGTAATAAAAATTCATATTTTTCATTAATTGTAAATATTGTATCTATTATTTTAGGAATTTTATTGTTTGTTCTACCAAATGTGACAATAATAACTTTTGGATTAATATTTATATACACTGGAATTTTAGATTTTGCCTTTGTTTTTAAATCTAAAAATATTGCAAAAAAAATAAAAGATAAGAAATTCAAAGAAATATTATTTGATGAGCAAGAACATATAGAAGAATTGAATATAGCTTTAAAACAATAGATAATTTATAAAAACAAGAAAGTTAGTGTTAGTAAGAGAGGAGAAATAATGTCTTTAATAAGTGTAAAAAATTTAACATTTGGTTATGATGGAGATTATATTAATATATTTGAAAATGTTTCATTTAATATTGATACTGATTGGAAATTAGGGTTAATAGGAAGAAATGGAAAAGGAAAAACAACTTTTTTAAAACTACTTCAAGGAAAATTTGAATATAAAGGTACAATTTTAAAAAATGTTGATTTTGATTATTTTCCATTTGAAATTAAAAATAAAGAAAAAATTACATTAGAAATTATTAATGAAATTGTACCTAATATTCAAGAATGGAAAATTATAAAAGAATTAAATTTATTAAATACTGATGCTGAAATATTATATAAAAATTTTAATTTATTAAGTGGTGGGGAACAAGTAAAAGTACTTTTAATAAGTTTATTTTTAAAAGAAAATAATTTTTTGCTTATAGATGAACCTACTAATCACTTAGATATTGAAACACGAAATAATTTAATCAATTATTTGAAAAAGAAAAAAGGATTTATAGTTGTTTCTCATGATAGAATTTTTTTAGATAAAATTGCTGATCATATAATTTCTATAAATAATACTAATATTGAAGTTGTACAGGGTAATTATTCATCGTGGAAAGAAAATAAAATAAAGCAGGAGCATTTTGAAATAGTGCAAAATGAGAAGTTACAAAAAGATATAAATAGACTTGAATTTGCATATAAAAATTCTGCTAAGTGGTCAAATGAGGCTGAAAAAGGAAAACTTAAAAGATATAATTCGGAAACAACAATAGATAAGGGGTATATTGGTCACAAAGCTTCTAAAATGATGAAAAGTTCAAAGGTTATGGAAAATCGAACTAAGAAGGCAATAGAAGAAAAATCTAATTTATTAAAAGATATTGATAGAATTGATTCATTAAAGATTATTCCAATAGAAAGTAATAGAAATCCACTATTTATAATTAATAAATTACAAATAAAATATAATGAAAAAGTAATATTTAAACCGATATCATTTGAAGTAAATAATAGAGATAGAGTAGCAATAATTGGAAAAAATGGTGTTGGTAAATCTAGTTTGCTGAAGACTATTTTAGGTGAAAATTTGCAATATGATGGAATATGTAAAATTGGGAATGACTTAAAAATATCTTATGTATCTCAAAGTACAGAATATTTAAGAGGAAATTTAAAAGATTTTGCGCGAGAAAATAGACTTGATGAAAGTATTTTTAAAGCAATGTTAATAAAAATGGGGTTATCAAAATCTAATTTTGATAACAATATTCAGAATTTAAGTGAAGGTCAAAAGAAAAAAATATTAATTGCTAAAAGTATATCAGAAAGAGCTAATATTTATATATGGGACGAACCACTAAATTATATTGATATAATAACAAGAGAACAGATTGAAGAATCTATTTTAAACTATGAACCTACCCTTATTTTTGTAGAGCATGATGAAACTTTTGTTAAAAAAGTAGCAACTAAGGTTATAAAATTAGAAAAGGAGTTATAAAAATGATGATAATAGAAGTAAAAGAAAGAAATGAAGAATTGATTAATCATTTATTAGAAATATGGGAAGATTCGGTGAGAGCAACACATTTATTTTTATCTAATGATGAAATATAAAAAAATATGTACCACAAGCATTAAAATTTGTAGAACATTTGATAATTCTGCAAAATGAAAATTATAAATCTATTGCCTTTATGGGAATTCAAGAGAATAAACTTGAGATGTTATTTATTAAAAATAGTGAAAGGGGAAAAGGTTTTGGAAAACAGCTATTAAAGTATGGAATAGAAAATTATAATATCAACGAATTAGCAGTAAACGAGCAAAATCTAAAAGCGAAAGGTTTCTACGAATATATGGGGTTTAAAGTTTATAAAAGAAATGAATTAGATGATCAGGGAAATCCATATCCAGTATTATATATGAAATTAGAAAAATAAATATTTATTAAATTGCTTTTTAATGCACAAAAAACATCTAGTAAAATGTAAACTACTAGATGTTTTAGTGTAAATATTTATTATAAAACCATACCTAAAACCAAAATTCCAATGTTATCACGGTAAATTTCATCAAATTGTGATATAGGAAGAGGGTTTTCGCCTAAACCGGCCTCAATTGTAAATCCAGGTTTTCTATATTGATATATAAACCAATCTTTATATCCAGCAAAACTTGAATTGTAAGGAGTACTTTGAACAGAATATCCAGAAACTCTAGAAAAAGCTTCTGCAATGCTTAAACTTATATCAGGTGCGTAATCTTGATATTCCCAAAAAATAACTTTTCCTTGAGTATGATAAGTTAAAACTAAATTAAAATTATGATTTAAAGTAAAATTATACATTGCAATCGCTTCAGGTGTTGATAAAGCAGAAGTCCCAACAAAATCACGAGGAGCAGGAGAAGTAAATCCTTGAGCAAATTTTATTTCTTTAGCCTGTTCCCACCCAGCAGGAAATTGCAAATTTAAATCCACACCTGTGGGTTTGATTAACTTCCATATATAAAAATTATAATAATAAAATATAAAAATATTTACAGAAACAAGGTGTTTTAAAGCACTTTGTTTTTTATTGTAAAATATCTAAAATATTAGCATAAAATATTGAAAATAATACAAAATAATGATAAAATCATGATAGTAAAGTTTTAAGGAGGAATCAATATGATTAATATTAGACCAGTATCAGATTTAAGAAATAAATATCCTGAAATAGAGGATTTAGTTTTAAAAGAAGATGAAGCAGTTTATCTAACAAAAAATGGATATGGCTCAATGGTAGTAATGAGCTTAGAAAAATATTCAAAATTAATTAGCGATGCAGAATATAATGAGTATATTGAAACTGCACTAGATGAAGCTGATAAAGAAGCAGAAGACCCAAATACAAAGTATTATACTCATGAAGAAGTCTTCGGAAAAATAAGGAGGAAGATTAATGGAGAAAAAATATAAAATAAAATATCTTCCTTTATTTTACAATGATTTAGACCAAATTACTGATTATATTATGTATAAATTAAATAATGAAATAGCAGCCAATAATTTTATTAACGAATTAGAAAATGAAATAAATAAAAGAGCATATAATCCAGATGCTTATGAAAGATATATATCAACTAGAAAAAGACAATATACATATTACAAAATTTATGTGAAAAATTATATTGTATTTTATACAGTAAAAGATAATACTATGGAAGTTAGAAGAATTTTGTATTCAAGAAGAAATTTTGATAAATTAGTTTAAATGTTATTTATTAATAAAGTAAGCCATAGTGATAAATAAATCAAAAAAATATAAAAAGAGGGGATGAAAATTATTATGAAAACGATTAAAGTATCAATAATTGATGAAAACACACTATCTTTATTAGAGGATGCCAAAAAAGGAGATATAATATCTCTAAAAGATTTACACGAACGCGATATAGATAAATCTAATATTAGTGATATTGTAAAAACTAAAATTAAAGCAGATGTAGAAGTAGAATTAGAAAAGTTAAGAACACAAATGCTCGCAGAAAAGGAGAAAGAGTTAGAAGTAGTAGCATTACAAAAAGAAAAAGAGTTAAAAGAAAAAATAGAAGGCATAACAAAAGAAGAATACGAAAAGCACCAAAATGAAACAACTAAACTAAAAGTGCAGTTGGAGAAATTAACAATAGAAAACAATACATTAAAAGAACAAAACAAAAAAGATGTAGAATTAGCTACTAAAACTATTGAATCGAAATATCAAAAGGATCTTTCTGACAAAGAATATGCTATCAAAAAACTAGAAGATGAGAAACAAACAATAGAAGAAAATACCAAAAACAAAATGCTTTTAGAATTTAATGAAAAAGAGAATAACTATAGAGCAGAATTAAGTACAAAGGATAAAGAAATTGATTTATTAAAAGATATGAGACTAAAACAAAGTACAAAAATGCTTGGCGAAACACTTGAAAAGCACTGTGATTTAGCATTTGAACAAATCCGTTTGGCATTACCTGAAACTATTCAATTTGGAAAAGACACAGATGCTAAAGAGGGATCTATGGGAGATAGAATTTATAGAGAGTTTGATAATGAAGGAAATGAAATTTTATCTATTATGTTTGAAATGAAAAACGAAGCAGACGAAACAAAAACAAAGCATAAAAACGAAGATTTCTTTAAAGAATTAGATAAAGACAGAAATCAAAAGAAATGCGAATATGCCGTACTTGTCAGTTTACTTGAAAAAGATAATGATATGTATGATGGAATTTATACAGTTCCACCAACAAAATACAGAGATATGTTTGTTGTACGTCCACAAGACTTTACCAAAATTATTATGTGGCTTCGTGGAGTAAATGCAAAAATCGCCGCAACCAGAACAGAACTTGAAGTTGTTCGTAATTATAATATTGATGTATCAAATTTTGAAATGAAATTTAATGAAGTTCGTGATAAATTTGGAAAACATTATAGTGCTGCTGTTGATAAACATAATAGTGCTGTTGATGAAATTGATAAAATTATTAAGCAATTAACGAAAATGCGTGAATTTTTAACTGGGAGTGATAGACAATTAAAACTTGCATTAAATGATCTTGATGATTTAACAGTAAAAAAACTTGCTAAAAATAGTCCTTCTATATTGGCTTTAGCAAGTGGAAATGAACCTAAAACTAAAACAAAAACTAAAAAAACAAATAAAAATGAAGAAAAAAATTAATATGAACAAAGTTTATGATTAAAATGAATTTAGTTATAACATATTAAATTCTTTCAAGTTATCTATCTAATGGAAATCCGATTTACACAACTTTTACGATAGACTCATGGAAATATAAAAAAGACGATTAAGAATTTTATTTTCATAATCGTCTTCTATTTTTTTCAAATACAAGTCTTTTATTTTTCTCTTTCTTCTAATTTAGATAATATTTCTAAAATTTTTTTAGATGCTAAAATTTTTTCTTTACAATCCAAGGCTATACTTTTATCAATAGTTTTTCCTTTATGTGCTGATTCATTTCTAGGTTTACTAATTTTTTTTAAATATTCACGTAACTTTTTATATGTTTCTTCATCTAATATATAATATTTACTAAAATATCTATCATATAAATATTTCGACAAATTATAATTACCATTAGTGTAATTTTCCATATCATTAAAGATTCCAACAGTTATATCTTTCTGTCTTTTTAATTTAAAATGTAATTCATTACCATTAGAATTAATTCTTTTGAAATCTTCTTCAATTTTACATTTGTCGTCGTAGCTAATTATTTCATTAGAAAATAATTTCTCGTAAAGTGCAGTTTCGACAGCTTTACTCCATTCCACAACTACATTTGAAAAATCCATATCCATTTTATTAAAAGTGCTCATAATTTTATCACCTGTTGCTATATATTTTTTTATATATTCTCTGTTTTCTTTTTTAAAATTATTAAATTTAATATTATTATAAATATTCTCCACATCGTCAATATCAAATTGATTAACAAGTTTCATATCGTCTATTTTTTCTCCAAGTTTATTAAATGCATTATTCACTTCTTCAATATTATCAATATTGTCTATTTTATAACCATTTAAGTCTTCTGCCATTTTTATAAATCTACACTTTAAAATGAAATCATCAATACCATACCCATCTTTAAAATATAATAAAAATTCATATAATTTATTAGCATTTTCTTGATTCTTAAAATGCATAAAATAATAATAACAATCTATATAAAATTTTAACAATACCTTTATATTCTTCCTAATTGTTGGTACAATATCTAATTTAGAAAAATAATTGTAAAGTAATATTTTATCTTCACTAGATAATATATCAGATAATAACTTTTTTTGTTTATGCATTTCATCTTCATCATATTTATATTTTTTCCCCAGAACTATCCATATTAATTCAATAATCATATGTTCGGATTTATAAGATGAATCTTTTAAGTATTTAAATAGTGGTAATTCCTTTTCAAAAATTTTAGATGCTTCTTCAAACTTTTTATTAGAAACATAATATTCAAAACTTATATATCTTAAAAAAGAAATAAACTCATTATCTACTTTTTCATAAAGTGAAGTAGGTATATCCCAAACACTATAATCTTTTTCCAAATGCACAAAAATTCGAGAGCAATATTCCTTTAAATTCAAATGGTATAGGTAATTAAATGAATAAAGTGTTTTCCCTTCAATGTTGTCCATATTTTCTTTAATAAACAAAATATACTCATTTATTTTTTCTATAATTTGATTTAAATCTATTATTTTTTCCTTACATTGTTCTTGATAATATTCAGTATAATTCAAATATATATTTTTGATTCCCAATAAAATTATTAATCTTAGTAATATTTGTTCTTCGATAGTAAGGAATTTATATTCTTCATGATATTTTAGAAAATCTGTACATTTTCTAATGTCTTTAATTCCTATATCATTATAGTTTATGTTTTCACATATAACTTGAATATAATCATATTCTTTAAACTTAACATTTAACGGTTCATTTTTTCTAAGATTATTAAGCTCTTTAGAATACATAGCATGTATATTTTTTAATTCATCATCGTTTATTCCATTATTTAATTTATTTTTTAGTATATAGTCAATTTGTTCTAAATAGTCTAAGTCATTTTCAATATTTGGTTTCGAATAGAAATATATATACTTATTATCTTCTATTTTAAAATAATATATTCTTTTAAATTCTTTTGATTCAACAACTTTGTCAAAAGTTTCTTTATTATGATTAATTTCTTCGCTTTTAATAATATACAAAAAAATGCATTCTTTTGTTATACTATAAATTTTACTGTTTTCATCTTCTAATTTGATGATATCGTCCATAATTCTTTCTAAATCAACTTTAGTAATTAAATTTTGAAAATTATTATACAAAATATCAATTAATTCATTTTTTGTAACCACTGGATTATAATCATTTTCTAACATAATACCTACCTACTTTCAGATCAATTTTTTTACTAAAATTATATTATCATAAACAATAGTAACTATCAATATAATTATTATTGTACTAAAAAATAATCTCCCAGCGGGCTAAAAAGGTATTAGGAGAAAATCTCCTAAACAGCGAAAAGGGTGTCAAGTCACCAAGCTGGCGACTTTTAGACAGTATAAAATGCCACATTATAATTTAATGAAATATTACTTGAAAAATTTTGTTAAAAGAAAGATTGTTAAAATTATAAATTAACAATCTTTTTTTGTGCCCTTTTTTCTTTTTATGTACCCATTTAAACAATAAATAATAAAAATAAAATATAATAGCCTCATAACATAAAAACAGATTTAATATTTTAAAGAAATAGAATAACTCATAAATACAACTTTTAAATTATATGAATATCATTTTATTATAATAATAAATATTATTAAGAGGTGTATATTTTGAAAAAAGACGAGATAAAAATATACTGTAAATTTAATAAAACAAAGACATCAATAGATAAAGTAATTTGCAAAATGTTTTGTGATTTTGTTGAAAGCAAAAAAC
This sequence comes from uncultured Clostridia bacterium, assembly GCA_928721915.1. Lineage (GTDB taxonomy): Bacteria > Bacillota > Clostridia > TANB77 > CAG-508 > Scatovivens. The sequence continues at coordinate 85,877 of CAKMVZ010000004.1, forward strand.
TTCATAAAAATATTGAAAAAAGAGCTGACAAAAATCAAAGATAAGGTTAGAATAATTTTGAATAGTAAATATTTTTATGGGAAGGAGTGGTATGTTTAAGCTAATATCTAAAAATTATAAAGTACGGAATGTATATTAGATTATCTCGTGAAGATGGAGATAAACAGGAAAGTGAAAGTATTGGAAATCAAAGAAAAATTATTGAAAGATACTTAAAAGAGCAAAATTTAAATATTGTAGATGAATATGTTGATGACGGAGTATCTGGAACAATATTTGACAGACCACAGTTTAATAGATTAATTGCAGATATAGAAGCACGGCAAAATAAATATGGTAGTAACTAAAGACTTATCTAGACTTGGCAGAGATTACATTAAAACAGGATATTATATAGAAAACTATTTTCCAGAAAATAAAATCAGATATGTTTCAATATTAGATGGTATAGATACTTATAATGAAACAATAAATAATGATATTACTCCATTTAAGGCTATTTTAAATGATATGTATGCAAAAGATATATCTAAAAAAATAAGAAGTGTTTTTAAAGAAAAGCAACAGCAAGGAGAATATTTATGTAGCACATCTGCATATCGGATATAAAAAAGATTTGAATAACAAAAATAAATTAGTTATAGATTTTAATGTCGCTGATATAGTTAAGAAAATATTTGATATGTATGCAAATGGAACGGGAACTAAACTAATAGTACAATATTTAAATGATAATCATTATTTAAGTCCATTAGGATATAGAAAGACAGGAATTGTTCAGGATAAACATAGAACCAATTATTTATGGAATGCAACAACACTATGCAATATGCTAAAAAATGAGGTGTATATAGGTAATACAGTTCAAAATAAGGTATCTGTTATTTCTTATAAAGTAAAAAAACTTCGTAAAGTAGAAAAGGAAAATTATATAAGGGTTAACGATACGCATGAACCCTTAATTAATAAAGACATATTTGAAAAAGTTCAAGTAATACATAAAGCAAGAAGTAAAAGAGTTATAAAACAATATGATTATTTATTGAGAGGTTTGCTTTATTGCAGACATTGTCGGTTGGCAGATGCAAATTGTATTAAAAGTTAATCATCATAGTAATCGTCCAAAGATTCCATACATAGTAGATGCCGATTATAAAAAAAGAAATTGCTATGCTAGAAATTTAAATTACTTAAAATTTGAAAATAAAATTATAGAAACAGTAAGGCAAGTATGTAAAATATATGTAAATCGTAGTTTGCTAGAAGATACATATAAAAAGGCAAAAAATAAATCTATAGATATATTATCAGCTACTAAAAAACAAATTGAAGAAATGGATATTAATATAGCAGATATTAATAGAAAATTAGATAATTTATATGAAGATAAACTAAACGGATTATTGATGGATATAGATTTTAAAAGAATTTCTGAAAAATTTATATTAGAAAGAGAAAAGCTAATTAATGAAAAAAGTAAATTAACGGATAGATTGCAAGAATTTCAAGGTCATCAATTAGCAAACAATAAAAGCGATGAAAAGCAAATGAATAAAATAATTAATGAGTTTCTAGAAATGAGGGAAATAAGTAAATCTTGTTTATTTAGACTTATCGATAAAATAGAGATAGACAAAGATAAAAATGTATTTATAACATTTAATTTTGCTCCATTAAATACAATAAATGAAAATATAGATGAATTTATTGAAATAGACGAATTTTTAAATAATGACAAATCATTTAAAAGTAATGTTGTATAAAATAAATACAAGATTATGTAAGTGTAGAAAAATACTACATTATTTTTTTAAAATAAAAAATGGAAGTTAATAAAACTTTCACCTAAGATATTGGCTTTCCAGCCTTTTGGAAATGGAATGTCTGGGTAGGAGTCGGATATTTTTTTGGCGTTATTGTATATTGTAGAGTTTTGAGGGTATTTTCCTGTTACTAAATCTACACCATCTAAGTTAATCATTGGTACTAAATATAATGAATAATTGTTAAATAAATACTTTGCAGGATAACCATAAATATTTAAATCATTTACATATGATTTTGATAAAATTTCTAGAAATTTCATAAGTAAAACAGATGTAATCCACTCATTTGCATGAATCGACGCACTATAAAAGATTTCTTTAGATCCACTTCCAAATTTAATATAAGAAATTGATTTTCCTAAAACAGTTTTTCCAATTTCACCAAATTCAAGGAAAGGATAAATTTTTTTCATAGCTGAAATATTTAAATCTAGAACTTTTGATGTATAGCTAATATTTGTTGGAACTATACTACCAAATGGAATTATTATTTTATCATCTATTTTTAAGTTATTTGCAGAAATGTTTGGATTAGCTGTTGTTATTGCTGCAACTGTTGTTCCAAATTTATTTGCTAGATTAAAAAGTGTATCTCCAGATTTTACAATGTAGTTTGTATATCCATTAATATATGGCATAAGTGCATCCCAAGTTTTTGGACCTACAATTCCATCTGGAGATAATCCAAATTCTTTTTGAAAATTTATAACTGCATTTTGAGTTTCATTTCCAAAAATCCCATCTATATTTCCTCTATAAAATCCTATTTTTTTTAGTGTTGATTGTAATAATTCTACATCTGGTCCTTTAGAATTTATTTTTAAAGTTTCCATATTTTACCTCCATTTTAAGCTTTTATAGCTTTTTATAGTATAATATGAAAAAAGGTCGAAATATGTTTATAAACTTTGTTTAAATTCTGAAATTGCATTTAAAAATTCATTTCCATAATTTTCCATTTTAAATTCACCAACTCCGACTAATTTTAAGCATCTCATCTCGTGAAATTGGCATAAATGTAGCCATTTGTTTTAAAGAAATATCTGAAAAAATGATAAAAGGTGGAACATTATTTTTAGAGGCAATGTCTTTTCTAATTTTTCTTAAGATTTCAAATAAGTCGTGGTTAAAATTAGTGTTTTCGGGTTCTATTTTATATTCTTTTTCAAGTTTTTTCTTTATAAATACTTTTTTTCCTTCAAATAAAATAGAACGTGATTTTTCTGCTAAACATAAAACAGGATATTTATTTCCGTGTTGTTTTAATATAGTTTTCTGCAATTAAAAATGAAATTAAATCTTTAATTGTATTTTTAGAATATTCTTTCATAATTCCAAATGTAGATAATTCAGTAAAGCCGAAAGAGCGGATTTTGCTACTGTTAGAACCTTTTAAAATATCTGTAATAATTCCTGTTCCAAAACGTTCATGAACTCTTTTAATACAAGATAAAATTTTTTGGCTATCAATAGTAATGTCTGTAATTTGAGTTGTAGAATTACAATTAGAACAAAAATCACAAGTTTCAAAATTAGTTTTTTCTCCAAAATATTCTAAAATATATTTTCTAAGGCAACCGCTTGTATTACAATAATCAATAATTTCATTAAGTTTTTGATATTCATTTGATTGATTTTGACTTTCGCTTTTTTCAATTAAAAATTTATTTGTTATAATATCGCTTCTAGAAAATAATAAAATACATTCTGAGATTTCTCCATCACGTCCTGCTCTTCCGAGCTTCTTGATAGTAACTTTCTAAGTCTTGTGGCATATTATAATGAATTACAAATCTTACATTTGATTTATCAATTCCCATTCCAAAAGCATTTGTAGCTATGATTATATCCTTTTTATCAAATATAAAATCTTCTTGAGATTTTGTTCTATCTTTTTCACTCATTCCGGCATGATATTTACAGACATTAAAATTTTTGTTATTTAAACTTTCAAAAAGATTATCTACATTTTTTCTTGTTGAACAATAAATAATGCCTGATTTATTAGGATGATTTTTTATGTAGTCAACTATAAAGTCAGTTTTTCTACTAGGTGTTTGTACTGAAAAATATAGATTTTTTCTATCAAATCCAGTTATTAAAGTAAAAGGTTTTTTTAATTCTAATAATTCTATAATATCTTTTTTAACAAGTTCTGTAGCAGTTGCAGTAAAAGCAACAACAATTGGTCTTTTAGATAACTTTTTAATAACATTTGCAATTTTTCTATAGCTTGGTCTAAAATCATGTCCCCATCTAGAAACACAATGAGCTTCATCAATTGCAATCATAGCAATATCTATAGTGTTTAGTAAATTTATAAATATTTCAGATTCTAATCTTTCAGGAGCGACATATATTATTTTATAAATATTATGAGATATATTATCAATAGTTTGAGAATAATCTTTTTCTGATAATGTACTGTTTAGATAAGTTGAAGAAATTCCAATTTGATTTAATGAATCTACTTGATCTTTCATAAGTGATATAAGTGGAGAAATAACAATTGTAATTCCTTTAAAAATGCATGCAGGAATTTGATAGCAAATTGATTTTCCGTGCTCCAGTTGGCATTATTCCAAGGCAGTCTTCATTGTTTAAAATATGTGAAATAATTTCTTTTTGGCCATTTCTAAAATTTTCATAGCCAAAATAAGTTTGTAATATTTCTTCTGGTGTACTTAAATTCATGATACCTCTCTTTCTTTAGAGTAAATATTTTGTAAAATTAGATAACTAAAATTATATCATTAAAGCACCGCAAAATCAATACTTTGGAGTTTTCACTTTAAGTGAATGCTATAAAGAAATATTACCTATAATATTTAATATATCATTTGGAATTGGAGCAGTTATAATTTCTTTATTATTATTAAAATTTATAAATTCTATTTTATAACTATGAAGAGCTTGTCTATTAATTAAATCTTTATTTCCGCCATATAAATCGTCTCCTAGAAGAGGATGACCAATTGCCGAAAAATGAACACGAATTTGATGAGTTCTTCCTGTTTCTAATTCACATAAAATAGCGGAGATTTTTTTATCATTTAAAATTATTTCTTTTTTTACTTCATAATTTGTAATTGCAGTATTACCAAAGTTAGATATTTCACGCTCCATTATACTTCCTTGTTTTCTTGCAATTGGCTTAATTATACTTCCTTTTTTATTTTTTAAAAAACCTTCTACAATTGCTATGTAATATTTTTTAAAAGTGTTTTGCTTCATTTGTCTTATAAAATTTTCTTGAATGTATTCATTTTTAGCAAAAATTACAATTCCTGTGGTGTCTGTATCAATTCTATTTACTGGTCTTATTTTCTTTTTTAAACCTATTGCATCAAAATAAAATTTAACGGCATTTGATAATGTATCTGAAAAATGGTAGCAAGAAGGATGAACTGGCATATTAGCTGGTTTATTTACAATAATATATTCGTCATTTTCTTTTAAAATATCTAATTTAAATTTTGTAGGAATAATATTTTCACTTTCTTCATTATAATTTAAATTAACATTAATTATATCTCCATTATGTATTTTCTCATTTACAAAACATGGAATATTATTTAAAAAAATTGCATTTTTATTTTTTAGTTTTGCAAGTAATCTATGAGAAATTTTAAAATAAGAAATTAAAACTTCTTTTACGGTACTATAAGAATTTTTATTTACAATATATGTAAGTATCATACTTTTCTCCTATAAAAATTTGTATTATTTTAACATATATTTTCCAAAAAATAAAATATTTTTAAAATGTTAGCACTCTTGTATTGACTTTGCTAAAAAATAATGCTATAATATAATTCGTAAAAAGGAAGATAAATTAAAATAAGTGTTTAGAGAAATTTCTAAATACTTATTTTTAAATATTTATTAGTTATAAAGATAGAAAGGAGTGATTTTTATGAATTTGCAAAAATTTACTCAAAAATCAATAGAAGCTATTCAAAATGCTCAAAATCTTACAATAGAAAATCATAATTCACAAGTTGAACAAGAGCATATTTTATTAGCTTTAATTGAGCAATCTGATAGTTTAATAAAAGAATTATTAAAGAAAATGAATGTCTCAGATGAATTCACAAATGAAATAAAGAAAAATATTGAAAACAAACCTAAAATGATGAGTGCAAATTTAAATCAATCTGAAAATATTTATGTTTCAAATGATACAAATATATGTTTAAATAAGGCAGAAGAAATTGCTAAAAATATGAAAGATGAATATGTTTCAGTTGAGCATATTATGATTTCTTTAATTGAAAATGCTAATCAAAATTTAAAATCATTATTTAAAAAATATAATATTACAAAAAATGCTTTTTTAAAGGTTTTATCAAGTGTTAGAGGTAATACTAGAGTAACAACTGATAATCCAGAGTCAACATATAATGTTTTAGAAAAATATGGTCAAGATTTAACTAAACTTGCAAGAGAACAAAAATTAGACCCTGTTATTGGTAGAGATACAGAAATTAGAAATGTTATTAGAATTTTATCAAGAAAAACTAAAAATAATCCATGTTTAATCGGTGAACCTGGTGTTGGTAAAACTGCTATAGCAGAAGGTTTGGCATTAAGAATTGTAAGAGGAGATGTTCCAGAAGATTTAAAAAATAAAACTATATTTTCTCTTGATATGGGTTCTTTAGTTGCTGGTGCAAAATATAGAGGAGAATTTGAAGAAAGATTAAAAGCAGTTTTGCAAGAAATTAGAAAAAGCAATGGCGAAATAATTTTATTTATAGATGAAATTCATACCATAGTTGGAGCTCGGAAAAACAGATGGAGCAATGGACGCTGGAAATCTTTTAAAACCAATGCTTGCACGACGGAGAACTTCATTGCATAGGTGCTACAACTTTAAATGAATATAGACAATATATTGAAAAAGATAAGGCACTAGAAAGACGTTTTCAAACTGTAATGGTAGATGAACCAACTGTTGAAGATACTATTGCTATCTTAAGAGGTTTAAAAGAAAGATATGAAGTTTATCATGGTGTAAAAATTGCTGATAATAGCTTGATTGCAGCTGCTACTTTGTCACATAGATATATTACAGATAGATTTTTACCAGATAAAGCTATAGACTTAGTTGATGAAGCATGCGCAATGATTAAAACTGAAATGCAATCAATGCCAACAGAGCTTGATGAAGTTTCAAGAAAAATAATGCAATTAGAAATTGAAGAAACTGCTTTATCAAAAGAAACAGATGAAATTTCAAAACAAAGATTATCTGATATTCAAAAAGAAAAATCAGAACTTAAAGAAAAGTTTGGAAGTATGAAAGCAAAATGGGAAAATGAAAAACAGGCTATTGGAAAAGTTCAAAAATTACGTGAAGAAATAGAAAATGTAAATAGTGAAATTGAAAAAGCAGAAAGAAATTATGAATTAAATAAACTTGCTGAATTAAAATATGGCAAGCTTCCTGAACTTCAAAAACAATTAGAAGAAGAGGAAGAAGTGACTGAAAAGAGTAAAGAAGATGGACTTTTAAGAAATAAAGTGACAGAAGATGAAATCACAAAAATTGTTTCAAGATGGACTGGGATTCCTGTAACTAAACTTATGGAAGGCGAAAGAGAAAAAATTTTGAATCTTGATAAAATTTTACATAAAAGAGTTATTGGACAAGATGAAGCAGTAGAAAAAGTAACAGAAGCTATAATGCGTTCAAGAGCAGGTATTGCAGACCCAACAAGACCAATTGGTTCATTTATGTTCTTAGGTCCCACTGGTGTTGGTAAAACTGAACTTGCTAAAAGTTTGGCTGAGAGCTTATTTGATGATGAAAAAAATATGATAAGGATTGATATGAGTGAATATATGGAAAAATTCTCAGTATCAAGATTAATTGGTGCTCCTCCAGGATATGTTGGATATGAAGAAGGAGGACAGCTAACTGAAGCTGTAAGAAGAAAACCATACTCTGTAGTTTTATTTGATGAAATTGAAAAAGCTCATCCTGATGTATTTAACATATTACTTCAAGTTTTAGATGATGGTAGAATTACAGATTCACAAGGAAGAACAGTTGATTTTAAAAATACTATAATTATTTTAACTTCAAATTTAGGTTCTGAATTTATTTTAGAGGGAATTAATGAAAACGGAGAAATTTCTGAAGAAGCAAGAAATAAAGTCCAAAATTTGCTAAAAAAGAGCTTTAGACCTGAATTTTTAAATCGTTTAGATGAAATAGTATTTTATAAACCACTTCAAAAAACCGAGGTTTCAAAAATTTTAGATTTATTAATTGTAGATTTAGAAAAAAGGTTAGATGATAAACATTTAAAATTACAATTAAGTGGTAAAGCAAAAGATTATCTAATAAATAATGGATACGATCCAGTTTATGGCGCAAGACCTTTAAAAAGATTTGTTCAGAAAAAACTAGAAACTTTGATTGCAAGAAAAATTTTAGAAAGAAAAATCATGCCAAATTCAACTATAAATATTGATTTTGAAAATAATGAACTAATTGTGAAATAATAGTGAAAATCTTGTAAAAAGATTGTGAAATTAGTTGACTTCTATTTTAAAAATTAATATAAATATAAATGAATTCTCCTATAAAAAATAGGAGAATTTTAATTTTTATAATGGAGTAAAGATAAATGGATTGTGAAACTAAAAAATATTTAAAACTTTTAAGTAAAGAATATAAAAATATAAGTGAAGTTACAGAAGAAATAATAAATTTAAAAGCAATTATAAATCTTCCAAAAGGAACAGAAATATTTTTAAGTGATATTCATGGAGAATATGAACCATTTGTACATATTTTAAATAATGGTGCAGGAATTATTAGAAGTAAGATTGAGGATGTATTTGAAAATACAATAACAGAAAAAGAAAGAAGTCTGCTTGCTACTCTAATTTATTATCCGAGAGAAAAATTAAAATTAGTAAAAAAACAAGTACAAAATTTAAATGAATGGTATAGCATAACTTTATATAGATTAATTGAAGTTGCTAGAAAAGTAAGTTCAAAATATACAAGATCAAAAGTAAGAAAAGCAATGCAAAAAGGTTTTGACTATATAATTGATGAACTTCTTCATTCTCGGAGGTGAAGAAAAAGATAAGGAAAGATATTATAAAGAAATTATAAAGACAATTATTGATTTAAATAGTGCAGATGAATTTATAGTAGCAATTTCTAATTTAATTAAGAGAATGGCAATTGATCATTTACATATTATAGGTGATATTTTTGATAGAGGTAGACATCCTGATTTAATAATGGAAAGCTTAATAAATTTTCACAGTTTAGATATTCAATGGGGAAATCACGATATATTATGGATGGGAGCTGCATGTGGAAATTTATCTTCAATTGCGAATGTTGTTAGAATTTGTGCAAGGTACAATAATATTGGACTTTTAGAAGATAGCTATGGTATAAATACGAGACCACTTTCAACTTTTGCATTAGAAACATATAAAAATGATAAATGTGAAAAATTTATGCCTAAAGTTTTTGAATATAATGAATATGATAATAGTGATAAAAATATAGTTGCTAAAATTCATAAGGCAATTACTATTATTCAGTTTAAATTAGAAGGTCAATTAATAAAAAAACATCCTGAATATAAAATGAATGATAGACTTTTATTAGATAAAATTGATTTTAAAAAAGGTATAATAAAAATTGAAAATCATGAATATAAATTAAATGAAAATAATTTTCCAACAATAGATACAAATGATGTTTATAAACTAACAAAAGAAGAAAAAGAAATAATAGACAGGTTAAAGGATTCTTTTAAAAGTAGTAATTCTTTAAATAATCATATTAAATTTTTATATGAAAAAGGCTCAATATATAAAACTTTTAATGAAAATTTATTATTTCATGGTTGTATACCTACAGAAAAAAATGGAGAATTTAAAAAAATTGAATTTTTAGGGGAGACTCTGACGGGAAAAAGATATTTAGATAAAATTAATATTGCAGCAAATAGAGCTTATTTTGAAGTACAAGGAAATGAAAAAGAAATAGATATTATGTGGTTTTTATGGGCTTGTAAAGATTCACCATTATTTGGAAAGGAGAAAATGGCAACATTTGAGAGTTATTTTATAGATGATAAAGAAACTCATAAAGAACCAAAAAATCCATATTATAAATATATAGAGCAGGAAGAATATTGCAAAAAAATTTTAAAAGAGTTTGGCTTAGAAAGTGATGATTCACATATAATGAATGGTCACATTCCAGTTAAAGCAAAAGATGGTGAAAGTCCAATTAGAGCTAATGGAAAAATGTTTGTAATAGATGGAGGATTAGCAAAAAGTTATCGTGAAAAAACAGGAATTGCGGGTTATATTTTAACATATAATTCACATGGATTATTACTTAGCAAAAACAAAGCATTTGAATCTATAGATAAAGCAATAAAAGAAGAAAGTGATATTATAAGTGAGATTATAGTAAAAGAAAATGTAGAAAGAAAAACTGTTGGCGATACTGATATTGGAAAAAAACTAAAGTCTGAAATAGAGGATTTAAAAGAATTACTAATTGCATATAAAAACGGAAATTTATTAAAATAATTTTTAATTTTACTTGACATAATACCAAAAATTTTATATTATCAAGAAAAAAGCTAGTTTGCCAAAAATTGAAAGGGGGCTAAGGTCAATGATTATTGAACTGCCTAAAAGATTTATGTACACAGGAAAGAATTCTCGGAATTATGCATATGTAAAAGATAGAAAGCTGTATATTGTTGGAGGTGTTAGTTACGAAGACTTAATGTATAGTTTGACATACTCTTTATATGGATATGAGGAATGCTATTACTGTGGAAAAAAACTTAATAGAAAAACGATGACATTAGATCATATGTTTCCAAGAAGCTGGGGAGGTGTAAGTATTACCAATAACTTAAAACCATGTTGCCAAGAATGCAATAGTTCTAATAAAAATAGAATGACGGCAATTCAATATAAAAAGTGGCTTAAAATTGTTGGTAAAAAAGAAAGAAAAGAATACTATAAAAAGGCTATTTCAATAAATGAAGAACGGAGGAAAGAAGGAGAAATTATTCTTCCTAAGAAATGGATGACTCAATATGAAATTTCGAATTTAAGAAATAAATTTGATTTTAGTATTATAAAAGATGATAAAAATTATATTGATGAGTTCTTTTTGGAACATTTCGCTTATCCTAAACCTATAATAGTTTCAGTAAATGATTGGTTACTTAGTGGATTCCATATTATTTATCATGCGTGCAAGCATAAAGTTTATACTGTTCCAGCTATCATACTAGAAAATGTTATAAAAATGTAATAAGAGTCGTTTTTTCAAAGCAGGCAGTTGCCTGCTTTTATTTTAATATATAATTTTTAAATAATTGTATTGATTTTTAAAGGTTATTAATATAAAATAAAAAAGAAAAAAGTAGTAAATTTTGAGGTAATTATGTTAGTCGAAAGAAAAATTAAAGAATTAGCTGAACAAAAAGAATATGTAAAAGTTTTTAATTATTTTCATGATGAATATACTGAAATGATGAAAAATTTTTTAATGAGACATGAAGTAAAATTAAATGAAGATGATTGTCTTATAAATTATATAGTAAAAACTAGATGTTTCATGCCAAAATTTACTAATTATACATTTCCAATTACAAATGCAATGTATGATGAAAATTTACCAGAAAGAACTAAATATGATTTACTTATGGATAGCTATCCTATTGTAAAAGATGTGTTTAGTAAATAAATTTATAAAAATATTTAAATTAAGGAGAGGGTTGTATGCAATATACATATATTCCAAAAGGTGTATGCTCACAAAAGATGATTATAGAGGTTGATAAAAATATTATAAAATCAGTAAAAATTGTTGGAGGATGTGCTGGAAATACAGTAGGAGTTTCAAGATTAGTTGAAGGAATGAATGTAGATGAAGCAATTAAAAGATTAAAAGGAATTCCATGTGGTTTTAAACCAACATCATGTCCGGACCAATTATCAAAAGCATTAGAAGAAGTAAAAGCTTTGCAAGAAAAGGGAGCCTAAATTTAAAAATATCCCACAGAGATTTAACTTTAAAATCTCTGTGGGATGTTTTTTATTTTATTATATCATATAATTTTTTAAAATCTTCTAAACTAAGTTTTTCACCTCTTATTTTTGTATCTAAACCTATAGAAATAAAGGCTTTTTCTGCTTCTTCTTTTGATTTAAAAAAATTGTTATTTACTAATCCATTTATTAAAGTTTTCCTTTTTTGTGAAAAGGCTGCTTTTATTATATTAAAAAATAATTCTTTATTTTCTATATCAATTCTTGGTTTATTTAAAAATTTCATATTTATAACTGCCGAATCCACTTCTGGAGCTGGTAAAAAACTATTCTTAAATACATTTATTTTAAGAATAGCATCTGTATAATAATTAACTAGATAAGAAATTGCACTTGAATTTTTACTTCCAGGAATAGCAGTTAGCCTCTGGGCCACCTCTTTTTGTACCATAACAGTTATTGACTCTACATTTAAATTTAATTCTAATAATTTTATAATTATTGGAGTTGTAATATAATATGGAAGATTAGCGACAATTTTACATTTTTTTATAGTTTCATTTAAGTTTTCTGTTATTAATCTATTTAAATCAACATTTAAAACATCTTCATGTATAAGTTCAAAATTATTATAGAATTTAAATCTATCATTTAAAATTTTTAACATTTTATCATCAATTTCAATAGAAATAACTTTTCCTGCTTTTTCTACTAAAACTGAAGTTAAACTTCCAATTCCAGGTCCAATTTCAATTATTAAGTCAGAAGAAGAAATTTCTGCTACATCACAAATTTCTTCTATTACAAATTCATCAATTAAAAAATTTTGACCTAATTTTTTATTAGCAGTAATTCCATATTTTTTCATTATAAATAGAGTTTCACTATATAAATTATCCATAAATTTTTCCTTTTAAATTATTTATTTTTTCATATAAATCTAACCAATTATTAGTTCTTTGAACATTTGTAGAAATATTTTTGTTTACAATAGAAGTAAATAGAATTGAAATTCCTCCAATTGCTTCAAATTCTTCGCAATATTTTACAGAATCATCAATCAAAATATCTATATTATTTTCTTTGCAAATATCTGCTTTTTTTAAACTATTAAAGAAAATTTTATCAAATTTAATATTGTTATTTTTAAGAAATTCTAAAGTAAGTTTCTCAGAGCCTTTATATTGTTTTTCTCCTCTTGAAGTTATTATATAAATTTGATTTCCTTCTTCTATAAGTTTATTAATAATATTAACAGAGTTTTCTTTTAAAGTAACTAAAGATAATATTTTTACAATATTTTTTTCTATAAACTCCTTAGCAACTTCTGGGACTTCTCCTCTCATTATTTCAACAATATAAGGAATAAGTTTTATGCTTCCTTCAAATTCTAAAAAATGTTTTTTTAGAGTAAGTGATGTATCTACAATTACATCATCAATATCAATACCAATTTTCATAAAACCCTCCAAATACTAATTATATTAGAAGTATATAATATTGCGGAAAAATAGTCAACATAATTAAAAAATATTTTTTGTAATAAAAAGATAGAGCCGCTTTAGAAGCAGCTCTTTTTGCCAACAATCAGTTGAGTGTTCAGATTTTGAAACTTTTTCACTATAGCATAGATGTTTCCTATAAATTCAGGGAAAAAGAAATAAAATGCTGAGCTAATCATAAAAATATTAGCGATTCTTTCTGAGAAAAGTACTGAAAATATTAAATATTCTCCTATGATTCCCAAAACATATAGTAGAAAGCAAATTATTAATAAAATCAAATTTTAAAGTTTTTAAAATTAGAAAAATATATAAGCAATAAGATAAATAAGGGTAGATTTTTTTAAAAGTATATGTTAAAATAAAAAAACTTAAAAAATAAAGGAGGGATAATTATGGAAAATATTACTTTAGATCCTGAATATGAAAATTTAATTATTGAAGTTAATAAATTAAAAGAAAAAGTTGCAGAAAAAATTGCTGAGCGTGATATGCTTGCTTTTCATGTTATTCCTGATATAGAAGCAAAATATATGAATAAAATAGGAGTTTTAGAAAATGATGCATTTATTGCAAATTTAAAGCTTATTAAAGCTAATAGAAAATTAGAATTATACAAAGAAAGAATAAAACTAAAAGCACCAATTAATGATAAAGAAATAGAAAATCAACTTAATATTGAATTTGACGAAATTGAAGAAGAATATAATGAATTACAAGAAGAAGTTTTTCTAGATGTAGATGATGACTTTACAGATAAAGTTACAGAAGAGCTTTTAAAACTTTTAAATGTAATTTATAAAAATTTAATTAAAAGACTTAGTCCATTAATTAATTTTGATAATACAAGAATTGACAATCAATTATATGAACTCTTAGAAAAATCATATAGAGAGCTTGATTTATCAATGATGACAAAACTTCAAACAATATGTGAACAGGTAAAAGCAGATTCTAGCTTAGCAATTGGAGATGTTAAAACTTTAGAAAAGGCTAAAAGTAAATACTTAGATTTAATTTCAGAAAACGAAGAAATAATTTTACATATAAAATCTTCTGACTCTTTTGAAAAAAAGAGAATTTTAGATGATGAAAACTTAGTTAGAAAAACTAAAAAAGAAATAAATGAAGAGATAAATCAAATTGAAGAAGAAACAAAAAAAGTAGAAAAAGAATTAAAAAAATTGCAAAAAAGTTTATAAAGTAACAAAAACTTATAGTTTTCATATTATATAATATCGTAAGGATTTAAAAAAATATTTTACTATATTTTTATGGAAGGAAGCGGTATTGTATGAGAGAAGAGTCTTGTAAGTTTTTGCTAAACATTGCAATAGGAATAGCGATTTCATTAATTATTTCATTACTTTTTTATTATGGATTTTTACCAAGAATGATTATAGCTATAGTATTTTCTTTAATATTAGCATTACTTTCACTGCTTATATTATCAATACTAGGCTCGTCTGACAATGGTTTTTCGCGTTCCTCTTTGAGTAAAAATTGTTTTCAAACTTTGTTTAGTATTATTCGGAAATATATTATTTAGTTTAATTACTTTAGTTATATCTTTATCCAGTGGAAATATTTTATCAGCAGTATTAGTTGGCTTTTCAATATTTTTCCTTATATTAAATTTATGTAGTTTGGTCATGAATTTGTGCTGTTCAGTAAAATATTAAAAGGCAAAGTTAAAATACTTTGCCTTTAATTTTTAAAATTTATTCACCGGTTTTTCTAGCTTTTACAATAACTCTTTGTGATCCATCATTTGTACATGTAATTAATGTTATTTCTGTTTTTCCCTGTCTTAATTGTTCTAATTGAGACGTACATCTTGTATCACTAGGATCAACATTATAGATATCGTAAACAGAATATTCAACAGTGGTTTTTGTTAAATCTTCAATATATATTTTATCACCAATTTGTAGAGTAGGAACTTTACTGAAGAATTTTGAATTTCTATAATTATGACCTAATATACAGAAATTTCCAATTTGATTTGGTTCTGGACCATGGAAATAACATGGTGATATTTTTAAAAGTTCTTCACTCCAAGTATTTAAAATTGGATATGTACAATCAATAGAAGGAATGGTTATTGTAGCTATTGGCCAATATTCTTGACCACTAGCAGTTCTGTATTTAGTAACATTAACAGTTTCTTTTTCGCCATTTTCATCAGTTACTTCCATTTCAGAATCTTCATAAGTTGAAGAAATTACAACTTTTTCATCATCTTCTTCATTTAGAATAACAACCATTGCGTTTTCTTCAAATTTTATTGTAGTATTATCTTCAATTCCACTTTCAAAACTTAAACTTGACAAAATTTCTTTAGATTGTTCTTCACTTTTATTTCTATCATATTCTGCATATATATAGTAAGAAGACAAAATGAAAACTAAGAAAACTGCTAAGAAAAAGTAAATTTTATATATTCTTTTCTTTCTTTTCATTTCAGGTGTAACATAAATTTTTTCTGAAATTAAAATTTGATTCATCTTATCCTCCTTTTCTTACAAAATAAACTAATTTTATTATAGCATTAGAATCTATTAAAATCAATAGAAAGTTTGGAAAAAATAGTGGAAATTTCTTGCTTTTTTTATATCTGTATAGTAAAATAAATCCGTAGTATTAGAAGAAAAGTATAGGATTTTAGAAAGAGGGATTTATATGAATAATAAAGAATTAGCGGATTTAATTTTTTCATCTCTCTCTTTTCCTCCTCCCCTCTTCTCCCCTCTCT
>CAKMVZ010000005.1 GCA_928721915.1 uncultured Clostridia bacterium
TATACTGAAATTCAAGTTGATAAATTAACAAAAGATGTAAAAGAAATGTATAGTAGTGTAAACTATCCAAGTAAAAGGAATAAATTCTTTGAGGATATAAATAAATTATTAGAAAGAGATTTCTTTGAAAAATATTTTCCTAATAATTTAAAGGCAAAAACAGAAAAATCTATTAGGGTTATATTAGTTAAGACGGGATTATATAAGAGAATAAAAGTATTAGCTAAGAAAATCTTAGGAAAATAATTAAAAGAATGTTGGTGAAATTTATATGACAAAAATTTTATATTTTATAGATAGGATGCTTTTAGGTGGAATACAAAATTTAGTTTTAAGTTGGGTTTCGAGATTTGATAAAGAAAAAATACATGTAGATTTTCTTCTTTTAGATGATGGAAAAGAGTATAAATTAGAAAATTCTTTAAAAGAACTTGGGTGTAATGTTTATAAATTAACTGGAATTTGGGTAAAAAATCCTATTGATTTTATAAAAGAATCTAAAGCGTTAGATTGCTTTTTTAAAGAACATCATAATTATAAAATAATTCATCTACATTCTACAAGTAAAAATTATTTAGTGTTAAAATATGCTAAAAAATATGGTATCCCAGTAAGGATTGCTCATTCACATAATATAGACTTTCAAACTAAAAATCCAATAAAAAAAATAGTAGGTAATATTTTTAAAATTAATTTAAAAAAATATGCGACAGATTATTTTGCATGCTCTAAAAAAGCTGGAAAGTGGCTATTCGGAGAAAAAATTATAAATTCAGATAAATTTAAAGTCATACATAATGCAATAGATTATGATAAATTTAAATTTGATGAAAATAAAAGAAAAGAAATAAGAGAAGAATTAAATATAAAAGATGATGAAATTGTTGTAGGACATGTTGGAAGATTTTCAAATCAAAAAAATCATGAGTTTTTAATAGATATTTTTGCAGAGTTATATAAGAAAAATGATAAATTTAAACTTTTATTAATAGGAACAGGAGAAACAGAAGAATTAATAAAAGAAAAAGTTAAAAAATTAAATATTGAAAATAGAGTTATTTTTTTGGGATTTAAAGAAGATGTTAGCAAATATTATAATGCTATGGATTTATTTTTATTTCCATCAAAATTTGAAGGCTTAGGAATAACTTTAATTGAGGCTCAAGCTAATGGATTAATATGTTTTACTTCAAAGGATGTTGTACCAGAAGAGGCAAAACTAAGTGATAATTTACATTTTATAGAACTTAATAGATCTGATGAGATGTGGGCAGAAGAAATCTTAAAATATAATTTGAGTAGAATTTCATGTAAGAATGAATTTATAGAAAATAAATATTTAATTTGTGATATTGTTTATGAATTAGAAAATAAATATATTAGTTTAACAAAAAATAATGGTGAGTTAAATGGAAAATATTGAAGATAAAAATATGAATTTGGTAGAAAAATTATTAATTTTTTTTATCATTTTATTTAAATATTTAATTACATATGGAGTTTCAAAAAAATTTTTATCAGTATATCTTTTCATATTGATTGTTGTAGCATTAGTGGATTTATTTAGAAAAAAAGTTTATTTAAAAGAAATAAAATCAATATTAATTTTTGGAATAATTTCTATTTATTTTGTCTTATTTTATTTTGAACAAAATTTTGTTATATCATTTATTTTGGCTTTGATATGTCTTAGAAGAAATGATAGAGAATTTATAAAAATATTTTTTATAAGTTCTACAGCTTGTTTTTTATTTTCACTATTGTTAGACAGTATAAATGTAACAAATTCTGGTAAGATGATTAGAATAGTAGATGGTGTTACAAATATTAGATATAACTTGGGATTTACACATCCAAACGAAGTATTTTTGTTTTTTTTACCAATAGTTTTAAGTGGATTTTATCTTTTTTCTAAAAATGAGGTTTTTTATGTAGTAGCTTTTATTGCATCTGTTATATTATATGAAATAACTGATTGCAGAACAGGTTTTTATGTTATTATAATATTTTTTGTTTTAGTACTATTAAGAAAAATTTTTAAAAATAAATATATCAAAAAGGTTATTCCTATAGTGTTTTTATTATTTACAATTTGTTCTATATTATTAGCTGTTTTTTTTGGTGATAATCGAACAAATATAATTTCTAGGTTATTAAGTGGAAGACCATTTTTTTGGGATTATTATATTGAAAATGGTACAATGTTTACTTTTTTAGGAAATAACCGAGTTAGTAATATGTTTTTAGATAATTTTTATTTGTACTTATTAGTGCAATTAGGAATTATAGGATATTTAATATATTTTGTGATTTATTATAGTTCCTTAAAAAAATTATCTAATAATTATAAATATTTAATTATTGCAACAGTATTTTTGATATATGGTTTATTTGAAGCTAATGTAATTATAGGAAGTATACAATTTTTATTTGCTATACAGATAAAGTCTATTATTGAAAATAAATTAGATGAAAAAGAAAAGTTAAATTAAATATTTAAAGGTATATAAAGGAGAGTATAACTTGAAAGAAACAGTTTTAATTTCAATTATTATCCTATATATAAAGTAGAAAAATATATAGATAGGTGTAAAGATAGTATTTTAAATCAAACTTATAGAAATTTAGAAATTATATTAATAGATGATGGACGTTTCACATATAATTGTTGAAAATTTTGTATAAATATACTTTTATAGTTTAATTTTAAGATTTTTATTACTGTAAAATAATTAATTATGGGGTTATATTATGAATTTAATTTATAAAATTATTAATAAAATAAAATATTGGAAAGATATTTTATTATCTAGTATTTATTATAATAAAAATAAAAATCAATTTGATATTGATTTTTATACAGATAAAGAAGTAGTAGATAAAATTTTGAATGAAAAGTGTAGTTTAGCTAGATTTGGTGGTGGAGAATTTAAGTGGATTTTAAATGTGAAACAAAATAGTTTTCAAGATAATCGTGAGGAAATGGCTGTTAGATTAAAAGAGATTTTAAATTCTAATAATGATAAGATTATTATAGGTGTTCCATATGCCTTAAAAGATATTTCTAAGTATACAAGAAAATTTTGGAAACTATTTCTATATCGTTATGGAAATCAAGTAAAGAATTTTTTAATATTAAAAAAATATGCAAATACAGCAATAACAAGATTTTATATTAATTTAAAAGACAAAACAAAAAGTCCTTTAAAAGTAAGTAATTTAAAAAGGCTATGGAAGAAGAAGGAATAGTAAACGAAGAATATGAAAAAAGCATTATAAAAATAGTTAAGTAAAATAGTAGTAAGGGTTATTTGAATGAAAAAAATAAAAATTTTATTAAGTGGGTTGTCTAAAAATATTGGTGGAATAGAGACATATATTATAAATATGTATAAAAACATTAATAATGAAAAATTTGAAATATCTTTTTTAATATTTAAAGGGGATAAAGTTTGCTTTTATGATGAATTAAAACAAAATGGAGCTAAATTTTTTAAAATTGAAAAAAGAACAAAAAATTATTTTAAATTTATATCAGATTTAAAAAAGGTTTTTAAAGAAAATGAATTTGATTATATACATTTTAATTTAGTTGATTTTAGCTGCTTTGAAAGAATTTTGATTGCAAGAAAATATTCAAAAGCTAAAATAATTATACATTCTCATATTGCAAGTAATGTTTCTATGAAGAAAAAAACAAATTTTTTAAGTAAAATAGGCGAATATTTTATAAAAAAATATGAAAATGACTATATAAAGATTGCTTGTTCAAAATTAGCAGGTGATTATATGTTTAAAAATTTTAAAAATAAAGATTATTTTATTTTTAATAATTCAATAGATGTTTCAAAATTTAAGTTTAATTCTAAAATTAGAGAAGAAAAAAGAAAAGAATTAGGAATAAAAGCAAATTCAATATTAATAGGAAATGTTGGAAGATTTGTAGAGCAAAAAAACCATAAATTATTAATTGAAATTTTTAATAGATTGAATAAAGAATTTTCTAATATTGAACTAATTCTAGTTGGAGATGGAGTACTTAAGAAAGAGATTGAAGATGTTGTAAAAAAATATAATTTACAAACTAAAGTAAAATTTTTAGGTTTAAGAAATGATGTAAATGAATTAATGCAAGCAATGGATGTTTTTATGATGTTTTCGAAATATGAAGGACTTCCTTTTGTAATAATAGAGGCTCAAGCTTCAGGACTACCATGTTATTTATCAAATACAATATCAAATGAAGTTAAATTACTTGACAATACTTTGTTTTTTGATATAAATAATATAGGTAATTTATTTAACTGTATTTTAACAAACTTAAAAAAAAGCAAAGATATAAATAGAGTAGAGCAGAGTAAAATTGTTATGAAAAGCAAATATAATATTGAAATAGAAATAAAGAAAATAGAAAATTTTTATATAGATAATTTAAAAAAATAGGGGAGAAAATGGATAATATAAATTTAATAAGTATTGTAGTTCCTATTTATAAGGTAGAAAAATATATAAATAAATGTATAGAAAGTATCTTAAATCAAACATATAAAAATTTAGAAATAATATTAGTAGATGATGGTTCACCAGATAATTGTGGTAAAATTGCGGACGAATATGCTAAAAAAGATAATAGGATAAAAGTGATACATAAGCAAAATGGAGGATTGTCAGATGCTAGAAATGCCGGAATTGATATTGCAAAAGGAAAATACATAGGTTTTGTTGATTCAGATGATTATATCGAAAAAGATATGTATGAATATTTGATAAATCTTATAAATGAAAATAATTCTGATATTTCAATATGTGATTTTAAATACATTTATGAAGATGAGACAGTAAAAAGAAATAAAGAACAAAAAGTTCAAAATATTACTTTAAATAAAAAAGAAGCACTTATAGAATTACTTGGTAATAAAATTGGTAATTATGCTTGGAATAAATTATATAAAGCAGAGCTATTTAAAGAGGTTAGATATCCTGTTGGCAGAAAGATGGAAGATTATGGAACTACTTATAAATTATTTGATTTATCAAATAGAATATCTTTAGGAAGTGAAAAAAAATATAATTATTTACAAAGAAATGATAGTATTTTACATGATAAAGAATCATCATTTTATATAGATTTTTATGAAATGACTTATGAAAGATATAAGTTTATAAAAAATAAATACTCAGATATTATTGAAAATGATATAGATATGGTAAATAAAATATTAACTTTGTTTATTAAAAAAGATGAAAAAATAGAAGCATTTATTAATCAAAATAAAAGTGAAATTAAGAGTATTTTTAAATCAATAACAAAAGATAAAGAATTTAAAAAATTTATAGATAAAAAAATGAAAATAAAATTGATGATTTTTAAATTAAATAAAAAATTATTTAAATTATTAAGTACTAAAATTTAATATGAGATAGTTTATAAATTAGGAGATTTTTATGAAAAAAATAAAAATTATTTTAAAATATTTTATTAAAGAAAAATTAAGAAGCATTAAGTATAGATTTAAAAGCGAAAAAATAAATTTAGATGAAAATACAAAAAAAGCTTTTATTTTTTTAGCTGCTGATTATGGTAATATTGGAGATATTGCAATTACATATGCTCAAAAAGAATTTTTAAAAGATTGCTTGAAAAACTATCAAATTATAGAAATAAATTTGCATGATACATATAAATATTTATATTTTTTAAAGAAAAATATAAATAAAGATGATATATTAACTATTATTGGTGGTGGAAATTTAACTAATAGATATGACTATTTTGAAGAGTTAAGAAGAATTGTTATAAAAAATTTTAAAAATAATAAAATTATATCATTTCCACAAACAATTGAGTTTACAGATGATTATTTTGGTCAAATATCTAAAAGAAGGAGTCAAAAAATATATTCTAAAAATAGAAATTTAATAATTTTTGCAAGAGAGAAGAAATCTTTTGAGAATATGAAAGAAACTTTTCCTAAAAATAAAGTTTTACTATGTCCTGATATAGTTATGTACTTAAAGGAAAAATTAAATATTAAAAAAGAAAAAAGAGAAAAAATAGGCATATGTTTAAGAGATGATAAAGAAAAAGCAATTAACTCAGATATAGTTAAAGAAAAAATAATTAAAAAATGTGGTAAAGAAAATATTGCTTATATGTCAACTCACACAGGAGATGAAAATTATAAACAAGAAAAAAGAGATAAATATTTTAAAGATTTATTAGAAGAAATAAGTAAAAAAGAATTTTTTGTAACTGATAGATTACATGGGATGATATTTTGTTATTTAACAAATACACCATGTTTAGCTTTTGATAATGATAATCATAAAGTTAAAGAAACTTATGATTTGTGGCTTAAAGATTGTGAATTTATAAAATTAGTAAGTAATAATGAAATTAATGACATTGATAAATTTATTGAAGAAATAAAAACTATAAAAATAAATAATATAAATTTAAAAGATAAATTTGATAATTTAAAGAAAGCTATAATGGAGAGATAGAATGGAAAAAATTAAAAGATTTATTGAATGTTTATTACCCGTTACTGCATGTAATTTGAAATGCAGTTATTGTTATGTAATACAAAGAGATAATAGAAAACTTGAAATTCCTAAATTACAATATTCACCAGAAATCATAGGACAGGCATTAAGAAAGGAAAGATTTGGAGGAACTTGTTATTTTAGTATATGTGGTGCGGGGGAAACTTTAGTTCCAGATTATACAGTTTCTATTGCAAGAGAAATTTTAAAGCAGGGTCATTTTGTTAATATTACTACAAATGGAACATTAAATAAAAGATTTGATGAATTGATAAGTTTAAATAAAGAATTGTTGAAAAGATTAAATATTTCATTTTCATTTCATTATCTTGAGTTAAAAAGATTAAATAAAATGGATGATTTTTTTAATAATATAAAAAAATGTAGAGAAAATGGAATATCATTTGTTTTACAGATAAATTTGTGTGATGAATATATGCCATATATTGATGATATAAAAAATATTTGTATGGAAAAAGTAGGCGCTTATCCTCAAGTTGCACTTACTAGAAAAGAAGATACATCATTAAACAATATAGAGATTTTAACAGATAAGACAGAAGAAGAATATATAAATGATGGAAAGAAATTTAAATCTCCACTATTTGATTTTACTGTTAAAAATTTTAATATCAAAAGAAAAGAGTTTTGTTATGCAGGAGATTGGGCTTTTAATTTAAATTTACAAACAGGAAGATTGAATAAGTGCTATGCAATGCCATTGGCACAAAATATTTTCAAAGATATAGATAAACCTATAAAGTTTGAAGCAATTGGAAATAATTGTCAGAGCAGATACTGCTTTAATTCTAGCCATTTTATGTCTTTTGGAGTTATTCCAGAGATAGAGACACCGACATATGGTGAATTAAGAAATAGAAAAGAAGCAAATTGGTATGCTTCACAAGAGATTATTGATGGATTCAATTCTAAATTAAATGAAAGTAATCAAGAATATTCTAAAGCAAAGAAAATAAGAGTTAATTTAAAAAATAAATCTATAATATTGATTGCTAAAATAACAAAGAAATTAAGGAGTAAATTTAAGTAATGACTGAAAGCAGAACAAAAAATTCATTAAAAAATATAATAATAAATAATATTTATCAATTTTTAAATATAATATTAAGTTTTGCATCTAGGACAATTTTTATAAAAACTTTAGGTGAAAATTTTCTTGGTCTTAATGGTCTATTTACAAATATATTATCAGTTCTTTCTTTAGCAGAACTTGGTATAGGTACAGCTATGGTTTACAGTATGTATAAGCCAATTTCTGAAAATAATGAAGAAAAATTAACGCAATTGATAGGATATTATAAAGTATTATATAGAAGAATTGCTATTATAGTTTTAATTTTAGGTATACTTATATTACCAATACTACCATATATTGTAAATTTAGATACAGATATTGGAAATATACAAATTTATTATTTATTATACTTATTAAATTCTGTATTTTCATATTTATTATTATATAAAAGTTCAATTATTACTGCTAGCCAGAAAGAATATTTAATAAAAAAATATGATATAGCGTTTTTATTAATAAAAACAACACTTCAAATTTTAGTACTATTATTTTTAAAAAGTTTTATATTATATTTAATTGTTCAAATTTTAACTACTCTTTTGACTAATATTTTAAAATCTAAAAAAGCTGAAAAACTATATAGCTTTATAAAAGAAAAGAAAGAGTTACCAAATGAAGATAAAAAAGAAATTTGGAAAAATATAAAATCTTTGTTATATTATCAAATAGGGAATGTTTTATTAAATAATACAGATAATATACTTATTTCTGTAATATTAGGAACAGTATTAGTTGGACATTATTCAAATTATAGTATGATTGTTATGTCTGTTTCTACATTTACAGCTTTAATTTTTACGTCTTTACAATCTAGTTTGGGAAATTTTAATGTAAATAGTAATAATGATGAAAAATATAATATTTATAAAATATTAACTTTTATGGCTTTTATTATATATAGTTTTTGTTCTATAAGTATGCTTATTTTATTTCAAGATTTTATTACTCTTTGGATAGGAAAAGAGTATTTATTAGAAACTAAAGTTTTAATAGTTATAGTGATAAATTATTATATAACAGGAATTTTATATCCAAATTGGTGTTATCGTTATACAACAGATTTATTTAATAGAGCTAAATATATTATGATACTTTGCGCAATACTTAATATAGTGTTATCAATTATTTTAGGATTTACAAGTGGTTTATTTGGAATTCTATTAGCTACAGGTCTTTCAAGATTAATTACAACTTTTTGGTATGAACCATATATTATGTATAAAAATATATTTAATAAAAAATTAAAAGATTATTTTTTAAATCAGCTTAAATATATATTAATATTTATTATTATAAGTTTTATTATTTATAAAATTTGTAGCTATATTATTTTAAGCAATTTATTTATTCAAATTATATTAAAAGAATTTGCTTCTATTATTATAATTTGTGCTATTTATTGGATTATGTTTAGAAAATCACAAGAGTACATATTTTTAAAAGAAAAAATAATAAATATTTTTAAAAGAAAAGAAGTAAATTAAGTGTATTAAAGGAGAAACTTAGCTGTTTTGCTAATATTTTATTAAATATGAAAGAAGAATCAAGGACTAAGAATTCAATATTGAATATAAGTACAGGTGCAATTGTTCAGATAATAAATAAGTTAATGGCTTTTGCAGTTAGAACTGTTTTTATAAAAATGCTTAATTCAGAGTATTTGGGAGTAAATGGACTTTTTACAAATATTTTGTCTATACTTTCTTTTGCAGAACTTGGAATTGGTACAGCAATTATTTTTAATATGTACAAGCCTGTTGCAGAAGATGATATTCCTAAAATAAAAAGTTTAATGTATTTATATAAAAAATCTTATAATGTTATAGGTATTGTTATATTTTTATTAGGATTATGTGTAATTCCATTTATGGGGATTATTGTAAAAGATACTCCAAATATAGAAGAAAATATAATTTTAATATATGTATTATTTTTAATTAATACTTCTATGTCTTACTTTTTTACATATAAAAAATCAATAATATCTGCACATCAAAAAGAGATAGTGATAAATAAAATTGATAGTATATTTTATATTTGTAAAAGTATAATTGAAATTATATTTTTAGTATTGTTTAGAAATTATATTGTATATTTAATAATTGGAATTTTGGCTACATTTACTGAAAATATGGTTTTAGCTTATAAAGCAAATAAAATGTATCCATATTTAAAAGAAAAAGATGCTAAAGAATTAGATAAAAAAGAGAAAAAAGGTATAATGCAAAATGTAAAGTCATTAGTTATTTATAAAATTGGCGGAGTTATAATGAATGGAACAGATAATATTTTGATTTCGTCAATGATAAATGTTACAACTGTTGGTTATTGCTCAAATTATACTCTTATAATAAATGCTGTTACATCAATAGTTACTTCAGCTTTAAATGGACTTACTGCAAGTGTTGGAAATTTAAATGCTGTTGGAGATAAAAAAAGAAAAGAAGAGATTTTTTATTTAATAACTTTTGCTAATTTTTTAATTTATTCATTTTGTACAGTTGCATTTATAATTTTATTAAATCCATTTATTAGATTATGGCTTGGAAGTGAATTTGTGCTTGGAATTGATGTTTCAATTGCATTGGCTGCAAGTACTTTTATAAATGGTTTAAGAATGCCTGCTTATACATATAGAGTAACAATGGGGTTATTTTCAAAAGGAAAATCTGCACCATATATTGGTGCTATAACTAATATAATTTTTTCTATAATTTTATGTAATTTAATTGGAGTATCTGGAATATTTTGGGGAACATGCTTAGCACAACTTGTTTCTTATTCTTGGATAGATCCATATTTGATACATAAATATGAATTTAAAACAAATGTAGTTAAATATTTTAAAAAATTGTTTTTTTATATTTTAATATGTATTATAGATGTTATAGTTACTATGCTTATATGTGATTTTATATTTGATGGAATATTAGGATTTATTTTAAAATGTTTAACAGTTTTAATAGTACCAAATTTAATAAATTTAATAGTATTTAATAAATCAGAAGAATTTAAATCATTAAAAACTAGATTAATTGAACCAATAATAAATAAACTAAAAAATGCCAGTTGTTAAAATTGGCATTTTTTAAGTATATGTTCAATTTTTAATAAAATTTAAAAAGATATTTACAAATGCATTTTAGTATGATAAAATAATTGCATTCTTTTTAATCTGATATTAGCTAATTTCTGGCTAATAAATTTCAAAAAGTTTAAAATAAAAATACTTGATTTTTACTATAAAATATATTACAATATAATATATTACTTATAAGTAATATATTATATTAATTAATGGGAGAGTAAAATTATGTAAAATTAAAGGAGCAAAAGATGGGTAAAGATGATGATATAATTCAAATGCTTAGAGATTTACAAGCAGATGGGATATTTTCTACAAAAGAATTTTATAAAGATTTGGTAATATTATTAGATAGTGGTGAAGTAAAAAGAGATTTTATTGAAATTTTTCCAAAAGATATGAAAATTCTTGATATAAATGCATATAATAAATTTGAATTATTGAATAGAAAATTAACAGAGTATCAAAGAAGGATACTTGATGGTAATTCCTTATATAGATATGAATATAGAAGAAATAAAAAGAATATAAAATGTATGTTTATAATTGAAAATGATGATGAAAGTAGAATATTATTAAATGCTTTTAATGAAGATTGGAATAAAACAAAAGGAAATGATAGTTATAAAGAAAATATTAAAAGAGCAATTAGAATTTATGATAAATTGCCAAAAAATTAAAGGAAGTGTTTTAAAATGAAAAAAGTTGATAAAAAAGGATTATTTGATCCATATAGTATTGAAATTGAAGAATCTTCAGAAGTAAATGAAATTTTAAATTATTCTGATATATTAACAGAAATAGCAAGAACTTTAATAGATTATAGAAATAAAAATAAACTTACTCAAGAAGATTTAGCTAAAAAATTAAATATGAATCAATCTATGGTTTCGAAATTAGAGAGTGGAAGATATAATGCAACTTTTAAGATGCTACTTAAGATTTCTTATACTCTAGAAAAGAATTCTCACTTATTTTTAAAGATTATTGAAGATATAAGAAATGTGTTAGAGTATAAAGAAGAATATAAAAATATTATGAGTATTGGAAAATATAAATGTAAATTAGATTATAATATTTCAAATATATACTTATTTAATAATAAAAATA
This sequence comes from uncultured Clostridia bacterium, assembly GCA_928721915.1. Classification (GTDB taxonomy): domain Bacteria; phylum Bacillota; class Clostridia; order TANB77; family CAG-508; genus Scatovivens. Next base: position 11,838 of record CAKMVZ010000005.1, read on the forward strand.
AAAGTATTTATGAGAAAAAAATTACTTGTAATCAAGAATATAAATTATATAATTAAAAAGGAGATTTTTTATGGAAAATAATATTCAAATGATAGATAATTATATTACAAGATATGAATTTAAAGTAAATAGAAAAATCACATCAAGAGAGGCTGTTTCAGTTGATATTGATTTAGTTTATAAAATATTAAAACCACAAGAATCTGGTAATTATAAATTAATAGGAATTGAATTAAGTGATGAGCTTACATTAAAAAATAAAAATAATAATGATGAGCTAGGAAAAATAAATATAACTATATATGGAATATTTAAATTTAATAAAGTTATTAAGGAAGAAGAAATACAAAAAAATTTAAAAACAACTGGAGTTTCAAATTTATATCAAATCTTAAGAGCATATGTTAGTTCTAATACAGCTTTAAGTCAGAGTGTTCCTACAATTAATTTGCCATTAATTAATTTTGTTGAATAATAAATTAAAATCTATACTTATTTTTAAGTATAGATTTTTTGAATATATAGTCAGTTTTTTAGTAAAATTTTTTAAAATTTTTTTATTTAAGAGTAATTGGGTTTTTAATTGTTTTTAAATATTTTGTATTGAATTTTTTTATAAATTATGATTTAATATAAACGTATTTTAAGAAAAAATTAATAATTTATGTAGTAGGTGATTTAGTGAATAGGACTAAAAGGAAAATATTTGAAATAGCAATGAAGCTTTTTTCTGAGAAAGGGTATGACGCAACAAGTATTGAAGAGATTACAGCTACTGTAGGAGTAGCTAAGGGAACACTTTATTATCACTTTAGTAGTAAAGAAGAGATTTTTAATTTTCTTGTTGAAGAAGGAATGAAGCTTTTAAAAAATAGTATTGAAATAAAAACTTCAAAATGTAATACAACAAAAGAAAAACTAAAAGCAATAATTTTAATTCAAATAAAAGGTATTGTAAAATATGAAAATATGCTTTCAATAATTTTTAGTCAGATTTATGGAAATGAATCTAAAAGCAAGCTTTGTCAAGATAAAGTTCAAGAATACATAGATGTTATTGAAAAAATAGTAAATGAAGGAATTGAAAAAAAGGAAATAAAAGAATGTAATCCAAAGCTTATGGCTTATACGATTTTTTCTTTGACATCATCAATTATGATGTATAAAAAACAAATGGGTAAAGAATATAGTATAACAGAATTATATAGAGAATGTGAAAAATTAATTTTTGGAAACGTATAGGGGGATAAAATGGAAGATAATAGAGTTCATAAAAATTGCAAAAGATTGCATGATGTAAAAAAATTTTCAAATATAAAAGAAATGCTTTTAAATACAAGAAAAGAATATGGTGACTGTGATGCTTTTAAATATAAAACAGATAAACCAGGTGTGTTTAGAACAGTAAGTTATAATGAATACTTAGATAATGTTGAAGCTTTAGGAACTGTCTTAATTGATATGGGACTTAAAGACAAAAGAATTGCAGTTATATCTGAAAATAGATGTGAATGGACAACTAGTTATCTTGCAACTGTTACAGGTGTTGGTATAATTGTTCCTCTTGATAAATCTTTGCCAGAACATGAAATAGAAAGCTCTATAAAACGTTCAGAAGTAGAAGCAATATTTTATTCAAAAAAATATGATGAAATTATGGAAAGAATAAAAGAGCAAGATGATAATAAATTAAACTATTTTATATCTATGGATAAAGAAAAAGAAGAAAATAGTATTTATTCATTTAATGAATTAATTTCAAAAGGAAAAGAATTATTAAAACAAGGAAATAGAGAATATTTAGATGCAGAAATTGATAATGAAAAAATGGCTGTAATGCTATTTACTTCTGGAACAACTTCAATGTCTAAAGCTGTTATGTTATCACATAAGAATATTTGTACAAATTTATATGACATTACATCTGTTTTTGATGTTGATAAAAATGATACTTTTCTTTCATTTTTACCGCTTCACCATGTTTTTGAATGTACAGTAGGATTTTTATATCCTGTATCTATGGGAGCATGTTCTGCATATTGTGAAGGAATTAGACATATTGCAGATAATATAAGAGAATTTCAAATAAGTGTTATGATTTCAGTACCACTTCTTTTTGAAAATATGTATCAAAAATTATGGAAAACTATTGAAAAACAAGGAAAAACTAAAAAAGTTAAATTTGGACTATTTATAACAAATTTACTTATGAAATTTGGAATTGATAAAAGAAGAGAAATTTTTAAAGAGATTTTAGATTCTTTAGGAGGAAAAGTAAGACTTTTTGTTGCAGGAGCTGCAGCTTTTGATAAAGAGGCAGAAGAAGGATTTAATAAATTTGGAATTGCAACATTTCAAGGTTATGGCTTAACTGAAACTTCTCCAGTTATTGCTGCTGAACATCCAACTGTTGTAAAGTATGGTTCTATTGGTCAACTTTTTCCAAGTGTTCAAGGAAAAATTTGGAATCCTGATGAAGATGGCGTAGGAGAATTAGTTGTAAAAGGTGATTCTGTTATGCTTGGATATTATGGAAACGAGGAAGCTACCAAGGCAGCTTTTGAAGGCGGTTGGTTCCATACAGGAGATTTAGCATATTTTGATAAAGATGATTATATTTTTATTACTGGTAGACAAAAAAGTGTTATTGTTCTTAAAAATGGAAAAAATATTTACCCTGAAGAACTTGAAGGTTTAATAAATAAAATAGAAGGAGTTAAAGAATCTTTTGTATATGGTAAACCTGAAAATGGAGATGAAACAGATTTAAAATTAAATGCTAAAATTGTTTATGATCCAGAAATTATGAAAGAAAAATATAATGTAGAAAATGAAGAAGAAATAAAAGAAATTTTATGGAAAGCTGTAAAAGAAGTAAATAAAGGAATTCCAACTTATAAATATATAAAAGGAATAACTATTACAACAGAAGAATTAATAAAAACAACAACACAAAAAATAAAAAGATTTGAAGAAATTAAAAGAGTTTAATTTACATAATTTGGAAATATAACAAATGTTAATTTTTTGTAAACAAAATGTAACAAAAAAATGTCGAAAAATACTTGAGCTTTAGAGAAAAAACGTATATAATTACATTAGTATTTTTAAGAAGGTCATTACAAAGGAGGTAAGTTTACAATGTCATTTTTCCATAAATCAGGCATAGTAAACGTGAAAATGGTTATCACGGAAGAAAAAATCTTGTCAAATATTGATAAGATACAAAAGTTAATAAATCCAAACAGCAAAAAACAAATTGTACAACTAGAAGAAGATTCTTATTTTAAAGATTTGGTTGAATCTGTAAAAACATATTTGTTAGAGTATCCTAGAAAAAAAGCTTTTCCAGCAAATGTATATAAATCTGCTTATGACCTAGTTGAATATGCTACTAATCAATTTGAAGAAAACACAAAGAAAATTGAAGAATTGATTAGAAAAAGAGAAAGAAATATAAAATTAGCTGGAGTTTTAAGAGACGTAACAAAAGCAATTAAAGGAAGAGCAAGAAACTGGAAAGAGATTATTAAAAAGCTACAAACAAAATATAGTAGTGATGTTGTTGAAGCTTTAACAATAATAGGAAATGGAGCAGATCCTGAATCTGAAGAATATCTTGATAGCTGTAAATTGTTGGATGCAAAAATAAATAATTTAGAATCAAACTTACATATTGAAATTGATATGGAAAGAATTGAAGATAGATCTAAAGCTTTAAGTTATATTGGAATTGAAATTGCAGAAGCATTAAAATATATTCCAGCTCCTGCTGAGGAATTTATAAAAGAAGAAAAAGATGAGATAAAGAGTCAAATAATAGAAGTTAAACCACAAGAAGAAAATAAATCTGAAAATATTATAATTCCTGAGGAAAAACAATTAGACAATAAACAAGAAGAAGTAAAAGAAGATGTATTAGAAAATTCTAAAGAAGGTGTAGATTTAGAAGATACAGAAGAAATAAAAGTAGATGGAATAGATGAGGAAAATACAAAAGAGGATAGTTTAATCGAAGAAGCTACTAAAGAAATTGAACAAGAAGAAAATAATAATCAAGAAGCAGACTCAGAAGAGGATATTCAAAATTCAGCTTACTTTGAAGAAACTAGATTTGAAGTTAAACCTTCTTTATGGCAAAGAATAAAAAATAGTAAAATAGTTAAAGCAATTTCTTATGTATTTAGAATAAGAGTAGTTTTAGATTATCCAGCATTGCCGGAAGGAAATATAGATAAATAATTAAAAGTTTGTAAAAAAAGGCGAGAAGTTTAATCTTTCTTGCCTTTTTTGTGGTTAAAAAAGCTTTTTTAAGAAAAGGTGAAGTTTTTATGCAAATATTTTTTATAATTACAATTTTGTTTTTTGTAATTGCAGTTAGTATTTCGATTATAATTATGAAAATTACATATACATCAGAACTAAACTTGAAAAAAATATCAGAAAAGATTTCTGACGGATATTTGATTTTAAATAAATCATTTAATGTTACAAATTATAATAAAGCATTTTTAAAATATACTAATTTGCAAGAAAAGGAAGTAAAAAGAAAAAATATAAAAAATTTTATTAATAAAATAAATTTTAAGCCTGAAAGCATAGAAAAAATTCAAAATTCATTAAATAATATAGATAATAGAAAAGATATACAATTTACAATTAGCCAAAAATCAAAGATTTATAAAATTGAAATAATGAGTATTGTTGATAATGATATTTTTATGAGATATGTAATTTTGATTAAAGATGTTTCAAAAAATTATAAAGCAGTTGAAAATTTAAAAGAAAATCTTGATATTTTAGCAAATAGAGAAAGATTTGTAAGTTTTCGGTGGATTAATTACAGGTATAGTTCATTCTTTAAAATCTCCAATATTTTCTATAACTGGTGAATTAGAGGGATTTATAGATTTAGTAGAAGAATATAGAGACTCAATAGATGATGAAAATGTATCTGATGAAGATAATAGAGAAATAGCAAAAGAAATGAAAGAATGGCTAGAAAAGATGAAAGAACAAATGGAAATAATTTCAGATGCAATTACGGCAATAAAAAGTCAAATAGTTATTTTAAATAATGATGAAAAAACAGTATTTTCTGTTGATGAACTTGTAAAATATATTGATATACTTATGAAAAATACTTTAAAACAAAAGCTAATAATATTAAATTTTACAATTAAAGTTCCTAAAGATTTAACAATGATAAAAGGAAATTTTAATAGTTTAGTTCAAGTTATAAATAATCTTATTATGAATTCTATTGATTCATATGAAGGTAAAACTAATCAAATAATTGAAGTTGTTATAGATAAAAAAGAAAATAATTTGATAATTTCTGTTATAGATAATGGAAAAGGGATTCCAAAATCTATACAAAATAAAATTTTTAAAGAAATAATTTATAGTAATTCAGAAGAAAAAAATGGGCTAAGTTTATTTGTTTCGTATTCAAATATTAAAGCAGGATTTGGTGGAGAGATGAATTTTGAATCTAATAAAAATGGTACGAAATTTAATATAATATTACCAATTGAGAATAAAGAAAAAGAAAGGGTAGATACGTGGGAATAGCTGAAGTAATGTATTCATATGGATTGTGTTTATTATCCATATTATTAATTATTTTTATAGTATATTTACAAATTAAAATAAAGAAAACTAATATTAGACAGTGGTGTATACTTATTTTAACATGTAGCTTAATTTCTAATATTTCAGTCATGTTTCAAATTGTAAATATTTCTTTTAGCAATACTTGGCAATTTTTTGAAGCTTTTGCATATATTGGAGAAGCAATGCTTCCAATTTGTATGTTTTTTGCAATTGGATATTATATTCAACCAAATTTTAAATTTAAAACAAAATATTTATGCTTGTTTTACATACCGATAATTGCAATATTATGTATGTTTACTAATAATTTTCATGGATTAATGTTTGAAAAATTTTCAGTAAATTTTAGAGAATGCTCATTTGGATACATGTTTTATGTTTATATAATAAATGTTTATTTAACATATATTTTAGGATTTTATATGTTATTAAAACATCTTTATAAAACAGAAAAACAGGCTTGGCATCAAGTTGTAATTGGCGTTATAATATTTTTTATACCATATTTAGTTAATATTTTAGCAATGACTCGGAGTTATACCTTCGAAAACATATATAATTGAAGTTGTTCAATCAATAATGTCAATTATACTTATTTATATTGTATTTAAATATCAAATTATAACTGAATTACCAGTATCTTTAAATACAATTTTGAATACAATTTCAGATTCATATATAGTTATAAATGATAAAAAGAAAATTTTAATGTATAATAAAATTTTTCAAAATACATTTAATTTAGGAAAACTTAATATAAAAGGAATGAATTTTGAAGATTTAATAGAATATAAAGAATTTGATACAATTTTTGATGAAGATATAGATAAAATTTTGAATTTACAAAACAGAAAAAATAAAAATTCTAAGATTACTTTTGAAAGAAATTCTTTAAGCTTGTCTAAAACTTTAAAATATGAAGCTGAAATTTTAGAGGAAAAGAAAAATGAAACTTTATTTTTAATTTTTATAACAGAAACAACAGAATATTCAAAAAATTTGCAAATTTTAAAATTAAATCATGATGCAGTATTAGGTAAAGAACGTTTGGCTTCTTTAGGTCAAATGATAGGAGGAATAGCACACAATTTAAAAACTCCAATTTTTTCTATTGCAGGTGCTTTTGAAGGGTTAAGTGATTTAACAAACGAATATTCAGAATCAATTGGAGATAAAAATGTTTTACCATCAGATCATAAAGAAATTGCAAATGATATGCTTGTTTGGACTGATAAAATAAAGGATTATTTATCTTATATGACAGAAGTTATAAAAGCAATCCAGATGCAAACTGCAAATAATGCTGATATAATAGATGAGAAATTTAAAATAAAAGATTTAATAAAATATATTAATATTTTAATGAAATATGAACTTACAAAAAATTCAGTTGAACTTAAATTAAATATTTTAATTGATGAAAATGAAGTTATATCTGGAAATTTAAATATATTAGTTCAAGTTTTAAACAACCTAATTTCAAATGCAATACAAGCTTATAAAAATGAAGAAAATAAAATTGTAGAGCTTAATTTATATAAAAAAGATGAAAATATTTGTATTGAAGTTAAAGATATGGCAGGAGGAATTCCAAAAGAAGTTCAAAATAAATTATTTAAAGAAATGATAACAACCAAAGGAAAAGATGGAACTGGACTTCGGATTATTTATTTCTTATACTAATATAAAAACAGAATTTAAAGGAAATATTACATTTTTCTCAGAAGAAGGAGTTGGAACGATTTTTAGAGTTATAATTCCAGAAAAAAGATAGAAAATTGTAAAAAAAAGCTATTGAAATATATATTGTAAAATGTTACAATATTACAGGAAAAAGATAGATTTTTACTAAGGAGAAATGCCTATGAAAGAAAAGAAAGATGAGAATAAAAAAATTGAAAAAAATAATAATAGTAGTAATAAAGAAAATAAAGAAGGATTAAGTAAAAGAATTTTAAATATATTTTTAACTATAATAGTTATTATAACAGTTGCTGCAGGATCTGTTATATATTATCAATTATATAAATATTCATCAGAGGAGATTTCAAATACTACTTCAAATAATGAAGCTTCAACTGTTGCAGAAATTATAAATACAGTTATGGATTCTAATTCTACAAATACTAACCAATCTTCTACATCATCTGGAAATACAACTATTTCTACATCAGATGCGGACTCAAGGAAGGTATTAAATGAAGAAATTATAGTTTTATATGATGGTTTAGTTTTAAATGTTTCAGAAATGAAAGTAGTAGATTTGCAGTATATTGATAATTCAAACCCAGAAAAAGAAAATTATGTAATTACATATTATAATTATGAAAATTTTGGATTTACAAAATCTTCATTAGGAACTTTATCAGAGCAAGTTCTTGATGGATTAGTAAAAATAGATAATGTAGGAAAAGTTGCAATTTCAGAAAATTATGATGCAATACCAAGAGATATACAAGTTATAAATTCAATTCCTGCTGTTGTTTTAGACAATAATTCAGATTTTGCAAATTATGACACTAAAAAAACTATAATTTCTGATTTAGATGGAAATGGAACAAATGAATATTTACTTATATTATCTAGTAAAACAACTGGAGAATCAAAAATTGTTTTAGTTGAATCAACAGGATTTATTAAAGCAACTATAGCTTCTATGAGTAAATCAGGTTGGGAAAATATTTCTACTGATGGATATTATTTAAGCTATAATAATATTGAGGTTTTAGATGTAGATAATGACGGAATTATGGAAATTTTATTTGAAATTCCAACAACATCTTCTGTACCAACACAGGTAAGTTTACTTAAATATAAAAATGGAGATCTAACAGGTTCAACTGATATGGAATGTTCTTTAGTAAATAATAATAATACAGAAAATAATTAAATCAAAAGCCGCAGTAGTTAAAAAACTACTGCGGCTTTTTGCTGCTTTAGCTTTTGTATATCAAAGAAATCTTTGATATACACTTTCCATAAATCAATCACCAAATAATAGTGGAGATTGCATAAATAGTTAGGACTTCAAATTCTCCTATAATAATCCCTATGCTTCTTAAGTAAGCTCCTAAAAAATCAATTCCAAAAATTAAAATTGTTGGAATAAGGAAAACTATAAAAAGCCTATTTATTATCCTTGATAATTTTTTTGAACCACTATTTAAATTTCTAAAAAGAAAAATAACGATAGCGGCAACAAATAGAAAAATAAGGATAAAAGTGTTAAGCATCATTATAAGCTTCCAACCTACAATTGCTGCTTCAGAATTAGTTATCGCCATTAAAAATACAAAGCCATTAACCAGAAAAATATGGATAAATGCTAAAACTTTAGAAACTAATCCACTCCGGAAAGCTAAAAGTGCTACGCAGCTTCCTACAATTGCAAGGAAAAATAATAAAGTGTTCATGTTTTTACCTCTCTTTCTTAATTTTTAAAATAAATGTTTACATGAACTTTTTTCAAGCGTCGGCCTGAAAATTTATATTAATTATACTATAAAAAAATTTTTTATTCAAATTTAAAAATATGCTTGACATTTACGAACCTTTGTTTTATAATCTCGTTATAGAAATTTTTAAAATGGAGTTTAAAAATATGAATTTTACAGATGAGCAAAAAGATGCAATATATAAAAAAGGAAATAATATTTTAGTAGCAGCAGCTGCTGGTAGTGGAAAAACAGCAGTACTTGTTGAAAGAATAATTCAAAAAATTCTTGTAGATGGAGTAGATATTGATAAATTATTAGTAGTAACTTTTACTAATGCTGCTGCTTCTGAAATGAGGGAAAGAATTTTAGAAGCAATATATAAAAAATTAGATGAAGATCCTGAAAATACTAATCTTCAAAGGCAAATAAATTTACTTGGAAAGTCAAATATTTGTACAATTCATTCATTTTGTTTAGATGTTATAAAAAATAATTTTTATGAAATAAATATATCTCCAAATTTTAGAATCGCTTCAGAAGAGGAAATAGTTTTATTAAAGCAGGAAATTTTGGATGATTTATTTGAAGAAAAATATGAAGCTGAAGATGAGAAGTTTTTGAAATTAGTTGATATTTATACAGGATATAGAGGTGATGATGAACTTAAAAATTTAGTCTTAAAATTATTTGATTTTTCGCGGAAGTTCTGTATTTCCAGAAGAGTGGTTAGAAGAAAAAGTTCAAATGTTTAATTCTAAAAATAAAAATGATGATGATTTTGGAAAATCTGTATGGGGAAAAATTTTATTAGATGAAATTAAGCAAGAAATTTTAGATGGAGAAAAAAATTTAAAAATTGTTCAAAATAAAATGATTAAATTTATTGAACTTGATAAATATACAGATATTATAAATAGCGATATTGAAAATTTAAGAAGTTTTGAAAACGCAATTAATATATCTTGGGATAATGCATATGAATATTTTTTAAATTTTAATTTTGATAGATGGCCAACTGATAAAAAAATTGATTTAAATTTAAAAGATGAAGCAAAAGATGTTAGAAATGAAGTAAAGAAAAAAATAAATTCTATTTCTAATAAAATTTTATTATATAATTCTAATGATGCATATAATAATATTTTTGCAATGTATGAAATTTTAGGATATTTAAAGGATTTATGCTTAGACTTTGGGAAAAAATACAAAGAATATAAAAAAGAAAAAAATATAATAGATTTTAATGATATTGAGCATTTTGCTTTAAAAATTTTAGTAAAAAAAGATGAAAATGGAAATTTAGTTAAAACAGAAACTGCAAAAAAATATACTGAAAAATTTGTAGAAGTTGCTATTGATGAATATCAAGATAGTAATAGAATTCAAGAGCAGATTTTAACATCTGTTTCAAATGGAAAAAATTTATTTATGGTTGGGGATGTTAAGCAAAGTATATATAAATTTAGAAAAGCTTGTCCAGATTTATTTTCAGAAAAATATGATACATATAGTCTTGATGGAAATGATAAAGGATTAAAAATTCAATTATTCAAAAATTTTAGAAGTAGAAAAAATATTTTGGATTTAAGTAATAATATTTTTGAAGGAATAATGAGTAAGAAATTAGGCGATATAGAATATGATGAAAGCGAGTTTTTAAATTATGAAGCAAAATATGATGAATCAGAATATATGAATGACCCAGAAGTTTATGTGATTGATACAAAAAATGCTTATGCAGAAGAAGAAAATTTTTGGAAAACTGATGAAGAAACTGAATCTCAAGAAGAGTTAGATTTTGAAATTAAGCAAATGGAAAAGGAGGAAATAGAAAGTAAATTTATAGCAAAGAAAATAAATGAAATAATAGAAAAAAAAGTATTAGTTACAAATAAAGATAAATCAAAAAGAGCAGTTAAATATAGTGATATAGTTATTTTGCTTCGTTCAACGAAATCTGCTGATATTTATGAAAGGGAACTTTTAAAAAATAATATACCTGTTTTTACAGATGGTGGAGCAGAATATTTAGAAACAGTTGAAATTTCTACTATAATGAATTTACTTAAAATTTTAGATAATCCATATAATGATATTCCATTAGTTTCAGTATTAAGAAGCAGGTTATTTGAATTTACAGATAATGAGATAATTAGTATAAGACTTACTAATAGAGATGTAAATTTTTGGAAAAGTATTGAAAAAGCTATAGAAAATTTAGAAGATGTTAAATTAAAAGATAAATTAAAAAAATTTAAACTAAAAATAGAAGAATGGAGAAAAGACAGTGAATATATGCCTCTTTCAGAATTAATATGGAAGATTTATGTAGAAACAGGATATTATAATTATGTTTCTTTAATGCCTAATGGTTCTATTAGACAAGCTAATCTTAAAATGCTTTTTGAAAGAGCAAAAGAATATGAAAAAACAAGTTTTAAAGGATTATTTAATTTTATTAGATTTATAGAAAGATTAAGAGTAAGTAACTCAGATTTAAGTTCTGCTAAAGTAATTGGAGAAAATGAAAATGTTGTTAGGATAATGAGTATTCACAAAAGTAAAGGTTTAGAATTTCCAATTGTATTTGTTAGTAATACTAATAAAAGAATAAATCAAGAGGATTTAAAAGGAGATATTTTATTTCATCAAGATATAGGTATTGGTCCAGAATATATAAATTATGAAAGAAAAATAGAATATTCAACTCCTGCTAAACAAGCTATAAAATTAAAACTAAAAGAAGAAAATATATCAGAAGAAATGAGAGTTTTATATGTTGCTTTAACTAGAGCAAAAGAAAAAATTATAATTACAGCAGTAAAAAATGATGAACAAAAAGATTTAGACAAAAAGAAAGAGATTTTAGAAGTATATGTAAAAAATAAAAAAATTAATCCAATTTTATTAAAAAAATATTCTTCATATATTGACTGGATAGAACTTACATATCTTAAAAACAAAATTTTAGATGAGGAAGAAATTTTTAAATTTAATATTATAGATGTAAAAGATTTTTCTTTAGATCTAGATGAAAAAATAGAAGAAGAAAAAATATTAGATTATTCAGAATATAATAATTTTGAAAAATTAGAAGAAAAATTAAATTGGGAATATAAAGATATATTAAAAACAAAACTTCCTATAAAAAGTACAGTAAGCGAAATTAAGAGAATAAAAAATAATGAAAGTTTAAAATCAAAAGATGAATTAGAAAATTATGAGAAAAAATTAGAAGAAGAAAATGAAATTCAATTTTTATCAAATGAGAAAATTGGATTAGCTAATATTGTTCCGGAGTTTTTAAAAGATTCTAAGATTGATTCAAGCAAAATTGGAACTATTACTCATTTAGTTTTACAAAAAATGGATTTTAATTTAATAAAAACTAAAGATGATATTAAAGATTTTATTCAAGAATTAGTATATAAAAACTTTTTATCACAAGAAGAAGCAGAAAAAATTAATATAGAAAATATTTATGTATTTTTAAACTCTGATTTTGCCAAAAAAATAAAAAAATCACAAAAAATATATAAAGAAAAACCATTTTTTATGAAAATTAAAGCAAAAGAATTTTTAAAAGAATCCGAAAATGAAGAAATTTTAGTACAGGGTGTTATTGATTTATACTTTGAAAATGATGATAATAATTTAATTTTAGTAGATTATAAAACTGATTATTTAAATCCAACAGAAGAAGATAAATTAATTAATAAATATAAAATGCAATTAGAACTTTATAAAGAAGCTTTAGAAGGTGCAACAAATAAAAAAGTTTCAGAAGTATATATATATTCTCTTACTTTAAATAAAGAAATAAGAATTTTTTAATTAATAGAATTAAGTAAACTTTTAGTAGAATTTGGTTAATATTCCTAAAAATGGGATTTACAAAAAAATCTTGTTATGATAAAATTCTTCATGTATTAAAAAATACATATAAATTAAATTTATTTAAAAGTTTATAGGTAACTAAAAACCTAAAAAAATTTTTAAGGAGATGTTTTTATGAAAATGATTAAAAAAATCTTTTTAGTTTCTATAGTTTTAGTTTTAGCATTATCTGTTAAGATATTTGCAGTAGAAACTGGAGAAACAATTACTTATAATGGAATTACAACAACAATGCCAGAAATTGTAAGTTTAGATGAAATAGATAAAGAAGAAGATCCATTATATGTAAATCTTTCAAAAACTCCTTCTTTAATGGCTGCAAATGGTGATAATAGTGTTTCAAGTATTATTTCAAAATTTGAAACATCTGGTGATGCAGCTGTTGGAATTGATGTTTCTTATTATCAAGGAAATGTTAATTGGAAAGAAGTTGCAAGTTCAGGAGTGAAATTTGCAATTATTAGATGTGGAGGAAGAGGATTAACAACAGGTGCAATATTTGAAGATACAAAATTTAGAGAATATGTTCAAGGTGCAATTGATAATGGAATTTATGTAGGAATTTATTTTTATTCTGCAGCAATAAATGAAGAGGAAGCTTTGCAGGAAGCTGCAGCTGTTGTAAATATGATAAAAGGTTATGATATAAGATATCCTGTAGCTTATGATTTTGAAAATTTTTCATCTGCTGGATATAGAACAGATGGACTTTCTATAGAACAAATAAATAAAAATGGAAAAACATTTTTAAGTTATATTAGAAACGCTGGATATACAGCAATGCTTTATGGAAGTTCAAGTCCTTTAAATACTAAATGGGATAGTGAAATTCGTTCAAGTTATGATGTTTGGGTTGCTCATTATAAAGCAGAAAAACCTTCATATACAGGAAATTATAATATATGGCAATATACAAGTGAAGGTTCTGTTCCAGGAATTAGTGGAAATGTTGATATTGATATAGATTATACATATTATATGAGATTACACAATATTGATATAACAAATTATATTTTTGACGCGACATATTATGCAGATAAATATCCAGATTTAAAAGCAGCATTTGGATATAATACTTCAGCTTTAAAACAACATTATGAAACAAATGGTAAAAAAGAGGGTAGAATGGCTTCTCCAGTATTTGACCCTATGTATTACTTAAATAAATATCCGGATTTAAAAGCAGCATTTGGAACAAATTATGAAGCAGCATACAATCATTTTAAAACAAATGGAATAAATGAGAATAGAGTTGGAAGCAAATATTTTGATGTAAATTATTATATATCTAATAATTCAGATGTAAAAAAAGCATATTATTCAAGTAAAACATATTCTTTAGTTCATTTTGTACAAAATGGACTAAATGAAGGAAGACAAGGAAGTTCAGAATTTAATGTAAAAAATTATTATAATTCACAAAGTAGTTATACTAAAAAACAACTTGGAACTTCATATATAAAATATTATGCTTTAGCTGATGGTGGAAATCCTATAAATGATAAACCTATTAATATAACAAATTATATGTTTGATAGTAAATATTATGCAGATAAATATCCAGATTTAAAAGCAGCATTTGGATATAATACTTCAGATTTAAAACAACATTATGAAGTTCATGGTAAAAAAGAAGGTAGAATGGCTTCTCCAGTATTTGACCCTGTATACTATATAAATAAATATTCTGACTTAAAAGCAGCATTTGGAACAAATTATGAAGCAGCATATAATCATTTTATAGCAAATGGAATAAATGAAGGTAGGCAAGGAAGTTCAGAATTTAATGTTGTAAAATATATAAATAATTACGCAGACTTACAAGAAGTATTTGGACCAAATTATTCAAAAGCTTTAGAGCATTATATGATAAATGGAAGAAATGAAGGTAGAATAGCTGTATAAATTATAAAATTAAATAAAGGGGGCAGAAAATAAAGTATTTTTCTGCCTCTTTTTGTTTAAAAATTTAATTCAATTTTTTAAAATTATAGCTTGTGATTATTTTATTGTTATGATATAATATACCTCGAATTTGGGATGTTGAATTGGAGGAAGAAAAAAGTGCTAGAAGAGGTATTGTTTTTATTAGTTGCGTTTTCTTTATTTATGTTCATATTTTCAAAAATAATTAGACGTAACGACTCTAATTACATAATAATATTAGCTTTTCAAGCAATAGGTATAGCAATTTGTTTTTTTGAAATAAGCCTAAAAATTTCTGCAAATTTCTTTTTCAAATTTATAAGATATTTATTTAGTATCGTATTACCAGTAGTTATTATTTTACTAGAAATAAAAGGAATTTTCTTTTCGGAATTTATTGTTAAATTTCTAGCCAAAATATATATAAATGTTGGGGATACAAAAAAAGCTAAAAATATATTAGTTAAATTTGTTTCAAAATATCCAGACAGCTATGAAGGACATAAACTATTAGCTGAAGTTTATGAAAAAGAAGGTGGAATGAGAAAAGCAATTGATGAATATGTTATGGCATTAGATATAAGAGGAAATGACTATGTTTCATATTTTAAAATAGCAACACTTTTAAAAGAACTAGGTAAAAAAGATGAATCAGCCCAAATGTTACAAACTTTACTTAAATCAAAACCTGAATATTATGAAGCAACTAGATTATTAGGCGATATACTTTGTGAACAAGAGAGATTTAAAGAGGCTGCAAATGTTTATCAAGATGCTTTAAAATATCATTCAGCAGATTTTGATTTATATTATAATTTAGGTATAGTTTTTACTAGATTAAATGATTTTTCAGCTGCAAAAGAAATGTATGAAAAAGCTGCGGAACTTAATCATAGATTATATGGAGCATATTATAATTTGGGTCAAATATGTTTTATTGAAAAAGATCTAGATGCTGCCGAAAAATATTTTGAGAAGAGTTTGTATGATGAAGATTTAGAGGCAATGTCATATTATCAATTGGCAAAAATTTATGCAATTAAGGGATTAAAAGAAAAAGCAATTAATTTTGTAAATAAAGCAATTGAAATAGAACCAAAATTATTAAAAAAGGCTGAAAAAGAAAAAGTATTTGATGGAATTAAAGAATATATTACTGTATCTGTAAAAATGGATGAGCCACCAAAAAAAGAAGAGACAAAAGAAACAAAAACGATTGATGAAATAGTTGCTCAAAAACATTTAGAAGATACAACAGAATTAGTTCAAAAGATAAATGAAAATACGGTATCAGAAAAGGTTACAAATATTATAAATAAAGAAAAATTAAAACAATTATTAGATAAAGAAAAAGAAGAAGAATTATCTTTAGATGATAATGAAAAGGAGCAAAAAAATAATACATAACATTTTGATTTATACATAAGATTAAAATAGAAATAAATTTTTCTATAAATTGAAAGGAGATAAATGTATGAAAAAAGCAATTTCAGTAGTTGGAGGAGATTTGAGAATCGTAAAATTAGTAGAGATGCTTATAGAAGATGGTTACACAGTCTACACTTATGGATTAGAATACTCTGAGGAGTTACTTAAATTAGATAGAGTTGAGATGTGTCCAACTTTATCTGATGCTGTAAAAGATTCTAAAGCAGTTGTTGGCCCTATTCCACTATCAAGTGATAGAAAAAATCTTTCAATGCCATTTAGTAATATAAAGTTACCAATTGAAGATTTTATTGATTGTTTAAATGGAAAAATTTTAATTGCAGGTAATATAACAGAACCTATTAGAAATATTTTAGATGGAAAATCAATTGAATATATTGATTTATTAAAAAGAGAAGAATTTTCAGTTTTAAATACTATATCAACTGCAGAAGGTACAATTCAAATAGCAATGGAAGAAACACAAAAAACAGTTCATGGAAGAAATGTTTTAATAATGGGATTTCGGAAGAATTGGTAAAGTATTATCAAAAATGCTTACAGGAATTGGTGCAAAGGTATATTGTGAAGCTAGAAAAAATGAGGATATCGCATGGATTAAAGCTTATGGATATGAGCCAATTCATTTAAATGACTTAGATGAAAACTTATCAAAGTTTGATATAATTATTAATACAATACCATTTCAAATTTTAGATAATGATAGATTAGATTTACTAAAAAAAGATATTGTAATTATAGATTTAGCTTCTAATCCAGGAGGAGTAGATAGAAAAGCCGCTAAAGAAAAAAATATAAAATTAATTTGGGCTTTATCTTTGCCAGGTAAAGTAGCACCTGTTACTTCAGCTGAATTTATAAAAGAAACATTATATCATGCATTAAAAGAATTAGGATAATTTAAAAGGAGATATCTATGACAACAATACAAGCATTAATATTAGGAATTATACAGGCATTAACAGAGTTTTTGCCTGTTTCAAGTTCAGCGCACTTAAATATATTTCCATGGATTTTTGGCTGGAATGTTCCAGAAAGTTTTGATGTAGCTTTACATATTGGAACTCTTTTTGCAATAGTTATATATTTTTTCAAAGATTGGATAAATTTAATAAAAGGTGGATTTAAAAAAGTAGTAAAAAAAGAAGATTCTTTAGAAGGAAAGATATTTTGGTATTTGGTAATTGCAACAATTCCAGCTGGAATTTTAAGCTTGGTTTTAGATAAAGTTTCATCAAGCATTGTTGGTGATAATATTGTATTAGAAATGAGCCTGATTGCGGTAGCCTTAATAGTTATGGGAATTATTTTATATATAGTTGACAAAAAATGTAAGTCAGAAACTAATTATGAAAATATTAGTTTAAAACAATCTATTTTAGTTGGAATTTCTCAGGCTATTGCAGCTGCTTTTCCAGGAGTTTCACGTTCTGGTATTACAATGACTGTATCAAGAGCTTTAAAAATAGATAGACAAAGTGCAGCTAAGTTTTCATTTTTGTTAGCAACACCAATTACTTTTGCAGCAGCAATTGTAAATATAAAGGATTTTGTTTTTAATACGCCTTTTGTAGTAGGAGTGCTTGCTAGTTTTATATTAGGCCTTATTGTAATTAAATTTTTCTTAAAATATTTAAAAAAAGGTAGTTTTAAAGGATTTGCAATTTATAGAGTTGTTTTAGGAATTATAATTTTTACATTATTAATATTTAATCATTAAAAATAAATTTAAAAGTAGCTATAAGGGAGAAAATGTAAACAAATGGAAATAGACGAAGAAAAAATATTAAGTGGAAAAATAGTATCAAAAAAGATTAAAGAAGATTTAAAAATTGAAGTCGATAAATTGAAAGAAAAAGGTGTAATACCAAAATTAGCTGTTATAATGGTTGGAGATGATGAAGCTTCAAAAGTTTATGTAAGAAATAAATCAAAAGCTTGTGATCAAGTTGGTGTAAACTTTGAAGAATTCTTACTTCCAGAAAATACAACAGAAAAAGAATTATTTGATTTGATTGATAAGTTAAATGATGATAAAACAGTAAATGGTATATTACTTCAAAGTCCAATTCCTAAACATTTGGATCAAAATAAAGCATTTAGAAGAATTGATCCTGATAAAGATGTTGATGGATTTAATCCTGTAAATGTTGGAGACTTATGTATAGGAAATGATTGTTTTATTTCTTGTACTCCATTTGGAATCATGAAAATTTTAGAATATTATAATATTGATATAGAGGGAAAAAATGCAGTTGTTTTAGGAAGAAGTAATATTGTAGGGAAGCCTATGGTTCAATGTTTACTTTCTAAACATGCAACTGTTACAGTTTGTCATTCAAGAACAAAAAATTTAAAAAGTATTACATCAAATGCAGATATTTTAGTTGCGGCTATTGGAAAACCAAAATATGTTAAAGAGGATATGGTAAAAGAAGGTAGTGTTATAATTGATGTTGGAATAAATAGAAATGAAGATGGAAAAATTTGTGGAGATGTTGATTATAAAGAGGTTTTACCAAAAGTTTCGAAAATTACACCTGTTCCAGGTGGTGTAGGACCAATGACTATTGCAATGCTTTTATATAATTTAGTAAAAGCAACTAAAAAACAGTTAAAAAATAAAGATTAATATATTTTAATTATAAAATTAATTAGGGGGCAGAATTTTACTTAAAAAAATTACTTTTAAGTAAAACTTTGTCTCTATTTTTTTAAAATTAAAACGAATTATGTTATTGAGATTAAGAAAAGAATAATAATTAATTGATTTATTTTTATTAAGATATAAATTTAAAAATAGATGAGAATAAATATTTTTATCCCATATCAATTAGTGCCTAAAAGAAGAGGAGAAAGAAAAAATATGAAAGAAGAATATGTTTGGATTTCTAAATTAGAAATAAGTAATAAATTAAAATTTATGCTTATAAAAAAGTTTAATGGAGTAGAAAATTTATATAATAGTAGTTTAGATGATTTAATAGATTTAAATTTAAAAGATAATTTAATATTTAAAATTTTAAATAAAAAAACTAAGTTAGAAGCGAAAAGAGATTTAGAATATATGCAAAAAAACAATATAGATATAATTTGGTATGAAAATAAATTATATCCTAAAAAATTAAAGAATATTTTAGATCCTCCAGTTTGCTTTTATATAAAAGGCAATAAAGAAATTTTAAATAAAGATTCTGTTGGCATAGTTGGTTCTAGAGCTGCTTTTAAATCTAGTTTAGAATTTTCTAGAGAAATTTCAAAAAGATTTTCTGAAAATGGAATAAATGTAGTAAGTGGTTTAGCAAGAGGAGTAGATAAATTTGCTCATCTAGGAAGTTTAGATTCAAATTCTAAAGGAAAAACAATTGCTATATTAGGAAATGGTATAGAAAGTGAAAATATATACCCGTTAGAAAATAAAAAAATATATGAAAAAATTTTAGAATCAAATGGTACTATAATTTCAGAATATCCATTAAAAACTAAGCCACTTCCATATAATTTTCCGTATAGAAATAGAATTATAAGTGGACTTTCAGATAAAATTATAGTTGTTCAAGCTTCACTTAAAAGTGGAAGTTTAATAACTGTTGATTATGCTTTAGAGCAGGGAAAAGATGTATATGTTTTAAATGATAAAAATGTTAATTCTTTTGCTTTTGAAGGAAATAAATTATTAATTGAGCAGGGAGCAAAGAAAATTGACTTTTTTTAAATAATTAAAAATAGGACAACTATTAATAGTGTCCTTAAAAAATATTTTAATTAAATTCGTCTAAACTTTTAAATTCGTATCCTTTAGAGGTTGCTTCTTTTATTACATAATCTAAAATATTACTATTATCTTTACTTGTTCCATGTAGTAGTAACACACAGCCATTATGCAAATTATCTAAAATTTTTGATTTTCCATAATCTTCTCTATTTTGATTTTTTTCGTCCCAATCATCATAAGCATTTGACCAAAGGACTGCTTTGTATCCTAAATCTTTAGCTATTTTTAAGACTCTTTCGCTAAATTCTCCTTTTGGTGGTCTAAAATAACTCATTTCATATCCAAATTTTTCATATAAACAATTATGCAAATCCATTATTTCTTTTTTAATTTCTTCATCAGATAAATTAACTAATGATTTATGGTTTACTGTATGATTACCAACGATATGTCCTTCTTCAATCATTCTTTTAACTAATTCTGGTTCTGAATTTAAATAATGCCCAGTTATAAAAAATACAGCTTTAACATTATTTTCTTTTAATGTATCTAAAATTTTTTCAGTATATCCTGCTTCATAGCCTAAATCAAATGTTAGATATATGGAATTGCTATTTTTATCTCCCATTGAAATTCCATTATATTTTTCTAAAGCTTTTAAAGAATTTGAGTCTAAAGTTGGTTGCTTATTTCCGCTCTCCTCTCTTTAGACCCCAACAAATAAGAGTATTTGAAATATCGTCAGTTGCTCTTGAAAATATTGCAAACTGAAAAATTATAATACTAATTATTAAAAAAACAAAAATTATTCTTGAAATTTTTTCTTTCATAAAATTAAGACCTTCCTTTTAAAACTTATTAAAATTTAAGAAATTTATTTTACTTAAATATATGAAAGAAATTTAAAGTTATTACAATTTATTCTTTTGAAATTAAATTTTCAAAGTCTTTAATAAAAGTAAAACATTTTTCATATTCTTCTTTAGTTATATATTTACATCCTTGGGCAATATCTATAAAAGCTCCTAGTACACTTAATTCCTTATCAAAATCATTTAATAAATTTTTTGTTTCTTCTTTACTTAAATTTTCGTAGTTTGAAAGTGTTAAAAGTTTTAATAAAGTTTCTAAAGATTCTTTGATTTTTTCAGATAAAGCATTATCCATAGTTTGAGCCACCTTACCTGAAACTTTGATTACTTCTACTGAGAAGTCATCAAACCTTTCTTTAATTTGTGATATCTTTTTTCCGTTTTTTTCTTCCATCTTTTTTTCCATCTTTTTTTTACCTCCTTATAGAAACACCCTCTTTATCATTTTATACTATAGTTTGAATAAAAGCTAGTCTAAACTTAATAAAAATTATTGCAAAAAGAAAAAAAGAGTGATATAGTATAAAAGGTTTATAGGTAAAATCCGTTAAAAACCTAAATAAAAAAACGTAAAGGGTTGATTTACAAATGGGAATATTAAAATCTATTTTTGGTTCTTATAGCGAAAGAGAAGTAAAAAGAATCAGACCAATAGTTGAAAAAATAAATTCTATGGAAGAAGAATTAGAAAAGCTTTCTGATAAAGAGTTAACTTCTAAAACAGACTATTTTAAAAATGAATTAGCAAATGGAAAAACTTTAGATGATATCTTACCAGAAGCTTTTGCTGTTGTAAGAGAAGCATCAAAAAGAGTTTTAGGAATGAGACATTTTGATGTTCAGTTAGTACGGTGGTGTTGTTTTACATCAAGGTAGAATAGCTGAGATGAAAACTGGTGAAGGTAAAACTTTAGTTGAAACTTTACCTGTTTATTTAAATGCGTTAGCTGGAAAAGGTGTTCACGTAATTACTGTTAATGAGTATTTGGCAAAAAGAGATAGTGAATGGATGGGAAAACTTTATAGATTTTTAGGTTTATCTGTAGGATTAATTCAAAGTAGAATGCCAAAAAAAGAAAAACAAGATGCTTATAATGCAGATGTAACATATGGAACAAATAATGAATTTGGATTTGATTATTTAAGAGATAATATGGTTATTCATAAAGAAGATATGGTTCAAAGAGGTTTATCTTATGCTATAGTTGATGAGATAGATTCTATTTTAATTGATGAAGCAAGAACTCCACTTATTATTTCAGGTAGAGCAGATAAATCATCAGATTTATATAAAAAAGCAGATACTTTTGTTAAAAGATTAAGTGCAAAAGTAATAGTAGAAGAAAATGTTAAAGATGAAGAACAAGCTGAAGATAATGAAAAATACGATTATATTGTAGATTTAAAGGCAAAAACTGCAAGCTTAACTGCAAAAGGTATTTCAAAAGCAGAAAGAGAATTTGGAGTTGAAAATTTAAATGATATTGAAAATTCTGATTTGGTTCATAATATTAATCAAGCTTTAAAAGCAAATGGTGTAATGAAAAGAGATATTGATTATATCGTAAAAGATGGAGAAGTATTGATAGTAGATGAATTTACAGGTCGTATCATGTATGGAAGAAGATATAATGATGGACTTCATCAAGCAATTGAGGCAAAAGAAGGCGTAAAAATTGCTGATGAATCTAAAACTTTAGCTACTATTACATTCCAAAATTATTTTAGAATGTATGATAAATTATCTGGAATGACTGGTACAGCAATGACTGAAGCAGAAGAGTTTCAAGAAATTTATAATTTAGATGTTGTTTCAATTCCAACTAATAAACCATTAATTAGAAGAGATAATCCAGATGTAATTTATAGAAATGAAGCAGCAAAATATAGAGCTATTGCAAGGGATGTAAAGGAATCACATGAAAAAGGTCAACCAGTTTTAGTTGGTACTGTTTCTATTGAAAAATCTGAAAAAATTAGTAAAATTTTAACTAAAGAAGGAATTCCTCATCAAGTTTTAAACGCTAAAAACCATGAAAAGGAAGCCGAAATTATTGCTCAAGCAGGAAAACTTCGGAAGTGTTACAATTGCAACTAATATGGCAGGTCGTGGTACTGATATTATGCTTGGGGGAAATAGTGAATTTTTAGCTAAACAAGAAATGAGAAAAATGCACTATCCAGAAGAATTAATTGAACAAGCTAATGCTTTTAACGAAACAGATAATCAAGATATTTTAGAAGCAAGAAAAAAATTTAAAAATTTAACTCAAAAATATGACGAAGAAATTAAGTCAGAAAAAGAAAAAGTATTAGAAGCAGGTGGCTTAAAGATTATAGGTACTGAAAGACATGAATCAAGAAGAATTGATAATCAGTTAAGAGGTCGTTCTGGTCGTCAAGGAGACCCAGGTGAATCAAGATTCTACTTAGCAATGGATGATGATTTATTAAAGCTTTTTGGTGGAAATATGATGTCAGCTGTTTTTGATAAAGGAGGTATTGATGAAGATACTCCAATTCAAGCCAAAATGTTAACTAAAATGATTGAAAATGCTCAAATGAAAGTTGAAGGTAGAAACTTTAGCGCTAGAAAACATGTTTTAAGTTATGATGATGTTATGAATGTTCAAAGAGAAATAATATATTCTCAAAGAAGAGAAGTTCTTGATGGAAATGATATGAGCCAAAGTGTAAAAAATATGATGTTAGATTCTGCTAAAATGGTAGTAGATACTTATTCATCAGAAATAGATGGAGCTGACTTTAATCCAGAAGGACTCTTAAATGAAATTAGAACAACTTTTAATATTGGAGATTTAAAATGTTTAAATGATAAAAAAGTTAATTCAAGTAAAGTCTTAGAAGAATTAGAGCAAAGGGTTTTAAATGCTTATGATCAAAAACAAAAAGAAATTGGAGAAAATATTAAAGAACTTGAAAGAATTGTAATATTAAAAACAGTTGATACAAAATGGATGGATCACATAGATAGCATGGATAGTTTAAAAAATGGTATAGGACTTCGTGCTTATGGACAAAAAGACCCTGTAGTTCAATATAGAATTGAGGGTGGCAATATGTTTGATGAAATGATTGCCTCTATAAAATTAGAAGTAACAAAATTAATGCTTCATATTGTTAAAAGAGAAAGAGTAGTAAATAGACAGAGTAATATTAGAATAACAGGTGAAGGATTTGATAAATCAGCAATTCCAGTTGGTGAATCTAATCCAAATGTTCCAAATAATTCTGGAAGTGGCGACACAAAACCTAAGCCAGTTGTAAATAAAGTTCCAAAAGTAGGTCGTAATGATTTATGCCCCTGCCGGAAGCCGGTAAGAAATATAAGAATTGCTGTGGCAAAGATGCTTAAAAATAGCTAGACAAAGCTAAAAAAAAGTGATAAAATACTTTAAAAATTTTTATAAACAAATTAATTTGTATTTGTTGTTTGAAAACTGCATAAGTAAAGGAGGAAACAGTTTTGGAATATTCGAAAAAAGTTGATGAAAAATGGCAAAAAAAATGGAAAGAAAATGATGTATATAAATTTAATATGGACGAGAAAAAGCCCAAATTATATACTTTAGAAATGTTTTCATATCCTTCAGGAGCAAAATTACATTTAGGTCATTGGTTTAATTATGCTCCAGCAGATTCTTTTGCAAGATATAAAAAAATGAGTGGATACAATGTTTTTCATCCAATGGGATTTGATGCTTTTGGACTTCCAGCTGAAAATTATGCAATAAAAACTGGAATACATCCAGAAGATTCAACTCTTAAAAATATAGAAACAATGAAAAAGCAATTAGAAGAAATGGGTGGAAGCTATGACTGGAACTATTCAGTAGAAACTTGTATGCCTGATTATTATAAATGGACTCAATGGCTATTTTTGCAATTATATAAAAATGGTTTAGCTTATAAAAAAGAAGCACCGGTTAACTGGTGTGATAGTTGTAAAACTGTTTTAGCTAATGAGCAGGTTGTAGGTGGAAAATGTGAAAGATGTGGTTCAGAAGTTAAAAGAAAAAAATTAGCACAATGGTTTTTTAAGATTACAGATTATGCAGAGGAATTATTGCAAGATTTAAATAAATTAGATTGGCCAGAGTCAACTAAAAAAGTTCAAACAAATTGGATTGGAAAATCAGAAGGTAGTGAAATCAAATTTGGTATTGAAAATAATGATAAAGAAATAACTGTTTTTACAACAAGAGCTGATACTTTAAATGGTGTAACATATCTTGTAATAGCTCCTGAGAGTGACTTAGTTCAAGAAATAACAACTAAAGAATATAAAGAAGAAGTTCAAAAATATATAGAAAAAACAACAAAATTAAGTGAAATAGAGAGATTATCAACAGATAAAGAAAAAACAGGTGTATTTACAGGTTCTTATGCTATAAATCCATTAAATAATGAAAAAGTTCCAATTTGGGTTGCAGATTATGTTTTAGAAGATTATGGAACAGGAGCAGTCATGGCAGTTCCAGCACATGATACAAGAGATTATGATTTTGCTGTAAAATATAATTTACCAATAAGAGAAGTTATTAAAACTGATTCAAGCGATACAAAATTACCACATAATGAATATGGAACTTTGATTAATAGTGGAAAATATAATGGATTAAGTTCAAAAGAAGCAAAAGAGAAAATAACAAAAGATATGGAAAAAATTGGAAAAGGAAATAAAACAGTAAGCTATAGATTAAAAGATTGGCTAATTTCAAGACAAAGATATTGGGGAGCTCCAATTCCAATTATATATTGTGATAAATGTGGAGTAGTTCCAGTTCCTGAAAAAGATTTGCCAGTTTTACTTCCATATGATGTAGAATTTAAGCCAGATGGTGAATCACCACTTAAAAAATCAAAAGAATTTATGGAGTGTACATGCCCAAAATGTGGAAGAAAAGCAACAAGAGAAGCAGATACTTTAGATACTTTTGTATGCTCTTCATGGTATTATTTAAGATATCCAGATGCAAAAAATGATAAAGAGCCATTTGATAAAGAAATTATAAATAAAATGTTACCAGTTGATGTTTATGTTGGAGGAAAAGAACATGCAGCAATGCATTTGATTTATGCAAGATTTATAACAAAGGCTTTAAGAGATTTAGGATATTTAAAATTTGATGAACCATTTCAAAAATTAATTCATCAAGGTATGATTTTGGGACCTGATGGAAATAAAATGAGTAAAAGTAAAGGAAATACCGTTTCTCCAGAAGAATATATTAATAAATATGGTTCAGATATATTTAGAATGTATATAATGTTTGGCTTTGATTATAGACAAGGTGGACCATGGGATGAAAAAGGCATTGAGTCAATGACAAAATATTTTTCTAGAATTGAAAGATTAGTAGATAGTATTAAAGATATAGAAAAGACAATAGATATTGATAAAATTGGACCGAAAGAAAAAGAATTGTTAATGGTTAAAAATCAAACAATAAAAGCAATGGGAGAAGATATAAACGATTTTAGATTTAATACTGCTATTGCAAGAAGTATGGAATTATTTAATAAATTAAATGAATATGTAAGAGAAGAAAAAGTAAATATAGAAATATTAAAAAATACTGTCGAAACATATATTACACTTCTTAGTCCACTTGCACCACATTTTGCAGAAGAGGAATGGGAAAAATTAGGGAAAATAGATTTTGTATATAATCAAAAATGGCCTGAAATAGTAGAAAGTGAAATGAAAGGCGCAACAAAAGAAATACCAATTCAAGTAAATGGTAAATTAAAATTCTGTGTAACAGTGAATGTAGATGATACAGCAGATGAAATGCTGGAAAAAATAAAATCTGATGATAAATTTAAAGAGTTATTAAAAAATAATAATGTAGTAAAAGAAATCTATGTTCCGGGAAAAATATATAATTTAGTTGTAAAAAAATAATTAATAATAAAAAAATTAAGGGGTATCAAATTGCTTGATGCGCCTTAATTTTTTGGTATATCAGAGAATTTTATATTGATTTTTAATAAATAAAATGCTATTATAATAGATGTAAAAATTTTAAAGGAGAAGTATTTTTATGTTAGAACTTGAAGAAAATTTACGAGTTTTAAATGAATTAATTGAAAAATTAAATAGTCTTTATGATACTTTGAATATTTCTTCTTTGGAAAAAGAAAAAGAAGAGTTAACAAAAGAAAGTGAAAAAGAGAATTTTTGGGATGATAAAGAAAATTCTAGTAAAGTTTTTGCAAAATTAAAAAGAGTTCAAAGAAAATTAGATTCTTTTTATTTTGTTAAATCAGAACTTAATAATTTAATAGAAATGAATAAAATGGTTTTAGAAGAATTTGATGAAGATCTAAAAAAAGATATAATTAAACAAACTTTAAATCTTAAAGATAAATTGGAAAAACTTGAGCTTGAAACTTTGCTTTCAGGAAAGTATGATATAAATAATGCTATAATTACACTTCATCCTGGAGCTGGTGGAACTGAGTCTCAAGATTGGGTTCAAATGCTATATAGAATGTACCGGAAAATGGGCTAGTTCTAATGGATACCAAATTAAAGAATTAGATTTTTTAGAGGGAGATGAAGCTGGAATAAAAAGTGTTACAGCTTTAATTTCTGGAGAAAATGCATATGGATATTTAAAAGGAGAAATGGGAGTTCATAGATTAGTTAGGATATCACCTTTTGATAGTGGAGGAAGAAGGCATACTTCTTTTGCATCAGTTGAAGTGCTACCTGAAATTACTGATGATACTGATATTAATATAAATTTAGATGACCTAAGAATTGATACATATAGAGCTTCAGGTGCAGGAGGTCAACATATTAATAAAACAGATTCAGCAGTTAGAATAACTCATATTCCAACAGGTATAGTAGTTTCATGTCAATCTGAACGTTCTCAAACAATGAATAAAGAAACTGCAATGAAAATGCTAAAATCAAAATTATTAGATTTAAAAGAAAAAGAAAACAAAGAGAAAATTGAAGATTTAAAAGGAGTTCAGAAGGATATAGCATGGCGGAAGCCAAATTAGATCATATGTATTTTGTCCATATACTCTTGTAAAAGATCATAGAACTAATTATGAAACAGGAAATGTACAGGCAGTTATGGATGGAGATTTAAATGAATTTATGAAATCATATCTTAAATATATTAAAAATGAAAAATAGGAGGAAATTTTTTGAGAAGAACTACAATAGATAAGGAATTAAATCGTTCAAGAAGAGAATATAAAGAAATAAAAAATGATAATAATAAAAGAAAAGGAAATAAAATAAAAATATTTTTTACAGTTTGTTTTATTTTAGCAACTTTAGGATGTTTTGGAGGACTATTCTTACTTTATTCTCCATATGCTGGATTTAGAGATTGGCTTATTACAACTGCAATGTCAACAATGTCACATAAATATCTGGCAACTTGGTTTTTTGATGAAGAAACTATAAATGATAGTTTAGCAAGAAATAGTATAGAAGATACTGGAGCTACTACAGATACAGACTTAATTGAAATCGTAGATTATTCAGATGAAAATATTGTATATGAAAATGAATATGAAGAAGCGATTTTAAAAAAGTCCAAAGAAAATAATGATTATAAAATAATTGAAATTGAAGGAGATAAATTTAGTGGATATATGGCAGTAATTTACGACCCTTCTAGAGTAAAAGTTGCAGCTTCTGATTATTTAGGAGATGATGGACAGTATTTAACTACAATTTCAGAAAGAGAAGAAAGTTTAGTTGCAATAAATGCAGGTGGATTTGTTGATGAAGCAGGAGATGGAACAGGTGGAATTCCAGTTGGAATTACTATAAGTGAAGGCGAATATCTATGGACTGATACATATAGAGGTCAAGGAGGCTTAATAGGTCTTAATAATGATAATAAATTAATTTTAGGAAAATATTCCGTAAGACAGACTGAAACTTTAGGGATAAGAGATGGAGTTACTTTTGGACCATTTTTAGTTGTAAATGGTGAACCAGTTAAAATGTCAGGAAATGGTGGCTGGGGAAGAAGTCCTAGAACCGCTATTGCACAAAGACAAGATGGTATTATATTATTTTTAGTTTTAGATGGAAATAGAACTTTAGGTAGAGGTGCAACATTAAAAGAGGTTCAAGAAATATTAGTAAATTATGGAGCATATAATGGAGCTAATTTAGATGGTGGAACTTCAACTTCAATGACAGTTAGAAGCTCATTAATAAATGATCCAACAACCCAAAGTGGATCTCATCGAACAAGACCAGTTGCAACAGCTTTTATTTTAGAAGCAGATGATTCTGATGATGGTGATTATAGCGTAGTTAAAGATAAGGTAGAATAATTTTATAAATAAAGGAATTTTATAAAATGAAAAAAATTAAAGATAATGTTTTAATAATATATGTTATATTAATTGCGATATTTATAGGAATTTTAATAGCTGGGGTTATTGCTTTTTATGTATCTTTTCAAAATAGCGAAACTATTACTTCTGGGGTTTTTATAAAAGGTGTAAATGTTTCTGGAATGACTAAAGAAGAGGCAAAAAATGCAGTAAATAGCTATTTAGAAGAAAATATGGCAGACAATTTAAGTTTAAAATACTCAAATTATGAATATAATGTTGCAACAGAGCAAATTGAAGCAAAATTTGATGTTGATTCAGCGGTAAATTATGCTTTTAATATAGGAAGAACAAATAATTTTTTTGGAAATGCAAAAAATTATTTGAGTGTTCTTATGAATAAAATAGATATAGATCCTGTTTTACAGTATAATGAAGAAGCATTAAATAATTATATTGACTTTTTAGAAATTTCATTACCAGATCAAGTAAAACAAGCATCATACTATGTTGAGGACGGAGAATTGGTTATAACTACAGGTTCAACAGGTGCAGGTATAAAAAGAGATTCTTTAAAAAAATTGATTTTAGAAGGTTTGCAAGATAATAGCTATTCTACTACAAAATATGAAATTCCAACATATGTTACATATCCTGAAAGTTTAAATATAGATAATATTTATAATGAAGTTCATGAAGATGTAGCCAATGCATATTTTACAACAAATCCATATGCAATTTATGCAGAAAATATTGGTGTTGATTTTAATGTAGATGAAGTAAAACAAACTGTAACAGAAGTTGGAACAAATACTGAATATAGGTTTAAATTAAATTATACTATGCCAGAAGTTACAGTAGATAGCTTAGGAATGGAAGCTTTTCCAAATTTATTAGGTACATATTCTACAAATTATGTTAATAATGCAAATAGAACAACTAATTTAAGATTAGCTTCTGATAAAATAAATGGAGTTGTTTTAATGCCAGGAGATACTTTTTCATTTAATTCAATTGTTGGACCAAGAACTGAAGAAAAAGGATATAAATCTGCAGCTATTTATAGTGATGGAATGGTAGTAGATGGAGTAGGTGGAGGAATTTGCCAAATTGTTACGACTTTATATAATGCAGCTGTTAAAGCAAATATGAATATTACGGTAAGAAGAAATCATACATTTGTGCCTTCATATTCTCAGCCAGGTTTTGATGCAACAGTTGTTTATGGAAGTCAAGATTTTAAATTTGTAAATTCTAGAGGATATCCAGTAAAAATTGTAAGTTCTGTATCAGGAGGGGTAGCAACAGTTTCAATATATGGACTTGCTACTAATAATGAATATGATATTAGAATTGAAGCAAATATAATAAGAACAATTCCAAGAAAGACAAGAGGTGGATATACAGGTTATGTTGCTGACTCTTATAGAGCATATTATCAAAATGGAGTTTTAGTAAAAAGAGAAAAAATTGCAAGGGATACATATTCTGCAAGTTAAAAAAGCCAAAATCTTTTTGGCTTTTTATATTGATATTTAAAAATAAGGAGAGAAAAAATGAGAATAAGACGAAAAAAATGGGCGGAAAAAGAATTACAAGAATGCAAATTCTATATAAATAATCCAGAAATTCGGATATAAAAATACTTGGAATTCAAGATTCAAAAATAATAATCCAATTTATATTGAAATTGGTTGCGGAAAAGGAAACTTTATTTCTACTCTTGCTAAGGAAAATAAAAATTTTAATTATATTGCAATTGATATGATAGAAGCTATGCTTGGACTTTCTAAAAGAAATATTGAAGAAAAATTAGGAAAAAATCCTGAAAATATTTTACTAATTCGTGCAAATGCAGAAAGGATTTTTGAGATTTTTGGCGAAAAAGATAAAATAGATAGAATTTATATTAATTTTTGTAACCCATGGCCTAAGGTAAAACATAATAAAAGAAGATTAACACATCCAAGGCAACTTGAAAATTATAAGACTTTTTTAAAAGAAAATAGAGAAATTTATTTTAAAACAGATGATTTAGAGCTTTTTGAGGCAAGCTTAGAATACTTTAAATCTTCAGGATTTAAAGAAAAAATTATTACTTATGATTTAGAAAAAGAGCCAATTTTTGAAAATAATATTGAAACAGAACATGAGAAAATGTTTAAAAATGAAGGAATAAAAATAAAGGCTGGAATTTTTGTAAGGATAGCCTAACAATTTAAGTTTGATTTAAGGTTTAATTAATAAAATATTAACGTTCATGAAATGAAGATATATTTTGAATTCAAAAAGTGTAGATATTATAAGCTTTTAAAGCTTTAATATAAAATAAATTTTAGGAGGAAAAAACTTTGATAGAGGTTAAAAATGTTAGCAAAAAATATGGTAATTTTTATGCCGTAAGAAATGTTAGTTTTAACGTCAGAGATGGTGAAATTGTTGGCTTCTTAGGAAGAAATGGTGCAGGAAAAACTACAACAATGAATATGATAACAGGTTTTATAGAGCCATCTAGTGGAAAAATAACAATAAATGGTTATGATGTTGATGTTAAACCTAAAAAAGCAAAAAAAATAATTGGTTATATGCCGGAAGGAGTGCCACTATATCCAGATTTAACAGTAAAAGAATTTGTTTCTTATATGGCTGATTTAAAATTAGTTCCACACAAAGAGAAAAAACAAGCAGTTGAAAAAGCTATACTTCAAACAGGTTTAGATAAAGTTAAAAACAGATTGACTCGTAACTTATCAAGAGGATTTAAGCAGAGAGTTAGTATGGCAGGAGCTTTAGTTGGTGATCCAGAAATTTTAATTTTAGATGAACCTACAGTAGGGTTAGATCCAAAACAAGTAAGAGAAATAAGAGAACTAATAAAATCTTTTAGAAAAAATCACACAGTAATTTTAAGTTCTCATATTCTATCAGAAGTTAGTCAAATTTGTGAAAAAGTAATTATAATCGATAGAGGTGAAATTATCGCAGTTGATACTCCTGAAAATCTTGAGAAACAAACTCAAACAAAACAAGTTTTAAAAATTACAGTTGAAGATCCAGAAAATTTATTTGAAAAAGTATTTAGTAATTTAGAATATATTCAAAAAATTAGTTTAGTAAAAACAAATGATGATAAAACAAAAATCTATGAAATTGATTTAAAAGAAGATATTAAAGATGACACAGAAGCAAGAAAGTCTATTGCTATTAAATGTGCTGAAAATAATATCTTAAATTTAGGCATAAAAAGGGAAGAACAAAGCTTAGAAGATGCATTTATGAAATTGATTGAAAATAGACCAGAATATTCTGATAAAGAAATCAAAGAAATGCAATACAAAAAGGAACTTGAAGATTTAAGACAGGCAGAAAAAGAGAAAAAAGAAAGAAAAGAATTAAAAAAAGAGAAAAAGGAAAAATCAAAAGAAAATAAAAAATCTTCAGAAACTAAAACAGAAAAAGATAAAAAAGGAGGAAATAAATAATGTTTGCAATTTTAAAGAAAGAATTAAAAAGTTATTTGTTATCTCCAATAGGATATATATTTATTGGACTATTTATATTAATGTTTAGCTTATTATTTTATGTAGCAGTATTTTCAGGAAGTGTAACAAATTTTGAATATGCATTTTATGATGCTGCAACAATACTTACTTTTATTACACCAGTTTTAACAATGAGAATGTTTGCAGAAGAAAGAAGAAATGGAACTGAACAGTTACTACTTACTTCTCCTAGAAGTTTAGTATCAGTAGTTTTAGGGAAATTTTTCGCAGCATTAGTTATAATGTTAATTACACTTTTATTTACACTTATTCATTTAGGAATTTTAGCTTATTTTGGAACTGTAAATTTTGCAATAGCAGGTTGTACGCTTTTAGGATATTTCTTATTAAGTGCTGCATATATTTCATTTGGTATGTTTGCATCAAGTGTTACAGAAAATCAAATTATAGCATGTGTTTTAACAATTGGTGTATTTATGGCAATGTGGTTTTTACCAAATGTTTCAGAAGTATTTAGTATGTTTTCATTAATTTCAATGTTTAATAGCTTTCCATCTGGTGTTATTGCATTAGATGAAGTTATTATGTTTGTTTCATTTACAGTGCTTTTCATTCTTCTTACTATTATTGTATTACAGAGAAGAAAAAGCGTAGGGTAGAAGGGAGGAAAGTTATAAAATGAAAGATAAAAAAGATAAGAATATTAAAAATGATAAAAAATCAAAAGAGCCAAAAGTAAAATTAACTAAGCAAGAGAAAAAAGAGCAAAAAGGAAATTTTGAAGAAAGATTTTCTTTAAAATTTAGAAGAAGGCTTATCGCAAACAAAGCTCGTACATGGCTTTTGATATTAGTTTTAATTGTTATTTTTGTACTTTTAAATATATGGGCAGGAACAAAAGCAACATCTCAAATTGATCTTACAGAAAGCAAAGTTTATACATTAAGTCAAACTTCAAAAGACCAATTAGCTTCTTTAGGTGATAAAGAAGTAACAATTTATATTTATGGTTATGATGAATCAAGTCCATATGTAACTTTTGTTAAACAATATACAGAATTTAATGATAATATAAAATATGAAATTGTTACTACAGAATCAAATTATGAAATTATAAATAAATATAACTTAGATAGCATGGGAACATCTGCATTAGTTGTAGTTTCAGGAGATAGAGATGTAACTTTATACCCTGATTATGAATTTTCTTCATATGACTATGTAAATGGAACATATACAACAGTTGATTTAACAGAGCAAAGTATTACAAATGCAATATTAAATGTTTCAACAGATGATCCAACAAAACTTTATTTTGTTACAGGTCATGGAGAATATGACTTAAGCTTAGTTACAGCTTTAACTGAAAGCTTAGAAGATGTAGTATATGATTGTGAATCTTTAAGATTAGCTACAGTAACTGAAATACCATCTGATTGTGATGTATTAGTATTTTTAAATCCAACTTCAGATATAACAAATACTGAAGCTGAAATTGTAAAAGCATATGTAAATAATGGTGGAAATATGTTTGTAAGCTTATTTAAAGAAATAAGTAATGATGCTACTGATTTTCCAAATTTTCAAGGTGTTTTAGATTTATATGGAGCAGGTGTTGAAAGAGGACTATTATATGAAGGTAGCACAAATAATTACAATTATTATCCATATTATTTATTACCAGAACCATCTCGGAAGTAGTGAAATAACTGCAGATATTGCAACAAGTGGATATTTATTATATTTACCATTTTCACAAAGAGTTTTAATAAATGATGTTAATGAAGAAAATGTTACAGTTTCTTCAGAACAATTATTAACTACATCTGATTCATGTTACAATATTACTAATGTTGATGCTATTAATCAAGGTTTAAGCATAGATAATTTAGAGCAAGCTTCTTATCCAGTTGCTGGAAAATATACTAGATCAATTTCAATTCCGAGTGCTTCAGAAGATGAAGAGGCTGAAACTATAGATTCAAATTTAATTTTAGTTGGTAGTACAGCATTTTTACTAGATCAAAATAATTTCTACAGTTATGAGGCAAATCAATCATTTGTACTTAATAGTTTTGCTTCTTTAACAGGAGAAAATGATCTTATAACAATTCAAAAATATAATTCAACTTCAACAGCATTTACAAAAACACCAACAACATTTGCTGATGCGATTGTTAAAGTTATAATTTTTGGTATACCAGTTGTTATAATTTTAGTTGGAATTGTGATTTGGGCCGTTAGAAGGAGAAAAAGGTAAAATTTAAATTTAATTTTAATAAATAAATTTAAAATGGAATAAAAATAATCTCTTAAGAGAAAACTAATTTAAAAGAAGTTTTCTTTTAAGGGATTTTTTATTTATATTTTAATTGTGTGGAATTTTATATATATTTAATTAATTTAGATGTGTGAGACCGCTTTTTAGCTGTATATATTTGTTTTTGTGTAGTGAGTTCGCTTTTTTAGTTGTATATATTTAGTTTTGTATAGTGAATCCGCTTTTAAGGGTTTATATTTTTTAAAAGGGCAAAATCCCTACTTCGGAGAAAATGTAATTTTACGAATTTTGAAGTCTAAAAATCCGTAAAATAACATTTTCTAACTCGCTGGTCCCCACACAAGTTTTGCTATCCTTTTAAAAAATATAAACCCTTAAAAGCTAGTATATACTTTAGAATAAATTAGTACTAAATATAAAAGCTACTATATACTATAAAATTAGTAACTACAAAAAGAAGTTTTTAGGGACGTGTTCAAAAAGCATGTTAATTTGATAAATTTAATTAAGGGCTTTGGGTATTTGAACTGAGTTCAAAAAGTGTCTAATTTTTTGGATTTAATTCAATTTTTCAAAGCTCTTTTGTTATTATTATGACGTAAGATGTCATAATATTTTTTTAATAAATTTCATAAATATTTTAAAAAATCTATTTACAATTTAAAATTAGCATGATAAAATACTTGCAATTTAATTTTTGTGTATTTTTAATATGCAATTTCAAAATTAATTTAATTCAATTAATTCAAAAAATTAAATTCTAAGGGCTCATTTCTAA
Organism: uncultured Clostridia bacterium; assembly: GCA_928721915.1. Taxonomy (GTDB): domain Bacteria; phylum Bacillota; class Clostridia; order TANB77; family CAG-508; genus Scatovivens. The sequence goes on from CAKMVZ010000005.1 coordinate 47,658, forward strand.
CCGTTTAACTTCAATTTATAATATTGGAATTAAAAACATATAAAGAAAAATATGAATATAAGGAGAATGTGAATAATGTTTGTATGTTCATTATGCATAAAATATTGTTATGGAAGAGATAAAAAATTCATTAGAAGAAGCCAAAAAGGCAGTAGTACCAACAAATGATTTTGTGTTTAAAAGAATATTTGGAAGGGAGGGAAATGAGGAAATAACGAAAGATTTATTAAGTGCAATAATAGAAGATGAAATAGTATCAATAAATTTAGAAAAAAATACGATAATAAATGGAGATATTATCGATGATAAAACAAATATATTAGATATAAGAGCAGAATTAAATAATAAAGTAAAAGTAGATATAGAAGTTCAAATGGCTTCGCAAGATTACATAGAAGAAAGAATATTATATTATTGGGCTAAGTTATATACAAGAACAGTATTAAAAGGTGAAGTTTATGAAGAAGCCAAAAGAACCATAGCAATATTAATAGCAAATTTTGAAATAGATAATTTAAAAGAAATAGAAAAATACCATACTAAGTGGAAGATATTAGAAACAGAAATAAGTAAAAAAGTCTTGACAGAAAAGTTTGAGATTGATATTATTGAGTTACCGAAAGCGAAGAAAATTTTGGAAAATAAAAGGATGAAACCCAAAAATCCAAAATTACTAACATGGGTAAAATTTTTAATAAATCCAGAGAGTTTGGGGGTGGCTGAGATGGATGAAAATGAAGAAGTAAAAAAAGCGAATGAAGAGTTAGAGAAATTAAAACAAGATGAAATAAATTCATGGTATGCTCTAAGAAGGCAAGGAGCAGTAGTAGATGAGAGATTAAGATTAAGCTATGCAACTAGAAAAGGTGTTGAACAAGGTCTTGAGCAAGGAGTTGCAAGAGGAGAAAAATTAAAACAAATAGAAATAGCTAAAAAAATGATTTTGAAAGATATGGACGATGAATCTATAATTGAATTAACAGGATTAACTAAAAAAGAAATAGAAGAAATAAAGAAAAGTTTATCAGAAAAAGTGAATAAGAATTAATAATTTTTTTTAAAATAATGTTATGTTTAGAATAAAAAAATCTTTTAAGAGAAAACTAAGTCTAAAAGTTTTCTTTTAAGGGATTTTTTTATTTTTTAGTTTAATTGTTTGAAATATCTTTTTAAAAATATAAGTCAGTAAAAGTTGCTGCGTTCTATGTTTTTATATTTTTAGGAACGTGTTCAAAAAGCTGTTAATTTAATTAAGAACTTTGGATATTTTTAAAATTATTTTATTACTAAAATAAATATTTTGTAAAAATTTTTAGAGCTAAAAATTTTTATTAAATTTAATAGCAAATTTATATGATTTATGATATTATAAAAATGTTTAAAATTAAATTAATTATTTTTAAATTTTTACATTTTTAAGTTAAATTAAGTTAATTTAACTTAATTTGAAAGGAATAAATTTGCTGTGAAAAAATTTTTAAGTAAAATAAGTAGTTTAAAATATATTTTTTTAATTATTGCATTTACAATAATTGTTTGTATCCCATGTTTTAACAATGACTTAGATGTATATTATGATGATGGTTCTCAGCATATTTCAAGAGCGTACTCAAGCTATTTATCATTAGTAAATGGAGAAAATGAGACTGTACTTTCAAATTTAACAAATGGTTTTCGGGTATAGTTGGGATTTGTTTTATGGAAATTTTTCTTCAAATTTAATTATAATTTGTTATTTTATCGTGAAAAATTTTGTTAGTGCATATAAATTGGCAATGTTTTTTGGCTTATTGTTTTCAGGGATTACTATGTATATGTTTATTTCAAAATTTTTAAATAACAAATATATTGGAGTGTTTTCAGCAATTATTTATATATCAATGCCTTATCATTTAAATGATATGTATTTAAGAAATGCTTTTGGAGAATTTTTATCTTATATATTTATTCCACTGGTATTTTTAGGTTTATATAATTTATTAAATAAAGAAAAGCAAGATTTTTGGCTAACAATAGGAGCTGCTCGGCTTAATATTTACACATAATTTAACAACAATAATTACAGCTTTTTTTGCATTTTTATATTTGATTTTAAATTTTTCAAAACTAAAAAACAAACAAGTTATTATAAGATTAATTGTTAATATATTATTTATTTTACTAATTACAGCAGTATTTTGGATGCCATTACTTGAAACTTCTTTTTTTACAGATTATGTAGTATATGAGAATAATTCAATGGCAAGTACAGAAACTATAGTAAAACAAGCACTTGAAATAAAAGAACTTTTTACAACTGAGGATAATGCAGAATATGTATATGAAATAGGAATACATATAATTATTTTAATTTTTTTACCGATTTTAGCAATTAAAAGATTTTGGAAAGAAAATGTTCATAAAAAAGAATACATATTTTTCTTTATTTTAGGCATTTTTTGTTTATTTATGGCTACAAAATATTTTCCATGGGATTTTTTAGGAAAATATTTAGAGCTTATACAGTTTCCTTGGAGGATGCTAGTTTTTGCTAATTTTTTCTTATGTATTATTTGTAGTATAAATGTGCAAATTGTAATTAAAAATTTTAAAATTAAAGATGATATATTTTTTTGTATAATTTGTATTTTATATCTTTTTACTTTAAAAGACCACATTATTTTAAGCGATAATGTTCAAGATATAGATAAGTGGAAAATTGGATATTTATCTCAAAATAAATCTCATGCTATTGCCGGAATGGGAAAAGGTGAATATTTACCAGTTAAGGCAAATAATTCAAGGGAATATATAATAAATAGATTAGATGAAATTTATATTTTAGATGGAGAAGCAAAAGTAGAGGACTATACAAAAGAAGGAAAAAAGTTAACTGCTAAAATTTATAATAATGAAAATGAAGCAGTTTTAGAACTTCCATATATTTATTATCCAGGTTATAATGTTAAATTTAATAATAAAGAAATTAAAGCTTTTGAAACAGAGAATGGATTTATTGGTATTAATATTCAAAATTCGGGATTTTTAGAAGTAGAATATATAGGAACAAATATAAGCAAAATTTCAAAAATTATTTCATTAATTGGAGTATCATTTTTTATTGTATATATAATAATTTTTAAAAAGAAAGAAAACTAATTATTTTTTAGTTGACAAATGCTTATTAGAATGCTATAAAAGGCTTTAAGGAGGATTTTAAATTTAATGAAAAAACTTTTTGATATTTATGGCATGACTTGTTCTAGTTGCTCAAGCCATGTTGACAAAGCAGTTAGAAGTTTAAAACGGAATAAAAAAAGTAAATGTAAATTTACTTTCAAATAATATGACTGTTGAATTTGATGAAAATATTTTAAGTGTTGAAGAAATAATGAAAACAATTGAAAATATTGGGTATGGTGCTAGTTTACATGAAAACAAAACAAATAAGAAATCAAAAGAAAATGTAAAAAATGAGCAAGTTTATGATGATATAAAAAATATGAAACATAGATTAATTATATCAATAATTTTTTGGATACCTCTTATGTATGTAGCAATGTTTCATATGTTTAAAGATTGGTTTGGAATTCCTATTCCAAGTTTTATAGAAAATACTTTTCATGGAACTAAAAATTCTTTAATATTTGCTTTTACTCAGTTTTTATTGTTATTGCCAATTATGTATGTAAATAGAAATTATTATATAAGTGGTTTTAAAAAATTATTTAAGAAAATGCCAAATATGGATTCTCTTATTGCAATAGGTTCAGGTGCAGCATTTATATATGGAATTATTGCAATTTATATGATTGGTTATGGACTAGGACATAATAATATAGATTTAGTAGAAAAATATTCTCAAGATATTTATTTTGAATCAGCTGGAACTATACTTACTTTAATAACAGTTGGGAAATATTTAGAGGCAAAATCGAAAGGAAAAACTTCTGATGCAATTAGCAAATTAATTAATTTAGCCCCTAAAACAGTTACTGTTCTAAGAAATGAAAAAGAAGTTAAAATTGATATAGAAGAAGTTGTAAAAGGAGATATAGTTCTAGTTAAACCTGGAGAAAAAGTAGGTGTAGATGGAATTGTTATAGAAGGCGAAGGTTATATTGATGAATCAAGTATTACGGGTGAATCAATTCCTGTTTATAAAAAGAATAATGATAATTTAATTTCTGGAACTATAAATAAAAACGGATATATAAAAATGAAAGCTTCAAAAGTTGGAGATGATACAACTTTATCTCAAATTATAAAATTAGTTGAAGAAGCAAGTAATTCTAAAGCTCCAATTTCGAAAATTGCAGATAAGGTAAGTAGTATATTTGTTCCAGTAGTTATTTTTATTGCAGTTTTAGCTTTTTTAATATGGATAATTGCAGGATATAGTTTTGAATTTGCTTTAAGTATTGGAATTGCAGTTTTAGTTATATCTTGTCCTTGTGCTTTAGGTTTAGCTACACCAGTTGCAATAATGGTAGGAACTGGAAAAGGTGCTGAAAATGGAATTTTATTTAAATCAGCAGAAAGTTTAGAAACTTTGCACTTAGTAGATACTGTTGTTTTTGATAAAACAGGAACTATAACTAAAGGAAATATAAGTGTTACAGATATATATTCTTTAATTGATGAAAAAGAATTATTAAAAATAGCAGGAAGTATTGAAAAATCTTCAGAACATCCTTTAGGAGAAGCAATTGTAAAAAAAGCAAAAGAAGAAAATATTAAACTAGAAGATTCTAAAGAATTTGAAAGCATCTCAGGAAGAGGAGTAAAAGGAAAAATAAATAATAAAACATATTTTGCAGGCAATTTAAACTTTATGAAAGAAAATAATATTGAAGTAAAAGGCGTTATAGAAAAAGCAGAAGAATTTTTAAATAATGGAAAAACAGTTTTATACTTTGCAGAAGAAGAAAGAATAATTGGAATAATTGCTGTTTCAGATATTATTAAAGAAACAAGTTTAAAGGCAGTTCAAGAATTAAAAAAGAAAAATATAGAAGTTATAATGATAACAGGTGATAATCATTTAGTTGCAAAAAGTATTGGAAAACAAGTTGGAATAGATAGAATTATTTCAGAAGTATTACCTCAAGATAAAGAAAAAGAAATTGCTAAACTTCAAAGTAAAGGAAGAAAAGTAGTATTTGTTGGAGATGGAATTAATGATAGCCCAGCACTAGCAAGAAGTGATGTGGGATTTGGAATAGGTTCAGGAACTGATATTGCAATAGAATCAGCAGATTGTATTATTATGAAAGATAATTTGTTAGATGTTGTAACTGCAATTCAATTAAGTAAATCTGTTATAAGAAATATAAAAATGAATTTATTTTGGGCATTTTTCTATAATACAATAGGAATTCCAATTGCTGCTGGAGTTTTATATCCTGCTTTTGGAATTACTTTGAACCCTATGATAGGAGCTGCTTGTATGAGTTTAAGTTCTGTATGTGTTGTAATAAATGCTTTAAGATTAAGAGGCTTTAAACCACATTTTCAAAATAAATGTAATTTAAGTGAAAATTGCAATATTAATTTTAAAGAAAATAAGGAGGAATTTAATAAAATGGAAAAAACTATTAAAATTGAAGGAATGATGTGTAATCATTGCAAAATGGCTGTTACAAAAGCTTTAGAAAATATTCGGAGGAGTAGAAGAAGTTAATGTTAGCTTAGAAGAAAAACAAGCAAAAATTATATCTAAAGAAGAAATTTCAAATGAAAAGATTGAAGAAGTAATAAAAGAAGCTGGTTATGAAGTAACTGAAATTAAGTAAACTTTTTGGAGAATAAAATGGAAAGATATAAGGAAATTGAAAGAAGTATAATTACAACATTTAGAAAAGAAATTTGGAGGGCATTTGTAAAAGGTGTAAAAGAATACAAAATGATAAGTCCAGGCGATAAGATTGCAGTTTGTATTTCAGGTGGAAAAGATTCTAATCTTATGGCAAAGTGTTTTCAAGAAATAAAACTTCATGGGGACATGAATTTTGAATTAGTTTTTTTATGTATGGATCCACGGATATAGTAAAGAAAATAGGCAAAAAATAATAAAAAATAGTGAAATTTTAAATATTCCACTTACAATATTTAAAACAGACATTTTTGAAAGAGTAGATAAAATAGATGATCATCCTTGTTATTTATGTGCTAGAATGAGAAGAGGTCATTTATATGAAAAAGCACAAGAATTAGGTTGTAATAAAATAGCTTTAGGGCATCATTTTGATGATGTTATTGAAACGATATTAATGGGAATGTTTTATGGAGCTCAAATTCAAACAATGATGCCAAGAGTAAAGAGTACATCACATCCAGGAATGGAACTTATAAGACCAATGTATTATGTAAAAGAAAAAGATATAATTTCATGGGAGAGAAAAAATAATCTAGAATTTATAAAATGTGCATGTAAAGTTACAGAAAAAAATAATACAGAAGTTTTAGAATCAAAAAGAGAGGAAATGAAAGAATTAATTAAAAATTTAAAGAAAAAATATGATAATATAGATTATAATATTTTTAGAAGTGTTGAGGATGTAAATTTAAGTACAATTATTTCTTATTATAAAGGAAATGAAAAACATCATTTTTTAGATGAATTTTAAAAAAGTAATATTTATTAGTTTACAATTATTAAAAAAAATGATATAAATAAATTAGTAATTTACTAGGTTTATAGGTAAAACCTTTAAATAAAAACCTAAATATATTATAAAAAGGAATGAATTTTAAATTACAAATGGGAAGAATAATATTATTAATAATATTAATTTTAGTAAACGCTTATTTTGCGGCGGCAGAGATAGCTTTTATCTCATTAAATGATGCAAAAATTGATTTAATGTCAAAAGAAGGAAATAAAAAAGCTAAAAAAATTAAAAAAATGTTGGAAAATCCAAGTACTTTTTTAGCTACAATTCAAATAGGGATAACATTAGCAGGTTTTCTATCTAGTGCGTTTGCAGCAGAAACTTTTGCTTCGGAATTATCACCTGTTTTATATGATTGGATTCCAGCCTTAAGCTTAGAAACTTGGCATAATATATCAATAATTTTAATTACAATAATCCTTTCATATTTTACATTAATTTTTGGAGAATTAGTTCCAAAAAGACTAGCAATGAAATATTATGAAAAGATTGCATTTGCAACTATTGGAGTTATTAGATTTATTTCAATTATAACTGCTCCTTTTGTTAAATTTTTAACTTTTTCTACAAATGTTGTATCAAAATTGTTTGGAGTTTCTAGTAGTGAAGAAGAAACTGTAACTGAAGAAGAAATTAGAATGATGATTGATGCAGGAGAAGAAAAAGGAACTATAAATAAACAAGAAAGCGAAATGATAAATAATGTTTTTGAATTTAATGATAAAGTAGTTTCAGAGATTATGACTCCTAGAAATGATGTTTATGCAATAGATATGAATTTATCAGTTTCAAAAGTTATAGATATGCTTTCAGATGACAAAGAGTTTAGATATAGCAGGCTTCCTGTATATGATGAAAATATAGATGAAATAAAAGGTATAGTTTATATTAAAGATATTTTGTTATCTGATAAAAATAGAAATATTAAAATTAAAAATTTTGTAAAAGAAGCAATTTATGTTCCAGAAACAATGACAGTTAATAAATTATTTGAAGCTTTAAGAAAAAATAGAAAACAAATAGCAGTTGTTGTTGACGAATATGGTGGAACAGCAGGAATTGTTACAATGGAAGATGTATTAGAAGAAATTGTTGGCGAGATTTATGATGAATATGATGTAGTTGAAAAACCTTATGAACAAATTGATAGTAATACATATATTTTAAATGGTGGAATGTCTATTTCAGAAGTTGAAAAGGTTTTAAATATTGATATTCCAGATGGTGATTATGATACAATTTCTGGATATTTAATAGAAGAACTTGGAAGAATTCCAGGTGAAAAAGAAAAACCTGAAATTGAAACTAAAAAAGCAATTTATAAAGTTGAAAAAGTTGAGGACAGAAGAATTATAAAAATTAAAGCTTGTAAGATTGAAGAAGTAAATGATGAAGAAGAAACGGATAAATAAAAATGAATGAAATTTTAATGATAGTTAATCCAAAAGCTGGAAAAGCAAAGCCAAATAAATATGTTCCAAAGATTATTCAAAATTTTAATGATAAAGGCTATAAAATTGATGTTAAATATACAGAAATTAAGAATAATGCAACAAAAATAATTAAAGATTATAATAAAGATTATAAAATTTTAATTGTGTATGGCGGAGATGGAACTTTAAATGAAGCAATACAAGGACTTTATGAAATTAATAAAAAGCCTTTAGTTGGATTTATTCCATTTGGAACTACAAATGACTTTGCTAAAAGTTTAGGGGTATCACTTGAAAAATTAAATATTTCAGAAAAAATAAAAGAATATAAGTTACAAAAAGTAGATACAGGTTTAGTTCAAAATAATATTTTTAATTATGTTGTAAGTTTTGGTATGTTTTCAAAAACTTCATATGCTACAAGTAGAAAAATGAAAAATAAATTCGGAAGATTAGCTTATATTTTTAATGGTATAAAAGAAGTTTTTAAATATAAAACTTATGATTTGAAAATAGAAGCAGAAGAAAAAAGTTTAGAAGGAAATTTTATTTATGGAAGTATAAGTAATTCTAAGTTTATAGGTGGTTTTAATTTATTTAAGAATGAAAATATAAAATTAGATGATGGGGATTTTGAAGCAATTTTTGTTAAAACGCCTCGGAACTTCTATAGAAAAGTTTAATTTAATAAAAAAAGTCTTAACTGGAAATTTAAATGATAAAAATATTTATTATTTTAAAACATCAAAAATAAAAATTTCTTCTAAACAGCCATTAGAAATCTCAATAGATGGAGAATACGGTGGAAGTAAAGAAATAATAGAAATTACAAATTTAAAGCAAAATATAGAATATATATTGCCTAAAAGGGGATAATGAGAGCTTAATATAAAGGAGATTAAAATGCAAATTTTTGGTTTTATTTTAATAATATTGTTTTTATTATTCTCTTTTTTTATAGTTTGTTTACCTTTTATATTAGGAATTATAATATCTGCTATAATAATATATTTTGTAAGGAAAAAATATTTAGAAAAAGAAAATGAGATTAAAAAAATAGTAATAACTATTAGTTTATGTATATCTTTATTATTAATTCCTTTATGGTATAATTTTATAAGTGCAAGACCGAATAAAGTTTATGTAAAAATGAAAGAAATTAGTGATAGTCAAAGTCTTATCGGATTAACAAAGGAGCAAGTTATAGAATTATTAGGAGAACCATATGGAGATAAAGATTTAGATACATATTATTATGAAGCAGGAAAAATAACTAATTACATAACAGGAGGAACAAATGAATTTTATACTTTACAAATAGTTTTTGATGAGAATGAAAAAGTAATATTAACATCAATGGAATTGGTAGTTTAAAAGAGTTTTATAATTATTTACTTTATTAACATGAAGTATTCTAATAATGTTAAATTAAACAAATTATAAGCAAATCAAATTTATCAGGACAATTTACAAAAAATACTACACAAAATAAAAAAAGTATGATAAAATACTTATAATGTTGTTTGAAATTGGATAAATTTAACAATCGAATAATCTGTTTACATAAAAACAATACGAAATTTCTAATACAATTTTGTCACAATTCGTTGGGGAAATAACATCGGAACCCTGTATAAATGGTCAAAGGACAATAAAGAAATTTCACGAAATAGTTTATATGATAGAACAGCCGAAAGTGGCTTAAATACTAGAAAAAATAAAGGAGGAATTAACCATGTCAGGACATTCAAAATGGCATAATATTGCTGCTAAAAAGGGAAAAGCTGATGCGGCAAGAGGTAAGATTTTTACTAAATTAGGAAGAGAATTATTAATTGCAGTAAAAGAAGGTGGACCAGACCCAGCAGGAAATTCAAAATTAAAAAATGTTATTGCAAAATGTAAAGCTGCTAATATGCCAAATGATACCATAAATAATGCAATAAAAAAAGCATCATCAAGTAATGAAAATTATGAAGAACTTACATATGAAGGATATGGAACGGGTGGAGTTGCTGTAATTGTAAAAGCAAGTACAGACAATAAAAATAGAACTGCAGCAGATGTAAGACATGTTTTTGATAAAGCAGGAGGAAACTTAGGAACTAATGGTTGCGTATCATATATGTTTGAATCAAAAGGGGTTATCATAATTGAAAAAGAAAATTGTCCATTTGAAGAAGATGATCTTATGATGATAGCTTTAGAAGCAGGTGCTGAAGATTTTTCTTCAGAAGATGAAGTATATGAAATAAAAACAGCTCCAAATGATTTTACAGCTGTTACTGAGGCTTTAACAGAAAAAGGTTTAAATTTCTTAGAGGCAGGAATCCAAATGATTCCAAGTTCATATATAAAATTAGATGAAACAGGTTCTCAAAAAATGCAAAGATTAATTGATAATTTAGAGGATTTGGATGATGTTTTGGAAGTTTATCATAATTGGGAAGAGTAATTTTTAAATAAAATTTATTAAAAAAATTTATTAACTATAAAAAATACAGTGCATGTTTTAAATTTATGCACTGTATTTTTATGAGTCTAAAAATAAAATTTATTAAACATAATATATTTGGTTAAATAACATTTTTAAAATTTTTTAAGATAAGTATAAGTTTTATTTATAAAACTGACCACTTATCCTAATTACTTTTTTGAAATTATGTTGTATAATAAGTAAGTATTAAATTTAAATGGAGGAAAACATATGAAAATGGCATTTTTATTCCCAGGACAAGGTGCACAAACATTAGGAATGGGAAAAGACTTATATGATAAATATGATAAAATAAAAAAATTATATGAAGATGTGAAAAATATAACAGGTATAGATGTCGCAAAACTTACTTTTGAATCATCAGAAGAAGAGTTGTCTCAAACTAAAAATACTCAAATTGCAATTTTAACTATGAGTTTAGGAATTTTAAAAATTTTAGAAGAAAATGGAATAAAAGCAGATATCGCAGCTGGCTTAAGCCTTGGTGAATATACAGCTTTAATGTATGCTAATTCGTTTTCTTTTGAGGATGGGGTAAAAATAGTTAAAAAAAGAGGAGAATTAATGCAAGAATATGTTCCAGAAGGAAATTGGTTAATGGCTGCAATTCTTGGTTTAGATGATAATAAAGTAGAAGAAGTATGTAAATCTGTTAAATCTGGTTTTGTAACACCTGCTAATTATAATTGTGTTGGTCAAATTGTAGTTTCTGGAGATGAAAATGGAATTACAGAATTATCAGAAAAAGCAAAAGAAGCTGGAGCTAGAAAAGTAGCAATTTTAAAAACTGGTGGACCATTTCATACAGAAAAATTATCAGAAGCTTCAAAATTATTAAGAGAAGAATTAGAAAAGATTGAAATAAAAACACCAGAAGTTGAAGTTATTAAAAATATAGATTCAAAACCTTATACAAAAGATGATAATATAAAAGAAATTTTAGCAAAACATGTTATAAATCCAGTAAGATTTGCAAAAAGTATTGAATATATGATAAATGAAGGTGTAGATACTTTTGTTGAAATTGGACCTCGGAAAAACTTTAACAGGTTTTGTAAAGAGAATTTCAAGAGATGTAAAATTAATTAATATAAATAGCGTAGAATCTTTAAGTAATGCTATTTTAGAATTAAAATAAATTGGGAGCTTTTGTAATCCCAAAGAAAAGAGGAGTTTATGGGAAAAGTTGTATTTGTAACTGGTGCTGCCAGAGGAATTGGAAAAGAAATTTGCTTAGTTATGGCAAAAGAAGGGTATGATATTTCATTAAATTATAGAACAAAAACAGATGAAGTTGATGAAATAAAAAAAGAAATTGAAAGTTATGGAGTAAAATGTGCAATTGTTCAAGGAGATGTTGGAAGCTTTGATGAATGTGCAAAAATGGTTAATGAAACTGTAGAACAATTAGGTTCAATTGATGTTTTAGTTAATAATGCAGGAATAACTAGAGATGGACTACTTATGAGAATGAATAGTGAAGATTTTACAAAGGTTATAGACGTAAATCTTGTTGGAACATTTAATGTTACAAGAAATGTTATTCCATTAATGATAAAACAAAGATCAGGAAGAATTATAAATATTGCTTCTGTAGTTGGAATTGCAGGAAATGCAGGACAAACAAATTATGCAGCTTCAAAAGCAGGAATTATAGGATTTACAAAAAGTTTAGCAAAAGAAGTTGCAAGTAGAAATATATTGATAAATGCAATAGCACCTGGTTTTATAGCAACAGATATGACAAAATCTTTATCAGATGATGTAAAAGCAAATATTAATGCTCAAATTCCATTAAAAAGAATGGGAAGCGCAAATGATATAGCAAGAGTAGTAAAATTTTTAGCATCAGATGATAGTAGTTATATTACAGGTCAGGTTATACATGTAGATGGAGGCATGCTTATGTAGGGTCGAACGAGAAGCAGCGTCTCGCACATTTTTGCTCCCGCGGAACCCAGTCAACGTACAGAAAGTACGCCTCCTGGGTATCCTTAGTCGCAAAAATGCACGATACACTACTTCTCGTCCGACCAATGAGTGAGTACAATATTTATTTGGTTTGGTCGAAATCTAGTCAACGTGAAAAAAGCACGCCTCATGGGTATCCTCTGTCATGAAAATGCATATCTTACTACTTCTCGTCACAGCAGGAAGTAAGTGCAATATTTATTTTTGTTTGGTCGAAGTACGCCTCATCAATTCTTTCGTCACAAAAACGCGCGCCTCACCATTTCTCGTCCGACCAATAAGTGAGTACAATGTTTATTTTTGTTTGATCGAAGTACGCCTCATCATTTCTCGTTCGACCAATGAGTGTAGTGCAATATTGTAATATATTTTTAGAAAGGAATTTAAAATGAAAAGAGTTGTAATTACTGGAATGGGAGCTATTACTCCTATTGGAAATAGTGTAAATGAATTTTGGAAAGGAATTGAAGAAACAAAATGTGGTATTGATGAAATAACACAAATTGATACTACAGGTTTTAAAGTAAAATTAGCAGCAGAAGTAAAAGGATTTAATCCTGAGAATTATATGGATAAAAGAAGCGCAAGAAGATTAGATAGATTTTGCCAATTAGCAATGGCTGCTGCAAAAGAGGTTATGGAAGATAGTAAATTAGATGTATCTAAGATTGATGCTACACGTTTTGGTGTTGTAGTAGGTTCAGGAATTGGTGGGTTAAATACAACTTATGATATATCAGTTTTAGCATCTCAAAAAGGCCCTGATAGAGTTCCACCTCTTTGTATACCAATGGTAATAACAAATATGGCTTCTCGGAAATATTAGTATAGAATATGGAGCAAAGGGAGAAACTTTTGATATATCAGCTGCATGTTCAACTGGAACTCATTGTATAGGCGAAGCTTATAGATTAATAAAACATGGATATCAAGATATTGTCATGGCTGGTGGAACTGAATCAGCAATAGATATGGTTGGTATTGCTGGATTTACTAATATTAAAGCTTTAACACAAGCAACTGATAAAAATAGAGCAAGTATTCCATTTGACAAAGAAAGAAGTGGATTTGTCATGGGAGAAGGCGCAGGCATTTTAATGTTAGAAGAATTAGAACATGCTAAAAAAAGAGGAGCTAAAATTTATGCAGAAATTGTTGGTTTTGGTTCAACTTCAGATAGCTATCATATGACTGCACCAGATCCAGAAGGAGATGGAATAATAAGAGCTATGAATTTAGCTATGAATGAAGCTGGAATTAAACCTGAGGATATAGATTATATTAATGCTCATGGTACTTCAACACATTTAAATGATGTTGGAGAATCAAAAGCGATAAAAAAAGCTTTTGGTGAGGCAAGCAAAACTTTACCTGTTAGCTCAATAAAAGGAAATGTAGGACATTTATTAGGAGCTGCAGGAGCAGTTGAAGCAATAGCAACAATTAAGGCAATTGAAACAAGTCTTATTCCACCTACTATAAATTATAAAGTCCCTGATGAAGAATGTGACATAGATGTTGTACCAAATGTTCCAAGAAAAAAAGAACTTAAATATGCAATGTCAAATTCTTTAGCTTTTGGTGGACATAATGGAAGTCTTATATTTAAAAAATATTAATTTTTAGGTTAAAGGATAAAAGGAGGTAATTTTATGGATTACAAAGAAATTAAAAAATTAATGGATGATATGGGAGAATCAAAATTAACTGAAATTGAAGTTGAATTTCCAGATGGTACAAAAATTAAAATAAGAAAAGATGAAAAACCAAAAGCTCCACCAATTCCATTGCATGATACAAGAATGTCAATGGTTCCACTTGAATATACAGTACCATATCCAATGGGGGCTAGTGTTCCTGTAGCTCAAAATAAACCAACCGCTCCAGAAACTAAACCAGAAGATAAAGGAAATGTTGTAAAATCACCAATGGTTGGAACATTTTATTCTAAACCATCTCCAACAGCAGAACCTTTTGTAAAAATTGGAAGTAAAGTAAAAAAAGGTGATACTCTTTGTATTATTGAAGCAATGAAACTTATGAATGAAATAGAATCAGAGTTTGATGGAGAAGTTGTAGAGATTTTAGCTAAAGATGAAGATACTGTTGATTATGGAAAACTTTTATTTATCATAAAATAATTTTAAATAGGGTTTATAGGAATCCTTAAAAAACCTAAATTTATTTATAAGGACAAAAGAAAAATGAAAATAGTATATGCAGTAATTGCAATAATTTTTAGCGCTATAGCTTGGATTTGTACTCAAACTAGATGGGAATATCAATATATATTAGAATATGTAGCAATATTTTTGGCAAGCTTTTTTGTGTGTTTAGTATTTTTATATCAAGAGGAAAATGAATCTTCTAAAAAATATACTATACTTACACCTTATAATTTAATCTATGTACTATTAATAATAGTATTACTTGTATTATTTAGAAATTATGCATATGAATATTGGAGAGAGGCTACTGGAAGTTTCTGGAAAATGATATTTACAGTAAATGCTTGCCAAGGTGCTTTTCTAATATTATTTTATAAAATAAGAGATTGGTATTATCATGCCTAAAAAATATTTTATAGTTATTAAAATTTATATAAAGGAAGTAAAAATATGTTAAATATAGATGAAATAATGAAAATAATTCCACAAAGACCACCTATTCTTATGATAGATAGAGTTGAAGAATTAGTTCCTGGAGAAAGTGCAATAGCATACAAAAATGTATGTATAAATGAACCATATTTTCAAGGTCACTTTCCAGGTCAGCCTATTATGCCGGGAGTTTTAATTGTTGAATCTCTTGCACAAACAGGTGCAGTTGCAATTCTTTCAATGGAAGAAAATAAAAATAAGAATGCATTTTTTGGTGGAATTGATAAATTAAGATTTAAAAGACCTGTAAAGCCAGGAGATGTTTTAAAATTAGAAGTTAAAATTATAAAGAAAAAAGGTCCAATCGGAGTTGGAGAAGCAATAGCAACAGTAGATGGAGAATTAGTAACAAAAGGAGAGCTTACTTTTGCAATTGTAGATAATCCATAAAAAATTTTAAGCAGGCTTTTTTGTACAAAAAGGCCTGCTTGAAAGAAAAGCTTTTTTTAATTAGATTAAAGAAATTTTAACATTACTAGGATTTTCTAGTACAAATGCTTTTGCTACGCCAATAGCAATTTGACCAGAAATTAGCTGATTTTTTAGTACATAATACTGATTTAAGATTTCATGTTCATTTGGAAAATGAAATCCCATAGAAACTAGGCTTTCAGAGACAGTTTTTATCTTTCTGCTTTTGATTTCTTCTAGAGAAGTATTAAGTACAATAAGATATACTTGTTCAAAAAAATTTGAGTATCTCATTAATGTTCCTAATCTTCCTTGGAAGCTATAATGAACAGAGTCAAAAACTGTCACATCTTTTTCTTTGCTGGATTGAAAAACCATGCTAAGCAGCGTATCTTGAGTTTTAAGATAAGCTACTCTTCCTAGATGAGTAGAAATTTCTTTCCAATGTTCAGAGTTTGGGGTAAGCTGCAAATCATCTTCTGTAACTTTAACGAGCATATTTGCATATTTCTCCATAATAACATCAGAATTAATAATCTGTTCTTCTGAAAAAGCTTTTTTGGCAAAAGTAGTTTTACCACTATTTGCCGTCCCACACAGTGCAACTAACGTATGTGGTGGAATCCGTATCTCACTTGGGTTCCAAAATAAATTTTTCATAAAGATTCCTCCTTTGATGTGCTATAAGTTAAATTATAACATGTAAGGAATAAAAAGACAAGATTATGTTAATTTAAGATAAATTTAAAATTTGTTTTAAATTAGCATAGTAAATTTAATATTTATTGTAGGTTTATGGGTATACCTTATAAAAACCTAAATTATTATTTTAAGGAGTAAAATATGTTAAAAAAAGTTTTAATAGCAAATAGGGGTGAAATTGCTGTAAGAATTATTAGAACATGTAGAGAAATGGGAATTCCAACAGTTGCAGTTTATTCAGAAGCAGATAAAGATAGTCTTCATGCAAAGCTTGCAGATGAAGCAATCTGTATAGGTCCTGCACCTTCTCAAAAAAGTTATTTAAATATGAAAAATATTTTAGAAGCAGCAGTTTTAACAGGTTCAGATGGAATTCATCCAGGATTTGGATTTTTAGCCGAAAATGCTAAATTTGCTAAAATGTGTGAAGAAAGCAATATAAAATTTATTGGACCAAAATATAATGTAATAGAATTAATGGGAAATAAATCAAATAGTAAAGATCTAATGAGAGCAAATGGAGTTCCTGTAATTCCAGGTTCAAATGGAAGTATAAAATCAATAAAAGAAGCAATGGAGATTGCTAAAAAAATAGGATATCCAATAATGATAAAAGCAGCAGCTGGCGGAGGTGGAAAAGGAATTCGTTTAGTAAAATCAGAAGCTGAATTAGATGAAAGCTATAATATTGTAAAGCAAGAAGCGAAAGTTTCTTTTAACGATGATGAAATTTATATTGAAAAATTTATTGAAGAACCACATCATGTTGAAATTCAAGTTTTAGCTGATGAATATGGAAATAGTGTTCACTTAGGAGAAAGAGATTGTTCAATTCAAAGAAAGAATCAAAAAATCTTAGAAGAAAGTCCATCTCCTATAATTGATGAAAAATTAAGAGATGAAATGGGAAAAGCAGCATTAAAAGCAGTAAAAGCTGCAAAGTATTCAAATGCTGGAACAATAGAATTTTTAGTTGATAAATATGGAAAATTTTATTTTATGGAGATGAATACTCGTATTCAAGTTGAACATCCAGTAACAGAATGGGTAACAGGTTTAGATATTGTTAAAGAACAAATTAAGATTGCAAGCGGAGAAAAATTAAGTTTTAAGCAAAAAGATATTGAGTTTAAAGGTCATAGCATTGAATGTAGAGTAAACGCTGAAAATCCAGATAAAAATTTTATGCCTTGTCCTGGAGAAATAAAAGATTTAAATTTACCAGGTGGAAATGGAGTAAGAATTGATACTGCAGTTTATACTGGTTATAAAATTCCACCAACATATGATTCAATGATAGCAAAAATAATAGTACATAGTGATACAAGAAAAGAGGCAATAGCTAAAATGAAAAGAGCTTTAGATGAATGTGTTATAGATGGGATAGATACTAATATCGACTTTTTATATAAAATTTTGGAAAATGAAAATTTTGTAAAAGGGAATTTTGATACAAGTTTTATTTCAAAAGAATTTGGGATAAAATAAGTATGTAAATTTAAAGGAGAAAAAAATGGTTATTGATAAACTAAAAAAACGTAGTATGCCAAGGCCTGAAATAAAAGATTCTAAAATTGATATACCTGTTGGAAAATGGGTAAAATGCAATAAATGTGGAGAAATAATTTATAAAGAGTTTTTGCATGAAAACTATAGTATTTGTCCAATTTGTAATTATCATTTTAGATTATCAAATAGGCGTAGAATTTGGCAAACTATTGATGAAAATACATTTGAACAATTTAATCTAAATATTGATAATGTAAATCCACTTAAAATAAAAGAATATGAAACAAAATTAAAAAATTTAAGAAAAATAAATGGAATTGATGATGCAGTTGTTTGCGGAACTGGAAAAATAAATGGAGATAAAGTTGTAATTTGCGTTATGGATGGAAATTTTTTAATGGGAAGTATGGGAACTGTAGTTGGAGAAATGATAACATATTCGATGGAAAAAGCAATTAATCTAAAACTTCCAATTATAATTTTTACAGTTTCTGGTGGAGCAAGAATGCAAGAAGGAATTATGTCTTTAATGCAAATGGCAAAAACTACAGCAGCAGTTTCAAAATTAAATGAAGCAGGAATTTTATATATTTCAGTTTTAACAGATCCAACTTATGGAGGAGTTACTGCAAGTTTTGCAAGTATTGCAGATATTGTTTTAGCAGAACCTGGAGCAATGATTGGTTTTGCAGGTCCAAGGGTTATAAAACAAACAATAGGGCAAGAACTTCCAGAGGGATTTCAAACGGCTGAATTTCAATTAGAGCATGGATTTGTAGATGAAATTGTTGATAGAAGTCAGATGAAAGAAACTCTTTCTAGAATTTTAAAATTTCATAAATAATTTTAGTAATAATTTAAAAATTGAAAGTTGGTGAGAAATTGGAAAACGAAGAGAAAAAAATAAATACTAAAACTAAATTATCAGCATGGGAAAGAATGGCATTAGTCAGAAGTCCAAAAAGGCCTACAGCTTTAGACTATATAGATTTAATTTTTGATGATTTTATGGAACTCCATGGAGATAGAGAATTTACTGATGATAAATCAATTGTATGTGGTTTAGCAAATATTGGTAATCAAAATTTTACAATTATTGCTGAACAAAAAGGCAGAAATACAAAGGAGAATATAGAAAGAAATTTTGGAATGCCAAGTCCTGAAAGTTATAAAAAAGGTATTAGATTTATGAAGCAAGCAGAAAAATTTGGTAGACCTGTTATAACTTTTATTGATACAAAAGGAGCGTATCCAGGAATTGAAGCTGAAGAAAGAGGTCAGCGGAGAAGCAATTGCAAGAAGTATGCTTACTCTTTCTAATCTTAAAACAATAGTAATTGCAATAGTTATTGGAGAAGGCTCGAGTGGTGGAGCTTTAGCTCTTGGTGTAGGAGATAAAATTTTAATGCTAGAAAATGCAGTTTATTCGATTCTTTCTCCAGAAGGATTTGCAAGTATCTTATGGAAAGATTCATCAAGAGCAGAAGAAGCAGCAGAAGTTATGAAAATGACAGCAGATGATTTATATAAATTTAAAGTTATAGATAAAATAATAAAAGAGCCAGAAAATGGTGGAGCAGAAAATGATGTAGAAGCAGTTTCAAATGAAATTAAAAAATATATTTTAAAATATGTAAAAGAATTAAAACAAATTCCAATTGAAGAATTGGTAGAAAATAGATATCAGAAATTCCGCAAAATGGGAGAATATACTGAAATAAAAAGAGATAATAAAAAATAATTATAAAAAGGAGAGAAGAAAATGATTTTAGAAAACAAAACAGTATTAATTATGGGAATTAGAAACAAATGGAGTATTGCTTATGGAGCAGCAAAAGCAGCTTATGACCAAGGAGCAAAATTATGCTTTACATTTATGGGAGAGGACAATAGAGGAAAAGTTGAAGAATTAATTTCTGAATTTGATGGAGCTAAAGCTTATGAATGTGATGCATCCAAAGATGAAGCAATTGAAAAGATGTTTCAAGAAGTAAAAAAAGACTATGGAAAATTAGATGGAATAGTTCATTGTATAGCTCATGCATTTACAGAAGATTTACATAATGATTTTATTGAAACAAGTAAAGATGGTTTTGCACATGCAAATGATACAAGTGCTTATTCATTAGTTGCAATAGCTAGAATTGCTAGAAATTTAGAGTTATTAAATGAAAATGCAAGTATAGTTGCTTTAACATATCATGGTTCAACAAAAGTTTTACCAGGATATAATGTAATGGGAGTTGCAAAAGCTGCTTTAGAGTGCAGTATAAGATATTTAGCAGACAACCTAGGAAAAGATGGAATAAGAGTAAATGCAATTTCAGCAGGTCCTATAAAAACTTTATCATCAAAAGGAATTAAGGATTTTAATTCGATTTTAACAGTTGTTGAAGAAAAAGCACCTCTAAAAAGAAATGTAACAAAAGAAGAAGTAGGTGGAGCAGTTGCATTTATGCTTAGCTCACTTTCAAGTGCAGTAACAGGTCAAATTCTTTATGCAGATAATGGATATAGCATTATGGGAATTTAATTTTATAATAAATATAATAAAATAAGAAAAGCGCCAAAGTGTTTTTTACACTTGGCGCTTTTTGAGATTCATAAGTTATCTGTTTAAAAAATAAGTAGGAATTGTTTGAATAAAATTTTCGTATTCTTCTTCCATTGAAGATAGAGCTTATTTGTATTTTGAAAATTGATAAAATATAAAATTTTTATGTTTTTTTTAAGATTATGTGATATATATTGAATATGGACTAAATAAAGTGTTATAATATTTTTACATTTTAAGGTAGATTTTGGATATTTTAAAATTGGAGGAAAATGATATGTCATATATAGAATTTAATAATATTAGTAAAGTTTATAAAATGGGCGAAATTGAAATAAAAGCTTTAAACAAAGCAAATTTTACTATAGAAAAAGGAGAGCTTGTTTGTATTTTAGGACCTAGTGGAGCAGGAAAAACTACAACTTTAAATATATTAGGTGGTATGGATACTTTAACATCGGGAGAATTAATTGTAGATGGTGTAAAAATTACTGATTTAAAAGGAAGAAATCTTATTAAATATAGGAGAAATGATATAGGTTTTGTTTTTCAATTTTATAATTTAATTCGGAAATTTAACAGCTTTAGAAAATGTTGAAATTGCAGTACAGCTTTGTAAAGATTATCTAGATCCAAGTAAAATATTAGATAAAGTTGGTTTAAAAGCAAGAAAAAATAATTTTCCTTCACAACTTTCTGGCGGAGAACAACAAAGAGTAGCTATTGCAAGGGCAATTGCCAAAAATCCTAAACTTTTATTATGTGATGAACCAACAGGAGCATTAGATTATAAAACTGGTAAGCAAATTCTAAAATTGTTACAAGATACTAATAAACATGAAAATATGACAGTAATTATAGTTACACATAATGCAGCAATAGCAGAAATGGCTGATAAAGTTATTAAATTCAAAAATGGAAAAGTTGAGGATATTTTATTAAATGAAAATTCAAAATCTATTGAGGAGATTGAATGGTAATGAAAAAAGATAGAGTATTAACAAGTAGTTTTAGAAAAATAAAAAATAATTTAAAAAGATTTTTATCACTTTTATGTATGGCACTTTTAGGAGTTGGATTTTATGCTGGAATTCAAGCAGCTTCTCCTGATATGTTAGACACTTTGGATAACTACTTAGATAATCAAAACGTATATGATATAGAAATAATGTCTCCTTTAGGACTAGATAATAATGATGTAGAAAAAATACAAGAAGTAGATGGAATAGAAAAGGTAGTAGGTACATATTCTAAAGATACTATAATGAAAACAGATAAAGAAGAATATGTTATAAAAATGATAGGAATTAATGATGATATTAATAAAATATCTTTAATAGATGGAAATTTACCAAGTAATAAAAATGAAATTGTTGTAGAAGAAGATTTTATTAGTGAAAATGAACTTAAAATAGGGGATACAATTAAATTTGAAGAAGATGAAAAAGAATATAAAATTGTGGGAACTGTGCAAAGTCCACTATACTTTGGAATTTCAAGAGGAACAACTAATCTAGGAAAAGGACAAATTGATTATTATATTTATACAAATGAGGAGAACTTTAACCAAGGATATTATAGCAATATTTATGTTACTGTAGAAGGAGCAAAAGAACTAAAAACTAGTACAAAAAAATATGTAGAATTAGTAGATGATGCTACTAATAAGATTGAAGAAACTAAATTAGATAGCTCTGTTTTTTATGTTTTTGATAGAACTAATAATGGAGCTTATAGTGATTTTATTGATGCAACAGAAGGAGTATCGAAAATAGGAGATGTTTTCCCTGTTATTTTCTATATAATAGCTATATTAATAAGTTTAATTTCGATGATGAGAATGGTAGAAGAGGATAGGCAAGAACTTGGAACGCTAAAAGCTCTTGGGTTTGGAAATTTTAAAATTATTTTAAAATATATAATATTTTCTCTTTTAGCAACTGTAATAGGTGGCTTAATTGGTATGGCAATTGGATTTAAGCTTTTGCCAACTATTATATGGAAAATTTATACAATGTTATTTACGGTGCCAAATTTTATAGCTAAATTTAATTTTGAATATGGCTTAATAGGACTAGAAATAGGAATTTTATGTATTTGTGGTTCAAGCATTTTAGTAGCACTTAAAGAGTTAAAACAAATGCCATCAGTTTTGATGAGACCAAAATCTCCTAAAATGGGAAAAAAGATTTTATTAGAAAAATGGCACTTTTTCTGGAATAAACTTAAATTTTCAAATAAAATAGTAGTTAGAAATCTATTTCGATATAAAATAAGAGCTATTGTAACAGTAATTGGAATTTCTGGCTGCACAGCTTTAATTTTAGCAGGATTTGGACTTAAGGACTCAATCTCAAATATAGTTAATTTCGAATTTCAAAATGTATTAAAATATGATGAATTAATAAGTATAAATTCAAGCACTAATTTAACAGCATTTCTTGATAGTCTTAAAGAAAATGAAAATGTAACTAATGAAGTAGCTGCTAGAATGGAAACTATAAAAATTTACAATAATGATATAGATTATGAGGCTAGTTTAACTATTGCAAATAATACAAAAGAATTGGAAAATGTTATTAGTTTAAATGATGTAGATAATAAAAATCAAAAAATAGATTTAAAAGATAATGAAGTTGTTTTAAGTGAAAAATTAGCTGACTTATTAGAAGTAGAAAAAGGAGATTTTGTAACTTTTAGAGATGATGTTGGAAATGAACATAAATTAGAAGTTACTGCTAAAGCAGAAAATTATATAAATAATTATGCTTATATAACTAAAGCAACTTATGAGGAGATATTTGGCAGTTATGAACCAAATATAGTATTTATTAAAACAAATGATTTAAATCAAGAAGATCGTGACAAATTAGTTAAAGAAATTTTGAGTAATAACTTAGTTTCAAGTGTTATTTCATCTGAGGATACTGTTAGTTCAGTTAGTGATATGATGGGGTCATTAGATGCTGTTGTTGTAATTTTAGTTGTTGCTTCTGCGATACTTGCTTTTGTTGTAATGTATAATTTATCAAATATAAATATAAGTGAAAGGCAAAGAGAGATTGCAACACTTAAGGTTTTAGGTTTTTACGATAATGAAGTTGATAATTACATTACTAAAGAAAATATGATTTTAGCATTTTTTGGAATTATAATAGGATTAGTTGTAGGAGTATATTTATCACATTTTATCATATCAACCTGTGAGACTGATACTTTAATGTTTGTAAGACAAGTAAATCCACTAAGCTTTATATACTCTGCGTCGATTACTATTTTATTTACTCTTATTGTTAATTTTATTAATCATTTGAATTTAAAAAAGATTAATATGATTGATTCTTTAAAAAGTATAGAATAAAATTTGTCTCTTAAGAGAAAACTAAACTTAAAAGAAGTTTTCTTTTAAGGGATTTTTTTGTTTATAGTTTAGTTGTGTGGAATTATTTTTTTGTATATATTAATTTAGAGGTGTGAGCTTGCTTTTAGCTGCATATATTTGGTTTTGTAGATTCTAGTAGCATATATTTAGCTTTGTACAGTGAGACCGCTTTTTTAATTGCATATATTTGATTTTGAAGAGTGAATCCGCTTTTAAGGGTTTATATTTTTTAAAAGGGCAAAATCCCTACTTCGGAGAAAATGTAATTTTACGAATTTTGAAGTCTAAAAATCCGTAAAATAACATTTTCTAGCTCGCTGGTCCCCACACAAGTTTTGCTTATCCTTTTAAAAAATATAAACCCTTAAAAGCTACTTAAGTACTTTAGAATAAGTTAGTGCTAAAAATAAGTACAAAAGCTACTTTATGCTTTAAAATAAGTTAGTGCTAAGAATAAATATAAAAGCTATTTATATACTTTACAATTAAGTATGTACTAAAAATATATAACTAAAAAGCTATTTTTGTATTATAAAATAAGTAACTACAATAATCAGAAAACTTCTTTAAAATAATTTTTCAAAACTATTTACAATTAAAAATATTAAAGTTATAATTTTAATAAAGTGGTTATACAACCAATATAAATAAAAAATAAAATTAAAATGATAGGGAGGAAAAGCATGAATAGACAGAATAAGAATTTTAAATTAGTAAGCCATAAAAGCCTTGCGGCTGTACACACACACACACACACACACTTATAAATGGCTTAAATGATTTTTTAACAAATTTTAAATCAAAAAAGTTCAAAAAATTTTTTCATCATGAAAAAGATTTAATAAATCTGAAAAATGACGAAAAAAGTTTTAATCAAAAATTTCAAGAAAAAGAATTTAAAAGGGAAAATTATTTTACTCAAAAAATTTTCAAAAATAATATTGAAAAAGATTTTAGAAAAAATTTTAAAAACAATTTAAAAACTGGTATTTTAAGTTTAAATTCAGGAATAACGCTAATTGCGCTTATAATCACAATAATAGTATTATTAATATTAGCAGGAGTAACAATATCAGCTTTAGTGCGGAGAAAATGGGATATTAAATCAAGCAATAAATTCAGCTGATAGAACAAAAGTAGAAGATGCAAGAGAAAGAATAGCAATGGAAATAGTAGGAAGTTATGATAGTAATGGAAGATTAGATGTAAGTAGTTTAAAAAGTAATTTAGAAAATCATTTAGGAATAGATACAAGTAATGTAGGAACATCACTTCCAACTGGAACTATAACATTAGATGGAATAGATTTTTATATAAATACAGATGAAGAAGTAATAGAAGGGAAAGCAATTGCAAATGGAAGTTGGAATAGTGAGAAGAAAGTAAATAGTCCAGAGTTATTTGAAGGAATGACAGCAGTATATTGGGATGATTCTGGAAATGAGATAGAGTTAACTGAAAGCAGTTCAGAAGAAGAATGGAATAATTGGTATGATTATAATGGTCAAGGAGATGGCCAAAATAAATGGGCAAATGCAGTAACAAAAGATGAGAATGGAAATATAACAGGATATTTTGTATGGATACCAAGATATGCATATAAAATAGAAAGCGGCTTATTTACTAGTACAGCAGGAACAATATCAGTTAAATTTTTACAAGGCACAAGTGATTTAGATGAAGAAGGAAATACAATAAGTAGAGAATATAGTTATACAATAGATGAAACAAACGAAGTAAATAATCACATGAACGACTATGTAATTCATCCAGCTTTTAGAAATGGAACATCAAATAATTTTAAACTAGGCGAATGGGACAAAGAAGTAACAGGTTTTTGGGTAGCAAAATATGAAGCAGGATATCAAGCTAATACTATAACAGATAATAATGGTGTATTATCAACAACGATATCAAATGCAGATGATGAAGTAGTTTATTCAGACTTGAAATATACATCATATTATTATAGCACGAATGCATTAGGACAAGATTTAAGTAGTTCAAATTATGCAAATGAAAGCCTATCATATCCAGTATTTAAACCTTTAACTTATTCTTATAATAATATTGCAATAGGAGATAGTTATGTATTATCACAAGTTATAGATACAGCTAATAATTTTTACGGATTAAATTCAAATAAAACAGATAGCCATATGATGAAAAATAGTGAATGGCGGAGCAGTAGCATATTTAACACAGAGTGTATATGGAAAAAATAAAGAAGAAATAATGATAAATAACTATTATACAAGCCAATCTAGTCCATATAGAATGGCGGTAACAGGATTAGCGGGAAATGATATATTGGTAAGTAGTACAACAGCATTAACAAGTGTGCATGCATACGATACAACAAATGGAATGAAAGCAAGTACAACAGGAAATGTTACAGGAATATATGATTTGAGTGGAGGAATATACGAAAAAGCAGCAGGGTATATCTCAAATGGAAACAGTCAATTAACAAATATAGGAGTAAGCAATGGGTCATCAGGAGGCTTAATGGGGACAATAAATGAAGCAAATCTAAATGGATACTTAACATTGAGCACAAGAGATTACTCAGTGTATCCATATGATGGATCAAATGATAGTGACCCAAATAATTATAATACTTATAAAGAATTGCTAATGAGTGCGTATGGATATGGAGATGCAATCTTGGAAACATCGAACACAGGTAGTAACAATGGTAGCTGGAACAGTGATTACTCTAATTTTGTAAATACAAGTTATTCATTCTTCATACGTGGACGGCTATTACAATAATAGTTCTGCTGCAGGTTTATTTAATTTTAATGATTCGTCTGGTCTTGCTGGTTACGATTACGGATTTCGTGCGGTGCTCGCAGCTGAGTAGCTACTAAAGATAACTTTCTTATAAAATGATGAGCGGTAGGAGTATAAAAAACTAAATAATATAAGAAATAATTAAAATAAATTATTCTAAAAGGTCTAAAATTTATTTAATAAAGTAAATTTTAGGCCTTTTAATATTTTTTAAATTAGATTTAAAATATATATTGCAATTACTTTGAAACCAACATATAATGATAATGGAGAAGTTATAAAAATAAAGGGATTGGAGTGATGTAACAGTGAGACCAAAAGCTATAAATGTTATTCCACAAGATAATTATACATTATTATTAGAATTTGATAATGGTGAGAAAAAGGTTTTTGATGTTAAACCATATTTGGAGCATGAAGCTTTTAAAGATTTAAAAGATAAAGAGAATTTTAAATCTGTAAAAATTTCTGATTTATCAATTAAATGGAAGAATGGTGCTGATATTTGTCCAGATGAACTATATAATTTAAGTAAGTAAAAAAGACTGAAAATTCTCCAGGGTCCTTTTGTTATTATCATGACGTAAAATGTCATAATATTTTTTAATAAATTTTTTGATAAATATTTAAAAAAATCTATTTACAATTCAAAGTCAGCATGATAAAATACTTGCGATTTAATTTTTGTGTATTTTTAATATGCAATTTCAAAATTATTTTAATTCAAAAAAATTAAATTCTAAAGGCTCATTTCTAGCCTAATATGTCAATTTTTAAATGAAACTAAAAACATATAAAGAAAAATATGAATATAAGGAGAATGTGCATAATGTTTGTATGTTCATTATGTATAAAATATTGTTATGGAAGAAATAAAAAGTTCATTAGAAGAAGTTAAAAAGGCAGTAGTGCCAACAAATGATTTTGTGTTTAAAAGAATATTTGGAAGGGAGGGGAATGAGGAAATAACAAAGGATTTATTAAGTGCTATAATAGAAGATGAAATAATATCAATAAATTTAGAAAAAAATACGACAATAGGTGGAGATATTATAGATGATAAAACTAACATATTAGATATAAGAGCAGAATTAAATAATAAAATAAAAGTAGATATAGAAGTTCAAATGGCTTCGCAAGATTACATAGAAGAAAGAATACTATATTATTGGGCGAAATTATATACAAGAACAGTTTTAAAAGGTGAAATATATGAAGAAGCTAAAAGAACCATAGCAATATTAATAGCAAATTTTGAAATAGATAATTTAAAAGAAATAGAAAAATACCATACAAAATGGAAGATATTAGAAACAGAAATAAGTAAAAAAGTCTTGACAGAAAAGTTTGAGATTGATATCATTGAATTACCGAAAGCGAAAAAGATTTTGGAAAATAAAAGGATGAAACCCAAAAATCCAAAATTACTAACATGGGTAAAATTTTTAATAAATCCAGAGAGTATGGGGGTGGCTGAAATGGATGAAAATGAAGAAGTAAAAAAAGCAAATGAAGAGTTAGAGAAATTAAAACAAGATGAAATAAATTCATGGTATGCCTTAAGAAGGCAAGGAGCAGTAGTAGATGAGAAATTAAGGTTAAGCTATGCAACTAGGAAGGGAATTCAACAAGGAAAAAAAGAAATAGCTAGAAAAATGCTCTCAAAAAATGTAGATATTGATTCTATAGTTGAATTTACAGGTTTGACTAAAAAAGAAATAGAGGAAATAAAGAAATGTTTATTAGAAAAAGTTAAAAATAATTAATAAGTTATTTTTAAAATAGTTTTACATTTAGAATAAAAATAATCTCTTAAGAGAAAACTAAGATAAAAAATCAAAATTTTCTTTTAAGAGATTTTTTATTGGATTTAGAAGTTATTTTGTGTTTTTAGGGATGTTTTTAGTGACGTGTTTAAAAAACAGTTAATTTAATTAAGAACCTTGGATATTTTTAAAGTCTTTTTATTGATAAAATAAATATTTTGTAAAAATTTTTGGAGAGTATTTACAATTGAAAATATTATAGGTATAATTTAAGTAAAATTGGTTGTATGACCAATGTGAATTTAAAAATAAAATGATAGGGAGGAAAAGCATGAATAGACAAAAGAGGAATTTTAAGCTAGAAGTTTTAAAGTTTAACTCAGGAATAACACTTATTGCTTTAATTATAACGATAATAGTGTTACTAATTTTGGCAGGCGTTACAATTGCATTAGTAGTTCGGAGACAACGGAGTATTAAATCAAGCAGTAAATGCTGCAGATGAGACAAATAGGGCAAATGTGCAAACAGAACTTGAAATGGCAGTAAGTGCAGTAGTTGCAGATTGGAGTGGAGCAAGGTATGTAAATGGTTCAAACGAGAGTTTAGAAGAGTATATGACTTTAAATAGAGTAGAAGCAAACATGAATACAGAAGATTATGATTTAAAAGCATTTGAATTAAATGTAGAAAATGGAACAATAGTAGGATATAAAGGAAAAGATTATAAATTTACAGTAGAAATCACAGAAAGTGGAAATAGTGCGAAAATAATATATGAAGGAAATAGCGAAGGTTCTGAAAATGATACGGTAGAACAGATAGATGGAAGCTGGGATGAGGATAAAAAAGTAAACAGCCCAGAGTTAATGGAAGGAATGACAGCAATTTATTGGGATGAAGAAGGAATAGAGCATGAGTTAACTGAAAGTAGTTCTGAAGAAGAATGGAATAATTGGTATGATTATACAGGAGAACAAGGCACAAATAAATGGGCAAATGCAGTAACAAAGGATGAAAGTGGAAATATAACAGGATACTTTGTATGGATACCAAGGTATGCATATAAAATAGAAGATAAATTGTTTGAAAATTCTGAATCAGGACAAGGTGGAACGATATCAATAAAATTTTTACAAGGAACAAGTGATAAAGATAGTGAAGGAGTGCAAATTGGAAGAGAATTTAAATATTCAGGAAATAGCATGACAGATTATGTAGTTCACCCTGCTTTTACAGATGGAACAAGTAATAACTTTAAGAATGGCGAATGGGATAAAGAAGTAAGTGGATTCTGGGTAGCAAAATATGAAGCAGGATATCAGGCAAATACGATAACAGATACAGACGGAACATTGTCAACAACAATATCAAATAGTGGAGAAGAAGTAAAATATTCAGACTTAAAATATACAAGTTATAATGATAGCTATACAACAAATTCATTAGGACAAGATTTATCAAGTACAGGATATTCAAATCAAAGTTTGTCATATCCAGTATTTAAACCATTAACATATTCATATAATAATATTGCAATAGGAGATAGTTATGTGTTAAGTAAAGCAATAGATACAGCAAATGGTTTTTATGGCTTAGATTCAAGTGTAACTGATAGCCATATGATGAAAAATAGTGAATGGCGGAGCAGTAGCATATTTAACTCAAAGTGCATATGGAAGAAATAAAGAAGAAATAACAATAAATAATTATTATACAAGTACATCTAGCCCATATAGAACAGAAGTAACAGGATTAGCAGGAAATAGTGTATCAGCAAGTAGCACTTCAACATTAGCAAGTGTATATGCATATGATACAACAAATGGAATGAAAGCAAGTACAACGGGAAATATCACAGGAGTATATGACTTAAGTGGAGGAGTATGGGAAAGAACAGCAGGATATATATCAAATGGAAATAGTCAATTGTATAAAGATGGAACGTCAGGGAGCGGATATAGTTCAGGAAATCTAATGGGAGCGACAAGCGAAGCAAACCCAAATGGATACTTAACATTAAGTACGAGAGACTACACTGTATATCCATATAGTAGTTCAAGTGATAGTTACTCAAATAACTATAATACTTATAAGGTATTGCTAACGAGCACGTATGGATATGGAGATGCAATCTTAGAGACATCGAGCCAAAGTGGCAGTAACTACGCATGGAACTCTGACTACTCTTACTTCGTGTTTACGAGTGATCCGTTGTTCGTACGTGGGCGGCGATTACACTGGTGGTTCTGGTGCCGGTTCGTTCTATTTCGATAATACGGGTGGCAGTGCCAATTTCAATAGCGGCTTCCGTGCAGTGCTCGTTGCCGAGTAGCTACTAAAGATAACTTTCTTATAAAATGGTAAGTGGTAGGAGTATAAAAAAACAAAATAAAGTAAAAAATAATTAAAATAAATTATTCTAAAAGGTCTAAAATTTATTTAATAAAGTAAATTTTAGGCCTTTTAATATTTTTCAAATTAGTTTAAAAAATATATTGCAATTACTTTGAAATCAATATATAATAAAAAAATATTTATAGCTTTTGGCTATTCATTTAAAATTTTATTCTAAAGCTTAATCCAAGCAAAATTCCACTTGAAAAACATATTTATATATGATAATATAAAGGAGGTGATAAATTGCCTTTAATTTCACAATTTTATGGAATTTTAATATATATTTATTTTGAAATAGGAGGTCACCATCATAAACCACATTTTCATGCTAAATATGGTGAATATGAAGTATCTATAACATTAGAAGGTAAAAAAATATCTGGGAGTATGCCAGATAAACAAATGAAATTGATAGAAGCATGGTTTTTGATACATAAAGAAGAATTAAAAGCAGCATGGTATGCTTACAATGATAATGGAGAAGTTATAAAAATAAAGGGATTGGAGTGATGTAACAGTGAGACCAAAAGCTATAAATGTTATTCCACAAGATGATTATACATTATTATTAGAATTTGATAATGGTGAGAAAAAGATTTTTGATGTTAAACCATATTTGGAGCATAAAGCTTTTAAAGATTTAAAAGATAAAGATAATTTTAAATCTGTAAAAATTTCTGATTTATCAATTAAATGGAAAAATGGTGTTGATATTTGTCCAGATGAACTATATAATTTAAGTAAGTAAAAAAGACTGAAAATTGTACTGAACCCAAAAAGTTGGACAGTATAAATTAGGCTACTAACTTGGAATGTTCTCTGTACTGAACAGGGGACATTCCTTTTAGTTTGCTCTTAATTCTTTTGTTATTATAATATTCTATATATTCAATTATATCTTTTTCTAATTCTTCTATATTTTTGTATTCTTTTTCTTTTATATAATAAAGTTCTGACTTTAATATTCCAAAAAAATTCTCTGCGCAAGCATTATCTAAACAATTTCCTTTCCTAGACATACTTTGTCTTATTCCTTTTTGCTCTAATAAATATTGGTATTGTTTCATCTGATATTGCCAACCTTGATCTGAATGTAATATTAAATTTGTTTTATCTGGTATTTTCTTAAATGCTTTTTCCAACATATCTTCCACTTGATGAAATATAGGATGTCTAGACAAATTAAAACTTATCACCTCGCCATTAAATAAATCTACAATTGGAGATAGATAAAGCTTATCATTATTAACTTTAAATTCCGTTACATCTGTAACCCACTTTTGATTTGGTTTATCTGCTTTAAAGTTTCTATTTAATAAATTATCTGCTATTTTTCCTATTGTTCCTTGATATGAATTATATTTTCTTTTTGGTCTTTGAATACTTTGTAATCTCATTATTTTCATAAGTCTTGCAACTGTCTTATGATTTATTATATAGCCACGATTTTTCATTTCTAATGTTATCCTTCTATAACCATAACGTCCTTTATTTTCATGAAATATTGATAAAATTTCATCTTTTTCTGCTTTATATTTATATTCTTTCTTTATATTCTTTAAATGATAATAGAATGTACTTCTTGGTATTTCTGCTAATTTTAATAATTCTCTCAAGCTATATTTATGCCTTAATTCATCAACAACAATTACTTTTTCTTGTTTTCTCGCTTGATTCTTTCCTGAACTAAGGCATTTAATTTTTTTAAGTATTCATTCTCCATTCGAAGCCTTTGATTTTCGGCAATTAAATCTTCTTCAACTTTCTTGTTTAATTTATTCTTTTTTGGTTTAGAACTCATATTTTTTGACCTTCCACGTCGTTCTATATACAAACCTTGTGGTCCTTCCTCATAATATATACGTTCCCATTTACTAACTACATAATCTCCTACTAAGTTAAAATGAAATGCTGTTTCTTGACATGATAAATGGTTTTTATGCATGTATTCTACCACATTCTGTTTAAAATCTCCACCATAACTTGATTTTTGATTTTTCATTAATCCTGCATATCCATTTTCTTTGTATTTTCTAATCCATCTACGTACAAGTGTAGGTGATACGCAAAAGTATTTACCTGCGGTTTGATATCCAGCATTATTTTCTAAATAATATTTTACAACTTCTAATTTAAATTCACTCGAATATTTACTCATAAAAAATGAACCCTCCTTGTTAAACTTTTTTGTCTAACAATTTGGGTTCACTTCAAATTAAATTTTCAGTCTTTTTTGGCAGGGGTAGAAGGATTCGAACCCTCACAGGCGGTTTTGGAGACCGATGTGCTACCATTAACACTATACCCCTATTTATTTTTAAAATTCCTTTCAACAAGAATTATTATACAAAAAAATTATTAATATTGCAATAGTAAAATCAAAAATTTTATTAAATTAATCAAACCCATTGAAAAAAATAGTTAATTATGCTATATTATAATTATTAAATTTCTTGGAGGATTTTAGAAATGTTAACAGGAATTGAAGTTTTATGTCATAGCAGTATTAGAATTGATAAACATTTAATTATGTATTTTGACCCATTTAAAATAAATAAGGAATATAAAGATGCAGATATTATTTTTATTACTCATTCTCATTATGATCATTTTTCTGAAGAAGATATTGAAAAAGTAAGAAAAGATAATACTTATTTAGTAGTTCCAGAAGATTGCTTAATAAAATCTTTAAAAATGGGATTTGATGAAAGTAGGATTTTAGTTGTAGAACCTGGTGAAAAATATGAATTATTAGGAATAAAGTTTGAAACTGTTCCAGCTTACAATATTGAAAAACAATATCATTCAAAAGAGAGCAACTGGGTTGGATATATTTTAGAAATAAATGATGTTCATTATTATATATCAGGAGATACTGATATAACTCCTGAAGCAAAAGCAGTAAATTGTGATGTTGCATTTGTTCCTATAGGTGGAATTTATACTATGAATGCAAAAGAAGCAGCTTCACTTATAAATACTATTGAACCACAAATTGCAATCCCAACTCATTATGGGGAAATAATAGGTTCTCATGATGATGCAGTACTTTTTAAAAAATTGGTAAAAGAGAGTATTGAGGTTAAGATTTATTTTTAAGAAAAAAAATTAAAGAGATTAAAAAATCCCAGATTAGCTGGGATTTTATTTTTATGCATATGCTTCTCTTTTTTTGAAAGGAAGTAAATTTGAAACCTCGTTTTGTTTTGCTGATTTTTTTTGATTTTTTGTGGCTGTTTCTTGGGCAATTTGTTTTGCTTGGCGAGCTGCAACTGTTTCGCAAATTGCTTTTTGATATGTAAAAAATGTATCACTTGTAATTTTTGACCAATTATATTCTGATTTTACTTTTGCTTTTGCATTTTTAACAACTTGGTCACATAATTTATGGTCAAACAATAATGTTAAAATTGAATCTGCTAAAGAATTTGGATTTCCAGCATATGATTTCATACCTGTAACGCCATGTTCAACAATTTCATTTAATCCACCAATATCAGATACAACAACTGGAACTCCAGCTAGCATTGCTTCTAAAGCAACAATTCCGAAATGGTTCATAAGTACTAGGAAATACTGATATATCGCTACATCTATACATCTTTTGAACATCTTTAGAATTTAAATATCCAGCAAAATAAACTTTTTGACTAATACCTAAGTTATTAGCTTCAGTTCTAAGCTCATCAAGCATTCCGCCTTTTCCTGCAATTACTAATTTTACATCATGATAATGATCTAAAATTTTTGGCATAGCAGCGATTAAATGTTGAACACCTTTTTCATAAACAAGTCGTCCCATAAATAAAATTATTTTTTCATTATCCATTGCAAAACGACGTCTAAAATCATAATCTCTGTAAACATTATTAAAATTATTTAAGTTAACGCCATTTGGAACAACATTTATTTTTTCAAATGGTAAACCAAATAATCTTTGAATTTCAGATTTCATGTAATTACTGTTTACTATAACTTCTGATGCCTCATAAGTTAAAAGCCATTCAGTATCATTTATGTATTTTTGCATTTCAGTTCTAATTCCACTGTTTCTACCAGCTTCAGTAGCATGAATAGTACAGACCATTGGAATATCATAAGATGTTTTTAAAGTTTTAGCAGCATAAGCTGCTAACCAATCATGAGCATGAATAACATCAAATTTTCCTTCTTTTGCAATTATTTCTCCAGCTTTAGCAATCATATTAAAATTAAGTTGCATAACCCAATCTATAAAATTATTTGGTGCAATCATAAAGTTATCAACTCTATAAACTTTAACGCCATCATCATCTTCAAAATAAGGTGTATCACCATCTCTGTATGTTACAACTGTAACTTCTTGACCATCTTTTACTAATTTATGAGATAAGTCATGTACAACTCTTGAAATTCCTCCAACGACTCTTGGTGGATATTCCCATGACAACATTAAAATTTTCATTTATTTTATAAACTCCTTTCAAATTCTTTGGTATTTTTTACTTAAAATATCTTTTATTATTTTATATGAATTGAAAACAAAAGTAAACAATTTTTGACAAAAAATATATTTCTTTTTTGTTACAAAAAAATAAAAAATGAAAAATGTAAAAAAATGAAATAAGGTATTGTTTTTTATAAAATTTTAGTATATATTATAATATATTGAGTTATAAAAGAGGAACTTTAGATTTTTAAACTGATACTAAGGAGGAAAAAATGCCAAAAATTAAAGAATTAAAAGAAAATAAAGATGAGAAAAAAGAAGTTTTAAGAGAGAGTCTTAGCAAATCAAAATCTAGTAAAAAAGTAGAAAGTAAGGGAGAAAAGAAAGAAAAAGCAAGTAGTAAAACAAAACCTGTAGAAGAAGTAGAAAAAGCTACTAAAACAAAATCTACTAAAGCAAAATCTGTAAAGAAAGAGCCAAAAGAGAAAACAAGTAGTTCTAAAACTAAAAAAGCTGTAGCAAAAAAAGAAACAAAAACTGCAGAAAAAAAATCAAAAGTAACTAAAACTACTAAAGCTACAAAAGAATCTACTAAGAATAGTAAAACTACAGCAAAAAAAGCAAAAAAACTAGAACAAGAGTATTTACAAGAATACTATGATTTGCCATATAGATATAATGAAACAGTTGTTAAAATTTTGGCTCAAACCCCTAAGAGATTATTTGTTTATTGGGATGTTTCAGAAAAAGACAAAGAAACATATTTAAATGCTTTTGGAGAAGATTTCTTCGAAAAAACATATCCAGTTTTATTAGTTCATAATGAAGAGATGAACTATACATTTGAAGTTCCTATTAATGATTTTGCAAATAGCTGGTATTTAGACATTCAAGATCCTAAAACAAAATATGTAGTTCAACTTGGTAGAAAATTCAGAAATATTCAAGATGTAAGACCTGTAAGAGAAATAGTACAAAAAGAAAATATTAATTTGCAAAATGATTATATTCATATTACAGATTCTAATAAATTAGAAGTTCCAAATGATCATATATTATTTGAAACAATCAAAAATCAAGTAACTTATAGAAATGTAAAAACAGGAAATGAATATAAGAAAGATATTTCTGATATATTTGAAAAATTAAGTAAAAGCTATAAAGAAGCTGATATTAAAGAAATGTATAAAGAACTATATGGAGATGAAATTTCAAGAGATATTTTATCTAACCCATCATCAGGAGCTCTTAGTTCTTCAAGTTTTAAATAAATGATTTAACTTTAAAAAAAATTACTGCGAAAGAGGAAAAAGTATGAAAAATATAAAAGGATATGTAAATTTTGTGCTTCATGCGCATTTACCTTACATACATCATCCAGAAAGTGAAGATTATTTAGAAGAAGAGTGGCTTTTTGAAGCTATTTCTGAAACTTACATTCCACTTCTATTAAATTTTACAAAATTAGAAGAAGAACATGTTGACTTTAGAATTACAATGACTTTAACACCACCTCTTTTAAATATGTTAGACAATAAATTATTACAAGAAAGATATATAAAATATTTAGAAAAACATATTGAGTTATGTGAAAAAGAAGTAAAAAGAACAGTTTATGATGAAAGATTAAACAGATTATCAAAATATTATTTAGATAGATATTCTAATGATTTGCATGTTTTTAAAGATGTTTATAATTGTAATTTAATAACAGGCTTTAAACATTTTCAAGATGCAGGATTTTTAGAAATAATTACTTGTGGAGCAACTCATGGCTATTTCCCAATTCTTTATATAAATGAAAAAACTATCAGAGCTCAAATTGGTGTTGCAGTAAAAAGTTATGAAAAATATTTTGGAAGAAAACCTCGTGGAATTTGGCTTCCAGAATGTGGATATGTTCCAGAAGCAGATAAATATTTAAGAGAATTTGGAATAGATTATGCAATAGTTGAGTCACATGGAATTTTATATGCAGATCCAACGCCTATATATGGAACTTTTGCGCCTATTGTTTCACCACGGAAATTTAACTGTTTTTGGTAGAGATATGGAATCATCACGTCAAGTTTGGAGTTCTATAAATGGTTATCCGGGTGATTTTAATTATCGTGAATTTTATAGAGATATTGGGTATGATGTAGATTATGATTATATAAAACCATATATAGCTCATAATGGAGTTAGAGTAAATACAGGAATTAAGTATTATAGAATTACTGGAAATACTCATGAAAAAGATTATTATGATTTGCAGTGGGCTAAAGATTCAGCTGAAAGACAAGCTGGACATTTTATGGATTGTAGAGTAAAACAAATAGATAATTTATCAAGCTTTATGGATGTTCCACCAATTATTACTTGCCCATATGATGCAGAACTTTATGGTCACTGGTGGTATGAAGGTCCATATTGGTTATATATTTTGTTTAAGAAAATTTATTATGATGATTGTAATTTTAAATTAATAACTCCTAGTGAGTATATTGATAAATATCCAAATATTCAGGTTTCTCAGCCTTGTAGATCAAGTTGGGGAGCAAACCGGATATAGTGAAGTTTGGCTAAATCCAAGTAATGATTATGCTCATCGTCATTTACATAAAGCTGGAGATAGAATGTGTGAGCTAGCTTATGAATTTAAAAATGAAAAAGATTCATTAAAAGTGAGAGCTTTAAATCAAGCAGCACGTGAACTTTTACTTGCGCAAAGTAGTGATTGGTTATTTATTATAACAAATGGAACAATGGTTGAATATGCACATAAAGCAATAAAAGAAAGAATTGGAAGATTTACAAAATTATATTACCAATTGAAAAAAGGAAAAATAGATGAAAAGTTTTTAGAAGATATCGAGAAAAAAGATGATATTTTTCCAGAAATAAATTATCAAATATATATATAATTTAGAAAGGAGGATGTTAAAATGAATGTTTATGATAAAACTCATGAACTAGCTAGAGCAATTAAGGAAAGTGAAGAATACAAGGAATATAAGGAAATAAAGAAAATAGTATATGAAGATTTAAGACTAAAAGATAAAGTTGATGAATTTGAAAAAATAA
Source organism: uncultured Clostridia bacterium (assembly GCA_928721915.1). Lineage (GTDB taxonomy): Bacteria > Bacillota > Clostridia > TANB77 > CAG-508 > Scatovivens. Next base: position 85,887 of record CAKMVZ010000005.1, read on the forward strand.
GATATGAAGAGCAATTGCTAGCAATTCAAGGTGAAAAACAAGATGAAGAAAAAATGAAAAAATTGCAAGAATTATATGAAATCTTAGTTAAAGAACCAGAAGTTAAAAATTTTTTTGATAAACAAGTAAGATTTAATGTAATGATAGCAGATGTAAATAAAATTATAGGCGAAGCCATAAAAGATGTATTATAAAATAACAGGAGGAAAAATATGAACTTTATTGAGAGTATAAAGCAAAGGGCTAGAAAAAATATTAAAACTATAGTGCTTCCAGAAAGCTCTGATGTTAGAGTTATAAAAGCGGCTGAGATTGCAACAAAGGAAAAATATGCAAAAATTATTTTACTTGGAGAAGAGAATAAAATTAAAAAATTAGCAGATGATAATAATATTGATTTATCAGAAGTAGAATTTATTAATCCAAAAACATCTGAATTAAAAGAAGAATATTCGCAAAAATTATTTGAGCTAAGACAAGCAAAAGGCATGACTTTAGAGCAAGCAAAAAAATTAGTTGAAGAAGATGAAGTCTATTTTGGTATGATGATGGTGAAAGAAGGAATGGCAGATGGTTTAGTTTCAGGAGCGATTCATTCAACATCAGATACATTAAGACCTGCTCTTCAAATATTAAAAACTGCTCCAGGAACAAAACTTGTCTCAGCTTTTTTTGTTATGGTTGTACCTAACTGTGAATATGGAGAAGATGGAGTTTTTGTTTTTGGAGATTGTGGATTGAATCAAAACCCAACAGCAGAAGAACTATCTGAAATTGCAAAATCTTCAGCAGAAAGTTTTGAAAGATTAGTTGGAAAAAAATCTAAAATAGCAATGCTTTCATATTCTACATATGGAAGTGCGAAATCAGAACTTACTGAAAAAGTAATTGAGGCAACAAGATTGACAAAAGAAAAATACCCAGAATTAGAAGTAGATGGTGAATTGCAATTAGATGCTGCAATTGTGCCAACTGTTGGAAAAAGTAAAGCACCTCGGAAGTAATGTTGCAGGTTATGCTAATACATTAATATTTCCAGATTTAAATGCAGGAAACATAGGCTATAAATTAACTCAAAGATTAGGAAAAGCAGAGGCTTATGGACCACTTTGCCAAGGAATTGCAAAACCAGTAAATGATTTATCAAGAGGTTGTTCAGCTGAAGATGTTGCAGGAGTTATTGCAATTACTGCTGTTCAAGTATAAATAAGTTTTATTTTAGCTATAATACTTCCAAATATAACTATTCATTTTGGAATTATTAGTGCTATTTAAAATTAAAAAAAGTTTTGTGAAAGGAAGTTTAAAAATGAAAATTTTAGTTGTGAACTGTGGAAGTAGTTCTTTAAAATATCAATTAATTGATATGGAAGGAGAAAAACTTTTAGCAAAAGGAAATTTTGAAAGAATAGGAGAAAAGGAATCTTTTGTTACTCATAAGGTTGGAGGAGAAAAATACGTTATAAAAACTCCTGTTAATAATCATGAAGAAGCTTTAAAAATCGTTTTAGAGCAATTAATACATAAAGATTATGGTGTAATAAAAGATTTATCAGAGATTTCAGCTGTAGGACATAGATTAGTTCATGGTGGAGAATTATTTAGTGAATCTGTAGTAATTACAGAAGAAGTTATAGATAAATATGAATCATGTGCAAGTTTAGCACCACTTCATAATCCTGCAACAATTTTAGGAATAAGAGCTTGCCAAAAAGCAATGCCAAATGTACCAATGGTTGGTGTTTTTGATACAGCATTTCATCAAACAATGCCAAAGCAAAATTATTTATACCCAATTCCATATGAATATTATGAAAAATACAGAATAAGAAAATATGGATTTCATGGAACATCTCATCAATATGTTTCTAAAATTGCAATGGAATTAATGGGAAAAGAAGAATCTAAAATAGTAACATGTCACTTAGGACAACGGAGCTTCAATTTGTGCAATAAAAAATGGAAAATCTATAGATACTTCAATGGGACTTTCTCCTTTAGGTGGAATTCCAATGGTTACTCGTTCTGGAGATTTGGATCCATCAGTTGTTACTGAAATTATGGAAAGAGAAAATTTATCAGCAAAAGAAGTAAATACTATATTAAATAAAAAATCTGGTCTATATGGTATAACAGGTTTAAATCCAGACTTTAGAGAAATTGAACTAGCTTCATATGAAGATGATAAACCAAAAGCTAAAGTTGCAATTGAAATTTTTACTCAAACGATAGCTCAATTTATTGCAAAATATGCAGTTTCTTTAAGAGGAATAGATGCAGTAGTATTTACTGGTGGTATAGGAGAAAATCAAATAAATATTAGAAAGAAAATTTGCGAAGATTTAGAGTGGATGGGAGTTAAAATAGACTTAGAAAAAAATAAAATAAAAGGAGAGCAAATTAAAATTTCAGCAGAAGATTCAAAAGTTTTAGTTTATGTAATTCCAACTGATGAAGAGATGGTTATTGCAAGAGACACAAAGAGATTAGTTGAGAAAGGATAAGTTTTATGAAAATTTTAGTATTAAATTGCGGAAGTAGTTCTCTTAAATTTCAGTTAATTGATATGGAAAAAGAGGAAAGAATCGTTAAAGGAAATTTTGAAAGAATTGGTGGAATGAAAACTACCTTAAGATTAAATGTTAGAGGGCAGAAAAGTGAAATTTTGCATATAGCAAGAGATTATGATGAAGCTATAAAATTTATTTTAGATATTTTATTAAAGCCAGAATATAATATTATTAAATCTTTAGATGAGATTTCAGGTATTGGACATAGGATAGTTCATGGTGGAGAAATGTTTAGTAATTCAACAATTATTGATGACAAAGTGATTGATGAAATTGAAAAATGTATAGCTCTTGCTCCACTTCATAATCCAGCTGGAGTTCAAGGAATAAAAGCTGCTAAAAAGGCACTTCCAAATGTTCCAATGGTAGCAGTTTTTGATACAGCATTTCACCAAACAATGCCAGCAAAAGCATATATTTATCAAATTCCATATAGATATTATACAAGTTATAAAATTCGTAAATACGGATTTCATGGGACTTCACATAGATACGTAGCAAATAGAGTTGCAGAACTTATGGGAAAAGATATTAAAGATTTAAAAATAATAAGTTGTCATATAGGACAGCGGTTCATCTATTTGTGCAATAGATAGAGGAAAGTCAATAGATACTTCAATGGGTCTTACGCCATTAAGTGGAATTCCAATGGCTACAAGAAGTGGAGATATTGATCCTGCAATAATTCCGTATATTATGAAATTAGACAATTTATCCCCAGAAGATATAGAAGAAATGTTAAATAAACAGTCAGGAGCTTGGGGTGTTTCAGGAGTTTCTTCAGATTATAGAGATATAGAAGATGGTTTTAATATGGGTGATCAAAGATCTATCTTAACTTTAGATAGTCAAGCTTATAAAATAGCTCAATTTATAGGTCAGTATTATATTTCTCTAGGTGGAGTAGATGTAATAGTATTTACTGGTGGAGTTGGAGAAAATGGCTTTGAAACTAGAGAAAGAATTTGTGATTATTTAGAGGTAATTGGAGCAAAACTTGATAAAAATGTAAATAAACAAAAAGGAAAAGAGATTAAAATTTCAACTGATGATTCAAAAGTTAAATTATATGTAGTTCCAACAAATGAAGAACTTATGATAGCAAGAGATACTAAAGAAATAATAAGTAAATAATTTTTAAAAATAAGCTAAAGAATATGATTTTTTAGCTTATTTTAGAATAGGAAGTAAAAAAGTAATGTTTGATGGAGTAACAACAAGGGCAGTTGTATCAGAATTAGATAGCTGTTTAAAAAATGCTAAAGTTAATAGAATTATGCAGCCTACAAAAAATGAAATTATTATAGAAACATACAAAAATGGAGAAAGATTTTTTGTAAATATTAGTATTGTTCCAGATAATTGCAGGGTTTGTTTAACTTCTCATTTAAAAGAAAATCCTCAAAATGCATATAATTTTTGCATGTTATTAAGAAAGCATTTAAATAGTAGTAAAATAATTGAAGTAAGTAATTATGACTTAGAACGTACAATTGAGCTTAAATTTGAAGCACATAATGAATTAAATGATATAGAAATAAAAAGATTATATATTCAAATAATGAGTAGACAAAGCAATGTTATTTTAACAAATGAAAAACGAATTATTATAGATACTTTAAAACATTTTGACATAGAAAATAGAGAACTTTTGCCAGCGCATACTTTTAAATTTACTCCAATTTTGAAGACAAGTTTTATTGAATTAGAAACTTTTTCTGATTTTTTAGATTTAATTTCAGAAAATGGAGAAGAACTTTTAAGTCAAAAGTTACCAGAAATTTTTATTGGTTTTAGTAAAAATTTTGTATTAAATTGTATTCAAAAATTAGAGATTGATAATAAAGAATATAATTATAAAGATTTGGAAAAATTATATAACTATATTAAAGAGATTTTGCTAAAAATAGATACAAATAAAGTTTCTGCAGTTCAATTTGAAAAAGATTTTTGTATAGACTTAGTTCCAAAAAATGAGCCATTACAAATTAATAAATTTATAGATGAATTTTATTATAAAAAAGAGCAAAAAGATTTAATAAGTCAAAGCAAAAATAATCTTTTAAGAGTTGTGAGTAGTTTACTTAAAAAAGTTTATAAAAAATTAGAAAATATAAATCAGAAGTTAAAAGAATGTGACGATATGGAAAAATATAGACTTTATGGAGAACTTTTAACTGCAAATCTTTATAAAATAAATAGTAATCAAAATTTAAAGGAAATTACAGTTTTTAATTATTATGAAAATAAAGATATTTTAATAAATTTAGATAATAAAATTTCTGTTTCTAAAAATATTGAAAGATTTTTTAAAAAATATAATAAACTAAAAAATACTTTAGAAGTTGTAACTAAGCAAAAACAAGAAACTCAAAAGGAGATTGATTATATAGAAAGTATAATTTTTTCTTTAGAAAATTCTAGAAATTTACAAGATATTTCAGAGATTTATGAAGAAGTTGCTGATAATTTAAATTTTAAAAAAGATTTAAAAAATAAAAATCAAATTAGAAATAAAAAGGAAAAAGAGATAAAAGTTGAGCCAATAGATATTTTAGGATTTAAGGTATATGTTGGAAAAAATAATGTTCAAAATGAATATTTAAGTTTAAAATTCGCTGCAAGAGATGACTTATGGTTTCATGCCCAAAAAATTCATGGAAGCCATGTAATATTAAAAACAGAAGGAAAAGATGATATTCCTGACGAAGTTATTTATAAATGTGCTGAGCTTGCTAAAGAAAATAGCAAGGCTAAAAATTCGGTTAATGTTCCAGTAGATTTTTGTAAGATAAAATTTGTAAGACGTATGCCAAATGGAAAATCAGGTATGGTTAATTATACAAATTTTAATACAATTTTTGTTAAATAAATAAAAACTTGTAAGAATAAAAATAAAAAAAGAATTAATAATAAAAATAGAGTGTAAATTAAAACACTCTATTTTTTGTTTTAAGTTTTAAGCAAATTTATTTAATTTATATTTTAAAATGTAAATTTTGCTTTATTGTAAAATTTAAGAAAGGAGATAGAACATGAAAAATAAGTTTTTTAAAGCAGTACTATTAGTTTTTATAGCTTTTGCATTTATAGTAACAATAAGTTTTGCTGCAAATGAAGAAGTTAAAGCAACTAATATTGGAAATGAAATTACATCTTCAATAGAAAAAAATGATAAATCAAGTTATAATTTAATTGAAAGAAATGCAGATGCTGCCGAAACAAATGTTAAAGATGGCGCAAGAAATATTGGAAATGATATAGGAGATGGAGTAAGAAGTGCTGGAAATATGATTGAAAATGGTGCTGATAAAATTGAAAATAGTATTGAAAATGGAGCAAGAGATGTATCTAATATGGCAAAGGATGGAACTAGAAGTGTAGAAAATACAGGAAGTGATTTAACTAAGAGTGCTGAAAACGGAATGGATAATGCTAAAAATGCAATAGCAGGAGAAACAACAAATGTTACATCTGGTGAAACAACTGATGCTGCAGATTCTGGAATGAATACTAAAACATGGGTATGGATAATTATTGCAGTAATTGCAGTTTTAATAATAGCAGCAGTTTGGTACTATGCAGCTAATAAGGAAAAATAAAATAAACTCTCCCGTTAGGGAGAGTTTTATAAAACTATTTTTTTAATTTTATTAAAATTGCAATTCCTAAAAGGATCATTAGAATTCCAATTGCTATTAAAAGTATATTTAAAATATTATTAAGTCCTAAGTTAGCCTCTGGGATAGTTGAAATTGTGCTATAACTATTTATATTTTGAGAACTAGTATCTGTTGTAGATACTGGTGTTGAAGTAGTATGAATCTCATCTTCTTCTGAAGAAGTTTCATCATCTTGAGAATCAGTTTCATTTTCAGAATCTACAGAATTACTAGAATCGTTAGAATCATCAACATCATTTTCTATAGTAGAAATATTTTCAGAAATCTCAGAATCATTATCAGAATTTGAAATATCAGCTGTATTTTCAGATGATGTTTCATTTGCAGCAAATAGAGAAGTGCTTAATATTAAAGTAATAAATAAACTTAAAATTAATGATAAAATAAATATTCTTTTAAAATTTTTCATAATAAATTCTGTCCCTTATATAAATAAATTTAGGTTTTTAAAAATTCATAAAACCTATAAAACTATAAAAATTTTAAAATTATTTTTTATAAACAATAATATAATTCATAAAAAATTAAATAAAAACAGTATTTTAAAATTAAACTAACTAAAAATATTAAAAATTAAATTAGCTAAAAAATATTAAAAATTTTAAAATTTAAATTAGTAAAAAATTATTAATATTTTTTATTAAAATTAATAATTAAATTTATTATTATTTATAAAAATTTAAATATTAAAATATTAAAAATATTTTATTAAAAAAATTTAATTTAATTATTTACAAATAATATATTACATATAAATTAAAAAAAAGTCAATATAGAAATATTGGACATTTATTAAAAACATAAAAATTTAATTTAATATAGAAATATCGGGCACTTAAAAGTAAAGTGCCCGATATGCCGCATTTTATGCTATGCAGCTTAAGGAGTTTTAGAGGAATTATTCAAAAATCTTTTTAAGTAAAGCCATATCCTCAAATGTCTTTAACTTATCCGGCGTTTGAGGAATCTCATCAGCCGGAGTGAATGCCCAGAAAGTTGGGTCCAAAGTAGTCTCTTTTAAAAGTCCCAACTTCTCATTCTGCTCTACCGCATTTCCAGAAATCTTATACAAAAATGATTTTGTGAAATTCTGGATTTCGGTGTTCTTGTATTCATCGTAAGCTGCTGAACCGTTCTCAGCGTGCTTATGAATACCTGCAGTCCGAATCTGAATTTCTAAGTTAATCCCAGCATAGTTTGCTTTGATATGGATAGACTGGTATCCATTATCTTTTGGATTACTTATATAATCTGTTTCGGACATAATGCTAAAGCCCAAAAGCTCCAGCTGATTTTTGACAAAGTCTGAGTACTCAAACGCAAACTTTACCAAAGTTACTTCATCTGTCTTTCTTTCGAAAGAGTAGATGATGAAGCGAATGCCAAAAGTGTCGCCAATGCAAGAGCTTGCATTAAGCTTTAACTCTTTTAATAGATACTCTTTTGCCATTGCTTCTTCTTCCTCAGACTCTAAGCCATAAGAAGAAAGATTTGATAAGGTGTCTTTTAACACCTCGTCTTTTAAAAGTTTTGACCGAATTTTTACTTCGGAACTTTTAAAAGATTTGATTCTTCCGGGAGCATCCACAATTAAATATGGATACTCTTTTCGAGTTTCCTTTTTTAAGACTTCTCTTGTGTCACTCAGAAATTCGATAAAATCCGAGTTATTTACCATAATAAGTCTCTCTAATGCATACGACAAATGTTTCATGTCATTTGCATTTTTGGAAAACTCTCTTCCACTTTTAAGCATTTCTAGGTAAGTCCTAGTAATGCATTGTGGAGTTGCATGATGCTGGAACGCGTACTTTAAGTATTGATTCTTATAGTACGTTGGAGAACAAATCTCCTTTACCCGTGCATCAAATTCTTCTGCTACCATTTTTGCCATTTTTTCCTCAATTGAATTTGCTGGCTTTGTTGTTCTAGACATAAATAAACTCCCTTCTTTTTTACTCCAATAGGAGCATTTTTTAAGTAAATATTAGAGTTTAAACCGTCAGGCTTAAATCCACTTATAATTATAACATATTTTTAATATTCAGTAAAGCATAAGAAAATTAAGAGTTACAAGAAATTCACAATTTATATGAATTAGGTCTTTGAAAGCTTATATTCAAAAATATAAATTAAAAATGTCGAATTTTGTCTATCAAAAATTTATAAAAAAAGTAAAAATATGAAAGTTAGCCTTGACAAACTTTTTTTATCATATTATAATGTTAACCGTGATTAACAATTGTGGGGGAAGTTATGATTTCAAAATCTTTAGAAGAGTATTTAAAAACTATTTATGTTTTAAAAAAACAAAATGGAAATGTTAGAGTAACGGATATTGCAAATTATATGAATTGTACAAAACCTAGTGTAAATAAAGCAATAAATAGTTTAAAAGATAATGGTTATTTAAATTATGAAGCCTATGGAACTATTGAGATGACTAAAAAAGGCGAGGATTTGTCTAAAAAAATTTTAGAGACATATGATATAGTATATTTGTTTTTAAAAGAAGTTTTATGTTTAGACGAGCTTGAAGCCAAAAAAGAAGCTGAAAAAATTAAGCTTTCAATGAGTGATAAAACTATAAATAGTTTAGCAAGATATGTTCATAAAGTTTTAGATTTAAATGATCTTGATTGTGGATATGATGTAAATAGTGAAAGATGTAGAACATGTATTAGACGAGAATCTTAAATCTATTAAATTTGGTAAAGTTTAAAAATTAGAAAGGGAAATTTTAAAATGAGTAATACATTATTGGAAATTAAAGATTTGTATTTAGGAATTGAAAATGAAAAAGAAATCTTAAAAGGAATTAATCTTAAAATTAATAAAGGAGAAATTCATGTTATTATGGGACCAAATGGTTCTGGTAAAACAACTACAGCAAATGCAATTTTGAATAATCCAATATATAAAAAAACAAATGGAAAAATTATTTTTGATGGGGAGGATATTACAAATTTAAAAACTGATGAAATTGCAAGAAAAGGAATATTTATGTCTTTTCAGTTACCAGAAGAAATCCCAGGAATTACTGTTACAGATTTTTTAAAAACTGCCAAAAATAAAATTACAGGAAAACCAGTTAAATTCTTTGAATTCAAAGCAGAGCTAAAAAAATATATGGAAGAACTTCAAATGAAACCAGAATATGCAAATAGAAGTTTAAATGTTGGTTTTTCAGGTGGAGAAAAAAAGAAAAATGAAATATTGCAACTTTTAGTTTTAAACCCAAAACTTGCAATACTAGATGAAACAGACTCTGGGTTAGATGTTGACGCTATTAGAACTGTTTCAAAAGGAATTGATATGTTTAAAAATGAAAAAAATGCAGTTTTGATTATTACTCATAATACAAAAATTCTAAGTAGCTTAACACCGGATTTTGTACATATTTTGATAGATGGAAAAATAGTAAAAACTGGTTCTAAAGAATTAGCAAAAGAGATAGAAGAAAATGGATATAGTAAATATAAAAAATAGTTTTTATAAATTTTAAAATAAATTTAAGAGAGGTTTTTGATGAAAACTAAAATAGATGATGTAGATAGAGGAGTCTATGATATAAAAAATAAAGATAATTATGATTTTAAGATAAAAAAAGGTTTAACTAGAGAAATTATAGAAGAAATCTCTAAACAAAAAAATGACCCAGATTGGATGAGAGATTTTAGATTAAAAGCCTTAGAAGTATATGAAAAATTAGAACTTCCAACTTGGGGACCTGATTTATCAAGCCTTGATATGAGTGAAATTGCAACATATGTTAGACCAAAAACTAATATGAAAAGTAATTGGGAAGATGTTCCTGAAGATATAAAAAATACTTTTGATAAACTTCGGAATTCCAGAAGCTGAAAAAACTTCTTTAGCAGGTGTTGGAGCTCAATATGATTCAGAAGTTGTATATCATAGTATGAAAGAAGATTTAATTAAGCAAGGTGTTATATACACGGATATGGAAACTGCAGTAAGAGAATACCCTGAAATTGTAAAAGAACATTTTATGAAATGTGTTCCAGTTTATGACCATAAATTTGCTGCACTTCATGGGGCAGTTTGGTCAGGAGGTTCATTTGTTTATGTTCCAAAAAATGTTAAAGTAGATATTCCACTTCAATCATATTTTAGAATAAATTCACCAGAATCTGGTCAATTTGAGCATACTTTAATTATAGTAGATGAAGGTGCTAACCTTCATTTTATAGAAGGATGTTCTGCTCCAAAATATAATAAAGTAAATCTTCATGCTGGTTGTGTTGAGCTATTTGTTAAAGACAATGGCTATTTAAGATATTCAACAATTGAAAATTGGTCAAAAAATATGTTAAATTTAAACACTAAAAAAGCAATTGTTGGAAAAAATGCAGAGGTAGATTGGGTTACGGGTTCTTTTGGTTCTAAAATTTCAATGCTTTATCCAATGAGTATTTTAAATGGAGAAGGATCTAAAACGGAATACACTGGAATTACTTTTGCAGGTGAAGGACAAAACCTAGATACAGGATTTAAAACAGTTCATAATGCACCAAATACTTCAAGTGTTGTAAACTCAAAATCAATCTCAAAAAGTGGTGGAAAATGTACATATAGATCATTAGTTAGAATTAATGAAATTGCAAAAGGTTCAAAAGCGTCAGTATCATGTGAATCATTAATGCTAGATGATATTTCAGTTTCTGATACAATACCTGTAAATGATATAAGAACTGATGAAGTAGAATTTTCACATGAAGCAAAAATTGGAAAAATTAGCGATAAAGCAATTTTCTACTTAATGAGTAGAGGTTTATCAGAAGAGGATGCAAAAGCAATGATAGTAAGAGGATTTGCATATCCAATATCAAAAGAACTTCCAGTTGAATATGCAGTAGAAATGAATAATTTAATTAATTTAGAATTAGAGGGGTCTATTGGTTAATAAAATAACGGCTCTATAGAAGAGCCGCCATTTTTAAATGGTGGAGTGGCAAAGGTTCATTTTTCAAGCAATTCAGGTAATACAATTGCAAGTAATGACCAAAGGCAAACCCAAAAGAAAGTAAGTAGTACAATTACAAATTTTGGTACTAAAAAATTGTTGCTAATAAAAATGGCTGCACCAATGCCAAATGCGGTAATAGCTACACACATTAACCGTAGAAATAAAACTAGAAATTTTCGCACGATAACTCCTCCTTATATAAAATTTTATAATAAATTATTATAGCATTAATAGTTAAATAAATCAAATGAAATGTTTTTTAAAAATGAAAACAGATTATGAAAAGAGGATTAATTATGAAAGAGTTAGTATTAAATGAAACTCCGGTTAGGACTTCTAGAAATTTTCATATTAATAATATTAAATTAGAAAATATAAATATTTCAGATGTTTCAAAAAGATTTGATAATGTTATTATAAAAAATGATTCATCAAAAAATATTATTTCAAATGAAGTATCTAGAGCTAAACTAGAATATGGTTTAAATGAAGATTTAGAGTCACAAGTAAATTTAGTAGCAAATCAAAAATATAAAATTTTAATTGATAGCAAAACTTCAAAAAATGTAGAGATAGACTTTAATTTTGATAGTAATAATAAAGAACTTATTGACAATATCGAAATTGAAGCACTTGAAGGTTCAAAAGCTAATATTATAATAAAATATGATAATAGCTTAAGTTTAAACTGTTTAAAACCAAGTGAACCAAATCAAGATGAAAAATTTTACCATAATGGTATTATTAGAGTTTTAGCAAAAAAAGATTCAAATATTAATATTACATTAGTAAATTTTATGAATACTAAATCTGATAATTTCTTAAGTATAGAGAATAACTTAGAAGAAAATGCAAAACTTAAATATACGATTATTGATTTTGGTGGTAAAAATAGTATTACAAATTATTTTTCTAATTTGCATGGTAAATTTTCAAATAATATTTTAAATACTATCTATTTAGGACAAGAAAGTCAAGTTTTTGATTTAAATTACATAGCAAATTTAAAAGGAGAAAAAACAAATATTGATATAGAGGTTCAAGGAGCTTTAAAAGATGAAGCTAAAAAGAATTTTAAAGGAACTATAGATTTTAAGAAAGGCTCTAAAAAAGCAAAAGGAAATGAAAATGAATTTTGCATGTTATTATCAGATAAAGCAAGATCTATAGCTCTTCCAATGCTTTTATGTTCAGAAGAAGAGGTTGAAGGAAATCATTCTACAAGTAGTGATAGAGCAGGAGACAAAGAACTTTTTTACATAATGAGCAGAGGTTTTGAATATAAAGAAGCAATGAAATTATTAGTTAAAGCTAATTTTAATAAGATATTAGAAAATATAAAAGATGAAGATTTAAAATTAAAAATTTTACAAGAGATTGATAGAAAATTAGATTAATTTTTTAAGAGGTGAAAAAATATGGATATAAAAAAAGATTTTCCATTATTAGAAAATAGAAATATTGCTTATTTAGATAGTGGTGCAACAAGTCAAAAACCAATTCAGGTAATTAATAGTATAAAAGAATTTTATGAGACTAAAAATGCTAATCCACATAGAGGAGCATATGGACTAAGCATTGAAGCAACTGAAATTTACGAATCTACAAGAGAAAAAATTGCAAAATTTATAAATGCCAAAAATTCAAATCAAATTATATTTTCTAAAAATGCAACAGAAAGCTTAAATTTATTAGCATATTCATATGGCTTAGAAAACATAAAAAAAGATGATGAAATTTGTATTTCAATAATGGAACATCATTCAAATTTAGTTCCATGGCAAAAAGTTGTTAAAACAAAGCAAGCTAAGTTAAATTATATGTATATAAATAAAGATTTTGAAATTTCAGATAAAGAAATTGAAGAAAAAATTACAGATAAAACAAAAATTGTTGGGATTACTCATGTTTCAAACGTATTAGGTACAATAAATAATATCCAAAAAATTATAGAATATGCTCATAAAAAAGGAGCCATAGTTATAGTAGATGCGTCTCAGAGTATTCCACATATGAAAATAGATGTACAAAAATTAGACTGTGATTTTTTAGTTTTTTCTGGGCATAAAATGCTTTCGCCTCTAGGAATTGGTGTGCTATATGGAAAGCAAGAGTTATTAGAAAATATGACCCCATTTTTAATGGGAGGAGACATGATAGAATATGTTTATGAGCAGGATACAACTTTTGCTCCTTTGCCTAATAAATTTGAAGCTGGAACTCAGAATGTAGAAGGTGTAATTGGTTTAGGAGCGGCTATTGATTATATTCAAAATATTGGCTATAATAAGTTACAGGAAATTGAAAGTGAAGTTGTAGGTTATGCAATAGAAGAACTTAAAAAAATTGATTACTTAAGTTTATATTTAACTCCAAATTTAAAGAATCATACAGGTGTAATTTCATTTAATATAAAAGGAATTCACCCACATGATACTGCAAGTATTTTAGATCAAGAAGGAGTATGTGTGCGTTCTCGGAAATCATTGTGCTCAACCATTAATGCGATTTTTAGGAATTGATTCAACATGTAGAGCTTCATTTTACTTATATAATACTAAAGAAGATGTAGACAAATTAGTGTATGGTATAAAAAAAGCTTATGATATGTTTAAAAAATATATAAAAATTTAAAGAAAAGAGAAGTTTATGGAAAATTTAGATGAGATTTATAATGAAATTATTATGGAACATGGAATGAGTTCATATAATAAGAAAAAATTAGATAATTCAGATTTTACAGAAATGGGACATAACCCAAGCTGCGGTGATGAAATAAGTTTAGAAATAAAACTAAACCGGAAATATAATTGAGGACATGGCTTTTTTGGGCCATGGTTGTGCAATATCTCAAGCTTCTACATCTATTATGATAGATACTTTAAAAGGAAAAACAATAGAAGAAGCAAAAGAAATTATAAAAACTTTTATTGGAATGATAAAAAGAGAGATAAAAGATGAAAAAGAATTAGAAAAATTAGAAGATGCTATTGCTTTTAAAAATGTTTCAAATATGCCAGCTAGAGTAAAATGTGCACTTTTAGCATGGCATACTTTAGAGGATATGATAGATAAGGGAGAAAAAGAAGGAAAGATTAAATCAGCTTGCTGTGGATAGTATTAATAATATAAGTAGTAAAAAATGTAGGAAGGTATTTAAGATGAGCCAAGAAAAGGTTTTATTAGGTATGAGTGGAGGAGTTGATAGTTCTGTTTCTGCTTTGCTTTTAAAAAATAAAGGTTATGATGTAATTGGAGCAACTTTAGAATTATATTCTGATGAAAATTCCAAACAAAATGAAAATGATGATGCTAAAAAAATTTGTGATTTTTTAAAAATACCATATTTTTATTATGATTATAAAAACGAATTTAAGAAACATGTTATAAATGATTTTATTGAGTGTTATTCTAATTGTAAAACTCCTAATCCATGTATAGAGTGTAATAAATATATGAAATTTGGAGTTATGTTTGAAAAAGCCAAAGAACTTCGGATGTAAATATGTTGCTACTGGTCATTATGCTAAAACAGAATTTAGTAAAAAATATAATAGATATGTTTTGAAAAAATCTAATGCTGGAAAAAAAGACCAGAGTTATGTTTTATGGAATATACCAAAAAAGCTTTTAGAATACATAATTTTTCCTTTAGGAGATTTTAAAAGCAAAGATGAAATTAGAAATATTGCCATAGAAAATGATTTACATGTGGCGAGCAAGCCTGATAGTGAAGATATTTGCTTTATTCCAAATGGTAATTACAAAGAATTTTTAGAAAAAAATTCTAATATTAAACCAAAAGAAGGAAATATTGTTGATTTATCAGGAAAAATTTTAGGAAAACATTCAGGATTATATAATTATACTATTGGGCAAAGAAAAGGGCTTGGAATTTCAAATCCAGTTCCACTTTTTGTTGTAGGTTTTAATAAAGAGAAAAATGAAGTTATTGTTGGAGAAGAGGACAAACTCTATAAATCTGAGATTTTGGTTGCTGATATTAATTTACTTTTATTTGATGAGATAAAAGAGCCTTTAAATGTTCAGGTTAAGACTAGATATTCTTCAAAATTAGCTGATGCTATTATTACAAAAGAGGGAAGAAATATTAAAGTGGTTTTTGATGAGCCACAAAGGGCTATAACTCCTGGACAATCGGCAGTGTTTTATATTGATGATATTGTTTTAGGTGGGGGAAAAATTCTTTAAATTTTTATATTTTGGATTTTTGATCTGGAATTTTTAGGTTTCTGATTTTGATTCCGAAATTTTTGATTTTTGCTTTTAGTTCTAGAACTTTTGAGATTTTGCTATTTAGTCTGAAATTTTTGGAGGTTTCTGCTATTTAGTCCGGAATTTGGGTTGTATAATATTTATTACATTCCGCTCCTCGGCTTCCGGCGTGCCTGAACAAATTCTAATAAAACCCGAACGAAACTTTCCACCGACTTCGCGCTGGCTTTTCTTTTCGGCTTTTATAAGAATTTGTAACATTCACTCTGGTCACATTCGTCGCTCCATTTCATAAATATTATACAACCCAAATTCCTAGTGAGTGCAATAATTTTAGAAATTTAGAAATTCAGAATTTTAGAAATTTAAATTTCAAGGAGTTAGGAATTTAGAATTTTTAAATTATAAATTGTGGCTATAAATTTTTGAGGGGTGAAATTTTAAAAAGTAAATTTAAAGATTAAAAAGTAGCAATATTTTAGAAATTTTGCTTTTATAAAATTAACTTATTAATATAAAAAAGTGAGGTAATAAAATGTATAAAGAATTAGGTATAAAAGATGAAGTAATTAATATGGCAAAAGAAATTGATGAAGATTTAAAACCGGTATTTAAAAAAATAGAAGAAAATTGTTTATTTAATAGTCAAAAAGTTTTAAAAGCATTTCAAGATAATAAAGTCTCAACAGTTGATTTTAATGAAGTTACGGGTTATGGTTTTTATGATATGGGAAGAGAAAAATTAGAAAAAGTTTATGCACAAATTTTTCGGAGCAGAGGACGCATTAGTAAGACCACAAATTATGGCTGGAACTCATGCTTTAGCTATAACATTTTTTGGACTTTTAAGATATGGTGATACTTTACTTAGTATTTCAGGTGAGCCATATGATACATTAAAAAGTGTTATAGGTATTGAAGGAGATAGCCAAAGTTCTTTAATAAAGCATGGTATAAAATATGAACAAATTGATTTAATAAATAATGACTTTGATTATGAAAAAATTGAAGAAAGGGTAAAAAAAGGAAATATTAAATTAATTGAAATTCAACGTTCAAGAGGATATTCACAAAGAAAAAGTTTAAATATTTCTAAAATAGAAAAAGTTATAAAATTAATAAAAAATTTAGATAAAAATATAATTATTATGGTTGATAATTGCTATGGAGAATTTGTAGAGGATAAAGAGCCTACAGAAGTTGGTGCAGATATTTTTGTAAGTTCTTTAATGAAAAATTTAGGTGCTGGAATTGCAACTTCAGGTGGATATGTTGTAGGTAGAAAAGATTTAATTCATTTAGTTGCAGAAAGATTAACATTTCCAACATGTGGTAAAGATTTAGGAGCTAATTTTAATCAATTACTTTCTTATTATAAGGGGTTATTTATGGCTCCAAGTGTTGTTGCATCAAGTTTAAAAACCATGGTATTTGCAAGTAGAATGCTAGAAAAATTTGGTTTTAAAAATGTAATTCCAAAATATAATGAAAAAAGAGCTGATATAATTCAAACTATTGACTTAGGAACTGAAGAAAATTTAGTTAAGTTTTGCCAAGGAATGCAAAAAGGTTCTCCAATTGAAAGCTATGTAACTCCTGTTCCAGATGATATGCCGGGGTATCAGTATAAAGAAATAATGGCAAGTGGTAGTTTTACTCCAGGTGCAACAATTGAGCTTAGCTGTGATGGACCAATTTGCCCTCCATATACTGCATATATGCAAGGTGGATTAACTTTTGAATATGGAAAATTAGGAATTATGATGGCAATTAGTAATATGCTTTAAAATAATTTTATAAAATGCACAATCTAAAAAAAGAATTGTGTATTTTTTATTTTGTAAAATTTTGTCTAAAATTTGCTTTACAATTAAAAAAAATAGTGATATATAAATACAAGAATTGCAATTTTGTAATTTAAAAAATATTTTTAAGATTTATTTAAGAAAAGGAGGATATAATACATTTTACGCTTGAGGGTGAGTCAAGTAATTTTAAGCTAATGGTGTATTATACAAAAAGCTATGACAGAAGCGGATAAGAATTTTATAGAAACATGCAGACAAATAATTGACCATGGATATTCTTCAGAAGGTACAAATGTTAGAACTAGATGGGAAGATGGGTCAGAAGCAAATTATTACTCAATAGTTGGTGTAACTAATAAATATGATGTTGGAAAAGAATTTCCAATGATAACTTTAAGGAATAATACAAATACAGTTAAGAGAGCAATTGATGAAGTTTTATGGATTTGGCAAAAAAAATCAAATAAGGTTTCAGATTTAAATTCTCATATTTGGGATCAATGGATGATGGATGACCGGAACTATTGGTAAAGCTTATGGCTATCAAATGGGAAAAAAATATGAATTTAAAACAAAAGATGGAATAAAAAAAATGGATCAAGTTGATTTTGTTTTATATTTATTAAAAAATGACCAATCTAGTAGACGTATCATGACAAATATTTTTAATCATGAAGATTTAAAAGATATGGCATTAGAGCCATGTGTTTATGGAACTCAATGGTTAGTAAAAGAAGGAAAATTGCATCTTATTTTAAATCAACGTTCACAAGATATGTTAGCCGCAAATGGCTGGAATACTATGCAATATGCAGCTTTATTATGCATGTTTGCTCAAGTTTCAAACTTAGAAGTTCGGAACTTTAACTCATAATATTGGTGATTGTCATATTTATGATAGGCATATTCCACTTGTAAAAAAATTAATTGAAGGTAAAGCAATGGATGTTACACCTAAATTAGTTATAAAAAATCCTACTAAAAATTTCTATGATTTTAAAGTAGAAGATTTTGAAATTGAAGGATATGATTATAATAAAGAAATGAAATTAGGAAAAATTCCAGTTGCTGAGTAATTTTTTTAAAATTACTTACATAAAATAAAAAAATATGTTATTATATAAAAGTTAGGAAAATAAAGTTATGTTAAGTTTAATTGTAGCAAAAGCTAAAAACAATGTAATTGGAAAAGATAATAAATTATTATGGCATTTATCAAATGACTTAAAAAGATTTAAAAATTTAACTACAAATCATACAATGATAATGGGAAGAAAAACTTTTGAATCATTAGGAAGGGTATTACCAAATAGAAAACATGTTATATTATCACATAACCCAGATTTTAAAGTTAAAGATGAAAATGTTGAAATAGTTCATTCTATTGATGAGCTAAAGCGATATATAGAAGGCAAAGAAGAAGTTTTTGTAATAGGTGGTGCAATGATTTATAATTTGCTAATGCCGTATGTTACAAAAATGTATATTACAGAAATTGATAAAGACTTTGAAGGGGATACGGTTTTTCCTCCTGTAGACCATGAAAAATGGAAAGAAATAAATAGAATTCAAAATGAAGAAAATGGCTTAAAATATGATTTTGTAGATTATGAAAGAAAATAATAATAAAAATAAGAATCCTTTTAAATTTTTTTAAGAGGACTCTATTAATTTAAAAATATAGTTTTTTAAGACTTAAAATTAAAGTCTAATATATAAATTATAATATTATAATAAAGAAAGGAGTGAAATAAAGTCTTTATAAAAGGCTTAAATAAGATTATGATAAAAAAATTAGCAAAATCTATACGAGAGTATAAATTAAGTTCTATTTTAACACCAATATTTGTAGCAGGTGAAGTTATACTAGAAGTATTAATTCCATTACTTATGGCAGATTTAGTTGATAAAGGTGTTTATGGTGGAGAAATGAACACGGTTTATAAAATAGGTTTAGAACTTGTTTTATGCGCAATTTTATCATTAATATTTGGCGTACTTTCTGGAGTTTGCGGTGCAAAAGCATCTAGTGGATTTGCTAGAAATCTAAGAAAAGATTTATATTATAAAATTCAGGACTTTTCTTTCTCAAATATTGATAAATTTTCTACAAGTAGTTTAATAACAAGATTAACTACAGATGTAAGTAATGTTCAGATGGCATATCAAATGATAATAAGAATTGCAGTAAGAACACCACTTATGTTTATAATTTCATTATGTTTTGCAGTTTCAATAAGTGCAAAACTATCACTTATATTTTTGGTAGTTGTACCAATAATTATATTTGGGCTTTTCTTTATTTCAACAAAAGCTCATCCTTATATGAAAAGAGTTTTTAATACATATGATCATTTAAATAATGTTGTTGAAGAAAATGTTGCAGGTATAAGAGTTGTAAAATCATTTGTTATTGAAGAAGAGGAAAAGAAAAAATTTGGAAATGTATCTGAAAGTATTTATCAAGACTTTTGCAAGGGTCAAAAGATTTTAGCTTTTAATACTCCATTAATGCAATTTTGTATGTATTTATGTATTTTAGTTATTTCATTTTTAGGAGCAAAGCTAATAGTTTCTACTAATATGACAGCTTTAACTACTGGTGAACTTATGACTATGTTTACTTATTCAATTCAAATTTTAACAAGCTTGATGATGCTTTCTATGGTAATAGTTATGATTACAATATCTAGATCTTCAGCTGAAAGAATTGTAGAAGTTTTAAGTGAAGTTCCAGATATAAAAGATCCTAAAAAACCAATAGAAAAAGTTGAAAATGGTTCTATTGAATTTAAAAATGTAAGCTTTAGTTATGTTGATAATAAGAAAAAAGAATGCTTAAAAAATATAAATTTAAGTATAAAATCTGGAGAAACAGTTGGAATTATAGGTGGAACTGGTAGTGGAAAATCAAGTTTAGTAAACTTAATTCCAAGACTTTATGATGTTACAGAAGGAAGCTTATTAGTTGGCGGAAAGAATGTTAAAAAATATGATTTAAAAGCTTTAAGAGACCAAGTTGCATGTGTTTTACAAAAAAATGTATTATTTTCTGGTACGATAAAGGAAAATATTCGTTGGGGAAATGAAAATGCTTCTGACGAAGAAATTGAAAGAGTTTGTAAATTAGCGCAAGCAGATGAATTTATTATGCAATTTCCAAAAGGATATGATACATATATTGAAGAAGGCGGAACTAATGTATCAGGTGGTCAAAAACAAAGACTTTGTATTGCAAGAGCTTTACTTAAAAAACCTGAAATTTTAATTTTAGATGATTCAACATCTGCAGTAGATACAAAAACAGACAAATTAATTCAAACAGCTTTTAAACAAGAAATTCCTAATACAACAAAAATAATTATAGCTCAAAGAGTTTCTTCAATAGAAGATTGTGACAAAATAGTTGTAATGGATAATGGAACTATAAATGGAATAGGAACTCATGAAGAGCTTCTTAAAAATAATGAAATTTACAGGGAAGTATATGAGTCACAAACTCAAAAAAGCTAAATTTTTAAAATAAAATCAATGATTCACATATTAAAAAGAAATGAGGTTAAAATATGAATAAACAAAAAGTTAGGAAAGGAACAGTAAAAAGGCTTTTAAAATATGTTACTAAAAACTATAAAAAGCTATTTATTATTGTATTAATATGTATAATAATTAGTAGTATAGCAAACAGTGCTGGTTCACTTTTTTTACAAAAACTAATTGATGATTATATTATACCTTTACTTGGAGTAGAAAACCCAGTTTTTACTGGCTTAATAAAAATGTTAGGTATTATGGCTATTGTTTATATAGTAGGAATTGTTGGTACATATTTATACAATAGAATTATGGTTACAATCTCTCAAGGTGTTTTAAAGAAAATAAGAGATGAAATGTTTGATAAAATGGAAAAATTACCAATCAAATACTTTGATACTCATACACATGGAGATATCATGAGTCATTATACAAATGATACAGATACTTTAAGAGAAATGATTTCTCAAAGTTTACCAATGATGATTTCAAGTGTAATGACAATTATTGTAATTTTATGTGTAATGATTTATCTAAATCCAATACTTACTTTATTTGTTGTGTTATTTACAGCACTAATTCTTGTTACTACAAGATTTGTAGCAAGAAAAAGCTCAAAACACTTTATAAATCAACAACAAGCTTTAGGTGAAGTAAATGGATTTATAGAGGAAATGTTAAATGGTCAAAAAGTTATAAAAGTTTTTACTCATGAAGAAAGAGCAAAAGAAGATTTTGATAAATTAAATGACAAATTAAATTTCAATATGTATAAAGCTCATAAATATGCAAATATTATGGCTCCAATTGCAATGAACTTAGGAAATTTACAATATGTATTAATAGCAATTGTAGGAACAGTTTTAGCTTTAAATGGAACTATTTCACTTACAGTAGGAACTTTAGTATCATTTTTACAACTTACAAGACATTTTGCTCAGCCAATAAATCAAATTATGAATAATGTTAACTTAGTTGTTATGGCATTAGCTGGAGCTGGAAGAATATTTGAAATGATGGACGAAGAGCCAGAGCATGACAATGGTTATGTTACTTTAGTAAATGCTAAAAAGGTTGATGGCAAAATAGTTGAAACTGAAGAAAGAACTGGAATGTGGGCTTGGAAACATCCTCATCATGATGGAACATTAACATATGAAGAATTAAAAGGTCATATTGAACTTGTTCATGTTGATTTTGGATATGATGAAAACAAAATAGTTTTACATGATATTTCTTTATATGCAAAGCCAGGACAAAAAATTGCTTTTGTTGGTGCTACAGGTGCTGGTAAAACAACAATTACAAATTTAATTAATAGATTTTATGATATTGAAGATGGAAAAATAAGATATGACGGAATAAATATTAATAAAATCAAAAAAGGAGATTTAAGAAGATCTCTTGGAATGGTACTTCAAGATGTTAATTTATTTACAGGAACTATAAAAGAAAATATAAGATATGGAAATAAATCAGCAACTGATGAAGAAGTTATTGCAGCTGCAAAACTTGCAAATGCACATGATTTTATTATGAGACTTCCAAATGGATATGATACTGTTTTAACTGGAAATGGTTCAGAACTTTCTCAAGGTCAAAGACAATTAATTTCTATTGCAAGAGCAGCAGCAGGAGATCCACCAGTTATGATTTTAGATGAGGCAACATCTTCAATTGATACAAGAACTGAAAAAATAGTTCAAGATGGTATGGATAAATTAATGGAAGGTAGAACTGTATTTGTAATTGCACATAGATTATCAACAGTTAGAAATTCAAAAGCTATAATGGTTATGGATCATGGTAGAATAATTGAAAGAGGAGAGCATGATTTCTTGATTTCTCAAAAAGGAATGTATTATCAATTATATACTGGTGCTTTTGAATTAGAATAAAATATTTTATAATTAAAATAATTTTAAAAAGCAATTAAAAAGTATTAAAAAACTATTGCAATTTTAAAATCTTTGTAGTATAATATGTTTAAATTTAAATATTGAGGTTTTAAAATTTAAGTTTTTAATAATTATAAGAACTAGTGAGATGATTATATTTAAAGTAAACATTTAAATATTTGTTTACTTTTAGTCTTACTAGTTTTTTTGTTCTTTATTTTATTTTTAATCAAAATATTTTTTGGTTTCTAAGATTGGAGATACTTAAAAATAAATTAGATTTTTTCATTTAAAATTTTATCTTAAAAATTAAAAATTTGTTTTCCAAGTTTATGTTTCCAAATTTTTATAAAATTTAATAAATTTATTTTAGAGTTTAAGTATTTTGTGTTTTTAAGTGTTTTTTGTTTCTTTTCTGCAATTAAAAAATATTTTATTTCTAAAAATGCAGAGAAATCTCAATATTTTAAAGATTTACTTTTTATTTTAAGGAGGGATGCTTATAGATTTAGATTTTACATATTTAGTCGAATAAGTAAACAACCAATATTTAATCATTTCACAAAAATTAAAATTTGTAAGGGTGCTTTAATTTTTAAGTACCCTTACAGCTATTTTTTACACTTGCATTACATTATTACATTTTGATTATAAATTTCTTAAATCATTTACAATAAAAATATGTAATATTATAATCGAATTATATTCAATAATAGTGAAACTACGATTAGCAGGGTGAATATAAATAGGGTGAAGAGCAGCTTAAATTATAAATTAATTTATTTTAATTTTGTTATTTTAAATATGATGAAAAATTAAAGAGTTAGGAAAAAAGTGGAATAAAAATAATCTCTTAAGAGAAAACTAAACTTAAAAGTAAGTTTTCTTTAAGGGATTTTTTTGTTTATAAATTTATATTTTTGTTGATATAAATTTAAATAAGTTTAGAAGTGTAAGACCGCATTTTAGCTGCATATATTTGTTTTTGTGTAGTGAGTCCGCTTTTTTAGTTGTATATATTTGATTTTAAAGAGTGAATCCGCTTTTAAGGGTTTATATTTTTTAAAAGGGCAAAATCCCTACTTCGAAGAAAATGTAATCTTGATGGTTTTTGGAACCCTCAAGATAACATTTTCTAACTCGCTGGTCCCCACACAAGTTTTGCTTATCCTTTTAAAAAATATAAACCCTTAAAAGTTACTTTAGTACTTTAGAATAAGTTAGTACAAAAAATAAAAGCTGCTATGTACTATAAAATTAGTAGCTACCAAAATAACAGCTACTTTTGTGTTATAAAATAAATAATTACCAAATTAAAAGTTACTGTATACTTTAAAATTAAGAGAGCACTAAAAATATGAAAAGTTTTAAGGGACGTGTTCGAAAAACAGTTAATTTAATTAAGAACTTTGGATATTTTTAAACTCTTTTTATTGATAAAATAAATATTTTGTAAAAATTTTTGGAAAGTATTTACAATTGAAAATATTATAGGTATAATTTAAACAAAATTGGTTGTATAACCAATATGAATTTAAAAATAAAATTGCTTTAATTATAACGATAATAGTGTTACTGATTTTGGCAGGCGTTACAATTGCATTAGTAGTAGGAGATAATGGAGTATTAAATCAAGCAGTAAATGCCGCAGATGAGACCAATAGAGCAAATGTGCAAAGTGAACTAGAAATGGCAGTAAGTGCAGTAGTAGCAGATTGGAGCGGAGCAAGATATGTAAATGGAAGTAATGAAACATTAGAAGAGTATATGACTTTAAATAGAGTAGAAAGCAATATGAATACAGAAGATTATGATTTAAAAACATTTGAATTAAATGTGGAAAACGGAACAACAGTAGGCTATAAAGGAAAAGATTATAAATTTACAGTAGAAATCACAGAAAGTGGAAATAGTGCAAAAGTAATATATGAAGGAAATAGCGAAGGTTCTGGAGAAACACCAGTAGAACCTGATGAACCAGAAGCTTACGTGCCACAAATAGATGGAAGCTGGGATGAAGACAAAAAAGTAAATAGTCCAGAACTGATGGAAGGGATGACTGCTATCTATTGGGATGAAGTAGGAATAGAACATGAATTAACAGATAGTAGTACAGAAGAAGAATGGAATAATTGGTATGATTATACAAGAGAAGCAGGTACAAATAAATGGGCAAATGCAGTAACCAAAGATAGTTCAGGAAATATAACAGGATATTGGGTATGGATACCAAGATATGCATATAAAATAGAAGATAAATTATTTGAAAATTCTGAATCAGGCCAAGGAGGAACAATATCAATAAAATTCTTACAGGGCACAACAGATAATGATGAAACAGGAGCACCAATTGGAAGAGAGTTTAAATATTCAGGAAATAGCATGACAGATTATGTAGTTCACCCTGCATTTAGAAATGGAACATCAAATAATTTTATGAACGGTGAATGGGACGAAGAAGTAAGTGGTTTTTGGGTAGCAAAATATGAGGCTGGATATCAGGCAAATACAATAACAAATGATAATGGAACATTATCAACGACAATATCAAATGCAGATGATGAAGTAAGATATTCAGACTTAAAATATACAAGTTATTACAGTGAACCTTATCCAACGAATCCATTAGGTCAAGATTTATCAGAAACAGGATATTCAAGTCAAAGTTTGTCATATCCAGTATTTAGACCATTAACATATTCATACAATATAATATGCATAGGAGATAGTTATGTATTAAGTGAAGCGATAGATACAGCTAACGAATTTTATGGATTAGACGCAAGTACAACAGATAGCCATATGATGAAAAATAGCGAATGGCGGAGCTGTAGCATATTTAACACAAAGCAAATATGGAAGAAATAAAGAAGAGATAATGATAAATAATTATTATATAAGCAAAGGGAGTCCATATAGAGTAACAGTAACTGGACTAGCAGGAAATAGCGTATCAGCTGAAGAAACAGCATTATTAACAGATGTAAATGCATACAATACAACAAATGGAATGAAGGCAAGTACAACGGGAAATATTACAGGAGTATATGATCTAAGTGGAGGCTTAACTGAAATGGTAGCATGCTATATCTTAAGTGGAAGTGATTTTTTGTATGGCTCAGGAAATGGACTTAGTTCAGGAAACTTAATGGGAGCAACAAGTGAAGTAAATCCAAATGGATATCAAAATTTAAGTACAAGAGATTACACAGTATATCCATATGATGGAGCAAATAGTAATTATTTTAATAATTATAATGTTTACAAAGGATTGATTTCAAGTATGTATGGATATGGTGATGCAATCTTAGAAATATCAAGTTCAGGCAGTAGCTCAAGTGGTAGCAATAATAATAACAGTTGGAATAATAATAGCTCTTTCTATTTGGGGACAATTGATCCATTCTTTTTTCGTGGACGGAGGATATAATGGTAATAATACTTTTGCCGATACTGGTTTGTTTCATTTCAATTGTAGTTATGGTTATGTCAACTCTCTTTATACATTTCGTGCAGTGCTCATTGCTGAGTAAAAGTTTGATTGGGACAAGGGGAATTCTCTTGTCTCAATTAAAAAAAGAAATGCTTTAAGGGACGTGTTCGAAAAACATGTTAATTTGATAAATTTAATTAAGGGCTTTGGATTCTTCAGGGCCCTTTTGTTATTATCATGACGTAAAATGTCATAATGCTTTTTTAATAAATTTCATAAATATTTTAAAAAAACTATTTACAATTCAAAGTCAGCATGATAAAATACTTGCAATTTAATTTTTGTGTATTTTTAATATGCAATTTCAAAATTATTTTAATTCAAAAAAATTAAATTCTAAAGGCTCATTTCTAGCCTAAGTCTTCAAATTTTAAATGAAACTAAAAAACATATAAAGAAAAATATTAGTACAAGGAGAATATGCATAATGTTTGTATGTTCATTATGCATAAAATATTGTTATGGAAGAGATAAAAAATTCATTAGAAGAAGCCAAAAAGGCAGTAGTGCCAACAAATGATTTTGTGTTTAAAAGAATATTTGGAAGGGAGGGGAATGAGGAAATAACAAAGGATTTATTAAGTGCTATAATAGAAGATGAAATAGTATCAATAAATCTAGAAAAAACACCAATAATGAATGGAGATATTATAGATGATAAAACAAACATATTAGATATAAGAGCAGAATTAAATAATAAAGTAAAAGTAGATATAGAAGTTCAAATGGCTTCACAAGATTACATAGAAGAAAGAATACTATATTATTGGGCGAAATTATATACAAGAACGGTTTTAAAAGGTGAGATATATGAAGAAGCTAAAAGGACCATAGCAATATTGATAGCAAATTTTGAAATAGATAATTTAAAAGAAATAGAAAAATATCATACAAAATGGAAGATATTAGAAACAGAAATAAGTAAAAAAGTCTTGACAGAGAAATTTGAAATTGATATCATTGAATTACCGAAAGCTAAGAAGCTTTTGGAGAAAAATAAAAATGATAGTAAAAATCAAAAACTTTTGTTATGGACAAAGTTTTTAATAAATCCAGAGAGTTTGGGGGTGGCTGAGATGGATGAAAATGAAGAAGTAAAAAAGGCAAATGAAGAGTTAGAAAAATTAAAACAAGATGAAATAAATTCATGGTATGCCTTAAGAAGGCAAGGAGCAGTAGTAGATGAGAAGCTAAGATTAAGCTATGCAACTAGAAAAGGCCTTGAACAAGGAATTGCACAGGGAACTAAAAATGAAAAAATAGAAATAGCTAAAAATTTATTAAAAGAGAAAGTAGATATAAAAATTATAATTTCAGCTACAGGACTTAGTAAAGAAGAAATTGAAGAATTAAAAAAAGAAATTGAATAAAAATTATTTGATTTTTAAGATATAAGCGAATATTAGTAAAAATATTAATGTTCGCTTGTATTTTTTTGTTTTATATTATATATTATGTAAGTAAAATTAAATTATTTAACAAAATTAAAGAGGATAAGAAAATGTATTTAAAAAGATTAGAAATGTATGGCTTTAAGTCTTTTGCTGATAAAACAGTTTTAGATTTTAAGCCTGGAATTACAACTGTTATAGGACCAAATGGTTCCGGAAAAAGTAATATTTCAGATTGTATTCGTTGGATACTTGGTGAACAAAGTATTAAATCTTTAAGGGGTTCTAAAACAGAAGATGTCATTTTTTCAGGAACACAAAATAGAAAATCTTTAGGTTTTGCAGAAGGCTCAATTGTTATTGATAATAGTGATGGAAAGCTTCCAATTGAATATTCAGAGGTAATAGTTACTAGAAAATATTATAGAAGTGGAGAATCACGGATATTTTATAAATAAAGCTCCTTGTAGATTAAAAGATATTTTAGAACTTTTTATGGATACAGGAATTGGAAAAGATGGATATTCTATTATTGGACAAGGTAAGATTGATGAGATTTTAAGCAATAAATCAGAAGATAGAAGACATATTTTTGAAGAAGCAGCTGGAATTGTAAAATATAGAGCAAGAAAACAAGAGTCAGAGAAAAAACTAGAACAAACTAAGCTTAATCTTCTTAGAATAAATGATATAATTGTAGAAATTGAGTCTAATATTGATTCACTTAAAAGCCAATCAGAAAAAGCGAAGAAATTTTTAAATTTAAGAGATGAATTAAAAAATATAGAAATAGGTTTGTTTTTATATAATATTGATGAATATAAAAAGAAAATTGAAGATTTAGAGAAAGATTTAGATGTTTTTGAAACTCAAAAAATAAAAGAAGAAGAAAAATTAAATAATATATCTTTAGAAAAAGAAAAAATAAGAAGTTCTTTAGATGAAATTACAGCTCTTATTGAAAAAACTCAGAATTTAAAATTCGAATTTGAAAAAAAGAAAGAGCAAATTACGAGTGATATAAATGTTAATTTAGAAAGAATTTCTAATAATGAAGAAAATTATAAACGCTATGATGAGGAAATTTTAGAGTTAAAAGAAAAAAATGAAAAATTAGAAGAAGATAAAAAATTAAGAACAGAGAAAAAGCAAAATTTAGCAGTAAATAAAGAAAAATTTGAAAAAGAATTAGAAGAAAAGCAAAAAGAATTAGATGAATATAATAAAACATTGTCTAGTAAAGAACTTGAAATTGAGGGAAAAAAGAAAAAGGTAGATGAAAATATTGATACAAAATATGAATTAGTTGCTTCATTAAACTTAGAAAAAGCAAATTTAGAAAATTTAGTAAAAAAAGAAAAATCTTTAAAATCAGATTTAGAATCAAGTATTTTAGAATTAGATTCATCAAGAGCTACAAAAAGTGAATTAGATAGTAAGTTTTATAACATTGAGGCAGCAAGAAATAAAGATTTAAAAGACTTAGAAGAATTAAAAGCAAAAAATGCAGAAAAAAATAAAAAACTCGATGAGTTTAACCAAAAAATAAATGATTTAGAAAAAGAATATAGAATAAAAGATGCAAAATTAAAATTTTTGCAAGAAACAGAAAGAGAAAAAGAAGGATATAATAAAAGCGTTAAATCTATTTTAAATAAAATAGAAACAGAAAATTTATATAAAAATAAAGTTTATGGAGTTTTAGCAAATTTAATTTCTGTTCCAAAAGAATATGAAGCAGCAATTGAAATGGCATTAGGAGCCAGCATT
This sequence comes from uncultured Clostridia bacterium, assembly GCA_928721915.1. Taxonomy (GTDB): domain Bacteria; phylum Bacillota; class Clostridia; order TANB77; family CAG-508; genus Scatovivens. The sequence goes on from CAKMVZ010000005.1 coordinate 115,260, forward strand.
CAAAATATAGTTACTGAAACTGAGCAAGAAGCAAAAGAATTAATTGAATATTTAAGAAAAGAAAAACTGGGAAGAGCTTCGTTTTTACCAATTAGTTCTATAAAAGGTCAAAAATTAGACAATATAAAATTAACTAATGGAACAATTGGAATTGCTTCAGATTTAATTAAATTTAACAAAAAATATGAGCAAATTATACTTAATTTATTAGGTAGAACTGTTATTACAGAGGATTTAGACTCTGCAGTAATTTTAACAAAATCTAATAGTCAAAAATTTAAAGTTGTAACTTTAAAAGGTGATATTATAAACCCAGGAGGAAGCATTACAGGTGGATTTATTGCTCCAAAAACAGTTAATCTTTTAGGTAGAAGTTTAAGTATAAAAGAATTAGAAAAAGAGCTTAAAAATTTATCTGCAAGAATTGAAAAAATAAATCAAGAAAAAGCAGAATTTGAGGAAAATATAGTACATATAAAAAATGCTCTTGATGAAAAACAAAAATCTATTAATGAATCAGAAGTTAATTATGGAGTAGAAAATCAAAAAATTAAGAATTTTGAGCTTGAAATTACAAAAATAGAAAATAAAATTGAAAAATTAAAAGAAGATATTAAATTAAATTTAGATGAGCAAATTAAAACTAAAAATAAGATAGATGAAGTTTCAAAAGAAATAGAAAAACTTGATATTGAAACAAATAATTTAAATGAAGAAATTGCTGAGTTTACTAAAAATAATAAAGATAATCAAAAATATATTGATGATTTAAATTTCGAAGTTACAAATTTAAAAATTTCAGTATCTTCATTTGATGAAAGTGAAAGTTCTATTAATGAATTTGTTCAAAAAATAGATAGTGATATTGAAAATAATAATAAATCTATTCAAAATAAAGAAGATTTAAAAGTAAAATTATTAGCAAATAATGAAGAACTTAAAAATACTAATGAAAATTTAAAAAATGAAATTGAAAATATGGAAAAAGAAGCTTTTAGAAGTTTTGATAAGACTGAGGCTTTAAAACTAGAAAGACAAGAAAAGAATGAAAAAATGTCAAAATTAGAGCTTGAAGTTGAAAATGAACAAAATATTATAAATGATGTTAAATCACAGCTTTCTAAAATTGAAATAAGAAAATCTAAGTTTGAACTTGAGCTTGAGCAAACAATAAATAAAATGTGGGAAGAATATGAAATAACTCCTAATAATGTAAAAGATATTGAAAAAGCTCAAAATCCTGCAGAAATAAGTAAAAAAGTAACTGACTTAAGACAGAATATAAAGGATTTAGGAGATATTAATGTAAATTCAATTAAAGAATATGAAGAAACAAAGAAAAGATATGATTTTCTTTGTGAACAAAGGCTAGATTTGGAAAATACAATTTCAAAACTTAAAAAATTAATTAATGAAATTGTAGATAATATGAAAAAGCAATTTGCTGAAAAATTTAAATTGATTAATCAAAACTTTAAAGAAGTATTTAAAGAACTTTTTGGTGGTGGAAAAGCTGATTTAAAATTAGAAGATAGTAGTCAAATTTTAGAGTGTGGAATTGAAATTGAAGTTCAACCACCAGGAAAAAAACTTCAATCAATGTCTTTACTATCAGGTGGAGAAAGAGCTTTTACAGCTATTGCACTTTTATTTGCAATTTTAAAAATAAATCCTGCTCCATTTTGTGTTTTAGATGAGATAGAAGCTGCTTTAGATGATGTAAATGTATACAGATTCGCAGAATACTTAAAGAAATTTGGAAAAGAAACACAGTTTTTAGTTATAACTCATAGAAAAGGAACAATGGAAGCAGCAGATACTGTTTATGGTATTACTATGGAAGAAAAAGGAATAAGTAAACTTTTATCATTAGATATGAAACAAGAAAATATTGCAGTATAAAATAAAAATGCCTTATTTTAAATAGGGCATTTTTTAATAACTTAAATTTTAAGTTTAGAATAAACTATGTTTAGAAATGCATTAAAAATTTAATATATATGATAATTTTTGTAGTACTAATTAGTTTTGAAGTTGAAAAATGGAGAAAAATAGAGAAAAATGAAGATAAAACGAGTATAGGAAGAATTTGCCTATCACATTTTTGTATAATTTTTCTTAAATTTGAAAAATATAATAATATAAAATTTATTAAATTTGCATTTTTATTATTTCCGTAGTATAATAGCAAACGTGTGACAAATTCTAAATTAAAAGAAAAGGAGTGAATGTTTATTTTAAAAGGAAAGTTAATACGTTTTACAAAAGATATCATCAATCCTGTGAAAATAATTTTACTTACTATAATATTTTTAGCGTTAGTAATTTTAATAAAGTATAAGCCTGTATATTCAGTTACACTATCAGGTAAAACTTTAGGATATGTTGCAGAAAAATCAGAATTAGATAATAAAATTAATGAATATATGAATAATACGCAAGGAACAGTTGCTGTAATAGATATTGAAGAAAAACCAGAATATACTTTTGAATTAGTTCCAAAAAATGAAGAAACTAATGAAGAAGAAATTTTGGAAGATGTTGAAGAAACAGCTGTTATAACATATAGAACATATGGTGTAACAGTTAATGGGGAAATTAAAACTGAAGTTGATACTGAGGAAGAAGCCTCAGAGATTATCAATAATTTAAGTCAGGATGTTAAAGAAGGTGTAGATTTTAAGCTAGGATATACAGAAATCTATACAATAGGACAAAACAATTCAGTTTCAAATGATGAAGCTTTAAAAATAGTTTCAGAAATAAAAACAGCAAAAGTTACAGAATATGAAGAGGAGCAAGCTAGAATTGCTGCAGAAAAAGCAGCTAAAGAAGCAGCAGCTAAAGCTGCAGCCGCTAAAAAAGCAGCGGCAGCTAGACAAAAAGCTACTATTTCAACTGCAAGTTATGGTTCATATGGAAATGTAAATGGAATAGCAATTTCTACTCCATTAAAAACAAGTCCATTAATAACTTCCAGATTTGGAGAAGTAAGCTCATCAAGATCAAGTTCTCATACAGGGCTTGACTTAGCGGTTGCAAAAGGAACTTCAATTTACCCAATTGCTAGTGGAACTGTTGTGTCAGCTTCATATCAAGGTTCTTATGGTAATTTAATTATAATTGACCATGGAAATGGAGTTCAGTCATATTATGCTCACTGTAATTCAATAAATGTAAGTTCGGGAGCTACAGTTACTGTAGATACTGTTATAGGAACTGTTGGTTCAACAGGAAACTCAACAGGACCTCATTTACACTTAGAAATAAGAGTAAATGGAGCAATAACTAATCCACAAAACTATTTATATTAGTAATAAAAATCTCTCTTTTTAAGGGAGATTTTTTGTTATAATAATTGACGAAATTTGATGTAGAATGTTATAATAAAAAAAGTATGAAAGTAAAAGTTAAAAGCGGAGGTTTTTTGTAAATAATGGAAAGATTTGGGAAATCTATAAGAAAGGTATATCAAAATGATTCAGGATTATTTGTTGGTGAAATTCATGAAAATGAAACGGAAATAATATTTTATGATACTATTAAAATAGTACCGCCTAAAGTAGAGTTTAGTGATGATTCTATTAAAAGATATGTTGTTATAACTCATGATTTGTATTCAAATGATGTGGAACCTAATAGTAGTACAGTGCATGCTGTTGATTTTGCATATGGTATAATTGATGAAGAAAGACTAAATTCAGATGAAGAATATCGTGCAAGAATGGAAAAATATGTTTTTTCAAGAAAAGGATTAGATAATGTAGTTAAAAATTATTGTGGTTTGTTACCAATTGATGTTAACATTATAGACGAACCTGAAGAAGGCGAAGAAAAAAGGTTTGAAGGTTTTGATGAAAATATTAATTGTGAATATATTGAAGGCATGCCAGAAGTTGTTTTAGATGGGGTTTTAAGAGCTTCACATAGACGAGTTTATGTTGATGAGGATAAAGAAGATGAAATACCAGAAGAAGATATTCCAAAAAACTCTTTTGAGATGTTCTCTTTAATTCATGGTGCAAAAGCTCCAAAAAAGCAAAAAAAATCTTTTAAAGAAATATGGGCTGATTTAAATAAAAAACATGATGAAAAATATAGATCTAAAGTTAATGAAACAGAAGAAAATGATGAAAGCAGAAAATTACCACCAAAAGAAGCTAATCTAGATACAGCTGGAGAAGGTTTGTTAATAATTTGCTATAGAACAGGTGATATTATAACTAGAAGACCTGAATATGATGAAGAAGGACGTAGAAATGGAAAAATTAATATAAGTAAATGTACAAGAATAAATTGGTGCTCTAAGGATTTAGAGACAAAACAACTAAGTAGTATAATAACAACTTTACTTACAGTTGATGATGAAAGATTAGAAAAAGATGAAGATTATATAAATAAAATGGTTCTTGAAATTGGAGTTCCATTATTAAAGTATGCAAATGAAATGCATATAGGAAAGCGTGTTCCGCAAAGCTTAGGCGTTAAATGGCCTTATTTAGGTGCATTTGATCCAAATGCTAAAGGAGGTATTAGTTCAAAAGATACTAAAAATCAAAAATATTTTGCTAGAATAAATAGAGAAGAGAAAAAATTAGAAGAACAAGCACAAAATGAAATTGATGAAAATAATGAGATTGAAGCCGATTTTGATGAAGGAATAGACAGAATAGAATAATTAATTAGGAGAATAAATATGAGTGAAAAAAAGAAAAATGCTTTATTTTATTCAAGAGAAGATTTAACAGGCAGGGGTTCTAGTAAGATTCAGCTTTTTGAATTAGAAAATCCCGGAGAAGTAAATAAAATTAATATAGATGGAAAACTAGTTATTTTAAATCCCGTAAGTGTCCAAGGAACAAATATAATAGTAAAACCATATGTTTTTATTGAAAGCTATAGAAATATGGATTTAACAACAGTTGATGTTATATATGGAAATTTAAATATTAATGAATTAAGAAAAAATGAACCTTTAAGAAAAAGATTATTTGATGAAAATTTAACGAGAGAAAATTTGGAAATAATTACAAGAAAATATTGTGGACTTATTCCTTATAGAGTTTTTAATGATCCATATGGTAAAAAAGATTTTCAAATGCCAAAAGATAAAGCACCTTTTTTAGCTAAAGCTATTATGGGGTCTGCTTATGTTGAAAATAGACAAACTTCAATAAATATGAATAATGCCAGAAGTAGTAATTCTAATGGAAATCGAGGGAGTTTTTGGAGTAGACTTTTTGGTACTAAAACTGAAGCTGAATCTAATACTTCATTGGGGCAGTATACAAGTACTACTACTTATACTAAAAATGAGGGAGTTTTATTTTATAAGTCAGGAGCTGTAATCTTTAATAAAAAATTATATTCAAAATTTAATTATGCAACAAAGGATTCTGAAACCGGAGTTAGAACTCAAGTTGATAGTATTTTAATTGGCGAAGTAAATGAAGAAAGATTAAAAAGGGATGAAGAATATAGAAAAGCTTTTGTAACTGAAATTTTCTCTCCTTCAAGATTAAAAAATGCAAGAACTGTTTCAGGATTTCCGTATATTGGTAATTTTACAGAAAGTAAAAGATTTGAATATGATATGGATGCAATAAAAGATTTTAATGAATTAGTACAATATGGAAATAGATAGATAAATCAAGCTAAAAGTTATTTATTAATAAATAATTTTTAGCTTTTTTATTATGAATGCATAAATATAGTTTTTAAGAAAAAATAATTAAAAAATATGGTTGAAATTATATATATTTTTTTATATAATACTTCTTAAGTAAAAAAATTAAGAGGAGGTTTTGCTTATGGCAGAAGTATCTGAAGAGGAAAAACAAGAGATTGAGGAGATGATTGATGGTTTAGTTAAACGAGCTAGAAAGGCATCAGAAGAATATAAAAAACTTGATCAAAAAACAGTAGATAATATTACAAAAGCAATGGCTATGGCCGGCTTGGATCATCATATGGAACTTGCTAAAATGGCTGTAGAAGAAACAAAAAGAGGTATTTATGAGGATAAAATAACTAAGAATATGTTTGCTACAGAGTATATTTATCATAGTATTAAATATGAAAAAACAGTAGGAGAGGTTGAATATAATGAAGAAGAAGGTTATAGCTTAGTTGCTGAACCAATTGGTGTAATTGCAGGGGTTACTCCTGTTACAAACCCAACATCAACAACAATGTTTAAATCAATAATCTCAGCAAAAACAAGAAATGTTATAATTTTTGGATTTCATCCATCAGCTCAAAAATGTTCTGTTGCAGCAGCTGAAATAGTAAAAAAAGCAGCAATAGAAGCTGGAGCTCCAGAAGATTGTATATTATGGATAGATAAACCTTCAATTACAGCTACATCAGCTTTGATGAATCATCCAGGAGTTGATTTAATATTAGCAACAGGTGGTTCTGGAATGGTAAAAAGTGCATATTCTTGTGGAAAACCAGCATTAGGTGTAGGACCACGGAAATGTACCTTGTTATATTGATAAAACTGCTAATTTAGAAGCTTCTGTAAATGATTTAGTAATGTCAAAATCATTTGATAATGGAATGATTTGTGCTTCTGAACAATCTGTTTTAGTAGATAATGAAATTACTGAAAAATTTGAGGAATTAATGAAAAAAGCAGGTTGCTATTTTGTAAATGAAGAAGAAAAAGCAAAATTACAAAAAGCAATGTTTAATAGTGAAACAAATAAATTAATTGGAGCAATTGCTGGTCAATCTCCAAAAAGAATTGCTGAACTTGCTGGTTTTGATATTCCAGATAAAACAAAAGTCTTAGTAGTTCCAGAAACTGGAATTGGAATTGAGCATCCATTTTCATCAGAAAAACTAAGTCCAGTTTTAGCTTATTATAAAGTAAATGGAGCAGAAGAGGGAATTGATAAGGCAGATAGATTAATTAAATTTAATGGAATGGGACATTCTGCAGTTATTCACTCAGAAGATGAAGAAACAATAAAGAAATTTTCTGAAACTGTAAAAGTAGGAAGAATTATAGTAAATTCTCCATCATCACATGGAGCTATAGGAGATATTTATAATACAAATATGCCATCTCTTACATTAGGTTGCGGAACATTTGGAGGAAACACTACAACATCAAATGTTTCTTCAGTAAATTTAATTAATTTAAAAAGAGTTGCAAAAAGGAGGGTTAATATGCAATGGTTTAAAGTTCCAGAAAAAATTTATTTTGAGCCAGGTTCAATAGCTTATTTAGAAAAAATGAAAGATATTACAAGAGCATTTATTGTTACAGATGAATCAATGGTAAAATTAGGATATGTTGATAAGATTTTATATCATTTAAGAAAAAGACAAAGCTATGTTCATTCAGAAATCTTTTCAGAAGTTGAACCAGACCCTTCTTTTGATACAATAAATAAAGGTGTAGAAGCAATGAAAAATTTTAATCCTGATGTGATTATTGCATTAGGTGGAGGAAGTGCAATTGATGCAGCAAAGGGTATGTGGCTTTTTTACGAATATCCAGATGCTGATCCTGAAGGATTAAAATTAAAATTTATGGATATAAGAAAAAGAACATATAAATTTCCACCACTTGGAATCAAATGTAAAATGGTAGCAATTCCAACAACTTCTGGAACTGGTTCAGAAGTAACTTCTTTTGCAGTTATCACTGATAAAAAGAAAAATATAAAATATCCATTAGCAGATTATGAATTAACGCCAGATGTTGCAATAATTGACCCTGATTTAGTTTTAAGTTTACCACCAAAACAAACAGCAGATACTGGTATGGATGTTTTAACACATGCTATTGAAGCATATGTTTCAGTTATGGCTTCAGATTATACAGATGGTCTTTCTGAAAAAGCAGTAAGAATGGTATTTGAAAATTTAGAAGAAGCATATAAAAATGGAGCTCAAAATAAAGTAGCTCGTGAAAAAATGCATAATGCAAGTTGTATTGCAGGTATGTCATTTACAAACGCATTTTTAGGAGTTAACCATTCAATAGCGCATAAATTAGGAGGAGAATTCCATATACCACATGGTAGAGCAAATTCAATAATTTTACCATATGTTATAAAATACAATGGAAGTCAACCAACAAAATTTGTTTCATGGCCAAAATATGACCACTTTATTGCTGATGAAAAATATGCATATCTTGCAAAAATGTTAGGACTTCCAGCTTCAACTAATGAAGAAGGTGTTTTAAGTTTAGCAAGAGCAGTAAGAGATTTAGCAGAAAAAGTAGGTGAACCTCTATCAATAAAAGATTGTGGAATTCCAGAAGCAGAATTTATGGCAAAATTAGATGATTTAGCAGAAAAAGCATTTTCAGATCAATGTACAACTGTAAATCCAAGAGTTCCGTTAGTAGAAGAAATTAAACAAATATTAATAGATAGCTATTATGGAAACGAAGTATAAACAAAATATTACATTTTAATTACATTTTCTAAAAATATTGACAAAAAATGGATTATATTATAAAAATAATATAAGAAATTTTTAAGATTATAAAAGGAGATACTTAAGATGGCAAAAGATAAAGAAAATGTAAATGAAAAACCTACTAAAAACTGGTTAACAACATTATTATTATGCTGGTTTCTTGGATTCTTTGGAGTTCATCGTTTATATGCAGGAAGAATAGGAGAAGGCTTATTAATGCTTTATTGGACTGTTGTTTCAGCTTTAGTAACATACTTAAATGCATATTTAGGTTTAGCTTGCTTTGTAGGAGTTGGAGCAGTTGTTGTATATGACTTTATAATTATTGCAATGAAAAAATTCAAAGATTGCTATGGAAGAAATATAGCAGAAGAAAAATTAAATTAATAAATAATATTAAAATCAAGAGCGGACTAAGGTTCGCTCTTTTTTTTAGTTAAAAAACCTACTCTACAAAAATGGCAGAGTAGGAAAAGCAAGTTGGCTTTTTTTAAGAGGTTGGTAGTAATTACTCATTATAGTCTACAATTGCAGCCTTAACCTCACGGATTTTTCTTTTTCTTCCAAAAAGAGGAAGTTTGTAGCCAACCCCAAAAAGAATGCAATTATTTTCTGCATCTAATATATTTTTTTGGTAGTTAGTTGGCTGAAGTTCAGCTTTCTTCATGCAATCTTGTACAAAGAGCTGTGCTCCAATCCCAGTAAAAGCGTCAGCTGCGATGTAAATTTCATTTTTTAGTTTTTCAACTAAAAAAGTCCGTCCGTTTTTTGAAACAATTTTTTCTACCATTTTTTCTACCTCTCTTATAAAATTTATTTCTACATTGCTTCCACAATGAGATATATTAATTATAATTTATAAATTAATGAAAATCAAATTTTTAATAAATTGGTTTTTACTAATTTTAATTAATTAAAATAAATAAAAAAATAATTATTAATCGAAAAGGTAAATTGTAAAATTAAAATAAATTTTGTAAAACTAAACTAAAATATATGATTAAAAATCAAAAAATAAAAAAATTTAAAAAATAAAAAAATTTAAAAAAAGTATTGCCAAATATAATTTTTTTTGTTATAATATTTCTTGTTATGGCGAGATAGCTCAGTTGGCTAGAGCAACTGGTTCATACCCAGTGGGTCGAGGGTTCGAATCCCCCTCTCGCTACCAGAAAAAAGACTAGAGTTTGCTCTAGTCTTTTTTACTTAATGGGCTGTATTTCATCTGAATAACAAGTCGCATTTTTGGCAACAAAATGAACATATTTTTGTGTCATAGTCAAAGTAGTATGACCTAAAATTAGTTGTAAGCTTAGTGGGTCACCACCATTTAAGGAGAATAAAATGAAAGAGTTTTTGGTTTGCTTTTGCCAGCAAATGGTCAATGTTTAAAGAACAATTTGTTTTTTTCCTTGTTTGTGATAAAATAGTAAGCAATGAAAGCAAGGAGGTATTATGAAAAAAATTTTAAAGATAATAGGAATAAGTATAATTGTTCTTTTTGCATTACTTTTTGCATTATTATATTGGGCGTTATTTGTGCAAGACAAGATTTTATATCCTAATGACTTATATATAAAAATGAATGAAATGGTGGAAAGTAAAAGCCTTATAGGTCTGTCAGAGACAGAACTTATAGAATTATTAGGAGAACCAAAATTTAAATCGGAAGAAAGAGTAAAATCTTATACATATAGTGCAGGCTCAACAGTTAAAAAAAATATTTTAGTTGGAGAGTATCAAGGAAGATATTATGACTTGCAAATAACTTTTGATGAAAATAGCAAAGTGAAATCTGCATTAATACAACAAATACCATAAAATAATTAAGGTTAAATAATTCAATTATAAAATAAAAGCAAGTTATAATGAAGTGAACCAATGACAAATATAAAGTTCAAAAAATAGTGCACCATGTTTTTTATTAGAGTTAGTCTCTTTAAAAAAACATGGTGCAATTTGTTGCTTTTAGTACATCGATTCTCTGGCTTTGGCAGCTTCTTTTTTGTGAAGATCCTCAAACATGTCATATTCACGATCTGCCTTTTTCATTATTGCAGATGCTGTAAAATATCCACCGAAGATTGCAAGAATAAGAACAAATATTGCACAAAGTACAACTATTGTTTCACTCTTTTTCTTGCCTTTTCCACCAAATAGAGCTTTAAAGACTCTACCAAAAGCACTAGGAGCGTTTCTGGCAACACTTATTGTATTATGAATCTGTGCATAAGTGTTCCATCCTGCGGTTAGTCCACTTGAAAGAGTTTTTTCTTCGAAAAAGCCTTTTAAACTTTTCAGCCAGATGTAAAACCCTGTTGGGACTATGGTAAGTACTGTAAAGAGATAAATTAGATCTGAAGCAAGTTGCTCAAATTCTAAAATTATCTCAGGGTCTACTTCTGCAATTTGCAGAATAAATGGGCAGATAAGGAGTAATATATATCCATACACCATTGTAAATCCGGCTATTGCCATGATATAACCTATAATGATGTAAACTCTAAAACTACCTCCTACCTTTTTAGACTCCGTCCAATACCGTCCTACGTAGCTTGCGTTTGCCCATGAGATGATAAAATTGAGCGCAAGCACTAAAAATAAAAGTAATATTGCCATATAAGGCTCCTTTCTGTAAAGCTAAGGCACAAAGATGTGCCTATAAACAACGGGTAACAAATACATTATATAATATTTTAAATAATAATACAAATTTTTACAAAATTTTTATATTGAAAATTAGCTTTTTGTAATATATAATATAATTGTAAAATTAAAAAAAGTGTAATTTAATAGTATATTAAAATTAAAATAGGAGAAATTTAAAAAATGAAAGTTGTTATTGCTAGTAATAATGAAGGTAAAATAAAAGAATATAAGGAAATATTAAAGCCTTTTGGATTTGATGTTATATCTCAAAAGGAAGCAGGTATTAATGTTGAAATTCCTGAAACAGGTACAAGTTATAAAGAAAATGCTTTTCTTAAAGCTGAAGGAATATATAAGTTAATAAAAACAGCAGTTTTATCAGATGATAGTGGACTTTCAATAGAGTTTTTGCGGAGGCGCTCCGGGGCTTTATTCTGCAAGATTTAAATCTGAGCTTCCTCAAAAGGAGAAAAACCAGTATATTTTAGATGAAATGAAAAATGCAAATGATAGAAGAGCAAAATTTGTATGTAGTATATGTTTTATATTTGAAAATGGAGAAAAAATAGAAGTCCAAGGAATTTGTAATGGGAAAATAACAAAAGAAATAAGAGGAGATAGAGGTTTTGGTTTTGATCCGATTTTCATTCCAAATGGATATGATAAAACATTTTCTGAAATTGGACAAGAAGAAAAAAATAAAATTTCACATAGAGCTAGAGCTATTAAGGAATTAATAAAAAGATTAGAAAAAAATATGGAAGGAAATAAAAATGAATAAAGAAAAAATATTAGATGAAGCAGCTTGGTGTTTGGGGTGTAAGCTAAAACCTTGTAGCAAGGCTTGCCCTATGCACACAAATATACCAGAATTTATAGAAAAAATAAAAAAGAATAATTTTGAAGAAAGTTATAATATATTAATTCAAAATAATTTGTTTAGTCATGTTTGTAGTTTAGTATGTCCTCAAGAAGAACAATGTGAAGGTTCTTGTATAAGAGGAATAAAACAAACTCCAACTAAAATAGGATTTTTGGAAAAATCAGTTAATGAATGGGCTTTAGAAAATAATATTAAACCTAAAATTGAAATTTTAAATAAAAATTATCTTAAAAAAGTTGCTATAATTGGAAGTGGACCTGCTCGGGCTTTCTTGTGCTTATGAACTTGTAAAAAAAGGTATAAAATCAGTAGTATATGAAAAAGAACAGTCTGCAGGAGGCCTTTTAAGATATGGAATTCCTGATTTTAGACTTGATAAAAAAATAATAGATAAAATTATAGAAATTTTAAAAGAATATGGAGTAGAATTTAAAACTGGATTTGAACTTGGTAAAAATATTCATATAAATGAATTAAAAAAAGAATATGAATATATTTTTGTTGGAATTGGAGCTGAGATTTCTAGTAAATATAGTCTATCAAATGAAAATTTAAAAGGCATATATGATTCTGATGAATTTTTAAAAGCTTATAATTATAAAAAATCAATTAAAAATTTAGGAAAAGTAGTTGTAATAGGTGGAGGAAATGTTGCGATGGACTCTGCAAGAGCGGCTATTAGAATGGGTGCTAAAGAAGTTTCAATTTTATATAGAAGAGATAGAAGTCATATGCCAGCAAGAGAAATTGAATTAGATGATTGTTTAAAAGATGGAGTTAAATTTAAAGAATTAGTTAGGGTTATTTCAGCTAATAGTGATGAAAATTTTGTAAAAAGTGTTCATTGTATTAATACTAAAATTGTAGATGGAAAAGCAGTAGATGATGAAGGAGAATTTGATTATCCGGCAGATACAGTAGTTTTTGCAATTGGATTAAAACCTAATAAAGAATTGTTAGAACAAGAAGGATTTGAATTAGAAAGCTGGGGAACAATTAAAGTTGATGAAAAAAATCAAACATCTATTGAAAATGTATATAGTGGAGGAGATGTAATAGATAATAAATCTGTTGTATGTAAAGCTTTGGCATCTGGAAAAAAAGCTGCTAAAAGTATTTTAGAAAAAATTTAAAAATAAAAATGAAGTGAACTTTTTATTTAAAAGCTCACTTTATTTATTATTATAAAAATTATTTTTTGTTTTTTTCTCTTTTATTTTTAGGAATGATAACTTTTTCTTTCATTGCTTCTTTATTTTTAGGTCTTAAACTATTTACACAATCTTTTGCTTCTGAAAAATTTAATTCAGAATCATCACCTATTATAACTTCAATATCTAAATCTTTATTTTTCTCATCTTTCATAATAAATTCATTCCTTTCTTTTTATTTTAAGATATAAAAATTGATATCTTTTAGGAATTTTACAAATTTATTATAGCAAATGAAGTTTAAAAAGTCAATTAATCTAATTTTTAAGTGCGAACAGGTTTACAAACATGCTCTTAAATGATATAATACTTAATATTTAAGGAGATTTATTATGGATATAGAAAAAGCAGAAGCTATAATTGAAGCAATGTTGTTTTCAACTGGTTCTATTATAACTATAAAAGATATTATGAATGCAGTGGAACTAGGTGCTAGCGATATTGAAAAAATTATGCAAAAAATGAAAAGTAAATATGATGAACAAAGTTCAGGAATAGAGCTTATAAAAATAGATGACGGATATCAATTATGTACAAAAAAAGAATACTATGATTATATTTATCCATTATTTGATAATAGAGCAAAACCAAATATTTCTAATGCTGCATTAGAAACTTTATCTATTATTGCATATAATCCTAAGATTACTCGTTCTGAAATTGATGCAATAAGAGGTGTTAATTCAGATGGAACTATTTATAAACTTTTAGAATATAACTTAATTGAAGAAGCAGGTAAATTAGATGCACCAGGTAAGCCAACTTTATATAAAGTAACGCCTAATTTTATGAAGATGTTTGGAATATCAAGTTTAGATGATTTACCAGAACTTCCAAGATATAAATTAGATGAAAATGAACAAATTGTTATAGATGAAGTTTTAGAAGAAAATAAAACAAATGAGGCTCCAGATCCCGAAAGGGTAGATTAATTTATATTTTAGGCATATAAATTATTATTAAGAATGCTAAAAGTAGCTTTTTAAGAAAGGATGGAGATTATGAAAGAAAAAGAAAATTTTGTAAAAGAAATAACAAATATAGAAGATGATTTTGCTAAATGGTATACAGATATTGTTTTAAAGGCAGAACTTGCTGATTATACAGATACAAAAGGATGTATTGCAATTAAGCCTTATGGATACGCAATTTGGGAAAATATAAAAGATTATACAGATAAAAAATTTAAAGAATCAGGTGTAGAAAATGTTTATTTTCCAGAACTTATCCCAGAAAGTTTGTTAAAAAAAGAAGAAGATCATGTTGAAGGTTTTGCTCCAGAAGTTGCATGGGTTACAAATGCTGGTGGAGAAGATTTAGAAGAAAGATATTGTATTAGGCCTACTTCTGAAACAATGTTTAGTACACTTTATTCAAAATGGCTTAGTTCATGGAGAGATTTACCAATGGTATATAATCAATGGTGTAGTGTATTAAGATGGGAAAAAGAAACAAGACCATTTTTACGTTCAAGAGAATTTTTGTGGCAAGAAGGTCATACTATTCATGAAACTGCAGAAGAGGCAAAAGAAAGAACAATTCAAATGTTAAATATTTATGCAGATGTTATAGAAAATTTCTTAGCAATTCCAGTTTTAAAAGGATTAAAAACAGAAAAGGAAAAATTTGCTGGAGCAGAGGAAACATATACAGTAGAAAGCTTAATGCATGATGGTAGAGCTCTTCAATCAGGAACATCTCATTATTTTGCACAAAATTTTACAAAACCTTTTGATATTAAATTTCAAAACCGTGAAGGTAAAGAAGAATACGCATATCAAACATCTTGGGGAATTAGTACAAGACTTATAGGTGGAATTATTATGGCTCATGGTGATGATAGAGGATTAAAACTCCCACCAAAAGTAGCTCCAATCCAAGTTATTATAATTCCTATTGCTCAGCATAAAGAGGGAGTTTTGGATAAAGCAAATGAAATTTTTTCTACATTAAAAGCTGAATATAGAGTTAAAGTAGATGATAGAGACAATTATTCTACAGGATTTAAATTTAATGATTGGGAGATGAGAGGTGTTCCAATTAGGTTAGAAATTGGACCAAGAGATATTGAAAATGGAACTTGTATCTTAGTAAGACGTGATACTTTCCAAAAAGAAACAGTTCAAATTTCTAATTTAAGTAATAGAATTAAAGAATTATTAGAAGATATTCATAAAAATATGTATAATAGTTGCTTAGAAAATGTTAAGAAAAGAACAACAATTGCTCATACTTTAGATGAAATTTTAAATAATTTAAACACAAATCAAGGATATGTAAAAACTATGTGGTGTGGAGAAACTAAGTGTGAGGATAAAGTAAAAGAAGTTACTGGAGCTCATTCAAGATGTATTCCATTTAAGCAGGAAAATTTAGGCGACAAATGCGCTATATGTGGTAAACCTGCTAAAAAAATGATCGTTTGGGGGAGACAATATTAATCTAAAAATTGACACAAAACTAATGTTTTGATATAATAAAAAAGTACTGATTTTTATTACTTAAAATAATTGTAATAAAAGGAGAATAAAATGGATAATAAAATTATTTCTTTAGATGAATATTTAAATTTTAGAAGAAATTATAGATTAATAAAAGTAGATACAGTAAAGTCCACGATAGAAAAATACAAAATAGGTGAATTTTCAGGGAAAAGCGAAGAGGAAGTTCAAAAATTTTATGAAGATTTAACAGATAGGTTAAATGATATGATTGAACATCCTTGCGGAGAAACTGCTTTTGAAGTTAGTAAAATTATTACAGAAAATAATATTAATACAAAAGATTTTGATATTATTTTTGATATGATAAAAACTACTGATAAAGCTAATTTAGAATCTAAAGAAGAAAAATTAGATGTCTCTGAAATAGAAGAATTTTTTGAAGAAGAAGAAAAAAATGAGAATAAGGTACCAATTGTAGATTTAAGTGATTTATCTGATGAAATATATGAGGAAAATTCTATAGATTATCAGCAAGCTTTAGAAGAGGAAAAATTTAAAAGAGAAATAGAAGAAGATTTTTTAGATGATATAGGTTCTGGTTTAGACGATTATGTTGATAATATTGAATTTGAAGAAGAATACGAAAAATCTTCTAAGCCTTATAATATGATTTCAAAATTATCTAAAAGCTTTAAGACAAATATAGAAAAATTAAAAGGAAATCATGAATTTAAATTTACAACTCCTAAAATTGCTGAGAAATTAGCTTTAGTTTTTGCAAAAGCTAAAAATATGGTTAAAATTTCAGAAGAAAATAAACCAAAAATTAAATTTAATAGTAAAAAGGTAATAAATTTTAAATTTAAAAAAAGTAAAGGATTTATGGAGCGAGCTTACCAAAAAGCTCAATCTAAAAAATTTGAGAATACAAGAGAAGTAATTGAAGAGTCTAAACTATTTTCAGATTTATTATTAAAGACATATAAGGAAAAATCAGCAAAGTTATCTGTTAATTTAAATTCAATAAAAAATGCTGATTTAAGAGATGATATTGAATATGTTAGAAATCCGGAAAATACAAATTTACAAGATATTGCTGAGCTTAGAATAAATGTTGAAGATGAATATCTTACGCATATTGATTATTTGCGTGAAGCATTAGATGATATTGTAACAGGAAAGTTAAAGACTGATTTAGCAAATCAAACTAAATTAACAGATGAAGAAATTAATCAACTATTGTATGGATATACTGGTTTAAAAACAGATGACTTTTATACTCAAACTTCAAATTCTACTATGCTAGGAATAGATGAAAATGGTAATTTACAAATTTCTAAAAAATCACCATTAAATATAGAAGAAATAAAAGGAACTGAATTAGAAGAAGAACTTAGAAGATATGCAATGATACCAAATATTAGAGAACTAAAAGATTATGAAATTTTGCAGCTTTCTAAAATTATAAAGGTTCAAGATGGAAAAATTAGAGTTAATTTTGGATATTTATTTGATGGTAAAACTCCTTATGATATAAGTTGGACATCTAAAAAGGTTCCAATATTTGCAAATAAAGCTCCTGAATCTAAAACAGAATGGAATAAATATCTTGATGCTAAAAGAACAATAGGAGATAGATTACAATTATTTAAAAATTTATATGGACAAGAATTTTATTTAAAAGGTATGGAAAATATTTTGCCAGATGCTTTTTCAAAATTTGAAAGCATGGAAGTGTATGAACAAATATTACAAGAATTAGATGCTTTGGAAGATTTAGAAAAAACAAAAATTTTAAGTAGGCAAATTCAATTTTTAGATGATAAAGCAATAGGTTTAGAAGAATCAAGAAAATTAACAAAAAAACAAAAGCATACTAGAAGTTATTTAAGAAAAATTGCCACAAGGAAAATTTTTGAACTAAGAGATCAAGGTTTATCTATTGGTGAAAAAATTGATGAAAATGGTAAAGTAGGAGAAAAAGTACTTTTGGAAGCAAGAAGTAAATTAAATTTAGAAAAAATTATTTCAGCTGATTCTAAAAAAATAAATAAAATAAAAAGTCAAGATGAACAAACAAACCCTAGATAAAATTTCTAGGGTTTATTTTTTATACTCTTAATTTTTTAATTTGCTTTGTCTCATCATATAGTTTTTTTATGTGAGCTTCACGTGCTTTTAAAGAATCTATTAATTGATTATATATATCTGGAACGCTTTCTACTTTTTCATTTTGTCTAAGGCAAGCTTTTACGCCACCTTTAAAATATTCTCGTTTTTTTTCATTTTTTGCTTTTAGCATTTGGTTATAATAACCGAAGTGCTACTTTTACTCTTTTTATTTCGCTTTTTAAGTATTCTACATAATCTGTTCTTGCAGAAATTTCATATTCAATATCGTCTATTGCAACTTTAAATAATGCACGAACTATTTTTCTATCTATTTTTCCGTACATTGGTCTCATCAGCCATAATTTTTAAACCATCTTGAATATTAGTTACAGATTTTTTTTCATTTGGTTTTGCATCATTAATAAGCATGTTTAATGTTTCTACAATTCCAACATGAGTTTTATATTGTCTTTTTGCAGAAATTGCTTCAAATTCATCTGCAACTCTTATTATTTGTGCCTCATAAGGTATTTCATTTCCTTTAACTCCATTTGGATATCCGAGAACCATCTAAGGCTTCATGATGATATAAAGTACCTGCTGCATATGGTCTTAATTTAGGGTCTTTCATACACATATTATATCCGTATAGTAGTATGTGTTTTCATTATTTCAAATTCCTCTTGAGTAAGTTTTGTAGGTTTTTGAAGTATTGATGGTGGTATAAAAGTTTTTCCGAATATCGTGAATGTATGCGCATGTTGTACAATAAATTGTAAAACCTTCATCTAATTTTAAGTTTTCACATAATCTACAAGTTATACTTGCAACATTTTCAGAGTGCCTTCTAGTATAGGCATCCAAAGTGTCTAACATTGATAATTGATAACGTATTTTTTCTTCTAAATTATATGATTTTAAAGCAGTTTTACTAAAAAAATCAAATTCTTCTGTAACCATAATTTTTTCCTCTTTCTTAAGTATTTATTTTAATTTAATTTTACTTATAAAAATTAGATTTGTAAATATTTATAAATAAAATATTGAAAAAAATTTTTATTATAGATATAATATTTTATGTAAAAAAATATAAAAAGGAGTTTTTACTAAAATTATGGATATTTCTAATTTTACTGATAGTGCAAGAATGACGCTTACAAGTTCTAGTACGCTTGCAATGCAAAATCAAAATCCTGAAATAACATCATATCATATATTAAGTGTTATGCTTGAAAGAAAGGATAATTTAATTTATCAATTGTTTCAAAAAATGGATGTTGAGATTGATAAATTAAAAGGTTTAATAGAGGATAATTTAAATAGTTTACCACAAGTTACTGGTAACAGTGGCATAAAATTTTCTAGAGATGTTGAACAAGTTTTAGAAGAAGCTGAAAAATCAGCCAAAAATATGAAAGATCAATATATTGCTCCAGAGCATTTATTTTTAGGAATTTTAGAGTGTGGACCTGATGAGTTAAAAAAATTATTAAAATTATACACTATAACTAAAAGATCTTTTATGGCAGCTTTAAGGGATGTAAATGTTCCAACAGGAGAAATGGAAAAAGAAGAAGCTTCTGATATTTTAGATAAATTTGGAAAAAATTTAACAGAACTTGCAAAGGCAAATAAATTAGAGCCTGTAATAGGTAGAGATGATGAAATTAGAAATGTTATTAGAATATTAACACGTAAAACAAAAAATAATCCTGTTTTAATTGGTGAGCCAGGTGTTCGGAAAAACTGCCATTGTAGAAGGTTTAGCTCATAGAATAATAAGAGGAGATGTTCCAACATCATTAAAAGGTAAAACAATTTTTTCTTTGGATTTAGGTTTACTAATTGCAGGGGCAAAATATAGAGGTGAATTTGAAGAAAGATTAAAAGCAATTATGGATGAAATTGATAAATCAAATGGAGAAATTTTATTATTTATTGATGAAATTCATAATATAGTTGGAGCTCGGAAAAACAGATGGAGCTATGGATGCAAGTAATCTTCTAAAACCAAGATTAGCACGTCGGAGAACTTCATTGTATGGGTGCTACTACTTTAGATGAATATAGAGAATATATTGAAAAAGATCCAGCTTTAGCAAGACGTTTTCAAAAAGTTGTAGTTCCAGAGCCAACAGTTGAAGATGCAATAACTATACTTCGTGGTATTCAAGAAAAATTTGAAATTTTCCATGGAGTTAAAATTCAGGATCAAGCTTTAGTTGCAGCTGTTACTCTTTCTAATAGATATATTACAGACAGATTTTTACCAGATAAGGCAATAGATTTAGTTGACGAGGCATGTAGTTTAATTAGAACTGAAATGGAATCAATGCCAGTAGAACTAGATGAAATTTCAAGAAAAATTATGCAATTAGAAGTTGAGGAAACTTCTCTTTCAAGAGATGATAGTGAGATTTCTCAAAAAAGATTAGCAAAAATTAGAGAAGAGTTATCAAAACAAAGAGAAACTTTTAAAACTCAAAAAGCTAGATGGGATTTAGAAAAAAAGAATATAGATAGAGTTAGAAAATTAAAAGCAAAAATAGATGAAACAAATGCGGAAATTGAGAAAGCTGAAAGAAATTATGATTTAAATAAAGTTGCAGAACTTCGCTATTCAACACTTCCAAACTTAAAAACAGTTTTAGCTCAGGAAGAAAAAGAAATTGAAAAAGAGCAAGGTGGAAAGGCAACTCTTTTAAGAAGTGAAGTTACTGAAGAGGAAATTCAACAAATTGTTTCAAAATGGACGGGTATTCCAGTTACTAGAATGTCACAGGGAGAAAAAGAAAAATTATTGCATTTAGAGGAAACTTTACATGAAAGTGTTATTGGTCAAGATGAAGCTGTAAGAAAAGTTTCAGAAGCAATACTTCGTTCAAAAGCAGGAATTGCAAATCCAAATCGTCCAATAGGCTCATTTCTATTTTTAGGACCTACTGGTGTTGGAAAAACTGAACTTGCAAAAACTTTAGCTAGAAACTTATTTGATGATGAAAAAAATATGATAAGATTTGATATGAGTGAATATATGGAAAAATTTTCTGTTACTAGATTAATTGGAGCTCCTCCAGGATATGTTGGATATGAAGAAGGAGGTCAATTAACTGAGGCAGTTAGACATAAACCATATTCAGTTTTACTTTTCGATGAAGTAGAAAAAGCTCATCCAGATGTTTTTAATATTTTCTTACAAATTTTAGATGATGGAAGAGTTACAGACTCTCAAGGAAGAACAGTAGATTTTAAAAATACAATAATTATTTTAACATCAAATTTAGGTGCCCAGCTTATATTAGATAGTATTTCTAAAACGGGTGAAATAACAGAAGAAACAAAAGAGCAAATAAGGTTAGTTTTAAGAAATCAGTTTAGACCAGAATTTTTAAACAGATTAGATGAAACAATATTCTTCCAAGCTCTAGCAAAAGAACAAGTTTATAATATAGTTAGATTATTAATAAAAGGCTTAATTGGAAGGTTAGAAGAACAAGAAATTACAATGACTGTATCTGATGATGTTATAAATTGGGTTGTAGAAAAAGGATATGATATTAATTTTGGTGCAAGACCACTTAAAAGAACAATTCAAGATGAAATAGAAACAATGGTAAGCCGTAGTATCATTGCTGATGAAGTAAAGAAAAAGGATGTAATTGAAATTATAGTAAATGATAAAGATGAGTTAGCTATAAAAAAGATTAAAGAACAAAAACAATTAAAAAATAATAATTAAGAATAGGAGAGAAAAATGCCAGAGCCACAAGATGTTATTGATGCAAGAAAAAATAAAGATGATAAAAATTATTATTTAAAAGTGTTAAAATTAAACCCCATGTTATTAGAATGGGCAAATGATATCATTAGAGATGACAAAGATGTTGTTATGGAAGCTGTAAAAATAGATAGTGGAGCATTAGAGTTTGCAAGCGATAGATTAAAAAATGATAAAGAAATATTGTTAGAAGCAACTAAAAAAAGTGGATGGACTATTTGTTATGCAAGTGAAAAACTAAGAGACGATAAAGATGTTCTTCTTTCTGCAACTTCAAATGATGGGCAAGCATTATATTTTGCAAGTGCGAGATTAAGAGATGATAAAGATGTTGTAATGCAAGCAGTTAAAAATAAACCAATTATTTTAAAATTTGCAAGTTTAAGATTAAGAAGTGATAGAGAAGTAATTTTAACTGCAATTTCTAAAAATCCTAAAGTATTAGAATTTGCAGCAGAAAAGCTTCAGACAGATGAAGAAATTTTAAAAGAAATAAATAAAGAATAAAATTTTAAATAAATTTTATGTATAAATACTCTTGTTTTTGAATATATACTTTAATAAAAGGAAAAGTATATATTTAAAAATTAAGGAGTATTTTTTTATGAGAAAGTTTATAAAAAGAACAAGTGAGATTTTAGAACTTCCTAAAGAAGTTATTAGTAATATTCCTAAAATTACTATGACAGGATTTAATGAAGTTTTAATAGAAAATTTTAAAGGAATTTTAGAATATGAAGATTTTTTTGTTCGAATTGGAACATATATTGGAAATGTAAATATAAATGGGTTTAACTTAAAGCTAAATCAAATGAATGATGAAGATATTTTAGTTACTGGAAAAATTGAAAGTATAGGTTTTGAAAAATAAATTAAAGAGAGGAAAAAGTTATGCTATTTAAAATTTTGTTTTTAAAGATTTTTGGTTATATAAATGTTGAAATAGAAGGTTTTTTTATAGAAAAATTTATTAATTTATGTTTTAGTAAAGGGATTTTTTTATGGAAAATAGAAAGAAAAAATTCTACTACTATTAATGCAAGGCTTAGCGTAGCAGATTTTAAAAAAATACATTTAATAGCTAGAAAAACAAAGGTAAGCGTTAAATTGAAAGATAAAAAAGGACTTCCTTTTATTTTAAATAGGTATAAAAAAAGAAAAATTTTTGCAATTACTTTTTTAGTGATTGCAATTTTTATTTTTGGACTAACTAGGTTTGTTTGGAATATTGAAATAATATGTGATGGAAATATAAATAATCAAGAAATTTTAAATCTTTTATCAAAAGATGGAATTAAAGAAGGAGTTTTAATATCTAAAATTGATACAGAAAAAGTTATAAATAATATTAGGCTTGAAAGAGATGACATTTCATGGATTGGAATTAAAATAACAGGAACTAATGTTATTGTAAATATTGTTATGGCGACAGAAAAACCTGAAATTATAGATAAAGATGTTGCTTGTAATATTGTTTCTGATAGAGAGGCTGTTATTACTAAGATTGCTGCTGCTTCTCGGAACTGCAAGAGTTAATGTACGGTGATACAGTAAAACCAGGAGATTTATTAATAGAAGGTATTATGGAAGGAAAATATACTGAAAATAGATATGTTCATGCAGAAGGTGAAATTTTTGCAAAAGTTTGGTATACAAAAGAAGAAACTGCCTCTTTAAATCAACAATATTTATAAATACAGGTAATAAGAAAAATAAATATTCAATAAAAATAAATAATTTTAAAATAAATTTCAATAAAGGGGTTCCAAATTTTAAAAATTATGATACAATAGAGACATGTAAAAAATTAAAGTTATTTTCAAATTATTATATTCCAATTGAAATAGTAAAAACAACTTATGAAGAAACAAAATTGGAATCTAAGGAATATACAGTAGAAGAACTTTCAAACAAATTACAAATAAAATTAAAACAAGAATTGCTTGAGGAGAACGGAATTGCAGAAGAAGATGTTATAGAAACTACTCCAATAGTAACAGAAAATAAAACATCAATTACTGTTAAAATAGTATGTAGTACAGAAGAGAAAATAGGAACTTTAGAGCAATTGGTCTATTAATTCGAGAAAAATTTTTTTCGGATAAATAAAGTTTTAGAAAGGTAGGTAAAGATGGAAGAAAGAAGCTTAAAAGTGCTTAGTCCAAACACAACTTTTTTTGGAAAAATTTCGAATACTTTGGGAAAATTATTTATTCCAACGAAATTAGGAATTAATGGTATTTTAATCTCTATGAAAAGAAATAATGTAATAAAATATTATGAAATTTACAAAAAAGCTGAAATTTCTAATGATGTTTCGAAAAAAGAACAGGCATCTAATCGATTTGAAGAAGCATATACTCTTTATTTAGAGTCAATTGATAAATATATAATGGACTCTGTTTATAAAAAAGTAAAAACAGGAACAGCATCAGTTTTTGAAAGAGAAGCATTATCAGATTATTATAATATAGTTCATTTAAAAGAAACAGAATATTTAGAATATAAATATAGAAAACAAAAATTTTTACTTGAATTAGATTTTGAAAATTTTAAAGAGTCTGGAAAAGAAAAAAATATTGAAAAATATACAAAATTATATATTGAAAAAGTTGATAGTCTATATAAAGGAATTATAAAAAATTATTCTATTAAATTAGCAGATGGGTTAAAAGCACAGAAGAATAGCTTATTAGATGTATATAAAAATATTTTTGAAACTCTTGAAGAATACATAAGAAAAGTGTTACCATTAAAATTAGAACATGAGAAAGATAATGAAAATTATGCTAATATAATAAGCGGTTATGAAGAATATGAAAAATTTAGTGTAGGAAAATTAGATGAAAAAGAATTTTTAGAAAAAAATATGATTTTATTAGGCTTAAGCAGATATTTATTTACTCATAGTTTACCTTTAGTTGCAGCAGAACAATGTTATAATAAATTATTAAAAGATATTAGAAATTTAATTGTAAGCTCTAAAACAGATTTAAAAAGAGAAGAAGCTTATAAAATGTTAATAAAATTAATTGAAGATTATAATGTTAAATTATTATCAACAAAAGTATATTGGGAAGATCCAAAGGAAAGAGAAAGTTATAAAAAATTTTGGCAAGAATATAGCAAAGAGCAAGATTCAGATAAAAAGGAAATATTATCTTTAAAAAGAGAGCTTTCACAAATTGATGAATCTAACGAAAAAAATAAGAAATTAAGAAAATTTTATAAAGAAAAATTAGTTGAATTTGGAGTTATGAGAAATTTAAAAAATGCAGCAATTACTGGAAGTAAAAATAAATATAAAAAAGTAGCATGAAATATAATAATTTGTAGCAATAAAAAGTCCTAAGTTTAGGGCTTTTTATTGAAGAAATTAAATAATTTAAAGAAAAGGAAAATAAAAATGAATTTAGTAGAAATTGAATATTTAAATATTGAACCAAATGAAGAATATGAAAAATTAATAAATAAAGTAATTAGAAAATGTTTTGAAATTCAAGGTTTAATTTCTAAAAATTTATATGTGAGTGTAATATTAACTACTCCATCAGATATAAAGAAAATAAATAATGAATATAGAAATATAGATAAAGAAACTGATGTGCTTTCATTTCCTATGTTTGAAAAAGATGAAATATCTAAAATTACGGGAAAAAATCCAGATGTTTTAGGTGATATTGTAGTTTCAATTGAAAAAGTAAAATCTCAGGCAGAAGAATATGGACATAGTTTTGAAAGAGAGTTAGCATATATGATTGTTCATGGATTTTTTTCATCTTATGGGGTATGATCATATTGAAGAAGAGGACAAGATTCAAATGAGAGCTCATGAAGAAGAAGTATTAGAAGCGCTTTCAATTTCAAGATAATTTTTTATTTTAGAAGGGAAATTTTTTATGAATAATTTTAAATCAGGATTTGTAAGTTTAATTGGAAAAACTAATAGTGGTAAATCAACTCTTTTAAATTGTTTAGCAAATGAAAAAGTTGCAATTACAACTCCAAAAACACAGACAACAAGAACAGCTATAAAAGCAATTATAAATAGCTTAAATTCGCAAATAATAGTTATAGATACACCAGGAATTCATAAAGGTAAAACAAAATTAAGCAAAGTTATGATTGATACTGCTATAACTGAAATAGGTGAAGTAGATGTAGTTTTGTTTTTAGTTGAGGCAACTTCTAAAAGTATAATAGAAGAAAATTTAAAAATTCTAGAAAATTTAAAGAAGTCTAAAAAGCCTTGCATATTAGTAATTAATAAAATCGATTTGGTTCCAAAAACAAAAATTTTAGAAATAATAGAAATGTATAAAAATGAATATGACTTTTCTGCAATAATTCCAATTTCTGCATTAAATGGTAATCGGAGTAGAAGAGTTAAAAAAAGAAATAGAGAAGCTTTTGCCGGTTGGTCCAAAATACTACGAAGATGATGAATATACAGACCAAACAATGAGAGAATTGGCTTCAGAAATTATTAGAGAAAAGGCGTTAAAACTTTTAAATGATGAAGTGCCACATGGAATTTATGTTGAAATAGAAAAATTTGCTTTAAGGCAGACTACAAAAGGAAAAGATATTTATGATATTGAAGCTACAATTTATGCTTTAAGAGAGTCACATAAAGGAATAATAATTGGAAAATCTGGTTCAAAACTAAAACAAATTTCGACATATGCAAGACAAGATATTGAAAAAATGACTGGTACTAAAGTAAATTTGAGAGTTTGGGTAAAAGTTAAGGAAGATTGGATAAATAACGAGAGTTTGGTAAATAATAAATTTAAACTAAAATAATAAAAAACATCAAAAAATTACAAATTTTGATACGAAAGCTAAAATCTGGAGGGACATATGATTATAAAGGAAATTGCGTGGAGTGCATTTAAAAACACTGGAGATATTAACACTTATTTAGAATTTAGCAAACTTAAAAATATGGAGGAAACTTTAAATATAGATGAAAACACTAAAAGTAAATGGGATAATAATTGCAGAAAATAATTCAAATGATTTTGATAAAATGGTTACAATGCTTACTCCAAATTTAGGAAAAATTGGGTGCAGCGCTAGAGGTGCTAGAAGGACCAAAAGTCAATTACTAGCGGGTACTCAATTTTTATGTTTTGGTGAATATATGTTATTTAAAGGTTCTCAAGATATATATACTATTAACTCTTGTGAAACTATTGAAATGTTTTATAATTTAAGAACTGATTTAGATAAGCTTCTTTATGCTTCACATATAACTAAAATAATAAATGATGTTACAACAGAAAATCAAAATTCTTTTTATGTATTAAAATTGTTTTTAAATACATTATATGCCATGTCTGAAAAAAATGAAAACTTAGATTTTTTAACTTCTGTTTTTAAAATGAGACTTATGAAAATCATTGGATTTTGCCCTAATGTTAATGAATGTGTTACATGTCATAAAAAAGAAAATTTGAATTATTTTTCTTTTAAAGATAATGGATTTAAATGCGATTCTTGTGGAAAACAAGATACAGGCGCATTTAGTATAAGTATTCCAACTAGAAATGCCATAATCTATTCTATAAAAGCAGATTCTAAAAAAATTTTTTCTTTTAGTCTTTCAGAAAATGCTTTAAAAGAATTTGAAATTGTTTCAAGACTTTATTTAAACGAAAAACTTGAAAAAGAATATAAAATTGAAAAATATTAGAATTGATATAACTACTGTGGCACTTAGTTTATAAGAATTTTTGTCGAATTTTGTCGAGTAAATTTTTTTAAAAATTTTAAAAAAGTATTTACAACTTAAGTCATGCGTGCTATAATGCGTTCAAGTTAAGTGCTTAAAAATTTTTTATTATTAATTTTAATTCAAAAATTTTAAATCTAAAAATATTTTTTTCTTTTAAAATTTATCAAATGATTTTAAATGAATTAGTCCCCTAACAAATTTATATTTATAAGACTTAAAATTAAATTTTAAACGTTTTAAATGCCCCCGTAATTTAAAGGTAAAAAGAGTAAAACGTAAAAAAAATATGTGAAATTTTTAAGCCTTAACCTTTAATCAAAAGGAGGTGAGAAATTGAAACAAAATAAGAAAAGAATTATATTAGTGGCTATTTTGTTTATTATTCTGGTTTCTATAATTGCAGGATATACTTATTCAAAATATGCACAAAGCTATCAATCAACAATTTCAACAGCAGTTGCTAGATGGAATTTTACAGGTGAAGTTGTAAATGCAGGTAATTCTTCATTAACTTCAACAATTTCTTTAGCAGAAACTATTGATTCTGATAGCATTACAAAAGGAAAAATAGCGCCTGGAACAAATGGTGAATTTGATATTATTATTGATGCAACTGGTTCTGAGGTTGATTTAAGCTATGATGTGGAAATATTAAATGAAACTGATAAACCACAAAATTTATTTTTTACATATGAGGGAGAAAATTATGATAGTTTATCTGATTTAATTTCAAGTTTAAATTCAGATTCTAAAAAAGTTTTTTCAGGTGAAATTTTAGAAAGTGATTCTGAAAAAACAGTTACATATCATATTTCTTGGAGTTGGCCTTATGAAACAGAAGATGAAGAAGGAAATCTATTAGATGAAATTGATTTAATAGATGGTCAAAATATTTCAGATTATATTTTTACTGTTAAAATAACAGGAAGTCAAATTAAATAATTTAAATCAAAATAATTTGTTGATTTTTTGCTTTTTTAGTCTTTGGTATTTTTATGATATAAAAAATTATTTTTATTAAAAAAGGCTAATTTAAAATTACCTTTTTAATAATTAATGTCTTAAGTTTTTAATTTTATTTTTATAAAAAACATTCCTTTTTTGAATATATTTGAATAATTAAGAAAGCATTTTACACTTTATTTATCTTAAATTTTAGTGTAAGAGCTTTCTGGTAAGTGAAATTGATTTACTAGAGAGCTTTTACAAAATTAAATTTTTATTCTTTAAAATTTCAATTGATAAATTAAAAATATAAGGAGGAACATGAAAAATTTTTTTAAAATTGCTAAAAATATATTGTTAAAAATTATAGTTATTTTGTTAGTAATAATATTAGTTTATATATTGTATTCAAAATATATAGAAAAAAATAAAGTTACTAAAATTTTTGGATATGGATTTTTAGTTGTACTAACAGGTAGTATGGAACCTGAAATTAATTCAGGGGAATTAGTTATTATAAAAGAGGGAGAATATGAAGTAAATGATGTTATTACTTATGAAGCTGAAAATCTACTAGTCACTCATAGAATAATTGAAAAAAATATTGTAAATGGAAAAACAGAATATATATGCAAAGGAGATGCAAATAATGAAAATGATTTAAAAATATCAGAAAATCAAATTCAAGGAAAAGTTATATATCATTCTAAAGTACTTCGGAGTATTTATTAAAGATTATTTAAAAATAATTTTAATTTTTTTGGTTATGGGTATAACTTCTGTTTCAATATTTTTTAATAAAGATAAGACGAAAAAAGAAGAAAATAAAGAATTTGATGATGAAGAAAATTTAGTAGAAGAGGCTTTAGAAGTTTTGAAGGAAGAGAGTGATAAAAGTGAAGAAAGTAAAAAATAAAGAAAATAAAGCAAATTTAAGAAAAAATAATAAGTATAAAGACTTAAAAATTATTTATTTAATTATTTTAATAATTTTACTTATTTTTACTTTTGTTGTTTCTTTTAAAACTGGAGAAAGTATATATTATTTAATAAATACAAATCCTAAGAATAAAGATACTAGTACAACTTCTGATATTGCAAATTGGAATTTTGAAGTTATTATTAAATATTAGTTTTTAAGGCTATGGCAGGCTTGAAAAACTTTTTGTTAAATGATATAATATCTTAAATTTTTGTAAGAGAGGTATTGGTATTTTAAATGATTTTGAATTCTTTAGAAAAAATTCCATTAGAAAGAATAAAAGTTTATGCTTTTGTTGGTCCGTCTGGAACAGGAAAAAGTTATAGAGCCCAAATGGTTGCTGATTCAAGAGGAATAGATTATATTATAGATGATGGTTTATTAGTTTCTGGAAATCAAGTTATAGCTGGAATTTCTGCTAAAAAAGCTCCAACAAAAATAGAAACTGTAAAAAATGCATTATTTCAAGATGAAGAAAAAAGAAAAAATATGCAAGATGTTTTAAGAAAAAGAAAACCGAAAAGTATTTTAATACTTGGAACATCAGATGATATGGTTAAAAGAATTGCTAAAAATTTAGGGCTTTCTGAAATTTCAGAAACGATTTATATAAATGATGTAGCAACTGAAGAAGAGATGGAAACAGCAAGAAGAATTAGAGTAACTCAAGGAAAGCATGTTATACCAGTTCCTACCTTTGAAATAAAAAAAGATTTTTCAGGGTATCTTTTAGATCCACTTCAAATTTTTAAATCAACAGGAAAAGGAAATGCACCATATATTGCTGAAAAGTCATTAATTAGACCAGCCTTTAGTTATTTAGGAAATTTTACTATTTCTGATACAGTTTTTAAACAAATAATAGAAGTTGTACTTAAAAAAATTGAAGGAGTTTATAAACTTCATAGAGCAATAATTAAAAAAGAAGAAGGCGGATATGGCGATGGAGTTTTTATTTATATAGAAATTATTATTGAGTATGGATATAATATTAAAGAACTTACTGATATAGTAAGAAATAGGATAAAAAAAGAAATTGAAACTTTAACTGCTATGAATGTGCTAAGAATGGAAATATATATTAAAAATATTCATTTTAAAGGAGAAAAATAATATGTCTTTTATTATTGCAATTGATGGACCTGCTGGAAGTGGGAAAGGAACTATAGCTAAAAAAGTAGCTTCTAAAATTAATGCTATAAATGTAGATACAGGAGCTATGTTTAGATGTGTTGCACTTCAAGCTTTAAGAGAAAATGTTTCTTTAGAAGAAGTAGAAAAAATAAAAAATATTTTAAATAATATAGAGATTGATTTAAAACCAAATGGAAAAGTATTTTTAAATGGAGAAGATGTTTCTAAAGCAATTAGAGAAGAAGAGGTTTCAAAATATTCTTCACCAATTTCCACCATTTCTGATGTAAGAGAAAAACTTTTACATATGCAAAGAAAATTAGGTGAATTTAATGATATAGTTATGGAAGGAAGAGATATAGGAACTGTTGTATTTCCAAACGCTAATGTAAAAATTTATCTTGACGCTTCTCCAGAAGAAAGAGCTAGAAGAAGAATTAGGCAAAATCTAGAAAAAGGTATTAAATCTAATTATGAGGAAGTATTAGAAGAAATTAAAAAAAGAGATTTTAGAGATATTTCAAGAGATATTGCACCTTTAAAAAAAGCAGAAGATGCAATTTATATTGATTCTACTAATCTTAGTATTGAAGAAGTAACTGAAAAAATTTTAGATATTATTAAAAGTAAAATAAAATAATTTACATAATATTAAAGGAGACTTATTATGGAGAAAAATAAGAATTTATTAAAAAATGGATTTAAAAAAGTTTGTAGAGGAATTGTTTCAACAGCAATTTTTATTTATTGTAAAATAGTTTATAGAGCAAAGATTATTGGTAGAAATAATATTCCAAAAGAAGGAGCGTTGGTTTTTTGTGGTAATCATAGAACTTATTTAGATCCGCCTTTAATTGTTGTAACAGCTACTAGAAGGATGAGATTTATTGCAAAGGAAGAACTAAGGAAAAATCTATTATTTAGATTTTTAGTTTTTGCATATGATGGAATTTATGTAAAAAGAGATTCAAAAGATATTGGTCCTTTAAAAGAAGCTTTAAAAACTTTAAAAGAAGGTGGATGTATTGGAATTTTTCCAGAAGGAACTAGAAATGGTATGGAAAAGAATGAGGGTGGAAAATTAAAAAATGGTGCAGCATATATGAGTCTTAAAACTAAGGCTAAAATTGTTCCAATTGGTATAAAAGGTGAGCCAAAACCTTTTCATAAAGTTACTATAACTTATGGGGAGCCAATGGATTTTTCGGAGCTTTTAAAAGGAAAGTCAGCAAAAGAGTTGGAGGATTATGTGAGCGAGGAGCTAAAAAAGGAAATTTTAAAATTATCAAAGTAAAAAAATATAAAAAAATACAAAAAATCTGCTAAAAAAAGCAGATTTTTTTTTGCCTTAAAAAAATCCACCAAAATTTAATCACAAAATAATAAAACCACAATTACCTGTGCTATTAGAAAGTTTGGGGTGGATTTAGGAAAAGGAGGAAAAGAAAGATGGAAAGTTTTTTTGTAAAACTTTATGGCAAAGGAAAAAAGAAGAATGGCTTAAAATTAAGTAGTAAATGCTTGATTATTTTAGCTATTGTAATTTTAATTTCTTTGCTTAGCAGTACAGTAGCGATGGCTACTTACCAATCAAGACCAGGATTCACAGCTTTAGTAAACACAACATCAGAAACATTTTTTAAACAAATAAGACAAATGGAAACAAGTTCTGGTCCATTAGGATTAAATGCTACATTAGATGATTCATATAATGATACATCAAATAATGGCATTGATGTCCATATGATTAAAAATAGCGAATGGGGTGCAGTTGCAATGTTAGCTATGTCTGGATATGGTGGAGGTGCTGTAGACCAAATAGATAGCTATTCAACAGGTTCAAACAATTATACAGGTGTATATGGAATGGGAAATGGTAACTATGAATACATGATGACTTTTGCTTCAACTGATGGAAGCAACCCAAGTACATCTGCTAGTTCATATCAAAACAATTTAGTAAAATTAGGTATAGATTCAAAATACTATGATTTATATTATGTAACTTCATATTTAGCTTCATCAAATAATGAAGAATTTTATGGTTATAATTATGCAGGAGCAGGAGGAGATTTAAAAATAGATCATAAAGGTGATTCAATATATGAAATGTATCAAATTATGAAGAGTATAAGACCTGATGCGTATACGTATAATATCACGCTTGGCGGTCCCTTCTTCGTACGTGGTCACAGCGTCAGTGGTGGTACGCTGGCTTCTTACTACACCCATGGCAATCCTGTTAGCGATGGCACGTCTCGTGCGGTGGTGGTGTGCGGCTCTGGACTTTAAAAATTACCTGCATACTTAATACTGGGAGCGTAAAGTAAATTTCAAAATTTTTACTTTAAATAAAGCGGAGTAGAAAGCAAATGAAAAATAATTAAATATAAATAAAGTCTTTAAATTTAAGTTACAAAAATGTAACTTAAAATAAAAATAAATGCACAAAAGATAGAAACCTAAAATTTAGGAAACATCCTTAATCAAAAAAGATTTAAAAATTGGGTGTCAAACTGTAGCGCTTGGCAATCCCTTCTTCATACGTGGTAACAGCAACAATGGTGGTACGCTAGCTTCTAACAACAACAATGGCAATCCTAATAGCAATAACACGTCTCGTGCGGTGGTGGTGTGCGGCTCTGGACTCTTGTGTGGTTATACCTCGGAGGGGCGTATATTTACGGATAGCGCCGAGAAGGTCACACATAAAAGAAGTTTGATTCCCTCCTTAAGTGGTAAAAAGTTAAAAAAGTGGTGCAGTGCAAGTAGATAAATAATTGAAAGTGATGCACCACAAATCTAAAAAAGAAGTTGAAATGGAGGAAAAGGTATGCCTAAAAAGGATAGTAGACTTATAGTTTATGAAAAAATGTGTAATTTGATTTTGTATTCAAAAAATTTAATGTTAAAATTTCCAAAATTTGAAAGATTTGGAATTTGTACAGAAATAAAAAAAGAAGAATTAGACATAGTAAGACTAATAATGTGTGCATGGAAAGAAAAAGACAATAAAATAAGAATACAATATTTGATGAAAGCAGATGTTGAAATATATGTTTTAAAAACATATACAAGAATTGCTTTTAAAGCAAGATATATTTCGGATCAAAACTATAAGGCTTGGAATGAACAGCTTACAGAGGTGGGCAAAATGATAGGTGGATGGTTAAAAACATGTCAAAAAGGGTAAATAATTTTTTTAAATCAAAAATAACATTTATGAAAATGTATGAGGCATATTTACGTTCTTCAAAATGCAAACATGAAAATAAAGAAGTTATAGAATATGAAATGGATTTAGCTATGAATTTAAGTAATCTCGTTGAAGATGTAAAAAATAAGACTTATAAAACAGGATTTTACAGAAAGTTTACTGTTTATGAGCCAAAAGAAAGAATTATTTTATCACTTCCTTTTAAAGATAGAGTTTTGCAACAATGGTATGTTGAAGAATTTATAAAACCTATTTTTATGCCAAAGCTTGTAAAAGATACATATGCTTGTTTAAAAGGCAAAGGATTACATAGTGCAGTTAAAAATTTACAAGGTTATATGAGGAAAAAATATAAGAATAATCCAGATTTTTATATTTTAAAATGTGATATATCAAAATTTTTTAATAGTATTGATAAAAAAATCTTATTTAATATAATTTCAAGAAAAGTAAAAGATAAGGATTTCTTAGATTTAACTAAAAAAATAATTTTTGATGGAACATATAAAATTGGTATACCAATCGGAAATTATACTTCACAATTTTTTGCAAATATTTATTTAAATGAATTAGATCACTTTGTGAAAGAGAAACTAGGAATTAAATATTATGTAAGATATATGGATGATTTTATTTTGTTAGTTGATAGTAAAGAAATGGCAATAGAAATAAAAAATAAAATTTCAGATTTTTTAGATGAAAATTTAAAATTAAAACTTAACAAGAAAACAAATTATTTTAAATGTAAACAAGGTGTTTGCTTTTGCGGATATCATGTTTATATAGATAAAATAAAATTGTTAAATCAAAATAAAAAGAAAATATATAAAAAAGTTGTAGAGTGGAA
>CAKMVZ010000006.1 GCA_928721915.1 uncultured Clostridia bacterium
TAAATTTTATATATTCTTTTCTTTCTTTTCATTTCAGGTGTAACATAAATTTTTTCTGAAATTAAAATTTGATTCATCTTATCCTCCTTTTCTTACAAAATAAACTAATTTTATTATAGCATTAGAATCTATTAAAATCAATAGAAAGTTTGGAAAAAATAGTGGAAATTTCTTGCTTTTTTTATATCTGTATAGTAAAATAAATCCGTAGTATTAGAAGAAAAGTATAGGATTTTAGAAAGAGGGATTTATATGAATAATAAAGAATTAGCGGATTTAATTTTTCCTAATGCAAAAGATTATACATTTTATGAAACAAAATATCCAAAAAGAGAGCTACCAGAAGGGGCTATTGTAACTAGATTCGCTCCAAGTCCAACAGGATTTGTACATATTGGAGGAATTTATCAAAGTTTAATAGCAAAACTAATGGCAAAAAATAGTGGGGTATTTTTCGTTAGAGTTGAAGATACTGATCAAAAAAGAGAAGTACAAGATGGTGTAAAACAAATCATGGAAGCATTAAAGGATTTTGATTTGGCACCTGATGAATATATTGATGAAAATAATGTAGACCATGGTTCTTATGGTCCATATAAACAATCTCTAAGAAAGGAAATTTATCAATCTTATGCTAAAAAATTCTTGGAAGAAGGTAATGCTTATCCATGTTTTTGCACATCGGAAGAATTAGATGAGATTAGAAGTAATCAAGAAAAAGCTAAAGAAAGAACAGGATATTATGGAAAGTGGACAAAATGCAGAAATATGCCTATAGATATGGCTGCCGAAAAAATAAAAAATGGTGAACCTTATATCATAAGATTTAAATCACCAGGAAATCCAGAAAAAAAGATAAAACATAAAGATGTTATAAAAGGAAATGTAGAATTTCCTGAAAATGACCAAGATATAGTAATAATAAAATCTGATGGTTTACCAACATATCATTTTGCACATTTGGTAGATGATCATTTAATGGGAACAAATATGGTAATAAGAGCAGATGAATGGCTTGCTTCTGTACCTTTGCATTTACAATTATTTTATGTAGCAGGTTTTAAAGCTCCAAAATATGCGCATATAGCTCCAATGATGAAAACTGATGGAGAAGGAAAACGTAAACTAAGTAAAAGAAAAGATCCAGAATCTGCAGTTTCTTATTATAAAGAAGAAGGTATACCAAAACAGTCTGTATTAGAATATTTAATGAATATTGCAAACTCAAATTTTGAAATTTGGAGAAAACAAAATCCAGATAAATCTATGTATGAATTTGATTTTGATATAAAGAAAATGGGAGTAAGTGGGGCATTATTTGATATGGTAAAGATGCTTGATGTTTCTAAAAATGTTATATCAAAATTTTCAGCTAAAGAAGTTTATGATTATTCATATGATTGGGCTAAAGAATTTGATTCAGAGCTTAAAGAAATGTTAGATAATAAAGAATATTCTATGAAAGTTTTAGGAATTGAAAGAGGAAACTTAAAACCAAGAAAAGATTTAGCAAAATGGTCTGATTTAAAAGATAATATTTATTATATGTATGATGAAAAATTTATTACAAATAATATAGATTATGAATTTCAAAAAATAGTTGATAAAGATGAGATAAAGAAATTAGTTAAAACATATTTTGAGCAATATTATGATGAAAATGATGATAAACAAGT
This sequence comes from uncultured Clostridia bacterium, assembly GCA_928721915.1. GTDB lineage: Bacteria > Bacillota > Clostridia > TANB77 > CAG-508 > Scatovivens. The sequence continues at coordinate 1,677 of CAKMVZ010000006.1, forward strand.
TTGGTTTGATAAAGTAAAAGATTTAGCAGAAAAATTTGGATATGCAAGAGAAGTAAAAGAGTTTAAAAAAGAACCAGAAAAATATCCAGGTCATGTAGGAGATGTAAGCACAGTAATTAGAGTTGCAATGACTGGAAGATGTAATACACCAGATTTATATGAAATATTAAATGTTTTAGGAAAAGATTCTATAAATAAAAGGATTGAAAAATTGTTAAAAGATATTTAAAGTTTTTACTTGAAGAATATAAAAAGTAAGAGGAGGAACTTATTATGGGATTAATTAAAGCGGCTGCAAGTGCAATTGGTTCAACTTTTCATGACCAATGGAAAGAAGTGATTGCATGTGAGAATATGAATAATGAAATTTTAATGATGGGAAAAACTACAGATACAGGAGCTATAACTAAAAAAAGTATTATAAGGGTTATGCCTGGTCAATGTGCAATAATTATGCAAAATGGTAAGGTTTTAGATGCTTCAGCAGAAGCAGGGGATTATGTTTTTGATGAATCTACATCACCTTCATTTTTTGCAGGAAATTTTGGAGCAGTATTTAAAGAAATGTGGCAAAGATTTACTTATGGTGGAGGAATTCCAGATCAACAAGTGGTTTATTTCTTTAATATGAAAGAAATTATGGATAATAAATTTGGAACTGCAACTCCAATTCCATATCAAGATTGGTCACATCCTGTTCCAAATCAAATGACAGGTGGAGTAACACCTTTAGCAGTTAAAGTAAAATGTTATGGAAAATATACTTTTAAAATAGAAGATCCTAGTTTATTTATGAAAGAAATTGCAGGAACTGCTATGGTCTATAGGAAAGACCAAATAGTAGAACAAATTAGAACAGAAGTTATGAGTGCATTTCAAAATGTACTAAATGAACTTGGAACTGAAGAACATAAAGTTCCAGTTTTGGAATTACCTAGTCAAACAGATGAAATTAAAGAAATGATGGATGAAAAAATATTTGATGAGCCTTTAAGAAATAGGGGATTAAATATTGTATGCTTTGCAGTAGAATCAGTTTCTTTAGATGAGCAATCAGAAAAATATATTCAAGATTATATATTAAGCTCAAATGCACATATGCAACAAGGTACTCTTACTCAAAGTTATGCAAAAGCCGTTGAAAATGCAGCTTCAAATGAAGGCGGAGCAATGAATGGCTTTTTAGGAGTTGGAATGATGAATATGGCAGGTGGAGGAATTTTTGGGCAAACTGTTAATAATGTAAATGATGGAGTTAGAAATTCTGTTAATCAAAATAATGTGAATACTGCAAATACATGGCAATGTCCAAAATGCAAACAGATGAATGATGGAAACTTCTGTGAGAACTGTGGTACTAAAAAGCCAGAAGAAAAAACTTGCCCAAAATGTGGTAATCCTGTGGATAACACTCAAAAATTTTGTCCAAATTGTGGAGAAAAATTATAAGAATTAAAATAAATTTAAGGAAGTGAAAATATGAAAGAAAAATTCTATATAACAACACCAATCTATTATCCAAGTGGAAGATTTCATATTGGAACAGCTTATTGTACAGTTTTAGCAGATTGCATAAGAAGATATAAAAAAGCAAGAGGATATGATACATTTATGCTTACAGGCCTTGATGAACATGGTAAAAAAATGGAGACTAAAGCAGAAGAAAATGGGGTTACTCCAAAAGAATATGTAGATATGATGGCTAAAAAAGCAAAAGAGTTATGGAATTTAATGGAAATAGGATATGATAGGTTTATTAGAACTACAGATGAAAAACATGTTAAAGCAGTGCAAAAGATTGTTCAAAAATTCATAGACAATGGAGATATTTATAAAGGAGAATATGAAGGTTGGTATTGTATGCCTTGTGAAAATTATTTTACTGAAACACAATTAGTAGATGGAAAATGTCCTGATTGTGGAAGAGAAGTAAAAAAGATGAAAGAAGAATCATATTTCTTTAATATGAAGAAATATGAAGGATGGCTTAAAGAATTTTATAAAGAAAACCCAGAATTTTTAGTTCCAGAAAGTAAGAAAAATGAAATTTTCAAGAATTTTATTGATCCAGGTTTAGAAGATTTATGTATTAGTCGTTGTACTTTTGACTGGGGAATAAAAATGCCAAATGATCCAAAACATGTTTTATATGTATGGTTAGATGCACTAACTAATTATATAACAGCATTAGGCTATATGTCAGATGATGATTCACTATTTAAAAAATATTGGCCAGCTGATGTTCATGTTGTTGGAAAAGAAATTATTAGATTTCATGGTATATATTGGCCTATATTTTTACATGCCCTTGGATTAGAACTTCCTAAAAAATTATATGCTCATAGTTGGATAGTGATGAAAGATGGAAAGATGTCAAAATCATTTGGAAATGTTGTTTATCCAGAAGATTTAATCTCAAGATATGGAGTAGATGCTACAAAATATTATTTATTAAGATTAATGAGTTTTGCTCAAGACTCAGTATTTACTCCAGAAGATTTTGTATTAAGATATAATTCAGATTTAGCAAACGATTTAGGAAATTTATTAAATAGAACTATTGGAATGATTAATAAATATTTTGGCGGAATTATACCAGTAGATTCTAGCTCAAAAACAGATTTTGATGAAGATTTAAGAAAAGTGGCAAAAGAGCAAATTTTAAAATTAGAAGAAAATATGGATAAACTTTATGTAAGTGATGCTATTCAAGATTTATGGAAATATATTGCAAGAACAAATAAATATATTGATGAAACAGCCCCATGGATTTTATCAAAAGAAGAAAAAATAGAAGAATTAAAATCAGTTATGTTTAATTTAGCAGAAGCTTTAAGAAAAATAGCTATTTTACTTACTCCATATATGCCAAATACATCTAAAGAAATTTTATCTCAGCTAGGAATTGATGAAAAATCAGCTTTATGGGATAGCTTGCTAGATTATGATAAAATTAAACCTAATACTAAAATAATTTCTCAAGGAAAGCCTTTATTTGTAAGATTAGAACAAGAAGAGGAGTTAGAATATATAAAATCAGTTATGAAAGGAAAGTAATAAAAGTACTTGAAATTTTATAAATTAACTGATAGAATAGTGGTACCAAAAAAGGAGGGAAAACTATGATTAATTTAACAATCACAGACAAAGAATTAAAAGCAACAGAAGCCATTAAGGAGTATGTTGAGAAAAAATTAGAAAGAATAGAAAAATATTTTGCAAATGAGGTTATTACAGTAAATGTAAAAACTAAAGCAGAAAAAAATATGCAAGTTGCTGAAATGTATGTAGCAGTAAATGGTGTAAATTATAAAGCAGTTACAGAAGATAGAGACTTGTATGCATCAATTGATAAAGATATTGATATTTTAGAAGGTCAAATTAGAAAAACAAAAACTAAAAAAGAAAAAATGCAAAAAGATGCTTCAATTAAACAAATGACTTTTAGTGGAGAAGAAGCAATAAATACAATTGAGATTGAAGATGAAGTAGTAAAAACTTTACATTATGATATAAAACCAATGTCAGTTGAAGATGCAAAAATTAAATTAAAAGAAAGAGCTGGAAGCTTGTTCTTTACATTTATAAATGTAGATACACAAAAAGTAAATGTTTTATATAGATTACCAGATGGAAAAAACTTTGGTATAGTTGAGCCAGAAGCATAATAAATTTTTAAGAAAATGATTTTTAAGAAAGTAGTTTTAGCTACTTTCTTTTTTTTCGTTTTTTCGCTAAAACTAGAACTTTTTCATCGAAGGAAATTTTTAAATTAATATAGAATATATAACTAGAAAAAAGACAAGCTTGTAAATTTATTTTAAAAAGAAGGGAGATTTTGAATTTTGAAGGTAAATCATTATATTGAAGAAAAAATTTTAGAGGTTGAATTAACAGAAGAAATTGACCATCATTCTTCACAAAAAATAAGGACAAGACTTGATTATGAAATTCAAAGGTTTAGTCCTAAAAAAGTAATAATTGATTTAGAAAAAGTAAAATTTATGGATAGTGCAGGAATTGGATTAATAATAGGAAGATATAAAACTGTTTTAAGTTATGGTGGAACATTAGAAGTAAGAAATGTATCAGAAAAACTGAGAAAAATTTTAGAAATGTCAGGAATACATAAAATTATAAATATAAAAACTGTAGCATAAATTTATGTATTTATAAGAAAGGAATTTTAAAAAATGGAAGATTTAAAAAATGAATTGAAATTAGAATTTTTAAGTAAATCTGCAAATGAGGGCTTTGCAAGAGTTGCTATTGCGGCTTTTGCTTCGCAATTAGATCCTACAATTGAAGAAATTGCAGATATTAAAACATCTGTATCAGAAGCAGTTACAAATTGTATTATTCATGCTTATCCAAATGGAGATGGGTGGATAAAAGTACATAGTAAACTTTTTGAAAATGAAATTTTAATAGAAATTTCAGATACAGGTGAAGGAATTGAAAATGTTGAAGAAGCAAAAGAGCCTTTATATACAACAAAAGGAAATCTTGAACGTTCTGGAATGGGATTTACAATTATGGAAAACTTTATGGATAGCTTAAAAGTTGAATCAATTGTTGGGCTTGGAACTAAAGTTACAATGAGCAAAAAAATAAGAAAGGAATAGGCTTATTTTAAAATGATTAAAAAAGATGAAAGTATTCTTATAAAAGAAGCTAAATCTCGGAAATCAGAAGAGCCTTGAAATACTTATAAAAGAAAATATGGGTCTTATTTGGAGCATTGTGAAGAAATTTTTAAATAGAGGATATGATAAAGAAGATTTATATCAAATTGGTTCAATAGGATTTATTAAAGCAGTAAAAAGATTTAATTTAAATTTGGGTTATAAATTGTCTACTTTTGCAGTACCTTATATTATGGGAGAAATAAAAAAATTTTTAAGAGATGATGGAATTATAAAAATTAGTAGAAATATTAAAGAATTAGGTATAAAAATTAGAATTGATTCTATAAATTCAGAAATTTTTGAAAATGGAAATAAAGAAAAATTAGAACAGATTTCTAATAAAATAGATGAACAAAGTAAAATAGTAGAAAGATTAAGCTTAGAAAATATGATTAAAAGTTTAGATAATAGAGACAAAAAAATTATAGATTTAAGATATTTTAAATGTAAAACACAATCAGAAGTTGCTAAGATTTTAGGTATTTCACAGGTTCAGGTTTCTAGGATTGAGCGAAAAATTTTAGATAATATGAAAGAAGAAATGTGTGGATGAATATATTTCGATTTATAAAAAAATTTAAGAAAATTATTATTTATATTATTATATTATTTGTAATTATAAAATGTGGATCTATTGTATTTCAAGGAAAAGTAGAGCAAACTATGTCTGAAGATGATTTAAAAGAATTACCAATTGCATATAAAGAATTCAATTATGGAGATTATACAACAATTAAATTATTGCATATAAGTACAGGAGAAGTAGAAGAAATTCCACTTGATAAATATTTATATGGAGTTGTATCTGCTGAAATGCCAGCGTCTTATGAATTAGAAGCTTTAAAAGCGCAAGCAATAGTTGCAAGAACTTATACTATTTATAAAATTATGAATGGAAGTAATCATAAAGAGCAAAATGCTGATATGTGCGATAGTTCAGCTTGTTGTCAAGCGTGGATTAGTAAAGAAAATAGATTAGCAAGATGGGAAGAATCTCAAAGAGAAGCAAATTGGATTAAAATAGAAAATGCTGTAAACTCAACTATTGGAGAAGTTATACTTTATAATGGGCAGCCCATAGATGCTTTTTTCCATAGTAATAGTGGTGGCTCAACTGAGGTTCCAGAAAATGTTTGGGGAGGATCTTTTCCTTATTTTCAAAGTGTTGAAACATCTCGGCGAAGAGGCTTATACATCATATGCTTCAGAAGTTGTTTTAAGTAAAGATGAACTTATTCAAAAAATGTTAAGTAGTTATTCAACATTTCAAATTAATTTTGAAGAAGAAAATGCAATTCAGATTCTAGAATATACTGATAGTCGGAAGGGTAAAAAAAATCAAAATAGGAAATATAGAAATAACAGGTACAGATTGTAGAAGCATTTTTGGTCTAAAATCTGCAAAATTTGAAGTATCAAGAGATGGAGAAAACATAAAATTCACAGTAAAAGGCTATGGTCATGGAGTAGGCTTAAGCCAATGCGGAGCAGATTCTTTAGCCAAACAAGGATATACAGCAGAAGAAATAGTAAAACATTATTATAAAGATATCGACATAAGCGATTATTAAAAAATAATTTATAAAATTGTGGAAAAAAGTGAATAAATTGGTGGGAAAAAGAGAATACTTTTTTATATAGAATATTTGATTTATGAAAAGGAGAGATTGATATGAATGAAAAATATAAAAAAGTACTTATTGCCTTTGGTATAACTTTAGCAGTAACAGTTGTTACTTTTGCTATTATTTTTATTAGTTATACTCAAAAATTAAAAAATACACCAAATTACGGATTAGTTACAACAAATACTATAAATAGTGTTGTTGATAATTATGATGAGGATGATATTTTAGATACTAGTGAATCAGACGATATGAATATAAATGAAGCAATGAATGAGGTTTTAGATAATTTTAATTCTACAAATTCAGTCCAAGGAGAAACTTTAAATACAGCGGCAACTTCTACTGAAAATACTGAAAAACCAGTAGAAGAAAATAATGTATCAGAAAATGTGGAAACTGCAGCACCTGCAGAAGAAAATAAAGAAGCGCCTAAAGAAGAAAAGCCAGTTTCTTTTGTAGCACCAGCTTCTGGCGAAATAATAACAGATTTTGCAGATGAAAGTTTGATTTATTCTGAAACTTTACAAGAATGGACTACACATCTTGGAATTGATATAAAGGCAGATAAAACAAGTGTAGTTGTTGCAAGTGAAGCTGGGACAGTAAAAAGTATTAAGAATGACCCAAGATATGGTTTGACAATAACTATTTCACATAATGATGGATTTGAAACTGTATATTCAAATTTATTATCAAGCGAATTTGTAAATGAGGGAGATACAGTAGAACAAGGACAAACAATTGGAACAGTAGGAGAAAGCGCAAGCTTTGAAATAGCAGAAGTACCACATTTACATTTTGAAATGTATAAAGATGGAAAGGCTGTAAATCCAACAAACTATTTAAGTGAATAAAAATAAATTCCTAGCATTTAAAATATGCTAGGATATTTTTATGTATAAATATCAAAAAAATATTTACAAATTTAATGCATAATGATACGATAATTTTAAGTAAAAAAATTTTTAAGAGGTAAATATGATAGAAATAAAAAATGTTAATGAATCTTATATTGATGGTGTAAAAGTTATAGATAATATGAATTTAACTATTGATGATGGAGTTGTTTTTGGTTTTATTGGTCCTAATGGAGCAGGAAAAACTACTACTATTGAAATGATTACAGGAGTTTTGGCAATAGATAGTGGAGATATTTTAATAGATGGAAAAAGTATTATTAGTAATCCAATAGAAGCTAAAAAACAATTTGGATTTGTACCAGATACACCAGATGCTTTTGAAAAGTTAACAGGATTAGAATATTTAAATTTTATAGGTGATGTTTATGAAATTCCTGCTAAAGATAGATTAGAAAGAGTAAAGGAGTTAGCACGGTGAATTTAATATGCAAGAACATTTAAAAAGTAGAATTCAGAGCTATTCTCATGGAATGAAACAAAAATTGTTAATAATAAGCGTTCTTATGCATAATCCTAAAAATTGGATACTAGATGAGCCTATGACTGGTTTAGATCCAAAAGCTTCATATACTCTTAAAAAATTAATGAAAGAACATAGTAAAAAAGGAAACACAGTATTTTTTTCAACACATGTTTTAGAAGTTGCAGAAAAAATATGTGATAAAATTGCAGTTATTGATAAAGGAAAAATTATATTTGTAGGGGCAGTAGAAGAGTTAAAATTAAAAGTAAAAAGTAATTCTTCATTAGAAGAGTCATTTTTGAAAATAATAGATAAATAAATTTTTAATTAAAGGGAATTTATATGAATAGTTTAATTGGAGTAATTTTTAAAAATACAAAAAGAAGAGATAATAAAAATAAAATAACAAAAAAAGAAATATTTTTAAATGCACTTTCATTTATAATAGTTTTTTTGTTTTTAGCTTTAATAATGGGAATTATTAGTATTTATATAACAATAAAATTAAATGAAATTGAACAAACATATGCATTTATTAATATTTTACTTTTGCTTAATTTTATATTACTATTTGCAAAAAGTGTTTTTGAAAGTTTAAATGTTTTGTATTTTTCAAAAGATTTAAAAACTTTATTAAGATTTCCTTTGAAATCAAAAGATATATTAAATGCAAAATTAATAAATATGATTATTTCAGAATACGAAATGGAACTTATAATGCTTGCAATTCCAATGATAATTTATGGGATTTTTACTAAGGCTCAATTTTTATTTTATTTATATATGATAATTATATTACTTATTTTACCAGTAATTCCAATATTAATAACTTCATTTATAATTTCAATTATCATGAGATTTACAAATTCTATAAAAAATAAAAGTAAAGTAATGTATTTAACAATATTTTTGTCTATTTTTATATTAGGAATTGTGACTTCTTTATTTAGTATAAATTCTAATTTAAAATTTTCAAGTTTTGAGAATATGATTTTAACTGCAAATGGTTTATCAGAACAAATTTCTGATTCTTTTATTTTAATTAAACCAATAATGAATACACTTTTAAATTATAATAATATTATTGGCTTGCAAAATTTAATAATTTATATTATAGAGAGTTTTGTATGTTATAAAATAATTGTATTTTTAATGTCTAAAATATATTTAAAAGGTGCAATTGGAACGACTATTAATAGTTCAAGAGGAAAAGAGGTTTTTGGAGAAAAATTAGATTTAAAAGATTTTAAAAAGAAAAATAAATATATAACTTACTTGAAAAAAGAATTAAAAATTTTATCTAGAACTCCAATATTTTTACTTCAATGTATAATTATGCCAATTGTTTATCCGATTTTAGTATTTTTAATTATGGCAAGTTTTATAGGATTTGCTAATAGCGTTGGTGTAGATGCATTAGCTGAATTTTATGATAGATTGCTAAATGTATCTGGAACGGCAATTTTCTTATCAATTGGTCAAGTTTTTTATATGATGAATTTTTGCTCAATTATAGCTATTTCAAAAGAAAGTAAGAATTCTATAATTACAAAATATGTTCCAATAAAACTAAATAAACAATTTAATATAAAGATTTCTATAGGAATAATTTTAAATATGATTTCTGGAATTTTAGTATCAATTGTTTATTATATTTGTACAAAAAATATTTTAAATACAATAATTTTGTTTATAGTATTAAATTTTATAAACTTAATATGTGAAAAATTTAAAATTTTAATAGATTTAAAAAGACCACAAATTTCATGGGATAATGAATATACAATGATGAAACAAAATACAAATGTGCTATATGAATTATTTTATACTTTAATTGTTATTGGAATTTTAATGATTATTAGTAATTTTATAAAAAATATTTTGTTATATTTAATTTTTGTTTTGATTTTAGGAATTATTATAAATGGCATAATTAACGAATATGTATTTAAAAAACAAGATTATATTTTTAGAAAAGTATTTTAAAAATAGTAAAAGATTATAAGTTTTATGGGTTGAAATATGTAGTTTAAAGTGATATAATTCAAACGTAAAATTTAAAAGAAGAGGGATTAGAAAAATGGCAAGCAAAAAAGATTTAAAAACTACAGAAAAAGAAAATAAAAAAGTAGAAAAAAAAGTTCAAAAAGAAGTAGCTATGAAAAATAAAGAAGAAGAAAAAAAAATAGCTCAAAAAATAAAAGATAATGAGAAAAGAAAAAAAGAAGAAGAAAAAACTAAAAATAAATTAGCTAAAGAAACATCTAAAAAGGAAAAAGAAAAAATTAAAGAAGAAAGAGCAAAAAAGAAAGAAAAACAAAACGAAAAAATGAAAACCTTAACAGGTGAAGAACTAAAGAAATATAAAGCAAAAATAAAAGAAGATGAAAAAAGAGAAAAAAATGCAGCAAAAGCAAAGAAAGGAAAAATAGATGGAACTAAAATTGCAACAAGAGTAGTAGCTTTTATATTATGCTTGTTAATGCTTTTATCTGTATGCGGAACTTTATTATTTTATATTTTTGCTTAAAAATTATAAGATAAGAGGAATTTTATTTATGTTTGAAAGTATAAAAAATTCAATAGAATATTTATATAATACCGATATAGTAGCATATTTTAGAGGTTTTGGAGAAAATCCATTAAAGCTTATTGTTGGTGTTTTAGATATAATAATTGTTTTATTTTTAATATATAAAGCAGTTAAAATATTAAAGAAGACAAGAGCATGGCAATTATTAAAGGGAATTGTAGTTTTAATATTAATTACACTTATTAGTGGATGGCTTAATTTTACATTATTGCATTCTATTTTAACATCTGTAATGATGTATGGTGGTTTTGCTTTAATTGTTATATTCCAACCTGAACTTAGAAGAGGTTTAGAACAATTAGGTTCTGGAAAATTAAGAAGATTTTTTGGTATGACAAAAGATGTTGAAAGTAAAACAAAAGAAACTGTATATCAAGTTGTAATTGCAGCTACAGAATTAGCCAAAAGAAAAACTGGAGCTTTAATAGTTTTAGAAAGAGATATAAAAATTCAAGATATTATATCAACTGGAATTGCAATAAATTCTGAGGTTTCTCCACAACTTTTGGTAAACATCTTTGTTCCAAATACACCGCTTCATGATGGAGCAGTTGTAATTAGTGAAAATAAAATATCAGCTGCATGTTGTATGTTACCTCTTTCAAATGATCAAGATATATCAAAAGAATTAGGAACAAGACATAGAGCAGCTATAGGATTATCTAGTCAGTCAGATGCTATAATTGTTGTTGTTTCTGAAGAAACTGGAAAAATATCTATTGCCAAAGATGGAACTTTAATTGCAGATGTTAAAGAAGATGTTTTGAAAAAAATCTTACTTAAAAATATGGTTTGGGAAAAACAGCAACCTCAAGTGGCCACTGAAGCCAAAACAATTGAAAGTCAAACTGCTGAAATTAAAACTATTCAAACAGAAAAATCTGGAGCTAAGACTGAAAATACAAAAGAAGCTTAAAATAAAATTTTATGGCGTACTTAAAAATAAAAATAAGTACGCTTTTTATATAAATATCACATTTTTATAGGTATTTTTATTTAAAAAACCTAAATATTTTAAAAAGGAATGTTTTAATTGAGAAATATAAAGTTAATAATAGAATATGATGGTAGAAAATTTAATCGGTTGGCAAAAGCAACCTAACTGCCTTAATATTCAAGGTGAAATTGAAAGAGCAATAGAAGAACTATTAGGAGAAAAAGTAAATTTAATAGCTTCAGGTAGAACTGATAGACGGAGTTCATGCTATTGCACAAGTTGCAAATTTTAAAACTGAAAATGAAAAATTTCCAATTGAAAAGATTGCTATTGCTTTAAATTCAAAATTAAAACAAAGCATTAGGATACAGTCAGCAGAAGAAGTTGAAGAAAAATTTCATAGTAGATATTCAGTTCATTCTAAAACTTATAAATATATTATAAATAATTCTGAATTTGGAAGCGCTATTTTTAGAGAATTTGAATATAATTTTCCAATAAAATTGGATGTAATAAAAATGCAAAAAGCAATTAAATATTTTGAAGGTGAGCATGATTTTAAAGCTTTTAAAGCAAGTGGTACAAGCTCAAAAAGCAGTGTAAGAACAATATATAAAGCAGAAATAAAATATAAAGAACCAAGAATAGAAATTTTACTTACAGGAAATGGATTTTTATATAATATGGTTAGAATTATTGCAGGAACTTTATTAGATGTAGGATTAGGTAAAATTTCTCCAGAAGAAATTACAGATATTATTAATTCTGGAGATAGAAAAAGAGCAGGAAGAACTCTTCCAGCTCATGGACTTTATTTGGTTAAAGTTGAATATTAATTTTTAAGAAAAGGATAGAAAAATGAGAATTGATAAATTTTTAAAAATGGCTAGAGTTATAAAAAGAAGAACTATTGCAAATGAGGCAGCAGACAATCGGTAGAATATCTGTAAATGGTAGAATAGTTAAGGCTAGTTATGAAGTAAATATTGGAGATATTGTTGAAATTAAATTTGGAGATAAGGTCTCTAAGTTTGAAATTTTACAAATTCCAACTTCACAAAAAATAGCAGGTGAAGTTATAAAGATTTTATAAAAATTTAGAAAGGAGGCAACAAAATGGGAAAATTTGTACATTTACATGTTCATAGTGAATATAGTTTGTTAGATGGAATGTGTAGGATTACAGAATTACCAAAGAGAGCCAAAGAACTTGGAATGGATGCAATTGCTTTAACTGACCATGGTGTTATGTTTCGGAGTTGTTTCATTTTTTGAAGAGTGTAAAAAGCAAGGAATTAAAGCTATTATTGGCTGTGAAATGTATGTTGCTCCTGAAAGTAGATTTAATAAAGAAAGTAGAATTAATGATGATAAATATTATCATTTAATTTTACTAGTAAAAGATAATGAAGGATATCAAAATTTAATAAAATTAGTTTCATGTGGTTTTACAGAAGGTTTTTATAGTAAACCAAGAATTGATAAAGAACTTTTGCAAAAATATCATAAAGGCTTGGTTTGTTTAAGTGCATGTTTAGCAGGAGAAGTAAATAAGTATATTTTAGATGGAAATATGCAAAAAGCAGAAGAAGTAGCTTTATGGTATAAAAATTTATTTGGAGATGATTATTATTTAGAAATTCAAAATAATGGTTTACCAAATCAAATTTTAGCAAACCAAAAATTGATAGAGCTATCTAGAAAATTAGATATTCCACTTGTTGCAACAGTGGATAGCCACTATTTAAGAAAAGAAGATAGTTATATTCATGAGATTTTACTTTGTATGCAAACTGGAAAAAGAATCACTGATGAAGATAGAATGAAATTTGATACAAATGAATTTTATATTAAAAGTCCAGAAGAAATGATAGATTATTTTGAAGCAGTTCCAGAAGCAATAGAAAATACATGTAAGATAGCTGATAAATGTAATTTTGAATTTGAATTTGGAGTTACAAAACTCCCAAATTATGATGTTCCAAAAGAATTTAAAACTCATGAAGAATACTTACGAAAATTATGCAATGATGGCGTAAAAGAAAGATATGGAGAAAATCCAAGTAAAGAAATTTTAGATAGAATAGAATATGAATTTTCTGTTATATCTAAAATGGGTTATATAGATTATTATTTAATTGTTTGGGATTTTATACATTATGCAAAAACACATGAAATACCAGTAGGTCCTCGGGCGTGGTTCTGGAGCAGGATCAATTATTGCATATATTATAGGTATTACTGATATTGATCCAATAAAATATAATCTTCTTTTTGAAAGATTTTTAAATCCTGAAAGAGTTAGTATGCCTGATTTTGATGTTGATTTTTGTTATGAAAGAAGAGAAGAAGTTATAAAATATGTAACTAAAAAATATGGTGAAGATCATGTTTCTCAAATTATAACTTTTGGAACTTTGGCTGCAAAAAATGTTATAAGAAGTGTGGGAAGGGTTTTGGATATTCCACTTCAAGAGGTAGATAAAATTGCAAAAATGATACCAAATGAGCTTCATATTACTATTGATAGAGCACTTGAAGAAAATAAAGAATTAAAAAATTTATATGAAGAAAATGAAACAGTGCATAATTTAATTGATATTTCGAAAACTTTAGAGGGAATGCCAAAAAATGCATCAACTCATGCTTGCCGGAGTTGTTATTACAAAAAATCCGGTAGATACTTATGTTCCTTTATATGTAAATGATGGAAATGTTGTTGCAGAATATACAATGACTCTTTTAGAAAAATTAGGTTTATTAAAAATGGACTTTTTAGGATTAAGAACTTTAACAGTTATTGATGACTGTAAAAAATTAGTCCTAAAAAATAGAGGCATCAAAGTAGAATTTGATAAAGAAATGAATGATCAAAATGTATATAAATTATGGCAAGATGGTCAAACTTTAGGAATATTTCAATTTGAAAGCAAGGGTATGACAAGTTTTATGAAAGAATTAAAACCAGATTGCTTAGAAGACTTAATTGCAGGAGTTTCTTTGTATAGGCCAGGTCCAATGGATCAAATTCCAAGATATATAAAAGGAAAGAGAAATCCAGGTCATAATGAGTATACGCATCCCGCTTTAGAGCCAATATTAAATGTAACATATGGTTGTATGGTATATCAAGAACAAGTTATGCAAATTGTAAGAGATTTAGCGGGTTATTCTTTAGGTAGAGCAGATTTAGTTCGTCGTGCAATGGGAAAGAAAAAGCTAGATGTTATGGCAAAAGAAAGAGAAGTTTTTATTTATGGACAAGTAGATGAAAATGGAAATGTTATAGTTCCAGGTTGTGTTAGAAATGGAATTGATGAAAAATCTGCTAATAAAATTTTTGATGAAATGGCTGAATTTGCAAAATATGCATTTAATAAGTCTCATGCGGCTTGTTATGCAGTTGTTTCATATCAAACTGCTTATTTAAAAGCTTATTATAAAGAAGAATTAATGGCTGCAACTTTAAACTCATTTTTAGGAAATTTGGATAAAATTCCAATTTATATTGATGAGTGTAAAAATTTAAATATTGAAATTTTAAACCCAAGTATAAATGGAAGTGATACCAAATTTACTGTTAAAAATAATAAAATTAGATTTGGCTTAGGAAGCATTAAAAATGTTGGAATTTCAATTATTGAAGATTTAGTAAAAGAAAGAGAAAAAAATGGGGTATTTAAAGATTTTATAGATTTTTGCGAAAGAATGAATAAATATTCTATAAATAAAAAATGTATTGAAAGTTTAATTAAAGCAGGAGCTTTTGATGAATTTGGAAAAACTAGAAGAACATTAATTGCTTCATTTGAAAGTATTATTGATGATATTAATTCTTCAAATAGAAATAAAATGGAAAATCAAGTATCAATGTTTGATTTGTTTTCAAATGAAGAAGATAAACCTCAAAAGTATACTTATGTTGAATTTCCAGAGTTTGAACAAAAGGAATTTTTAAGTTTTGAAAAAGAAATGTTAGGAATATATTTATCAGGCCATCCATTAGATAAATATAAAAATGTACTTAAAAAAATAACTAATATTAATTCTTTAGACTTGATAGAGATTTTAGACGAAATGCAAGAAACCGGTAGTGTAAAAAATTATCAAGATGGGCAAATAGTAAAAATAGCAGGCATTATATCAAAAATAAAGAAAAAAATTACCAAAAATAATTCATTAATGGCTTTTGTAACTTTAGATGATTTACATGGAAGTTTTGAAAGTATTATTTTTGAAGCTGTTTACAATAGATATCAAGATTTATTAGAAGAAGATAAAATAATACTAATTGAAGGAAGGCTCACAATTAGGGAAGATGAGGAACCAAAAATAATTGCTCAAAATATTAAAGAAATTTTAAATTCAGATGAAGAAGAAAAATCTTATATAAATATTGATATTACTAATTTTTCTGAAAAGCAAAAAGAAGATTTAAGAACACTTATTAGATTTTATTCAAAGATGAATAATAAAAATTTTGAAATAAATGTAATTGTAAATGGGGAATTACGACCATGTGGAAAGATTTTATTAAATAATGAAAGCTTTGATAAATTTAAAAAATTAGCAGGTGAAGAAAATATACAAATGAAAAACATACTTAAATAGATTTGACATATTCATAGTTTATTAATATATTTATAGTGTATTTTAAAAGAAAAAGGATGAGTTTTATGAAAAAAAGTAATGGAATAACTTTATTAGCATTAGTAATAACTTTAATAGTTTTGATTATTTTAGCTGGAATTTCAGTATATCTTATGATTGGAGATAATGGAGTTTTAACAAAAGCGGCAACTGTTGAGTTAGAATATTCCAAAACTGAAGTAGAAGAACAATTTGAAATGTTAGTAAATGATAAAATAATGGAAGCATATAGTCAAGTTCAAAATGATAAATCAGATATAAGTGGACATTATAAAGAAAGTATATTAATTCCAAAGTTTATAGAAGAAGGATATATAACTCCTGATACTACTTCTAGTACAGTCCAAGATGTATTAGGGGAAATGGTGGAGACTAAGCTTTATAGTATTTATATAATAAATGTAAGTAAACTTTCAGATAAAATAGATTTATATGGAAAGGGAGAAAATATATCTACAGGAGATGTTTTTACTTTAGAAGTAAAAACAGATGAAACAGGAAAATCTACAGGAGAATATGAATTAAAATATTATGAGCAACCAAACTCAGAGGGAGAAGTTTTAACAACATTTTCTCTATACTTAAGTAATAATTCGTAAATAAACAAAAAAGCTTTAGATTTAATATTCTAAAGCTTTTTAAATTTAATTTTTATTCATCTCCTAAAGGACTACCATACCAGTTTTTTTCTTTGCAAAGTTTAGCTCTTTTTACTGATTTTTCATTTTCAGAATTATTTATAGTATCATCAATAAAATTAGGATGAAGCTCTATAAATCTTCTCATTGTTCCATCTGGGTCTTTCATATATTGAATTAACATTGCTTTTTGATCTTGAGTAATAATTTTATTTTTTAAAGCAATATTTAATAAATCTTCATTTAAAGATAAAAGTGCATATGGTTGAACTCCAATTTCTTGCATATTTTTATCTCCTGATTGATTTCTATCTACTACAAATAAAGCCCAATTAATTTTTGAACCTAATTTATTAATTGCAGGAACCCAAGCTCTTTCAAAGCTTGAACCTGTATTTAAAATATCTGCTAAATGAAATACTCTTTTTCCAGGTAAACTTTGAATTGTATTAGTTTCTTCAAAGTCAGATGTACTAAAAACTGTTGTTAAATCTTTATAAATTGTAATATGTGGCTTTCCTAAGAAATTTGCAACTAGAATTGAAAAATACCAGTCTCTTCTTTCTCCTCCAGAAATATAATCAATTAAGTCTAATTGGAAATTATTTTCAATATATTCAACTAATTTATCAATTGTAGTTTTAAATATCTCATTTGTTTCATAATGATTAAGAAGAATTTCATATAATTTTCCAGGTAAATCCTCTTTATCAGAATTTGCTAATAAATCATCAATAATCTTAAGTAAGTCTTCAGAATCTTTTTGACTTCCATATAAATAATCAACATTAATAAAATAAGGACCTAATTTTCCAGATGTATACCAAAAAGGATTCTCACTATCTGCTACTTTAAATGCATGTGTACTAAATAATAAAGATACTAATTCTTCGTCCATGATAACCTCCATATATTTTAATTTTAATAACCATATAATATCCTTTTTTACCCATAAAGTCAATAAAAAATTAAAAATGTAATTGTTAAAAGCTGTAATTTATGATAGAATAATTTTAAATTATAAAGTTATTAAATATTTTTTAAAGTATTTATGAGAAGGGAATGATTTTTTATGAATATTTTAGCAGTAGGAGATGTTGTCGGCAGAACTGGAATTGAAGAATTAAAAAATAAGCTTCCAAAAATTATATCAGAAAATAATATAGATTTTGTTGTAGTAAATGGAGAAAACGCAGCAGATGGTATGGGACTTACTGAGAAATTATATAGAGAAATATTAAAATTAAATGTTGATGTTGTAACAATGGGAAATCATACTTGGGCTAAAAAAGATATTTTTGGTTTTATTGATGATAAACAAATAGTTAGACCTGCAAATTATCCAAGTAATAACCCAGGAAAAGGATACAGGATTTTTGAAAAAAATGGCAAAAAAATTGCAGTTATAGATTTAATAGGAAGGGTTACAATGACCGTTCTTTCAGAAAATCCATTTTTGAAAGTAAGAGAAATAGTTAATTCTATAAAGTCAAAAGTAGATATTATTATAGTTGATTTTCACGGAGAAGCAACTGCAGAAAAAATTGCGATGGGATATTATTTAGATGGAGATGTTAGTATTGTTTTTGGGACTCATACTCATGTTCAAACAGCAGATGAAACAATACTACCAAAAGGAACAGCTTATATTACAGATATTGGAATGACAGGACCTATTCATTCAGTAATAGGAATGGATATAGAAGTTTCATTTAAGAGATTTACCACATCCTTTCCAGAAAGATATAAACAAGCAGAAGGTCCGCGGAAAATTAAATAGTATAATGTTTACTATAGATGATAATACTAATAAAGTAATAAAAATCACAAGAATTAATAAATAATTTTTATAAAATTAAAAAGTCGAATACTTAAAAATAAGTTATTCGACTTTTTAATTTAAAGTGATTGTAACAAAATGAAATAAAAGAAAAAGTATCTTACTAATTTAATATTTATAAATTTTTTATGCAAGTAATTTTTTACTATTTTCATCACATGTTTTAAATTTATTAGGTTTATATTCAATTATATCTGTTATCTCGCAATTAAAATAGTCACAAAATCTTGCAAGAACCGTAATATCTGCTCTTACAATTCCATAACCCATTAATCTTTTTATAACTTTAAAATCTGTATTGGTATCTCTCATTAATTTATTAATACTAACATTGTTACATTTTAATAGTTCGTCTAATTTAAAAATATATTCTCCATTTTCTACATGTTCTCTTACCATTTATAAATTTTGTATCCTCCTTTAATTTGAGATAATTATATAATTTTAAAACACCGCTTGACTATTAGTTGTATAGCTTATATAATAATGATATATTAGATATATATCTAATATAATTTTAATGTGTCTTATTGAAAAATACAAGTTCCTGCATTTAGCAGTAACCGAATTCAAGAACTAAAAATAATTTTTATTTAAGAATTTTTTATTTAAAAATATTTACATTTAAAATTATTATATATATAATTTAAATGTATAAAATATATAAACAATATGAATATAAAAATAATGGAGAGAAAGAAGCGTGAATAAACAAAAGAAAAAATTAAAGTTCATAACTCGTGAAAGCCTTGCGGCTGTACACACACACACACACACTTATAATTAGTTTTAATAGAAAAGAGAATATATTTTTAAATAGCAATAAAGCTTATTGTTCATCGATACAATAGGTTTTATTGCTATTTTTGTTTTTTGATAGTTTTGATATTTTTATATGTTTTTTAATAACTGCTGTGAGTCCAGTTTTATGTGAGTTTATATTTTCTTACATTCCACTCCTCGGCTTCCGGCGTGCCTGATTTTACCACATTCGTCGTTCCATTACAGAAAATATAAACTTACATAAAACTTACTGTAGAGGCAGTAAATTAATATATTAGAAAAATATAGTTTTTTTAAATTATATTTGCGATAGTAAATAAATTTTGCATAAAAAGTAAGATGGAAAATTGATAAAAAATTTAAAAAAATTACAAAATTAATTAAAAAGTTAATAAAAAATTAAAAAAATATTAGGAGGTAAGAATACTTATGAAAAAGAAAAATTATGAAAAGCGGGATTACGCTAATTGCACTAATTATAACAATAATAGTATTGTTAATATTAGCAGGAGTGACAATTGCTTTAGTAGTTCGGAGATAATGGCGTTTTAACTCAAGCAGTAAATGCAGCAGATGAGACAAATAGAGCAAATGTGCAAAACGAACTAGAAATGGCAGTAGCAGCAGTTGTAACAGACTGGAGTGGAGACAGATATGTAAATGGAAATAACCAAAGTTTAACACAGTATATGACAAAAACAAGAGTAGAAGGCAATATGAATACAGAAGATTATGTGTTAGCAGCATTTACATTAAATACAACAAATGGAGTAAGTATAACTTATAAAAATAAAGGTTACAACTTTACAGTAACAATCACAGATTCAGGAAATAGTGCAAAAGTAACATATGAAGGAGAGGGCGAACCTGCTGAAGTAAAAGAATGGATAGAAAATGAAGATGGAAGTGTAACAGATGGAGAAGTAACATTACAAGTAGGAGATTATATAAATTATAATCCATTAGAAGGAGTAGCAGAAGAAAATACGACATATACATCTTTAGCTACTACAACTGGATATGATACAGATCAAGTATTTGATATACAAAATTATGTAGATGGTGGATGGAGATGGCAAGTATTTGGAGTAGAGAATGGAAAACTACAAATAATATCAGAGAACACAATTGGAACAACAGAAGTAGATGAAGATAAAGCAAACAAAAATTATTACTTAGAAGGAAGAACAGGATATCAAAACGCAATAACAGAATTAAATAATATATCTGAATTATATGGCCAAGGAGAATATGCAGAAGGTGCAAGAAGTATAACAGTAGAAGATGTAAATAAAATTATAGGATATAATCCGGAAACAGATTTTACTGTGAAGGATGGTAGAATAGATGAATATGGAAATGTAATAGATTATTTTTGGCAAGGAACAAATTATCCATATTATTCATCAACAAGAGCAGGTAATGGATTAAGTGGAAGTTTAATTACAAGCCATAATAATAGTTCATATGGAAATAGCTTTTGGTGGTATGATTTTGAAGCAGAAGAATGGAAAAGTTCACCATATCAATCAGGAGCTACAACACCAGCTGAACCAATAACAGAAAGTTCATTAGAAGGAGATAACTATATAACAACATTAGAGTCTAACGATTATTACTATACAGGTAGTGACTATATAAGTGATACATCATCAAGTTTGTATAAAATGCTATTTGATGATGTTCAATATACAGGGGAAAACAGCTATTATTGGCTCGCCTCTCGCTCGGTCTATGCCGACTCTTACTACGCTCTTTTCTGCGTGCGTTATGTTCGCGATGGTGACGTCAGCTCCTATGACTTGGCGTTTTCGTATGGCTATGAGCGCGCTTACTACTATGGCGTGCGCCCCCTAGTTTCTCTACAGTCTAACATCCAGCTAACTAGCGCAGGGGCAAACACTTGGGATATCTCAGCTTCATAAAATATGTTTTAATGTTTCTGGGGATGTGTTCAAAAAGCATGTTAATTTGATAAATTTAATTAAGGGCTTTGGATATTCTTCAAAGCTCTTTTGTTAATGAACTTTAATACTAAACTTCAAAAAATGTGAAAAAATGATAAAATTATCTCCAAAAAACGTGAAAAATGTGAAGCTTTTATCTCCAAAAAATGTGAAAAAATTTGACTATTTTTAATAAATATGTATATAATTTATATAGTTAAAATATTTACTGTTTTAATTGATAAATATAAAAATTTTTAATTAAAAACAAAATTTATATAACAGAAAGGAAATTTTGTTATGAAAAGAAAGATATATACTGATTTATTAAATTGGAAAAAATTTTGGATTGATACTCCATTAATGATAATTGGTGCAAGACAAATTGGAAAAACATATATTATTAATGAATTTTGCAAAAATGAATTTAAAAATTACATTTATATAAACTTATTAGATAATCCAAAAGTTGTGGATTTATTTGAACAATCAATTTCAACAGAAGAGAAATTTATACAGTTGCAGTGGTTATTAGATGTTGATATAGACTTAGAAACTACAATAATATTTTTTGATGAAGTTCAATTAAGTGAAAAATTAATTAGTAATTTAAAATATTTTTGTGAATCAGAAAAACCATATAAAATAATATGTGCAGGAAGTTTATTAGGAGTGAAAATTAACCGTTTTAATTCTTCTTTTCCTGTTGGAAAAGTAAGAATGCTTTATATGTATCCAATGGATTTTGAAGAATTTTTAATGGCAACTTCTTCTAATAATATTATTGATGAAATAAGAAAATGTTATGATAATATGCAACCTATAAGTTCTCCAATTCATGAGAAGTTATTAGGTTTATATAGATTATATTTATGTATTGGAGGTATGCCACAAGCAGTTAAAAATATTGTAGAAGTTAATCAAGATATATTTAAATTTGATAAAGAAATTATTAGTAATATTATAGAATCATATTTAAATGATATGAACCAATATATATTAAATAATACTGAAAAGTCAAGGATAGAAGCTATATATAAATCAATACCATCTCAATTAGGAAATACAAATAATAAATTTCAATATACTAAAATTAATTCAAATGCACGAAGTAGAGACTATGAAAGCGCAATGCAATGGCTTATTTCAAGTACTATGATATATAAATGTAATTTATTAAAAACAGTTCAAATTCCACCAAAAGCTTATTGTGATGAAGAATATTTTAAGTTATATATAAGTGATGTTGGTTTGTTGACAGCATTATTAGAAATAAAATATAATGATATACTTTTAGATAATGATTTTACGTATAAGGGCAATATAGCTGAAAATTATGTAGCACAAACTTTTGTGAGAAATGGAATAAGTTTATATTATTGGAAATCTAAAAGTGATGCAGAAATTGATTTTATATTATATAATGAAGATGGATTAATACCTGTAGAAGTAAAAGCTTCTAATAATGTTATATCAAAAAGTTTAAATAGTTATATAAAGCAATATGAGCCAAAGTATTCAATAAGAATTTCAAGTAAAAATTTTGGCTTTGAGAACAATATAAAATCAGTTCCACTATATGCTGCTTTTTTAATAAAATAAATATTAAATTTTTTAGAATAAAAAAATACTCTTAGAGAAAACTAAAAATAAAAGTTTTCTTTAAGAGTTTTTTATTGCCCGAAATAATTTTTAAAATATTAAATAAAAATAATTAAAAAATATTTACATTTAAAATTATTATATATATAATTTAATTATACTAGATATATAACCAATATAATTAAATTAAAATAATACAGGGAGAAAAATGGAAAAAAAGAAAAATTATGAAAAGCGGAATAACGCTAATTGCATTAATTATAATGATAATAGTATTACTAATTTTAGCAGGAATTACTATTAGTTTATTGGTGGGAGATAATGGCGTTTTAAATCAGGCAGTAAATGCAGCAGATAGTACAAGAGGTGCAGAAGTAAAAGAAATTGTGGAAATGGCAGCAAGTGAGAATAGTTTATTAGAATATACAGATAGTTTTGAAAATATAAAGAGTAAACAAGATATAATTAATGAATTATCAAAGAATGGAAAATTAACAGAAGATGAAATTGAAAAGTTAAATAAAGTAGATATAATAACAATTGGAAATATAGAAATAGATTTTGGGATAATAGAAGGTAGTGCAAATGTAAAAATAGATTTATCAGGAAAAAATTTTATTTGGTTAGGGGATTCTCTTATAAAAGGAATTAATGAAAATAGAGATAATGCATTTCCGGAATATTTTTCAAGATTAACTAATGCAAACTGTATAAATGCAGCTGTTGCTGGAGCAAAAATTAATGAAGATGTAAGTAATAATATAATGAAACAAATAGATAATTTAATTGCACAAGGAATAAATAGTGAAGAGGTGGATTTTATTATATTAAATGGTGGAGGAAATGACATATTTAATTCAGATGGAAAAGAAATTGGAACTGTTGATATGTCTATAACTGATGTTACCGAAGGTAATACATTAATGAGTGATTTTGAAAAAGTTATAAAAAGAATAAAAGAATTAGTTCCAAATGTGCCAATAATGTATTTAAATGCTTATAATACAGATTTAGAAGCAATAAAATTATTAGTGTATACAGATGTAAAAACTTATTATGAATTGAGCTATATTAATGGATTATTAGGAACAAATGCAACAAGTTTTGAAGATATAAAAGATGAAATAATTCAAGTTCTTATTGATGGAGATAGTGCAAAAGGTATTGAACCCAAAATAACTAATGTAAAAAATAATGGTGAAAAATTAATTAGCCAAATAAGAAATATATGTGATAAATGGAATATAGAATACTGTGATATATCAAGTCATATCAGTATAGAAGAAAATGAGCATTATCAAAGTGATTATATTCATTTTAACTCTAATGGATATACAGAATTAACACCATATATAGTAGAAAAAATACAAGAAATATCAATGTAATTTGTTAAATTTTTCAATAGGTTAATATTAGATTTTATAGAAAAATTTATAGAAAGGATTAAAAATCTATGAGAAAAGAAAAAAATAGTAAAAAAATTATAATCAACTCAAAAAATTCAGGAATAACTTTAATAGCATTAATAATAACAATAATTGTGCTTTTGATATTAGCGGGTGTAACGATAGCTGCCTTAGTTCGGAGATAATGGAATTTTAAATCAAGCAGTTAATAGTGCTGACAGATCAAAAATTGAAGATGCACGTGAAAGAATATCTTTAGAAGTTATTGGTTCTTATGATGAAAAAGGTAGATTAAATATAGAGGTTTTAAAACAAAATCTTAAAAATAATCTTGGAATTGATCCTTCTGATATTGGTTCTAATCTTCCAACAGGTATAGTTTCTTTGGATGGATTAAATTTTTATATTGATGAGGATACGGAAGTAATATATGTTGAAGATGTACAAACTTGGACTGAAAATTCTGATGGAACTATAACTAATGGTGATATTACTTTATCTGTTGGAACTGAAATTAATTATGATCCTTCTATTTCATCTAATAATCCTATTTATACTTCTTATGCTACTGAAAATGGATCTAATGACCAGATTTTTAATGTTGAAGATTATTCTGGTGGATGGTTAATATTAGGTGCTACTAATGGTAAAATTAGATTAATTTCAAAAGATGTTGTAGGAAATTCTGATGGGGGTTTATTTAATATAGGCGGAGCTACTGGGCTTAAAAATGCTATAACAGAATTAGACAATATCTCTAAAATATATGGCTTAGGTAAATATGCTTTAAATGCAAAAAGTGTAACTTTAGAAGATCTTGCCCCTTTGGTAAATTTTGAAATGTCAGACTATACTAATGGATATGGTAAAGATAAATTATATCAATATGGAAATACTGTAACTTATTCTTGGCCAGCTTCTGGAAATCAGCCAAATTTTACTTCTTCTATTCAAAGTGGACAATTATTAGCTCATGATTTTGGTTTTTATTGGTATGATTTTGAAAATGAAGTTTTAAATAAAAGTGAAATCCAAGCAAATGAGTCTATAACAACTTTAACAAGTGATTTTTATGGATTTAATGGAGCGAAAATTGACTCTAATTCAAATGCTTACAATATTGTATTCAATTCAACAAGTTCAAATTATTGGATTGCAAATAGATATACTTTTACTGTTTCAGATTTTGCAAACTTTGGAGTTTGTTTTTTAGATAAAACGTATGCTCAAACAAGTGGAGCTGTTTTAATTTCATCTTATGGAACAGAAAGAACTATAACAGTAGAACGGTGTAAGGCCAGTTATTACTCTTCAATCAAATATAAAATTAACTCAAAATGAAAATGGTGGATATGATGTTTCTGTATAAATAAAAAAGACTTTAGTTTGAAGTGAACCCAAATTGTTAGACAAAAAAGTTTAACAAGGAGGGTTCATTTTTTATGAGTAAATATTCGAGTGAATTTAAATTAGAAGTTGTAAAATATTATTTAGAAAATAATGCTGGATATCAAACCGCAGGTAAATACTTTTGCGTATCACCTACACTTGTACGTAGATGGATTAGAAAATACAAAGAAAATGGATATGCAGGATTAATGAAAAATCAAAAATCAAGTTATGGTGGAGATTTTAAACAGAATGTGGTAGAATACATGCATAAAAACCATTTATCATGTCAAGAAACAGCATTTCATTTTAACTTAGCAGGAGATTATGTAGTTAGTAAATGGGAACGTATATATTATGAGGAAGGACCACAAGGTTTGTATATAGAACGACGTGGAAGGTCAAAAAATATGAGTTCTAAACCAAAAAAGAAGAAATTAAACAAGAAAGTTGAAGAAGATTTAATTGCCGAAAATCAAAGGCTTCGAATGGAGAATGAATACTTAAAAAAATTAAATGCCTTAGTTCAGGAAAGAACCAAGCGAGAAAACAAGAAAAAGTAATTGTTGTTGATGAATTAAGGCATAAATATAGCTTGAGAGAATTATTAAAATTAGCAGAAATACCAAGAAGTACATTCTATTATCATTTAAAGAATATAAAGAAAGAAGATAAATATAAAGCAGAAAAAGATGAAATTTTATCAATATTTCATGAAAATAAAGGACGTTATGGTTATAGAAGGATAACATTAGAAATGAAAAATCGTGGCTATATAATAAATCATAAGACAGTTGCAAGACTTATGAAAATAATGGGATTACAAAGTATTCAAAGACCAAAAAGAAAATATAATTCATATCAAGGAACAATAGGAAAAATAGCAGATAATTTATTAAATAGAAACTTTAAAGCAGATAAACCAAATCAAAAGTGGGTTACAGATGTAACGGAATTTAAAGTTAATAATGATAAGCTTTATCTATCTCCAATTGTAGATTTATTTAATGGCGAGGTGGTAAGTTTTAATTTGTCTAGACATCCTATATTTCATCAAGTGGAAGATATGTTGGAAAAAGCATTTAAGAAAATACCAGATAAAACAAATTTAATATTACATTCAGATCAAGGTTGGCAATATCAGATGAAACAATACCAATATTTATTAGAGCAAAAAGGAATAAGACAAAGTATGTCTAGGAAAGGAAATTGTTTAGATAATGCTTGCGCAGAGAATTTTTTTGGAATATTAAAGTCAGAACTTTATTATATAAAAGAAAAAGAATACAAAAATATAGAAGAATTAGAAAAAGATATAATTGAATATATAGAATATTATAATAACAAAAGAATTAAGAGCAAACTAAAAGGAATGTCCCCTGTTCAATACAGAGAACATTCCAAGTTAGTAGCCTAATTTATACTGTCCAACTTTTTGGGTTCAGTACAGTTTCTAAAGTCTTTTTTAATATAGAAAATTTATATTATTAAATATAATCCAGCATTTTAAATAAGGATAGATTTAAAATGCTTATTTTTTATTTTCTACTTTCTATTATTAATTTTATACCTGTTCGGTCTTCGCCTTCTACTTGAACTTCTGCAAAGGCTGGAATGCAAACTAAATCTACTCCTGATGGTGCTACAAAACCTCTTGCTATTGCAACTGCTTTGATTGCTTGGTTTAATGCTCCAGCTCCAATTGCTTGCATTTCAGCTCTAGTAGATTCTTTTACTAATCCTGCTATTGCTCCTGCAACTGAATTTGGGTTTGATTTTGATGAAATTTTTAAAACTTCCATATTTTTCCTCCTAAATATTAAAATTTTTCTTGTGTTTTTTGAACATAGTTGTATTTTACAATGAATTTATTTGAAAGTCTATATATTTTAATGAAAAAACTCAACTTTTCATCGACTGAATTCGACATTTTTCAACATGTTTCGAGTTTAATACATTTGGAATATACGAACATAAATTTGATTGACTTTTAAAAAATAACAACTTGTACATATTAATATTTAATGGTATAATAACTGCGAAGTTTTAAGAAAGGGTTAATCTTATGTATGATGTTGTAATAGTAGGAGCAGGACCTGCTGGAATTTCTGCAGGGCTTTATATAAAAAGAGCAAATTTAAATGTACTTATTTTATATAAAGATAAATCTGCTTTGGAAAAAACAGTAAGTATTCAAAATTATTATGGTTTTCAGAATGGAATATCTGGTAAGGAACTATATGTTTCAGGAATTAATCAAGCGAAAAATTTAAATATTGATGTAAAAAATGAAGAAGTTATAAATATAAAAATTACAGAAAATAGTAATTATATGATTGAAACTGAAAATGAAAATTATTATTCAAAATCTGTTATCATAGCGACAGGAAATAAAAAAAATACTCCTAAAATAGAAGGTATAGAAAGATTTGAAGGTAAGGGAGTAAGTTACTGCGCTATATGTGATGGATTTTTTTATAGAAATAAAGATGTTGCAATATTAGGAAATGGAAAATATGCTTTATCAGAATTAAATGACTTAAAAAATATCGCAAAAAGTATTACAATATTAACAGATGGAAAAGAAGCTCCAAAAATAGATGAAAATATTAAAATCGATAACAGAAAAATTTTAAGATTATTAGGAAATGAAAGATTAGAAGAAATAGAATTTAAGGATAATACAAAAATTAAAATAGATGGTATGTTTATAGCTTTAGGAGTTGCAGGTGGAAGTGAATTTGCAAAAAAACTTGGGATTTTAACTAAAAATAATAAAATTATAGTAAATGAAAATATGGAAACAAATATATCAGGAATATTTGCTTGTGGAGATTGTGTAGGGCGGATTACTTCAAATTTCTAAATCAGTATATGAAGGAACAAAAGCAGGTTTACAGGCTATTCAATATGTAAAAAATAAATAGAATAAAATTTAAATTTTTATTAAAAATAATTATAAAGGAGGAAGTTATGGGAGTTTTGAAATTAGAAGAAAAGAATTTTGAAGAAGAAGTTTTAAAAGCAGAAGGAAAAGTTTTAGTTGATTTTTATGCGGATTGGTGTGGACCATGTAAAATGATGTCACCAATTATTGATGAAATTTCAGAAGAAATGAAAGAAAATTTAAAAGTTGGAAAAATAAATGTAGATGAAAACCAAGAATTAGCAATTAAGTATAATGTTATGAGTATACCGACTATTATGATTTTTGAAAATGGAAATTTAATTAAAACTTTCGTTGGAGTAACAAATAAAGATGATATATTAAGTTATTTAAAATAATTTAAAATTTTGTAAAGAAGAACTAAAGAAAAATTATAGTCTTTAGTTCTTCTTTATTAGGTAAAAATAAAGTAATTTTTCTTGCAATTGATTTTAAATTGTTATATAATATAAACCGTTGTTTTAAGAAAAGTAATAAAAATGGAGTAAAATAAATAGTTTAATATAAATATTAATTAAAAAGGAGTTGGAGGGCTATGAATTCTATAGTTAAAGTTGTTCCTAATGTTAAAAAATATAATGACTATTTGTTTGATGTAAATAAAGGAAAAACGCCAATTATGCTTTCAGGGCTTACAGATAGTGCAAAAGTTCATATGGCTTATGCAACAAAATTTTATACAGATAAGCCAATATGTATAATAACTTATAATGAAATGCAAGCAAGAAAAATTAGAAAAGATTTTAAATTTTTTGATGATCATATTAGATCTTTTCCAAAAAGAGATATAATTAGTTTTGACTATATTGCTGAGAGCAAAGATATATTGCAAGAAAGAATTAGCAATTTAAATGATATAGTAGCTGGAAAAGCGCCAATAATTATTACAACTATTGAAGCAGTTATGCAAAAAATGATTACTAAAAATAGTTTATATAAAAATCTTATTACATTGAAAAATGGTGATGAGATTGAACTAGAAAATATAAAAAATACTTTGGTTGCTTTAGGATATGAAAGATATGATATTCTCGAAGGAAAAGGTCAATTTAGTATAAGAGGTGGAATTATAGATGTTGCAACTTCTACTAAAACTGGTATCAGAATTGAATTATGGGGAGATGAAATTGATTCAATTAGGGAATTTGATATAAATTCAGGTAGATCTAAAGAGAATTTAAAAGAAGCAACTATTTATCCAGCTTTTGAGTTTTTATTAGATGATGATATTAATAAAATTTGTGAAAGAATTTTAGATAAATCTTATACAAAATCTGTAAGAGAAAAAGTAGAAGATGATGTTAAATTAATAAAAGATAATGAATATTTAACTAAAATAGATAAATATTTTAATTCTTTTTATCAAGAATATAATACTTTAATTGATTATCTTCCAGAAAATACAGTTATATTTTTAGATGAGATAGAAAAAATTAAAAATAGAGCAGAAAACATTGCAAAAGATAATGAACATTTGAAAAAAGATTTAGTTGAAAAAAATAAAGTAATACCAGATGTTTTAATGGATATGGATGATTACTTTTCATTTTGCAAAAAAATAGAATCAAAACAAACTATATATCTTGAAAAACAAGATATAGGATATGTTGATAAACAAAGTATGCATGCAAAAAGAAACGGATATAGCTTTAGCTATAGGGAGGTCAACTTTTTTCGTGGTACAATGGATTTATTGTTTAAGGAACTACAGGAAGCAGTTAAATCAGGAAAACAAACAATAGTCCTTGGTGGAAACACCATTGATACAATGAGAAAAATTTCTGATATATTATATGAGCATAATATCCAAAATGATTATTTAAAAGAAGATGAGGATATAGCCTTAGGTAGAGTAAATATTCTGCCTGGGGCTTTAAGCAGTGGTTTTGAAAATAATGAACTTAACTTATATGTTGTATCTTTAGAAGAAATTTTTGAATCAAAGCCTAAAAGAAAGAGATTGCCATCAGCTTTTAAAGAAGGAGAAACGGTAGTTTTTTCTGATTTAAAAATAGGAGATTATATAGTTCATAGAACACATGGAATTGGACAATATATTGGAGTAAATACTATTAAAGCAGATGGAATTATAAAAGATTATATAAAGATAAAATATAAAGGTGATGATATTTTATATGTTCCAACAAATGCTTTAGATAACATTAGAAAATATATAGGAGCAGAAGGTAAAGAGCCAAAAGTAAATGCTTTAGGTTCAAAAGAATGGGAAAAGACAAAGGCAAAAGTAAAATCAAATTTAAGACAAGTAGCAGAAGAATTAATTGAATTATATGCAATAAGACAAAAAACTGAAGGATTTGCATTTTCAAAAGATACAGAATGGCAAAAAGATTTTGAGGATAGTTTTCCATATCAAGAAACAGATGACCAATTAAGATGTATAGATGAAGTAAAACAAGATATGGAAAAAGCAAAACCTATGGATAGACTTCTTTGTGGAGATGTTGGGTATGGTAAAACAGAAGTTGCAATAAGAGCAGCATTTAAAGCATGTATGGATCAAAAGCAAGTGGCATATTTAGCTCCAACAACAGTTTTATCAAATCAACAATATGAGAGCTTTAAGGATAGAATGAAAGAATATCCAATAAGAGTTGAAGTTATTAATAGATTTAGAACCAAAAAAGAGCAAGAAGATATTGTAAAAAGATTAGAACTTGGCGAAATTGATATTTTAATAGGAACTCATAGATTACTTAGTAAAGATATTAAATTTAAAAATTTAGGACTTTTAATAATTGATGAAGAGCATAGGTTTGGAGTTAAAGCAAAAGAAAAAATAAAAGAATATAAGAAAAATGTTGATGTTTTAACAATGACTGCAACTCCAATTCCTAGAACACTACATATGTCAATAGTTGGAATGAGAGATATGTCAGTTATTTATGAACCACCTCAAAATAGAAAGCCAGTTAGGACTTATGTTTTAGAATATGATGAAGAAGTTATAAAAGAGGCAATTACTAAAGAGTTGGAAAGAGGAGGACAGGTTTTTTACTTATCAAATCAAGTTGATACAATTGAAGCTAAAACAAACAATTTAAAGAAATTAGTTCCAGAAGCTAAGATTGAATATGCACATGGTAAAATGTCTGGAAGTATGATAGAAGATATAATGGAAAGATTTGTTGAAAAAAAGATTGATGTTTTAGTTTGCACAACTATTTTAGAATCAGGAATTGATATTCCAAATGCAAATACTATAATTGTAGAGAATGCAGATAGACTAGGTCTAGCTCAGCTTTATCAAATAAGAGGTAGAGTTGGTCGTTCTAGCACTCAAGCTTATGCGTATATTACATACAGAAGAAATAAAGCATTATCAGATGAAGCAGATAAAAGATTAAAAGCAATTAAAGAATTTACCGAATTTGGTTCTGGATTTAAAATTGCAATGCGTGACTTGGAAATAAGAGGCGCTGGAAGTCTTATGGGCGAACTTCAACATGGACATATGGAGCAAGTCCGGATATGATATGTATTGTAGGCTTTTAGATGAAGTTGTAAAAGAGATTAAAGGTGAAGAACAAATAGAAGAGGTAGATGTTCAAATTGATTTAGGAGTTTCTAGTTATATACCAGATGAATTTATTTCAGATTCAAGTCAAAAAATTGAAGTTTATCAAGACATTGCTTTATGTAAAAATGATGAAGATATTCAAAATGTAAAAGATGAAATAAAAGATAAATATGGTAAAATTCCAAGTGAAATTGAAAATTTATTAGCTATTTCTCAAATTAGAAATTTGGCAAGACAAAAAGCTGTGCTTAAAATTTCTCAAAAAGGTAATAATATAATATATCATTTTGATAAAGACTATTTTGATATGGATATTATTGAAAAATTAATTATGAAATTTAAAAATAGAATAAAATTTTCACCAAGCATTAATCCATATTTGACTTATAAACTAAATAGCAATAATATTTTAGAAGAAGTAAAAAGCTTTTTGGAGGTGTTAAATAATGCTAATTACAAGCAAAGATAATGATTTAATTAAACATATACGAAAACTTAAAGAAAAAAAGTATAGAGATGAATATAATGAATTTATTATAGAAGGCTTAAAAATGGTAGAAGAGGCAATTGAAGAAAAAGTAAATATTAAAAATATTATTATATGTGAAGAATTTTTAGGTGATTCTATAAAACAAGATTTGTTATATGATTTGGCAAAGGAAAATGTTGTATATGTAAGTCGTCAAGTTTTTAAATTATTAACAGATGTACTAACACCTCAAGGAATTTTAGCAGTTGTTGAAAAAAACAAATCAAATGATTTAGATTTTAAACAAGACTTATTTCTAATTTTAGATAATATTCAAGATCCACGGAAATATGGGAACTATTATAAGAACAGTAGATAGTGCCGGATTAAATCAGTTAATAGTTCAGAAAAATTCAGTTGATTGTTATAATCAAAAAGTGGTTCGTTCTACAATGGGAGCAATTTATAGAGTTAATATAATTGAAGTTCAAGATTTAGAAAAAACTATAAAAGAATTTAAAAAAAGAAAAATAAAAGTTTATGCAACAGATTTAAAAACAGATAAGTCTATTTATGATGTTGATTATAAAAAATCAGCAATAGTTATAGGAAATGAAGCAAATGGAGTAAGCAATCGGAGTTTTAAGTTTAGCAGACCAAAGGATAAAAATTCCAATGAAGGGAAAAACAGAGAGTTTAAATGCTGCAGTTGCAACTGGGATTATACTTTATAATGCAATAAAATAGAAATAATAATTATATAAAGAAAGCTAGCCGATGTAATACATCAGCTAGCTTAGCGGATTTATAACATTTCAAATAATTGTTTAATCTGCTCAACTAAATCATTTAAGTAAGGTTTAGGATCAAATTCTTCAAATGCATAGACAGCACAAGTGAATTCGTTATTATCTTTGTTTGCTGCAATGGTTCCACATAAATAACTACTATAGACGCCATCTACATACTGAGCATAATAGACATCAAAAAAGATAATGTTCCCAATCCGCTGATTAAGTTTAAAAATAAGGTTCATAAAGTAATATCCTCCTCTACATTTAGAGCTGTTGTTAAAAAGTTGCTAAACTTAACATAAATATTATAACATTTTTTTATTGTATATTCAATCTTTTTTATTGCTTATTCAACCTTAGTTAAAATTTCTAAAACCTGAGGATAAATTTGATTTGCGTTTTTATTCCAATTATTTACAATTTGCTTTGCAGTTTCTTTTGAACCTGCGTTTAATTCCAAATTAAATATTGTTGAATTATTTTCTATAATTTTGCATTTAACTGCAAAGTCATTTTCAGTAATTGGTGTATATTCTGCAAAAACTGAAAGTTCATCTTTTATTTTATTAAAGTTTTCTTTAAATTTACTATCTACATTTAATTTTAAAATTCCTGGTAACATATCAATTGTGAGTTCTAGTGCATTTTTTCCATCCGGAGTAAGTTCAAAAATTTCTTTATCATCTTGAACGTATTTTAATATAAATTTATCTTCTAATAAATCAAGTAAAAATTGTTGAAAATCAAAATAATTTATATCTGAAATTGAAATAACAAGTTCTAATAATTCTTTATAATCAATAGGCTTATTAACTTTTTGCAAAATATACAAAATTAATAATTTACTATCTGCAAGCTTTTCATCTAATTTTGTCAATGTATAACGCCCCCTTTATTTGAACTTTAAACGCATTATATCACACTTTTTATTAAAATACTATTAATTTTAAAGAATTTTGAAAAAAATATTGACAATATGAAAAAAATGTATTAATATGATAGCAATTATTCTTTAGTGCAAATCAAAATTTGTTTTTATTCAAAAAGTTCTTTAGATAAATTCTTATCTAAAATTATCAAATTTCAATTTAATTCAATAGGAGGTGGTATTTTGTTTTAATAAATATAGTAAAATTTCAATTAATATTTTAAGCTTTATAATATGCTGTCTAATTTTTTTAAGTTTTAATTTTATTTCAAATTTTATTCAAACAAAATTAAAAAATTTATCTCAAAATCAAATTCATAATAATATTAGTATTTCAGAAAATGTTGAAAAATCTGATACTAATGAAGATTTAAGAAATAATAATCCAAATGAAATTCAAAAACAAGAAAAATATGACTGGGCTTTACAAATTCCTAAAATAGATTTATATGCTCAAATTTCAGAAGGTACAGATGAAAAAACATTAAATCAATATATAGGGCATTTTGAAGAGTCTAAAAAAATAAGTGGAAATATATGTTTAGCTGCTCATAATAGAGGATATCCAGTTAATTATTTTGAAAGACTAAAAGAATTAAAAGTGGGAGATGAAATTTTTTATTTTGTAAATGAAGAAAAATACAAATACATAATTGATGAAATTATAGTTATTTATGAAACTGATTGGACAGTTATTGAAAATACTGAAGATGATAGAATAACTCTTATTACATGCATTGAAAATAGAGATGCATATAGACTTTGTGTAAGAGGAATAAAAAAAGAGTAAATAAGGAGAGTGGATTTTATGACTAAGAAAATTATTATAATTTTTGCAATTTTAATTATGTTATTTAACATAGGAAGTAGTTGTTTTGCTTTAGAAATTCAGTCAGCTGATTTGGTTCACATTGGTACAGCTGATTACCATTTACAATATTTTAGAGAGGATAGAGGATATTCAACTCCTGTTGTATGTTCTATAGTAGGATATTATAATGAAATGGGAAATTTTTTACCTGCATATTGCTTAAATAAGGATTTGCCAGGAGCTGAAGTTACAGAATATACAGTAAATATTAATAGTGTGCTTAATAATGACCAAGTTTGGAGAGTTATAAAAAATGGTTGGCCATATAAAACAGCTGCTCAGATGGGTTTAAATAATGATTTTGACGCATTTGCAGTAACAAAATTTGCAATATATTGTATTTTAAATCAATCAAAATTAGAATATTATTCAGCAATCCCTGGGGATGTGGTAGGTGAGCAAATGTTAAGAGTATTACAAAATCTAGTAAATATAGGTTTAAATGGAACTGAAACAAAAGCAACTGGAACAATGAGTATACAAAAGGTAAATGGATTTTTAGATGCTGGAGGATATTATTATCAAGATTATAAAGTAAGTTCAAGTATCAATATGTCTGAATTTACAGTAAGTTTTGAAAATATGCCAGAAGGTAGCGGAATAGCAGATACTAATAATTCTGGAAAGACTACATTTTCAAATGGAGAAATTTTTAGAATTCTTATTCCAACTGATAAATTAAAATCTGATATTAATGGAAAAATAAATATAGTTGGAAAATGTGAAACATATCCAATATTTTTAGGAGAGGCTCCGGCTGGATTTCAAAACTATGTTATAACATATGGAACTTATGGAAATGAAGAAGTAAGTACAGATTTAAAAGTTTCCACTAATACAGGAAGTTTAAAAGTAGTAAAAGTTGATGAAGAAACTAAAGTTCCAATTGAAGGAGTAAGTTTTACTTTAAAAAGTGAAGATGGAAAATATGAACAAAGTGGTAAAACTGACAAAAATGGAATTTTAGAATTTAATAATTTATATCCAGGAAAATATATTTTAACAGAAATAGCTACTGGTGAAAATTATATTTTAGGTGATACAAACGAAAATATTATAACAATAGAATATAATAAAAAGTCAGAAATTACGATTGGAAATGAAGTAAAAAGAGGTAAAATAAAAATTATAAAAGAAGATTCAGAAACAGGCGAAAGTTTAGAAGGAGTAGAATTTAATATATTAGATGCAGAAACAGGCTCTTTTATAGAAAAATTAACAACAAATGAAGAAGGAGAAGCTATAAGTTCTAATTTAAGAGTAGATAGAAATTATATTTTGCAAGAAGTAAAAACATTAGATAATTATGTATTAGGTGAAGAAGAGTTTTACTTTAATGTAGAAGAAAATGAAGTTTTTGAAATCGTGATAGAAAATGAAGTGAAAAGAGGAAAAGTAAAAGTTATAAAAATAGATGGAGAAACAGAAGAAAGTTTGACAGGAGTTGAATTTAATATATTAGATAAAGATACAGGAGAATTTATAGAAAAACTAGTAACAGATGAGAATGGAGAAGCTGAAAGTTCTGACTTAAGAGTAGATAGAAACTATATTTTACAAGAAGTAAAGACTTTAGAAAAATACATATTAAATGATAAAATATTTGAATTTAATGTAACAGAAGATGAAATCTTAGAAATAGAAGTGAAAAATATGAAACAACCAGAGCCAGAACCTGTTCCTGAAATCCATGAAGAACCTAAAATTCTTCCTAAAACTGGTTTTTAAAATTATTTATTAAAAAATGAGTGAAATTTTTCACTCATTTTTTAGGTGATGAAAATTATTGTAAAATATAGTATTTATGCTATAATTATTATAAATTTATAAAAAAGAGTAATTAAATTTGTAATTCTCCAACTAATTTTTAGATAATAAGCGTCTAAATTTTAGTAATGAAATAAGGGGTTTTAAGTAAATAATGTCAAAAATAGATGAAAAAGAATTAAAGAATTTGTTTGATGAATTTAAAGAAGATAATAAAAGTAATTTTGAAAAATTTTATTTAAAATATAATAAACTAGTATATGGTATAGCTTTTAGTATATTAAAAAATAAAGAAGATTCAGAAGATATTGTACAAATTGTATTTTCAAAGTTATATTCCTTAAGTAAAGAAAATTTTCCAAGTAAAAGCGAGGCAAGCTGGATATATTCTTTAACTAAAAATGAAACAATATCTTTTTTAAGAAAACAAAGTAATAATATAAATTTTGATAATATATATGAAATTCAGGATTATAATAATGAAATTAATAATGTCATTGATAAAATTGAATTTAATAGTTTGATTGATAAATTAAATGAATTAGAAAAACAGATAGTTTCTTTAAAAATTATAAGTGGATTTTCATTTGATGAAATAGGGAGGCTATTAAAACTGCCTACAGGAACAGTAAAATGGAAGTATTATAAATCTATAAATAATTTAAAGGTTTTGTTAGGTAGTCTAGGAATGTTTATAATTACTTTTGTGATTGGAATAAAAACTTTATTTAATAAAGATAGAAGTATTAATCAAGAGGAATTTATAGTAAATGATGAAATTTTAAATGATGAGAATTTAAATGAAATAGTTCAAAATGAAGGTGAAGAACAGAATATTGAAGATAATAGAAGTAGCATAAATCAAGAGCAATTTAATGATATAGAGAATAAATCAGATGATGCAGAAAAACAAAGTATAATAGAAAATTTAACTATTGAAAATGAAATAGAAGATGAGAAGCAAAACACAATACAAAATACTATAGAAGGTACAACTGAAAGTTTAAAAAGTAATAATTTAAATGAAGAAAATACAAATTTATTAGGGATAGGAATATGTGGAATTTCAATAATTTTTTTAATTTTAACTATAATTTATTTAATAAAATATCAACTAAAATATAATAAAAAATCGTCTAAATAGTAGATTACTTGAGTAATTTAAAAGTTTTATAAGAAAGGAAAAATAATTATGAAGAAAAAAATTATATTAATTGTAGTTTTGATTATATTATTGATATTATTAATTCCAATACCAATAAAATTAAGAGATGGAGGAAGTACAGAATATAGAGCTTTATTGTATACAGTAACTAGATATAATAAGCTAGATGAGTCAAATGCAACAAAATTTGTTAATGGTACTAAGATTGAAATTTTAGGATTTGAAATATATAATAATACTATAGAAAACCTTAAAAATCAAGAGAATTCAGAGGATTTATCAGTAGCATTAACTTTAGAAGATGAAATTCAAAATGATACAATTTGGTGTGGAACTTTTCAGCTTATATGGAATGATTTAAAAAATGATTTGGCAAAACAAGATATAGTATTTACCCCTCAGTTAGATGTTGTAAATAATTTAAATAAAGAAACTTTTACAACTGATGATTTATCAGAAGAATATTATTATAAAAAACTAGGTACGCCATCTCTTGAATTAAAGGAAGAAATAAAAAATGCTATAAAGGAAAAATTTAATGAGACGAGTGATATACTAGATGATTTTGACTGGAAAAATGCAAAACCAGAGGATTATTTCTTATATGTAATGCTAAAAAAAGAATTTGAGTTTGAAACAGAATTTGAAGAGCTAGAAAATGGCAATTTTAAGGATTATGAAAATATAAAATACTTTGGAATAGAAAAAGATGAAACTGGAAATTTAAAAAATCAAGTTCAAGTTTTATATTATAATTCAAAAGATGATTTTGCAATTAAATTATTAACAAAAGAAAATGATGAAGTAATTTTAAGTAAAAACCCTCAAGGAAAGACATTTAATGAAATATATAAAAATATATTGAATAAGCAAAATGAATATGTTGGAGAGAAAAATTTACAAAAAGGAGAACAATTAAAAGTTCCAAATATAAGTATTAATACAAAAAAAGAATTTACAGAGATAGAAAATAAGTTATTTACATTTTCAAATAATGATGAATATAAAATTTCAAAAGCTTTGCAAACAATAAAATTTGATCTAGATAGAAAAGGTGGAAAAATAACTAGTGAAGCAGGAATGATGGTTCAAAGGCAATCTGTGGAATATGAACCAGAAGAAAAAAGAGAATTCTTTTTAGATGATACTTTTGCACTATTTTTAATAGAAAGTGGAAAAGATACACCATATTTTGCAGCTTTAATTGATGATATAACAAAATTTCAATAAAATTTTTAGTGAAAAAAAAGATAAGAAACAAGTGACAATTGAGGTACAGGAGAATCATGCCTCAATTGTCACTAAATTTTTACAGCTCATTTAATTTTTATATTTCTAATATTTCTTCAGCTTTTTTTACATCTTCATTAGTTGCTTGTCTTACATTTTCTAAAGGATATTCAAGACCGAAGTTTTTCCCATTTAAATTTACCTAAATTGTGATAAGGTAAAATTTCTATTTTTTTTACAGAATTTAAGCTAGATATAAATTCTTTTAGTTTAAGTAAATCTTGTTTATCATCAGTATAACCAGGAACTAAAACTTGTCTTATCCACATTGGAATACGGTTATTACTTAAATATTTTGCAAAATTTAAATTATTTTTGTTTGAAGTTCCGATTAAATCAATAGATTTTTCTTTATCAATATGTTTTATATCAAGCAAAACTAAATCAGTATATTTTAAAAGCTCCTTTATTTTATCATTTATAGGAAGACTTCCAGCTGTATCTAAAGCTGTATGAATATTTTTTTCTTTTAGTCTTTTAAAAAGCTCTGTTACAAATTCTACTTGAAGTAAAGGCTCTCCTCCAGAAACGGTGACGCCTCCACTAGATGCTTCAAAATAAGATTTTGAACGTAATATTTTTTTAATTAATTCATCTACAGTATATGTTTTGCCAGAATTTATTTCCCAAGTGTCTCTATTATGACAATATTTACATTTTAGTGGACATCCTTGCATAAATACTACAAATCGAATTCCTGGTCCGTCAACTGTTCCTAAAGTTTCAAGTGAATGAATTCTTCCTAATAACTCGTCCATATTTTTCCTTTCTAAAAAATGCTATAGCTTAAATTGGTTAAGTTATAGCATTTATTTAATTAATTTTTAAATTTTTTCATGAATAGTTCTATTTATAACATCTAATTGTTGTTCACGAGTAAGTTTTGTAAAGTTAACTGCATAACCAGAAACTCTAATTGTAAGCTGAGGATATTTTTCAGGATGATCCATTGCATCTATAAGTAAACTTCTATCAAAAACATTTACATTTACATGATGTGGATTTTGAACAAAATATCCATCTAATAAAGATGTTAAATTTTTAATTCTTTCTTCTTGAGAATGACCTAATGTTGAAGGTGTTATTGCAAAGGTATAAGAAATTCCATCTTCTGAATAACTATATGGCAATTTTGCCATTGTATTTAAAACAGCGATTGCGCCTTCTGTATCCCTTCCATGAACTGGGTTTGCACCAGGTCCGAATGGAGTTCCAGCTCTTCTTCCATCTGGAGTATTACCAGTAGCTTTACCATATACAACATTTGATGTTATAGTTAAAATTGACATTGTAGGTTTTGCATTTCTATATGTTGGTTGTTTACGAAGTTTATTCATAAATGTTTCAACAATTTTAACTGCAATGCTATCAACTCTATCATCATCATTTCCATATTTTGGAAAATCTCCTTCGATTTTGTAATCTACTGCTAAACCTGTTTCATCTCTAATAACTTTTACTTTAGCATATTTCATAGCAGAAAAGCTATCTGCAACTATTGAAAGTCCTGCAATTCCACATGCCATAGTACGTAAAATATCTTTATCATGAAGAGCCATTTCTAGGCTTTCATAAGCATATTTATCATGCATATAATGAATTATATTTAAAGCATTCATATAAATTCTTGCAACATAGTCCATCATATTATCAAATTTTTCCCAAACTTCATTATAATCTAAATATTCAGAAGTTACAGGAGCAAATTTTGGAGTAACTTGTTTTCCAGAAACTTCATCTCTACCACCATTTATTGCATAAGTTAAAGTTTTTGCTAAGTTTGCTCTTGCTCCAAAGAATTGCATTTGTTTTCCTATTCTCATTGCAGAAACACAGCAAGCAATTCCATAATCATCGCCCCAATAATCTCTCATTAAATCATCATTTTCATATTGAATAGCACTTGTTTTAATTGACATTTTTGAACAAAAGTCTTTAAATCCCTTAGGAAATCTTGTTGACCAAAGAACTGTTAAGTTTGGCTCAGGAGAAGGTCCTAAAGTTGTTAAAGTATGAAGAACTCTAAATGAGTTTTTAGTAACTAAAGTTCTTCCGTCAATTCCCATACCACCAATACTTTCAGTTACCCAAACAGGGTCGCCACTAAATAATTCGTCATATTCAGGAGTTCTTAAGAAACGAACCAATCTTAGTTTCATAACAAAGTGATCCATTAATTCTTGAGCTGTTTCTTCTGTTAAAGTTCCATTTTTTAAATCTTTTTCGATATATATATCAATAAAAGTAGAAGTTCTACCAATACTCATTGCAGCACCATTTTGTTGTTTTATTGCTCCTAAGTATCCAAAATATAACCATTGAATAGCTTCTTTTGCATTTTTTGCAGGTTTTGAAATATCATATCCATATTTTTGAGCCATAATTTTTAAGTCTTCTAAAGCTTGAATTTGGTCATGAATTTCTTCTCTTTCTCTTATAAGATCTTCAGTAATATTATTTGCAGTAGTTAATGCATATTGCTCTTTTTTATCTTCTATTAAAGCGTCAATTCCGTATAAAGCAACTCTTCTATAATCTCCAATAATTCTACCACGTCCATATCCATCAGGAAGTCCTGTAACTAAGTGAGAACTTCTTGCTGCTCTTATTTCAGGAGTATAAACTGCAAAAACTCCGTCATTATGTGTTCTTCTATAATTATGATAGATATCTTCTATTTTTTCATCGACTTTTCTATTATAAGCTTCGCATGATTTTTCTACAATTCTGATTCCACCTTCTGGCATAATAGCTCTTTTTAAAGGCTTGTCAGTTTGAAGACCAACAATTTCTTCTAAATCTTTATCAATATATCCGGCTTCATGACTAGTAATAGTTGATGCTCTGTCACATGATATATCTAAAACTCCACCATTTTCTCTTTCTTTTTTATAAAGATCTAAAACTTCATTCCATAATTTTTTTGTTTTTTCAGTTGGATCTACTAAAAAAGAGTCATCTCCTTCATATGGTGTATAATTTTTTTGAATAAAATCTCTAACATCAATATGATTTTGCCATCTGCCTTTTTTAAAATCTTTCCATTCGTCAAATTGCATAGTTATTATCCTCCTTTTTTATTGCGTATAAACTATAAACATATATTATAGATAATACTTTTAATTTACAAGTTGCGTTTGCAACTTTTTTAAAAAGCAATATAAATAATATTTTTAGTATTTGATTTATTCCGATTAAATATTCTAGCATATATATGCAAAAAAAACAATTAAAAAATGACAAAATTTTTCAAAAAAAATAAATAGGCAAAAAAGCCTTTTAAAGGCTTTTTGTTTGACAATTTACATAATGTAGTTTATAATAAAATGAGTTTTATAAAAGGGGAGAATATTAATTAAATGAAAGAAAGAATATTAACTGGAGTAGAGACTTTAAATGAGATTTGGAATGAAATTTTTTTAAATGCAATTTATGTTGGAAAAATTTATGTTAAAGGTAATAAGTTTCATATGGTTGTTAATGGTACAGATAATATTATTAATGCCAAACAATTTAAAGCGGCATTTCAAGTTACTTTTGATAAAGTTTATAAAGAAACTATATATCCTGTATTTAATCTTAATTCATTTTCAAGTGAACAAGCCGAAACAATTTGTATATGGCTTGATCCGACTTTAAAAGATTTGGGAATAAATGGTTATGATGAATATAGACAAAGATTAGAAGATAAATTTACAAAAGGTGGAAAAAATTATAATCCTGTAACTACAAATTTATTTAGAATTCAATTAAGAAATACATTAATAGATATAGATCCAGAAAGAAGAAAAAGACTTATAAGTTATATTAAACCATATCAGATATTAAATTTAAAAGATTTAGTTGATTTAGAATACTATACAGACCTTCCAAGACCTCTAGAATTACAAGAATTCAAAGATGAAAATGGTGAATTTTCTGAAACGACTAAACAGGCATTAGCAGAATTAAGCGTACGAAAATTAGTAGAATTAAAAAATTTTAAGCATAAAGTAAGTAATAGTAAAATAAAAAATTATACTCAATACATTTCACCTGAATATTTAATTAATATGGCTGAATGGAACCAAATACCTTATGAATATTTAAGTAGTTCAGATGTAACAAAAAAAGATATATTTTCTGTAAAATATGAGATGTTAATTTCTGCATTAGACAATATGGAAAAATATCCTTCAAAATTAAGGATTACTTCACAGGATATTTTGAATGAATATGGAGTTACAGTTAGTGGTTCTAGATTTTATAAATTGGCTATGTATGGATATGTAGATAGTAAAGATGTAATTGACGTTGTTAGTAAAAATAAAATTTTAAGATTAAGTGGAGAGCCAGAAGAAAATTTATTTGATGATGAAGAAGTTCTAGCTTTTTATTCTAGTGACAGACTAACAAATATGCTTTTAAATGATAATATTGATTCTGAATTTGTTAAAAAATATAAAATGGCATTAAATGATGATGAACTATTTAATAGAAAATCTAGAACAGTTATTGAAAAAACAAAATTTAGAATTATGACAAATGAAGAAATAGATGATAAAGATGAAACTGCTCAAAAATTACTTGTCAAAGCATATAGAATTGGCCTATGCTCACCAGAAATTTTAAAAGAAAACATAAATCAAGGGTATATTGAAGAATTATATTTAAGTGGTGAAATATCAGATACAAATATTTTGAATTTATATAGGTATAAAGTTGTTGATGCTGATACAGTAAGAAAATATTTTTCTGAAAAAGAAATATTTGATTTTTATTTACAAGGTGACTTAGATAAAGATATAATTTCTGTATTAGAAAATATAGAAGAACGTAATGAAAATATTTTAGAGGCTGTTATGGATGGAAAAATGCCACTTTATGATGTTGCATCTTTATATATTACTGGAACTTTAGATATAAATATTTTAGAAGATGCAATAGAGTTTTCAAATGAAGAATTTAATTTTGAAACTGTAATTGATGAAAATACGGATTTTTCTAAAATTAAAGAAATGT
The DNA here is from genome assembly GCA_928721915.1 of uncultured Clostridia bacterium. Taxonomy (GTDB): domain Bacteria; phylum Bacillota; class Clostridia; order TANB77; family CAG-508; genus Scatovivens. The sequence continues at coordinate 45,933 of CAKMVZ010000006.1, forward strand.
TTGAAAGAAAAATTATTGATTATAGTTGTGTGACAAATTTAAAAGAAAATGGAATAATAACTGAAAATCAATTAAAAGAATTAAAGAAAACAATGGATAAAGATAAATTTTTCGATGATTTAAAAGGAAAAACTTTCAAATTAGTTACAGATAGAAAAGCAAAAGAAAGAGTTCCAAGACAAAAAGATAGTTCTTTAAAAGGATATAAGCCTAAAAAAGATGAGAATGAAAAATATAAGAAAGAAAAAGAATTAATTTCTAAAATTTTAGGTTTAGATAATATTAATGAAAGTGTAGATGAATATGCATCAATTGAAAGTTATAATAATGCAGGAAGACCAACTTCATTAAATGGATATAAAATTTTTGGAAGTAAAGATAATGGATTAGTTATTTTTTCAAAATTCCAAAAAGAAAATGCAGTTTTTATAATGCCATTTTATCAAGCTGCATATTTTCTAAATTCAAGAGGTCAAGAAAATTCAAAAGATGTTGTTATAGAAGACAGAATGAAAGATAAAGCCTATTTAAAAACTCTTAATCAAGTTGAAGTTATAATGCATACAGAATATTTTGCAAGAAATTTAAGTAGTGCTGCTTGCAAATTATCACCAGAATTTGAAGAAAAATATACAGAAGATTGTTCTTATAAAAAAGAAGTTACTGATTTGTGTGCAGAAATGAGAAGAATTTATAGAATTGAAAAAGGTTTAGAAGAAAGATAATATGCTAAAGATATAGAAGAAAGGGTTTTAGAGTAATATGGATAATTTACAAAATAAAATGAAAGAGTTAACTAATATAAATAATTACAGATTTAAACAAGAAGTTGTAAAAAATATTTTAGTTGAATTTAAAAATGAATTTAAAAAAACAAATTTTGAGAAAGCAATATTAATAGATAAAAAGAAACACCCAGTAAATACTAATTATATAGAACTTATTAATTTGATTGATAAATATATAAAAAATGATAAATATTATTTAAAATTTACAACAGAAAATATTATAGATGGTTATGGAAATATTGCTGTTTCTTATAATGGAAATCCGTATATTACTTTAAAATTAGCTTTAATGGCTCTTAAATCACATAATAATATAGTATTTTTTTCTCAAAAATATTATGGTATAAATTCTATTATAATTCAAAGCCTAAATAATGCTTGCAAAAAATTAAATTATATTGAAAAAATAGCTTTAGTAGAATTTAATGATAATGATAAAATTGTTCAAAATCAATCTTTATTTGATTTAATGATTTTTGTAGGAGATAAAAGAGAATTTTTAAAAATAAAAAGAAAATTAAATATACCAGTAATTTTTAGTGGATATAATTATATTGATGTTTATGTTGAAAGCAAAGAATTTAAGGAATTACTTTTAGATCTTGACAAATATACAAGAGAAAAAGATATTACTGTTAATTATTTTGATAATACTTCTTTTAAAGAAACAATTGAATTTATAAATAAATATGAAGTTTCAGATTGTTTTGTACTTTTATCTAAAAATACTGATATAATATATAAATTTATGTCTCAAATAAGAGTTAATAATTTTTATATTAATCAAAATCCTTTTTTAAATGGATATGAATTTGAAATTGATGAAAAAAAATTAGTTTATAATAAAAAAATATTTCTTAAAAAAATATAGACTTTTAAACAATTTATGTATATAATAATAAAAAATATAAGGAGCATTAGGTTTATTGCTCCTATATTATTTAAAAAAGAAGCAAGTTTGGAGGTCTTTAATATGTATGAAAGGAATGCAATAGTTTTAGAAAGATATTTTTATGAATTATTCAAATATAAAGAGAAAAGTAATTTAAAAGAAAACTATAAGAATTATTGCACTCTGATTGAAAAATTCGAGAAATATAAAAATGCAACTGAAGCTGAAAGAATTGCTACAAGTGAATTTGAAAAAGTGACTGATGAAATAAAGAAAATTCAAAAAAATGGAGAAAAATTATATAATAGAAGTGCCAAACTTGAATATAGTAGATACATAGTTTTTGAAAATATTGAAGAAAAAACAGAAGAAATAAAAAGATGTTTAGAAAAAATAGAAAAAGATGTAGAAAAAAATATGTTAGATCTTCAATCTTTAGATAAAGATTTTATGGTTCAATTAGAAGATTATAAAATAAAAAAAGATAATTTATTTACATGTCAAGAAAAAAATAAAAAAGCAAAAGAAAATTATGAGAAGATATTAGAAAAAACAAAAATAATTTATGAAAATATATCTGAAGAAGATATAAATATTGCAAAAGATTTTATTCAAGATGATAATAAAGATAAGAAAAAAGAATTAAATAATATTTTAACTGAAAATGGAATAAATGAAAGAAATCCATTTGATCCAGATATAATTTCTAATTCTGTTCAAGTTTCTTTTGATATTTACAAAAAAGAAATAGAAATATATTTAAATGGCTATGAAAAAACTTCTAAACTTTTAGAAGAAATACAAGAAGATGATATAAAGTTAGATAAACATAAAAAGTTTATAAATGATAGTAACTGCAAAGTACATTTTTTAAATGCGGAAAAAGAGTATATAGTTGGATTTTTAGATAATGAAAGGCTTGCTGCTATATATGATAAGAAAATGCATAGAAAATTGATGTTAGAAGCTTGTAGAAATTTTGAATTAGATATGTTACATATTAATAATATGTATGATATTTTATTAAAAGAAGCTTTAAGTAGATCAAGTAAAAGATTATATAAAGAAAAATACAATAAATATTATTTAACAGATATTGAAAATGAATCAAAAGATATTAATGAAGAAAATAATAAAATTAAGGCAAATGCAATTGCGGTTGTAAATTTAAATTATTGGAGAATAGAAGGAATTTCTAATTTGCAGGATGTTTTTGAAAAAGATGTTAAAGAAATTTATGGAAGAGACTTAAACGAAATTTTTCCAAAAGAAGAAATAGTAGTAGAGGAACCAAAATTAGAAAAAATAGAAGTTAAAGAAGATGTTTTAGAAAACCAAGAAATTGTAGAAGATTCTAAAAATAGTCTTGAAGCAAAGGTTGAAAATATTTTGTCAAGTGATAATGATAATGAATTTATTAAAAATCCAAATTATAAAATATTAAAATCTTCAAAAGAAACTTTACAGAAAGTAATAAATGGCAAAAGCGATAAAAAGGAAGAAAAAATAGAAGCTAAAGAAGATTTAGATAGTAAGCTTAAAGAAACGGTTGAAGTTGAAGAGGAAGATTTTAATGAATCTGCAGATTCTAATGGATTGTTTGAAAAAATTGCTATGCTTGATGAATTGGAAGACGAAAGTAGCGAAGAAACAGATGAACAAGATGAAGAATCAATCTTTGATTTTTATTTTAAACAACCAGATTTAAATGAAAGAAAAAGAAGATTAAGAGATGAGAAAAAACTAAATGGTAATACAAACAAGAAAAATATTTTTAAAAAGATAATTGGATTTAATTCTAAAAAACAAAAAGAAGCATAAATACAAAAGATATTAGGAGATTCTATGTCAGAAATTAATTTAAAAAATCCAAAGTTAAGAAATTATATAAGAGGCGCTCTAAACACTAATAAGTTTGGAGAGCCTTTTGCTACTTTGTTAGAAGAAGTTTTCTTAAGAGAAGTTTATGTATTAGATTTAAGCCCTGAAGAATTATTAGAAGATATAAATAATTTTAAAAACTCAATTTATTATATGTCTTGGGGAGATTGTGATGGCTTAGAAAATGTTATGGGTGTTACATATCCTGGAGAGCATAGAATAGAATTTAAAACAAGCTATTGGCAAAAAATTATGAATACATATTCTCCACATACATACTGTACAAAATTTTTTGAAACTTTTTCACATGAAGTGTTACATGGAATGCAAAATATAACTGATAATAGGGGATTTTTATATAATAGAGCAGGTGGATGGAGTAATGAATTGGGTAATAGAAATCATGCAATTTATGAAATATGTACTCAAGGAACTGCTGCTAAAATAGCTAATGATAGATTTTTATATCAATTTGATAATAATGAAATTTTGTCAGGTGATGGGTATTCAAATGAAATTTTTGCTGTTCCTCTTATAGCTTCTACATTTGGAGTTACAGAGCAAGAAGTTTTAAAATATGGAATGAGAGAAAGAGAAAAATTAGTAAAAGCATTAGATAAAAATATTGGAAATATAGAAAAGACAAGAGAATTAATAGATAAAATAGAATATCAATTAGAGTATTTACATTCTATGCATTATCCGGATGAAAATCAAAAAGAATTTATAAAAATGACAAATGACGAAAAAAAGAAAAGAGGCTCTCAAGTAATAATAAATTTAGTTGATATATGCCAAGAAGCACTTGCTAATAGAATAATAAATACTCCTTTAGACTTTGATAAAAATATGGCTATAAAATATAAATATGATCAAAAAAAGATAGAAGATACTTTAAGACATGAAATAGAAATTTATGGTTATAATTTTAAAGATGATTATATGACTTTAAAAAGTAGATTTGAGCTATCAAGTAATGCAAGATATATTAAAAGAGCTATAGAGGTTTTTAATGAAATAGGAAAAGATAAAACTGGAAAATATTTGGGGTTAGTTCCAGGTTTAGTTGCAGCTGTTAAGAGAAATGATTTTGATTTTTGTGTAAGAGTTGGGATTATTCATGATGAAGCTTTAACATTTAGTTTAGTAAATGAAGCATATGATTTTAAACAAAAAGTTATGCATGATGATTATAATGATTTAAGAAATTGGGATAATAGTAGAATTTTTAATGCTATATACCCAGGGTTAAAATTCTCATTTACTAGATTTGAAAGTAGTAATTTAAAAAATTGGAAGGACATACATACTCCTGAAGGTATGCAAAAAATGCAAGCTTTGAAATTTGTTTTGAATAGTCAAAAAGATAAATATGGTGTTGAGTCTAAAGAATATTTACTTTCTTTTATTGATACAGATGAAAGCAAAATGGATTCATTTTATAGAAATTTTACAAGACAAAATGGTGCAAGAGAAGTATTTAAAAATAATTTTAGAACTTTAAGTGATAAAGAATTTTTATCAAGATTAATTGCAGAATTATATATTAATAATAGTTTTTATCCAGATGGGAGTTTTAAAGAATTAGCTACAGATACTGAAAAGAAAGTACAAAGTTTTCTTCAGCCAACTTTTTTAAAATATGGAAAAGAACAATTGATTTTTGCTATTCAAAAAATAATAATGAATGATGAATATGATGGAATAAGTTCGGAAGATTCAAGACTTTATTTATGCATGATAGGTAGAAAAAGATTATTTAATTTATTTGCTCAAGATATGGTAAATAGCTTATTAAATCGAAGAAGAATTATTCCAGAAAAGAAAATAGCATTAAGTAACGCAGTATTTCAAACAAATAAGAAATATCCAAACAGTATGCAAGAAAGATTTGTAAGACTTATATCGGAATATAAAAGAACTGGAAAAATAATGGATAGATTATTTACTTCTAATGGAAGAGAAGAATTTAAAAAATATTTTGGAGGAGATTCTAAAAGAAATATAGAAGATTTACTTGGAATTTTTTTAGATAGTTATGCAAATTTACCGTATTTTAATTCTCCTAATATTTTAACTAAAATAATAGAAACAAATGGAAAAGATTATTTTAGAGAGAATATGATAAAAAGTATTTTATATGATGATTATTCTGGTTTTACAAGTCAAAAAGAAGTAGAACAAATAAGATTAATGTCAGATGAAAATGTTTTAAATATAGTGACAGGAACTTTTATAGATGAGTCTATGCGAATAGGAAATGTAAAAGAATTTCAAGGAAATTATATTTATAATGTTAATCCAGCAGAAATTAAAGATTTTGCTAAGAAAAGAAGATTCGGCATTTTTTCAAAAATTACGGATGGACTTATAAGTAATAAAGATGATAAAGAAATTAATAATCAAAATGAAATAAATATTAAATAGGAGAAAATTATGTATGAAAGAGCGTTAAGAGAAGTAAATGAAGTACTTGAAAATATGGATGAAAAATATACAAAAAAAATTTCAGTAGAGTTTATTAATATGATGATAAAAAATATGGACTTGTCATATGATTTTAAATATGATATAACAAAGCCATTAGAAGAACAAAATTTATCAGAAGAAGCAAAAACAATTTTAAGTATAATATATTTAAGGTATTTTTGTGATGAAAACGAAAAATTAGATATTATAAAACAGATGAAAGAAAATGACTTAGAATTTGAAAATATATCAAAAGAAAAGTATAATCCAGATAAAATCTTTGATAAAAAGAGTAATATAAAAATTGAAACAGAGTTACCTCAAATACCTAAAAAATGGTATCAGAAAATATTTGAAAAATTAAAAAAATTGTTAAAAAGATAATTTGGCGTTATATTCGCTTTAATTATAAATATATAATATATTAAGGAAAGGAAAGTAAAATGGAAAAGAAAAGAGGATTTGAAATTGCAAAAGGATTTGAAAATAAGGGAATTAACTTACCAGTTAGAAAAACAGGAAATTCTGCAGGATATGATATAGAAGCTGCTGAGGATACTATAATCCCTGCTTTTAAACCAGGTCAAAAGCCAACTTTAGTAAAAACAGGATTAAAAGCATATTGCGAACCAGATGAATTTTTTATGCTATGTAATAGAAGTTCTAATCCAGGAAAAAGAGGATTAGTTATGGCAAATAGTGTTGGAATTATAGATAGTGATTATTATGAAAATGAAGATAATGATGGACATTTTATGTTTGCTTTTTATAATTTTTTTGATAGTGATGTTGAGATAAAAAAAGGTGATGCTATAGGACAGGCAATTTTTATGAAATATTTAAAGGTTGATGGGGATAATGCTGAAGGAACAAGAAAAGGTGGATTTGGCTCTACAGACAAAAAATAAAAATCTTAAATTCCAGACATGTCAGCGGTTTCCTGGCATAATCTGGAATTTTTACGTTGACTTTTTCCAGTTTTTGTAGTATAATCTTTTTGTAGTAATTTTTAATTACTTGGAAGGAGTGACTGTAAATGTTTAACGTAGGAGATAAGGTAGTGCATCCATTACATGGAGCAGGAGTTATAGTATCAATTGATGAAAGAGCTATATTAGATGAAAAACAATCATATTATACTATTAAAATGCCAGGTGAAGTAAAAGTTATGGTTCCAACTGCTAAAGCTGAAGAAATTGGTGTAAGAAGTATTATTGATAAAAGCTCAGCTGATAAAGTTTTTGGAATTTTAGAAAAAGACAGTACAGAAATGTCTATGAATTGGAACAAAAGATACAGAGATAATATGGAAAGAATGAAAACTGGAAATATATATGAAGTTGCAGATATTGTTAGAAATTTAACTTTTAAACAAAAAGATAAAGGCTTATCAACTGGAGAAAAGAAAATGCTTTTAAATGCTAGACAAATTCTTGTTAGTGAATTAGTTTTAGCAGAAGAAAAAGATAAAAATGAAATAGAAGAATTAGTTGATAAAACAATTGATGAGTCTTATGCTTTACATATAAGCTCTGGAACAGATGAAATTTCTGATATAGATAATCCAAGTAATATTATGAAAAAATTTGTTTCACAAGCTTAAAAATTAAATACAAAACTTAACAAAAGAAACAGGTGGGATTAGCTCATCTGTTTTTTGTGCTAAGATTTAAAGTCCTTATGACAAAATTGTAACATATTTGTAAAAAAATAGTAATTTTAAAAGGGATTTACGTAATATCTGTCGAATAATATATATGTGGAAGGTTGGGTTTTATATTGAATGAATATAATAATAATATAAAAGAAGAAATAAGGAATGCCAATGATATAGTTGATGTTGTGTCAAAATATGTATCTTTAAAAAGAAGTGGTAGGCTTTTTTTTGGACTTTGTCCATTTCATTCTGAAAAATCACCTTCATTTTCAGTAAAACCTGATGGTCAGTTTTTTTATTGTTTTGGCTGTCATGCTGGACGGAGATGTTTTTACTTTTATAAGTAAAATAGAAAATTTGAGTTTTAAAGAAAGTGTAGAGTTTTTAGCAGAAAGAGCTAATATAAAACTTCCAAGTTTAAATTATCTAGATAGTCCTCAAGAAAAATTTAAAAAGAGATTATATGATATACATAATGATGCAACTCTTTTTTTTCATGAAAGATTATACAAGCCTTTAGCCAAAATTGCTCAAGACTATGTAAAACAAAGAAAGCTAGATAATAAAACTTTAAAGGCTTTTAAAATAGGATATTCTGGAGAAAGAGATGAATTATATAAATTTTTAATTTCAAAAGGATATACTAATAAAGAAATTGAGGCTACAGAGCTTTGCTATAAAACAGATTCTGGAAATTATATTGATAAGTTTAGAAAACGACTTATGTTTCCTATAATGGATGTATCTGGAAAAGCAATAGCTTTTGGTGGAAGAAGATTAGATGATAATCAAAAATCTGCAAAATATTTAAATTCAAATGAAAGTCCAATTTTTTATAAAAAAAATAATTTGTTTGCTTTAAATTTGGCAAAAAAATCTGAATCAAAAACTTTGATTTTAGTAGAAGGATACATGGATGTTATATCTCTTCATCAAAGAGGAGTAACAAATGCTGTTGCATCACTAGGTACAGCCCTTACAGAAGAACAGGGAAAATTAATTAGAAGATATAGTGATAAGGTAGTTTTTAGTTATGATTCAGATGAAGCTGGTCAAAATGCTATTTCAAGAGGTTTAGAAATTTTAGAAAAACTTGGAGTAGAAGGAAAAGTCCTTCAAATGGAAGGCGCTAAAGATCCAGATGAATATATTATAAAGTATGGAAGTGGAAGATTTAATTTACTTGTTGAAAATGCGATATCAATAATTGAGTTTAAGGTAAAAAGATTAAGAAACAAATATAATATAGATATTGCAAGTGAAAAAATTAAATTTTTAAAAGAAGTTTCAAAATTAATATCTGAAATTGATAGTAAAATTGAACGAGAAATTTATATTAATAAAATTTCAGAAGCAAATGATATTTCAAAAGAAGCTATCTATGCTGAAATCAACAAATTAATTTATAAAAATTCTAGTCAAAGTAATAAAATTTTAGAAAAATCAACTATAACAAAAGGGAATATGGCTCCAAAAGAGCCTGTAATAAATAAGGCTGAAATAGAAAGAGAAAAAATGATATTGTATTTTTTGATTGAAAAATATGATGAAATAGGGGATAAAATTGTTTCTAAAATTTTAGCAGAAGATTTTAAGGTCGAAAAATATAAAAAAATTTATAATAAAATATTAGAAATTGCAAATAATGGGAATAATAGCATTTATAAAGAACTTTCAAATTTAGAAGATGAAGATTTTCAATCTGTTTTAAGTGAAATTATGTTTTCAGAATATGAAATAAGTTCTGTCGACAAATTTGTAGAGGAAATTATTAATAATTATGAAAAAAATAAGTTAATTTCTAGAAAACAGGAAATTTTAAAAGAAATAAAAATTGAAAATATTAGTAAAGAAGAAACTTCTAAGTTAGAAAATGAATTAAATGAGATAATTACAAAGTTAGCTAAAATAAGGTAGGGGGTAATTTTTTTAAAATGAAAAAAGAGAAAGTAGAAGAAAAAGAAATCAAAGAAACTACTGCAAAAGCTAAAATAAAAGAAGATATTGATAAAAAAATTGTTGTAAAAAATCAAAGTGAAGAGAAAAATGAAACAAAACCAGTAAAGAAAACTACAAAATCTAAGAAAGAAGATAGTAGTAATCAAAAAGAAGAAGAAAAAAAGGAAGAAGTAAAATCAGAAAATCCTCATAAAAATAAAGTTATGAATATTTTAAAAAATGCAAAAGAAAAAGGAAATATTACTTATGGTGAATTAGCAGCTGAGTTAGGGGATGTTGATGCTGAAGAGATAGACAAAGTATTTGAAGCTTTTGAGGAATTTGGTGTAAATATTTTAAAAGATGATGATGATTTATTAGAACCTGATATAGAAGATTTAGAAAATGTTGAAGAAATTAAGTTAGAGGACATGGAAACTGTTAGTCTAGATGGAGTAAATGTAGACGACCCAGTTAGAATGTATTTAAGAGAAATAGGTAGAATTCCACTTTTAACATTTGATGAGGAATTAGAGCTTGCTAAAAAAGTATTAGATGGAGATGAAGATGCTAAACAAAAATTAGCTGAGTCTAACTTAAGATTGGTTGTAAGTATTGCTAAAAAATATGTTGGTAGAGGAATGCTTTTTCTAGATTTAATCCAAGAAGGAAATATGGGCTTAATAAAAGCTGTAGAAAAATTTGATTATAAAAAGGGTTATAAATTTAGTACTTATGCTACATGGTGGATAAGACAAGCTATTACTAGAGCTATTGCAGATCAAGCAAGAACAATTAGAATTCCAGTTCATATGGTAGAAACGATAAATAAATTAATTAGAACATCAAGACATTTACTTCAAATTTTAGGGCGTGAACCAACTCCAGAAGAAATAGCAAAAGAAATGGAGATTTCAGTTGAAAAAGTTATGGAAATTCAGAAAATAGCTCAAGACCCAGTTTCTTTAGAAACTCCTATAGGTGAAGAAGATGATAGTCATTTAGGAGATTTTATACCAGATGATGAATCACCTGCTCCACATGATTCAGCAGCTTATACTTTACTTAAAGAACAATTAGAAGAAGTCATGGGAACTTTAACTCCGAGAGAGGCAAAAGTTTTAAAATTAAGATTTGGATTAGAAGATGGTAAAGCAAGAACATTAGAAGAGGTTGGAAAAGTATTTCAAGTTACAAGAGAAAGAATTAGACAAATTGAAGCTAAAGCATTAAGAAAATTAAGACATCCAAGTAGAAGTAAAAGATTAAAAGACTACATGACATAAATATGAAGTAGAGGTGATAGATTTGGGAAATTTGGCGAAAGATGCAAAAGATTTACTAATTGGAAAAGATGGTTCAGAAAAAGAGCCAAATGATTTTAAACCAGAGTTACAAAATGCAATAAAAAATGGAATAATATCAAAAGCTAATGGAACTTTGCTTATAACTGCAAGAGAAGCTTCTGATAAATTAGGAAATACTATTGATAAAAAACAAATAGATGCAGTTAAAAAAATAAAAGATAATGAGCTTTATGATTCAGCAGAAGAAGAATTAGAAGCTATAAAGAAAAAAGAAGAAAAGAAAAAGGAACAAGATAGAAAAAGAAAAGAAAAAGAAGCTGAAATTGCAAGAATGCAAAATGAATCAGAAAAGAAAAAAGAAGAACATAGTAGTAAAGGAAAAGAAAATAAACAAAAAGAACGAGATTTTTAATGAAAAGCGGTTGACAAACCGCTTTTTCTGTGTTAAAATTGACAACTGTAAACTGCTTAAGCTTGGTTATAAATGTCTTTTTTAAAATGTTAAGACTACCAATGAAACGGTTTAGCGAGTATTACAAAAAAGGGAGGTGCATTTTTAATGTACGCAATTATTGAAGCATGTGGTAGACAATACAAAGTAGAAGAAAAAGAAGTTGTATTTTTTGAAAAATTAGAAGAGGAAGAAGGAAAAAAAGTTACTTTTGATAAAGTAATATTAGTTTCTAATGATGGAAAAGTACAAGTTGGTAATCCATATGTAAAGGGTGTTAAAGTAGAAGGAAAAGTAGTTTCTCACGGAAAAGGCAAAAAAATTCTTGTTTACAAATATAAAGCTAAAAAGAATGAAAGAAAAACTAGAGGACATAGACAAGAATATACTAAAGTAGAAATTACATCAATTAAAACATCTGCAGCAAAATCAGAAAAAGCAGAAGTTAAATAGTAAATAATTTTAAGAGAATATAAAAAGAAAATATTCGAAAGGAGTTGAGTTCTAGATGGCACATAAAAAAGGTCAAGGTAGTGTTAAGAACGGTAGAGACAGTGAGTCAAAAAGACTTGGTGTTAAAAAATCTGACGGTCAAGAAGTAAAAGCTGGAAATATTATTATAAGACAAAGAGGAACAAAGGTATATCCAGGTAACAATGTTGGAATCGGAAGTGATGATACATTATTTGCTTTATCTGATGGAAAAGTTAAATTTGAAAGAAAAGGTAAAGATAAAAAACAAGTTAGTGTATATTAATAAAAAAATAGTAAGCAAAAAGCTTGCTATTTTTTTTTACTTAATGTATATTTATTAAAGAGATTATTTTTATAGGAGAATTTACATATGAATAAAAAATATTTTATTGTGATTATAAGTTTATTAGTTTTAATATTAATTATTATGGCGATAGTTTTAATTTTAAATGAAGGAAATAGTAATAGCGAATCTAAAAATCGGGAATGCGCAATCTGAATTAATTAATCCTGAAATTGAATTATCATCTGAAACCAAAAAAGGCAAAACTACTATATATGTTAAAGCCACTATAAGTGGAGATGATACTATTTTGTCAATTACTTTACCAGATGGTAAAATAGTAAATTCAGATACTGCAGAATTTGAAACTGAAGAACCAGGAGAATATGAATTTACAGTTACAACGAACAATGGAGTGGTTGCTTCAAAAACAATTACTATTGAAGATCTAGATGAAGTATCTGCAGATAATCCTTATATTCCAGATGGCTTTACACATGTAAGTGATACTGATATAGAAACTGGTTTTGTTATTGAAGATGAAAGTGGAAATCAGTTTGTTTGGGTTCCTGTTGAAAGTGGTAGATTAAAAAGAAATACTGAAAATGATTCAAGTTATGAAGAAATAGATAGTACTGCAAGTGGATTATATAATAGTGTTGCAAAATATTATGGATTCTATATTGCAAGATATGAAGCTAGCCAAGCAAAATATAATAATACTGATACTGTAGGCTCTGTAGCTGATGTAATGCCTTGGTCTAATATTAATTATAGTGAGTGTTATGATATTGCAACTGAAGCTGCAAATGTTTATGGATATGTTGGAGTAAAAACTGCATTAGTTAATAGTTATGCATGGGATACAACATTAGATTGGATAAATGAAACAGAAAAAAATTATTCAAGTAATACAAGTTATGGAAATTATTCAGGAACAATTTTAAAAACAGGAGAAACATCAACAGATGAAGTAAATTCTATTTGTGATATGGCAGGTAATTTAAGAGAATGGACTACAGAAGTTTATTATCAAGAAAATGTTTTAAATGAAAATAATGTAAATACTGTTTCAGAAGAAGAAAATACAGATGAAACAACTAATAACACATCAAATACAGTAAATGATGAAGATTTAACATACCATGTAATACGTGGAGGAAGTGCAAATATAAATAAAGTTGCTAATAGTCATATTGGGCAATTAGAAACTATGTCAGATTCTTATTGGGGATTTAGAATTATACTTTATAAAGATTAAATTTTGACATAAAAATCTATAATAAAACTATAATATAGGAGCTTTTAAAAAACACATAATAATTTTTGACGAAAAAAATAAAAAAATGTAAAAAAAGTGTTGACTTTTAAAAAAGAAAGTGGTAAACTATAGCACAGTTGATTTTGAAAAAAATCGGCTGTGCTAAAACATTATATAGCCCTAAAAACTTACGAAAATTAGCGATAAAAGGATTTTAGAAAAAAAACGAAAAAAACTTTGAAAAAATTCAAAAAAATCGTTGACAAAGTAAAATGAGGGTGGTATAATAAAACTCGTTCCGAACGAAACGGAACAACAAAAAAATTTAGAGCTTGAAAAAAGCAAAGAATTAAAAGTAAAGTACATTGAAAAGTAAACAATAATACAATATCCTTTGAGATAATTCTAAGAAAACCTAAAAGTATGTAAAACATACAAAAAAGTGAGTTTGAAAAAGAATTCAAAGAGCTAAAAACAATTAAATTAAAATTAAATAAATCGAAAGATTTATGAGAGATAAAAATTTGAGAGTTTGATCCTGGCTCAGGATAAACGCTGGCGGCGCACATAAGACATGCAAGTCGAACGGACTTAGGCTCATACTTAACGTTTGAGAACGGTTAGTGGCGGACTGGTGAGTAACACGTAAGCGACCTGCCTATAAGAGGGGAATAACATTGAGAAATCAGTGCTAATACCGCATAAGCTCACGATGCTGCATGGCATAGTGAGAAAAGGAGCAATCCGCTTATAGATGGGCTTGCGTCTGATTAGATAGTTGGTAGGGTAACGGCCTACCAAGTCGACGATCAGTAGCCGGACTGAGAGGTTGAACGGCCACATTGGGACTGAGATACGGCCCAGACTCCTACGGGAGGCAGCAGTCGGGAATATTGCGCAATGGAGGGAACTCTGACGCAGTGACGCCGCGTATAGGAAGAAGTTTTTCGGAATGTAAACTATTGTCATTAGGGAAGAGAAAGGACGGTACCTAAGGAGGAAGCCCTGGCTAACTATGTGCCAGCAGCCGCGGTAATACATAGAGGGCAAGCGTTATCCGGAATTATTGGGTGTAAAGGGTGCGTAGACGGGATGTTAAGTTAGTTGTGAAATCCCCAGGCTTAACTTGGGAATTGCAACTAAAACTGGTATTCTTGAGTACTGGAGAGGAAAGTGGAATTCCTAGTGTAGCGGTGAAATGCGTAGATATTAGGAGGAACACCAGTGGCGAAGGCGACTTTCTGGACAGAAACTGACGTTGAGGCACGAAAGTGTGGGGAGCAAACAGGATTAGATACCCTGGTAGTCCACACCGTAAACGATGGATACTAGGTGTAGGGTGAAAAAACTCTGTGCCGGCGCAAACGCAATAAGTATCCCACCTGGGGAGTACGGCCGCAAGGTTGAAACTCAAAGGAATTGACGGGGGCCCGCACAAGCAGTGGAGTATGTGGTTTAATTCGAAGCAACGCGAAGAACCTTACCAGGGCTTGACATAAACAGGAATAATCAAGAGATTGATTAGCTCTTCGGAGTCTGTTTACAGGTGGTGCATGGTTGTCGTCAGCTCGTGTCGTGAGATGTTGGGTTAAGTCCCGCAACGAGCGCAACCCTTATTTCTAGTTGCCAGCACGTAAAGGTGGGAACTCTAGAGAGACTGCCGTTGATAAAACGGAGGAAGGTGGGGACGACGTCAAATCATCATGCCCTTTATGTCCTGGGCTACACACGTACTACAATGGCCGTTACAGAGAGAAGCGAGACAGTGATGTAGAGCGAAACTTAAAAAAGCGGTCTCAGTTCGGATTGAAGGCTGAAATTCGCCTTTATGAAGCCGGAATTGCTAGTAATGGCAGGTCAGCATACTGCCGTGAATACGTTCCCGGGCCTTGTACACACCGCCCGTCACACCATGAGAGTTGGAAATACCCGAAGCCTGTGAGCTAACCGAAAGGAGGCAGCAGTCGAAGGTAGAGTCAATGATTGGGGTGAAGTCGTAACAAGGTAGCCGTATCAGAAGGTGCGGCTGGATCACCTCCTTTCTAAGGAGAAAGAAGAAGAAAGAATTAATCAAGATTGATATTGTTTTATTGTTTATTTTTCAATGTACTTTAATTAGTACATTAAAAATTTAAAAATTATTTAACTATTCTGGGGGTATAGCTCAGTTTGGCTAGAGCGCCTGCCTTGCAAGCAGGAGGTCAGGAGTTCGACTCTCCTTACCTCCACCATTTTTACCAAAATATGGTAAAAAGTTAAATAAAAAAGCACATTGAAAAATATATAGATGAATAAAAGGTAAAACTAGCATACAAAATTTTGAAAGAAATGAAGTATGACAATGAAACCGAAAAGAAAACCGTACCTATTTAATTCACAGTATAAGCGAGTAGTGCTAGGAAGCCGAAATAAAAAAGGCAAGGGCGCATACGATGGTATGTAACCGCGTTTTTTATGAAGGCTGACAACGCAATGCGAAGTTTAGACGAAGAATTTAGGTTAAGCTACTAAGAGCGTAGGGTGAATGCCTAGGCACCAAGAGCCGAAGAAGGACGTGATAAGCTGCGAAAAGCCATGGGGAGGAGCAAATATCTAGAGATCCATGGATATCCGAATGAGGAAACTCAATTAGAGAAAAGAATCTAATTACCTGCATATGAGTAAAGTAGTATGTAAGGAGGGAACGCAGGGAACTGAAACATCTTAATACCTGCAGGAAAAGAAAGAAAAATCGATTCCTTGAGTAGTGGCGAGCGAAAGAGGAGGAGCCTAAACCAACTTGAAAGTTAAGAATTAAATAACTTTCAAAGAAATCATGAAAAAGTATGAAAAACTTTTACTTGATATTAAGCTAGAGAAAGAGGAGTTTAATTTTTAACTTTCAAGTTGGGGTTTGGACTGCAAAATTGATTTAACGAGTCTAGCAGAAGTACTTGGAAAAGTAAACCATAGATAGTGAAAGTCTAGTATGTGAAAGATGAGTTAACAAGGCAGTATCCAGAGTAGTACAAGACACGTGGAATCTTGTATGAAAGAGCGGGGACCATCCCGTAAGGCTAAATACTACTTGGTGACCGATAGTGGAGCAGTACCGTGAGGGAAAGGTGAAAAGGACCCCGGGAGGGGAGTGAAAGAGAATCTGAAACCCTATGTTTACAAGCAGACAGAGCGATTTAAGGCGCGATGTCGTACTTTTTGTAGAACGGTCCGGCGAGTTATTGTATATGGCAAGGTTAAGTATTAAGAAGATACGGAGCCGAAGAGAAATCGAGTCTGAAAAGGGCGGAATTAAGTCATATATAATAGACCCGAAACTGAGTGACCTATCCATGGTCAGGATGAAGCTAGAGTAAAATCTAGTGGAGGTCCGAACTGATTGTCGTTAAAAAGGCACCGGATGAACTGTGGATAGCGGAGAAATTCCAATCGAACTCAGAGATAGCTGGTTCTCCTCGAAATAGCTTTAGGGCTAGCCTTGAGAGAATAATATATGGGGGTAGAGCACTGAAGGAGCTAGGGGCTTAAAACAAGTTACTGAACTCTATCAAACTCCGAATACCATATAGAGGAAACTCAGGAGTCAGACTGCGGGAGCTAAGTTCCGTGGTCAAAAGGGAAAGAGCCCAGACCATCAATTAAGGTCCCAAAGGGATAGTTAAGTGGGAAACGATGTGATTTTGCGTAAACAACCAGGATGTTGGCTTAGAAGCAGCCATTCATTCAAAGAGTGCGTAATAGCTCACTGGTCGAGTGAAGTTGCGCGGAAAATTACCGGGGCTAAACTATACACCGAAATTGTGGATTTGGATAATTAATATATTAATTGTTTAAGTGGTAGAGGAGCATTCTATAGTAGGACGAAGGTTGACCGAAAGGACAGCTGGACGAGATAGAAGAGAGAATGCCGGAATAAGTAGCGAGAGCAAGGTGAGAATCCTTGCCGTCGAAAGTCTAAGGTTTCCTGGGGAAGGTTCGTCCGCCCAGGGTAAGTCGGGACCTAAGGCGAGGCCGAAAGGCGTAGTCGATGGACAGCAGGTAAAAATTCCTGCACTATAGATATACTTAAAAGACGTAAGTGACACACAGAAGGAAGGTAAGCGAGGAAGAGGAAAAACTCGTATCGAAAGATATAGTGAAAATAGAAAGTAACGAATTATCAAGATAGATGTGGCGAGAAAAGCTTACGGATATTGTATAAAAATACCCGTACCGCAAACCGACACAGGTAGATGAGGAGAGGATCCTAAGACGAACGGGAGAAGCATTGTTAAGGAACTCGGCAAAATGACCCCGTAACTTCGGGAGAAGGGGTGCCTATGTAAAAGTAGGCCGCAGAGAAGAGTCTCAAGCAACTGTTTAACAAAAACACAGGTTTCTGCAAAATCGAAAGATGAAGTATAGGAGCTGACGCCTGCCCAGTGCTGGAAGGTTAAGAGGAAGAGTTAGGAGAAATCCGAAGCCCTGAATTGAAGCCCCAGTGAACGGCGGCCGTAACTATAACGGTCCTAAGGTAGCGAAATTCCTTGTCAGGTAAGTTCTGACCCGCACGAAAGGCGTAATGATTTGAGAGCTGTCTCAACAATGTACCCGGCGAAATTGTAGTACTAGTGAAGATGCTAGTTACCTGCGATAAGACAGAAAGACCCCATGGAGCTTTACTGTAGCTTGATACTGGGTTTCGGTAGATTATGTACAGGATAGGTAGGAGACTGAGAGTACAGGGCGTCAGCCTTGTAGGAGTCGATGTTGGGATACTACCCTTAATTTACTGGAATTCTAACATGTAGTCATGAAGCTGGCTAGTGGACAATGTCAGGTGGGCAGTTTGACTGGGGCGGTCGCCTCCAAAAGAGTAACGGAGGCGCCCAAAGGTTTCCTCAGCGCGGACAGAAATCGCGCGAAAGAGTGTAAAGGCAGAAGGAAGCTTAACTGAAAGACAGACATGTCGAGCAGATACGAAAGTAGGGCTTAGTGATCCGGTGGTAGTAAATGGGAATGCCATCGCTCAACGGACAAAAGTTACCCTGGGGATAACAGGCTAATCTCTCCCAAGAGTTCACATCGACGGGGAGGTTTGGCACCTCGATGTCGGCTCATCGCATCCTGGAGCGGAAGTACGTTCCAAGGGTTGGGCTGTTCGCCCATTAAAGCGGTACGCGAGCTGGGTTCAGAACGTCGTGAGACAGTTCGGTCCTTATCTATCGCAGGCGTAGGAAATTTGAAGGGAGCTGTCCTTAGTACGAGAGGACCAGGATGGACATACCGATGGTGTATCAGTTGTCGTACCAACGGCATGGCTGAGTAGCTAAGTATGGAAGGGATAAACGCTGAAAGCATCTAAGTGTGAAGCCCCCCTTAAGATAAGATTTCCCATCGAGTTAATCGAGTAAGATTCCAGGAAGACTAACTGGTAGATAGGCTGGAGGTGGAAGCGTAGTAATATGTGTAGCTGACCAGTACTAATAAATCGAGGGCTTAACCACAAGTATTATAGCTAGATAAAGTCTAGTTAAAAAAGGGGAAAGGTTTTCGAAATTATTCATCTATGTATTTTTCAGTGTGTTTTTTAATAATACACAATAAATTTCTGGTGATAATGACAAAGAGGAAATACCTGTTCCCATACCGAACACAGAAGTCAAGCTCTTTAGTGCTGAAAATACTTGCGGGTTACCCTGCTGGGAAGATAGGAAGTCGCCAGTTTTTTTATTTTAATTAATAATTAAAAGTATAAATTAGTAATATTTAAAGAAAAATATTTTAATTTATGCTTTTATTTTTGTTTTACTTTTAAAAAATCATTGAATTTTGTTTATTTATAATATATAATATTTTAAAATTTGGTATTATAATAGAACTAATGAATATTATAAAAGGAGAAATACTTTGGATAAATTAAAAAAATATGGATTTACAAATCCTTTAAGTCTAATTGGAATTGATAGCTTTGATGCGGATTACTTAAGAAGAGTTGCTAATAAGTTAGTAATACAGGTAAAAGAAGATTTATATGAAGAAAATAAAACAGTTTATAAAGATTTGCAATCTAAATTAGAACAGTTAAATTTATTAAAAGAAGGACTAGAAGGTAATGAGTTAGACAGATGTGAACAACAAATTTCAAAAATTTCTAGAGAAATAAAAGATATAAGGACTCATAGAGAAAAATGGTATAAAGATTTAGATAGAATTACTGGAATAATTCATGGAACTGATGATATTTCTATATTAATATATCATATTGTAGATTTAAATAGTGCACATTTAAGATTTAATGGATCAAGAGAAGAAGACATGTCTCAAGAACAAATACAGTATAAAAGAGTATCAAGTGATTTATCATCTTCATTTAAAAATTATTATGATGTTGCAAAATTTTTAAATGAAACAATTAATGTAAAACAAAATATTGATTATAAAAATGCAAATTTAAGTAAATATGAGTTTTTGGGAAATAAAAATGATAAAAAAGGATTACCTTATTATGTATGTGCTGTAAGAGGATTTGATGAACCAATTAAGATTTTAGATGGAGTAGATTTTAATGGAGAGAAAATTAAAGCATATAAAATAGGATATTTTATGTTTGGATCTCCTAATATTCCTAGAAATGGCTCAAATACGTCTCCTAAAAAGTTTGAAGGTCAACTTTCACCAAAATATGATATCTTATCTATTATTAAAAAGAAAATTAATGGTAAAACACAAATATATAATGGTATCATGTATATTAATGAAGATATAAAAAATGATATGTACTTTTGGAAAAATATTGTTTTTTCAGATTGCGTACTAGAAAATGCTATGAATAATAATTTTGGATTTATAGGAAGTGTAGAAAACAAAAATGGAAAAAGAAAATTGAAATTTAAAGAGCCTATAGAAATAATTGGAGATCATGTAGAAGTAAGAGCTTTATCATATATGCAAAAATATGGAGGAAGATTTTATGGTTTATCAGAGCCATGTAATAATTTAAATGAATTTTATAAAATTATGAATAATAAAGTAAAAATGCTATCTAAAATTAGTAAAAATCCACAAATTCCAAATAATAGTGAAGGGAGATAAAAATTATGTCAAAAATTAAATGGAAAGCAGGAGCTTTTGAATATCCAATACCTGCGGCTTTAATTACTTGTGGTACAATGGAAAATTCAAACATAATGACAGTTGCTTGGACTGGAATTATTAATTCTAAACCGCCAATGGTGTATATTTCCGTAAGACCAGAAAGATATTCATATGATATTATAAAAAATACAAAAGAGTTTGTTATAAATTTAACAACAGAAGAATTAACTTATGCTACAGATTGGTGTGGTGTAAAAAGTGGTAGAGATTTTGATAAATTTAAGGAAATGAATTTATCAAAAGAAAAAGCAAATTTTGTTAAATGCCCATTAATTAAAGAAAGTCCTGTTTCAATTGAATGTAAAGTAGTTGATATAAAAGAATTAGGAAGCCATTCAATGTTTATAGCAGAAGTTTTATCTATTGATCCAGATGAAAAATATATAGATGAAAATGGTGAATTTGATATATCAAAATGTAATTTAATAGCTTATGCTAATGGCGGATACTATGCTTTAGGAGAGAAAAAAGGAAAATTTGGATACTCTGTACAAAAGAAAAAATAAAATTAAAATCCTCTAGTTTTTTTCTAGAGGATTTTAATTTTAAATTATCTAGATTCATCTCTTTGAAGTCTATCAAATTCATGTTCTGATAGATTTTTAGGTTTTTTACCTGTCCATTTGGCTTCTTCAAGAGCTTCTTGGGTAGGATTTCTTCTACTGCTTTGTTTTGTTAATATTTCTAGTCTATTGGTTAAACTTTCTTTTAAATGTTTTAATTCATCTGTATTTTTTCTCATTAAATCGTATGTAGAAACGTTTGATAAGTTCCATATACTAGAATCAAAACTATTTATTTTTTTTATATATCCAACTAAATCTACTATTTCTGCAGCTAATGAACTTTTATCAAAATAATTTTCTTCTCCGAGTTTTTAATTTTACATCATTCTTAGAACGATTAAATAATTTATCCAAAATTCCCATAAAATAAATACCTCTTTTCATATTTTTTACATTTATATTATACTGTAAAGTTCTTTAAAAATCAAATTTGAAAAAATTGGTTAAAAAGCCATAAAAAATTCCGTCAAAGCCTTGACATATTATCCATTTTGTGGTAAAGTATTTAAGCATGTATTGTATAGATACGTGTTTTTAAAATCACATCGTAATAATAAAACTAAAATAAAAAGCTTCATAAAATAAACGGAGGTGTATAAAATGGCGTCAAAAGGACCAAGAGAAAGTATTACTTTAGAGTGCACAGAGTGCAAAAATAGAAATTATATGACATCAAAAAATAAAAGAAATAATACAGATAGATTAGAAATAGTTAAATACTGTAAATTCTGCAAAAAACGTACTACTCATAAAGAAACAAAGTAGTGGAGGATTTAGATAGATGGCAAAGAATTTGGAGAATAATAAAGAAAAGAAAGTTGCTAAAAGTAATATAAAAGAAGAAAAGGTTGACTCTAAAAAGGTTCAAGATAAAAAAGTATCTTCTAAAGATGCAAAAAAGAACAAAAAGAGTGGATTTAAAGATTTCAAAGCAGAGCTTAAAAAAGTAGTTTGGCCAACACCCAAAGAACTTGCAAATAGTACAGCAGCTGTTATAGTTATTGTAATAGTTGTATCAATAATTGTACTAATTCTAGATATAGCTTTTGATTTCTTCAATACTTATGGAATTGAAAAATTAAGAAGTGCATATTCTGCAAGTCAAACTGTAGAAGAAAATACTACAAATAATGAAGCTACTGAAGAGGTATTAGATAATTCAAGTAATACAGTTGAAGAATCAAATACTACTAATACAGCTAATACAACTAATACAGCAGAAGAATCAACTGTTGAAAATTAAGTAGATAAAAAATAAAGGGGGCTAAAAAATGTCTCAAGATGAGAATAAGCAAGAGCCAAAATGGTATGTAGTTCATACATACTCTGGATATGAAAATAAAGTAAAAACTGACTTAGAAAAAACTATAAAAAATAGAGAGCTTGAGGATTACTTTTTTAATATTGTAGTTCCGATGGAGGAACAAGTTGAAATTAAAGATGGTAAAAGAAAAGCTAATTTAAAAAAAGTTTTTCCTGGTTATGTTTTAATAAAAATGATAGTAACAGAGCAATCTTGGTATATTGTTAGAAATACAAGAGGAGTTACAGGTTTTGTTGGTTCTGGTACAGATCCTATACCACTTACTGATCAAGAAATAAGAAATATGGGTTTTGACGAAGTTCCTGTAACAGTTGATTATGATGTTAATGATAGTGTACAAGTATTAAATGGTCCTTTAGAAGGATTTGTTGGGGTTGTACAAGAAATTAATAAACAAAAACAAAAAGTAAAAGTTTTAGTTTCAATGTTTGGAAGAGAGACTCCAGTTGAATTAGAATTTTCACAAGTACAAAAATTAAATTAAATATAAAATAAATTTTTCTTTAAATATGAAAGGAGTATTGCAAAAATGGCTGAGAAGGAAGTTGTAAATGTAATTAAATTACAAATAGAAGCAGGTAAGGCTTCACCAGCTCCACCAGTTGGTCCAGCTTTAGGTTCAAGCGGTGTTAATATTATGCAATTTGTTAAAGAATTTAACGATAAAACAGCTAATCAACCTGGAATGATAATCCCAGTTGTTATTTCTGTTTATAAAGATAAATCTTTCTCATTTGTTACAAAAGTTCCACCAGTTGCTGTACTTATTAAAAAAGCAATTAATTTAAGTAAAGGTTCAGGAAAACCAAATAAAGAAAAAGTTGCAAAAATAAGTAAAGAACAAGTTAGAGCAATTGCTGAACAAAAAATGGAAGATTTAAACGCTGCTTCAGTAGAAGCTGCAATGAGTATGGTTGCTGGAACAGCACGTTCTATGGGCGTTGTTGTTGAAGAATAAAAAATAAAATTGGGAGAGTTTAAAGCTCGCTAAAACCAAAGGAGGAAAGAAATGAAAAGAGGAAAAAGATATGTAGAATCTGCAAAATTAGTAGATGCTACAAAATTGTATGAAGTAAAAGATGCTTTAGAAGTTATCGAAAAAATGCCAAAAACAAAATTTGATGAAACAGTTGAATTACATGTTAGATTAGGTGTTGATTCAAAACATGCTGATCAACAAGTAAGAGGTACAGTTGTACTTCCAAATGGTACTGGTAAAACTCAAAGAGTTTTAGTTTTTGCTAAAGGAGATAAGGCGAAGGAAGCTGAAGAAGCTGGAGCAGATTTTGTTGGAGCAGAAGAATTAGTTCCAAAAATTGAAAAGGAAAACTGGTTTGACTATGATGTTATAGTTGCAACACCAGATATGATGGGCGTTATTGGTAGATTAGGTAAAGTTTTAGGACCAAAAGGTTTAATGCCAAACCCAAAATCTGGAACAGTAACTATGGACGTAAAAAAAGCAATCTCAGAGATCAAATCTGGTAAAGTTGAATATAGACTTGATAAAACAAATATTATCCACTTAGGATTTGGTAAAGTTTCATTTGGAACTGAGAAATTATTAGAAAATTATCAAGTAATTATAGATGCTATTATTAAGGCTAGACCAGCAGCAGCTAAAGGTCAATATATTAAGAGTGTTGCAATAACAACAACTATGGGACCAAGCTTAAAGATTAATCAAAAAGCATAAAAACTTTACGTGGGAATTTTACGAAGTAAAATTCACTCGTACTCATATATAGAATTGTATAAATTAAAGTACTGAATAGTTGTGTTAAGTGCGAAGCACGTAACAACTATGGGACCAAGCTTAAAGATTAATCAAAAAGCATAAATATAATAAATATTTTTCCAAAGACAGTAGGTATATATAAATCCTACCGAGGAATTTAAAATAAGAGATATGAAACTCTTCTTAAATTCTGCCGTTTTTGGAATGAGAAGAGTTTTTAATTTTTTTAAATAAATAAAAATATTTTAGGAGGTGAAATAATTGGCAAGCGAAAAAAATATTAAGGCAAAAGAAGAACAGGTAAATGCTTTGGCTGAAAAAATGAAAGACGCTGCAATTGTTCTTTTAACTGATTACAGAGGAATTAATGTTTCTGATGTAACACTTTTGAGAAAAAGTTTAAGAGAAGTAAATGCAGAATATACAGTTATTAAAAATAATATTACAAAAAGAGCATTAAATAAAAATGGTATTACTGATTTGGACGGAATTTTAGAAGGACCAACAGCCGTAATTATAGCTAATGAAGAATATTTACCAACATTAAAAGCTATATATAAATATTCTTCAAAAAATGATTTTTATAAAATTAAAGGTGGCATTCTAGAAGGAAAAGTAACATCAGTAGATGAACTTGTAACACTTGCTAAACTTCCATCAAGAGAAGAACTTATTGCAAAACTTGCTGGATGTTTATTGGCAAATGTTTCAAAACTTGCAGCTACATTAGATGCAGTAAGAGTAAAAAAAGAATCAGAACAATAATAAAAATGTTAAATTAAAAAAGCAAGTAAATAGCTTGCAAATTAAAAATTAAAATTTATGGGAGGAATTTAAAATGAGTGAAAAAACAGATAAAATGTTAGAAGAAATTGATAGCTTAACAGTAGTTGAATTATCAGAATTAGTAAAAGGAATTGAGGAAAAATATGGAGTAACTGCAGCGGCAGTTGCAGCACCTGCAGCAGGAGCAGGAGCTGGAGCAGCAGCTGATGAAAAATCAGAATTTAATGTTGTATTAAAAGAAGTTGGTGGAAACAAATTAGCAGTTATTAAAGTAGCTAGAGAAGTTACAGGATTAGGATTAAAAGAAGCTAAAGATTTAGTTGATGGAGCTCCTAAAACTGTAAAAGAAAACGTAGCTAAAGACGAAGCTGAAGAAATCAAAGCTAAATTTGTTGAAGCTGGGGCAGTTGTTGAATTACAATAATTTATAAAATATATTACAATAGTAAATTAACTATAAAATGCACTAAAAAATGTTATAAAGAATAATATTTTTGAAGTGCATTTTTTCTTATTTTTTATTAAAAAATGTTGAAAAAATTTTATTTTAATATATAATATATACATATTCTTAAGAAAGAGAGTTTTTAATTATGAATTATAAGTCTCAAAAAGCAATAACAATGGTTAGCTTAGTAATTTACATAGGTTGTTTTTTAGTTATTACAGGAATAATTGGAGCTGTAACTGTATTTTTTTATAATAATACATCATTGTTAAATAGTGAAGTTTATAGTTCAGCTGAATACAATAAACTTAATATGTATTTAGTTAAGGAGTCAGAAGAACAAGGAAATTCATTTGTTAACTTTGACGATTCAAGTAATATGTATACATTAACTTTTTCAAATGGAAATGTATATACTTTTGATAAAGATAATAATTTATTATATTTTAATAAAATTTGTTTGTGCGAAGATGTGCAAGAATTTAAAGTTTCAACTGATTACACTACAGGAAAAGAAGTAATAAAAGTAAAAATTGATTTTACAAATAAATCATATACAACTAATTATACTATGAATGTATAAGATTTAAAATATTCTAATAAATATAATATTGAAATTAGCTTAACCTGAATGTAATAATAAATTTTACAAGGGGGATAAATTATGTATAATGATTTGTTAATTTCAAGTATTAAAGAATTTATTCGGACAAGATGTTAAATTAAATATTGAAGGATTTATGAATTTAAATTCAAGTATTATTAATTTAAATTTTAAATTTGAAGAAGATGTTTGTAATTTAAGTGGTGATAATGATTTTTTATTTAATTTTAACATAAATCAGGTTTCAAACATAGAACAAAATTCAAAATTTTTAAAAATTTACATAGATTTAGATTTGTCAATAAAAATCTATAAATAAAAAAGATGGGGCTAAAAAGATTTATTAATCTTGTAGTCCCTTTTAATATTAACTACTTGAATTGTTAAAAGTTAGATGATATAATAATTGTGTTTTTAAGAAAAGTTAAAAGAGGTTTGTAATGGAAAAGATAAATAGTTTTGTAGAAAGCTTAACAGGAAAAAAAAGAATAGTTTTTTTAGTTTTAGTAATTTTAATTTGCATTATTTCAATTGGATTAGGAATTTATAGTCAATATTTTTATCAATATTCTGAATCTGATCCATTTATGTTGGGGATTCATGTTGGAAAAACTAAAACTTCAGAAGAATTTGCAGAACTTAAATCTAATTTTTTAAATATATTTACAAATGAATTACATATAAATAGCGAAAGTGTTAGAGTTGATAAAATTGAAACATCACAATCTGTTGTTTATACTGGATATACTATTGAAAATGAAGATGAAGCTTATTATAATGTAGATTTAAATTTACCAATTTTAAATGTTAATGACGATAATGCTAAAAAGATTAATGCAGAAATAAAATCAGAATTTAATGATACTGCAAATAGAATTATGAGGTCAGATTCTGAATATACAATTTATAATGTTTCTTATGTTGCTTATATTAATGAAAATATTGTTTCAATAGTGATAAAAGAAAATTCAAAATATGGTAATAATTCTGAAGCAGTAAGAATAAAAACATATTGTTATGATATATCTTCACATTCAGAAGTTTCATTAGATAATTTAATTGATCTTAAGGGAACCAATAAGGAAATAGTCCAAGAAGCTATTGATGAGACTATTAAAACATCTTATGATAATTCTCAAGCTATAGCAAATGAGTTTGGTACAGAAACAGTTAGAGAAGATCCTAAAAGTGAAATATATAAACTAGAAAATGCAGAAGATTATTTTTTAACAGATGATGGATATGTATATATAATTTATGATTATGGTGAAAATGAAGAAACAAATGAAATGGATATAGTTATATTTTAAAATAAGTCCTGAGAGGAGATTTTTATGTTTGAAGAATATCCAAATTTTATTTATAAAGATTATAAAATAATAGAATCAGATAATAAAATAACTTTTAAGTTTAGCTTTGAAATAGAAGGTTTAGAAAATTTTAATCATGAAATAGAGATTTTAAAAAAAGACTTTAAATGGAAAAATTTAAAGTCTAAAATTTTAAAAAATATAGTTTTTAATTTAGGGTTAGTAGAGTCAATTAGTTATTTTAAAGCAACTTGTTCAAAAAATTATTATATTAAATGTGGAAAAATAGATAATTATCAAGAAGCATGGTTTAAAAAATTATTTTTCTTAGGTTTAGGTGAATTTAGATATAAAAATAATATAAAAGCGCAAGAAGAAGATTTTGTTAATTTTTATAGTTTAGGAGAAAAAATAGAATTAGAAGAGGATAATAGTAAGCTAATGGGAATACTAATTCCAATTGGTGGAGGAAAGGACTCATGCGTAACAACAGAACTTTTAAAGAATAAGTTTAATAATATTGATTTATTTAGAGTTGGTATAAATGAAGTTTCAATAAAGTGTGCTGAGGCTTCAGGATTTCCAAGAGAAAAAATAGTTGAAGTAACAAGAAAAATAGATAAAACATTACTTAGCTTAAATGAAAGAGGTTTTTTAAATGGGCATACTCCATTTTCAGCTATGATTGCCTTTTTAAGCTATAGTATTTCTTATATGTTAGGAAAAAAATATATAGCTCTTTCTAATGAAAATAGTGCAAATGAAAGTAATGTAGAAGGAGAAAATATTAATCATCAATATTCTAAAACTTTTGAGTTTGAAAATGATTTTAGAGAATATGCAAAAAGATACTTAAAATGCCAGATTGAATATTTTAGTTTTTTAAGACCAATTAGTGAGCTTCAAATTGCAATGCTATTTTCAAGATTTAAAAAATATCATAAAGTATTTAAAAGTTGCAATGTGGGAAGTAAACAGGAACCTTGGGTTTGGTGTGGTAATTGCCCAAAATGTTTATTTGTTTATATAATTTTAAGTAGTTTTTTAAGTGAGGAAGAATTAAAATCAATATTTGGTAAAAACTTATATGAAGATGAAAAACTTTTAAAAACATTCATAGAACTTGCAGGCTTTGGAGAAATTAAACCATTTGAATGTGTAGGAACATATAGTGAGGTTAGATTTTGTATAAATAAAAATATTGAAAATAGAAAAAATGAAAATCTTCCATTTTTACTAAAATATTATAAAGAACATTATAATTTAGAAAAAACAGATAATAATATTCTTAAAAGTTTTAATGAAAATAATAATTTACCAGAAAAATTTAAGGAAATTTTAAAGGAGAACTTATAAAATGTCTTTAATTGAATTTTTAAAGGACAAAAATATTGTTATTTTAGGCTATGGAAAACAAGGAAAATCAACTTTTAAGTTTTTAAGAAAACATTTTCCAAATAAAAAATTAACAATTGCAGATAAAAATGAAAATATAGATATAACAGATTTAAATAATGTTAATTTAAAATTAGGAGATAAATATTTAGAAAATATTGAAGAGTATGATTTAATTATAAAAGCTCCAGGTGTAATATTAAAGGATGAAGATATATCAAAATATAAAGATAAAATAATTACAGATTATGAGCTTTTGCTTAATTTTTCAAAAGCTAAAAAAATAGGAATTACAGGTACCAAAGGAAAAAGTACAACTAGTACTTTCTTATATAATGCTCTAAAAGATCAAGGTAAGAAAGCTTTTTTAGTGGGGAATATAGGAACTCCAGTTTTAGATGTAATAGATGAAATTTCAGAAGATTCATATGTTGTAATAGAAGTTTCGTCACATACTTTAGAATTTGCAAAAAGATCACCAGATATTGCAGTTTTATTAGATATTTATCCAGAACATTTAGATCATTCTAGTATAGAGACTTATATAAAATCAAAGTTTAATATTGCAAGATTTCAAAATTCAAGTGATATTTTTATTTATAATGCTGAAAATGAAATCATGAAATCATATAATTTTAAATATAAAGAAAAAGATATAGGCGTATTTTTAAATCCAAATGGTATTAATATAAAAAATAAAGTATATTTAAAAAATAATCGGAATATATTTTAATGATATGTTTTTGATGGACTCAAGGGAAAATCTAAAAGTAAAAGGAAAACATATGCTAAATAATATGATGTTCATATTAGGAATAGCAGTAATTTTAGGATTAGATATTAAAAAAACTATAGAAACAATAAAAAATTCTAAACCACTAGAACATAGAATGGAATATGTAGGAAATTTTGATGATATAATTTATTATGATAATTCAATAGCAACTATTCCAATAGCTACTATTGATTGCATAGAAGCCTTGCAAAATGTAAATACACTTATTTGTGGTGGAATGGATAGAGGTGTTAGTCAAAAAGAATTAATAGATTTTTTACTTAATTCTAGTGTTGAAAATATAATTTGCATGCCAGAGACAGGTAATATTATATATGAAGGTTTAAAAAATAATAAAAATGCAATTAAAGTAGAAAACTTAAAAAAGGCTGTGTGTGTTGCTAAAAAAGTTACTAAAAAAGGTGAAATATGTTTATTATCGCCTGCAGCTTCTAGTTATAATGAATTTAAAAATTTTGAAGAAAAGGGAAATTTATTTAAGAAGTTAATAAAAGAGTAACATAATATTTTTATAGTTGACAAATTGATTATCAAAAAGTAGAAAACAATAAAAAACCCAAAAATAAATGGTAATATTAATAGTAAAAAAACATTTTTTTGCAAAAAAATGAAAAAATATCCAATTTTATGTAGACAAATTATGAAAAAGGTGCTATAATAAAGTTGTTTCATACGAAAAATGAACGAGATAAGGCACTTTAAATAGGATACAGTAGATAAATTTAAGGAGGAATTAAATTGAATACAAATTATTCAGAAAATAACCATTTAGTTTTGGTTGGAAAAATTGTAAGCGAACAAAAGTATAGCCATGAAATTTATGGAGAAAAATTTTTTAAGATTGATTTAGAAGTACTTCGTTTAAGTTCAAATGCAGATATAATTCCAATTACAATTTCAGAAAGATTAATTACTGGTATTAATTTAGGAATTGGAAATTATATTAAAGTTGAGGGACAATTTAGATCTTACAATAATTATGAAAATGAAAGAAATAGATTAATCTTAACTGTTTTTGCAAAAGAAATAGTAGAAGTAAAAGAAGATGAAATTGAGAAAAATGAAATTACAAATGAGGTTACATTAGTTGGATATATTTGTAAAAAACCTATTTATAGACAAACACCTTTTGGAAGAGAAATTGCAGATATATTATTAGCTGTAAACAGAGCATATAATAAATCTGACTACATACCTTGTATTGCATGGGGAAGAAATGCAAGATTTTGTCAAAATATTGATGTTGGAACAGAAGTTAAGATAGTAGGAAGAGTTCAATCAAGAAATTATGAGAAAAAATATGAAGATGGTAGAGTAGAAACAAGAACAGCCTATGAAGTTTCAATAGCAAGTATGGAAATAGTAAATGAAGAAAATACAGAAAAAGAAGAAGTTCAAGCAGAAATAGTTTAATTAAAAATAATTATTTTTAGAAAAATTTGTGTGTAGTAAAAATAAATAGAAAATAAAGCTTTAGTTTTGATTTACTAAAGCTTTATTTTTCTATTTTAAATAACCTAAAATCTTCTTTACAAATTGTATAATAAAGTATATAATAATTCATGAACTTTAAGTTTCCGTAGTGGAAATTTTTTGTTTTAGAAAATTTTAAAAATTAAAAAGGAATATTTATGGAAGAGGAATTGTCAAGTAGGAAAACAAAAGAAAAAGCTTTTAATAATAAGGATAGATTTGAAAAAAATAAAATTTCAGATAAAACTAGAAATATAATATTTAATCTAATTGCGATTTGCAGTATTTTAATTATGGCAATTGCAGTTGCACCTAAAACAATGCAAAATGATACATATTATAATATAAAATGTCGGAGAATATCTTGTTCAAAATGGAATTTTTGGTCAAACTGAAGATCCTTTTTCATGGCACGATTTAAGTTATACTTGGCCACATTGGCTTTTTGATGTTTTGATATATTTTCTATACGCAGCTTGCGGAAACTTTTGGCAAGTTGGAATTTATATTATGACAATGATTCTTACTGCTATTTTAGGATTATCAATGTATAAATTATGTTTAAAAATGACTAAGGATAATAAAGTAATATCATTTTTAGCAGCAATTTGTGGACTGTACATTATGAAACCATATATAGCAGCTAGAGCTCAGCTAGTTACATTTATTTTGTTTATATGGGAAATTTATTTTATTGAAAAATTATTAGAAACAAATAAAAAACGTTATGGATTTGGAATTCTAGTGATTGCATTTTTAATAGTTCAACTTCATTGTGCAGTTTTTCCAATGATATTTGTTTTTGCTGCACCTTATATTGCTGAATATTTATTTATTTGGTTAGTTGATTTAAACTTAGATGAAAAATTATTTAGATTAGGAGTTAAAATCTTTAAAAAATTTATTACATCTAAAGAGAAAAAAGAAAAGTTAGATAATTTAATTGATAAAAGTTTAAAAAATGAGGAATCAAAAAAAATAAAGAGAGAAAAGCATAGAAAAAATCCTTATAAAGTAATAGTAAGAAAAAATAAAGCCATTATTACTTTGATAATTTTTTTAATTTTAACAATTTTAATAGGATTTATAAATCCTATGGGAACAGGTGCTTTTACATACACTTATAAAATTTATCAAGGCAATACTACTGATTCTATAAATGAACATTTGCCTCTTACTTTAGCTGATAATACGCCATATGCTGTAATGTTAATAGTTACTATAATATCTTTAGTTTTATTTGATGTAAAGGTAAGATTAAGTGATTTATTTATGCTAGCTGGAACAATTTTCCTATCATTTAATGCAAGGAGACAAGTTTCACTTGTTGTAATAATGGGAATGCCAATTTTAGCAAAAATAATTTCTGGTTTTATTGAGAAAAAAGATAAAAATCTTTGTGAACTTATAAAAAAATTGTCAACAAGTATGATTGGTATAATTGTTATTATAGGGATAGTTACATATATTGGACAGGATATTTATTATCCAAAAGAAAATGATGAATATGTAAGCAAAACAAGTTATCCGGTAGAAGCTTCAGAGTGGCTAATTTCGTATATGAATGAAAATAATATTTCAAAAGAAGATTTGCATTTATATAATGAATATAATTATGGAAGTTATTTATTATTTAAAGATATACCTGTATTTATAGATTCAAGATGTGATTTATATACACCTGAATTTGGAAGTCAGAATGATATATTTTCAGATGCACTAGATGTTCCAGGATTAAATTCAGATTATGAAAATATTTTTGAAAAATATGATGTAAGATATGTTATGTTATATTGTAGTTCAAGTGTAAATAATAATTTACATAATGATTCTAATTATGAGCTATTATATGATGATGGAAGTTTTGCAATTTATAAAAGATTAAATGCTTAATTTTAAAAAATTTATATTTATTAATGGAGATATAATGGAAAATAAAAAACTTTTAAAAGTTTTGTTAATAACAATAATTTTATTAATTTTGATTGATCAAATTAGTAAAATTTTAGTAATTAAATTTTTACCAGATGAAAAGATTTTAATTCAAAATGTTCTAGCTATTTCAAAAGTAGAAAATGAAGGAATTGCTTTTGGATTAAATAAACAAAATTTATCAAATATTATGCTAACATTTTTAGTTTTAGCTATTATAATAAGATTTTTAGTTACGCAAAAAAAGAATTTAAACTATAAAACTACAATTTTTATATCGATGATGATTGCAGGCGGAATTTCAAATGTTATTGATAGGATATTTAGAGGTGCAGTTTTTGATTTTATAAAAATTGGAGATTTTCCAGTTTTTAATATTGCGGATAGTATTATTGTAATAGGTTGGATTTTATTTGTAATAGATTTAATAAGAAATATAAGAGAAATTTCAAAATAGGAGGAGCAATTTGCAAAGGGATTTAATTACAATATTTGGAGTAGATTTAGATAACATTACAGCAGATGAAGCAGGTCAAAGAACTGTAGAATTAGTAAAATCTAGCAATAAATCATGTAAAATAATAGTAGCACCAAATACAGAATTTATAATGATGGCTCAAAAAGATAAAGAGTTTTTTGATATATTAAAAAGTGCTAGCTTAGCAACTCCTGATAGTATAGGGGTAATAATTGGTGGAAAACTTCAAAAAAAGCCATTTAAAGAAAGAATTCCTGGACAATTATATTTTAGAAAAGCTATAGAATATGGAACAAAAGAAGGATTAACTTTTTATTTTTTAGGTGGGAAAGAAGGAATTGCTAAAAAAGCTAAAGAGAATGTTTTAAAAGATTTTCCAGATTGTAAAATTGTACGGTTATCATGAAGGTTTTTTTGAAAAGGATTCTGAAGAAGAGGTAATAAAGCAAATAAATGAATTACAGCCAAATGTTTTGTTTGTAGCTCTTCGGAGCTCCAATTCAAGAAAAATGGATTGCAAAACATAAGAAAGAATTAAAAGTAGATGTAGCAACAGGTCAAGGTGGAACTTTTGATTATGAAGCAGGAAGAATTCCTCGTGCACCCAAATGGATACAAAAAATAGGAATGGAATGGTTCTGGAGATTATGTAGGGAGCCTAAAAGAATTGTTAGAATGAGAGTTTTGCCGATTTTTTTAATTAAAATATTATTTAGTAAAGATAAAACAAAAAGTAAATGGGATAAGTAGGAGATATTGATGGAAAATATAAATGTTTCTATAGATGAAAAAGGGATAAGGATTGATAAATATATAAGTTTGAAGTTAAAAAATATTTCTAGAGCAAATAGTCAGAAAATGATTGAGAATGGAGATATTTTGGTAAATGATAAAAAAGTAAAAGTATCATATAAAGTAGAAGAAAATGATAGTATTAAAATAATTATTGAGGAACCAAAAGAATCTCATTTAAAACCTGAGGATATTCCATTAGATATTGTTTATGAAGATGATGATATTGTTGTTGTAAATAAGCAAAAAGGTTTGGTTGTTCATCCAGGAAATGGAAATCCAGATGGAACTTTGGTAAATGCTATTTTAGCACATTGTAAAGGTTCTCTTTCAGGAATTGGAGGAGAATTAAGACCTGGAATAGTACATAGAATTGATAAAGACACATCTGGACTTTTAATTATTGCTAAAAATGATATGGCTCATCTTAACTTAGCTAAACAAATCAAAAATCATGAAATTAAAAAAATTTATCTAGCTTTAGTTAGGGGAAGAATAAAAGAAAAAGAAGCAACAATTGATATGCCTATTGCAAGAGATGAAAAAAATAGAATAAAAATGGCAGTGGATAAAAATGGAAAAGAAGCTATTACTCATTTTAAAGTTATAAAAAAATATGAAAATTATACTTTTTTAGAGGTAAATATAGAAACTGGAAGAACTCATCAAATAAGAGTTCATTTATCTCAAATTGGTTTTCCTCTTGTTGGTGATTCTGTTTATTCAAATGGAAAAAATCCTTTTGGCGTTAAAGGTCAAATGCTTCATAGTTATAAATTAGAATTTAAACATCCTAGAACTGGAGAAGTTTTAAAATTAGAAGCAGAGCTTCCAAAGTATTTTAAAGATGTTTTAGAAAAATTAGATAAAGAAGGTTAGTAGTCAAGGAAAATGGAGTGTAGGTTACAAAAATTTTTAGCAGATAATGGAATAGCATCTAGAAGAAAGTCTGAAGAACTAATATTACAAGGAAAAATAAAAGTAAATGGAAAAGTTATAAACGAATTGGGAATAAAAATAGATAGTACAAAAGACATAGTAGAATTTAATCGGTAAAGTAATAAAAAGTAGAAATAAAGAATATATTTATATTTTACTTAATAAACCTATTGGATATGTTACAACAGTTAAGGATCAATTTAATCGTAAAACTGTGTTAGACTTAGTAAAAGTAAATAGAAGAATTGTACCTGTACGGGAGATTGGATATGTATACATCTGGTGCACTTATTTTAACAGATGATGGAGACTTTGTTTATAAAGTTACTCATCCTAAGCATGAAATTACTAAAACTTATACAGTCACTTTAAATGGAATTATAACTAGTAATGAAACTAAGCAATTAGAAAATGGAGTAATTATTGATAAAGTTTATAAGACAAGACCAAGTATAGTAAAAATATTAAAAACAGATACAGAGAAAAATATTTCTAGAATTTCAATTACGATTCATGAAGGAAAAAATAGGCAAGTTAGAAAAATGTGTGAGGCTATAGGAAAGAAAGTTTTAGCTCTTCATAGAAGTAAAATAGGAGATATTGAAGTTAAAAATATTGAAATAGGAAATTGGAGATATTTAACTAAGAAAGAAGTTGAAAGTTTAAAAAAATAAAAAATAAAAGTGATTTACAAATAAATTAAATATTGATATAATAATTTGTACTTAAAAATATTTCATACGAAGGAGAAAAAAGATGGGATGTTTTAATTTTATTCCAGAAGGCTGGAATGATAAAAGGGAAATATATGAATTAGGAACTATAAAAGAAGCTTATGAAACAGGAAAAACAATTCAAGGATATGTTGATGAATGCGATTCTGATTGTAATTTATATATAAAATTAGGAAAAAATTTAACAGGGATTATTCCTAGAAAAGAAGTTGATTTAACAAGTTGTGATGAACTAGGATTAACAAAGGCAAGTGTTTGTAGAAATAAATTAAATTCATTTGTACAGTTCAAAGTTAAAGAAATTCCGAATGATAATGTTGCAATTCTTTCTCGTAAAAAAGCTAATGAAGAAGCTTTGAATTGGATGGTTCAAAATTTACAAGTTCGGAACCGTTGTTAAAGGAATTGTAAGAAACATGAGAAGATATGGTGTTTTTGTTGAAATTGGTTCAGGAGTTGTTGGACTTTTACATATAGAAGATATATCTGTTTCAAGAATAAAATCACCTGAAGATAGATTTGCTGTTGGACAAAAAATTGAAGTACTAATAAAAGATATTGATAAAGAAAATAATAAGATAGTTTTATCATATAAAGAGCTTTTAGGAACTTGGGAAGAAAATCTTGAAGGTATTGAAGAAAAACAAGTTTTAAAAGGGATTGTTAGAGAAACTGATAAATATAAAAATGGTATTTTTATTGAAATTAAACCAAATTTAGTTGGTTTAGCTGAATATAAAGATGGTTATTATTATGGTCAAAGAGTTAATGTCTTTGTCAAAAAAATAATAAAAGATAAAAAGAAAATCAAGTTATTGATTGTTTAAAGGAGGTATTAGAAAATGGTAGATGATGAAAATATTAAAACTACCGTTTCTCCATTCGCAATTAGGGAAGGAGAAATAAAAACTTTTGATGGAAAAGATGGATATGTTTCAATAAACCAGATTATCCACAAAATTAATTTAGGTCATATTTCAGAAATTCATTTTCAAATTTTAGAGTTAGTAAATGAATTTGAGTTTATGACTTCAAGACAAATTTATCAACTTTTAGTTCAAAAAGGAGTTGATATAAAATCACAAGACAAGCTAAACAATAAGCTAGATCAATTAGTTAAAACTAAGATTTTAACTAGATATTTCTTTACTTCAGAAGAAGGAAAAGGAATATATAGAATATATTGCTTAGAAAAAATGGGTAAATATTTATTAACATCTAAAGAAATAGAGTGTTTCTGGCAACCAACAGATAATACAAAGCCTGTTAGTATGATTAAGAAAAGATTAGCTGGAAATCAAATTATAATTGCATATGCAAGAAAATCAAGTAATTTCTTAAGATACAGAGTAAAACCAGTTGTTACAGCTAAAACATTAAATAAAACTTTTAAACCACATGGAGAAGTTACTCTTGGAAAAGATAATAAAGAAATAAGTTTAATTTTTGAGTGTGTAAGAAGAGAAAAGGACTGGGAAATAAAATTAAAAGAAAGATTAAAACTTTACAAAGATTTCTATGATCATTTTGTTTCCGGAGATTCTGGATATAAAATTCCACCTCAAATTATATTTGTTTGTGAAGATGATAAAAATATGATAGAAGTATTTAAAGAAATAGTAATAAATAAAATTGAAATAGATAAAATGAAATTTTACTTTACAACAGATTTAAAACAAACTTCTGCTTCATTAGAAAAATCATTGGTGGAATTTGTAATAGATGAAAAATCAGGAAAATATAAAGCTAAAAATGTTGAAATTAAATTTTTAAAATAATAAAAAAATACTAACTTAAAATTTTTAAGTTAGTATTTTTTTATTTAATTTTCGTCATTATTTGTATTATTAGTTAAATCATCTATTGCTTGATTTAAATTTGAATTTAATTTAATAGGATTAACATTTTCATCATTTGTTGATTTATTTTTAAATGATATTCCAGAAGGATTATGAGCAATAGGTCCATTTATATTTGGAGAATCTTCTGAAAAGTCTATATTATTAAAATTAAATTTACCAGCATTTTCTGAGTTATTAGAAACCCCAGGAACAAATTTTGAAAAATTAAAAGATTTTATTTTTTGTTTTTCTTTATATCTTGATTCTAGGAAATCTAATTTTGCTTTTCCAACTAGATTTTTTCCTTTTAAATCTTTAGTTTTGTAAATTATTTGTTTGAATTTTAAAGCTTGAATCTTTCCAGCTTCATAATTCTTTTTCCATTTCCATGAAATATCTCTATAAGCTTGGTCATAAGAAGGATTTTGTTCATCGCCTTTTGGAGAAGTATTATAAGTATATTTGAAATCCCACTCACGTTTATCACCGAATTCATCTCTCCACCATTCATTATCTTCTGGAGTATTATTACCAAATACAACCTTTGTTGTACAGTTAGCAAGAAGAGTTTGCCTAAAGCTTACTCTTTCTGCATCTCCTTTAGCTCCAAATTGAGATAAGTTTTGAGCAGATATTATTGTTCCAACTCTATATTTTCTATATAAAGTGAATATATCTTCTGTTGCTTTACAGATAAATGGTGGAAATTCATCAATATATAGAAAATGTGGAACTCTGGTTTTTTCATTTCCAGGTCTTGATAACACTGATTGTTGCATTAATAATAGGAAAAATAAGCCAAAAGCTCTTTGAGCACTAGCTCCTAAATCACCACGTCTTGTACAAATGAAAATTACTTCACCATTTTTTAAAGCATCATCATAATTTATATTGTCATTTCTGTTACATAATATATTTTTAATTCCAGGATAACGAAGTAATCCTTCAATTTGAGAAGCTGGAATTTTAAGCTGCCTTGCAATTTCCTGCTTATTTGGTGCATCTTTAAAAAAGTTGTTTTTAAAATATGCAATTTGTATTGCGTAAGTTTCAGCAAGTTCGTCATCTTTTTCTAGTATTTTTGTCATTTTTTCTACTAGGCTAAAATTGTTTATCATATTTAATAAATCTTCTAAAGTAGGAAGCATTCCTTCATTAATTTTTGGAAAAATTAATTTAAGAAGGATTACTAAATTTTCAATTGCTTGATTTGCTAAAGTTGTATCTTGAGCATTATTTGAATTCATTATACCAGTTGTATTAGATGAATTAAATTCTGCAATATACATTTGTTGTAAAATTGCTGATACAGCAAGTGAAGCTTTAATTGGGTCTTTAAATACAAAAGGATTAAGACCAATTGATTCTGGATTATTTGGATCAAGCATTTTATAGTTAATTCCAAAATTATCTGCTACTTCAGTCATTCTTGATATTGTTTCATAGTCAGGTGCCATATAGGTCATACCAATATTTTTATATAAATATTCATCTCCACTACTAGAAAGTATTAATTTATTCATAAATGCTTTATATAGTTTTTCTTTAGCAGGATTTGGAGTAATCATATTTAAATTAAAGTTAGCATTTATATATTCGTTTGAGTATGGGTGATTTAATGTAGCTAAACCAGTTCTTAAAGCTGTATAACCCATCTCTTTAGAAGTTTCTCTAAAAAAGAATTTTTTCTCAATATCTCTTGCCATCATAGGTTCAAACATCATTGAAGTTTTTCCGTGAACCAGATACACCTACAACTAAAGTAGATTCAAATCTTCTAGTTTCTGGAGTTTTTATGATTTTACCAGTTTCAGAATCTTTACATATTAACATTTCGCAAGTATAAGGTCCCCAGCCTTCTTTGGTGTTTGATAAATCTATACCAGGACAGTCAAATACAGAATCATAAATATCTTTTGTATCATTAATCCAAGTATAACATTTTTTAAATACAGGATAGAACGTTACAATTGGAAGATACCAAGCAAAAGCTGAAAATGCAGGTTTTACTAGTTCGTAGAAGTTTTGAATAATATATGAATAATTTGGAACTGAGAAAAATAATACCCAGCAAATTTTGTTTACCCATTGAACTATCATTGAAACGACTATTATATAAAAACCAGCTGTAAAAATATAAACAAATGATAATTTCTTTTTGTCTTCAGTTACAAACTTTGAAGAAAAAGAAAATTCAAGAGCAAATAAAGGACAAGCTAATGCTAAAGTATATTTAATAGGTCCCCAATATGAGACTGACATTCCTGTTGCTCCAATTAAAATTAATTCTATAAATCTATCAATAACTATATAAACAGAAATAAGCATTAAAATATATGTTGCAAAAGTGTTTCTATCTGTTTTTAGTTTTTTTAAAAATGCGTCTATATACTTCATTTTTCCTCCAATTTAATAATCCTTAAAATACAAAAAATTACATATCTATTATCTTACAAAATCAAAAAAAAATCAATACTTTTTAAAGCTTTTTAATGAATAAATCTAATATAAAAAACATAAAAATTTAAAAATAGATAAAGACAGGAGAGTTATAAAATTGAAAAGTAAAAAGATAGGAGGATTTTTAAGTGGAATAATAGCTTTAATGCTTTCACAAGTTGTTGTAAAAATTTTTGGCATGATTTATAGTTTATATTTAACAAATAAACAAGGCTTTGGAGATGAAGGAAATGCAATTTATATATCTAGTTATCAAATATATGCAATTTTTCTTACAATTTCATCTATAGGAATTCCAAATGCAGTATCTAAAATGGTTTCTGAGAGTTTATGGGCAGGTGATGTAAATGGAGCAAAAAGAGTTTTTAGAGTTTCTATAGCGATTTTTTCTTTTATAGGATTTTTATGTAGTTTAGGATTGTATATATCTTCTGATTTTATTGCAAGGAATTTATTGGAAATTGAAGCAGCAGCAGATATTTTAAAAATACTATCTCCTTCTATATTTTTTGTATCTTTATCAGCTGTAATAAGAGGATATTTTAATGGCAGACAAAATATAAAGATATCTGCTATGACTCTAAGTATAGAACAAATTGTAAAAACTTTATTTACAATTATAATAGTAGAATTTGTCTCCCAAAAAACTAATTTTAATACTGAGATAATGGCAAAGTCAGCAATGATAGCCGCATCTTGTGCAACAGTTTTTAGTTTTGTTTATATATTTTTTAAATATTTTGTAGCAGAAAGAAAAAATAAAGTAGATTTATATTTAAATATTTCAAA
This sequence comes from uncultured Clostridia bacterium, assembly GCA_928721915.1. Classification (GTDB taxonomy): domain Bacteria; phylum Bacillota; class Clostridia; order TANB77; family CAG-508; genus Scatovivens. The sequence continues at coordinate 86,873 of CAKMVZ010000006.1, forward strand.
TATAAAGAAAAGTGCTAAAGAAATTTTTAAGGAAATTTTAGTTATATCAATTCCTTTATCTGTTGCTTCTTTTATTATGATATTAGGAAGTAATGTAGACTCTATTACTATTCTTAAATTGCTTAAAAGTAAATTAGGTGAAGATTTAGCAAGAGAAAAATATGGAATTTTAAGTTCGAAAGTAGAACTTCTTACACGGATTTCCAATGTCTATAAATGGGGCAATTGCGGTAAGTTTAATACCTGAAATAGCAAAGTTAAATATTTTAAATAGATATAAAGAATTAAATGAAAAAGTTAATTTTTCTATTTTTATGACTATTTTTATAGTAGTTCCAATAATGATTGGTATAATTTTTTATTCTGAAGAAATAATAAATTTATTATATCCAAATGCCAATAAAGGAGCAGAATTACTAAGACTTGCTTCAGTTTCTATAATTTTTAGTAGTCTTACTCAAACAATTTCAGGTATTTTACAAGGAGTTGGAGAAGTTAAGTCATATTTAAAAGTAATAAGTATATCAATGATTATTAAACTTATTTTAAATTTAATTTTGATTCCTATTGATGGATTACTAGAAAAAGGAGCTGTAATTAGTTCTATTATTTATGATATTATAATTTTTATTTTTGTTTATAATAAAATGAAAGAAATGCTAAGAGTAGAAATAAATATATTAAATAGTGGTTTTAGAGTTTTTATGATAAGTATTATATCTATTGCTTTTTCTAAGATAATAGTAAATAGTCTTAATGTGGTGTCAAATAGGATTAATACCATTATGGAAATTTTAGGGGTAGCAATAATATATTTTGTATTATCATTTTTAATTTTTAAAAAAGATAAATTAAATGAAAGAATTTTTAAAATTAATAATAGTCAAAAAAGACTAAAAAATCAGTAATTTCAAAAAAATATGCTTTTTATTTTAAAAATATAATATTTAACGAAACGCACTTATATCAATACTTTAAAAAGATAGAATAAGATTGAAAAATAAAAATTATAAAAAAATTAAAAAATAAAAGAGGGATTTTGCTTGATTTTGGCGAATAATCTTATTGTAGAAACAGAAAGCTTTTCTACACACAAATTCATTAGGAGGTAATATAAAATGAACAAAGCTGAATTAGTAGCAGCAGTTGCTGCAAAAACAGGAGAAACAAAAAAAGCTGCTGAGGAAACAGTTAACGCATTTGTTAGCGTAGTAACAGAAGCATTAAAAAGTGGAGAAAAAAGTTCAATTAGTTGGATTTGGTTCTTTTGAAGTAAGAAAAAGAGCTGCTAGAAAAGGAAGAAACCCACAAACTAAAGAAGAAATAAAAATACCTGCATCAAAAGCTCCAGTATTCAAAGCTGGAAAAGCATTAAAAGATGTAGTAAATGGTTAATTTAAAATTCTAATAAAAGAATAAATAAAAAATTCACTTTTAAAAGAGTGAATTTTTTTGTTTTTTAAGTCGAATTTGGTTGACTTTTTTTAAGGGGATTGCTATAATTAAATAGGTATAATATTATTTAAGAGATTTTTTTGGAGGTTTAAAATATATGGAAAACAAAATAGAAAATGAAGAAATCAAAAAAGAGTCAATAGACGCAGTTGTAGTTGAATTAATGTCAAGAGATTTAAATAAATATTTAGGAAAAACACAAGATTATTTTGAAGGGGTTGCTAAAGATTTAAAAGAAAAATATCCTGAAAAAACTCCTGAAGAAATAGGAGATATTTATGATGAAATGTGTGATAGAGCACAAGAAAATAAATTAAATGAAAATGATAAAGAAGAAGCAAGAGACTAATTTGGAGTTTACTAATGATAAATATAGGAGGTAGCAATTTTGGAAAGTACTAGTACTATACAAATAATACCAAATGAAGATAGAATTGCAATAGCAGAAGTTGATTATATAATACATCATATGAATGAATTTTATTTAAATAAGATTCCACAAAAAGTTAGAGATTATATAACAATTGTGAAAAAAAGAAATATAGATATATATGTTGATCCTAAAAAACCATTAGAAAAACAAGGGTTGAAGGAATATACTTTATATCTTTTAATGATATTAAATTTAAAATATTGGTGTAATGATGAAAGAAGAAAAGATATTTTAGCTATGCTAGAAAATAATCAAAGAAAATATGAAGAAAAAATCAATAATATTTTCGAACAAGCAGATAGTTTAAGCACAGCTAGTGAAGAAAATGTGGAAAAAATATCAAATAATAGACCAAAACAAGTTATAACAGTAGAACAGGAGAATATAAATACAGATGAAAATAGCATAGACAATGCTCAAGAAGGACAAAAACAAGAAACAGAAGAAAATTCTATTGCCAAAACACAAAACGACAATTTTTTTATAAGATTTATAAATAAAGTAAAATCAATGTTTAAACGTAAATGAGTATAAATAATGGGCATGATTAAATCATGTCTTTTTTGTATATTTTTAAGAAAAGGATTTTAATATGAGAGAGTTAAAAAAGAGTTTAAGAAAAAAATTTTCTATTTTTATAATTATTTTACGGTATTTTGTTAGTTATATTAGCAGCTGTTTTTTATTTTTATGGAGATAATTTATTTAAAAATAATAATGAAATTTATGAAGAAAACAAAACAGCTATGTTTAATGTAAATAAAATTCAATATTATAGTGATGTTAATGCAGTTTCGAATCAAACAACATATCAAAATCCAGAATGGAATTTAAATGTTTATCAATATACAGATATTGCACTTTATATTGAAAGATTAGATGATTTTAGTTCTGAAAATTATATAAAATCTTTAAATATTAGTGATATTAAAATATCAGATAGTAAAAAGGGAACTCAAAAAATATATTATTTAAATCCATTAGCTTATGGAAATGGTGATATTTTAAATATAAATAGTGAAAATGAGATTAAAGGTATATTAGAATATAACATAATGAATTATGAAAATGAAGATAATGATGTAAAATATAGTATTCCAATATTTTTTGAAGATTGCTCAAATCCAATAACTTTAAGATATGTAAATAATGATATTTTATCTAATTATGTAATTGGGGCAGATGAACAAATTTCTTTTAATGGAAGTTTATTGAAAAGAGCAAATATATTATTAGAAGATATAAAAGCGGATATTTCTTTAAAAATAAATATTATTACTCAAAATAACGAAACTCACTCTGTAGATATTAACATAGAGATTCCACTTGAGTCTACAAATAAACAGATTTATGACGGTCCTATAAATATCCAAAAAGAAAATTTAAAATATAATTTTTAAAGTATTTTGTTAAAATTTTCTGTTGATTTTTGTAGAAGTTATATATAAAATAAATTTAAATGATATATATGGAGAAAAAGCAATGCAAATACACTCAAGAAAAATAAGTATTATAGGTGTTCTTGCTTTTATATTATTTTTGTTTTTAATCATTTTAACTATTAATTTTTTCGATTTCTTTAAGAAAAATGAGGTAGAAGCTTTATCGCAAGAAACTATAGAAAATCAAGAATTAAATATTAATAAACATCCAATTAATATAGATGAGGTTTTACATAAAAATGCTATTAATGATGAAAAATGGGAAATGAGCCATGAAGAAATAGACTTAGAATATAATACTACATATACAGAAAATCCGGATTTACCAAGTGGAACAATGCATGTAACACAAGTTCGGAATAGATGGTGTTCAAGAAATTATTACAGTAAAAAAATATGTAGAAAATGAATTAGTAGAGGAGCAAGTTGTTGCAAGTAATGTAAAAAGAGCTTCAATAGATAAAGTAGTAGAAATTGGAACTGGAAAAGGAATAAATACATATAAATTAAAAGATGGTGATACTGTTTTTAATACATCCAATGCACTGGCTGTAATGCAAGAGGCAAATAAAGATAGTAAAAAATTAGCAACTCTATCGAAAGGTGAGCAAATAATTGTTAATAGTGTTTATGATAACGGTTGGAGTTACATTTTATCTGATGTTCAAGATGGATATGTTTTATCAGAATGTTTAAGCAATATAAATCCAAATGCAATAAAGATTGATGAATCTGTAAAACAGAGCGAATACTCAAAAGAAGAATTATTAGGCACATTATATTTTGATATGGATTTGAGTAAACCAAGTGGACTTAGCTTAGATCAGTTTAGAAAAATTTTACAATACAATTCAAGCGATAAAAATAATATTTTTACTGAAAATGCAGATTATTTTTATTATGCAGAACAAGAATATGGTTTAAATGGAGTATTTTTAGCTGCAATTGCAATACATGAAAGCGGATGGGGAACATCTAATATTGCAATAAATAAAAATAATTTATTTGGATATATGGCATATGATGGAAGTCCATATGCATCTTCTAAAACATTTAGTTCATATTCAGAAGGAATAGATTTACTAGCTCGTGTTTTAGTAAAATATTATTTAAATTCTCCAGGAACAGAAATTTATGGAGGAAATATAGCAGAAGGAAAATATTATAATGGAAGCACAGTCTCTGGCGTAAATAAAAAATATGCAAGTGATAAAGGGTGGGCAAATAAAGTTTATAATATAATGGAAAATTTATATAATAATTTATAAAAGTATGACAGATAAAAAATATGATAGGATTATCTGTCATATTTATTGTAAAATAAAAAAACTTCGGATTTTTTTAAATTTTTGGTTGCTATTTTAAAAATAATTATGTATAATAATTGTGTATTAAATTTTAAAAATTATAACCCAAAGGAGGTTTACATATAATGGCTAAAAAAGCAATAATTTCAATATTGATTGCATTAATTGTACTATGTAGTTTTTCTATTTGCTTTGCGGCTGACAATAACGAAGCAGAAGCACTAGAATCATCAGAAGCTGCTCAAGAACTATATGAAATAAAAGAAAATGTATCATCAAGCTTAGATGAATATGTTGAACAATATGGTTCATATCCTTACGGAGTAGCAGCATACATATTAAATACAGTTAGGATTTATAGTATACCATTTTGTTTTGTAGGTATTGCTGTTGGTGCAATTTATCAATATATGTTAGGAATTAGAAAATTAGATGTTAGAGATAAAGGTTTTGCTTTAGTTATTACTTTTGTTACTATATTATTGATATGTCAAGTACTACCATTGATATTCACAATTATAGTAAATGGTTGGAGGGGTTAACAAATGAAAGTTTTATTTGCAGTAAGTAATGAAAATATTTCAGAAGCGATAATAAAAAGATATCCAAAAGAATATAGAGAAATATTATCATATAAAAATGTGTATTACTTTAATGCAATATTAAAAGAGATACAAAAAGATAAAAGTTATGATAGAATAGTTATAAGTGAGGACTTAGAGCCTTTTGTAAATACTAATCATGATTCAATTGATAATTTTATTTTTGAACATTTAGATAAAATAAGTGATGAAGCTCATGATAATGAAGGAAAAGAAACAGCTATTATTTTAATTTGCTCAGAAAGAAGAGCTCCAGGAGCTGCTATACTTAGCAAATTATTTAGTATTGGTGTATATAATGCTGTAATGGGAAAAGATAGAAATTTAACAGAGCTTTGTAAATTAATTAATAGACCAAGAAGTAAAAAAGAAGCTAAAATTTATTATAGAATAGATCAAGCAACTTATGATCCAGTTGTAGAAAATGAAGTAAATGAAGTTGAAATTCAAAATATTTTAACACATTTTAAAAAATTAGGAAAAAATACAGAAAGATATGCTGATAGTTTCAACAATATTGCTGCACAATATACAGATGAGCAATTAAAAATAATTATAAATGTTTTACCAATGAAAGTTAAAGCTGTTTTGGAAGCTGAATCTCCAAAGTATCAATCTTTAATGGGAAATTTGGGTGAAGACAATAGAATAAAACCTGTTCAGCAAGAACCTGGAATTAAAGTTAATACAATTGGAAAAACAACTCAAATTAATGGACCAATTGTTATTCCGTCAAGTGTTAAAAAAACTGTACATCAAGTAAATACTAATTCACAAAATAATAATATTCAAAAGCATGTTGTTGCAAAACCAGTAAATCAAAATATACAAACTCAAAATAATAATAGTGCTCAAAAAACACAAGAAAATAATCAAAAAAATAATATTCAAAGTAATAATATTAATCAAGAAAATAAAATTCAAGATAATACTTCAAATGATTTAAATAGTTTATTAGAAGGTTTAAATTCTACTATTAATGTGGCAAATACAGCAAGTGCAACTAATACATCTAATAATATTAATAATGATTTAGAAGAAACTTCTAAAAGAGGAAGAGGTAGACCAAAAAAGATTGTACAAGTTGTTAATTCATCTGATAAACCAAAAGGAAAAAGAGGTAGACCAAAGAAAAATTCATCAGAAGAAAATGATTTAAATGAATTATTAAACAATAACTCTATAAATAATTCTATCCCTGCAGATGATGAAAATGACATTTTACCGGGATTAGAGGATTTTGATTCAGAAACTGATTCTGTTTTACCAGGTTTAGAAGAGGAAAAACCAGAAGAAAATGATATACTTCCAGGCTTAGAAGATAATGATGATGAATTAGAATTACCAGGCTTAGAAGATGAACCAGAGCTTCCAGGTATAGATGATGTAAGTGATGAAAATGATAGTGCAGATATTGGTGAAGATGTAGATGTTAATGAATTATTAGCAGGTTTAGATGATACAACTTCAAGCAGTACTTTACCGGGATTAGAAGATAATCCAGAAATAAAAACTGAAAATAGTGATATTTTACCAGGTTTAGATATGGATGAGCCAGAAGAAGAAACAATTTTACCTGGTATGGGATTTGAAGATGAAGATGATAATAATTCAAATATAGAAGATTTAGATTTCGATTCAAATAATGTTAATAATAATACAATTAATAATAATGAAAATGAAAAATCTGATGTAGCTCAAATTATTAAACCAAAGATTGATTATTCAATGTCTAATCTTAATAGTTTACTTAGCAAAGATAAAAAAATAGTGACATTTATTGGCACAACTAAAAATGGAACATCATTTTTAGTAAATAATTTAGCTTTAATGTTTTCTTTAATGGGAATAAATACAGCTATATTAGATATGACTCAAAATAGAAATTCATATTATATCTTTACTGATAGTAGAGAAGAACTTAGAAATATTGCTTATACTTCGATTGCAAAACTAGAAAATGGATATGCAGAAGGAATAAAAGTAAATAAAAATATGACAGTTTATACAGCACTTCCAGCTGATGGAAACAAGTATGAAAATGCTGAACCAATACTGTCAACACTTGTTCAAAATCACTCATTAGTTTTAGTAGATTGTGATTTTGAAACTCCTCCAGCATTTTTTGCAATGTGTCAAGAAATATATTTAGTTCAATCAATGGATATTTTAACAATTCAACCTTTAACAGCTTTTTTAAGAGAACTTAAATTTAAAGGTGCATGGGAACCAGAAAAAGCTAGAGTTGTTATTAATAAAGAAACAAAAGTTAAAGGCTTAAATGGCAAAATGATAATTGCTGGAATGTCTAGATATAATGGACCTGATATGTCTGTTATGACAGACTTATTTAATAAAGACATGGTAAAAGCATGTACAATTCCTTTTGATGAAAAAGTATATGCAAAATATTTGGAAACAATGGCAACTTGTAGATTGTCACTTAGTGGATACTCAAAATTATTTATGCAAAAAATGCAAATTTTAAGTGAAATGGTATATCCAAGATTAAATAGTAAAAAATCATATGGACCTATGAATAATGTAAACACTACTCCAAATATGAATAATACAAATGTATTTTCAAACAGTATGAATAATACTTTAAATCAAATGAAAAATAAATATTAAATTAGAGGTGAAAGTCTTGGTAATCTTAGTAATAGCATTATTAGTAATGGTAATAATAGTATTAATTGTCTATAATGTTCATATTCAGAAAAAAATTGAAGCATTTAATAATTTAAATGATAGAATAAATAATTTGTCAGTGCTTCAAGATTTTATGAAAGTTGCTGGTGAAGATGATTCAGTTGATAATAAACTAAAAAGAATAAATGAAATTGTGATTGACAAATATGATATTAAATATTCAACAATAGTTGTTTTCGATGGAGCAGAATATGTTATTAAAGCATCAAATGTTGATCCTAAGCATCATTCAACTTTAGTCAATCTTCACAATGAAGAAATTTTTCAAGATAGTGTTAAAACAGCAACTCCAAAATATGTTACAGTTGAAAACGATAATGAAAAATTACCATACCAAAAAACTGAAATGGGCAGAGCAAAATCAGCAATGTTCTTTCCACTATATATAGATAATATTTATATAGGATATTGGATTATGGAAAGTGGTCAAATGCACGCATTTGACAAAATTGATACAACTATTATCGAAGTTGTTAAAGATAATATTATTTCAGTTTTAAAAACTGTTGCTTATCAAGATACTATAGAAAATATAGATAGAATAGATGAATTTACTGAATTGCATTCAGCAGAATTTTTATATGGAAAAGCCAAAAAGGTTATGGATCAATTTGCTACATCTGCTGTTTGTATGTTTAAAATTATAAATATAAAAGAAATAAATGAGTCTTTTAGTAGACAAATGGGAAATGAAATTATTACAGAAATTGCTAATATTGTTAAAGAAAAAATGTCAAGAGAATATATATTTGTTAGATATATGGGACCAAAATTTGTAATAGTTTTTTCAGGTGTTGAAGAAATTTCAACAGAGCAATTTTTAAAAGATTTAAAAGAAGAAATTGAAGAACTAGCTTTAATTGAAGAAGATGAAAATAATACTTTAGTAGAAGTTGATGGAGAAAAAGAAGAGGACGAAGATGTTGTGGCTGCTTCTCCAGTAATGAATTTTGTAGTGTCAACATATTATAAAGGTACAGGAATTGAGCAATTAACAAAAAGATTAGAAGAATACTTAGATACGGCACCGCAAAATGAAAGTCAAATAAATTTTATATAAGGAGGGTTTAAGAATAATGGCAGTAGATAAGACGATGAGTTTTAAAGTAGAGAAAGATAAAAGCCTTAGAGCAAAGGAAATTTTAAAAGAAGTATACCAAGCTTTAGTAGAAAAGGGCTATAATCCTATAAATCAAATTGTTGGCTATATTTTATCAGGAGATCCAACTTATATAACAAGTCATAATGATGCAAGAAATTTAATTAGAATGATTGAAAGAGATGAATTACTAGAGAAAATGGTTAAATATTATATAGGATTAGAGGATTAATTATATGAGAAAACTCGGAATTGATTATGGAGATTCAAGAGTTGGAATTGCAATAACAGATGCGCTTGGAATTACTGCTCAAGGATTAGAAACTATATCTCATAATGGAAATGACAAAGTAGTTTTAAAACGTTTGGATGAAATTTTTTTAGAATATGAAGTTGATACTATAGTTGTTGGAATGCCATATAATATGGATGGAACAAAATCTTTTAGGGCAGAAGCAACAGACAAGTTTATTCATAAATTAAAATGTAAATATAATAAAATGAAAATAGAAACAATGGATGAAAGACTTACAACTGTTGAAGCGCATAGAACAATGAATGAATTAAATATTAATAAACATAAAAAAAGACAAATCGTTGATACTATTTCAGCAGTCTACATATTAGAAAAATATATTTCTATTAAAAGTTAAAAAAGTATTGAAAAAAAATCCAATATAGTATATGATAACAAAAACTGTTTAAATAGAAAGATATAATTAAATTGGAAGGAGAAAATATATATGGACGAAAATGAAAACTTAGAAGAAAGCAACTTAATCATATTAAATGATGATGAAGGAAATGAAGTGAAATTTGAATTCCTTGATTTAATTAAATATGAAGAAGAAGATTATGTTGTTTTACTTCCTGTTCCAGAAGAGGGAGCTGAAGAGGACAATGAAGTTGTTATTTTAAAATTAGAAGAAACAGAATCAGAAGATGAAGAGTCTTATGTTAGTGTTGATGATGAAGAAACTTTAACAGCTGTTTTTGAAATTTTTAAAGAAAAATTCAAAGATGAATTTAATTTTGAAAATTAATTGTTTATAATTTTATAGCAAAAAACATTTTAGAGGCATAGTTTACTTAATATGCCTCTTTTTAACAAAACGGAGGATAAAATGACAATTTTTAGTTATATGTTAACAGTATGGAGTGTTATATTATGGTTGTTTAGAAGCTTGGTATGTGCTTTATATACAAGCGATGTATCTTTTTTCGTTCAACCACTTAATGTAACTTTTGAAATTGTTTTAATTTTTGCAACAATTCCATGTATGGTATTGGTTTTTAAAAGGAATATTATAGGCGCAGCTTGTTATATGGCAATATATGTTTCATATTTTGGAACTGCTATTTATAATACTATGAACAATACTGTAAGTAGTGATGGCTTAAATGTGGGAAATTCAATAGATTTAGCGGTTTCTATTATTGGCGTAGTAATACCTGTACTTACTTTTTTAGATATTTTATTTAATAAACATAGAAAATCAGTTATAGGTGGTAAAAAGAGTACAGATTGGTATTATAAAAATGATGCATATGATAGAAAATTAGATGATAGAGCTGATAAAAATCAATATAAAATAAGGTAAGGGGATTAAAAATTATGAAAAATTGGAAAATTTATAGTATTGTAATTACAATTATTTTGATTTTAGCGATTATTGCAGGAGTTTTATATTTCTTTGTTTTTAAAGAAAATATTACAGAAGATGAGGCAAAAAGAATTGCTTTTGAACATGCAGGAGTTTCAGAAAATGATATTACAATTTTAACAGTAAATAAAGACAAAGAAGATAGAGAATATGAAATAAGTTTTTTTGATGATTTTTATGAATATGAAGTAAATGTAAATTATAATAGTAGTAAAATAGATAGCTATGAAAAAGATATACGAGATGATGTAAATATTAATAATAATTATTCAAATAATAGAGATAATTTAAATAATAATGTTTCAAATAATGTTAATTCATCTAATACGGATTTAGCAAACAATATAAATAATAATGCAAATACAAATAATTCTAGTATGACAAATACTACAAATAACCAATATATAGGAGAACAAAAGGCAAAAGAAATAGCTGTAAATCATGCAGGCTTAACAGGAAATCAAGTAAGTTATGGAAAGTTTGAATTAGATAGGGACCATGGAAAATCAATTTATGAAATAGAGTTTTATTATGATTATATGGAATATGATTATGAAATAGATGCTATAACAGGCGAAGTTTTAAAATTTGAAAAAGGACGTTAAAAAATAAATATTTTATTGAAAAGCAAGTAGCAAGTTGAAAACTACTTGCTTTTATGTTATTATAATATAGATTTAATATATTTAGAAAAAAACTAGGAGAGAAAAAATGAATGATAATACAATGAATATAAATTAGGTGAGATGAATTTATGGAAAAATAAGAGAAAATATTTAAAAAATAACATTTTTTAAAGGTAGATTATTATATATTTAAATTAAAAATAGTAAAGGAGGTAAAGAATGGCAAAGAATTTGATGATTAGAAGTTCTGTTGAAGAATTTATTACATTTAAAGTGCAAGAAAAAGATAAAGGTATACAAGTTCGTTATGAGAATGAAAGTTTATGGATGACTCAAAAAGCTATGGCTGAATTATTTGATTGCAGTACCGATAATGTTTCTTTACATTTAAAAAATATTTTTAAAGAAAATGAATTAGATAGCAGTTCAGTTACCGAGGAATTCTCGGCAACTGCTTCTGATGGAAAAAAATATAAAATGAAGTTTTATAATTTAGATGCAATAATCTCAGTTGGATATAGAGTAAATTCTAAGAGAGCAACGCAATTTAGAAGGTGGGCAACACAAGTATTAAAAACTTTTACAATTCAAGGCTATGTATTAGACAAAGAAAGAATGAAGAATGGTTCTTTCATAGATAAGGACTACTTTGAAAAACTATTAGAAGAAATAAGAGAAATAAGATTATCAGAAAGAAGATTTTATCAAAAAGTAACTGATATTTATGCTACAAGTATTGATTATGATCCAAAATCCCCTATTTCAATAGAATTTTTTAAAAAAGTACAAAACAAAATGCACTATGCAGTATCTAATCAAACAGCAGCAGAAATAATATATAATCGAGCTAATGCAAAAAAAGAACACATGGGACTTACTAATTGGAGAAATTCTCCTAATGGAAAAATAATGAAGTCAGATGTAATTATTGCTAAAAACTATTTAAATAAGGAAGAGATAAGAGATTTAGAGGGAATTGTAACTGCGTTTTTGGAATTGGCAGAGAATAGAGCGAGAAGACATATACCTATGACTATGGAAGACTGGTCAACTAGAATTGATAAATTTTTATTATTAGATGATAGGAACATATTAAAAGATGCTGGAAAAATATCACACGAAATAGCTTGTGATAAAGCGTTAACAGAGTTTGAAAAATATAGAATAAAGCAAGACAAATTATATAAATCAGATTTTGATTTATTGTTAGAAGAAGTGGAAAAGCAGGAGAGTGAAAACGATGAGTAATAATTTAAACATAAATTGGTTCCCACGGGCATATGGCTAAGACTAGGAGGGAGATTTCTGAGAATTTAAAGATTATTGATGTTGTGATTGAACTTTTAGACAGTAGAATTCCTCTTTCTAGTAGAAATCCAGATATTAAGGAGATTACTAAAAATAAGAGAAAAATTATTTTATTAAATAAAAGTGATTTAGCAGATGAAACTATTACAAAAAAATGGCAAGATAAGCTATCAAAAGAAGCTCCTTGTTTACTTACTGATAGTAATTCTGGAAAAGGGATAGAAAAAGTTAATAAAAAGATTAATGAGCTTATGGAAGAAGAAAAAAATCGTCAAATTGCAAGAGGTAGAATAAATAAAACAATAAGAATTATGATTTTAGGAATACCAAATGTTGGAAAAAGTTCTTTTATTAATAGAATTTCTAAAAGAAAATCTTTAGAAGTTGCAAATAGACCAGGTGTAACTCGTAAAAATCAATGGATTAGAATTGGAAATAATCAAGAGCTTTTAGATACACCAGGTGTTTTATGGCCAAAGTTTGAATCTAAAGAAGTATCTTTAAATTTAGCTTTTACTGGCACTATAAAAGATGATATTTTAGAATTAACAGAAATTGCTTATGAATTTTTAAATAAAATTATGGAAGAATATCCTAAAAATATTTTAGAAAGATATAAAATTTCTGATGAAGAATTAAATGAAATTAAAGAATCACAAAATAGAATTTATACATTGATGCAATTAATAGCCAAAAAAAGAGGAGCTATAGTTTCTGGCGGAAGAACTGATGATGAAAAGATTTCTAGAATTATATTAGATGATTTTAGAAGTGGAAAATTAGGAAAAATTTCATTGGAAAAACCATAAAATTTTAAAGTAGAAAGGAGAGTATAGATTAAATATTTGGTTATTTAATCTTGGAATCATGGATTTTAATAGAAAAAAGAGTTTTGAAGAAATAAAAATGTTATCTCCATTAGTTTGGGCATATATTGGTGATAGTGTTTATGAATTATATGTAAGAACATATTTAATAAATAATTCAAATTCCAAGCCACATAAATTGCATATTGAATCAATAAAATATGTAAATGCAGAAGCTCAAGCTAAAATTTTAGAAAAAATATGGGATTTTTTAACAGATGAAGAAAAAGAAATTGCAAGAAGAGGAAGAAATGTAGAAAATCATCATAAAGCTAAAAATTCAAATACAGCTGATTACTCTCATAGTACAGGATTTGAAGCTTTAATAGGTTACTTATATTTGGCTCGGTAAAGATAAGAGATTAGAAGAGATTTTAAAATTATGTATATAATCTTTAAAATTCTATTTCTTAATAAATTATGTTAAAAATAACTTACATAATAATTTTACTTTGTATTGACGAATGGGGATTTTTGTGGTATAAATAAATAGTCTTAAATAAAAATTTAAGGCCCCTTGGTCAAGCGGTTAAGACGCCGCCCTCTCAAGGCGGAATCATGGGTTCGATTCCCGTAGGGGTCACCACTTTAGATGAAAAAGATAACCTTTTTCATCTTTTTTTATTCAATAAAGATATTTTCTAAATTTGTATAATATTTCATTAAAAATATAAAATTAAGTATAAAGATTCTATTTATAATAAATTATTTTATGGTACATTTTGAATAAAATATTGATATAGAATAAGTAAAAATGCATAAAAAGTATATAAATTTATTTTTGAAAAAATGCTTGACTTAAAGTTTACTTTAACTTATATAATAATTTAAGATAAATTATTAATATTATTAAAAAATAATAGGAGGGGATTAATATGAATAAAATTTTAGTTAGTTATTTTTCAGCAAGTGGTGTTACAAAAAATGTAGCAGAAAAAATTGCAAATGCAATTAATGCAACTTTATTTGAGATTGAACCAGTACAAAAATATACATCAGAAGATTTAGATTGGACTAATAAACAAAGTAGGTCATCTATAGAAATGAATAATAGGTCTTTTAGACCTGCAGTCTTAAAAAAGGTAGTAAATATTGATGAATATGACACTATTATAATTGGATTTCCTGTATGGTGGTATACAGCACCTACAATAATAAATACTTTTATTGAGGAAAATAATTTAGAAAGAAAAAATATATATGTATTTGTAACAAGTGGAGGTTCTGATTCAGATGGAAGTTTTAGAGATTTAAAAAATGCTTATAAAAATTTAAATTTTATAAGTCATAAAAGGTTTACTGGTAGAGAATCTAATGAAGAGTATATAAATTGGATAAGATAGAATTAATTATGAAAAATAATATTGTAAATAAATTGTTTGCATTTGGAATATATTATATACTTTTACCCTATGAGTTTAATAAAAAATAATTTGATTTTCTTAGAATTTAATGTATTAATATTGAGAAAAAAATTATTTTGTGATATAAAATATTTAAATTAGTAAAGATACTAGTAGCAAAAAAATAAAAAATGAACTAAGGAGATTTGTTATGAAAAAGGGAACAAAAGTTATAATAGCAGTTTTAATAATAGCAATTTTAATTTTAATAGCATTATTAGGCATTAAAATATTTTCAAAAAGCAAAATTACTGATGAAAATAATGAAATTGCAAATCGTAATATAAAACAAGAAATATATCAAAAACCAAAAGAACCAGAAGTTAAGATTTTCTCTGGAAATGATAGACCAATAGCGTTTATGATAGATAATAATACAAATGCTCAGCCACAAGCATCATTGAATTCAACATATATGGTTTATGAAATAATTGTAGAAGGTGGAGAAACAAGATTAATGGCATTATTTAAAGGTAATGCCCCAGATGAAGTGGGTCCAATAAGAAGTGCAAGACATTATTTTTTAGATTATGCAATGGAAAATGATGCTATATATGCACATTTAGGAATGAGTCCTCAGGCAGAAGATGATTTTGAGGATTTTGATATAGAACATATCAATGGGCAAGTATATGATACAGGAAGAGCAAGAACAGATAGTTCTTTGTTTTGGAGAGCAAAACATAAAAAAGCGCCACATAATGCATATACAAATATAGCTTCAATTTTAAAAATTGCAAATGATAAAGGCTGGAGAACAACTTCAGATAAAGAAAGTGTTTTAAATTATGTTACAAAAGAAGTAGATTTAAATTTTGAGGATAGTATAGTTGCAAATACTGTTACTATTCCTTATGCAACAGGTCATAAAGTTGAATATAAATATGATGTTAATACTAAAAGATATACAAGATATTCAAAAAACAAAAAGATGACTGATGAGGCAACTGGCGAAGATGTTACAACGAAAAATATTATTATTACATTTGCACAAAATTATACTCTAGATGATGGAGAAAATAAAGGTAGACAAGATGTTGTAACTGTAGGTTCATTAGATGGATATTATATTACTAATGGAAAAGCAATAAAGATTAAATGTAATAAAGATAGTAGATCTAATCAAACTCAATATGTGGATTTGCAAGGAAATGAAATAGATGTTAATGATGGAAATACTTGGATTAATATTTGCCCAATTAATGCAGATGTTACAATTTCTGAATAATTTTGAATAAAAAATATCACAAAAGTCTTTTGATTTTTGTGATATTTTTTTAAAAGAAATTTTATAAACAAAGAACAAAAAGTTCTTGAAAAAAGTGGGATATAATGATAAAATATGACTGGTAAATTTATAGATTTTAATTTGCTTAAAACATAATTTTTAGAAATATTTTTATTTCTGAAGAAAAAATGAAAGGAATTTTAAAATTATGAAAATTTTATTTAAAAATGGAACAATTGTTGATTACAGAAGCCAAACTAATAAAAAATTAGATTTACTTGTAAATGAAGATAAAATTGAAAAAATAGGTGAGAATTTAAGTGATGAAGCAGATAAAGTTATTGATTGTTTAGGTCTTATTATTATGCCTGGAATGATTGATATGCATTGCCATTTAAGAGAACCTGGAGGAGAACATAAAGAAACTATAGAAACTGGATCAAAAAGCGCTGTTAAAGGTGGATTTACTACTATTTGTCCTATGCCAAATACAAAACCAACACCTGATAGCGCTATTGTTTTAAAACAAATTATTGATAGAGCAAAAGAAGTTAACCTTTGTAATATTTTACCATTTTCTAGCGTTACAAAAGGTGAAAAAGGAGAAGAGCTTGTTGATTTTAAATCACAATTAGAAGCAGGAGCAATTGCTTTTTCAGATGATGGAATGCCTGTTGAAAATGCAGCAATGATAAGAGAGGCCATGATAGAAGCAAATAAATTACATAGTTTTATCTCAGAACATTGTGAAGAAAAATCAGTTTCAAGTGGGGCTATAAATGCAGGACCAATTGCTGAAAAATTAGGAGTAGGTGGCGTTTTACCAGAAGCAGAAGAAATTATGGTAGCTCGTGATATTACAATTGCAGAAACAAATCATTTACATACTCATATTTGCCATATAAGTACAGAAACATCTGTAAATATGATTAGAAGTGCAAAAGAAAGAGGGGTAAATGTTACATGTGAGACTTGCCCTCATTATTATAGCTTTACAGTAGAAGAAGTTTTAGAGTCTGGAGTTAATGCTAAAATGAATCCACCTTTAAGAGAAGAAAAAGATAAAAGAGCAATTATAAGAGGTTTAAAAGATGGAACGATAGACGCTATAATTACAGACCATGCACCACATGCAGAAGAAGAAAAAGCAAAAGGTTTAGCTTCAGCTCCAAATGGAATTATAGGTTTTGAAACAGCTTTGGCTGCAACTATTACAAACTTAGTAAAACCTGGATTTATAGATTATTTTGACATGGTAAGACTAATGTCATATTCTCCTGCAATGTTACTTGGAATTGATAGAGGACAAATTGAGCCGGGAAAAATAGCTGACCTTACAATTTTTGATCCAAATAAAGAATATACATATACTAAAGATATGATAGTATCAAAATCTAAAAATACTCCATGGATAGGAAAGAAACTAACAGGAGAAGTAGCTTATACTGTAGTTTCAGGAAGGGTAGTATATGAGAGAGTATAATAAATTAGTAAGAGACAAAATACCAGAAATTATTTCTAATAACGGAGAAAATCCAAAAATAAGAATTTTGGATAATATTGAATATAAAAAAGAATTAGATAGAAAGCTTTTAGAAGAGGTAAATGAGTATCTAAAAGATGATAATATAGAAGAATTAGCAGATATAGAAGAGGTTTTACTAACTATATTAGATTATAAAGATATTTCAAGAGAAGAATTTGAAAAAATACGAAAAGAGAAAGAAAGTAAAAGAGGAGCTTTTAAAGAGAAAATTTATTTAGAGAAAGTAGAGGAATTTTAAATGCTTGTTATTGACGAATTAATTAGTAAAATAAAAGAGTTAAATAATCCAACCGTTATAGGATTAGATCCAAGATATGATATGCTTCCAAACTGTATAAAATCAAGCTTTGGTACTGATATAAAAAGTGTATGTAGTGCAATGTGGGAATTTAACCAAAACTTAATAGATAATGTTTGTGATATAATTCCAGCTGTAAAGCCTCAAGCTGCATTTTACGAAGCTTTAGGTTTAGATGGAATAGAACTTTTGAAAAAAACTTGTGAATATGCAAAACAAAAAGGAATGTTTGTGATTTTAGACGCGAAAAGAGGAGATATTGGTTCAACTTCAAAAGCATATTCAAATGCGTATTTAGGAAAAACTAAAATAGTAGAAAATGAATACAGTTTATATGATGTGGATTTCTTAACTGTAAATCCATATTTAGGTGTAGACGGAATTAAGCCATTTACAGAAGATTGTGAAAAATATAATAAAGGAATTTTCGTTTTAGTAAAAACTTCAAATCCATCTTCTAGTGAACTTCAAGATTTAAAATTAGAGTCTCGGAGAAACTGTTTATGAAAAAGTTGGAAGTTTAGTTGAAAAATGGGGAGAAAATTTAATTGGAAATTATGGCTATAGTTTAGTTTCAGCAGTAGTTGGAGCAACACATCCAAAACAATTAAAAGAATTAAGAGAAAAAATGCCACATACATTTTTCTTAATTCCAGGTTATGGTGCTCAGCGGAGGAAAATCAGAAGATATTGCCTTAAGCTTTAAAGATGGAATTGGTGGAATTGTAAATGCATCAAGAAGCCTAATGTGTGCATATAAATCAGAATTATGGAAAGATAAATTTGGAGATGAAAAATATGCAGAAGCAACAAGACAAGAAGCAATTAGAATGAGAGACGAACTTAATAGAGCAATTAATTAAGAATAAGGAAGGAAAAAATAATTATGAAACCAGGTAAGGATTACATTGGGGTAGGATGTGGAGCCTTTATTATTAATGAAAAAGGTCAACTGTTATTACAGCAAAGAAATAAAGAACCTGAAAAAGGTTATTGGAGTATACCAGGTGGAAAAGTTGAATGGATGGAAACTTTCGAAGATGCAGTAAAAAGAGAAGTAAAAGAAGAATGCAATGTTAAAATAAATGTAGAAAAATTATTAGGAATCTGTGATCATATTGTAAAAAATGAAAATCAGCATTGGGTTTCACCAAGTTTTTTATGCAGAATAAAAGAAGGAGAGCCAAAAATTATGGAGCCTTCTAAACACATAGATATGAAGTGGTTTGATTTAAGTGCATTACCTCAAAAATTAACAATTACTACACAATATGCAGTAAAATTATATAATGATCAAGAAAGGAGAGAGAAAATTGGGAGTTAAAGAAAATTGTAAATTAATAAAAAAAGAAGAATTAGTTTCTGGAATATATAAATATGCAGTAGAAGCTCCAGAAATAGCAAAATTAGCTAAACCAGGACAGTTTTTAGAGATTAAAGTTTCAAAAGAAGGCGTAGAGCCTTTTTTAAGAAGACCTATTAGTATTTTTAATTTAGATGGAGATATTGTAGAATTTATTTTTCAAGTAAAAGGAAGAGGAACAGAAATTTTATCTAAAAGAAACGTTGGCGAAGAAATTAATATTATGGGACCTCTAGGTTTTGGAACATTTAAAATTAATGACTATAAAAATGTAGCTATAATTGGAGGTGGAATTGGAATATATCCACTTTATGAGCTAGCAAAAGAGCTACAAGGAAAAGCCCAAAATATTAATATTTATTTAGGTTTTAGAAATAGAAATTTAGTAACAAACGAAAGTGATTTTGAAAAAGTTTCAAATAAATTAGTTATAGCTACAGATGATGGAAGCTATAAAAATAAAGGCTTTGCAATTAATTATTTAATTGAAGATGCAAAACAAGAAAAACCAGATATAATTTTTGCATGTGGACCACTTCCAATGCTAAAAAGCATAAGAGAATATTCAATAAAAGAAAATATTCCATGTCAAATTTCATTAGAAGAAAGAATGGGGTGTGGAATTGGAGCATGTTTAGGATGCGCAGTAAAAATTATTTCAGGAAAAGAAGAAAGATTTGGACATGTTTGCAAAGAAGGACCAGTTTTTTATGCAACAGATGTTGAGATTTAATTTTTAAGGAGGAAAAATGCCAGGCTTTATTATACATATTGCAGTTGCAAAAAAATATATAGATAATTTTAAAAATGATATAAAAAATGAAAATGATTTTCTACAAGGAGTTCTTGCTCCAGATCTTTTTAATGATAAATATGAAAGTCATTATCATAATTATGGAGAAGTTTGTAGTGGATTAAATTATTTACTAAAAAATTGTAATTTTGATATAAATTCAGATTATGGAAAAGGTTATTTTTTACATGTTTTAACAGATTATATTTTTTATAATTATGATTTTAAAAAAGAAGTTTATTATGTTAGAAGTCATAATTTAAAAACTTTTTATCATGATTATGACTGTACAAATAAATTTTTGATTCAAAAATATAATATAAAAAATATTCCAAAAGAAGCAGAAAAATTTTCAGGGCATTTAGATGAAGAGCCTATATATTTAAAATTTGATAAATTAGAAAATTTTATAGAATTCGTAGCTTCAAATAGTATTAAAAGTCAAATTGATAAAATAAATAAAACAGGAGAACCTATAGTAAAGGAGAAAATTATGAATTTAGAAGTAGATTTATGTGGAATTAAAATGAAAAATCCAGTAACAGTTGCATCAGGAACTTTTGGATATGGAAGGGAGTATTCAGAGTATATTGATTTAAATAAATTAGGTGGAATAATTACAAAAGGTACTTCTTTAAAGCCAAGACCTCGGAAATAAACCACCTAGAATCGCAGAAGTTCCAGGCGGAATGTTAAATAGTATTGGACTTCAAAATCCAGGAGTTGAATATTTTGCAAAATATGATTTGCCATGGCTTAGAAGTTTTGATACAAAAATAATTGTAAATGCATGTGGAAGTACAATAGAAGAATATGTTGAACTTTGCAAGATATTAAATACTTTAGATATTGATGGTGTTGAGCTTAATCTTTCTTGCCCAAATGTAAAGGCAGGGTGCTTAGCTTTTGGAACAACTTATGATGGCGTAAAAGAAGTAACTTCACAAGTTAGAAAGGTCTTAACAGATAAACCATTAATTGTAAAATTAACACCAAATGTAACAGACATTACACTTCCTGCAAAAGGTGCAGAAGATGCTGGTGCAGATGGAGTTTCAGGAATAAATACTCTTCTTGGAATGAAAATTGATATTGATAAACGTAGACCAGTTCTTGCTAATAATACAGGAGGTTATTCAGGACCTGGAATAAAATCTGTTGGTGTAAGATGTGTTTATCAAATGGCTAAGGCAGTTAATATTCCAGTTTTAGGTATGGGTGGAATTATGAATGGAGATGACGCTGTAGAATATATGATAGCTGGAGCAACAGCAGTTTCAATAGGAGCAGGAAACTTTGTAGATCCAGAAACAAGTATAAATGTAATAGAAGGAATAAAAGAATACATGAAAAAACATGACATAGAAGATATAAATTCAATTATTGGAAGCGTTCAAATGAACTAATTATAAATTCTCCGGCTTACGTCGGAGAATTATTTTTTGCTTTTAATCTGTTGTGTTCCAGATTATTGGATTTTCTTCCTCTGATGGTTCTAAATCAGAATTATTTGTATTAAAGTTATTTAATTTAAGTTCTGGTGTTGTTGGGTTATATTCATATGTTATCCAATTTGAAGTTATGTCATATTTACTTGAATCTAAATAATCAGTAAAAATATTTCCATACATATATGGTTCATAAAGGACTTCTGGATAATCTCTTCTTACTTCTATAATCTCATTTTTAAGTGTATTTTCATATATGTCTTTAGTTGTTTTGATCTCATTATGGCTTTCATAAATATATCCTTCTGTTAAATCTATAGAAGAGGCTTCATAAAAACAATTAAAAACATAAAATGTATTAGGATTTTGGCTTGCGGTAGCTTTCATATCTTGAACTTTGTTATCTACAAAATCTGTAATATATGAAGTTTCTCCTGCAATCGCATTAGGATCATAATCAGAAACTAAAGTTATATCTAATAAGTAGTTTTCTCCTTCTTCGATTATCTGATAATCTCCATCTGTTCTAGCTATAAGAACAGGAAGGTTTTTTAGTTTAGAGTATGTACCATCAAAAATATAATTTTCAGAAAATTTGTCATAAATAGTAATATAATCTATGCAGTTTTTATAAAGAAGGTTATATCCATAGTCCAAAAAATAAATTCCTTTTTCATCAAATGCAAAATTTATGTCATTTTCATTTTGAAAATCATATATAATCTGTGCGATTTCTTCTTCTATATCATTGTAATTTTCTATTTCAAAATAATAAGAATCTTCATTAGGTGTTACATCTGCTATTGTTTCTAAAACAGAATTATATAGTTTCTGAGACATTAAGTAACGTGTTTCAGGAGTATTTATAATAACATCGTTTAACTTAATTCTATTTCCAGTATTTAAATCAAAATTTTCTGGAATATATACAAAAATATTTCTATCATCTTTATCAATGTAATAAATATAATAGTAAATAGAAAGAGTATTAGAAAAGTTTGAATATTTTATATTTGATACAGCAAGGTCAGATGAAAAGTTATCGCTATCTAAAATCTCATTTACCTTTGTTTCAATATCGTTTTTTAAAGAATAATTAATAGATATTTCGATATTTTCATCTAATAATCCATCTATTTGAAAATATGGAATATTTACATCAGTGTTCCCTGTAATGATAAATTTTTCGGTATCAGCATTATAATTACTTTCAAAATTTCTTCCTTCAATTATAGTTGTATATTCAGTAAGCTTTAAATCATTTAAATCATAAGTCTCGTCTAAACTTACGGCTTTTATATTTTCAGTTGTTATATTTTCTGGCTGCTGAGTAGTATCAGCAGTTTCTATAGTATTAACAGGCATATTATTATTGATTAGAATATAAGTTATACCAACTGCAATATCAAAAAATACAATTAGAAAAATTAGACTTTTTAATATTAATTTTTTCATAAAATCCTCCAAATTTATTTATTTTGTTGGGACATATCCTGCTTCTTCTGCGACTTTTTGACCACGATTTGATAACATGGCTTCTTTTAATTTATAGCATTCACTATTTTCATCTAAATCAGAGCGAGTTACAATATAATAAGCTGTTATTATAGGATACTCACCATTTTTAATAGTTTCATTGTGTGGCTCTACATCATTGATTTTTAAAAGCTTAATATCTTTACTTAAATACATTGTATTAGCATAGAAATAATAAGAATAACCAATCGCGCCATTTCCATTTTCATAATTAGAAACAGCATCAATAATATCAGACATAGCATAAGCCACATTTTCTGTAGGAGCCGGCATCATTTCTTTATCTTTCATAACTAAAGATAACATACCTGTTTGACTTCCAGAGTTTTCTGGTCTTTGATATGCAATAATTTCTTCATCATTTCCGCCAACTTCGCTCCAATTTGTAATTTCTCCAGAATATATTTTTTGAACTTCTTCTAGGGTAAGAGAATCAACAGGATTATCAGCATTTACGAAAAAAACAAATCCTTCATTTACAACTTTTTCAATGTTTAATTCTACACCTAAGTCTTTAGCATACTGCAACTCATCTTGAGAAGGTTCTACAACTAAAATTAAATCACAGTCTCCATTTATTAAATTAACATAAGATTGATGAGTTTTAGAATGAGAAACTTCTCCTTTTTGACCAGTAAAATTTTCAAAAAAAGCTTTTGCTAATGGAATAGTAGAAGTTGAACCATCAACTTTTGGATAGTTTTGAACATTAAAGATTGGATCAGAACTAATTTCTAGAGCTTCATTTTCAAGCTGTTTTGTTTGATTAATAAAATGTTTGTAAGTTAAAAAACATCCGAACAATAATTAAAGCACAGATTAAAACGATAATTAAGTTTAAAAAAATTTTTTTCTTTTTTTCCATAATTAAAAATCCCCTTTATTAATAAATTAATTTACAAAAATATTTTATAATATAATGCATGTTTTAGCAATCTTTTTGAAAGTTTTGTAAAAAAATTTATTTTAACTATTTACTATTTTTTTTCATTTTGATATAATATTTTTGATTTAAAAAATAATAAATAATTATAATGTAAATTTTATTCATTTATATTACATAAATTAATTGATTTTAAACTAATAAATGATTATTATTTAATTTATACTAATGAGGAGGAGAAAAAATGGGAAAAAAGGCAGAAAAAAGTTTTTATAATGGAGTCGTCGAGGCGAATGAAGGAATTGAAGTAAAAGATGTTAAAAGATTATTTTTATGGTATGATTTATTAAGTTGTCTATTACCATTTCAACTTATATTTATTATAACTTATGCTCTAGGTAGTAAATATTATTCATTAACAATATGTTCATTATTTTTTATTTTAATTACAGATACAGGAATTAAAGCAGCATTAGAAAAAGATGGAACAAAATTTGTCAAATTGCAAAAACAAATTCCGCTTGTTAAGCTTTGGGTTATACCACTTGCTTTAATGGCTATTGCAACTACAATTTGCTTACTAGGGGTAACTTTTGGAGCAGTATAAGTTTTTTAAGAAAAAGAGTTATAAATGAGGTAGATAATATTGAAGTCTACCTCATATTTGTTTAGAAATATATTTTTTAAATTGATTAAAAGGAGAGTTATGGTATGGAAAAATTGGCGGATAAATATAATCCAAAAGATTTTGAGGAAAAATTATATAATGAATGGGAATCAAAAGGATACTTTAAACCAAGTGATGACGAATCAAAAGAAAGTTATTGTATTATGATGCCACCTCCAAATGTTACAGGAAAGCTTCATATGGGGCATGCTTTAGATGGTACAATTCAAGATGTTTTAATTAGATATAAAAGAATGAAAGGATATAGAACTTTATGGCTTCCAGGTACAGACCATGCAGCTATTTCTACTGAAATGAAGGTTGTTCAAAAATTAAAATCAGAAGGAAAGAGTAAAGCAGATTTAGGAAGAGAAAAATTTTTAGATGAAGCTTGGAGCTGGACAAAAGAATATGGAGGAATTATTCAAACTCAACAAAGAAAATTAGGTTGTTCTTGTGATTGGGATAGAAATAGATTTACATTAGATGAAGGAATGTCAGATGCAGTTTTAGAACAATTTATTAGACTTTATAATAAAGGATTAATTTATAAAGGAAAAAGAATGGTAAATTGGTGTACAAGTTGCAAAACATCAATTTCTGACGCAGAAGTTGAGTACAAAGAAGAAAAATCACATTTATGGCATATTCGTTATAAAATTACAGGAACTGAGGATGAATACATTGAAGTTGCAACAACAAGACCTGAAACAATGCTTGGAGACACTGCAGTTGCAGTTCATCCTGATGATACAAGATATAAAAATTTAGTTGGAAAAACTTGTATTTTACCAATAATGAATAAAGAAATTCCAATAATTGCAGATGAATTTGTTGAAAAAGATTTTGGAACAGGTTGTGTTAAAATTACTCCAGCTCATGATATGAATGATTATCAAGCAGGATTAAGACATAACTTAGAAATTATAGAAGTTTTTGATGAAAGCTTTAAAATGGGAGATTTAGTTCCAGAATATAAAGGAATGGATTTATTAGAAGCAAGAGAGAAAATAGTAGAAAAGCTAAAAGAAATTGGTGCTTTAGTAAAAACAGAGGATTATGTTCACAATGTTGCAAAATGTGAAAGATGTAAAAACACTATTGAACCTAAAATTTCTACTCAATGGTTTGTTTCAATGAAAGATTTAGCCAAAAGAGCAGCAGATGAAGTAAGAAATGGAAATACAAGGTTTGTTCCTAAAAGATATGAAAAACAATATTTTAATTGGTTAGATAATATTCAAGATTGGTGTATTTCTCGTCAATTATGGTGGGGACATAGAATTCCTGCGTATTACTGTGATAAATGTGGTCAAATAAATGTAGCTAAAACAAAACCTGAAAAATGCTCAAAATGTGGATGTACAAGCCTAACTCAAGATGAAGATACTTTAGATACATGGTTTAGTTCGGCTTTATGGCCATTTTCAACACTTGGCTGGCCAAATACTGATTCTAAAGATTATAAAGATTTTTATCCAACTCAAGTTTTAGTTACAGGTTTTGATATTATAACATTTTGGGTATCAAGAATGATGTCACAGGGGTTAGAATTAACTGATGTTGCACCATTTAAAGATGTTTTAATTCATGGTATTGTAAGAGATAGTCAAGGAAGAAAAATGTCTAAAACGCTTGGAAATGGAATTGATCCATTAGACATAATTGAAAAATATGGTGCTGATAGTTTAAGATTTGCAGTTTTATCAGGAACAACAATGGGAAATGATATTAGATTTATGCCAGAAAAATTAGAACAAGCTTCAAATTTTGCAAATAAAATTTGGAATGCTGGTAAATTTATAACTAATTCAATTTCTTCTGATGAAGAGGTTATAGAATTTAGTGATAAGGTTTGGGATAGAAATAAAAAAGAATATAATGCTGGAATGTTAAAAATTGAAGATAAATGGATTTTAAATAAATTAGATAAATTAATAGAAGATGTTACTAAGAATTTTGAAAATTATGATTTAGGAATAGCACTTGATAATATTTACAATTTTATATGGAATGAATTTTGTGATTGGTATATTGAAATGTGTAAGCCTAGATTATACAGTGATAAAAAAGAGATTAAAGTACAAGTAAGTTATGTATTAGATTATGTTTTTGGAATATCTTTGAAGCTTCTTCATCCTTTTATGCCATTTGTAACATCAGAAATTTATTCAAAATTAGTGAAATATAATGATAAAGAATTAATGATTTCAAAATGGCCTACAGTAAAAAATGAATTTATTTTCAATAAAGAAGAATTAGAAGTTGAAAAATTAAAAAGAGTAGTTGTAGAAATTAGAAATATAAGAAGTGAAATGAATGTACATCCAAGTAAAAAATCAAAATTAATTTTTATAACTGAAAATGAAGAAATTATTAAAGAATCTGAAGAATTTTTATTAAAACTTGGTTTTGCTAAAAAAATAGAGTTTGCAAAATCTGAAAAAGAAATTCCAGCTAATGCAGTTTCTATAGTTGTAGATGATATTAAATTATTTATTCCATTTGAGGAATTAGTTGATATTAAAGAAGAAATTGAAAGATTAACAAAAGAAGAAAAAAGACTTGAATCAGAAGTTATAAGAGGTGAAAAAATGCTTTCAAATCAAGGATTTATTTCTAAAGCTCCTGAAAGCAAAGTTAATGAAGAAAAAGAAAAATTAGCAAATTACAAAAACATGTTAGAAAGTGTAAAACAAAGATTAGCTAATTTAAAATAACTTATTTGATTAAATTTTATGTAAAACTAAATAAAAGCAAATTTTATGATTGAAAAAATTTTAAATATTTTATTTCCTAAAATGTGCTTAAACTGTGGAAAACAAGGAGAAGGTTATTTATGTTCTTCTTGTTTTCTTAAATCTAATTTTAAATTTAAAATTATTCCAGTGAAAAATAAGTGCTATAATTATTTGATTTATTTAGGAAAATATAAAAATGAAATTAGAAGAAAAATGTTAGATTTTAAGTTTTATAATAAAGCTTTTATAAATGAGTATTTTTTAGAATTTTTATTAAAGAATAAAAATATATGTGCTTTTTTAAAGAATTTTGATTTAATTATACCTGTTCCAATGTTTAAAACAAAAAAGTTAAAAAGAGGATATAATCAAACCGAGCTTTTAGGAAAAAATCTTTCTAAAAAATTAGGATTAGAATATTTAGAAGATGTTTTAGTAAAAATAAAAGAAAATAGAACTCAGAGTTTGGTTTTAAAAAATGAAAGGAAACAAAATGTAAAAAATGTTTTTAAAATAAAGAATCCTTTTTATATAAAAAATAAAAAAATTATTTTAGTAGATGATATTTATACAACAGGAGCTACAATAGATGAATGTACTAAACTTTTAAAAAAATCCGGAGTAAAAGAGATTTTAGTATTAGTTATAGCAAAAGCTTAAGTTTTATTTTAAAATTTTATGTACAAAAAAATTTTTTTGATATATAATAATAAAAACTAAAGAGGAAGATGAGGTAATAATGGAAGATTTAGTTGAGAGTATTTTAGATTATGTAAGAGCTGATTATACTGATTATGCCATTATGATTAATGGTGAATGGGGAAGTGGAAAAACTTACTTTTGGAATAATAAAGTAAGAAATAAGATAGAATCACTTTCTTTAAATGGAAAAAAATATACCACTATTTATATGTCTTTATATGGAATTTCAAATTTAGAGGATATTAGTAAAAAAATTTTTATTGAAACGACTCAACTTATGGATAAAAATTTGAAAAAATATATGGATTCTCATGAAGAAAGTAGGATTCCAGAATATGCAAAAACAGGGCTTAATATGGCTAACTTTTTTGGCGTAACTCAAAACAGTGATAAAATGGACTATGCAAGTTTTTTTGCAACAGATGATAAAATTTTATGTTTTGATGATCTAGAAAGAGCAAATGTTGACGTTATAGATATTTTAGGATATATAAATAATTTTGTTGAGCATGATCATATAAAAACAATCATAATTTGTAATGAAAAAGAACTTTCAGCAAAATTAAAGAGCTCAAATCTAGAAATGAAAACATTTATCGCAACATATATTTTGGATAAAGAAGGCGGACTTTTAAATTCTGATAAACCAATGGTTGAAAAAATTAGTGACAAGATAGAATATGTTTTTGATAAAGCAAATGATTATGAAAGAATTAAGGAAAAATTAATTGGTGAAACTTTCGAATATGTTCCAAAATTTAATTATATAATAGATGGACTGCTTATGAGATATTACAAAAATGAAGAATTGATGAAGTTTTTAAGAGAACATACATCACTTATTACATCAACTTTTGTTAAAAGTGGAACTAGAAATTTGAGAATTTTAAAACATGCTTTAAATGATTTTAGTAAAGTTTATGAGGTTGTGAATAAATATTATCCAAATACAAAACTAAGAGTACTTCAGACTATGCTTATATTTACAATTGCTGTTTCTTTTGAAATTAAAGCTGGTAAAATTACAAAAGATAAATTTGTTACTATTGAAAGTAATGAAGAATATAAGTCAATTTTGGTTTCTTCAAGAGTTTTAATGGATAATCGTCAATTTTATATTAAAGAATTTGATAATAATTATTATTTTAACTTTAAATCAGATTATAGATTTTTTAAGTTTATTGAAATTTATGTAAGAACTAGAATTTTTGACATGAAAGCATTTAAAAAAGATATGGAATGTATTATAAATACAATAGATACAGAAAAATTGCCAGGATATAAAAGATTATTAACAGAAGAATACTGGAAAATTTCTGATGATAAATTTCCAGAAATTATAGAAGAAGTTATTGGAAATATTAAAGATGGAAGCTTAAAATTGATTGAAATTGTTAAACTTTTTGCATATTTTAGTTATTTTAGTAAAAGAGACTTGATTGATTATAAGATTTCAGATTTAAAAGAAATGTTTTTAGAGTCAATGGATAAGGCAGCTAAAAACTCTGAATATTGTGATAATTTTGAACAAGAACTTTCAAGAATTGGACTAGATGTAGGAGAAGAGATGGATGAAATTATTGCGCATTTTAATAAATTAAATGATAAATTAAAAGATGAGATGTATAGAAAACAAGCAGAAAATATATTTAAATGTATTCCAATGAAAATGGAAGTATTTTACGATAAATTTGCAGAATGTATGGATAAACCAATTTTAAATCATTATGATCCATATCAAATGTTCCAAAGAATTACTTGTGCAAGTAATGAAGATATAGTTTTAATTAAAGAAATGCTAGTAAATAGATTTAAAAAATATAGAGATGAGCTAGTTTTAGAAGCGCCATTTATTAAAAAACTTCAAAAAGTTTTAGAAGATTATTGTAAAGGAAAAGATACAAGTATAAAAATTGTAATGCTAAAAGAATTTGCAAATGATTTAAATGAAATAATTGGGATGTATTCAGATGATGAATTAAAAGAAAATGTAACTGATGATGATTTACTTTTATCATTAGATGAATTATAAAATTTACAAAAAGCTTTTATTTTAAGGATATTTTAAGTTTAAGGGATTATATTAATAATCAATAAAATCCCCAAAAATAAAAAATGAAAATGCTAAAAGAAATTAGGAAAGTTTTCTTTTAGCATTTTTGTTTTTTATTACTTGATATAAGAAAAATTATAGGTTATACTATTTTATGAAAAAATTAATTTTAGGTAGAAATTATTGTTAGTTTTAGAATAAATAGCTTTGAGGTATAGATATATGGGAATGTCAGTTCAAGAATATAGAAATTTAGTTTTAAGTGAGAATAATAAAAAGCCGAAATATCAATTAAGAGGGAAAGTTAATCATGATTTAGGAAAAAATTTTGAAGAGAGAATTGAGTCAATATGTGAAGTTTATGAAATGAATAATATGGCTAAAATTGAAAAAACGCCAGAACCAATGAAAATTTTAAAACATATTGAAAATGGTCATTTTGAAACGATTTTTACAAAATCAGCTCAACCAGATTTTAAAGGAACAATAAAAGGTGGAAAAACTATTGTATTTGATGCAAAGTTTACTGAACTCGATAAAATAAATTATGCAGTTTTAAGCGATTATCAAAGAGAAACTCTAATTAGCTATAAAAATTTAGGAGCAGAAGCGTTTGTTTTAGTAGGCTTCATTTCAGGAAATATATATAAAATAGATATTGATATTTGGAACAACATGAAAGAACAATTTGGAAGAAAATATATAAAAGAAGAGGAACTAAAAAATTTAAATTTCAAAGCAAAATTGGACAAAAATGGAGTAGAAAATTTTTTAGAATAAAAATTAAACTCTTAGAGAAAACTAAAATAAAAAGTTTTCTTTAAGAGTTTTTTTAAATTAAAAACTTTTTTTATTAAAAAAATATTTAAGATGAAAAAAGAGAAAATTTTGTTGAAATTGGACTAAAAGCCTTGAAAAAATATATGATATAATATATAATACATTTTAATTAACATAAAATAGGAAAGAACAGGAAATGAGAAATGTTTTTTTTAGGTTTAATTTAAATAAGAAAGTTAATAGAAATAAAAAGATAGCAATATTTTATCTAGGAAATATTTATGGAAATGATTTTAAAAAGATGAATTTAAATGAATTGCATAAATTATATGACAAATATGGAAAAAGAATTTATAAATTTATAGATGGAATATATAGTTTGTTTGTCATAGATTATAAAATTAATAAAATATATGTATTTCAAGATTATTTTGGATATAATCAATGCTTATATTATTTTAAGGATAATAAACAAATATGTTTTTCTAATGAATTGAAAAGCATTATTTTAAAAAATAAAAATGTTTGGAGTATAAATTATGAATCCGCTAAAAAATTTTTAAAAGAAGGTTATATTTGTAATGAAAATACATTGATTGAAAAAATATATAAAATACCTAGTAAAAAATATTTAGAATTTGATATGAATACACATAAAGTAACATTAAAGAGATATGATTATAAAGTTAATAAAATACCAAAAATTATCACTCCAGAATTATATGATAATATTTTTAGAAAAATTTGTACAAGTAATATTAATAATAAAGATAATATATCAATTGCATTATCTTCTGGATATGATACAAATTATATTTTATATACATTAAATAATAGTAATTTTAAAATAGATGCTTTTTCAGTAGGTGGTTCTATTGGAAGAAATGAAGTACCAGATGCAAAGAAAATTGCTTCAATGTATAAAAATGTGAAATTTTATTCTAAACTAGTTAATGAAGAGACATTAAATTGTTACCCAGAAATAGTATGGATCTTAGAAGGAGCTGTTTATGAATCTGGTATTTTTTTACAATATGAATTGGCTAAAATGTTGAATCAGAATAATAAGGAAAATATTGTTTTAGGAGAATGTGCAGATCAAGTATTAAATTATGACTTTTATCATCCATTATTAGAAAAAATAAAAAAAATTAAGTTTTGTTTTCCAAGAGAAATAAAGAAGAAATTTAAAGGATTAAACTATAAACCATATAAAAACACATATGATATGGCTTCTTATAAAATAATAAAAAAGAGTGGTATTATAATGAATTATTTTTATGTTAACCCTGAATATCCATATACACGAAAAAAATTTATTGAAATTTCAAAAAAAGTTTCTATTAAGGGTGATAAACAAAAGAAATATCATAAAGAAGTTATAAATTTATTATTACCAAAAGCCATAACTAGTATATTAAAAAAAATTGGAGGAGCAACAGAGTTAAAAACGTTGTTTGTAGGAGATATTTCAATTGATAATATAAAAGAAGTATGTAAAAAAAGCAAATTTTATAAATACAAAAAGTTTGACGATATATTTTATGAAATAGATTATTATATGAAAATATTGTACTTGGAGTTATTTGAAAAAATTTTTTTAGAAAATAATCAAAAATATATAAGTAAAAAAATAAATGATTTAAAATTGGATTTTTTCTATCCAGAATTGATAAAAGGAGAATAATTATGGAAAAAATGACTTTTATCGTTACTAATTCTTGTAATCTTAGATGTAAACATTGTTTTGTTGATGCTGGCTTGAAAATAGAAAATGAGTTATCTATAGAAGAAAAATATAAAGCTATTGATAATTTACATAAACTTGGAATAAAAAAAGTAACATTTAGTGGAGGTGAACCTTTATTAGATAAAAATCTATTTAAATATATGAAATATGTTAAAGATAAGAAAATGAAAATAGGTTTTTTGACGAATGGGTTGTTATTAACAGATGAAAAACTTGAAATTTTAAAAGAATTAGTTGATTCTTTTAGTATAACTTTTTATACACGAGATATAGTTGGAATGAATATTGATATATATAATAATTACTTTCAAAAAACATTAATAAATTTAAAAAAAATATCCAACATGAAATTTTCATTTAAGATAACGATACCGATTTCTAAAACAAATCAAAATGAAGCTAAAGAATTAGTAAATATATTGTATAATGAAAAAATAAAACCAAAAACAGTAAGGGTTTACATGATAACACCAATAGGTAGAGGAAAAAAACATAGAGATTTATGCACAGAAAATTTTAATTGTTTAGATTTTTATCGAAAATTACCTGAAAATATAAAAAAATCTGATTTTAATATAAGCATTGAATATTCAAGTGTTGAAAAAAATACTGCAAAAGATATTGGATTGTTTGAATATTGTACATTATTAAAATATTCTTCTAAATATTATATAAATAGATATGGAGATCCGCATATGGATGCGAATGGAGATTTATATTTATGTGGATTATTAATGAGAAATAAAAAATATTGTATAGGAAATATAATAAAAAATACTAAAGAAGAGATTATAAAAAATATTGATTTTGTTGTTGGCTTAATCAGAAAAAGAGAGGGAGGAGATTGTTGCCCAAGTTTAAATAGAAATTCAAACGAATGTGAAGAATTGGTATGTCCTGTTATATATAATTCAAATAATTTAAAAGGGGATAGAAAATGAATATAGGAATTGATATAGATGGAGTTATTTTAGATTTTCAAGATAGAATTAGAGTATATTCAGAATGGTATGACTTAGAAGTATTAAATAAATCTGGAACAAGAAAAAAAGACGAGATTTTAGTATGGAGAAGATATAATTGGACCAATGAAGAGGTAAATCAATTTGTTAACAGTACTTTTTATAAAGTTGCATCAGAATGTGAAATTATACCGTTTGCAGATAAAGTTATATCAAAATTAAAACAAGAAGATAATAAAGTAATAATAATTACAGCTAGAGGTAATCTGGGTGGAGATAAGATGGTAAATATTGCAAAAGAGCAATTAAAAAATGCAAATATTAAATATGATAAAATTTACTGGAATGTTTCTAATAAATCAGAAATTTGTAAAAGCGAAAAAATAGATTTTATGATTGATGATTATGCTGATATTTGTGAAGAGTTAGTTAATTCAAAAATAAGGACGATTTATTTTAGAGCAAAGGATAATAGAAAGTTAGAAGAAAATTATTATTTAAAAGAAGTAAGTAATTGGGCAGAAATTTATAGGTATTTAAAAGAAAATGAGGTATAAAAGATTGTGTTAAAGATAGTAGTTTTGGGATTAGGATATGTAGGATTGCCAATAGCAATTTCATTTGCAAAAAAATATGAAACTTTTGGTTTTGATATTGATAAAGAAAAAATAAGAAGATATAAAAATGGGATTGATGTTAAAAATGAAATTAATAATAAAGAATTAAAAGAAACAACATTAAAATTTACAACAAATGAAAAAATAATAAAGAATGCAGATTTTGTTATTGTTGCAGTTCCAACTCCACTTAACAAAGATAATACCCCAAATTTATCTTTATTAAAAAATGCTTCAATAACTGTAGCAAAAAATATGAAAAAAGGTTGTATTGTGATATATGAATCAACAGTTTATCCCGGAGCAACAGAAGAAATTTGTATACCAATTCTTGAAAAATATTCAGGAATGAATGTAAATAAAGATTTTTTTGTTGGATATTCACCAGAAAGGATTAATCCAGGGGATAAAATACATACTTTTGAAAATGTGTCTAAATTGGTTTCTGGCTCTAGAGAAGATATAACAGAAGAAATTTTTAGATTGTATAAAAATTGTATTAAAGCTAATGTTATAAAAGTATCTTCTATAAAGATAGCCGAGGCTGCTAAAATAGTTGAGAATTCACAAAGAGATATAAATATTGCATTTATTAATGAAATTTCTAAGTTATTTCATCTTATGAATATAAATACTAAAGAAGTTTTAGAGGCTGCATCAACAAAATGGAATTTTTTAAACTTTGAACCTGGTTTAGTCGGAGGACATTGTATAAGTGTTGATCCATATTATTTATCTTATAAAGCACAACAATTAGGTATGGAGCCTCAAGTCATACTATCAGGTAGAAAAGTTAACGATTTTATGTGGGTGTATATAGTGGAACAATTAAAAGCCATTTTACAAAATTATGATATGGATATAAAAAAGACTAAAATTTTAATAAAAGG
The DNA here is from genome assembly GCA_928721915.1 of uncultured Clostridia bacterium. Lineage (GTDB taxonomy): Bacteria > Bacillota > Clostridia > TANB77 > CAG-508 > Scatovivens. Next base: position 122,047 of record CAKMVZ010000006.1, read on the forward strand.
TTTAACTTTTAAAGAAAATGTGTCAGATATAAGAAATTCAAAAGTTATTGAAATTGCTAAAAAATTAAAGGAAGAAGGAGTCCAAGTGTTTTTGGAAGATTATAATGTTAATAAAGAAGAATTAAGAAAAATGTATAATTTCTCTTTAGATAATAATATTCCTAAAGTAGATGTAGTAATAATTGCTGTAAAACATAGTAGATATTATAAAATTAATATTGAAGATTTAGATAACTTTTATGTAGAAAAAAACAATCCTAAAATTTTATTTGATTTGTATTCAATATTTAAAAAAGAAAAATTAGAAAAGAAAGGCTTTTTAGTATGGAATTTATAAAATTTGAAAAAAATGCAGTAATTTTAATAACTGGTGTTGCAGGATTTATTGGATCAAATATAGCCGAGAAATGTTTAGAATTAGGATTTAAAGTGAGGGGAATAGATAATTTTTCAAATGGAAGAATGGAAAACATAAAAGAATTATTGAAAAGTAATAATTTTGAGTTCATAGAAGGTGATATATGTTCTTATGAATTTTGCAATAAAATATGTGACTCTGTAGATTTTGTATTTCATGAAGCAGCATGTGGAGCAGTTCCTAAATCTATTCAATTTCCGTTAGAATATACTGAAAATAACATTGTTGGTATGCATAATATATTAGAAGCTTCTAAAAATAATAATATTAAAAATTTTGTTTATGCATCATCAGCCTCTGTTTATGGAGATAATGCTGATGAAATAAAAAAAGTTGGTTTTGAAGGAAATGTTTTATCTCCTTATGCACTAAGTAAGAAAACAGATGAAGAATTAGGAAAATTATATTATAAATTATATGGTTTAAATACGGTAGGCTTAAGATATTTTAATGTATTTGGTAAAAAACAAAACCCATATTCTGAATATTCAGCTGTAATTCCAAAATTTATAAAGAGCATAATGGAAAACAAAGAAATTATAATTAATGGAGATGGTAATCAAAGAAGAGATTTTACGTATATTGATAATGTTATAGAGGCTAATTTGAAAGCTTGTTTTATTAAAAATAATAATAGATATGGCAAGGTTTTTAATGTTGCTTTTGGAGAAAGTACATCAATAAATGAGTTATATATTATATTATCAAAATTATTAAATAAAAAAACAACAGTAACTTATGGACCGGAAAGGATAGGAGATATAAAAAATTCGTTAGCTGATATAAGTGAAACTAAATCTATTTTGGAATACAATCCTAAATATAATATAAGGGATGGTTTGAAGTTAACTGTTAAATGGTATATAGAAAATTTAAAGCGAAAGGAAAGTATATGAAATTTCTAATTGGAGTATGTGGAATTGGTAAAGGACATTGTATTAGAGAGTATGAAATATGTAAAGAATTAATAAAAAGGGGTCATGAAGTTAGAATATTAACATATAATGAAGGTGTTGATTTTTTTTCAAATATTAATATAAAGAGCTATGAAGTCTATGTTCCTTTTATAGTATTTAAAGGGGAACATGTAAAGTGGTTAGATTGTATTAAAAGAAATTTTTTTAAATTTATTCCAGGAACTTTAAGAAATATTAAAGTGTATAGAAAAATTATAAAAGATGATTTTATTCCAGATTTTTGTATTAGTGATTATGAACCTGTTGTAGCAAGAATATCATATAAAATAAAAAAACCATTAATAAATATAGATCAGCAAAGTAAATTTATGTATATGAAAGAAAATTCTATAAATGGTTATTCTTGTATTGAGGAGAAGAAAAGACTAGGACTATTTTTCCCTAATTTTAATAAAAAATATATAGTTTCTTTTTATGAATTACCTAAAGAAATATTACCAAGTAATGTAGAAATTGTATATCCTATAATAAGAGATGATTTAAAAAGAATTAAAGTAAAAAATGGAGATACTAATAATGTGTTAATATATTTTTCAAAATATATAGATATGCCAATAAAACAGAAAGTGGAAGATATTATAGAAATTTTGAATAAATTTCCAAACTATAAATTTACAATTTTTTCAACAGAATATTTTGAAAAAGAAATACATAAAGGAAATAATGTGATAATTAAAAGAAATGATAGAAAGGATTTTATAGAAACTTTGCGACAATCAATAGCTATAATTAGTACCGCTGGTCATACTTTAATTTCAGAAGCACTATATTGCAATATTCCTGCTTTTGTTATTCCATTATCAACATATGACCAAAATTATTGTGCAAAATTTATAAAGGAAAATAATATAGGTTATTCTTCTGATAAAATTAGCTATGAAAATTTAAATAAATTTTTGTCTAATATTGATTCTTATAAAGAGAATATAAAAAGATGTGAAAATTTACAAAAACCAATGAATACGTTAAATTATATAATTAGTCAATTAGAAAAAATGTGAAATAGAGGAGAGAAGAATGGAAATTAACTATAAATCAAAATATTATTATACTGATTTTTCAAAAAAATATTTTGAAAAAGGTACTTTTTATAATATTGCTACAAAACCTAAAACTGTTGTATTGAAACCAACATTAAATTGTATAGCTAATTGTAAACATTGTAATCCAAGAAGTAAAAAATTTTCTACCAATAAAAAAATGACATTAAAAGATTATAAAATTTTATTAAAAAAATTAAAAGAATTAGGTACTGAGCAAATTTGCATAAGTGGTGGAGAACCACTTATATGTAATGATATTATTGAATTAGTAAAATTGATAACTGAAATGGAATTAAAAGTATCTTTAAATACAAATGGGTGGTTTTTAGACAAAGAAAAATTTAGAGATTTAATGGAAGCTGGTGTCGCTTGTATTAATTTATCTATTGATTCACCGAATCCTGAGAAACATAATAAATTAAGAGGGTTAGATGGTTTATTTGAAAAAGCAATAAAACAGATAAAGGAGTGTAAAACTCTAAATGTTCCATTTATTTTAAATTTAAGAATGGTTTTATCGAAGTATAATTATAAAGATATTTTAGAAATGTTAAATTTGGCTAATTATATAAATGCAGATATACTGAGTATAGATATGATTGAGGCTGATTCTAAAAATAAGTTATTTTTACTAAATAAAGAAGAAATTATAGAATTTAAAGAAATTTATATTCCAAATTTAATTGAAAAAATAGAAAATATGAATATTAGAAATGAATTGAAAAAGTTTAACATTAAACAGTTAAATGATATGTTTAACCTTGATTTTAATTCTATAGAGAATTTTGAAAATGGTATATATTGGCCAGATAATAATATAAAAAATAAGTGTGATATACCAAGTTCTTTTATGATTATTGAAGGTGATGGCATGGTATTGCCATGTAATGCAATAGAATATAATAGAGAAAAAATAATTGGAAATATATTGGAAACAGATATAGAAGAATTATGGAATTCAGAAAAATGGAAGAATTTCAGAAAAAATAAAATGGACTTTTGTCGAGAATGCCCAATGAATATGAGTTATATGTTGGTTTTTAATGATAATGAAATTAAAAGAGAATGTAATTTTGATAATATATAAAAAATTAGGAGAAAAGCGTAAATGTATAATAAAAAAATGATTGTTTTGGAAGGAATAGCTGGCGCTGGTAAAAGTACAAATATAAATATGTTGAAAAATAAATTTGATAATATTGATGGAATAAATATAAAAATAAGCAAATTATTAGAAAATATTGAGAAAACAAATTTTATTGATTATAATAATACAGATTATTATTTATTATTAGATAATTTAAAAACAATATTATATAATGATTCTAAAAAGAAAATAGTTTTATTTGAAAGATATTATCTATCAACTCTTGCTCATTCTTATGCTTTAAGTAAATTAAAAAAAGATGATGAGCTATATTATAAAGTTTTTTATTGGTATAAGGAAAATATTGGAAAAAGTATTAATAAACCAAATGCATATATTTTTTTGAAAATTCCAATTGATATTGCTATACAAAGGATTGAAAAAAGAAATGAAAATGTTGTAAATAAAATATGGATAAAAAAAGAATATTTAAAATTGTGTGAAGAGTATAAAAGAAACTTTGTAAACGAATACGAAAGTGATGTAAAAAGTTATATTGTAGATTCTACTATGAATTTAGAAGATGTAAATAATAAAATATATGAGTGTATAAAGGAAATAAATAAAAATGAATGTAATTGTGAATGCTGATGATTTTGGTTTTGATTTAGACAGAGATTTAGGAATATTGTATGGAGTTCTTAAAGGTTATATTAGTAGTGTAAGTGTTGTTGTAACAAATAAAATTGGAATATTTAGAAAGATAATTATAAAGATAATTAAAAGAAGAGCAAGTGTTGGAATACATATAAATTTAACAGATAGTCCATTGGTTAAGTATAATATGAAAGAATTTTGTAATAATGATTATAAATATGAAAAATCAAAATTTATTTTTTGGAGAAATGCAATAGAAGGAAAAATTAAATTACAAAAAATAAAAGAAGAAATTTTAGAACAAATAAATATTTTTGAAAAAAAATATCATTTTATACCAGAACATATTGATGGACATAATCATTGTAATATTTTTAATAGAAATATTGAAAAGATATTTGAAGAAATATCAATACAAAAAAATATACATTTAAGAATACCATATGAAAATTTAAATAATTTTAACAAAAGTTTAATTAATAATAATGAATTTTTTAAAGATTATTATAAATTTAATAATTTAAAAATAAATAAAAAAATAATTATAGATAATATAAATTATTTTTTTAAATATGATATGTATATTAATAACTATATGTGTAAAATTAATTGTAAGGAAGACAATATAAAATATATTGGAACAATGTATGGATATTTTAGAGAACCACTAATTCTTTTCAAACAGTTATTATATTTCAATGAAAAAGATACAGTTCAAATAATGGTACATCCAGGTTTTTATTTTAATTGGATAGTACATAAAACTCAATTTTCAAATAAAGATAGATATATTGAATTAAAAAGTTTAAAAAATCTAAAAAAACTTTTAAAAAAACAAAATATAAGTTATATAAATTATAAAATGATTGGAGGAAAAAATGAATAATAGTAAATATATATTAATTGGAGGAGCATGGCCATATGCTAATAGTTCATTGCATTTAGGACATTTAGCAGCATTAATTTCAGGAGATGTATTGGCCAGATATCATAGAAAAATAGGAAATAATGTTATATTTGTATCGGGGACAGACTGTCATGGAACACCAATTACAGAAAGGGCTAAAAAAGAAAAAGTAAACCCTAAAGAAATTGCTGAAAAATATCATGAAGAATTTCAAGACAGTTTTAATAAAATGAATTTTTCTTATGATTTATATACTAAAACAATGGATGAATATCACAAAGAAAAAGTCGAGGCAATATTTAAAAAGATTTATGATAATGGATACATTTATAAAAAAGTAGATGAAGACAATTATTGTGAGCATTGTAAAAAATTTGTTTCTGATAGAGAATTAAAATTAATTTGTCCTAGTTGTGGTTTAGAAAGTAAAGGAGATCAATGCGATTGTGGATATATTCCAACTAAAGAATATTTAAAAGGTGCTATTTGCAATACTTGTAATAATCCTACAATTAATAAACCAAATACTAATTTATATCTAGCATTGTCTAAATTGCAACCTAATATAGAAGAATATCTAAAAGCAAATGAGAAAAATTGGAGAAAAAATGCTCAAAATGAATCTAATAAATATATAAAAGAGGGATTAAGAGATAGGGCAGTTACAAGGAATTTAGACTGGGGTGTAAATATACCTATTGATGGTTTTGAAGATAAAAGAATGTATGTATGGATTGATGCAGTTTTAGGATATTTAACAGCAACTATGAAATTTTGTGAAGATAATAATTTAGATTGGAAAAAATGGTGGAAAGATAGTAAAAATGCAAAAATATATATGATTCATGGAAAAGATAACATTATTTTTCATAGTATTATTCTTCCAGGTTTATTAATTGCATTAAATGATAATCTCAAATTACCTGATATGATTGTTTCAACAGAATATTTAAATTTTCATGATCAAAAATTTTCAAAGAGTAAAGGTGTTGGAATAACAGTAAAAGAAGCAATAGAAAGATTTAATACTGATACATTGAGATTTTACTTATTAAAAAATGGTCCTGAATCCAAAGATTCAAACTTTACTGAAGATGATTATATTATGACACATAATGAAATTGTTAATAAATTAGGTAATTTTGTTAATAGAACATTAAAATATAAAGGATTAGAAAATATTATTAAAAGTGAAGTTGATTTATATGTTAAAGAATTTGTTGTGAAAAAATATAATGAGATATCAAAACATATTGAAAATATTGAATTTCGTTCAGCTTGTATTTCTATAATTGAATTATTGGATTTTGCCAATAAATATTATGATGAACAAAAACCATGGATACAAATAAAAGAAAATTTAAAATTATTCGAAAAAACTATTTATACTTGTGCTACACTTATCATTAATATTGCGAATTTAATTGAACCGTTTATGCCAGTTGCTGCCAAAAACATAAAACAATATATAGGTATCAATAAGAATTGTTGGAAATATATTGAAATTAAAAATGATATAAAATTAGAGAATATTGAACCATTATTTACAAAATTTTAATATTAAAATAATCTCCTTTGTGATATAATAACTATATCAAATTACAAAGGAGGTTTTTTATGGAAAGAAAAATTAGAGCAGTTCAGTATGGAACTGGGAAGATGAGTGTTTATACAATGAGATATATGCTTGAAAAAAATGTGGAAATTGTTGGGGCTATTGATGTTAATCCTGATGTTATTGGTAAAGATATAGGTGAAATTATGGGAAGTGAAGCTTTAGGAGTTAAAGTTTCTAGTGCTGAAAATGCAAGAAAAGTTTTAGAAGAAACAAAACCAGATATTTGCGTTGTTACAACTAGAAGTTTATTTAGTGAAGTAGAAGAACCATTTATGTTATGCGCAGAACTTGGTATAAATGCAATTTCTACATGTGAAGAAGCTTTTTATCCACAAAATTCTAATCCAAATTTATTTAAAAAAATTGATGAATTAGCTAAGAAAAATAATTGTACAATTACAGGAACAGGATATCAAGATATTTATTGGGGACAATTAATTTCTTCAATAGCAGGTTCAACGCAAAAAATAACAAAAATAAAAGGCAGTTCAAGTTATAATGTTGAGGAATATGGAATTGCTTTAGCAGAAGCTCATGGAGCTGGTCTTACTTTAGAAGAATTTGATAAAAAAGTAGCAGCTGCTGATAGAATATCTAAAGAAGAAAGACAAGCTGTTATTGAAAAAGGTGAATATGCGCCTTCTTATATGTGGAATGTAAATGGATGGCTTTGTTCAAAATTAGGTTTACATGTAAAAAGTCAAACTCAAAAATGTGTACCTCAAACACATAATGAAGATATTTTTTCAAGCACTTTAAATATGACAGTAAAAGCAGGTGATGCAACAGGAATGAGCGCTGTTGTTACTACTGAAACAGAAGAAGGAATAATAATTGAATCAGAATGTATTGGAAAAGTATACGCTAAAGATGAATATGATAAAAATGTTTGGACTGTTGAAGGAGTGCCAAATACAACTATAACAGTTGAAAAGCCAGCAACCGTAGAACTTACATGTGCGACAATTGTAAATAGAATTCCAGATGTAATAAATTCAAAACCAGGATATGTAACAACTGAAAAATTTGGAGAATTAAATTATAGGGTTAAAGCTTTAAATGAGTATGTAAAATAAAAAAATATAATAAAAAAGGTTTCTTTAGTACTAGCTGGAGAAATCTTTTTTACATAAAAAATATTTTTATAAAAAGCTCTTTTTTTATATTTTTTATGATATAATCAACATGAAAATAAAAAAGGAGATGTTTAAAAATGGAAAATATTATTAGTAAAAGAATTCACGATTTTACAAAGCAAGTTGATGTAATTCAAACTATTTTAGTGTTTTTAATTGCTCTACTTGTTCCTACTTTTTTAGCTCAAATAATTCAAAAAGTATTTGGTGAGGCAAGCATTATAACTAACAATTCACAGTTAATAGTAGGTTCAATAGTAAATGCTGCATTAATTGTTACTGCTATTAATTTAAAAGGCTGGAAGATATTAGGAGTTGTAACAATGCCTAGTATATCAACAATTTTTAGTGGTTATGTTTTTGGAACAAGCTCTACATATTTAACTTGGATGATACCTGCAATTTGGATTGGTAACTTTATTTTAGTATTTTCATTTAAATATTTCATGTTAAATAAAAATATGAATTATTTTTTAGCAGCTGTAATTGGAATTATATTAAAAGTATTAGTAATAGCAGGAGGTTTTCAAATTTTAAATGCTTTTGGAATATTTCCAGAAAAATTAATTTCAAATCTTCAAACTGCTATGAGTTTAACTCAATTAATAACTGCATGTATAGGAACTATTATAGCTTTTGTAATTTATAAAATTGAAAACTTTTCTATAAATAAAAAAGCATAAATTATATGAAAATATTAAAAAGCGGCATTTTCTATGTTTTAAGAATGTCGCTTTTTTGCTTGAAATAAAAAGATTCTTGTGGTATAATTCATTATGTTAATTTTTAAATAAAGAGAGGAAGATAAAAATGCATAAGCCAGAATTATTAGCGCCAGCTGGTTCTTTTGAAAAAGCCAAAATTGCTTTTATGTATGGTGCAGATGCCGTATATATGGGAACACCAAAGCTTTCACTTCGTTCTCGTTCAGAAGCTAGCGATGATGACTTATTTAAAACAGTTGAATATGCACATTCTAAACGGCAAACGTGTTTATGCTGCTATTAATATATATGCAGAAGATGAAGCATATGACGAAATAATAAAGCAAGCTAAAAAATTAGATGAACTAAAAGTAGATGGAATTATTATGTCTGATGGTGGTGTAATAGATAGCGTAAAAGAAGCTGCACCAAATACTCCAGTTCATGTTAGTACTCAGGCAAATACTATAAGTTATCATTCATGTAATTTTTGGTATAAAAATGGAGCAAACCGTGTAATACTAGGAAGAGAAATGAATAAAGAACAAATAAAAAATTTAATGAAAAATAAACCAAAGGATTTAGAAATTGAAATTTTTGTTCATGGAGCTTTATGTTTTGGATATTCTGGAAGATGTTTTTTAAGTGAATTTTTAGCTGGAAGAAATGGAAATTTAGGTGATTGTGCACAAAGTTGTAGATGGAGCTATAATGTTTATGTTGAAGAAACAAATAAACCAGGAAATCTTATGCCAGTTGAACATGATGAAAAGGGAACTTATATATTTTCTTCAAAAGATTTATGTTTGATAAAGGAAATTCCAGAAATAATTGAAATGGGAATTGATAGTTTAAAAATTGAAGGAAGATTAAAAACAGAATATTATTTGGCTACTGTTGTAAACGCATATAGAAATGCAATAGATGATTATTGTGAAAATCCAGAAAATTTTGATTATTTAAAATATTTTAAAGAGCTTGATAAAACGAAAACTAGAGGGTTAACAACATTTTATTTTAATGATAAAAATAATAAAGATTTTCAAGATTATGAAGGTCATCAATATAATAATAATTTTGAATTTGGAGGTAAAATTATTTCTGATGCTAATGATAGAATGCTAATTGAAATTAGAAATAAGTTAAGCATTGGCGATGAATTAGAGTTAATAGTTCCTGGCCAAATTGAACCTATTAAATTTAAAATTGAGAAATTATGGAATGATGAAACTTTAGAAGAAATTCAAACTGTAAATCCAGGAAGAGCAGAGCAAAAAGTAATTTTAAATAAACCAGATATAAAAGTAGAAAAAGATTGGATTTTAAGAAGAAAAAAATAGAAAGGAAGATAAAAAATGAGTGAAAATAATGAAAATGAAGAAGTTGTAATTGATGAGCAAGAAATGAATAGATTAATGCAGGTAAGACTTGATAAATTAAAAGAATTACAAGCAGAAGGAAAAGATCCTTTTGAAATTACAAAATATGATAGAACAGAATTTAGTCAAGATATAAAAGATAATTATGACGAATTTGAAGGAAAAGATGTATCAATTGCAGGTAGAATTATGGCAAAAAGAATAATGGGAAAAGCTTCTTTTTGCACTATTCAAGATAGCAAAGGAAGAATTCAAAGTTATGTTAGTATAAATGATTTAGGTGAAGAATCATATAAAGCTTTTAAAACATGGGATATAGGAGATATTATTGGGTTAAAAGGTTTTGTTTTTAAAACTAGAACAGAAGAAATTTCAATACATGCAAAAGAAGTTGTTTTACTTTCAAAATCTTTAAGACCACTCCCAGAAAAATTTCATGGCTTAAAAGATACAGATTTAAGATATAGACAAAGGTATACAGATTTAATTGTAAATCCAGAAGTTAAACAAACTTTTTTAAATAGAAGTAAAATTATTAGTACAATTAGAAAAATATTAGATGAAAAAGGATATTTAGAAGTTGAAACTCCAATTTTAAATACAATTTCTGGTGGAGCTACTGCTAGACCATTTATAACACACCATAATAGTTTAAATATTCAAATGTATTTAAGAATTGCACTAGAACTTAATTTAAAAAGATTAATTGTAGGTGGATTTGATAGAGTTTATGAAATGGGAAGAGTTTTTAGAAATGAAGGTATGGATATAAGACATAACCCAGAATTTACAATGCTTGAACTATATGCAGCTTTTCAAGATTATCATGATATGATGAATATTACAGAAGAAATCTTTTCAAGAACTGCAATGGAAGTATTAGGAACAACAAAAATAAATTATCAAGGAACAGAAATTGATTTAAAACCAGGCTGGAAAAGAATTTCTATGATTGATTCAATCAAAGAAGTTACAGGAATTGATTTTAATAAAATTAATTCTGATGAAGAAGCAGTAAAATTAGCAAAAGAAAGAAATATTGAAATTCCTGATAAAACAAAAGAAACAAGAGGAGATGTTATCAGTTTATTCTTTGATGAGTATGTTGAAAAAACTCTAATTCAACCAACTTTTATATATGATTATCCAGTTGAAATTTCACCTCTTGCAAAAAAATCTCCAAAAGATAAGAGATTAACAGAAAGATTTGAAGTATTTATTGATGGTAGAGAATATGGAAATGCTTTTTCAGAACTTAATGATTCAATAGATCAATATGAAAGATTTAAAAAACAAGTAGAAGCTAGAGAAGCTGGAGATGAAGAAGCAGGAATGATGGATGAGGACTATATTCAAGCATTAGAAATTGGTTTACCACCAACAGGAGGATTAGGAATTGGAATTGATAGATTAGTAATGTTACTTACAAATGAGGCATCCATAAGAGATGTACTATTATTCCCAACTATGAAACCACTTAATTAAAAAATATTACACATCTGTTTTAAACAGATGAATTATAAAATTTAAATGCGGGTATTAGCAAATGCCCGCTGTATTTATATAGATTTTAAATTAAAGGAATGTTTTATGAAAGAATATCCAAATTTTTTTAAAGAATTATTGATTAATCAATATGGTGAGAATTTAAGCAAAAAAATAATAGAAGGTTATACAGAAAAGAAAACAACTTTAAGAGTTAATACTTTAAAAGATAATATTGAAAATATAAAATTAGAATTAAAAAATGAAAATATTGATTTTGAAGAGATCCCTTTTATTAAAAATGCTTTAGTGATAAATTCTGATAAAAATATTAGAGAATTTGAATTTTATAAAAGTGGTAAAATATATATGCAAAGTTTGTCATCAATGTTGCCACCAATTGTTTTAAATCCAAAAGAAAATGAAAATATTTTAGATATGGCAGCAGCTCCGCGGAGGAAAAACAACTCAAATTGCAGCTATAACAAATAATAAAGCTTATATTACAGCATGTGAGAAAAATAAAATTAGATTAGAAAGATTAAAATATAATATTGAAAAACAGGGCGCAAAATTTATAAATGTAATGCAAAAAGATGCAAGAAAATTAGATGATTGTTTAAAATTTGATAAGATTTTATTAGATGCTCCATGTAGTCGGAAGTGGAACTTTAAATATTTTTAATGAAAAATTTAATCAAGAATTAATTAATAGATCTTGTAAAATTCAAGAAGAGCTATTAAAAAAATCTTTAAAAATACTAAAACCTGGTGGAGAAATAGTATATTCAACATGTTCAATACTAAATAAAGAAAATGAAGAAATTATAAATAAAGTAATAAATAATTCTAATTTTAAAATAGTTCCAATAGAATTGCCAAAACAAATAGAAATTTTGCCAACAAAGATAAATGGAACAATTTGCATTTTACCTACAGAGTATTTTGAAGGATTTTTTATAGCAAAAATAAAAAAGGCTTGAAAAATAATAAAAAGTATGCTATACTACTTTACATAAAAATAAAAAAAGAGGATTTATTATGAAAAAAGGAATATTTTTAAGTAAATTACATCATCATCGTAGGAGCTTGTAACTATGTTTTTAAATTAAGCATAGGTGCAAGCTTAAAATGCTTAGCACCTACGATAGTTTAAAAATATTCTAAAAATAAAAGACTAAAAGACTATTTGTAGGAAATTTATTTTTTACAAATAGTCTTTTTGTATTTATGAAAATCCTCTTTTTTATTTAATTTTGAAAGGAAGTGTGTATAATGGAAAAAGTAAATAGTGGAATTGTTTTTAGTAATGACATATATAGAATTTTACAAGGAAAAAATGCATTAGATTTTAATTATGAAGAAAATGGTTTTGTTTTACCAACTCGGAAAGCAAATATCAGTATTAAGAGAAGATTTTAAAAAAGATGTTAAAAGATTTTTTGATGGAGATGTTACAATTTTTGAAGAAGAAGAGATGGAAAATTTGTTATATGATGTTTTAGAAGAGTATGATGATTGTCCCCATCGTATCTTTAGATAAAATTTATTTTAAAGGCTCAGAAAATAGTTATTTTTTAGATTGCACAAGATTAAATGGGGTTACAAAATTAGTTTCACGAAAAAATCCGAATGATATAACAAATGTTGAAAAACAAATTTATGATATTTCACAAAAATTAAAAATGCAAAAAAAATCTAAAATTATTTTAGTAGATGATGTAGTTTTTTCAGGAAGTGTTTTAAGAAAAATACAAGAGAAATTTTTAAAAAATGAAATTGAAATTGTTGGAATAAGATCTGCTATATCAACTAAAAAATCATATGATTTTTTTAATCAAAGATTAAAATTTGGTTTAAAATGTGGTTGTGTGCTTGGAGAAAATGTTATAGATCAAGTTTGTGAAAGAGATTTTTATTTTGGAATTGCCCAATCTGGAATATCAATTTTAAAAAATGGGAAAATTTTGAAATCTCCATATTTTAAACCTTTTGGAAATCCTGTAGAGAGAGCAAGTATTCCAAAAGAATATGAGATTTTATTTTCAAATGGTTGTTTAGCAAGATCAATGTTTTTGTGGAAATTTATAGAGGATAATTCTAAAAGAAAAGTTTTTATAAAAGATTTGCCAGAGAAAATTGTAAATACTAATGACAATGATAGAGTTTTAAAAGTTTTAGAGAAAGGATTTGAGTTTTATGAAAAAGATACAAATAGGAATAATGGGGAGCGCAGCTGATTTAAATTATGGAAATGATGCTAAAGAATTTGCAAAAAAATTAGGAAAATTAATTGCTGAAAGTGGAAATATATTAGTATATGGAGCTGAAAAAGAATATAGTTCTCTTTCAACTAATGCAGCTATGGAAGCTAAGAAAAATAGTGGATTAACAGTAGGAATTACAGGTGGGAAAGAAAAAAAAGTTTATGGAGATTTTTTGCCAGATATACTTATACCTTGTGGACTAGAAATAGGAGGAGGAAGAGAATTTGTTTTAGTATCTTCATGTGATGTAATTATTGCAATTAGTGGAGGTTCTGGAACATTAACTGAAATGGCAATAGCATATCAAGCAGGAATTCCAATAGTAACAATACCTAATTTTGGAGGATGGGCTAAAAAACTTTCAAATGATTTTTTAGATAATAGAAAAAGATTAAGATGTGTTGAAGCAACTTCTCCTGAAGAAGCGTTAGAAAAAGCAATTAAACTAGCTTTAAAAAAATAAAATTAATAAAAAGTTAAGAATAAAATAAGTAAAAAGATTGATAAATTTAGAAAAATGTGGTATTAATATAATGAAACGTTTTTGAAAAAGTATATATGGGGACAAATAAAAAAGTCCTCATATTGTGTTTATAAAGAGGAGAAAGGAGAAATCATATGTTTTATGATGGGCTAGATAGAAGAAAATTACTTTTAGTTTTGGGGATTTGTGTAGTTTTTATGCTATTAATGACTGGTGAGTTTAAAGTAATTTTACTTACACTTCCAGGTGTAATTATAGCAATGACTTTTCATGAATTTGCACATGCTTTTGTAGCAGACAAATTAGGAGATACAACGCCTAGAGCTCAAGGTAGACTTACATTAAACCCAGCAAGTCATATTGATCCATTTGGACTAATACTACTTTTATTTGCAAATATTGGTTGGGGTAGACCTGTTCAAATAAATCCAGTAAATTTTAATAGTAATAAATCAATAGAGACATGCGAAGCATTAGTATCTTTAGCAGGACCTGTTACTAATTTGATTTTAGCTTTTATTTTTACGATTATTTATTACGCTTTAATTGTGTTTACTTCATGTCCTGTACTAATTTTAACTATTATTTCTTATATTATAATTGTAAATATTGGTCTTGGTGTATTTAATTTATTACCAATTCCACCACTTGATGGTTCAAAAATATTTGCAAAATTTTTACCATATAATGCTAAAGAATGGCTTGATAGAAATATGCAATATATTTATATAATTTTTTTAATTTTATGGGTTACAGGAGTTTTATCTTGGATAGTTACACCTGTTATCTCATTTGTAGCTCATGGAATTGAATGGATAGTTGGAAGAATTTTTCTACTTTTTTTATAATTTTTTAAGATGAATGGAGTTTTTAAATTGAAAAAAGATATTTTAATTATGGGAATTGAAACTAGTTGTGATGAGACATCTATTTCTATTGTAAAAAATGGAAGAGAAGTTTTATCAAATATTATAAATTCTCAAATTACAACACATGTTGAATATGGAGGAGTTGTTCCAGAAATTGCATCAAGAATGCATACTGAAGTTATAAATTTAGTTATGAAACAAGCTTTAAAAGAGGCGAATGTTAAGTTAGAAGATATAGATGGAATTGCTGTAACATATGGTCCACGGATTAGTTGGAGCACTACTAGTTGGTGTTTCATATGCAAAGGCTTTAAGTTATGCTACAAATAAGCCATTAATTGCAGTAAATCATATAAATGGTCATATTGCGGCAAATTATATAACTTATAAAGATTTAGAGCCACCATTTCTTTGTTTAATAATTTCAGGTGGGCATACATATTTAGTTAAAGTAAAAGATTATAATGATTCTGAGATTTTAGGAAAAACAAAAGATGACGCTATTGGAGAAGCTTTTGATAAAGTTGCAAGAGTATGCGGTCTTGGATATCCTGGAGGACCTAAAATAGATGAGCTTGCAAAACAAGGAAACTTAAATATTTCTCTTCCAATTAGTCATTTAGAAAATTATAATTTTACTTTTAGTGGAATAAAAACAGCAGTAATTAATTTAAATCATAAAGATCCTAATATAAATAAAGCCGATTTATGTTTAAGTTTTGAAAATGCTGTAACTCAAATGCTTATATATAATGTCAAAAAAGCTATAAAAGAATTTAAAGAAAGTAAAATAGTTTTAGCAGGGGGAGTTTCAAGAAATTCTTATATTAGAAATGAATTTGATAAACTTTCTAAAGAATTAAAAATTAAAGCATATTATCCAGAAGGAATTTTATGTACAGATAATGGTGCGATGATTGCTGCAAGTGGCTATTATGAATATTTAAAAGGAAATTTTGTAGATTTAAAATTGAATGCAGAACCGGGGTTGAAGTTATAAATGATATATGTAATTGGAGATTTGCATTTATCTTTTTCTACAGATAAACCAATGGACATTTTTGGTGAAAACTGGGAAAATCATGCAGAAAAGATAAAGGAAAATTGGTTAAGTAAAGTAAATAATGATGATACAGTTATTTTACCTGGTGACTTTTCATGGGCTACTTATTTAGAAGAAACTTTTGAAGATTTTTCATTTTTAAATAGTATGCCACGGAAAAAAGATTTTACTTAAAGGAAATCATGATTATTGGTGGGATACTGTTACTAAAATGAATAAATTTTTAAAAGAAAATAACTTTGAAAATATTTATTTTTTGCAAAATAATAGTTATTTAATAGAAAATAAAATTATTTCTCGGAACTAGAGGCTGGGTAAACTCTTTATCAGAAGAAAATTATAAAATTCAGAAAAGAGAATGTGAAAGATTAAAACTTTCTTTAGAAGATGGAGTTTTAAAATATGGATCAGACAAAGAAAAAATAGTATTTATGCATTATCCACCATTTTATAAAGAAGAAGTACAAGAAGAAATAAACTATATAAATTTAATGAAGAAATATGATGTAAAAAAATGCTATTATGGACATCTTCACAGTGATTCACATAAAGAAGCAATAGAAGGAATTTTACATGGAATAGAATTTAAACTAATAAGTTCAGATTATTTGAATTTTGACTTATTAAAAATTTGCTAAAAGATTATAAAATAAATTTTTATTGATTAAAGTTTTAAAATAACTATTTTGAGTGGGAATTTGTAATTAAATATTTTTTATTAATTAGTTTTAATAGAATTAAGTAAAAAAAGCAGTGCAAAATTTTTCGTACTGTTTTTTTATGCTTAAAAAGCTAGAAATATAAGCGTTTTTTAAAATCTGCATTAAATTTTCTAAAAAATTTTTTAATTTATTATTGACAAACGAGTGTTCATGATGTAGAATAATTTCACAAACAGAAATTTGGAAAACAGATTTTTATTAACAGGAGGTATTTTAAAATGGGATTTTTTAAAAAAGAAAGTAATTTTATTTCATATACTATAGATAAAAGCTTTACTAAAAACTTAGCTATATCAGTTCAAAATGGTCAAGTTGCAGTTAGTGCTCCATGGTATGTTAGTAAAAGAAAAATAGAAGAAATTATTTTAGATAAAAAAGCATGGATTATGCAAAAACTAAAAGAATATGAAGAAAATACTAACTTAAAAAAACTTAATTTAAATAAAAGAACAATTAGAGTTTTTGGTGAAGATTATGAATTAAAAATTATATATAAATTAGTAAAATCTCCAGAATTATATTTGGAAAATAAACTTATAAAAATTGAATTACCTTCTAAATATAAAAATTTGAATAATACTAAAATAATTGATTTAATCTTAGAAAAATTTTATAAAAAAATGGCAGAAAAAGAAGTAGAAAACATAATGGAAAAAACTAGAAAAAAATTAGGATTTGCTCCAGATGATTATAAGCTAAAAAAGATGGACAAGGCTTTAGGAAAATTTGATGAAGAAAATAAGACTATTATAATTAATCCTGAAATTATCAAGTTTGATAAAGATGTTTTAGAATATGTTATATTACATGAATTTTGCCATTTAAAATATAAAACACATTGCAAAAGTTTTTATAAAATTTTATCTAAAAATATGAAAAATTATAAATTGACTGAAGAGAAAACTAAAATTTGGAGTTTTTAATTAAAAAGATAGGAGTGATTTATTATTGTAATTTGTTAATTAAAAAGATTTAGAGGTGATGTATTAAAAATAAATTTGAACCTAAAAATAAAGTTATTTTAAATAAAAAGTTAATAAAGTTATATACAATTTAAAAAGAGGATATTAATTAAAAAATAAAGTTTAATAATAATTTAAATTTATGATAATAATAAATTTATGAATCAAATTTTAGAAACAAATAAGAAAAAATATAAATTAAAAAAATTTTTTAAAATACAGTTTTTTATATCTTTTATATTAATAATTATAGTATTTATATATGCTTTAATTGAAAATAATATAAAAAATAGAGAAAATGAATTTACTAAAATTGCTAATCAAAATGCTAAATTAAGTTCCATGTTTAGAAAAAATGATTTAAAGAATAATAATTTAAATGAAGAAATTGATAATATATATTTTTGCACATTGAAAATTGAAAAAATTAATTTAGAATATTTTGTATATGAAAACTATTCTGAAGAAAACTTGAAAATCTTACCATGTAAATTTTCTGGTGGAAATTTGCGTGAAAATACTAATATTTGCATAATAGGACATAATTATTTTGATGATAGATTTTTTGGGAGATTAGATGAGTTAGAAATTGGAGATAAAATTATAGTAGGAGATTTAAAAGAAAATTCTTATCTTTATAAAGTATTTGATATTTATGAAATTGATGAAAATAATATTTATGAAGCTACTAAAAATGAATTTAATGAAAAAATTTTAAGTTTATGTACTTGTACTTTTTCTCAAGATAAAAGGCTTGTAATAAAGGCTAAAAGAGTATAATTTTTATTGTAATTAATTGCTTTTTTAATATTTCTTTGGTATAATCAAAAACGTAAATTTTGATTAAAAAAATAGTTTTAATATAAAAGTGAAAATGATTAAATATATTTTGGTTAGGGAGAAAAATGGATAGAGTTTTAAGTTTAGAGTCAAATAAATATGAATTACGTTTGGATAATTTTGAAGGTCCATTAGATTTACTTTGTTATTTAATAGATAAAGAAAAAATGGATATATATGAAGTATCAATAGATGATATTGCAAAGCAATATATGGAATATTTAGAGTCACAAGAAAGCTTGAATTTGGAAATAGCAAGTGAATTTTTAGTTATGGCTTCAACTTTGCTTTTAATAAAATCAAAAGGATTACTTCCAAAAGAAGTAGAGGATGAGGCAGAATTAACAGAGGATGAACTAATTAGAAGAATTATTGAATATAAAAAATATAAAGAAATTTGCAAAACTCTTAAATCAAGATATGAAAAATATTCAAAAAGAATTTATAAATTGCCTGAAAATATTAAACTTCCTAAACAAGTTTTAGAAATAAATTATAATGAAGATGATATAGTAAAAGCTTATAGAAAAATAATTCAAAGAAACAAAGATAAGAAAAATGAATATGCTGATAACATTCAAAAAATAGCATTAAATGATACATACAGTGTTAGTGATAAGGTAAAAGAAATATATAAGGAACTTATAAGAAAACCAAGTTTTATTTTTGGAAAAAGATTTTCTTTAAAAGAAAAACCAAAAGCAGAGATAGTTACAGCTTTTACTGGTGTGCTGGAACTTAGCAGAAGAAATAAGATATTAACAAATCAAGAAGAACTTTTTGGAGATATTGTAATTTCTAAGAGAAAAAGAGAAAATAAAAATATTAATTTTTAAGATGTAAAATATTTTTAATTTAAAAAATTTTTTAAAGAAAAGATTAAAATATTAATTATAATTTAAAAAGATTTAGAATTTTAATAATAAAGATTATAAAAAGTAAAAATTTGGTATTATATTTGTAAAATTAGGAAAGACTATAGCAATAAAGAGGTTTTTATATGCTAAAAATAGTCTTTTTTTGTATTTTAATTTTATTTTTAGGAATTGTTTTTTCTAAGATTAAAATAAATATTGAAAAATTGGAATTAAATATAAATAAGCTTAAATTTAATATAAAAATTGGAGTTTTTTGGTTTGGCTTTATTAAAATATTTGGAATAAAATTTAATGAGAATTTTATTAAAATTTTTGGAAAAAAGTTCTCTTATGAAAAACTTTTTAAAAAGTCACTGTTAGAGATTTTTAAATCTAATTTTAATAAAAAAGAAATAAAAATGGCTGAAAAATTAAATTTTGAAGTTGATAAAGCTAATTTTACGCTAAAAATTGGAACAGAGAATATGTTTATAACTGTATTTTTAGTAACATTTTTATCTAGTGCTATTGCAGAACTATTAAGAAGAAAAATGGAAAAAAATAATTTAAAAAAAATAAATTATAAAATTTTACCAGAATTTAATAAAAATCAAATTTTTTATGAGGGTAATACTAGTATTTCTATTAAAACAATAAATTTAAAAAAGATAATTTTAAATAAATAATAATTAAAAATTATAGTATAATTTTGTTTTAAAATTTTTTAAATTATTAAATATAAATTTTTAGTATAATTTTGCTTTAAAATTTTTTAAATTATTAAATATAAATTTTTAGTATAATTTTGCTTTAAAATTTTTTAAATTATTAAATATAAATTTTTAGTATAATTTTGATTTAAATTTTTTAAATTATTAAATATAAATTTTTAATATAATTTTGTTTTAAGATTTTTAAATTATTAAATATAAATTTTTAATATAATTTTTATTTTAAAATTTTATTTATATTTATTAATTAAAATAAAATCTTTTACTTTAAGTTTTAATATGTATAAAATTTGTATTTTTTGTGAATAATAGGATTATTAATAATTAAAGTAAAAAAATTAAATAATTTGGACAAATTTAAAAAATAAATATTAAAAAAATCGAAATAAAAAAGTAAAAATAAATATAAAAAGGCAAAGTAAAAATAAGTAAAATAAATTAAAAAACTTAAAAATTAAATTATTTAATTTTAGAAAGGATTTTTTTATGAGTGAACATCCTATTGAAGGTTTAATGAGAACTGCTATGAATAGCATTCAAGATATGGTTGATGTAAATACTATAATTGGAGAGCCAATTGAAACAGGTTCTGATATTATGATAGTTCCAATTTCAAAAGTATGTTTTGGATTTGCTGCAGGTGGAAGTGAATTTAATACAGAAACTTTAAATGAATATAAGAAAAAAGAAAAAGAAGAAGAAATGCAGTATAAACTTCCGTTTGGAGGAGGAAGTGGAGCAGCGGTTTCAATAAATCCTGTAGCTTTTTTAGTAATAAATAATGAAAATATAAAATTAATGCCTATAAACCATTCATCAAGTATAGATAAATTGATTGATTATATTCCAGATGTGATAAATAAATTCTGTAAAAAAGAAAATTGTGAAGTAAATAAAGAAGAAAATGGAGCAAAAATCCAAGCAGAAGTAAAAACTGAAGTAAGAAAAGAACCTAAAGATTCTAGAGTAACAGAAGAACAAAAAATGGCAGATTATTTAGAAGATGAGTAAAATTTATTATTTTTGAGAAAAAATATAGAATATAAAACATAGAAAAACATTAAATAAAAACATTAAATAAAAACATTAAACAAAAATATTAAACAAAAATATTAAACAAAATATTAAACAAAATATTAAATAAAAATCTTAAATAAAATATTAAATTAAAAAATTAAACGAATAAATTTAATAAAATTTTTTTATTACTCTACCCAAAAATATTTTTTAATGATATAATACCTAAAAATATTATATTATTTGAAAATAAATATATAATTTAAAATATTTATTTTCATGATATGAAAGGGACGAGAGCTATGGGAAAAATAGTGCTTTTAGATGATTTGACTATAAATAAAATTGCAGCTGGCGAAGTTATAGAAAGACCTGCATCTGTTGTAAAAGAGATGGTTGAAAATTCAATAGATGCAGGAGCTAAAAATATAACTGTAGAAATAAAAAATGGTGGAATTTCTTTAATAAAAATAACAGATGATGGATGTGGAATGGCAGAAGATGATATGGAAATTGCTTTTGAACGTCATGCTACAAGTAAAATTAGAAAAGCTGATGACTTAGAAACAATAACAACTATGGGGTTTAGAGGTGAGGCTTTAGCTAGTATTGCTTCAATTGCAAATGTGGAGATGATTTCAAAAAGGCAAGAGGATGAAACAGGTCATAGAATAGTTATTGAAGCTGGTAAAATTCTTGATAAGTCAGAAGTAGGTGCGCCAGTTGGAACTTCGATAACAGTTAAAAATTTATTTTTCAATACTCCTGTAAGATATAAATTTTTAAAAAAAGATTTTACAGAAGCAGGTTATATTGAAGATGTAATAACTAGAATAGCTTTAGTAAATAAAGATGTTGCAATTAAACTTATAAATACGGGCAGAACTATAATTCAAACAAATGGCAGTGGAAATTTTCAATCTGTAATTTATAGTATTTATGGAAAAGATATTGCAAGTGGAATTATGGATGTTGATTATACATATGAAGATATTAGGGTTACTGGCGTTGTGGGAAAGCCTGAGATTGCAAGAAATACTAGGGCACATCAATTATATTTTGTAAATAATAGATATATAAAAGATAAAAATTTAACTGCAGCAGCAGATCAAGCATATAAAGGAATAATACCAGGTGGAAAACATGGATTTTTAATATTAAATATTGAAATGAGTCCAAAAAAAGTAGATGTTAATGTTCATCCCGCAAAACTTGAAGTAAGATTTGAAGAAGAAGGTAAAGTTTTTAAGGCAGTTTATCATGCAATTAAATCTGGATTAGCAAAAGGAGAAAATATTGCAAATATAGAAAAGCCAATAAATATTGATAAAAAACCAGAAGAAGTGATAGAAGAATCTACTTTAAGTGGAGAAAATGTGGAAAAAGAGCCTCAAAAAGAAGAGTTTAAACCACGTGAAAATGCTTTTACAGGATTTTTTAAGAAAATTTTAAAAGAACCTGATGAAACAAAAGAAGAAATAGAAAATAATAATTTAAGAGAAATTTTTGAATATAGACAAAAAGCAAAAGAAAGTGTTTTTAATGAGAGTGAGAATAAAGAGAATTTAAATGAAGTAGAAAAAGAAACTGAAATAAAAAATAATGATAAAGAGAGTACAGAAAAATCTACTATAAATGCAGATGAATTTGTCTCAGAAGTAAAACCTATAGATGAAAATGATAATATAAATGTAGAAGAGTTAAGTAATGATGTAAAAAAAGCCAAAATAGGTGATACTATAATTTCAAGTGATACAAAAGAATTAGATTTTAATATTACATCAGCATTAAAAGGTGCAACAGTTAGGTTAGATTCACCAAAAGCTATTAAAAATTCTTTGGAACAAAAAACTGAAGTTATAGATAATGTTAAACAAATTAATAATGATTCTAAAGAAGATAATTCAGAGGGAGAATTAGAAAATAATGAAAATTTAGATGAAGTTACAGAAAAGCTTTTAAAAATGAAAATGAATGCTGGAATTGATGATACACAATTTATTGATACAGCAAAAGTAAGAGAAAATTTAAGAGAAATAAAAGGACCTGTAACTCCAGAATTTGCAAATATGTATAAGAAAGTTTTTGGAACAGATGTACAAGAAATTAGAAGAAATAAAGAAGAGGAAGAAGCCAAAATAAACGGCTCTAGTTATTTAAAATATGCTAACTCTGAAAACATGAATGTTTTTGAAAATGAAAATACTTATGTTCCAGAAATCAAATATAAATTTATTGGTATAGTTTTTTCTACATATATTATTATTCAAATAAAAGATGAAATGTTTATGATTGATCAACATGCTGCACATGAAAGAATTATGTATGAAAAAGTAAAGAAAAATTATTATAGTACTCAAGAAAAAGATTCTCAACTGCTTTTGTTAGCAGATATTATAACTATGACTCATAAAGAAATGGATATCGCAAGAGAAAATCAAGAGATGTTTAAAAAAGCTGGATTTGAATTTGAAGAATTTGGAGAAAACACAGTAAAATTAACAGCAGTTCCTAGTATGTGTGAAGAATTAAATACAAAAAAATTATTTTTAGAAATTTTAGATGAAATGGATACAGTTGCAGTAACTGCTAAACAAGAAAAAGAGGATAAATTTATAGCAACAGTAGCTTGTAAATCAGCAGTTAAAGGAAAAATGAAATTAGATGAAAAAGAAGTTGATAGTTTAATGAAAAAACTTTTAAGCTTACCAAATCCATTTTCATGTCCACATGGTAGACCAACTGCAATAAAAATTACTCTTAGTGATTTAGAAAAGAAATTTAGTAGAAAGTAATTTTTAAATAAAATTTTATTTAATAGAATTTTATTTTTGGATTTAGTTTATTAAAAAATTTTTTATGGAGGAAAATGAGAATATCTTATTCTTAAGAAAATTTATGGAAAAAGTAATTGTTATAGCTGGTCCTACAGCTTCTGGAAAAACAGCTCTTTCAATTGAATTAGCAAAAAGAATAGGTGGAGAAATAGTCTCAGCAGATTCTATGCAAATTTATAAAGATATGGATATTGGAACAGCTAAAGTTACAAAAGAAGAAATGCAAGGCATAAAACATTATTTAGTAGATTTTTTAGAACCAACTAAAAGATATACAGTTTCAGATTTTAAAAAAGATAGTATAAAAGTTATAAAAGAAATTTTATCAAAAGGAAAAATTCCAATAGTAGTTGGAGGAACTGGACTTTATATAAATTCTTTAATATATGGAATTGAATATCAAGATATGAAATTTGATTTAAATTATAGAAATTTTCTTATTCAAAAGGCTGAAACTCAGGAAGGATTAAATGAACTTTATGAAGAAGCTTGTAAAATAGATAGCAAAGCAATGGAAAAAGTAAGTCCTAATGATAAAAAAAGAATTTGTAGAATATTAGAAATATATAAAGCAACTCGGAAAAACTAAAACAGAACTTGAAATATTATCACGAAAAAATAAACCAGAATTTGATTTTTTAAAATTTGCTATAGATATGGATAGAAATTTATTATACGAAAGAATCAATAAACGTGTTGATATTATGATTGAAAATGGTTTAATAGATGAAGTAAAAAATTTACTTAAAAAGTATAATGAATACCCAACAGCTATGCAAGCTTTAGGTTACAAAGAAGTTAAAGATTATTTTGATAATAAATTAACATATGAAGAAATGATAGATAAAATAAAGCAAGAATCAAGAAGATATGCAAAAAGACAGTTTACGTGGTTTAGAAAAAATAATGATTATATTTGGCTTAAAGCGGAAAATGGAATTGAAGTAAATATAGAAACAATTTTAAAGGAGTTACATAGTGCTAAAGAAAATTCAGAAAAAGAGATTGTTTAAATTAATAGGTATAATTTGTTTAGCTGTATTTTTAATATATTTTTTATTAAATATGACAGATATTATAGGAAAAAATACAGATACGTTTTTAGTAGAAGAAGGAACCTTATCTTATGAAGAAGAAGCAGAAGGTTATGTTATAAGAGATGAAAAAATCTTAGAAGGAACAAATACTTCTAATGGAATTAGTAAAATAATTAGTGAAGGTTCAAGAGTATCTAAAGGAGAATCTGTATTTAGATATTATTTAAATAATGAAGAAGAAATAAATAATCAAATTAAAGAACTAGATAGTAAAATAGATGAAGCTCTTAGAAATAATCAAAAGCAAAAAGGTTCAGTTGATATTATAAGTTTAGAAACAGAAATTAAGGATACTTTGGACAAATTATATAAAACTAATTCTATGCAAGAAATGGAAGAATATCAGAAAAAAATAAACAGCTATGCTGAAAAAAAATCGGAAATAGCAGGGGAACTTAGTCCAGCAGGATCTTACATAAAAGAATTAATAAATCAAAGACAAGCTTTAAATAATAAGCTTGATTCTGAGTCAGAAACGATAACTGCAACTAATCCAGGTGTTGTTTCTTATAGAGTAGATGGTTTAGAAAATGTTTTAACAATTAATAATGGAGATTTTAGTTATTTAACAACAGAGCTTTTAGATAGTTTTAATTTAAAATTAGGAGTAAGTGTTCCGGAAAGTAATGAGGCTCGGAAAAATTATTAATAATTATTATTGCTATATTGCTTGTCCAATTGATACAGATAATGCGGAAGTAGCAAATGTTCGGAGATAAAGTTACTTTAAGATTGTCTGATGGCTCTGAAATAAATTCTGAAATTTCATATATTGTTCAAGAGGAAAAAAATAGAATTTTAGTTTTTAAAATAAATGAATCTGTAGAAAAACTTATTGAATATAGAAAAATTTCATTTGATATTATTTGGTGGAGTTATTCTGGATGGAAAATTAGTAATTCTGCTATAGTGGAAGAAAATGATTTATCATATGTATATGTAAATAGAGCAGGGGTTAAAGAAAAAATTTTAGTAAAAGTATTAAGACAAAATGACACATATTCAATTGTAGAGAATTATACAAATGATGAACTTGCAGAATTAGGATATTCTGTAGATGAAATTCAAAATATGTCACAAATAAAATTATATGATCAAATTTTAATAAACAATTAAAAATAAGTGGATAAATTGTGGAAAAAAATTGTCAGAAAATGTAAAAATAAGGTTAAAATGTTACACTTATATTACAATTTTAAAAAAATATTATAACATTTTAAAAAAAGTATTGACAATGAAACAAAAAAGAAGGATACTATGTATATGAAAATTGTAAAATAACTTTATTGTGAAATTAATACAAATGAAAAGAAGAAAATTATTAGGAGGTTCAAAAAATGGCAGTAGCTGCATTTAAAAAAATATGGGATTATTTAGTAGGTGAAAACGATGAAGGAGCAGATGATGATTACGAAGTAAATGATTCTCCATATGACTATGGAGAAGAAGAGGAAGAAGATACAAATGGTGAAACATTCAGCGTTTTCAGAAAGAAGAATAGAGACAAGATTGTTAATATGCCTCAATCTCAATCTATTAAAATGAAAATTTTAAAACCAACTAACTATGATGATGTTGATGATATAATCAGAGAATTAAAAATTAAAAATGGAATCGTA
The DNA here is from genome assembly GCA_928721915.1 of uncultured Clostridia bacterium. GTDB lineage: Bacteria > Bacillota > Clostridia > TANB77 > CAG-508 > Scatovivens. Next base: position 148,823 of record CAKMVZ010000006.1, read on the forward strand.
ATGAATCTAGAATATGTTAATAAAGATATTGCTAGAAGAATTATCGATACTGTTAGTGGTGCTGTTACTGCGCTTGATGGACGCATTGAAAAAGTATCTAATGCTATATTTGTTGTAGCTCCTTATAATTATGATATAATAAATGAGCCTATTAATAAAGAAAAAAGTGAAAGAACTGGTTTTCTTGGACAAAAATAGGTAAACTTTAGGAGGTCAAAATATGTTAACACCGTTAGACATTGAAAACAAAAGGTTCGGCAGATCTATTAAAGGTTATAATGTTGACGAAGTTGATGAATTTTTAGATGAATTGACTGTTCAATATGAAAAACTATATAAAGAAAATGCAGAATTAAAAGAGCAAGTTGAAGGTTCAAAAAAAGATTTAGAACATTATAGAAGTGTTGAGCATACTCTTCAAAATACTTTAGTAATGGCACAGACAACTGCTGAAGATATAAAGAAAATGGCTCAACAACAAGCTGACCAAATTATTGCAGAAGCAAATAGCAAAGCAAAAAAGTCAGTTGAGGAATTAGATAGACAAGAATTTGAACTAAGAGCAAAGCTAGAAGAGAAGAAAAAGGAATATGAATTATTTAAATCAAAAATGGAAAGATTTCTTCTTTCACAGTTAGATATGTTAAAAGATGAAGAAGAGGAATAATAATTGTTTACAAAAGAATTGCTTTTAAGGCAATTCTTTTTTTGTAAAAAACTTGTAAATTAGTAGGTTTTGTTACAATAGAATTAAATCGGTATTACATTTTCGTAAATCATATTGACTTATTGTATATTTGGAATAAAATAGATATATGGTATAGAGGTGGAAAAATTTGAGAATTATTAGCGGAAAAAATAGAGGTACCAAATTATATACTTTAGAAGGATATGAAACAACTAGGCCAACTTTAGATAGAGTAAAAGAAGCTCTTTTTAGTAAAATAAACTTTGAATTAGTAGATTCAGTAGTTTTAGATTTATTTTCTGGAAGTGGAGCATTAGGATTAGAGGCTGTAAGTAGAGGAGCAAAAAAAGCATATCTTTGTGATAACTCTATTAAAGCACAAAAAATTATAGAAAAAAACATAGAAAAAACTAAAAATAATGATTTTGTTCAGTTAATAAAGAAGGATTATTTAGAAGCATTAGAATTTTTTTATGAAAATAAATTAAAATTTGATATAATTTTTCTTGACCCGCCATATAAAACAGATTATAATATAAAAACCATAAATTTAATTTTAAAATATAATTTATTAAATAAAAATGGAAAAATCATAATCGAAACAGATGATGATAAAAAAATTTTGGAAAACTTAAAGGATTTTGCAATAGATATAGAGAGTATAAAAAAGTATGGGAGAGTATCTCTTATATTTGCAAGGCGAAAGGGGTAACTATGGAAATCTTTGCATTGTTAGAAACTTTAGAAGATATATTAGAAAAAAGTAAAGCAGTACCTTTTACGAATAAAAGTATTGTTAATAAAAATGAGCTTTTAGATATTATAAAGGAAGTAAGACTAAAACTTCCAGATGAATTAAAACAAGCAAAATGGATAAAAGAAGAAAGAGAAAGAATAATTGCTGAAGCTCAAAAAGATGCTGAAGATATTGTAAAAGAAGCTGAAAATAGAATTATTTCAATGATTGATGAACATGAAATTACTAAAAAAGCTTATGAAAAGAAAACAGAAATAATAGCAACAGCAAATGACATATATAGAGAATTTTCAAATAATGCAAATAATTATGCGGATGGAGTTCTTAAAGATGTTGAAAATACAATGATTAAGCTTTGCGAATCTATTAATAATGTTCAAGAAAGTTTACAAGGAAAAATTGGAACAATACAAGAGCAAAGAAAACAGTTAAAATAGTTATTTTTTGAAGGAAGAGATTAGAGGTTAGAAAACAATTTTAATTTTCTAATTTCTAGTCTTTAATAATTTAATAACTAAAATTTTAAGAGGTGTAAAAATTGGGAAGAAAGAAAAAAAGAAATACAAGAAAACAAACTAAAAAAAGAACAAGTTCACAATCTTTTGATTTTGACTTTATTGCAGTAGTAGTTTTAGTTGTTTTAGGAATATTATCATTTTTAATAATTTATTCTCATGCAGGAACTGCAGGTGAGATATTAAGTCCGGCTTTAGGTGGAATTTTAGGTGGAATAAAATATGCTATTCCATTTGGAATTTTGGGCGTAGCTTTGGCAGTTTACAGAGAAGATGGAAAATATGTAAAAACAAAGTTATTACAAGGTCTAATATTTTTAGGCTGTATTGCGTCTGTTTTTACAATATATCAATTTTCTATTAACAATATTGATAAAACAAAAGGATTTGAAACAGTTTTAGATGCTTCATATACTTTAGGATTAAGTAATAAAGGTGGAGGAACAATTGGAGCTGTTATTAGTTATCCATTAGTTACTTTATTTGGAGAATTTGGTGCAGCGGTAGTTTCTTTGGGATTAGCAGCAGTTTTATTAGTATTTACATTTGGAATTAATATAACTGAAATTATAGAAAATTTGAGAGATAGAGTAGAAGAATCAAGAGAATTAAAAGAAGAAGTACATCAAGAAAGAGAAATTAGAAGAGAAGAAAAAATTAAGAAAAGAAGGGCTAGAATTGCAGAAGAGGAATCAAGAGAAGAAGCTATTAATAGAAATCAACATATTAGTCCAGAGCTAATACCTGAAGATCAAATAAAAATTAATTTAAATAATGAACCTGAAGAGCCACCTAAGAAAAGAGGAGGAATTAAGGGCTTACTTAGAAAATCAGATAATACTGCTGAAATAGTTGAAATTTCTAACCCTAATGAGATAGAAAATAATTTATTTAAAGAACAAGAAATAACAAAAGAAAATAAAACACAAGAAGTTTTACAATTAGAGCATAATGCAGTCTCTTTAGAAGATGAAAACTATGAGATTCCGCCAATTGAGCTTTTAAAGCAAGGAGTTGCTAAAACAAATAAAGGTGGAAAAAAAGCAGTAACAGATACTGCTGTTAGACTTCAAAAAACATTGTATAGTTTTGGTGTATCTGCTAAAGTTGAAAATGTTTCTGTTGGTCCTGCTATTACAAGATATGAATTAAAACCAGCAGAGCGGCGTTAGAGTTAGTAAAATAGCCAAACTTGCTGATGATATTGCACTTAATTTAGCTGCCGAAAGTATAAGAATTGAAGCTCCAATACCAGGTAAACAAGCTGTAGGTATTGAAATACCAAATGAAACAAAAGAAACAGTTCCATTAAGAGATGTTATAGAATCTAGCGAATTTGAAGATTCAGAATCAAGTTTATCTATGGGACTTGGAAAAAATATTGCAGGTGAAATTGTTATAGCTGATATTGCTAAAATGCCACATGTTTTAATTGCCGGTTCTACTGGTTCTGGAAAATCAGTATGTATAAATACTTTGATTACAAGTATTTTATATAAGTCAAAACCAAGTGAAGTTAAGCTTTTAATGGTTGACCCAAAAGTTGTTGAACTTTCAGTTTATAATGGAATTCCACATTTACTTATTCCAGTTGTAACAGATCCTAAAAAAGCTGCAGGGGCATTAGCTTGGGCAGTTCAAGAAATGGAAAAAAGATATCATTTATTTGCTGAAAAAGGTGTAAGAGATTTAAAAGGTTATAATAAAGCTATGAAAGGCGAAATTTTGGGCAAACTACCACAAATAGTAATAATAATCGATGAGCTTGCAGACTTAATGATGGTTGCTCCAAAAGATGTTGAAGATGCAATTTGTAGATTGGCTCAAAAAGCAAGAGCTGCTGGTATGCATTTAGTTATTGCAACTCAAAGACCTTCAGTTGATGTTATTACAGGTATAATTAAAGCTAATATTCCATCAAGAATAGCTTTTGCTGTTTCGTCACAAATAGATTCAAGAACAATTTTAGATATGGCAGGAGCTGAGAAATTATTAGGAAAAGGTGATATGCTATTTTATCCAATTGGAGCTGCAAAACCAGTTAGAGTTCAAGGTTCATTTATCTCTGATCAAGAAGTTGAAAATGTAGTTGGATTTATAAAATCAAAAGCTAATGTTACATATAATGAAGATATTATTGAACAAATTGAAAATGCAAATAAATCTGATAAAGAAAAAGATGAAGATTCTGATACAGATGATGATGCAGATGAATATTTAAATGATGCAATAGAATGCGTTATAGATATAGGTCAAGCTTCTACTTCTTTTATACAAAGAAAATTTAAAGTAGGATATGCAAGAGCTGGAAGAATTATAGATCAAATGGAAGCAAGAGGGATTATTTCAGGATATGAAGGAAGTAAGCCAAGAAAAGTTCTTATGAGTAAAGAAAGATGGCAAGAATTAAATATGGGAACTGGAGTAGGTGTTGGAGAACCGGAAGAATTTGATTCAGATGAAGAAAATTAAAGGAGATTTTTTTAAAATATGAAATTATTTTCAAAAGATAATGATTATAATTTAATATTAGAAAAGATTTTAGATTCAAAATATTTTTCTTCTAATTCAAAAAGTTTACTATTAAGTATGATATATAAAATTGAGAGTTGTTATGAGGATTATAGAATAGTAAAAAATATAGATAAAACAAAAGAAGAATTTTTAGAAGAATTAATTGAAACAATAAAAAAATACTGTGATAATATAAAATTAGTTGAGCCAGAGACTAAAGAAGCTGAAATTTTAACTAAAAATAATTTATTAGCAGTAACAAATGAAAAAGAAAGAAGTATATTATCATACCCAACAGAAATAGCATTATTATATGCTATTTCTGATGTATTGCCAAAATATTTTTATATTCCAGATAGTTTTTTATTAAAAAATTCATTTCAAAGTTTATTAGTAAATGGATTTAATCAAAATAATTTAGAAATATTATCAGATTTTAATGGATGGTCTTGGGACATAAACTTAAAATTAAAAAATAATATTATAGATAATTTGATTTATCAAAATTTTGTAATTTTATTTGGAATTAAATTTATGGATGATTGGATGAAGAATTCAAGTACTAAGAAAAATTCGTTAGATGAAATAAAAGCCAAATTTGTTGGTACAAAATATTTTGAATATCTATGTAAATATTTATATTCTAATTCTGTAGAAAAAGATAAGAAAAAAATTGATAAAATTATAGAAGCAAAAGAAAAAGAATATAGAATAATTGAAAATAAAACAAAATTTTTTGATGATATAAAATTACAAAAAATGAAGTATTTAAAAGAACTTAAAAATATAGATATTCTTTTAAATGATAAAGAAAAATTGATGAAAAAATATATATCTGTTAATTTAAAATTACCAGAAGATAAAAAATTTTCTACTTCAAATGCATATAAAAAATCTTTAGAATTTAAAAGAGAAAATTGCTTAAAAGAAATTAATAGACTTGGAAATTTAATGAAACCTACTAATTATTTAAATTATAAAAAAGAACTTGAAGAATCTATAAATTTTGTAAAAATTTTAGAAAAAGAAAATTATATTAAAAGTATTCAAGTAGAATTTGTAAAAGCATTAAAAAGAGAAATAGAAGAACTTGAAAACCATGATGAAATTATAAGTTTTATTTTTAAATTGAGATATTATAAAAATTTATATTTAAATGAAAATGAAAAAGTGAGTTCTATAGATAAATTAAATTTAGATGAAGTTTTAAAAATATTAATAAAAAAATCAATTTTTATAGAAAAGCCTATTTTAAGAAAAATTGTTTTAGACGAAGAAAAAAATTTTGAAATTATAAAAAATATTTTAGATACGAAAATTATTAATTTAAAAGAAATTAAATTTGAAGTTAATTTAAAAGAAAATAATTTAGCTGTAAGAGTTTTTGAAGATGAAGTTTTTGAAAAAGATTTTGAAATAGAATTTGAAAATTCTAAAAAAGAAATTTTAGTTAAACAAAATAAAAAATTAAAATTATTTATTTGAAAGTTTTGTGTTTAAAAAAGCAAAACAAGAAAGGAAATTTGTATGAAGATAACTTTTCTAGGAGCAGCAAAAACTGTAACAGGCTCAAATCATTTAGTAGAAGCAGCAGGAAAAAAATTTTTAGTAGACCTTGGAATGTATCAAGGAAAAATAACTGAAGAGTTAGATAATGATGATCCATTTTTATTTAATCCAGAAGAAATAGATTTTATTTTACTTACACATGCTCATATTGACCATTCTGGAAGAATTCCAAAATTATATAATGAAGGATATAGAAACCCTGTATATGCAACAAAAGCAACATGTGATTTATGTTCTATAATGCTTCCTGATAGTGGTCATATCCAAGAAACAGAAATAGAGTGGAAAAATAGAAAAAGATTAAGAGAAGGTAAAGAGCCACTTCTTCCAATTTATACTGCACTAGATGCAGAAAAATGTTTAGAAATTTTTCATCCTGTAGGATATGATGAAATAATAGATATAGATGATAATATAAGTGTTAGATTTAATGATGCAGGACATATGTTAGGTTCAGCAATTATTGAAATTTGGGTAACTGAAGAGCGGAAAAACTACAAAAGTTGTTTTTTCACGGAGATATTGGAAATAATGATTTACCACTTCTTGATTCTCCAACAATGATTGGTAGTGCTGATTATGTTGTTATGGAATCAACATATGGAAATAGACTTCATGTAAGAAATGAGGAAAAAGCTCAAATGTTTCTAGATGTAGTTTCTGAAACATTAGATAATAATGGAACTGTTGTAATTCCATCATTTGCAGTTGGTAGAACTCAAGAAATTTTATATGAAATTGATAAATTAAAAGATGAAAAAAATTCTCAGGATGAAGAATTTAATAGAAAATATAAAACTTTAATGAGAGCTGATGTATATGTAGATAGCCCACTTGCAATATCTGCAACAGAAATTTTTAAGAAAAACACAGAATTATTTGAGGATAGTATTCAAGAAAAGATTAGAAGAGGCGATAACCCTTTGGAATTTCCAGGACTTCATTATACAGTAACAGCAGATGAATCAAGAGAGTTAAATACTTTAGATAAACCATGTATTATATTGTCTGCTAGTGGAATGTGTGATGTAGGAAGAATTAAACATCATTTAAAACATAATTTATGGAAGCCATCTAGTACCATTTTATTTGTAGGATATCAAGCTCCTCGGAACTCTTGGAAGAAGTATAATAGATGGGGCAAAAAAAGTAAAAATATTTGGAGAAGAAATTGCTGTAAATGCTAGAATTGAATATATAGAAGGATATTCTGGTCATGCTGATCAAGAGTGGTTATTAAATTTTGTATATTCATTTAGAACTCCACCAAAACATATATTTTTAGTTCATGGAGAGCCAGATTCGGAAAAAGCTTTAAAACAAAAAATAGAAGAAACTGCAGAAATAAACGTTACAACACCTTCTTTAGGAGAAACATATATTTTAGATGGAACATCTACTCCAAAACTAGAATTAAGCAAAGAAGATCAAGCTCAATATGAAAAAATGATAAAACGTTATGAAGTATTAGATAATATAGATAATTTAATGGAAAAAATGCTTGATATGGAAAGTGCAGTAAAAGAACATAAAATTGATACAAATGATGAAGATATCGAAGCTTTAAGCAAAAGAGTTAAGGAATTACAAGAACATATTGATAGTTTGCTTAAATAAAATTTGATACGAAAGGAAAAAATTATGGATAAATTTATTAATGATGCAATTATTGGAAATCAAACTGTTACTGCAAGTTTTTCTAAAAAAGGAGAATTACTTAGACTTTTTTATCCGAATATTGATTATAAACAATTTGTTGAATATATGCATGTTGGAGTAAAAGTAAATGATTCAGGGCTTATTTATTTACATGCAGATGTAAATAATTTGTACATGCAAAGTTATATAGAAAATACTAATATTTTACAAACTGAAATTTTAAATTCTTATTTTGATTTAAGAATTTTACAAACAGATTATGTTCCAATAAAAGAAAATATATTAGTTAGAAAATATTTTTTCAAAAATGAAAGTGATAAACCACTTAAAGTTAATTTATTAGTATATTCAAAAATTTTAACAAATATAAATAATGATACATGTGGATATGTTAAAAATAATACATTAATTCAGTATAATCATGATTATTCAGTTTGTTTGTTTTCAAAAGATAAATTTTTAAATTACCAAATAAATGGTTCAGCCAATAACATTATGTCAGGCACAATTGGTGGAAAAGATTATATTGGGTTGTCTCCAGATTCTAGTATAAGCTACGATGTTGGAGAAATAAAACCAGGAGAAACTGTTTCAAAATGTATTTATATTTTAATTAATGATAATAAAGAAAAAAATGTTTTAAATGATCTAGATAGAGAAATTGAAAGAATTAGAAAAATAGATGAAAAAGATTTATTTGAAAATACTCAAAAATATTGGAAAAAATTTGTTAAAGAACATGATAAATTAGGTATTGAAAAATCAAAGATAAGTGATAAAATAAAAAATATTTATAAAAGAAGTATTTTACTTTTCCCACTTCTTCAAAATAAAGAAACAGGCGGAATTTCTGCAGGAATGGAAATTGATGAATATAAGCAAAAAAGTGGAAGATATTCATATTGCTGGACAAGAGATGCTGTTTTTATAACAAAAGGCCTAGATATAGTTGGAATGTATGATGAAACAACAAAATTTTATGATACATTTTGTAAAAAAACTCAAAGTAGAAATGGTATGTGGGAGCAAAGATTTTATACAGATGGGAGATTTGCACCTGCTTGGGGATATCAAATTGATGAAACCGCAAGTGTAATTATTGGAGTATATGATCATTATTTAAGAATTAAAAATAAAGATTTTTTAAAAAATAATTTAAAAATGTGTGAAAAAGCTATAGATTTTTTACAAAAATATGTAAATGATATTTTAGAAAATAAGAATCAAATGCCAAAAAGTTATGATTTATGGGAAATGTATGAAGGAACTTCTTTTTATTCAATGGCAATAATTTTTTCAAGTTTTGATAAAATGCTTAAAATTGATAAAATTGTAAAACCATTATTTGAAGAAAACAATAGATTAAAAGTAGAAAGCATAAATAAAAGAGATAAAATTTTAGAAGAATTAATTGTAAAAGTAAAGGATTATTCTTTGAGAACTTTTTATTCAGATGATAAAAAAACATTTGTTAGAAATACAGATGATAAAAAAATTGATATAAGTATTTTAGGAGCTATTACTCCTTGCCAAATGTTAAAACCAAAAGAAAGAATAGTTTTAAATACAATTGAAAAAATTAATATGACATTAAGAACATATACTGGTGGATATGTAAGATTTGAAGAAGATACATATATGGGTGGATATAATCCATGGCCTATTGCAAATTTATGGATGGCTTTATATTATTTAGAAGCGGGAGATAAGGCAAAAGCAGTGGAAAATTTCAATTTTGTTGTTAAAACTGCAACTTCACATGGATTTTTAGGTGAACAAGTTGACAATGAAAAAATGGAAGCTAATTGGATTATAGGTTTAGCTTGGAGTCATGCAATGTTCTTAATTGTTTTGGAAAAATTGAAAGGAGAGATTTTTTGAAATCAAAAACAATTTTTGTTTGTAGCAGTTGTGGATATGAATCTCCAAAATGGATGGGAAAATGTCCAGCTTGTAATGAGTGGAATACTTTTTATGAAGAAAAAGATGTTACAAAAAGTGGAACAAAAGAAAAGAAAAAAGAGTTATCTCAAGCTATTCAATTAAATAAAGTTGAAAAAAAGGAATCTTTAAGAATTAAAACTGGAATAGAGGAACTAGATAGAGTTTTAGGTGGAGGATTTGTGGCAGGTTCACTTACTCTTTTAGGTGGAGAACCAGGAATTGGAAAATCAACACTTATTTTACAAATTTGTGACAATATAAAAGTTGATGGAAAAATTTTATATATATCAGGAGAAGAGTCAGCAGAGCAAATAAAAATTAGGGCTGATAGATTAAATGTAAATAAAGATAACATAATGTTTTTATCAGAAACAGATATTGAATTAGTAGAAAATCAAATTGAAAAAATTGAACCTGAATTTGTTATAATAGATTCAATTCAAACAATGTATTCTGATGAGATAACATCAGCTGCTGGCAGTGTTTCACAAGTAAGGGAAATAACTGCTAGAATTATGAAAATGTGTAAGCAAAACTCTATTACTACTATAATTATAGGACATGTAACAAAAGAAGGAAATATTGCAGGTCCAAGAGTTTTAGAGCATATGGTAGATACAGTTTTATATTTAGAAGGAGAAAGATATTTTTCTTATAGAATTTTAAGAGGCGTAAAAAATAGATTTGGTTCTACAAATGAAATTGGAATGTTTGAAATGGAAGATGAAGGATTAAAAGAAATTAAAGATCCTTCTAAAATTCTAATATCTGAAGATGAAAGTGAAAATTGTAGTGGAACAGCTGTAGTTGTAAGTATTGAAGGAACAAGACCACTTTTAGTTGAGCTTCAAGCTTTAGTAACACAAAGCTTTTTTGGAATGCCAAGAAGAAATGCAATAGGAATTGATTACAATAGACTTACATTACTTTCAGCAGTTTTAGAAAAAAAAGCAGGAATTAGTTTGGGAAATCAAGATATTTATTTAAATGTTGTAGGTGGAATAAAAATTAATGAACCAGCATTAGATTTAGGAATTTGTTTAAGTATAGTTTCTAGCTATAAGAATATTCCAATTGATAGAAAAACAGCTGTAATTGGTGAAGTAGGGCTTACTCGGAGAAATTAGAAATATAAACATGATTGATAAAAGAATTAAAGAAGTAGAAAAACTTGGATATAAAAGAGTTTTAATTCCGGAAAGTAATAAAAAACTATTGAAAAATGATTTTAGATTAGATATAATAGGCGTGAAAAATATTATAGAAGCAATAAAATTTTTAAAGTTATAATTTTAGCTTAAAATTAGGAAGGAAATGGAAAATGAAAAACAGATTAAAAATTTTTATATTAAGTATATTAATAATTGCTGTAGTTGCAGGTATTGTTTTTTTATGTGTTAATGCTGTAAGAAGTATTTCATATAATAAAAACGCAAAAAATCCAGTAGTTACATTATCTATTGAAGGATATGGAGATGTTAAAATAGAACTTTATCCAGATTATGCTCCAAATACAGTTTCACATATTGTAAATCTTGTACAAAAAGGTTTTTATAATGGAAAATTATTTTATGGAACTGATGGAACAGCTGTAAATGCAGGTATGGTTTTAAAGGAAAATACCGAAGAACAAAATACTACAGAAGAAGCTTCTACTGAAGAGGTTTTAGAACCTGTAGAAGATGAATTAATGGCAAGTTATTATGATTCTTCTATTGAAGCAAATTCAGAAAATGATTATAAAATATCAATTAGTGGAGAATTTGTTGCAAATGATTTTGATGAAAATACTTTAAGATTTGAATATGGTACAGTTGGATTATACAGAAATGATTATGACGGATATGGAACAGATTTAAGTAATTATAGTTATAATTCAGGAACTTCTTTATTTTTTATTTTGACAGAAGAGGATAGTAATTTAAATGGAATGTATACTGCATTTGGAAAAGTAACTAGTGGAATGGATATTATAGAAAAAATAAATTCTTTGCCAACTAAAGAAAGTGAAGAATCAGAAGAAACAACAAATAATATTAAATATTTTGATGGAAATTATCCAGTTATAACTTCAGCTACAGTTGAAACTTATGGTGTAAATTATAAAGTGCCAGAATATATGGAAGCTTTTGATTATAATTCATATATTTCAAATTTATTACTTCAATATTATTCATCATCAAATAACTAAAGAAAAGCCTTTAAAAGAGAAAGGATGGGTAAAATAATGAGAAATCAAAGAGGAGTTACAGTAGTTTCTCTAATTGTTACTGTAATTGTTATGCTAATTATAGCGTCAATTACTGTATCATCAAGTATTAGCTCATATAAAACAATGAAATATCAAACATTTAAATCAGAGCTTGAAGAAATTCAAAATACTGTTAATGAAACATGTGAAAATTATTCTTTAGAAAAAGAATTAAATAATAGTCTAACATATTCTGATTATTTTACTAATAAATTTGGAAGCAGTCCAAAACTTATTGGAGAAGCTGTTTCTGAAGAAGGAGTTTCAGAGTTAGTTGCTTTATATGCTGTTTTAACAACAGATAGTAAATCTATATATTATTTTAATAAAGATGATATAAAAACATATTTTGGATTAGAAGTAACTTTAAAAGCTGTTTTGGTAGATTTTTCAACAAGATATATATATTCAGTAGAAGGATGCGTAGATCCTACAGATGATAGTAAAACTTATTATACTCTTTCTGAAATGAGTGGAGAAACAAATATATATGTAAATGAAACTTCATCAGAGTCAGCAACAACTGGATTAACAGCTACTAATAACCATTCTAATACATTATATACTTCTCGGAGATACAAAACTTTTAAAGGTAACATTAACTTTTAAAAGAAATTCTACAGGAATAAAATATCCAATGAAAAATGCATATTATAGCAAAGATAATGGAAATACATATGTTCAAGTTGATTATTTAGGTGATTGCAAATATTCAGATGATGGAGAATCTGTTAGTTTTGTAATATATGATGCAGGAACTTATAATTTTTATGCAGAGGATACTTCTGGAATTGCAACCCAACCAATAACTGTAACATACAAATGAAAATAGGAGTTTAAAGAGGCATAGCTTAAAAATAAATTTTTGCATGCCTCTTTTTATAAAAAATTAAAAGGAGAAAAACATGGCAAATATTAGTAATTTTCTAAAAGATAAAATGAAATATATAATTTTAGCAATATTTTTGATAGTTATAGTTGTTATTATTTTATTAATACAAAATAAAAGTACAAGTGAAATAGATGTTTATAAAGATATAAAATATAACTATTTTGTTATGTATTCTAAAGAAAATAAAGTTGGTGTTATAGATCAAAAAGGTAATATTATACTTGAACCTAATTATATAGATGTATATATTCCAAACCCTGAAAAAGATGTATTTTTTTGCTATTCATCTGATATTGAATATGTAATTTTAAATTCAAAAGGTGAAAAATTATTTGAAAATTATGAAGATGTATCATGTATTCAAACATCTGAAGATAGTTTAGATTTTGAAAAATATGTTTTAAGATTTAAGAAGGATGGAAAATATGGTTTAATAGATTTTGACGGAAATATAGTCTTAGAAGCAAGCTATGATAGCTTAGAAAGTTTAAATTATAAACCAGGAGAAATTTTAGTAAAAAAAGATGGAAAATATGGTGTTGTATCATCAAATGGTGAAATAAAAATAAAAATAGAATATGATTCAATTTCTGGTGATGAATTTTATCAGGAAAGTAATAGCTATAATGATACAGGATATATTGTTGGAAATAAAATGGATGCAGGTTATTTATATGGATATTTAAATAGTAAGCGGTAAAAAAGTTTTAGACATAAATTTTGAAAGTATAACTAGGGTTTTGAAATATGATGATAGTTCAAGTTATTTAATAGTTATGAACAATGGAAAAATGGGAGTATATAAAGATGATAAAGAACTAATAGAACAAAATTATCAAAATATTATTTATTCTGAAAATTCTAATATATTTGTTGTTAGAAGAAATTCAAATTATGGTATTTTTAGTACAAATGGAGATGAAATTTTAGGAGTAAAATATTCAGAATATTCTTTAGCCGGTGATTATATTTCAGTTGAATTAAGTGATGATACAAAAGAACTTTATGATGTAAATGGAAATAAAATAAGTAATTTAGATTATATAAGTATTGAATCAGCAGGAAATACTGGAGCATATATTGCTATTGATTCTAATGGATATTATAGTTTAATTACTCGGAGAAGAAACTATATCAAATAATTATACATATATTTCATATGCTTTTGAAAATTATTTTATATTTAAAAATGAAGATGAATTATATGGCTTGATAAATATTTATAGCGGTGTAAAACTAGAACCTGAATATATTTCAATGTTAGTAGTTGATGGAAAGAATTCAATTGTTGCAGTAAAACAAGATGGAACTACAGATGTTTATTCAAATAAAATTGAAAAAGTAATTTCTATGAGTAATGCAATAATTGAAAATATTAATGAAAATTACTCAAGGATTTATAATTATTCTGAAATTAAATATATAAATAAAAATGGTGAGATTGTTCAAAATACAGAAGTTTACGAAAACTATGATTTATATGCATATGAAGAAAATGGAAAATGGGGTTTTAAATCAAAAAATGGAAAAACTGTTGTAAATCCAGAATATGATTTTGTAACAGAATTAAATGAGTATGGTTTTGCTGGTATTTTAAAAGACGGAAAATGGGGAGTAATTGATGCAAATGGTAAAAAAGTTGTGGACTGTGAATATGAGATAGAAACATATTATTTACCTGATTTTGTTGGAAAATATTTATTAGAATTAACAAATATTTATTATTGTAGAGAAATAAATTAAAAGGAGAACTGAAATATGAATAATGAGATTACTTTAAAAGTAAAAGGAAGTATGGAAGATTTTTGTAAAACTCTTGAAAGTAAAGGGTTTATATCTATTGAAAAGTTTTTATTACATGATAGATATTTTATTCCTAAAAACTTAAATTTGAAGAATTTAAGTTTAAGAGAAATTTTGTCTTATGCAATTCTTTTAAGAAAAATAGTTGAATATAATCCATATAAAGAAATTTATAAATTTACATTTAAAAATAAAGATATAAATGAGAGTCGGAGAAATATTATCACAAAAAAGTTTTAATGTTGAAATAAAAAATGAAAAAAGTGGAAAAGAGTTTTTAGAAGCTATTGGGTATAAAGAAATAATGGAAATTAAGGATAATAATATTGTATATGGCAAAAATAATTTTCAAATAGCTACAAAGAATATTGAAAATGGCGAAAATTTAATTGAGATTGAGATAGATGAAAATGATGAAAGATATAATAATATAGATAAAATAAAAGAAAAACTAATAAGTTTTAATTTACCTTTATATATGGACGATTTTTTTGTAAAAAAAGCAGAAATAGAATTAGAAAAGAAATTAAAAAATAAAATATTTATTTAAATGTTTTATTTTTAGACTGCTAAACAAAGTATGTAAAAATATTTTGTTTAACAGTCTTTTCTTTAGATTTATTTTTTGATTTTAAGTTTTTTTATTATTTGGAAAAACTTTAAAAAATATATCTTATATTTATTAAATTATATTAATTTTAGGAATTTACAAGGGTTTTAGGAAAAAAAGTATTTACAAGTTTTACATAATGTGTTATAATCCATATTATTGGAGGACGTGTGATGCTTGACATAAATCTTAATTTATACAGGATTTTCTGTGTTGTTGCACAATCTAAGAGTTATAGTGATGCTGCAGATAAATTACATCTTTCAGTTCCTTCTATTAGTGTAAGTATAAATAAATTAGAAAGTTTATTAGATACACCCCTTTTTTATCGTGAAAAAGACGGTGTAAAGCTTACAGAAGAAGGGCAAGAACTCTTTAAGCAAGTAAGTAAAGGACTTAATTCATTAGATTTAGGTGAAAAACTTATTTTGCAAAAAAATGATTTAGAAAATGGAGAAATTTCTATTGGTTGCCAATCACATTTAGTTTCATTTTATTTAATGAATAAAATTGAAAAAGCAAAAAGAGATTATCCTGGTTTAAAAATTAATTTAATGAGCAATTCTGGAGCAAAGGACATGATTTCTATGCTTGAAAATCATGATATTGATTTTATAATAGATACTGTTCCAGAGTATAATATGCAAAAAAATTTCACAATCGAAAAATTAAGCGAAATCCATAATGTTTTTATATCTAAAAATAAATTAGATATAAAAAATAAAAAAGATTTTGAAAAATTAGATTTTATTTTAAATTTTGATTATACTTTAACTCATAAAAATTTAATGGAAGTATTAGAAAAAAATAAAATAAAAATTACTCCTAAAATGCAATGTGAAATTACAGAAGTAAGAGTAGATGCTGTAAAAAGAAATTTAGGTGTAGGATATGTTATGAAAGAGGCAGTTCAAGAAGAGATAGATAAAGGAGATTTATTTGAGGTAAATGTACCAGGAACTGAGTTTCCTATTACTGATGTAAATCTTATATATATTAAAGACCAGTTAACAAAGGCTGATAAAAAATTTATAAAAAAATATTTAAAAAAATAAATTTTAAAATTTGACAAAGTCACTTAAAAAAGTGTACTTTGTCTTTTTTTATTAAAAAAAATATTAAAAAAATCTCCATAAACACTAGGAGATTTTTTTATTTTTACAATATTATAGAATTTTTTTAATTTTTTGAATTATTTTTTATTAGATTAATAAACTTAAAATAAGTACTATATTAATAAAAAAATAATTATGGATAAGTAAATTTTAATATAGTTTAAATTAATTTACCGAGAAATTTTATAAAAAATTAAATAAAATATTTTTAAAAATCCTATAAATTTTAGGTATTTTTTTATTAGTATAAAATTTATTAAAAGTTTTTTTAAATTATTAATATTAGTTTGATTTTTGGTGAATTTTACAAAAAACGTTGATAAATGTGCATTTTATTATATATTAATTAAGCAATATATATTGGAAACACGATATATATTGTTTAATTTTATTAAAGTCAGCTTTAAATTTTACTAATAGACAAATATTCTTAAGCGAAATATAATTTTATATGTAAATTATGTTAACTATAGTGTTAAAAATTTTAAAAAAGGATGTGTATAAAAATGAATAGAAGGAAAGTATGTTGGAAGATTACGTCTAAGTGTAATCAAAATTGCAAGTATTGTTTTAGAGTTTTAAATTCTGAAGAATTAACATATGAGGAAAATAAAAGAATACTTATGAAATTAATAGATGAAGGAATTACAGATATTACTTGGAATGGCGGAGAGCCTTTAATGTATCCTCATTTATTTGAGTTATTAAAAGTTGCAAAAGAAAATGGTATAAAAAATAAAATAATAACTAATGGAAAATTACTTCTTAAATTTAAAGATTCAGGATTAATTGAAAACTATGTTGATAACCTAACAGTTTCACTAGATACCGTAAATGATAAAATCAACAAAGAATTAGGCGGAGATATTAATTATTTAAAAAGCATAAAAGATATTTTTGAATTTACTAAAAATAAAGGTATTAATTTAAATATCAACACTGTTGTTAATAAGAAAAATGTAAATGAATTAAGTAATCTTGGAGAATTTTTAAATAACTATCAAATTAATACTTGGAAACTTATAGAGTTTTCACCATTTAGAGAAAAAGCAAAAATAAATGAAGAAGAATTCAAAATAAGTAAACTTGATTTTAATAAAACTAGATTTTTAGCTAATAGTTATAAAAATATAAGACATTTTGAATATAGAACAACAGAAGAGTTAGAAAAAAATAATTTAATTATTGTACCAAATGGAGACATATTAAAAACTATAAATGGAAAAGATATAAAACTTGGAAATGTTCTTTATAATAATATAACAAGTTTTATGGATATTTTAGAAAAGAGGAATGATAATATGAATAAAATAAGAACATTAATTGCATATGATGATAAAGAATTTAAAGAAGAGATAGTTAATTTAATTAAAAATATTGAAGATGCTGAAATAGTTGGAACTGCAGAAGATGGGGAAGAAACATATAAAAAAATTGTTTCTTTAAAACCTGAAATGGTTTTTGCTAAATTCGATTTAAAGAAAATGGACGGATTAGAAATAATAAAAAAATCTAAAGAAAATTTAAATAAAACACCTATTTTTAACATAATTTCAAATAGAAATCTAGGAGAAAACTTAGAAGAAATGGTAAAAATTGCAGGTTCTAATTTAAATGCTTTAATTCAAGAAGAAGAGCCTTTAGAAAGTAGAGTAAAAGCAATCTATAAAGATTATATAGAATTTAAAAATCTTTAAATTTAAGAAAATAGAAAAGCTTAAAGTTATACCAAATATACTTTAAGCTTTTCTATTTTGTTTATGTAAATATGCAGTTATTATTTCTAAAAAATACTTTGGTGAAATATTTCTCATTGGATCAAATAAATTTATAAAAGATGATTGTGAAATAGTTTCTCTATAATTATTTATAGGTTTTAAAGCATTTCTAAAAGAAAATTTTACAGTTTTTTCACTTATATTAAATTTATAAGCAATAAGTTTTATGATATCATCTAAGTTGCCAAGTAAATATGGATAATAATAACATTGATGAATTGCCTCTATTAAATATTTAGTAGATGGCGAGTTTATATTAAATTTTAAATTTAATAAAAATAATTGAAGTTTTAAATCATCTAATTCTGGAATTTGTGAGTTTAAACAAATTCCTTCTACTGCGGATTTTAAATCTTTAAACTCAACTGGTTTAAATAAAATTTTATAAATTTTTTCAGTGTTTGAAACTGTAGATATTGGTTCAGCTTTGTAAGTTGTAAGAATAATATTGCAATTTTTACTGTCTTTTTTAGTAGAAGAAAGTTTATCTATTATTTTAGCACAACTTAAATCTGAAAGTTTTGTATCCATAATAAAAGCATTAGGATTTATTTCATTATAACTATTTATAGCTTTAAGTCCAGTATCAACACTTGTAACATTTAACTTTTTATTGTTTTGAGTCAAATAGTTGCAGTAGAGATTATTTTCAGTAGAGTCACTATTAGCGACTAAAACATTAAACATAAAAATTCCCCCGATTTTTTTTTTACATCCTTTTTTTAAATCACACTTAAAAACTCGTTTAGAATTTTTATCTTTTGCAAAAATTATGTCAACATTATAGCACCGGTTTTAAATTTTTTCAATAGAAATTTAAAAAAAATCCGTGAAAAATCAACAATTTTTGACATTTTTTTGACACAAATTGACACTTTTATTCCAAAGTTTATTAAAAGCAATATAATGCAAATGAAATTTGAAAAATAAAAATGTACATTGAAAATTAAATATTTGATTTCAAGCAATTAAGAATTCTTTTTAAAATTGGATTTACTTTTTTTATTTAACATGATAATATTATAAAGTAGACATAAATGGATTTAAAAAAGCCTTAAACTTAAGAAAGGATTAAAAATATATGAAAACTATTGTTATAGGTGGCGGACCTGCTGGAATGATTGCTGCAATTACAGCTAGTAAAAATAAAGATAAGGTTATTTTAATAGAGAAAAATAATTCATTAGGTAAAAAGTTGCTAATTACAGGAAAGGGAAGATGTAATATAACAAATGCTGCCGATATTAGTGAATTTATAGAACATATTCCAGGAAATGGAAGGTTTTTATATAGTGTATTTAAAAATTTTACTAATAAAGATATTATTAAAATACTTGAAGAAAATGGATTAAAAGTTAAGGTTGAAAGAGGAAATAGAGTTTTTCCTATAACAGATAATGCAAAAGATGTTTTAGATTGTTTTATAAATGAATTAAAAAAGCAAGATGTAGAAATAAGATTAAATTCTGAAGTTGTAGAAATTGAAGCTAATAAGCAAAAAGAGGTAACAGGAGTTTATTTAGAAACAGGTGAGTTTTTAAAAGCAAGTAAAGTAATTTTAGCAACTGGAGGAAAAAGCTATCCTAAAACTGGCTCAAATGGAAGCGGCTATAAACTAGCTAAAAAATTAGGTCATAGTATAACTAATATAAAACCTTCTTTGGTACCATTAATAGCAGATGAAAATTTGTGTCAAAAAATGCAAGGCTTATCTTTAAAAAATGTAAAAATTAAAATAAAAGATTTGAATAAACAAAAGATTATATATGAAGATTTTGGAGAGATGTTATTTACTCATTTTGGAGTTAGTGGACCAATTATTTTAAGTGCTTCAGCAATACTTATTAGATATAAAAATATAGAAGAGCTATTAAACTCAAATAAAATTAAGTTAATTATAGATTTAAAACCAGCACTTTCTTTTGAGGAATTAGATAATAGAATATTAAGAGATTTTGAAAAATACAAAAATAAAGATTTTAAAAATAGCTTAAATGATTTATTACCTCAAAAGATGATAGATTGCGTTATAGAACTTTCTAAAATAGATCCTAATAAAAAAGTAAATGAAATAACAAAGGAAGAAAGAAAAAATTTAAGTATTTTATTAAAAAATTTCGAAATAACTATAAAAGGCTTTAGGCCAATAGATGAAGCAATAGTTACATCAGGTGGAGTACAAACAAAAGAAATAAATCCAAAAACTATGGAATCTAAAATTATAAAAGGATTGTTTTTTGCTGGAGAGATTATTGATGTAGATGGATATACAGGTGGATTTAATTTACAAATTGCATATTCTACAGGGTTTACTGCTGGAGGTAATTTTTATGTTTAAAACTATAAAAGAAAATTCTACATCTGAAATTGTAGAAAAAAAGTCTAAGTTTATAGCTAATAGTTTTTATGTTGAATCAGTAGAAGAGGCTGAAAAGTATATAAAAGAAATTAATAAAAAATATTTTGATAGTAGGCATAACTGTTATGCTTTTAGTGTATATACTAAAAATGGAATAATTAATAGATTTAGTGATAATGGAGAACCTTCAGGCACAGCGGGTGGTCCAATGCTTAATATCATATTATCTAAAAAGTTATCAAATGTTTTGGTAATTGTAACAAGGTATTTTGGAGGAATTTTACTAGGAACAGGTGGGTTAGTTAGAAGTTATTCAGAAGCTACCCAAAATGTGTTATTAGAGGATAATTTTATAAATAAAGATATAGGTTTAGAAGTAAAATTCGAAGTTTCTTATTCAGATTTTGAGAAAATAAAATATTATTTTTCTCAAAATAATATAAATATTTTAAGTTTTAATTTTGTAGAA
The DNA here is from genome assembly GCA_928721915.1 of uncultured Clostridia bacterium. Taxonomy (GTDB): domain Bacteria; phylum Bacillota; class Clostridia; order TANB77; family CAG-508; genus Scatovivens. The sequence continues at coordinate 169,746 of CAKMVZ010000006.1, forward strand.
AATGTTGAAATTATTTTTGAAATTTTAGAAAAAGATTTAAATAAAATTATAGAAAACATACAAAATCTTAATTTTAAAATTATAAAAAATGAAGTTTTAAAAGAAAAGTATATTGAAGTAAATATTTAAAAATAAAAAAATCCTGTAATTTTTGATTGCAGGAATTTTTTTGTTTAAAAATTTTGTCGAAATTTTGCATTTGAAAATGCTTGCAAACAAGAAAACCAAATTATATAATCTAAGCAAGAAGATACAAAAAATGACTGCGAAAGAAGAAAATTTTTGGAAATGAAAGGAAGGAAAAATGGATAAAGAGAAAATTAAGATTATTATTGCAGACGACAATTTAGAGTTTGCCACAACTTTTGAAAAATTTCTAAATGAGGAGGAAGATATGGAAGTAGTTGCTGTAGCTAAAGATGGCGTTGAAGCCTATGATAAAATAATAGATTTAAAACCAGATGTAGTATTATTGGATGTAATAATGCCAAATCTTGACGGAATAGGGGTATTAGAAAAATTAAATGAAGGAGATTTTATGCCAACATGTATAATGCTTTCAGCTGTTGGTCAAGATTCAATTACTAAAAAAGCTTTAAATTTAGGGGCTAGTTATTACATAGTAAAACCTTTTGAAGTAGATTTATTGATAAAAAGAATAAGAGACTTAAAAAATAGAAATACAGGTAGAGAGTATAATTTTATAAGAAGAGAAATTAGACCAACTTATATAAACTTAGATAATACCAAAAAAGAAGATAACTTAGAAGCAATTGTTACAAATATGATTCATGAAGTTGGAGTTCCAGCTCATATAAAAGGCTATCAATATTTAAGAGATGGAATAATTATGGTAGTTCAAAATATTGATGTATTAAATCAAATAACAAAACAATTATATCCAGATTTGGCTAAAAAACATAAAACAACACCAAGTAGAGTAGAACGTGCAATTCGTCATGCAATAGAAGTTGCTTGGAATAGAGGAAGATTAGATATAATGGAAAATGTTTTTGGCTATACTGTAGATGCTAATAAAGGTAAACCAACAAATTCAGAATTTATAGCAATGATAGCTGATAAATTGCGCTTAGAATTAAAATCAGCATAATAGAAAATTTAATAAAACAATAAAATTCCAAGATTTATTGGTTAATATTTAAAAATATTAATCAATAAGTTTTGGAGTTTTTTTAAGAAAATTAATAATTAAAAATTTTTAATGACTTATTATCATAAGTTACATCAAGATAACATTAAATTGTATATGGATTTTAGTTTATAATTTTTTTGAAAAAATGTAAAATTTTAATATGTCCACTTGATTTTTGCAAATAAATATTATATAGTGTTAAACATAGGAAATGAGAATAAGCAGATGTGGTTTGCCTCCAACAAGGAGGTGAGGCTTATGGTAGAAATACAAGCATTAATTGCAACAATATACATATTATATTATTCGTTAATTGGAGTAACTATCATAACTCTTACTTTGATAATAATATTTGTAAAATTACTTTGTAAGAGTAAATAAACTAAAAAAACAGACACATCTGTAAACTCGCCAAAGTTTGATGTGTCTAAAACATTATTCCGAGGTGAACCACGTTTGTGGTTTCTCCATTTCCTATAATTATTATATACACATTACTTAATTTTGTCAATATTTTTTCAACTTTAAAAAATTAAAGTATTAGAAATAAAAAAATTCTTAAAAAAAAACATATCTTAAAATAAAAAAGTTTATTTTTTAGATATGTCTTTAAAAATTTTATTTGTTTTTGTAATCTTCTAGTGCTTTTTTTTCAGATTCATCTAAATTTTCTAGTGCAAATTTTAAAAGTAAGATTGTTATTTGATTTAAAGATGTGTTTTTTATTTCTGATAAAGCTTGAAGATTTTCCACAATGTTTGCAGGAAGTCTTAATGTTTTACTGATTCCTACATGACTTTCTGGTATTTTTAATTTATCCATTTTTCATCCCTCCTTATTTTTTAATAAATCCCTCTATAAATATAATACAATAAAACAGCAAGAAAATCAAGATATTTTTGCAAGCAAAAAATATTAAAAAATAGTGATAAAATATTTTAAAAACGTTATAGATTTTTAGAAAAAAAGATAGTATAATGATATTATAAAAATTTTAGGAGGTAATAAATATGTCTATTGAAAAGCAAAGATTATATAACGAAATAGATACTTTACCAGAAGAACTTACAAATCAAGTAATAAGTTTTATTGAATATTTAAAAATATCATATTTAGATTCAGAAACTCCAGATGATGTAATGATAAAAAGTAAAAAAGATTTAAAAGAAAAATTAAAAAAAGGAATAGATGATATAAGTGCCAATAGAATATATTCATTGGAGGAAGTTTTTAATAAAATAGATAATATATAAAAGATTGGAGTTTTCTTATATGAAAAAATATGTAGTTAAAGTTTCAAAAACTGCAGAGAATGATTTAGAAAAAATTTTGAAGTATTTAAAATATGATTTGAAAGATGAATAATTAGTAAGTTTATATAAATTTTTATATAAAAAAATTGTAATAAAAATGACATAAAAATTCACTTGCAAAAATTAGTAAAAAAAGATACAATATGATATATAAAAATGTAAGGAGAAGAAAAACAGAGATGACAAATCCAGCAAAACCTTGCGGCTGTACACACACACACACACACACACTTTAATTTTTAATAGAATAAAAAAATCAAGCATTACATTAAAAGGTAGTGCTATTTGTCATATGAAAAAAGGGCATGCAAAATAGAAGGATGATTTTGCATGTCCTTTTTGCGCTCTTTAAGAAACTTACAAAAGAATACAAAAAAAGGGGGAAAAATAATGAAAGGAAACAAAAGAGGTGTAACTCTGATAGCGCTGATCATAACAATAATAGTATTGCTAATTTTGGCAGGAGTAACAATTGCCTTAGTAGTTCGGAGATAATGGAGTATTAAATCAAGCAGTAAACGCAGCAGATGAGACAAATAGAGCAAATGTGCAAAGCGAATTAGAAATGGCAGTAGCAGCAGTTGTAACAGATTGGAGTGGAGACAGATATGTAAATGGAAATAACCAAAGTCTAACACAGTATATGACAAAAGCAAGAGTAGAAAGCAATATGAATACAGCAGACTATGTGTTAGCAGCATTTACGTTAAATACAACTAATGGAGTAAGCGTAACATATAAAAATAAAGGATATAACTTTACAGTAACAATAACAGACTCAGGAAATAGTGCAAAAGTAACATATGAAGGAGAAGGAGAGCCAGCAGAAGTAAAAGAATGGATAGAAAATGAAGATGGAAGTGTAACAGATGGAGAAGTAACACTTCAAGTAGGGGATTATATAAATTATAATCCATTAGAAGGAGTAGCAGAAGAAAATACAACATATACATCATATGCTACTGAAACTGGATATGATACAGATCAAGTATTTGACATACAAAATTATGTAGATGGTGGATGGAGATGGCAAGTATTTGGAGTAGAAAATGGAAAGCTACAAATAATATCAGAGAACACAATTGGAACAACAGAAGAAGATGAAGAATATGCAAATTCAAATTATTATTTAGTCGGAAGAACAGGATATCAAAATGTAATAACAGAATTAGATAAAATATCTGAATTATATGGACAAGGAGAATATGCAGAAAGTGCAAGAAGTATAACAGTAGAAGACGTAAACAGAATTACAGAATATAATCCGGAAACAGATTTTACTGAGTATGATGGAGGATTGAGGGAATATGGAAATGTAATAGATTATTTTTGGCAAGGAACAAATTATCCATATTATTCATCAATAAGAGCAGGTAATGGATTAAGTGGAAGTTTAAGCACAAGCCATAATAACAGTTCATATGGAAATAGCTTTTGGTGGTATGATTTTGAAGCAGAAGAATGGAAAAGTTCACCATATCAATCAGGAGCTACAACACCAGCAGAACCAATAAAAGAAAGTTCATTAGAAGGAGATAACTATATAACAACATTAGAGTTTGATGATTATTACTATACAGGTAGTGACTATATAAGTGATACATCATCAAGTTTGTATAAAATGCTATTTGATGATGTTCAATATACAGGGGAGAACAGCAATTATTGGCTCGCCTCTCGCTCGGTCAGTGCCGTCTCTCGCTCGGTCAGTGCCGTCTATGACTACGCTTATTTCTACGTGCGTCTTGTCTACGATGGTGACGTCTACTCCAATGGCTTGGCGAATACGTATGGCTATGAGAGCGATAGCTACTATGGCGTGCGCCCCCTAGTTTCTCTACAGTCTAACATCCAGCTAACTAGCGCAGGAGCAAACACTTGGGATATCTCAGCTTCATAAAATAAGAAGCAGAAATTTTGTTAAAATCTTTTGCGTAAGGCCTTGTGTCTTACGCAAAAGAAAAGTGGCAGTTTTTTTAAAATTTTAAAAAAGAATAAAAAAGGATATGGGGATAGTTCTTTTGTCTCTCCATTATCTAATTTATAAATATTTTCATATAAAAAAACTTTTCTTTTCATTGTTATCACCTATAATATTTTAAACTAAAATATAAAAAAATTAAATGAAGTTTAAAGACAAAATTTAAATTACAAATTTAATATATAATTTATTCTTAGAAAATGTAAAAAAATTAGAAATGGTAAAATTAAAATACCGGTTTTGAAAAATAAAAAATGTAAAAAAATTGAAAAAGTGCTTGACTTTTTAATGGTGTTGTATTAAAATAATAAAGCATTATATGGATAGATAGATTAGTTTTTTGGTTTTTCCCGGTAATTAAACCTAAAAAGCTAATTTATATATAAATATTTTTTAAAATTTAAGAGGAGGGTATTAGAATACCATGAATAATACTACATATAGCCCTAAAGCGGGAGAAATCGAAAGAAAATGGTATATAATAGATGCAGCTGGAAAACCAGTAGGTAGAGTTGCTACTGAAGTTGCAAAATTATTAAGAGGAAAACACAAACCAACATTTACTCCAAATATGGATATGGGAGATTTTGTTATAGTTATAAATTGTAAAGATGCAATATTTACAGGTAGAAAATTAGATCAAAAAGTATATAGACGTCACTCTGGATATATTGGAGGAATGAAAGAAACTTCAGCTAGAGTTATGATGGAAAACAAACCAGAACAAGCAATGTTCTTAGCTGTAAAAGGAATGTTGCCTCATACAAAACTTGGAAGACAAATGATTAAAAAAGTTAGAGTATATGCAGGAAGCGAACATGAAAATGCAGCTCAAAAACCAGAAGTTTGGGAGGTAAAGTAGAAAATGGCTAAATCAGAAGTTTACCTAGGAACAGGTAGAAGAAAAAAATCAATTGCTAGAGTTAGATTAACAGAAGGAAAAGGAAATATAGTTGTTAATGGAAAAACTTTAGATGAATATTTTGGAACAGAAATATTAAAAGTTATAGTAAAACAACCATTTAGTGTTACAAATACAGATGGAAAATATGATGTTATTTGTAAAGTAACAGGTGGAGGATTTACTGGCCAAGCAGGAGCTATAAGACATGGAATAGCAAGAGCTTTAAATGAAGCAAATTCAGATTACAGACCAGCTTTAAAATCAAATGGATTCTTAACAAGAGATTCACGTATGAAAGAAAGAAAAAAATACGGTCTTAAAAAAGCAAGAAAAGCTCCACAATTTTCAAAAAGATAAAAATTTTTTCAAAAACTTGGAAAATATATTCCAAGTTTTTTTGTTTGAGCAATTTAAAAATGTAAAAATTTAAACAAAAAAAGATTTATGAAATAAGGTGTAAAAATATATAATATTATAAAAAATGTATAAATTTTTCCTAATTTGTCATAATAAGAATAAAGTTGATGAAAAAGGAGGAATTTGAAATTGAAGGCAACAGGTGTTGTAAGAAGAATTGATGATTTAGGCAGAGTTGTTATTCCAAAAGAAATTAGGAAAACTCTTCATATAAAAGAGCGGAGATCCGCTAGAAATTTTTACAGATAAAGAAGGAGAAGTAATTTTAAAAAAATATTCTCCAATAGGCGAACTTTCAGAATTTGCAACAACTTATGCAGATACTTTATCTAAAACTACAGGTCATATTGCATGTATAACTGATAAAGATACAGTAATTGCAGTTTCAGGAGGCTCAAAAAAAGATTTTTTAGAAAAATCTTTAAGTAAGGAATTAGAAGAAGTTATGGAAAATAAGGAAGTTTTTAAAAGCAAAGATAATAACGAAATTGCTATTCCTGTAACAGAAGGTGAGGGAAGAGAAAGAATTTATAACTCTCAAGTTATTTATCCAATAATTTCTGATGGAGATGTTATAGGAAGTGTAATTATTATGGCAAAAGATGCAACAAAATCTTTGGGCGAACCAGAATACAAAGTAGCTCAATCCGCAGCAGGATTTTTGGGTAATCATTTAGAAATATAGGTTGGAATAATTAAATTTTAGTTTGACAAAATTTAATTATGTGTTATAATGTTAATATAAAAAAAGAAATAGAGAACCACAAAAGTGGTTACTTTATAAGTGTTTATGCACACTCTAACGGGCTAGCAGAGTGTGCATTATTTTTAATTTTGTTTGCCTAATATATGTACAAGTACAATTATTAAGGCTATATCTATGATAGTTACTAATATTAAACTAGCAAATAACAAATTTATCATTAATAGTAAATACTGCTCTACCATACATACCACCTCCTTTTGAGTTGGTGGTAACACACTTCTGCTTTTCTCTATTTCTTTAAAACGTATTATATAAATATATTGGTTGTATGTCAATATAAAATTGCTTAAAAATTGACTTTTTGTAAAAAAAGTTTTAAAAGTATTTTTGTAAAAAAATATTTATAATAAAAATATTTCTAGATTTAAAATTTAGGAAAATAAATAATTAAAATAATATGAATTAAAATAAAAAAAGCCTTGAAAAAGGCTTTTTTTTGTAATATAATAAGTTCGCAAATTATATAATAAAAAGTTTTTAAAATACTAAAAAACTAGAGATTATAAAATATAAATTTATATTTTACTGATATTTATAAAATCAAAGTTAAACTAAAATAAAACAAAAACTAAAATAAAACAAAAACTAAAATAAAACAAAACTAAAATAAAAACTAAAATTAAAATAAAATAAAAAATTAAAATAAAAATAAACTAAACTAAACAAAAAATTAAAATAAAAAATAATATTTAAATTTTAGAAAGGAATGAATTTTTATATGAAGGCAATAGAGATTAGAAACAAATACTTAAACTTTTTTGAAAAAAAAGGTCATAAAATTATACCCTCAGCTCCATTAATTCCAGAAAATGATCCTTCAGTTCTATTTAACACTGCAGGTATGCAACAATTAGTTCCATATCTTTTAGGTCAAAAACACCCTTTAGGAAATAGACTTACAGATTATCAAAAATGTGTAAGAACAAATGATATAGATGAAGTTCGGAGATAACCGTCATTTAACATATTTTGAAATGCTTGGAAACTGGTCTTTAGGTGATTATTTTAAAGATGAGTCAATAGCAATGAGCTATGAATTTTTAACTAAAGAATTAGGAATTCCAGCAGAAAAAATTTCTGTAACTTGCTTTGCAGGAGATGAAGATTGTGAAAAAGATTTAGTTTCTTATGAAGCATGGAAAAAAGCAGGAATTCCAGATGAGAGAATTTATTTTTTTGGAAAAGATGACAATTGGTGGATAGCAGGAGAAGAAGGTCCTTGTGGTCCTGATACAGAAATGTTTTATGATACAGGAAAGCCAAAATGTTCTCCAGAATGTAATCCAGCTTGCGATTGTGGAAAATATGTTGAAATTTGGAATAATGTATTTATGGAATTTTATAAAGATAAAAATGGATATTCTAAATTAAAGCAAAAAAATGTTGATACTGGTTTAGGATTAGAGAGAATGGCTATGCTACTTCAAGGAAAAGAAACTCCTTATGAAATAGAAATTTTTGAGCCAGTTATGAAAAAATTAGAAGAACTTCAAAAAAATGATTTTATTGAAAGTAGAAGAATTGTAACAGAGCATTTGCGTTCAAGTATTATGATTATTAATGATGGTGGAGTTCCAAGTAATGTTGATAGTGGATATATTTTAAGAAGACTACTTCGTAGAATGACGAGACATTTAAATAAGCTAGAAGTAGATTTGAATAATCTTCCTGAAATTATTGATGTTTCAATAAATAGTCTAGTAGAACTTTATCCAGAATTAGAAGAAAATAAAGACAAAATAAAAAATGTTATTATTGAAGAAAAAAATAAATTTATGAAAACTCTAAAAAATGGTGAAAGAGAGTTTGAAAAAGTTGCAAATAAAACAAGAAATGCTAATAAAACTATTATAGATACAATAGCAGTATTTAATCTTTATGAAACATATGGTTTTCCACCTGAAATGACAGAAGAACTTGCAAAAGAAGAAGGCTTAAAAGTTGATATGTCTGATTATCAAAGATTATTTAAAGAACATCAAGAAAAATCAAGACTTGGAAGCGACCAAAAATTTAAAGGTGGACTAGCTTCTACAGGAGAAATGGAAACAAAATATCATACTGCAACACATCTTTTAAATGCAGCATTAAAAGTAGTTTTAGGAGACCATGTTCATCAAAAAGGAAGTAATATAACAGAAGAAAGAATGAGATTTGATTTTTCTCATCCTGCAAAGATGACAGATGAAGAAAAACAAAAAGTAGAAGAATTAGTAAATAAATGGATTCAAGATGGAATAGATGTTAAATGTGAAGAAATGACAAAAGAGGAAGCTGTAAAATCAGGAGCAGAATGTATGTTTATTGAAAAATATCCAGATATTGTTACTGTTTATACAATAGGTGATGTTTCAAAAGAATTATGTGGTGGACCTCATGTAAAAAATACATCCCAATTAGGTCATTTCAAAATAAAAAAAGAAGAAGCATCATCTTCTGGAGTTAGAAGAATTAAAGCTATTTTAGAATAATTTTTGGAGGAGTTTATGAAACTGAATTTGGATTTTTATAAAAATGAAGAAAATATTTCTGAATTAGAAAGACTACAAGCAGAAAAATATTTTTTAAATTCAACAAGTGAAGTAAATATTAAGGAACTTGAACTTAAAAATTATATGTTGTTTAGTCCAAATAGAAAAAATATTATATCTTGGTATGATTTTAAGAAAGAAAGTAATATTTTAGATTTAAATCCAAATTTTGGCGAAATAACAGGATTTTTATGTGAAAAATCCAAGAAAGTTACATCTATTTTAGATAGTAAAATAAAAGGTGAAGCTATAAAAAATAGATATAAAGATATTTCAAATTTAGAAGTAATAGTAGGAAGTTTAAAAAATATAGTTCTTGATGAGAATTTTGATTATGCAATAATTATAGGATTAAATACAAAACAAGAACTTATAGAAAAAATTGATTTTGCTAAAAAATATTTAAAAAATGATGGAAAAATTTTATTTGCTTTTGATAATAAGTTTGGCATAAAATATTGGACAGGAATAAAAGAAGATGCTCCAAACCAATATGATCAAATACTGGGAAATGTTGATAAATTAAGCCTAGATAATATAAATGAAATTTTAAAACAAGAAAATTTAGAGGCACAAATTTTTTATGCTTTGCCAGATTATAAAATTACAAATGTTATTTTTTCAGATAAGTATATGCCAAATCTTGAATCAATTAGTTCTAGGCATTTACCATATTATGATGAAAATGATGATTGTGAGTTTAGCCAAAGAAGTGCATATATAGAATTATTAAAAAATAATCCTGAAAATTTCAAATTTTTTGCAAATTCTTATTTGTGCGAGATTTCATTAAATAAAGAATTTACAGATACAAAATATGCAAATTTTGAAATAGATAGAAAAGAACAATATGGAATAAAAACTGTTATAAAAAATGATTTTGTATATAAAACAGCTAATTCTAGTTTGGCTAAAAACCATATTGAAACAATAAAAAATAATATAAAAGTTTTAAATGAAAACAATATAAAAACTTTAGATTCTTTTGATGAAGAAAAAATTATTAGTAAATTTGCTAAAAATGCAATTTCTTTAGATAGATATATAGTTAAAACTTGTGAAGAAAATGGAATAGACGAAGCTAAAAAAATACTAGAAAAATTTGTTAAAACTATTATAGGAAAATTTAAAGAAATTAATATTCCAGAAAAGACTATTTTTGAGAAGTATAATATTAAAATTAATAAAGAAAATTTACATTTTATAAGAGAGGGATTAATTGATTTATGTCCACAAAATTGTTTTTATATTGATAATGATTTTTATATTTATGACCAAGAATGGTATGAGGAAAATGTTCCAATTGAATTTATAATTTTTAGAATAATTTTTCAAGGAAATTCTTTAGAAAAATATATTAAGAAAGAAGAATTATATGAATTATTTGGAATTTCAAAATATGTAGATGATTTTATAAAATTAGAAGCTGCTTTTCAAGATAGTTTAAAAGATGAATATATGTGGGAATTATATAGAAAATCTTTTTTAAATATTGGTAAAAAGAATGCCTATTTAAATAATTTAAAAGGAATTGTAGATAGTTCTAAAGTTCATATTAGAAATTTAGAAAGTCAAATTAGAATTTATGAAGATGATATAAGAAATTATGAGGAAAAAGTAAATAATTTAAATAATGAAAAAGAAGAATTAGCTCAAGCTACAAGAGATGCTCAAAATGCAGCTAGGATTTATCAAGAACAAATCGCAACAATTGGTAAATCTCTGTCTTGGAAAATTACAAAACCACTTAGATATATTTCTTGGGTTGTAAGAAGCAGTAGACAAGTAAGGCTAAAGGATAGATTACTTCCAGCTGGAAGTAAAAGAAGAAGAAAATATGATGAATTTGTTCAAAAAAGAGCTTATTCAAAGTTAAAGAAAAAATACTCTAATATTATAGATGGAAAAACAGCTAAATTTTGGACAGAATTAGAAGTTAAATGTATTCAAGAAAAAGAAAAAAGAACTCATGATAATAACTATGATTATTGGATGGATGCCAATGATGTAACTTCAAGAGAATTACAATCTCAAAAAAATGTAAAATTTGAATTTATGCCTAAAATAAGTATAATTACTAGAATTTCAAATTTTAATATTAGATTTTTTAGAGAATTACTATATTTTATGGCCGAACAATCTTATTCAAATTGGGAATTATGTATAGTAGATTCTAGCGAAAAACAAGAAAAAGAAATACAAAAAATAATAAAAAGAGAAAATCGTATTAAATATAAATTTATAGGAAAGACAAGTGGTATTTCTGAAGATTTTAATGAAGCTTTAAAACTAGCAACAGGGGATTATATAGGAATCTTAAATGAAAATGATTATTTATCAAAAGATTGTTTATTTGAAGTTGTAAAAACTATAAATGAAAATTTAGAAGTAGAATTTATATATTCTGATGAAGATAAAGTTACAGAAGTAGGAGAGCAAAGATTTGCTCCACATTTTAAACCTGATTTTTCTATTGATACATTAAGAAGCCAAAACTATATAGGTAATTTTGCTGTAATAAAAAAAGAAATTATGGAAAAATTAGAAGGATTTAGAAGTAGTTTTGATAAGGCATATGAATTTGATTTATATTTAAGAATGTCAGAATTAGTAAAAGAAGAAAATATAAAACATATTATAAGAGTTTTATATCATAAAAGAGCTAATAATATGCAAATAGTTTTCCAAGAAGAAACAAAATCTAAAAATTTTGAAATAGAAAAATTAGCTATAGAAGAACATTTAAAAAGAGTTCGGATTAAATGCTAAAGTAAATGAAGGAAAAGTTGCAGGTTCATATGAAATAGAATATGAAGTAATTCGGAAACCCTAAAGTTTCAATAATGATACCAAATAAGGATGGAATTGATATTTTAAAAACTTGTATTAATTCAATTTTAGAAAAAACTACGTATAATAATTATGAAATTGTTATTATTGAAAATAATAGTACATCTCAAGATACTTTTAATTATTATATAGAATTGGAGAAAAATCCTAAAATTAAAGTTTTAAGATATCCAGACAAAGGATTTAATTATTCAAGGATTATAAATTTTGGTGCAAGAAATTCTGATGGTGACTTTTTAATTCAATTAAATAATGATACAGAATTGATAACACCAAATTGGTTAGAAAAAATGATTGGATTTTGTCAAAGAGATGATGTTGGAGCAGTAGGAGTAGCACTTTATTATCCAGATGGTTCATATCAACATGCAGGAGTTATTGTTGGACTTGGTGGTATTGCTGCAAATAGATTTAAAGATATTCCAAAAGGTGGACATGGCTATTGGAATCAAGAAAGTAGAATTGAAAATTTAAGCTCAGTTACAGCAGCTTGTATTATGACTAAAAAGTCTATATATGAAGAAGTAGGCTATATGAATGAAATTTTACAGGTAGCATTTAATGATGTAGATTTTTGTTTGAAAATAAGAGAAACAGGAAAACTAATTGTTTATGACCCTTTTGTTGAATTTTGGCATTATGAATCAAAAACAAGGGGAATAGAGGACTCTCCAGAAAAAGTTAAAAGATTTCAAGGAGAAATAGATACTTTTGCAAAAGATTGGGAAGAGTTTTTGAAAAAAGGTGATCCTTATTATAATAAAAACTTAAGTTTAGATTCAGAAAGATATGATATTAAAACTTATAAAGCATATTAAATTGGGAGATTTTTATGGATACAGTAATAAGCTTTTTTAACAAAGTAGGTAATAAATTAAATAAATTTGGTGAATTTTTGTATAAATATAGATATTGGATAGCTTTAATTTTATTTATTTTGTGTATTTTATTTGAAATAAGTGGCTCTTCAATTGGTATTTGGAAAGATTTTATAAATTCTAATGTAACAGAAGATGGAGTTTTATTTGGAGAATCTAGAGCAATAAGATCTGATGAATGGAGTGTTTTAACTCCTATGACTTTTTCACAGTATTTTGATGGATTTAATTATTTTAGTAACTTAGTAAGAGGAGATACAACAGATGTATTTATAATTTATGGCTTACCAGTTTTAAATATAGTTCAAATATTTAGACCATTTTTAATTGGATTTCTATTTTTAGGAATTTCAAAAGGTTTATCATTTTTTTGGTGTGGAAGATTTATAGCCCTGTTTTTAGTAACATTTGAGTTTTTAATGCTTCTTACAGATAAAAAGAAGTTATTATCTTTTATAGGAGCCATTATGATTACTCTAGCTCCTATAGTGCAATGGTGGTTTGCAGTAAATGGAATTGCTGAAATATTTATATTTGGTGAACTTGCAATTATATTATTAGATAAATACATGAGAAACAATAATTTAAAAAAGAGAATTTTATATTTAGCAAGTTTAATAATTTGTGCAGGTGGATATTTATTAGTTTTTTATCCAGCTTGGCAAATTCCAATGTTTTATGTATTTTTAGCACTAGCTATTTGGGTTATAGTAAAAAATAGAAAAGAATTTAAATTTAATTATAGAGATGTAATATCTATAGTTGTTGCAATTTTAATTTTTGCATGTCTTATGTTATATATTTTTTATAATTCATGGGATACTATTAAAACAACATTAAATACAGTTTACCCTGGGCAAAGAGTTAGTACCGGTGGAGGAATTTTTTCAAAATTTGTAGATTATATAAGAGATATTTATTTACCTAGCAGATCAGGTGGGCTTTTATATAATGAGTGTGAAAGTGCATCAATTTTTGGATTATTTCCTATTGGAATAATTTTATCGATTTATTTAATAGATAGAAAAAATAAAAAAGATTTATCATTAATTTTAATGTTGATAGTATATGCATTTTTAGCATTTTGGATGATGTTTGGAATGCCTTCTATAATTTCAAAATTAACATTAATGAGTCATTCAACACCTTTAAGAGCATATTTAGCAATTGGATTTTTAGATGTATTACTTTTAATTAAAGCAATGAGTATGATAGAAAAACCGTTTAGTAAAAGATTTTCTATTATATTTGCTTTATTTATATCATGCATATTAGTTTACTTATGTGAATTATGTAATAAAGATTATTTGGGATTAAAAAATTGCTTAATTTTATTAATAATGTGTACATACTTAATATATTTTATATTTAGATTTAATAGTAAATATGGAAAATTTTTCTTTACAATTGGAATAATTGCAGTTATGCTGGTTTCAGGATTTAGAGTAAATCCTATAAGAAGAGGAACAGATATTATTTATGGAAGCGATATTATAAAAAATGTACAAAAATTAAATTCAGAAGAAGAGCGGAAAATGGATAACTGTAGGCATAACTCATGTTGCTTCAAATTATATTTTAATGGCTGGAGTTCCTGTAATAAATTCAACAAATACATATCCAAATCTAGAAAGATGGGAACTTATAGATGAAAATAAAGAATATGTAGATGTTTATAATAGATATGCTCATATTGCAGTAGATTTATATAAAACAGATGAAGAGATAGAAGAAAAATTTAGCTTAATAGCAGCAGATATGTTTAGAGTAAATTTATCTACTAATGACTTAGAAACATTAGATGTAAAATATATTTTTACTAGTGATGATTTAAATGATTTTGATACAGAAGAAGTGGACTTTGAAGAAGTATATAATAATTATGGATATAGAATTTATAGATTAAATTATTAAAAAGGAGAAATTAAATGAAAACAGCAGTATTAATACCTTGTTATAATGAAGAAATTACAATAGAAAAAGTAATTAAGGATTTTAGAAAAGAACTACCTGATGCTGATATTTATGTTTATGATAATAATTCAAAAGATAAAACAGCAGAGATTGCAAGAAAAAATGGAGCAATTGTAAAACATGAATATAGACAACGGAAAAGGAAATGTTGTAAGAACTATGTTCCGTGAAATAGATGCAGATATCTATGTTATGGTAGATGGAGATGACACATATCCTGCAGAAGAAGTTCATAAATTAATTGAGCCTGTGGTAAATGGAGAAGCAGACATGGCAATTGGAGATAGATTAACTAATGGAACATATAAGCAAGAAAATAAAAGACATTTTCATGAATTTGGAAATAATTTAGTAAAAAAATCTATAAATATTGCTTTTCATACAAAATTAAAAGATATTATGACAGGATATAGAGTTTTTAATAAATTTTTTGTTAAAAATATGCCTGTTTTAAGTCCAAAATTTGAGATTGAAACTGAAATGTCTCTTCATGCTTTAGATAAAAAATTTATTATTAAAGAAATACCAATTGTTTATAGAGATAGACCTGAAGGAAGTAGTTCAAAGTTAAATACTGTAAGTGATGGAATAAAAGTATGTAAAACAATTCTTAAAATGTATAAAGATTTTAAACCATTTGTATTTTATGGGGTTTTAGCATTAATTTTAGCTATAATTGGACTAGCTATTGGAATTCCAGTAATAGTAGAATTTGTAAAAACTCATTATATCACTAAAATTCCGTCAGCAGTTTTAGCAACAGGAATTATGTTATTTTCATTTATTATGTTCCAATCAGCTTTGGTGCTTGATACTGTTGTAAAACAAAATAGAGAAAAATATGAAATTGATTTATTAAGATATAGAGAAATTGAAAGATTAAAAGAAAATAAATAAAGACTTTGAAAACAAATTCAAAGTCTTTATTTAGATAAAATTTAGAAAGGTTTATAAAATGAATAGACAAGAAATTTTAAATAATATTATAAATTTTTTAAAGTTTTTTATTTTTCCAATTGAATTTATTATATCAATTTTTTTAGCTTATAGCATTTTTAAATTTATGTTATTTAAAAGTTATGAGGATATTTTTTCTATAAAACATTTTATATATATTTTATTAAGTACTTCAATTATAATTTACATAATAATATATAATATTCGAAAAAAAGTTAAATTAGAAAAAATAGTTTTAAGTTTTTTAATTCCAATTGGTATGATTTATTTAATGCTAGTATTTCCAACAGTTGCAGCAGATGAACATTTTCATTTGTTTAAAACTTATGAGGTTTCAAAAGGAGTTTTTATAAGTAGCAAGGAAGAAAAGACTACAGTTCCAAGAACTTTAAGCGTTTGTGGCTCAAAAGTGAAAACGTTTTCAGATTTTAATGAAGCTCTTTCATGGGATACAGACTATAGTGACGAAGTAGAAGTAAATAATACTTTTAAATCTTATCCATCTTATTTATACATGTTTCGGAGCAGTTGGATTTACTATATCAAGAGTTTTGGATTTAAATATTTATTTGCGGTGCAATTTTAGCAAAATTAATTAATTTTATAATTTTTTTAATTACAGCATATTATTCAGTAAAAATTATTCCATTTGGAAAATATGTTTTAATAGGTATACTTTTTATGCCTATGACTTTACATCAAGCAGTATCAACTTCTGCAGATTGTATGATAAATAATATTGCAATAATGTTTATTGCATTTACTATATATTTAATTTTTAAGGAAAAAAATATTAATAAATTAGAGCTTATAGGATTAGGAGCATTATCAGTTTTATTTGCAGTTTCAAAATATGTATATGTTCCAATTATAGGAATGATTTTAATTTTGACTTTTTCAAAAAATTTAAGTAAACAAAAAAAGAAAATTGCAATACCTTTAATTATTGGAATAACAGCTATTTTAACAATTATTTGCTTTATATTTAGTAATAGTTATGTAAGTGGTCATAGAAAATATTTAGATTCTATTGGGCAAGATTCAGTAGGTCAAGTTAAATGGATTTTAAATAATCCTAGAAGTTTTATAGATGTATTTATGAATACTTTAGATATTATATCTTTTAATTATATTACTCAAATGGTAGGTTCTACTCTAGGAGAATTAGATATAAATGTAAGCTTAACTCCAATTATTTTTTATTTGATATTATTATGTTTTACATGTTTTCTTGAAGAAAATAAAAAATCTTTTTCAACTAAGCAAAAAATTTATATAATGTTTTTAAGTTTAATTAGTATTTTCTTGGTAATTTTATCTATATATATAAGTTGGGATGGAGTCGGAGCTAATATAATAGAAGGGGTTCAAGGAAGATACTTTATACCAATTGCAATTTTAATTTTTCTATGTATGTGTAAAAAAGAAAACTTTATAAAAATAAAAAATGTAGAATATAAATTATTAATTATGGTATGTTTATTAAATATAGCTCCTATGGTTACGCTTTATCAATCTTTACTATAATTATATTATGTTAATTACCAGTTATTATCTTGAAAATACATAGCTCGTATGTTATAATAAAAAAGGGAATAAATATTTTAAAAATAAAAGGAGATAAAAGATATGAGTAAATTCGGTGGTGAAAAAAGATATGCTGATATCTTAACTGTTTTATTAGTAATAGTAATTATTGGAATAATTGTGTTATTAGGTTATTTCGGATATAAAGCAATTAGAAAAAATATTATAGAAAGTGATGCATCTGATGCAACAGAGCAATTTTATAATAATATTAATCAATCTAGCATAAAAGATGAAGAGGATAATAATGTTTCTCCTGATGTTAATTTAGATGATTTTAATTTAAATACAACAAATCCAGATAATTCAGGAGGTTCTAGTAGTGGTAGAAAAAGAACATATTTAGGAGAATATGAAATAAAAGGAACAATAAGAATTCCAAAAACTGGAATAGAATATCCAATACTTGAAAAATCAACAGTAGGTGCTTTGGCAAGATCAGTTGGTATATTAACTATATCAACATGTGATGAAATAACAACACCTGTTAAAGAATTAAATGTTCCAGGAACAAATGCCCTAATTTTAGGTCATAACTTAAGAAATGGTCAATTCTTTTCAGATAATGATAAATTAGAAAATGGTGATGAAATTCAAGTTACTGATTATACTGGTCAAACTGTAAAATATACTATATATAATATGTATTATACTTCGTCAGATGATATTTCATTTATGAGTAGGGAACTTAATCCTAATGTTAGAGAAATAACACTTCAAACATGTAATGATGATTCTAGCCAAAGATTAATTATATGGGCGAAAGATAGCTAATTTTAGAAAATAAAAAATTTTTAAATAAACTATTGACAAATAAAAGAAAAGGGTATAAAATCTTAGCAGTCAAAAAGAAAGACTGCTAATTTTTATTTGTGCTAAATATTTTTTTAAGTACATAAATATAATTTAGGGCATAAAATAAAAGCAGTTTATAAAGGAGGATGATTTATATGATAAAACCATTAACAGACAGAGTCTTAATTAAAATGGTAGAAGCAGAAGAAACAACTAAAAGCGGTATAATATTATCAAGTGGCTCACAAGAAAAGCCACAAATTGCAGAGGTAATTGAAGTTGGCCCAGGTGGAATGGTTGACGGAGAAAAAGTTGAAATGCAAGTTAAAAAGGGTGATAAAGTAATAACAAGCAAATACTCTGGAACTGAAGTTAAATATGAGGGAGTAGATTATATAATAGTAAAACAAAGCGATATTTTGGCTATTGTTGAGTAGTTCGTGAAAATTTTGCGAAGTAAAATTAAAGGGAGGTAAATTTATATGGCAAAAGATATTAGATATGGTGAAGATGCTAGAAAAGCATTATTAGAAGGTGTTAATAAATTAGCAGATACTGTTAAAGTAACACTTGGACCAAAAGGAAGAAATGTAGTTTTAGATAAAAGTTATGGTGCACCACTTATTACAAATGATGGTGTAACAATAGCAAAAGAAATTGAATTAGATGATCCATTCGAGAATATGGGAGCTTCTTTAGTAAAAGAAGTTTCAACAAAAACAAATGATGTAGCAGGAGATGGAACAACAACTGCAACACTTTTAGCACAAGTTATGTTAAAAGAAGGAATTAAAGATGTTGCAGCTGGTGGAGATGTTTTAGCAATAAAAAGAGGTATGGATAAAGCAACTAAAAAAGCTGTTGAAGAATTGAAAAAAATCAGCTCTCCAGTTAATGGTAGAGAAGATATTGCAAGAGTTGCAACTATTTCATCAAAAGATGAATCAATAGGAAATTTAATTGCAGACGCAATGGAAAAAGTTTCTAAAGATGGTGTAATTACAATTGAAGAATCAAAAACTTCATCAACAGAAGTTAAAGTTGCACAAGGTATGCAATTTGATAAAGGATATGTATCTCCATATATGGTAACAGATACAGAAAAAATGGAAGCTGTAATGGATAATCCATATATATTAATTACAGATAAAAAAATAAGCAATATTCAAGATATTTTACCTTTATTAGAAGAACTTTCTAGTCAAAGTGGAAAATTAGTAATTATTGCTGATGATATTGAATCAGAACCATTATCAACTCTTGTTTTAAATAAATTAAGAGGTGTTTTAAATGTAGTTGCTGTTAAAGCTCCAGGTTTTGGTGATAAGAGAAAAGAAATGCTAGAAGATATTGCAATTTTAACAGGTGGAACTGTTATTACATCTGACTTAGGACTAGAGCTTAAAAATACAACTTTAGCTGATTTAGGAAGAGCTAAACAAGTTAAAGTTGGAAAAGAAGAAACAATAATTGTTGATGGTGCAGGAAATAAAGAAGAAATTGATAAAAGAGTTAATCAAATTAGAAAAGCAATTGAAGAAACTGTAAGTTCATATGATAAAGAAAAATTACAAGAACGTTTAGCAAAACTTGCAGGTGGAGTTGCTGTAATTGAAGTTGGAGCTGCAACAGAAGTTGAAATGAAAGATAAAAAACTAAGAATTGAAGATGCTTTATCTGCAACAAAAGCAGCTGTTGAAGAAGGAATTTTACCTGGTGGTGGAACTGCATATGTAAATGTTTTACCAGAAGTTGAAAAATTATTAAATGAAGTTCCAGAAAATGAAAGAATAGGTGTTAGAATTGTTATAAAAGCATTAGAAGCACCAGTAAAACAAATTTCTGAAAATGCAGGATTAGAAGGAGCTGTTATTTTAGATAAAGTAAAAGCTCAAAAGCCAGGAGTTGGATTTGATGCATCTAAAGAAGAATATGTTGATATGAAAAAAGCTGGAATTGTTGACCCAACAAAAGTTGCTCGTTCAGCATTACAAAATTCTGAAAGTGTTGCTTCAATGATTTTAACAACAGAAAGAATAATTACAGATAAAAAAGAAAAAGAATGTGGATGCACAAACCACGGAGCTTCTCAAGACATGGGAGCAATGGGAGGAATGTACTAGAAATTTTTAAAAAATTTTAAAAATATTGTTGAATTTTAATCGAAAATAGTATATACTATTTTCGATTTCTTTTATTTCCGAATTAGAAATCAAGGTTTAAACAGGTCAACCTATTTAATATGTGATTTATGTACTTTCCATCTTTATACAAAAATTATGTATTAAGTAAAAACCTGTTTTAATTATTATTTTTTTCTAATTATAAAATTTCCATTTTTTATTTAAAATATATAATTAAAAACTATTGAATAAAAAGCTATTTTGTATTATAATTTTACTAAAATTTGTTTTAAAATAATTCTTTGGAGGAAAACATGATTAAAGATGACGTAAATTTATCTGTTGCAATTAATATTTTAGATAGGAGGATTGCTAAATTAAATATTGAAATTGAAAAAAATCCAGATGATATTACACAAAAAGAAGAATTAAGCAAATTTTTAAACATGAGAAAAGAAATTAGTAAAGGAAATGCAGAATTAATAAAAAAAATAATTAATGATGCAAAAAAAATATAAAATGGTTGATTTGAATGATAAAATAAAGAATATTATTAATCAAGAAATTGAATCAAAACGTTTTTCTGTTTTGGATGAATCATCAGTTAATTTAATAAGGCAAATTATAAGTAACTATGAGGAAAAAAATAATCTACGTCAAAACTTTGAAAATCTACCTAAAAAAGCTGAATTAATTTTCGTTGCAGCTCCAACTGGTGCAGGTAAAGATAGTTTAGTTGCAAGATTAAATAATGCAAATCCTGAAAAAAATTATATTGAATTAAATATGGATATGTTTAGGCATTATTTTAGTAGATTTATTCCTGATGTTAAACTTCAAGATAGAACTTTTGCTGATCAAACAAGTGAATTTTCATATGAAATGTATTATACAATTCAGGAAGTTTTACTAACAGAATTTCCGGGAACAAATATAATCATTACAGGTACTTTGTGGAAAACAGATTGGGTTCAAGAGACTTTTGAAAAATATAAGCAAAATAAAAATACAGATTATTCTATAACTCTTGCATCTCTTGCAGTTCCGGAAAAAGATAGTGCATTTTCAATACTTAAAAGATATGTTTCTATTGTGGATACAGGAATATTAGGCAAGGATGAAGATGGAAAAGAAATTTATTCTAAAGACTTTTTACCAGGTAGTGCAAGATATACAAGTTTAGATTATCATAACGCTACTTACGATAGATTTCCTGAAAGTTTAAGATATTTTCAAAATATGTTTGAAAAAGGTGAGTTAATTGATTGTATGAAAGTTTACAGAAGATCAAAAAAAGAATTAGACTTTTCTGATGATACATTAGTATATTCTTCAGATAATATTATGCAATCTGATCAAAACGCTTTAGATACAGTAATAAAGCTTAGAAATTCTGAATCACAAATAACTCAAGATGATATATTTAGTTTGTTTGAAGTGCTTACAGATTCAAAAAATCAATCTTATTTTAAAAGTCAAAATGTTATTGAAGAAATAGTTTTTGATTTAGCAGAAATATTAGGAAAACAAGATATATTAAAAAAGCACATTGCACAAAGGAAAAGAAAGTTTGAAAATCCGGATACAGGAGAAAATGGAGGAGTTCAAGGAGACAACTCAGATGAAAGATTTTAAAAAGGGAGAGGGAATTTATTATGGTAAATAAATATAGAACAAATAGTTGTGGAGAACTTCGTATTTCAGATGTTGGAAAAGAAGTTCGTTTAGCCGGTTTTGTGCAAAAAATTAGAAATTTAGGAAAAATGTTGTTTATAGATTTAAGAGATGAATCTGGAATAACACAAATTGTTTTAAATGAAGAATTAGCAGATAAAGCAAAAGAAATCTCAAATGAGTGTACATTAACTGTTTTGGGACAAGTTGTGGAAAGAAGTAGTAAAAATGACAAAATTCCAACCGGAAGTATTGAAATTGCTGCAAAAGAATTTACAGTTTTAGGAAAATGTAGAAATACTTTGCCATTTGAAATTAATGTTCCAAACCAAAATGTAAGAGAAGATTTAAGATTAGAATATAGATTTTTAGATTTAAGAAATGAAAAAATACATAAAAATATTTTACTTCGATCTAAAATTTTAAAAGATTTTAGAAATGAAATGGATGCTTTAGGTTTTACAGAAATTCAAACACCGATTTTAGCAAATTCATCACCAGAAGGAGCAAGAGACTTTTTAGTTCCAAGCCGTTTACATCCAGGAGAATTTTATGCTCTTCCTCAAGCACCACAACAATTTAAACAATTATTAATGGTCTCAGGATTTGAAAAATACTATCAAATTGCACCATGTTTTAGAGATGAAGATCCAAGAGCTGATAGATCTCCACGGAGAATTTTATCAGTTAGATTTTGAAATGAGTTTTGCTACTCAAGAAGATGTTTTTAAAGTTATAGAAACTGTTGTATATAATGTGTTTAAGAAAAATACAGATTGGGAAGTTTCTAAAGCACCATTTGTAAGAATTCCATATAGGGAATCAATGGAAAAATATGGAACTGATAAACCAGATTTAAGAAATCCATTAGTTATAGAAGATGTTACAGATATTTTTAAAAATACAGATTTTAATGCTTTTAAAGGAAAAACAGTAAAAGTAATTTTAACAGATAATATGATTGATAAACCTAGAAAATTCTTTGATAAAATGTCAGAATATGCTGTAGAAGAATTAGGAGCTAAAGGATTAGCATGGGTTAAATCAGATGAAAATTTAGAATTTTCTGGTGGTATTAGTAAATTTATAACAGAAGAACAAAAACAAGAACTAATAAATAAATTAAATGTAACTGCAAATTCTGCAATGTTCTTTATTGCAGATGAATTTGAAAAAGCTCAAAAAATTGCTGGAGGAGTTAGAATTAAGTTAGGAGAAGAACTTGATTTAATTGAAAAAAATATATATAAGTTCTGTTTGATAGTTGATTTTCCAATGTATGAATTATCAGATGAAGGAACTATAGATTTTAATCATAATCCATTCTCTATGCCACAAGGCGGATTAAAAGCATTAGAAGAAAAAGAACCATTAGAAATTTTAGCATATCAATATGATTTAGTTTGCAATGGTTATGAAGTTGCATCAGGTGCAGTTAGAAATCATGATCAAGAAATTATGACAAAAGCATTTGAAATTGCTGGATATACAGAAGAAGATGTTAAAACAAAATTTGGAGCATTATATAAAGCTTTTAGTTATGGAACTCCACCACATGCAGGAGCAGCTCCTGGTTTAGATAGATTAATTATGTTACTTGCTCATGAAGATAATTTAAGAGAAGTTATTGCTTTTCCAAAAAATAAAAAGGCAAGAGATATGATGATGAATGCTCCATCAAGAGTTAAAGAAGAACAATTAAAAGATGTTCACATAAAAATTGAAGAATAAATTTAGCAATAAAACTTGGAGGATGTGTATGAAAAAAATTATAGCAATATTTTTAATAATGATAATTTTATTTGCATTAGTATCAAATGTTGTATTTGCCAAAACAGGAACTATTAATACAACTACAGTTAGAATGAGAAGAGAAGCAAATACTTCTTCAGATATTTTGCAATTAATTGGAGAAGAATCAGAAGTAGAAATTTTAGGAGAAGAAAATGGATGGTACAAAGTAGAATATGATGGTATAACAGGTTATGTATCAAGTGATTATGTTGATGTAGAAGGAGAAGAACCAGATGAAACTAATCCTGCAGATGTTCCAGAAGAACCTGAAACTCCGGACGAACCAGCAGCTCCAGAAACACCGCCTACTACATCTACTCCAGAAGAACCTACAGATAATACATTAGATAATCCTACTACAAACGAAGAACCTTCAAATAATGAACCTTCTGCTAATGTAGAAAGTAGTATAACATTAACAAAAGATGCTGAATTAAGACGTGTTCCAAGTTTTGCTTCAAAAAAATATAATACTATTTCAGAGGGGACAACAGTTACTGTTATAGATAATTTAAATAATTGGTGCAAAATTACAGATGGAACAAATTCAGGATGGGTTATTAGACAAAATGTTGATTAAAATAAAAACGGGGGCTAATAAAAAAGAGGTTAGCCATGAATTTATTAATTTTAGAAATTTTACTTAGTATAATTTTGGGAATAATTTTAGGGCTATATTTTAAAAATATAGCTTTATTTATTTTTATTTTAGTTATTTTTTTATACTTTGCTGTTAAATTAAAAAAAGATTTTAAAATTATTGATAGAAAAATTTTCTTAATTTTTTTAAGTATAATTATCTTTATTTTTGTATGTATCAAAGAAGAAAAATATAATAATTTATATAAAGAAAATATAAATTTAACTGGAATAGGCGAAATTGTAAGTTTTGCCGAGGAGAAAGAATATAAAAATAAATATATAATTAAAATTAAACAAATAAATAAAGATTTTAAATTTAAAAATACAAAATTAATTTTATATCTTGATAAAGAAATTAAATTAGAATATGGTGATATTATTTATTTTGAAAATAGTAATTTTGAAAGGGCATTTGGAACTAGAAATGATAAATGTTTTAATTATGAAAGATATTTAAGGCAAAGCAAAATTTATGGAATATTAAATTTAGAAGATTTTAAAATTATTTCAAAAAATCAAGGAATTAAATATCATTTTTTTAAATTTAAAAATGAATTAAATCAAAAATTATATGAGATTTTTGATTATGAAAAAGCTAGTTTTTTAGCAGGACTTTTAATTCGGTGATCAATCAAATATTGATGATAAAATAGATGAAAATTTTAAAAATAGTAGTTTATCGCATATCTTGGCAATTTCTGGAACTCATGTTATTTATGTTGTTGTAGCAATAAGGTGGGTTTTAGATAAATTTATTAATTCTAAAAAAGTAAAATATATTATTTTAATATCTTTTATAATTTTTTTCACTGTTTTTACGGGAAATTCGGCATCTTGTATTAGAGCATGTATTATGATGATTATGATTTTAGTTTCTGAATTATTATATAGAAAAAATGATTTTTTTACGAGTTTTTGTTTTTCTTTAAGTATTATTTTGATTTTAAATTATTATAATATTGAAAATATTGGAATGTGGCTTTCTTTTATGTGCGTCTTGGGAATGAGAAAAATAAATTTAAAAGACTCTTTTGCAGTTCAAATAGCAATTTTTCCAATTATTTTATATTCATATAATACAATTTCTTTTACTTTTTTTATTTCAAATTTTTTTGCTTCATTTATTATTGGTCCAATTTTAATTATAGGTTATATATGTTTATTTTTAGGAAAAATTTTAAGTTTTTTATGTGTTATAGAAAGTTCTTTATTAGAAATTTTATTTAAAATTGCTGAAATAGTAGGAAATTTTAAACTTTCTAAAATTTATGTGGTAACTCCTAACATAATATTTTTTATAATTTATTATATAATTTTGTTTTCTATAATGTTTATTTCAAAAGAGAGAAGAAAAAAATTTTTATTAAAATATAAAAACGTTATTATTTGCTGTAGTTTTATTTTAATATGTATTTTAGGGATTAGTAATTTAAAAAATAAGTGTTTTAAAATAAATTTTTTAGATGTGTCTCAAGGTGATAGTACTTTAATTACAACAAAAGAGGGAAGTACTATTTTAGTTGATGGTGGAGATAATGAAAATTACGATTATGGAGAAAACGTAGTTTTGCCATATCTTTTAAAACATAAAGTAAATAAATTAGACTATGTTTTAGTTTCTCATTTTGATTCTGACCATTCAGGTGGACTTCTAAGTATTATAGAAAATTTAAAAGTAGAAAATATTATAATTGGATATCAATATGAAGAAACAGAAAATTTTTTAGAATTTTTAAAGATTGCAAAAGATAAAAAAATCAATATGATTTTAGTTAAGAATAGAGAAATTTTAAAAATTGATGAATCTGCGTATTTTGAATTTTATTTTCCTAATTCTCAAGACATGATTTCAGAAAATGCTATAAATAATAATTCTATTGTTGCAAAATTAACTTTTTTAGAAAATGAAAAAAATACAAGTATTTTATTTACAGGTGATATTGAAAGTCCTGCAGAAGAAAAACTTGTAAAAAAATATGGAAATAATTTAAAATCAGATATTTTAAAAGTTGCACATCATGGTTCAAAAACTTCATCCAGCAATAGTTTTTTAAATTGCGTAAACCCTAGAATTGCATTAATAGGAGTTGGAAAAAATAATTCTTATAATCATCCAAATAAATCTGTTTTAAATTCTTTACACTTAATTAAAGTTAAAGTATTTAGAACTGATCTAGATGGAGAAATAACTATAAAAATTAAAAATGGAAAATTTTTGATAAATACCTATGAATATAGAAATTAACTAAAAAATTGTATAAATTATGCAAAATTTCAAATAATAAAAGAAAACTTTAAGTAGGAGATGAGATTTTGGGAAAGTATTTAAAATATATAGTAATTTTATTTATAGTTTCTATTATGATAGGGCTTTGCATTTCATATGTTAAAAGAAATGGAAAAGTTGATATTTCTGCTCAAAATATAACAGGAAATGTAACAGAAGTAGGAAACGAAGAGTTTGCTAAAGAAGCAAGTAGTAGTGAAGAAAAAATTACTCCTAATACCATTTTTAAGGTTGAAACAAAATATGAAGACTGTAAGCATACTGAAACTAATGAATATGAAGCACCTAGAGAAGTTATAAATTTTACATTAGAAGAATTAGAAGAAAAATATCCGGAATATATTGTAATTAATTTTTCAAAAGATGAAGTAGATTTATATACTGTAGCGGAAGGTCTATGTAATAAGCATTATAAGATTACTATAGATGAAAATGGTATGATTATTGTATATAGATTAAAATCAAATTATGATACAGAAATTTATCAAACAACTGAAATTTCATCAGAATATTTAAGTACAGATGATAAAAAGGAATTAGAAGAGGGAATATATATTTATGGAACAGCTGAATTAAATTCAATTTTAGAAAATTTTGAATAGTATATTTTTGTACGATATTGAAAATATTGAAAAATAGCAGTTTATGTGTTAATATAGTATTGTTTTAAAAGTAAGATTATTAAAAAAGGAAGTTATTATATATGAAAAAGTTTTGTAATTTATGTCCACATAATTGCTTGGTAGATAGAAATAAAAATGTTGGAAGATGTAAGGCAGGAAATTATATAGAAATAGGCGGATATTCTCTTCATTTTTTTGAAGAGCCATGTATTAGTGGAAAAAATGGTTCTGGTACAGTATTTTTTTCAAAATGTAATTTATCATGTGTTTTTTGTCAGAACTATGAAATCAGTAATCTTGGAAAAGGTAGAAAAATTTCGGTCGAAGAATTATCTGATATTTTTATAGAGCAACAAGAAAATGGAGCTGAGAATATTAATTTAGTATCTCCAACGATTTATGTTGATAAAATTATAGAAGCTATAAAGTTAGCTAAAAATAAAGGATTAAAACTTCCTATAATATATAATAGTAATGGATATGAAAGGATAGAAACTTTAAATTCTTTAGAAGGTTTAATAGATGTATATTTACCAGATTTTAAATATGGAAGAAATGATATTGGATTTAAATATTCTGGTATAAAAAATTATTTTGAAATTGCTTCAAAAGCTATTAAAGAAATGGAAAATCAAGTTGGATATCCAAAATTTGATGAAAATGGAATGATAAAAAGTGGTCTAATTGTAAGGCATTTGATTATGCCAAATAATATTGAAAATTCTAAAATAGTTTTAAAATGGTTAAAAGAAAATTTAAACGAAAAAACTTATATAAGTGTTATGACACAATATTTTCCTGCATATAAAGCAAAAGAATTTGATGAAATTAATCGAAAAATTACTAAAGAGGAATATGAAGAGGTCGAAGAGTACATATCAAATTTAGGAATAGAAAATG
Source organism: uncultured Clostridia bacterium (assembly GCA_928721915.1). Taxonomy (GTDB): domain Bacteria; phylum Bacillota; class Clostridia; order TANB77; family CAG-508; genus Scatovivens. The sequence goes on from CAKMVZ010000006.1 coordinate 197,895, forward strand.
GGTATATGCAAGATTTTTCTGAAGAAGATGAAACACAGTATGTTCCAAAATGGAATTATTAAATTTATTAACTTTTTGTTAAAATAATTAATAGATTTAAATAAAACATTTGATTAATATAAAAATTAGTAAAATATTTTTTATATTAATCTGTTTTTTTTAGTAAGTCCTCAATTTTAACTCCTAAAGCATTAGCAATATCATATAAGACTTCTATTGACATTTTTTTAACAACATTAGGAGCTTCAATTTGAGATATATAACTAAAACTTATTCCAACTTTTTCAGCAAGTTTTTCTTGAGAAATTTTTTTCTTTCTTCTATATTCTCCAATATTTCTGCCAATTTGCTTGTACTCTTCTGAATATTTAGTTCCTTTTCCCATCTTTTACCTATTTAAAATTCCCATTTTTCTTTTATTTCCTATTGCATATTATAAACCATATTTAACTAAAAATCTATTCACAAATAGTGAAAGTGTTAATAAATTTTTTGCAAAATGGATAAGCAAAAAAGAGAATAAAATTTGTCTCTTAAGAGAAAACTAAGATTATTAATTAAAAGTCAAAGTTTTCTTTAAGGGATTTTTTATTTATATTTTAATTGTGTGGAATTATTTTTTTTATATATTTAATTAATTTAGATGTGTAAGCTTGCTTTTAGTTTCATATATTTGATTTTGTATAGTGAGGTCGCTTTTTAATTGCATATATTTAATTTTGTGCAGTGAAGCCGCTTTTTTAGTTATATATATTTTATTTAGAAGAGTGAATCCGCTTTTAAGGGTTTATATTTTTTAAAAGGGCAAAATCCCTACTTCGAAGAAAATGTAATCTTGATGGTTTTTGGAACCCTCAAGATAACATTTTCTATCTTGCTGGTCCCCACACAAGTTTTGCTTATCCTTTTAAAAAATATAAACCCTTAAAAGCTAGTATGTACTTTAAAATGAGTAACTACAAAAAATAAAAGCTACTAGAAGTTTTTAGGGACGTGTTGGAGTGCGGAAAAAAATGCCACACTGTCCCTAATTGATCTTTAACAATTTTTTTGAGATTAGTTAACTTTTTATATTAACTAATCTTTTCCTTTTTTTAATATGTTTTAAGGGACGTGTTCGAAAAACATGTTAATTTGATAAATTTAATTAAGGGCTTTGGATATTCAGGGTCCTTTTGTTATTATCATGACGTAAAATGTCATAATATTTTTTTAATAAATTTTTTGATAAATATTTAAAAAAATCTATTTACAATTCAAAGTCAGCATGATAAAATACTTGCAATTTAATTTTTGCATATTTAATATGCAATTTCAAAATTAATTTAATTCAAAAAATTAAATTCTAAAGGCTCATTTCTAGCCGTTTAACTTCAATTTATAATATTGGAATTAAAAACATACAAAGAAAAATATTAGTACAAGGAGAATATGCGTAATGTTTGTATGTTCATTATGCATGAATTTTATATGATGAATGATGAATTAAAAAATTATACAGAAGAAGCTAAAAAGGCGGTAGTTCCAACAAATGACTTTGTGTTTAAAAGAATATTTGGAAGGGAGGGAAATGAGGAAATAACGAAAGATTTATTAAGTGCTATAATAGAAGATGAAATAGTATCAATAAATTTAGAAAAAAATACGACAATAGGTGGAGATATTATAGATGATAAAACGAATGTATTAGATATAAGAGCAGAATTAAATAATAAAATAAAAGTAGATATAGAAGTTCAAATGGCTTCGCAAGATTACATAGAAGAAAGAATACTGTATTATTGGGCAAAATTATATACAAGAACAGTATTAAAAGGTGAGATATATGAAGAAGCTAAAAGGACAATAGCAATATTAATAGCAAATTTTGAAATAGATAATTTAAAAGAAATAGAAAAATATCATACTAAATAGAAGATATTGGAAACAGAAATAAGTAAAAAAGTCTTGACAGAGAAGTTTGAGATTGATATTATTGAGTTACCGAAAGCTAAGAAGCTTTTGGAGAAAAATAAAAATGATAGTAAAAATCAAAAACTTTTGTTATGGGTAAAATTTTTAATAAATCCAGAGAGTTTGGGGGTGGCTGAGATGGATGAAAATGAAGAAGTAAAAAAAGCGAATGAAGAGTTAGAGAAATTAAAACAAGATGAAATAAATTCATGGTATGCCTTAAGAAGGCAAGGAGCAGTAGTAGATGAGAAACTAAGATTAAGCTATGCGACTAGAAAAGGACTTGAGCAGGGGATAGCACAAGGGGAAAAATTAAAACAAATAGAAATAGCTAAAAAAATGATTTTGAAAGATATGGACGATGAATCTATAATTGAATTAACAGGTTTGACTAAAAAAGAAGTAGAAGAAATAAAGAAAAGTTTATCAGAAAAAGTGAATAAAAATTAGTAATTTTAAAAAAATTACAATCAAATTTATTATAGATACAAATTTATGTAAAATTGTTTATTTAATCAATAAAAAACCCCAATTACGTTTTTGTAATTGGGGAAATTTTTATTTTATTTCAAAATTAAGTTCTTTTCCGTTTGAATGAACAAAGATTGTATTTCCTGAAATTATTTCATTTCTTAAAATTTTATCTGCTATTACGTCTTCTATATAGTTTTGTATACTTCTTCTTAATGGTCTTGCACCATATTTTAAGTCTGTTCCTTTTTCTAATAGGAATTTTTTAGCTGTATCATCAACTTCTAGCTTCATTTCTTTAGATTTTAAAGCTAATCTTGTTTGATCAAGAAGTAAATCAACAATTTGTAATAATTCACTTTCTGTAAGTGGACTAAATGGAATTATTTCATCAACTCTGTTTAAAAATTCTGGTCTAAATAAACTCTTTAAAGCGTCAACCATTTTATTTGTATCAGAAATTGGTTGATTTCCAAATCCTATTGAATTTGTATTTAAGTTTGAACCCGCATTTGATGTCATGATTATAATAGTATTTGAGAAATTAACTGTATTTCCTTGTGCGTCTGTAAGTTTTCCATCGTCTAGAACTTGAAGTAAGATGTTGAAAACATCTGGATGAGCTTTTTCAATTTCGTCTAATAAAATTATAGAATAAGGTTTTCTTTTAACTCTATCAGTTAATTGACCTGCATCATCATATCCAACATATCCTGGAGGAGAACCTATTAATTTTGATGTTGAGTGACTTTCCATATATTCACTCATATCAATTCTTATAATAGAATCTTCGCTTCCAAAGATTTCTTTTGCTAAACTTTTAGCAAGTTCTGTTTTACCAACACCTGTAGGACCTACAAATATAAATGATGGTGGACGTTTTGTACTTTGAAGTCCCACTCTGTTTCTTCTAATAGCTCTTGATACTGCTTTTATTGCTTCATCTTGACCAATTATATGTTTATGTAAATATGTTTCTAGGTTTAATAGTTTTTCTGTTTCAGCTTCTGTTATTTTTGTTACTGGAATTTTCGTCCATTTTTCAATAACTTCTGCAACATCTTGAACTGTAAGAACAGAAGGTTTTAAAGTCTTTTCAATTTCTGCCATTTTATCTTTTAAACTGCATTCTTTTGTTTTTAAATCTGCTGCTTTTTGATAATCTTCAATTGAATCTGAAGAAACAGCTTCTTCTTTTTCTGTTTCTATAACTGCAAGCTCATTTTTTATCATTTCAAGTTCATATAGTTCTTTATTATTTAAATTAATTTTAGAACATGCTTCATCAATGATATCAATAGCTTTATCAGGTAAAAATCTATCATGAATATATCTTTCAGACATTGTTACAATTTTTTCAATTATATCATCTGAAATTAATACTTTGTGAAACTCTTCATAATATTTTTTAATACCTTTTATGATTTTTACAGTTTCTTCAATAGAAGGTTCTTCAACTGTTACTGGAGCAAATCTTCTTTCTAGTGCAGAATCTTTTTCAATATATTTTCTATATTCTTTTAAAGTTGTAGTTCCAATTACTTGAACTTCTCCAGAAGATAGGGCAGGTTTTAAAATATTTGCTGCATTCATTGAATGTTCTGCATCTCCAGCTCCAATTATATTATGAATTTCGTCAATAACTAGAATAATATTTCCATAAGTTTTACATTCTTCTATTAAACTTTTCATTCTGGCTTCAAATTGACCTCTAAATTGTGTTCCAGCAACGATTGCTGTTATATCAATTAAATAAACTTCTTTATTTAAAAGTTTAGCTGGAACTTGTTTTCTAGCAATTTTTAAAGCTAATCCTTGAGCTATTGCAGTTTTACCAACTCCGAGGTTCACCTACTAAACAAGGATTGTTTTTAGAACGTCTATTTAAAATTTGTGTTACTCTTAAGATTTCTTGTTCTCTACCTATTACTTCATCAATTTTTCCGCTCACTAGCTAATGCTGTAAGATTAGTTCCAAATGTATCTAAAAATTTTTTTCTATTATTTTTTTGTTTTTTCTCAACTTTAACAGTTTTCTTTCTAGTTCCATCTCCTCCAACAGAATTTTGTGCATTATTATCTTTATTGCCAAATAAATTAAATATTCCTGCAAAAGGATTATCGTTGTATTCTTCAGTTCCATCATTGTTTGAAAGTTCTTCCATGAAGTTACCAAGTTGTTCTGAAATTTGTTCGATATCATCATCTGAGATGTTTGCATTTTGACTTAACACCTGAAGTGGATTGATACCTTTTTCTTTTGCACAATTATAGCATAGACCTTCAACAGAAGTTTTACCATTTTCTATTTTATTTATAAAAACAACAGCAGGATTTTTTTTGCACACTGAGCAAACCATATTCATTATACATCTACCTACTTTCTTTAAAACATTGCTATAAATACTGCATTTTACAACTATTTATAGCTAGACTATATAATACAATATTTTTAAGACTTAGTCAATAGCAAATAATTGACAATTTTAGGCTTTAATGCAATCTTAAGAAAATATAAATAATTTAATTGACTTATTTTGATTTTTTGAATATTATATTAATACTAATGTGCTATTTTTTAATTTTTTAGAAAGGAGGAAAAATTAAAACTAAAAAAGTTAGCGCCAGAACATAGTAATATTTATTAACAATAATTCCTACATACTATGTTGACGAGGGTTCAGAGTTATCGAAGTTTTCGGCGGATGCTCTGATGGGGAGTTACACTCATTATTGATATTACAAAATTAAGTAGTGATACTTATTTACAAAAAATATCAAAGTAATATTAAAAATAGTGCATATAAAATTTAAAAAAGTAAAGGAGAAAAATTTTATGTGTGGAATAGTAGGCTATGTTGGAAAAAGAAAGGCTAAAGATATTTTGATAAATGGGCTTTTAAGATTAGAATATAGGGGGTATGATTCAGCTGGAATTGCTGTTATTGAAGAAAATGGAATTAATGTTATAAAAAAACAAGGAAGAGTAAAAGAGCTTTTAAATATTAAAGAAATAGAAGATTTAAGAGGTACAATTGGTATAGGTCATACAAGATGGGCAACTCATGGTAAACCATCAGAAACTAATTCTCATCCTCATTTAGATAATTCACGGTTTAATTGCAGTTGTTCATAATGGAATTATAGAGAATTATATAAATTTAAGAGATTTTTTAATAAAAAATGGATATAAATTTTTATCTCAAACAGATACAGAAGTTATACCAAATTTAATTCATTATTATTATGAGAAAACTATTAAAAAAGATGAAAATGATTTTTTAAAAGCAATAAAACAAGCAATTCAAGATTTAAAAGGCAGTTTTGCAATAGAAATTTTGTGTAAAGATTTTGATAATAAGATGTTTGTAATACGTAAAGATAGTCCATTAGTTATTGGAAAAGGAATAGATGAAAATTATATAAGTTCTGATATTCCAGCTATTTTATCTTTTACAAAAGATTTTTATTTGTTAAATGATTATGAAATTGCCGTTCTTTCAAGTGAAAAAATTGAATTTTATGATATAGATTTAAATTTAATACAAAAAGAACCGAAAAATATTGCATGGGATGTTAGTTCAGCAGAAAAAGATGGATATGAAGATTTCATGCTAAAAGAAATTTTTGAACAGCCAAAATCAATTAGAGAAACTATAGAAGCAAGAATTGCTTTAGGCTCAAAATGTTCTTTAGATGAATTAGATGATTTTACAAAAGAATATTTAGAAAGTGTTGATAGAGTTTATATAGTGGCGTGTGGAACTGCTATGAATGCTGGAATGACAGTGAAAAAATTGCTAGAGCAATATTGCTCTTTACAAACAGAGGTAGATATTGCATCTGAATTTAGATATAGAAATCCTTTAATTACATCAAAAACCTTATGTATTTTTATTTCTCAGTCAGGTGAAACAGCTGATACTATTGCAGCTCTTAAGCTTTCAAAAGAAAAAGGAGCTAAAACTATAGCAATTTCAAATGTAATAGGAAGTTCTATAACAAGAGAAGCTGATTATTCATTGTATACGCATGCAGGACCAGAAATTGCAGTAGCTTCAACTAAAGCATATACAGCTCAGATTGTACTTTTAGCAATTATTGCTATATATTTTGCAGAAGTTTTAGAAGTAAAAAATGAGAAACTAGAAAATCTTAAAAAAGAAATTTTAGATATTCCTAAAAAAATTGAAGAAATTTTAGATAATACTAAACAAATTCAAGATTTTGCAAAAAGAATTAGCAATGAAAAAGATGTATTTTTTATTGGACGTGGAATTGACTATTCTGTAGCTTTAGAGGGGTCTTTAAAATTAAAAGAGATTTCTTATATTCATTCAGAAAGTTATGCTGCTGGAGAGTTAAAGCATGGACCAATTGCACTGATTGAAAATGGTATTACAGTAATTGGAATTATGACAGATCCTAATCTTACTTTAAAAACAGTAAGTAATTTACAAGAAGTTGTAACAAGAGGAGCTAAAACTTTAATAATTACAAATCAAGATATTGATAAATCAATGTTTGACGAGGTAATTGTTATTCCAAAAATAAGTGAATATATTTCTCCAATTTTATCTGTAATTCCAATGCAACTTTTGGCTTATTATATTTCAAAAGAAAGAGGATTAGATGTAGATAAACCTAGAAATTTAGCAAAATCAGTTACAGTAGAATAAAAATAACCCTCAAGAAAACAAGATTTTCTTGGGGGGTAAAAAAATTCCCTCTTTTTATAAAGAGGGAGTTTTTCTATTTTACAGTGTTTAATTTTTTTGCTAAACTTGATTTTTTTCTTGATGCTGTATTTGCTTTTAATACTCCTTTTGAGCAAGCTTGATCAACTTTTTTTACAGCATTTTTGAATGTTTCTTCAGCTTTTGCTTTATCTCCAGCTTCAACTGCTGATTCAAAAGTTTTAACAGCTGTTTTATATGCTGATTTTACCATATTATTTTGAAGAGTTTTTGTTTTAATAACATTTACTCTTTTAATAGCAGACTTGATATTTGGCATTTTGCACCTCCTCTAAAGTTATAAGTAAATTTTTCTTTAGATATTATAACAGGTTAAAACTTAAAATGCAAGCTTTTTACAAAAAAATCTATTTATTTTTTACTAGACTTTTTGAATTTTATGTGTTATAGTAAAAAAGTAGATTTAATTACTTAAGAGGAGGTATGAGAAATGATAGCTCTTGGCGCTGATCATGGAGGTTTTAAATTAAAAGAAGAAATAAAAAAATACTTAGATGAAAAAGAAATAAAATATAAAGATTTTGGATGTTTTAATGAAGAAAGAACAGATTATCCAATTTATGCAGAAAAGGTTTCTAAAGCAATTCAAGGAAAAGAATGCAATTTAGGAATATTAATCTGTAAATCAGGAGCAGGAATGACTGTTGCTGCAAATAAATTTAAAGGAATAAGATGTAGTATAGCAATTAATGAAGATATGGCAAGAAATTCTAAAGCAGATGATGATATAAATGTTTTAGCAATTCCAGCAGAATATTTAAGTGTTTCTCAAGTTATTGCTATAATTAGAACTTGGATTGCAACTGATTTTAAAAATGATGACAGATATTTAAGTAGATTACAAATGATTGAAAATATTGAAGAAAAAGAAATGAAGTAAGAGAGGTTAAAAAACATGTGGGGAGACATTGCTATTGCTTTTACAATTGCATTCCTTGCTGCATTTATGCTAACACCACTAACAATAAAACTAGCAAATAAAGTTGGAGCTGTTGATACTCCGCAAGATGAAAGACGTATAAACAAAATAACAATGCCAAGACTACGGAGGACTAGCAGTCATTGCAGGGTTTATAGTATCTGTAGCATATTTACTTATTACAATGACAATTGAAAATAAAATTGATTTAAATGGTGTTGATAATTATGGAAAAAAATTAATAGGTTTTGCTGTTGGTGGACTAGTTATTATTGCTGTTTGTTTGTATGATGATATAAAAGGAGCACCAGCAATTGTAAAACTTGTAGCTCAAATAGTAGCTGCTTGTATTGTTATAAAATTAGGTGGAATAAAAATTGAAAATATTTCAATTCCAGGTTTTAATTGGTTAGAAAATCAAATTTTTTATAAAATTCTTACTGTTGCTTGGATTGTTGGAATAACGAATGCTATAAATTTAATTGATGGATTAGATGGTTTATCAACAGGAATAACTTTAATTGCATGTATTTCGCTTTTAGTTATATTTTCATTAAATTCATCTCCAATTATAGCAATACTTTTAATAACTGCTTTAGCTGGTTCATTAGTAGGATTTTTACCATATAATTTTAATCCAGCAAAAACATTTATTGGAGACACGGGTTCAAATTTTTTAGGATATTGCATATCAGTAATTTCAATACTTGGAATTGCAAAAACATATACAGCAATTGTAATTGTTGCCCCTATAATAGTTTTGCTTCTTCCAATATTTGATACTTTATCTGCAATAGTTAGAAGATTAATTAATGGAAAATCAATAAAAGCAGTATTTAAACCAGATGCAAATCATCTACACCATAAACTTTTAAAATCAGGTTTTACTCAAAAGCAAGTTGTTTTGTTATTATATGGTTTAACTGCAACTTTAGGAGTTTTTACGGTAATATTTATGGAAAGTGGAGCATGGAAAGCTTTATCTTTTGCAATTTTAGTAGTAATTATAATTGCAGTTGGTTATAAAGAATTTTTTAGACAAAGATTAATAGGACCATCTAGTGAAGATGATTTTGAACATGAAGAAACTTTAGAAGAAACAGAAGCAAAACTTCCAAAAAAACATAGAATAGAAAAATAAATATTAATATTTGTTAAAAGCAATAGTTTTTTGTAAAAATTATTGCTTTTTTAAGTTTTATAAAATATAATTACAATGGATTACTTTAATAGAAAGAGGATGAAAAAATGAAATTAATAGTTGGGCTTCGGAAACCCAGAAAAGGATTATTCTAATACAAGACATAATATGGGATTTAATGTTATAAATCTATTAGCAGAAGAATATGATATAGATATTTCAAGAACAAAGTTTGATGCTCTTTATGGAAGTGGAATTATTGAAGGAGAAAAAGTAATTTTAGTAAAACCTCAAACTTTTATGAATTTAAGTGGAAAAGCGGTTATTGAATTTATAAATTTTTATAAAATAGATTTGCAAGATTTAATAGTAGTTTATGATGATATGGACATTGATATTTCTAAAATTAGAATTAGAAAGTCTGGTTCTCCTGGTGGACATAATGGAATGAAATCAATTGTAAATATTTTAGCAGATGATAGATTTCCTAGAATTAGAGTCGGAATTGGAAAACCTAAATATGATGATGATCTTATAAATTATGTAATAGGAGCAATTCCAGAAGAGGAAGAAGAGGGTTTAAATCAAGGTATAGAAAAAGCAAAAGAAGCTTTAAAGGAATTGTTAAAAAATGGTATTGATTCAGCTATGAATAAGTACAACTAGAAAGGTTTAAAAAGGATGAAGGAAATTTTCATTGATGAAGATAAGAACTTTACAAAAATATATTTAATCGAGGATTATAAAATTATTGAAAAACATAATGAAAATAAAAAAAGCCCAATGATTGAAGGAAATATTTATGTTGGGAAGGTACAAAATGTTTTACCTGGAATGCAAGCTGCATTTGTAAGGATTGGTAATACTAAAAATGCTTTTATTCACTTAAAGGATATTTTGCCAAAAGAGGATGTTACCAAATTAGAAAAAAACGAACTTAAAACAGACATTAAAAATGTAATAAAACCAGGAGATAAAATTTTAGTTCAAGTGACTCGTGATGAAAATTATAAAAAAGGAGCAAGAGTAACTTGCCATATTAGTTTTAGTAAAAGATTTTTTGTTTATATGCCAGAAACACCTTTTATTACGATTTCACAAAAAATTGAAAATAAAGATACAAGAAACGAATTATTAAAATTTTTTCAAGAAAATTTACCAAAAGAAATTGGTGGAGTTATTAGAACAAGTGCTGAAAATGCTAATAAAAAAGAAATGTTAGAAGAGATAAATACTTTAAATAATTTATGGGAAAATATAAAAAGTAAAGAAATTACTATGGCTCCGCAAGAATTATATAATGCTGGTGGAATTATTAAAAAATATATAATAGATAATATAGATAAAGGATTAGAAAGAATTGTAGTAAAAAATCAAGATTTAAAATCAAAAGTTTTAAATATTTTAGAAGAAGAAAATATTAAATTACCAATTGAAATTAATATTGACGAAGATTATTTAAATAAATTTGACTATGAAAATCAAATAAAAAAATCAGAAAATAGAAAAATTTGGCTTGATTGTGGTGGGTTTATTACAATTGATAAAACAGAAGCTTTAACTGCAATTGATGTAAATACAGGAAAATTTATTGGAAAAGATGATTTTGAAAAAACAGTTTTTGAAGTAAATAAAGAAGCGACAATTGAAATTGCAAAGCAACTTAAGCTTAGAGATATTGGGGGTATTATAATAATAGATTATATTGATATGCATATTGAGCAAAATAAGCAAAGAATTTTAAAAATATTTGAAGAAGAATTAAAAAAAGACAGTTCAAAGGTTCAAATAGAAGGATTTACAAAGCTTAATTTATTAGAGCTTACAAGAAAACATGTATATACGATTTAAAAATTCTTAAAACTCGAAGCAAGAGAAGGTGAGATTTTTATGAAAAAAATATGGCAGTGGATTATTATAATTCCAATATTAATTGGAATTGGAGCAGGAATTTATATTTCAGTTAATAAACAACTTAAAATTTCAAATAATAATGGAAAAATAGAAAATGTTTTTGGACTAGCATCTTCAAAAACCGCAAAAGTTAGTAAATTCTATTCTTTTGGAACTTCTTTAAATATTGAAGGAAAAATAGAAGGAATTTCTAAAGATAATTTTGAAGGAATAAAGCTTATTGTTACAGATGGTGCTGAATATAATAAAGAATATAATATAGATTCTAGCTTTGAAGAAGGTATTTTAAATTTTAAAACTAAAGAAATAAATAATTCTATCGATTTAGAAAGTTTACAAAATCGGAAACTATTATGTATTAATTAGACTAAAAGTTAATAATAGCAAGGATTATAAATATTATTTATTAGAAAATGATAGTGAATATAAAGATATTGAGTATTATACATTAACAAAAGATGAAAAAAACAAAAAAGTTGACATAAAATTCGAAACAGTGGAATATAATGAAAAGCAAATGCCTTATTTAGGGTTGATAGTAAGTGACGCAGAATTACCAGAAGATGTATATGATATTGTAATTGATCCTGGACATGGTGGAATAAGTGAAGGTGAAGTTTATAATGGATACAAAGAATCCGATTTAATGCTTCAATATGCAGAAAGTTTGAAAAATGCATTGGAAAGCAAAGGATATAAAGTAAAACTAACTCGTGATAGTTCAAATTCTGAAACTTTTACAACTGACGAATATGCCCCAAATGGAAGAATTAGTATAGCTTGTAAAACTAAAGCAAAATATATGATATCACTTCACATAAACGGAACATCAGGTAGTTTATCAGGATTTGAGATTTATACACCAAATAGCTGTAATTTAAAATTAGCAAATACTATGTCGGGGAATATTAACTCTACAGGAATTGGATATTCAACTCTTAACTCTTTTAAAGTAAGTGAGCGGTGTCTATACTAAAAATTATAATAATAATATGATTTCTCGGAGTAACTGAAACTGCTAATAGAAATGGATATGAACCATATAGTATAACTACTGATACTCCATATTTATATACAATTCGCGAAGTTGGTGGAATTGCAACACATGCTTATGTTGATGGAAGAAATAAAAATTATAGTGCAAATCAATATTATAAATCAAATCAAGGTATAGAATGTTATCAAATTTATATTGGATATTTTAATAATAATTTTGATTATATCTTAAATTCAAAAGATAGTTTTGCAAACGCAGTTGCAGAATCTTTTAATAAATAATATAAATTTTTAAAGTAGGAAGGAAGAATTTAAAAAATGGAAGAATTTATAGAGTACATAAGAAAAACTTTTGACGAACCAACACTTAAAATAATAAATTTTATGGAAAATGCAAAATTACTTACAAGTGATATGAAAATAGATACAATAAAAGAAGGAGAAAAAACAGTAAATAAAATATCAAAAAATATAATTGAAACTTCGTATTTAAGACTTTGTGATGAGGATCCAGATTTTAAACATAATATGATGGGTGAAATTTTTCTTCATTATTTAGATTATATTTTAAGGGATTTAAGAGCAAATTGGAGATTTGATATAAATAGATTAAAGCAAGATTTAGCGGGAAAATGTGGATATTGTAATATTAAATTAAAAAATTGTCCAATGAAAGTTTTAGCATATATAAAAAAATGTGCAAGAGATGAAAATATAAATGAAACAGCACTATTTGAAAATTTGATGAATGTTCCACCAAGGAGACCTGAAAATCCTATAGAAGAATCAAATATTGCAGATAAAATTTTGTATTTATGTAGAACACCTATTGATATTAAAGGTGCAGAATTTTTAATTGATACTGAAAGCATAAAAATTGAAAAAGAAGAATATGGAAAGATTTATTATAAGGTTTTAGATTTTGAAGTAAAAAAAGTATCTTTTATAAATAATTTGTATTCATTTTTTGTCGATAATGAAGGTATTAATGGAGAGATTGATTTAAGCACTTTTGAGCTTTCAAATAATTTTTCATATATGTTTGATAAATCTCCTATTGAACTTGCAGTTTATATTAAATATTTATGTGATAAATCAAATGTAAATATTTGTAATGTTTTTGATAAAATTTATAGAAAGCTTGGAAGGTTTGAATCAGTTCCTAAAATTGCATATTACAATGAATATGTAAAAAGAGTTGATACAATTTTAGAAGAAAATGAAAATTTACAAAAAGATTTAAAAGATGTTTTAACATATATTAGAAATTATGATAAAAAATTAAAGCTTCCATATATCAAATTTGATTTTCTTTTGTATACAAAAAATTCTCAGATTATAGATAATGTAGTTAGTATTTTAAATAAATATTGTAGAACGTATAATTATTTATCAAATAAAAATATAATTTATATTGATACGGAAATGTTTATAAAGAGAACTAAAGATTCATATGATGTTATAATGCAGTTAGACAGACTTTATAATGATAATGATTTTTTAGTTTTCACAAATTTAGATAAAGCGGCTAATATAAATGAATACAGATTAGATGCTTTACTTTCTACTATTCCAAAATTTTATAATAGAAATATGAGATCTATAACAGTTTTTGCTGGAGAAAAAACTGGAACTCAAAAATTGTTAGAAAACTATAATATTCTTCAAACTGAAGTATTTAAGCATACAATTGATATAGAAGCTTTAGATGTTGAAAGCATAAAAGATAAAGTATTTAAAAAACTTAAAAAAATAGGAAAATTAAGTAGTAGTTCAAAAGAACAGATTTCAAATTATATTGAAAAGCAATATAGAAAGGGAATGGTAAACGAATATACTTTTATTACGGATATTTGTAATGATATTATATATAACAAGTTTAAAAATAACGAAGAAGATGATGACATAAAATCAGTAAATATTCCAGAGCCAAACCAAGATATAAAATTAGAAGAAACATTAAAAAAATTAGATTCATTAGTAGGAATCCACGAAGTTAAATTTAGAGTTAAAGAAATAATGAAATATTTAGAATATCAAAAGAAAATTGGTGAATCTACAAATATTAATTTAAATATGATGTTTAAAGGAAATAGCGGAACTGGAAAAACTACAATTTCTAAAATTATGGCTGAGCTTTTATATTCTTTAGGAATAATTAAAACAAGTAAAGTAGTTGAAGTTGCAGGAAAAGATTTAATTGGTGAACATCTTGGACAAACTGCTCCAAAAACCCAAAAAATTATTAATTCAGCAATAGATGGAGTTTTATTTATAGATGAAGCAGGAAGTATTATGACAAGTAAAGGAAGTGCAGATTTCCCAGCAGAAGCGATAGCAACTCTTTGCAACAATATGGATAGGTATAAAGATAGATTAGTTGTTATTTTTGCAGGATATAAAAATGATATGAATTCATTTAAAAATAAAAATGCAGGTTTAGCCTCTAGAATAGGATTTGAAATTGAATTTGAAGATTTTACAAAAGAAGAATTGACTGAAATTTTTGAAAACAAATTAAAAGAAAAAGGTTTTGAAATTGATGATAAAGGATTAGCAAGAATTTCTAAAAATTTAGAAAGAGCGAAAATTTCTAAAAATTTTGGAAATGCAAGATATGTAGATAATTTATTTGATAAATTAATTTTATCTCATTCTATGAATGCAGTAGATAATAATTTAAAGAAATTTTCTTTAAAAGATGTTGAAGACATGGAAAAAACAATTAAAGGTGAGTCAAAAACGATTGATGATATTTTAAAAGAACTAAATTCTTTAATTGGTTTAAAAGATATAAAAGAAGTTATTGAAGGATTTGTTTCTGTTTTAGAATTTAACAGAAAATTAAATCGTCAAAATGAATTTAATATGCACATGATTTTTAAAGGAAATGCAGGAACTGGTAAAACTACTGTTGCAAGACTTATTGCAAATATATATTATAGTTTGGGTTATATTAAGAAAAATAAAGTAGTTGAAGTTCAATCACAAGATTTAATTGGAGAATGGCTCGGTCAAACTGGACCTAAAACTCAAGCCGTAATCGATTCAGCAATAGATGGAGTTTTATTTATAGATGAAGCATATTCTCTTATGGAGCACAAAGGTTCTAGTGCAAGTTATACAGCAGAAGCAATAGCCACTCTTTTAAAAGCAATGGAAGATTACAAAGGCAGATTAGTTGTTATTTTTGCAGGGTACACAGAAGAAATGATGCAATTTAGGGATTTAAATCCAGGTTTAAAATCTAGAATTGGATTTGAACTTACATTTAAAGATTATACAATAGACGAGCTTGTAGATATATTTAAAAAGAAAGTTAAAGATGAGGGCTTGGAATTAGAAGGAAGTGCTTTAGATAAAGTAAGACATATTTTAGAAGAGGCTAAAAAGGTTGAAAACTTTGGTAATGGGCGTTTTGTTGATAATATGGTTCAAAGGATTATTATTGCTCATGCTAAGAGGCTTAAAAATGAGGATAGAGAAGAGGTGTTAAAGCTTATTACTTCTGAGGATATTATTGATATTAGGGCTGAGCGTTCTAAGAATAGGATTGGGTTTTAAATTTAATATTAATTTTATATAAATTTTATATTTAATTTATAGATGTGAGTCCAGTTTAAGAGGTGCTATTATTTAGTTTATAAACGTGAATCCGCCTTTTAGGGGTATATATTTTTTTAATAGGCAAAATCCCTACTTCGAAGAAAATGTAATCTTGATGGTTTTTGGAACCCTCAAGATAACATTTTCTAACTCGCTGGTCCCCACACAAGTTTTGCTATCTATTAAAAAAATATATACCCCTAAAAGGCTACCTTGTACTTTAAAATAAATTATTGCTAAAATTAAGTCTCTTAAACTTACTTTGTACTTTAAAGTAAATTAGTGCTAAAGTTAAGTCTCTTAAACTTACTTTGTACTTTAAAAGTAAATTAATACTGAAATTTAATACTTATTGAATTTGCTTTATTAAAATTATAGAAATAGAAAAATTTTAAATTTTTTTAACACTGAATTGGAAGGAGGGATTTTTATTAATATTCCTAATACTAAGAAAAATAAAGACTTTTATCAAGATTCTATTGTGCTTTTAGAAGGGGCAATTTCTAATATTACCACTAAACTTGATATGATTAGAAAATATAAAGTTGTTAAAGGAGATAGAGATCCTATAGAATATGTTGTTACTAGAATAAAATCAGAAGAAAGCATGAAAGAAAAGCTTAAAAGAAAAAAACTTGATGTAACTTTAAATAATGCTTTAACAAAGATTTATGATGCTGCGGGTGTTCGTATTATTTGTTCATATATTGATGATGTTTATCTAGTTGCAGAAATGCTAAAAAAATATAAAGATTTAAAAGTAGTAAAAGAAAAAGATTATATTAAACATCCAAAGCCTAATGGATATAGAAGTTATCATATAGTTTTTGAATTGCCTCTTGATTTAGCAGGAGAAATTAAACCAATTTTTGTTGAAATACAAATTAGAACAATTGCTATGGATTTTTGGTCTAATTTAGAGCATGAAATGAGGTATAAGAAAAATATAAAAAATCAACAGCTTATTCGGTTCAGAACTTAGAAGGTGCGCTGATGAAATTGCAACAACAGATATAAATATGCAAACAATACGAAAACTTATAGATAGTGCTAAGTAAATATTTTTTGATTCTTAAAAAAGGGAGGAAAATATGAAAGAAAAAATACTTATTGCTGAAGATGAAAAAGAGCTTGCAAAAGCAATTAAGATTATTTTAGAATATAATAATTATGAAGTTACTGTAACAAATAATGGTTTAGAAGCGCTTCAGAAAACAGATGAAGAAAATTTTAATTGTATAATTTTAGATATAATGATGCCTGTTATGAATGGAATTGACTCTTTAAAAGAAATGAGAGCAAATGGTATTAATACTCCTATTATTTTACTTACAGCTAAAGCGCAGATTGATGATAAAGTAGAAGGTTTAGATGCAGGCGCAAATGATTATCTTACAAAGCCTTTTAATAAAGATGAGCTTTTAGCAAGAATTAGGGCTCAAACTAGAGTAATTGAAGAAAAGAAAGAGAAATATAAAATAGGTAATATCTTATTCAATAAAGAAATTCCTGAAATATCAAATAATAATATTTCTTTTAAGCTTACTAATAAAGAATGTGAAATAATGGAAATGCTTGCTAAAAATCAGGATAGAAGGATTTCTGTAAGAGAATTAAATAAAAAAATATGGCAAAATGAAAAATATAAAACCAATGCTGTTTCTATGTACATATCTTATTTACAAGAAAAATTTGTTGCTTTAGATGCAAATGTTAAAATAAATGATAAAAATGGTTATTTAATAGAGCCAATTTTGTCAAAGAAAGGTAGTTTGTAAAATGATAAAGAAATTACAGAGAAAATTTGCAATTTCTTCTATGCTAATAATTTTAGCGATAATTGCATGTGTTTTTTTAATTATAACTACAGTAGGATTTATAAATTTAAATACTAGACTTGATAAAACTATTAATATAATTAAAGATAACAACGGATATTTACCTGAATATGAAGCAATAAGAGATTTAATATCTAGTGATTTAACAGATGACTCAAGTGGTTTTGTAAGATTTTTTTCTGTTGTAATAAATGGTAATGAAAATGTTATTGATGCTAATATTGAATATATGCCAAATGTTTCAATAAATGAAATAGATGATGTAATAGAAGAAGCTTTAAACAATAAAAAAGACTATGGATATATAGATGATTTAAGATATGGAATTTTTGAAGATGGTGAAATAAAAACAATTATATTTTTAGATTGTGGAGAAGAATTAGAAGCATTACGAGATACTATTATAAAGTCTATTACAATAATAATTATAGGTTTAATTTTTATGTTTTTAATTGTATCAGAATTAGCAAAAATTATTTTAAAACCTATAATTGCAAATATTGAAAATCAAAAATTATTTATAACAAATGCGGGTCATGAATTAAAAACTCCACTTGCGGTTATAATGGCTGATGTTGATGTTTTAGAAATGACGATAGGAAATGATAATGAATGGATAAATAGTATAAAAAGTCAGTCTAATAGATTAAATGTGCTTATTAAAAGTTTACTTAGTTTATCTAATATTGAGGCAGGAAAACAAGAATTTACAACAACTCAGTTTTCACTTACAAAAACAATTAAAGAATCAGTTCAAGATTTTAAAGCTTTGCTCCAAAACAAGAATGTAATTTTTGATGATAGTAAAGATGTATTAGTTAATGCAGATTTAAATATGATAAAACAGCTCATAACTATATTTTTAGATAATAGTATAAAATATACTCCTGATAATGGAACTATAGAAATAAAACTTGAGAAACTAAGCAAGGGAAAAGGTACTAAAATGGAATTTCTAAATACCTGTGAAAATCCTAGAAGTATAAATACTAAAAAACTTTTTGATAGATTTTATAGAGGTGATAAATCAAGAAATAAAACTAAAGAGGGATATGGAATTGGTTTATCAATTGCTAAATCAATTGTTGATATTCATAAAGGGAAAATATCAGCATTTATTACTAAAGACGAGAGAATTTGTTTTAGAGTAATAATTTAAATTAAAGAAATTATAGATTTTTTAAGATATTGATTTTTTAAAAATATTATAGTAAAATTAAACAGATTTTAATGGGGATAATTTTTAAATTAAAAGGAGCATAAAATATATGTTGGAATTAAAAAATATTACCAAAAATTATTTGTCTGGTGATAATGAAGTTAAAGCTTTAAAAGGAGTAAGTATTAAGTTTAGAAATTCAGAATTTGTTTCTATTTTAGGACATAGTGGATGTGGAAAAACTACACTTTTAAACATTATAGGTGGATTAGATAGATATACATCAGGAGACTTAATTATTAATGGAAAATCTACAAGAGATTTTAAAGATAGAGACTGGGATTCATATAGGAATTATTCAGTTGGATTTGTTTTTCAAAATTATAATTTAATTTCTCATCAAAGTGTACTTTCAAATGTTGAATTAGCTCTTACTTTAGATGGTGTTTCTAAAAAAGAAAGACGTAGTAGAGCAATTAAAGCATTAGAAGATGTTGGACTAAAAGATCAAATACATAAAAAGCCAAATCAATTAT
Organism: uncultured Clostridia bacterium; assembly: GCA_928721915.1. GTDB lineage: Bacteria > Bacillota > Clostridia > TANB77 > CAG-508 > Scatovivens. Next base: position 217,185 of record CAKMVZ010000006.1, read on the forward strand.
CTGGTGGACAAATGCAAAGAGTTGCAATAGCTAGAGCTTTAGTAAATGATCCAGATATTATTTTAGCAGATGAACCAACAGGAGCATTAGATACTGATACAAGCAAGCAAGTAATGGATTTACTTAAAAAAATATCTAAAAATAGATTAATAATTATGGTAACACATAATCAAGAACTTGCAGAAAAATATTCTACAAGAATTATAAAAATTTTAGATGGTGTTATTACAGATGATTCAAATCCTGTAAAAGAGAAAGAAGAAAAGAAAGAATCAAAATTGGGTAAAACCGCAATGTCTTTCTTTACAGCATTTTCTTTAAGTTTAAATAATTTAATGACTAAAAAAGGAAGGACTTTTTTAACTGCATTTGCAGGTTCTATTGGAATTATAGGAATTGCTCTTATCTTATCATTGTCATCAGGTGTTCAAAATTATATTAATAAAGTAGAAGAAGATACTTTATCTTCATATCCAATTACAATTAATGCTGAAAGTATAGATATGGCTTCTTTAATGGATGCATTTATGGGAGAACAGGAGAGCTCAGTAGAGAATCCGGAAGATGATACAATTTATTCTGTAAACATTATGACAGATATAATAAGTGCAGTATCTCAAGAGGCAAAATCAAATAATTTAGTTAAATTTAAAGAATATCTAGAAAATGAAGATACTGTTATAAATGAAAGTTCAAATGCAATTCAATATTCTTATGGAGTTACTTTAAATTTATATAAAGAAGAAGGAACTTTAAAAGTTAATCCAACTGAAGTTTTAGATTCAATAGGAATTGGAGATATGGCAGAATCTAATTCAGAGATGATGTCAATGTTTTCAGTATCAGGTAGTGTAACTTCAACTAATGTTTGGTCAGAACTTTTAGATAATTCTGAATTATTAAAAACTCAATATGATGTTATAGCTGGTCGTTTTCCAGAAAATTATAATGAAGTTGTATTAATTGTTGATGAAAAAAATCAAATTAGTGATTATACTTTATATACTTTAGGAATTAAAGATCAATCAGAAATAGAAGGAATGGTTTATGATATAACTTCTGATGAGGGTATTGAAAAATCAGAAGCAGAAACATATTCTTATTCAGATTTTGTAGGATTAAAATATAAGGTTTTATTAAATACAGATTATTATTCAAAGGAAAATGGAGTTTGGATAGATAAATCAGAAGATACTAATTATATTGCTGGAAAATTAGCAAATGCAGAAGAAGTTACAGTAGTAGGTATTATCAGACCAAATGAACAAAGTAATATAATGTCTACAACCTATGGAGAAATAGGATATTTAAAAGGACTAACAGAACATGTTATTAATTTGACAAATGAATCTGAAATTGCAAAAGAGCAAAAAGCAAATAATACAATAAATATTTTTACAGGTCAGGCTTTTTCTACTGATGCTTCAAATTCAGGATTTTCAATAGATAGTCTAACAGATGAACAAAAATTAGCTTTATCTCAGATGTCTGAAGAAGAACAATTAGCATATATGACAACATATACAGAAAATCGTCAAGCAACATATGAAAGTAATTTGGAAAAATTAGGAGTAGTTGATTTAAATAGTCCTACAAGCATAAGTATTTACCCAAAGGATTTTGAAGCAAAAGATTTAATAAAAACAGCAATAAATGATTATAATGCTAAGCAAGAGTCAGAAGGAAAAGAAGAAAACGTTATAGAATATTCTGATTTTGTTGGAACTTTAATGAATTCTGTAACTCGTATTGTAGACATTATAAGCTATGTACTAATTGCATTTGTTGCAATTTCATTAGTAGTTTCATCTATAATGATTGGAATTATAACATATATTTCTGTTTTAGAAAGAACAAAAGAAATTGGAATTTTAAGAGCAATTGGTGCTTCTAAAAAAGATATATCAAGAGTATTTAATGCAGAAACTTTCATAATAGGTTTAACTGCAGGTGTACTTGGAATTGTTATAACAGTACTTTTAAACATACCAATAAACATTATAATTAAATCTGTTACGGGAGTTTCAGGAATATCTTCATTACCAATAGTAGGTGCTGCTATATTAATTTTAATTAGTATGCTTTTAACAATAATTGCAGGTTTAATTCCAGCTAAGATTGCAGCTAAAAAAGATCCAGTAGAAGCTTTAAGAACAGAATAAAATTAAAATAAAGGGATAGCTAAATAACTATCCCTTTATTAGATAATGAATAAAACTTTAAAAGAATTAAATAATAACTATTAATTGGAGGTTTTATGGAAGAAATTAAAAGTAAATTTCAAAAAAGAAGAGATATTACAGTTTATGTTATTTTACGTGGACTTGTAATTTTAACTTTAATTATGCAAATAATTCATAGGAATTTTGAAAATGTTTTTTTGTGTGTTTTAACTCTATTTTTGCTTTTATTACCACTTATTATTGATCATAAATTAAATATAAAATTACCTACGGTGCTTGAATCTTTGATTTTTGTATTTATTTTTGCAGCTGAAATTTTAGGAGAAGTCTATAATTTCTATGGTCATGTTAAAAATTGGGATAATATTTTGCATACTATAAATGGATTTTTATGTGCTGCTATAGGTTTTTCACTTGTAGATATTTTAAATCAATCTTCAAAAGTACGTGAAAAATTATCGCCAGTGTTTGTTGCATTAGTTGCATTTTGCGTTTCAATGACTATAGGAGTTTTGTGGGAATTTGCCGAATTTGGTGCAGATGTATTTTTAAAAACAGATATGCAAAAAGATACTGTTATAAATGAAATGTCATCTGTTAATTTTAATGAAGAACATAAAAATAAAGCAGTTATTTTAGAAAATATTTTTAAAACTCAAATTTTTTATAAAAATGGCGATAAAAATGAAGTTTTAACGATTGAAAATGGGTATATAGATACTGGTCTGATTGATACAATGGAAGATTTATTTGTAAACTTTATAGGAGCAGTAGTATTTTCAATTTTAGGATTTTTATATATTAAAAATAGAGATAAATATAAATTTGCAGAAAATTTTATGCCATCTAAGAAAACACCAGAAGAAATAGAAGAATCAAAAATAGCTGAAGAAAACTATAAAAAGTCAAAGAGAAAATGGAAAAACAAATAAAAATAGCCCCAGAAATTGGGGCTAAAAATTATTCTTTATTTGGGTCTGTATTTTTATTGTTATTACCTGAATTTTTATTCTTTTTCTCTTTTGCCATAATCTAAAGCACCTCCTTTTAAATTAAAAATAGTATTTGCATAAAATATAATTTTTATACACAAATATGTAATAAAAATGAAATATTAATTTTATTGAATATGTTTTTAAAATAGTATATACTATTCTCAATATAAATATCGCAAACGGAGGGATTTATATGAGAAGATTTTTTACAAATAATGGAGGAAAAATTTTTTTAATAATTTTTATTGCTTTTGTTTGTTATGCAGTAGGTACAATGATTTATGAAACTTTCTGGGGAGATAATGGAGTAATTCCACAAGATGTTAGAAATACATTAAATGAGATCAGAGAAGAAAATGTTTAAATTTATAAATGCACTGTAAATTTTAGCAGTGTATTTTTTGTTTTAAAAAACATTAAAAAATTTGTTCGTTTTTGTTGATAAAAAATATTTTCTGTGATAAAATATGTCCGTGTTTAAAAAAGAGGTGAGGAAATGAGCAATTTAACTGTACTTGTTGTTGATGATGAAGCTAGGATGAGAAAACTTATTAAAGATTTTTTAGTTAAAGATGGTTTTAAAATTTTAGAAGCTGAAGATGGAGAAAAAGCATTAGAAGTTTATGATAAAAATAAGAAAAATATAAGTCTTATTTTATTAGATGTTATGATGCCAAAAATAGATGGATGGACAGTTCTTAAATTTATTCGTGAGGATAATAAAAAAATACCAATTGTTATGCTTACAGCAAGAGCTGAAGAACAGGACGAACTTTTAGGATTTGAACTTGGAGTTGATGAATATATCACTAAACCATTTAGCCCTAAAATATTAGTTGCAAGGGTTGGGGCAATTCTTAAAAGAACTAAAAAAGAAGAAGACATTATTTCTTGTGATGGAATTGTTATTGATAATATAGCAAGAATTGTTACGGTTGATAAAAAGAATGTAGAATTAAGCTTAAGAGAATATGAATTACTTAAATATTTAATGGAAAATAAAAATGTTGCTCTTTCAAGAGATAAAATTTTAAATACTGTTTGGAAATTTGATTTTTATGGAGATTCAAGAACTATTGATAGTCATATAAAAAAGGTAAGACATAAACTTGGGAAAAAAGGTAAACATATTGAAACTATTAGAGGAATAGGTTATAAATTTAATGAGTAATGTAAAAAACTTTTAAAGAAGGCGAGGAAAAATGATAAAATCTGTTAGTAAAAAAATGTTTTTGACAACCTCTTTAGTACTTATGGCTATAATTCTATTTTTAGTTAGTATTAATGGTTTTGTTTTAAAAGAGGCTTTTTATTCAGAAAATGGCTCTATTGGAATATATGGAGTTTGTATAATAATCTTTACTACACTTGTAGGAAGTTTAATATTTTTCTTAATTGTAAGGAGTTATACAAAGCCTATTGAAGATTTAGAAGAAATTGCAGAAAGAGAGTTGCTAAACTTGATTTTTTCTAAGAAATATAAAGTAAGAGGAACTGGAGATGAAATAGATAAATTAGGAATTAGTATAAATAAACTATCTCAAGAGTTTGAAGATAGTTTAAAAAAGATGAGAAAAATAAATAATGAATTAGAAAAAGATATTGAAAATAAATCTAAAATTGATGAAATGAGAAAGCAATTTATTTCAGATGTATCACATGAATTAAAAACTCCAATCTCACTAATACAAGGTTATGCAGAAGGTCTAATTGAAAATGTAAATACTGATGAAGAAAATAAGAATTTTTATTCAGAAGTAATTTTAGATGAAGCAAATAAAATGGATATAACTTGTTAAAAGATTATTAGAATTAATAAAATTAGAATATGAAGATAAAGAATTTGATAATAATAATTTTGATATATGTGAATTGATAAGGGAAATTATTAGAATTTCTAAAGTGAAATTAAATGAAGAAAATATTGAAGTCATTTTTGATGAATTTGATCCAGTTTATGTTTTTGCAGATGAATTTTATATTGAACAAGTTGTAATTAATTATTTTACAAATGCTATGAAAAATGTTATTGAGAAAAATGGAAAAAAACAAATAATAATAAAAATTGATAAATCAGA
>CAKMVZ010000007.1 GCA_928721915.1 uncultured Clostridia bacterium
CAAATGGGTTCCAATTGGAACATCAAAAGGAGTTTTTTCAGGAATATTTGAAGGAAATAATTATCAAATTTCTACTTTGTATATAAATTCATCTTCAAGTTATTTAGGTTTATTTAAAACCGTAAATGGTGTTATTCAAAATTAAGATTAAGTGGACATATTTTAAATGCAGGTGGACATTCAGGAGGATTTGCAGGAGCATTAAATAGTGGTTGCTGAATAAAAAATTGTAGAAATTATGTTAAAGTAAATGGAAAGGCTGATAGTACAGGTGGAATAGCAGGTATAATACATAATTTAGCTAAAGTTCGTTATTGTATTAATTATTCAAAATATTACAGGTTTAAATTTCACAGGTGGAATAGTTCGGATACAATCAAGAAGGTGTAATTAGTTATTGTGGAAATTCAGGAACAGTTACTTCAACAAATAATTTTGCAGGAGGAATAACAGGTTATAGTGCACAAAGTTTAGAAAATGATTCTATATCATATTCATATAATACAGGAAATATAAAAGCTAATGTTTATGCAGGAGGAATTTCTGGAGCTGCTTGGAGTGAATTAAAACATAAAATAGTTTTTTCCTATGTGTATAATACAGGTACAATTTCTTTATCTGATAAAGCAAGTGATTTTATAGAGGAATTTTAGGAGGAACATATTAATAATTGTTTTGGAGTAAAAATAGATGGAATAAATCAAATAAAATATGGATACAATTATGGAATTGTATCAGGAAATAGTAATGTAGTAAATCAAGTTTGCCCAAATTATGCTACTGTAACTAAAATTTATTATGTTTCTGGTAAACCAAATAAAAGTGAATATGGAACTGGTCTATCATCTAATTTATTTACTTCTAATGTAGCAGGTTCTGTATATTATAATTTAAATCAAGTAACTAAAAATGTTTGGACTATAAATAGTGCATATAACTCAGGAAAAGTAATTTTTACTATGGCAAACTACAATTTAAGTATTGCTAGAGTATTTTTGTTGTGATATAATATTTTAACGTAAAAAATTAAAAGATTTAATATTTCGGAGGAAATATGCGGAAAAAAGCAGGAATTAATTAGAAATTTTAGTATAATTGCACATATAGATCATGGAAAATCAACTTTAGCAGATAGGATAATTGAACTTACAGGAGCTTTAGATAAAAGAGAAATGGAAAGCCAAGTTTTAGATAATATGGATATAGAACGTGAAAGAGGAATTACAATCAAGTCTCAAGCAGTTAAAATGAATTATAAAGCTAAAGATGGTAATACATATATTTTTAATTTAATTGATACTCCAGGTCATGTAGATTTTAATTATGAAGTATCAAGAAGTTTAGCAGCATGTGAAGGAGCAATTTTGGTAGTAGATAGTACTCAAGGTGTAGAGGCCCAAACTTTAGCAAATGTTTATTTAGCAATTGATGATAATCTTGAAATTGTTCCAGTAATAAATAAAGTAGATCTTCCAAATGCAAGACCAGAAGAGGTAAAAAAAGAAATTGAAGATATAATAGGAATACCTGCTGAAGATGCGCCATGTATTTCGGCCAAAACTGGTCTTAATGTAGAAGAGGTATTAGAAAGGATTGTAAGTGATATTCCAGCACCATCAGGTGATCCAGAAGGAAGATTGCAATGTTTGATATTTGATTCTTTTTATGATAATTATAAAGGTGCTTTAAGTTTTATAAGAGTTAAAAATGGAACTATAAAACCAAATGATGAAATTTTATTTATGGCAACTAAAAAGACTTTTACTGTAACAGAAGTAGGATATTTTGGAGCAGGAAGTTTTATTCCAACCGAAAAATTAGAGGCTGGAGAAGTAGGTTATGTTGCAGCAAGTGTAAAAACAGTTTCTGATTTACATGTTGGAGATACTATAACTCATAAAAAAGAACCAGCTTTTGAGGCTCTTCCAGGATATAAAAAAGCAAATTCAATGGTTTATTGTGGACTTTATCCAGTAGATGGAAGTGAATATGAAAATTTAAAAGAAGCATTAGAAAAGTTAAAATTAAATGATGCAGCTTTAGAATATGAACCTGAAACATCTGCTGCTTTAGGTTTTGGGTTTAGATGTGGCTTTTTGGGACTTTTGCATTTAGAAATTATTATAGAAAGAATTGAAAGAGAATTTGATTTAGGTTTAATTACAACAGCGCCATCTGTTATTTATAAGGTATATAAAACAGATGGCGAGGTTTTAGAAATATATAATCCAGCAGATTTACCACCTCAAGGTGAAATAAGTTATATTGAAGAACCAATTATGAAGCTGAAATTATGATACCAAAAGAATTTGTTGGAAATGTTATGGAAGTTTGTCAAAATAGAAGAGGCATATATGTAGATATGAGATATTTAGATGAAAATAGAGTTACTCTTGAATATGATTTACCATTAAATGAGATTATTTATGATTTCTTTGATTGTATAAAATCTAAAACTAAAGGATATGCTTCTGTTGACTATGAATTTAAAGAATATAGAAGGGCAGAATTAGTAAAATTAGATTTACATATTAATAATCAAGCAGTAGACGCTCTTTCATTTATTGTTCATAAAGATTCTGCATATGAAAGAGGCAGGAAAATGGCAGAAAAATTAAAAAAATCTATTCCAAGACAATTATTTGAAATCCCAATTCAAGCAGTAGTAGGTGGAAAAATAATAGCAAGAGAAACACTATCTGCAATGAGAAAAGACGTATTAGCAAAATGCTATGGTGGAGATATAACAAGGAAGAAAAAACTTTTAGAGAAACAAAAGAAGGGCAAGAAAAAAATGCGTCAAATAGGAAATGTGGAGGTACCACAGGAAGCATTTTTATCAGTTTTAAAACTAAATGACGAGGATGAAAAATAGAATTTATCTCGTGGAAATTTTTATGAAATAAAAATTTACTCGAGTTTTGAGCAGAGGAATGTAAAAAACTGATAGAATTATCAGTTCTATATAAAGAAAAATTTAAGGAGTTTAAATAAAATTAAAAAATTTTTGTTTAAAATTTTTTGATTTTATTTAAAAACTCCGAATGCAATGAGGAGTTTTTTAAGATGAGGGAAAGTTATAGAGCTAAGCAGTCTAGAAAGGCTAGAATAAATAGAGAAAAAGAAACTAAAAATATTAGTAAGAAAAGTAATAAATCTAAAAATATAGAAAGTAATAATTTAAAAAAAATAGAAAGAAATTTTGAATCATCACAAAATAAAGAATATGAAGATATTATATCAGGAAGAAATGCAGTACTAGAACTTTTAAAATCTGATAAAGATATTAATAAAATTTTTATAGAACAAGGAGAAAAACATGGTTCTATTTTAGAAATTATTGCAAAAGCAAAAGAAAAGAAAATTATTTTAGTAGAAGTTCCAAAATCAAAATTAGATTTTATGGCAGAAAATCATCAAGGAGTAGTGGCAGTAGTTCCACCATTTAATTATTGTGAAGTAGATGATATATTAAATTATGCAAAACAGAAAAAAGAAGATCCGTTTATTTTAATTTTAGATGGAATAGAAGATGTTCATAATTTAGGCGCAATAATTAGAACAGCTGAGACAGCTGGAGTTCATGGAATAATAATTCCAAAAAGAAGAGCAGCTCAAGTAAATAATACTGTTGTTAAAGTTTCTAGTGGAGCGACATCTTATGTAAAGATTGCAAGGGTAAATAATTTAAATGAAACAATTAAATTCTTAAAAGAACAAGGTTTATGGATAGTTGGAACAGATGGAGAAGCTAAAGAAGAATATTTTAATCAAGATTTAACAGGTTCTATTGCAATAATAATTGGAAGTGAAGGATTTGGAATGAGCGATTTAGTTAAGAAAAATGTAGACTTTTTAGTAAAGATTCCAATGTTCCGGAAAAATTACATCATTAAATGCATCAGTTTCTAGTGGAATTATTATTTATGAAGCAGTTAAGCAAAGATTAAATAAATTAAAATAAACAAAGGAGAAAAATTAATGGATAATACAAATATGTCTTTAAAAACAAGATTATCAGAGGTATTAGAAACATTAACTTTAATAATTTTATTATATGCAATATTTTTAGCAATTCTGGGAATAATAATAAAAAATACTGAGCTTATAATTCAAACTTGTATAATGTTTGTCGTATATGTTATTTTTGAATATTTAAATTATGATACAACAAATATAACAAATAAAGGAATAAAAAGTAAAAAGCTTGGTTTTCTTGAGTGGAAAGATATTTATAGAGCAGAAAAGAAAAATAATGTTATTTTTATTTATACTAAAGAAAATGAAAAGCCATATAAAATAACAATTAGTAGATCAGAAGATAAAAAAGAAATATCAAGAATATATAAATACATATTGTCAAAAATAAAAGGGCCAGAAAAAATAAAATAAAATATTAAAATAGCCTAAAAAACAAAATATTTTGTAAATAAGTATTGAATTAAATTATAATTTTTGATATACTTACTTACGGCTATAAATAATAGATAAAAGCTATGAATATGGAGGGTAAAAAAGAATATGAAAACTGATTTAAGAAAAACAAAAATTGTAGGAACAATTGGACCATCTAGTGAAGGAATTTTAAAAGATTTGTTTAATGCAGGATTAAATGTATGTAGAATTAATTATTCACATGGAAGTTATGATGAACAAGAATGGAAAACAAACGAAATTATTAGATTAAGAGAAGAAATGGATTTACCAATTCCAATGATTCTTGATATGCAAGGTCCAGAAATCAGAACAGGTATGTTAGTAACTGGAAAAAACGAAAAAATAATGTTAGAAGATGGACAAAAATTTGAACTTGTAAATGATGATATAGTTGGTGACAAAGATAGAGTTTCTGTATCATATAAAGAATTATATAAAGACGTTGTTCCAGGAACTAAAATTTTAATTGATGACGGAGCAATAGAATTAAGAGTTGATGAAATAGTAGGAAAAGATATTGAATGTACTGTTGTTCATGGTAATCCTTTAGGAAGCAGAAAAACAATGAACTTACCTGGAACTATTGTACGTTTACCAGCTTTAAAAGAAAAAGATATTAATGATTTAAAAGCAGCTTGCGAACATGAATATGATTTTGTTGCAATTTCATTTGCAAGAAATTTAGATGATATAAAACAAGTTAGAAAAGTATTAGATGAAAATGGTGGAAAAGATATAAAAATAATTACAAAAGTTGAAAATGTTGAAGGATTATCAAACTTAGATGATATCATTAGTGAAGCAGATGTTCAAATGATAGCTCGTGGTGATATGGCAACTGAAACAGATTTAACTGAACCACCTATTATCCAAAAGAAAATTATAAAATTATGTAATATTTTAAATAAACCAGCAATTACTGCAACTCAAATGTTAGAGTCAATGACATATAATCCATTACCAACTAGAGCTGAAGCATCAGATGTTGCAAATGCTATATATGATAGAACAAGCGCTATTATGCTTTCAGGAGAATGCGCAATGGGTAAATATCCATTAGAATGTGTTCAAACAATGGATAAAATAGCTAAAAAAGTTGAACCAACAATTAATTATTGGAAGAGATTTGATCAAAATGGAAATATTAAATTAGAAAACTTAGATGATAATATTGCTTATTCAACAAGTGTAATTGCTAAAAATTTAAAAGCTGATGCAATAGTATGCTATACAAATACTGGTGATACTCCTAGACGTTTAGCTGGTATGGGAGTTGGATGTCCAATTTTAGCTATAACAGATAATAAAAGAACTTTCCGTCAATTAGCTATTGCTTGGAATGTTCACCCAATATATGTTGAAAAACAAAATACTATTGATGAAACAGTTGAAAAAGGAATTGAAAAATTAAAATCAAAAGAAATCCTTGAAAAAGGAGATAAAGTAGTTATAGTTGGTGGACATAACTATCTTTCAGATGTAACAAGCAGTAAGGTTATTGGTGGATATGTTGAAATTTAAGTAAAATATAGACCTTAAAATCAAAATAGATTTTAAGGCCTATAATTATATAAATAAATTTTAATAATTTATAAATAAAAAATTAAAGGAGGTTTTTAAATTATGAAAGAATTAAAAGGTACAAAAACAGAAGCAAATTTAAGAGAAGCTTTTGCAGGAGAGTCACAAGCAAGAAATAAATATACATATTTTGCAAGTAAAGCTAGAAAAGATGGATATGAGCAAATTGCTGCAATATTTGAAGAAACTGCTGCTAATGAAAAAGAGCATGCAAAACTTTGGTTTAAATTATTAGAAGGTGGAGATATAAAATCTACTCCAGAAAATTTAAAAGCAGCAGCAGAAGGTGAAAACTTTGAATGGACAGATATGTATGATAGAATGGCAAAAGAAGCTAGAGAAGAAGGCTTTGATAAAATTGCTTATCTTTTCGAATCTGTTGGAAAAATCGAAAAAGAACATGAAGAAAGATATTTAAAATTATTAGATAATGTAGAAAATGGATTAGTATTTAGCAAAGATGGAGATAAAATTTGGAAATGTAGAAATTGTGGACATATTGTAGTAGGAAAAGATGCTCCTGAAATTTGCCCAGTATGTAGCCATCCAAAATCTTTCTTTGAAATAAAAGCTGAAAATTATTAATAATATAGAAGTTTAACAAAGATTTTTAAAAAATTTATTAAAATGCTTGCTTTTCGCAAGCATTTGTGTTAAACTATGTATTAGTCAGTTTATTTTTTAAGATATGGAGGTGCTTTAAACATGGCAAAATGCGTAGTTTGTGGAAAAGAAACATCTTTTGGAAATCAACTTAGTATTACACGTTCTCATATAAGTAAAAGAACTGTAAAACCAGTAAAACCAAACTTAAGAACTGTTAAAGCAGAAATTAATGGTGAAGTAAAAAAGGTGTCAGTTTGTGCAAAATGTTTGCGTTCAGGAAAAATCAAAAGAGCTGGAGCAAATGTATAAAAATATAAAAAAGAAGCCTGCATAAGAAGCAGGTTATTTTTTTTATAAATGAAACTCAAATTTTAGAAATTTATATTGAAATAAAAAAATATTAAGTATATAATTATTTTGTAAAAATATTGAAGGGGAATAAGTTATATGCTAAAGAATAATAAAGGTATATCTCTAGTTACAATGGTTATGACTGTTTTGATAATGCTTATTTTATTATCAACATTAACATATACAGCATACACTAATTTAAAAATAAGAGGTTTAAATAAATTATATAATGATATTAGAACTTTAAATGATGAAGTCGCGACCTATTATTTAGAAAATAATAGTTTACCTGTAGCAGAAGAATATGCTACTATAACTGTTGGAGATGAATTAGATGAAACTATAAGTTTTGTAACTAAAGATGGAACATTTCAAAATCAAAATAGTTTAGTAAATCCAAATGATTATGTTATTAATGAATCAGGAAAAGGACAAGCAACATATTATACTTTAGATTTAGGTTTATTTGATAATATATCTATAGAAAATGATGGACAATACATTATAAATGAGCAAAGTCACATGATATATTATGTTAATGGAGTTACTATAAATGGTGAAACTTATAATAATTTACCACTTAATTATAAAGATACAGAATATAATATAAAACATCCGGTATCTTCAGTATCAGTAAAAAATGTGTATTTACCTATTGGTGGTACTTCATTAGATTTAGAGGATTATATGACTTTTAAGGCTTCAGATGGAAATGTTGCAGTTCCAAAAGATATAACGTATTCTATTGTAACAGCAGGATATCAAGATTATTTTACTTTAGAAGATGGAATTATAACAAGTAAAACTGGAATAGATGCAACTTTAACATCATATAAAATAACAGCAACAATTTCTAGTTATGGAGTAACAACTACAAAAACAGCAACTTTAACAGTATATTTAACAGATATAAGGTTATTAGATTCAGATGCAACAAATGAAATTACTAATTTAAATATGATAAAAGGTGATTTAAAAAAATTATATGTTAAAAAATATGGAAATGCAGGAACTTTAAGATTAATTGCAAAAGTAGAAGATGGTAATGGAATAGACGCAAGCGTTTCAAATTCAATTGATTCTTCAGTTAATTGTTATCCAATTGAAGTTAATGCAACAAATACAGGGAAAGTGTATTTAACAATTATTGAAAATAATGGTAAAGCGGTAAGAGAATTAGAAATAAATGTATATGATCCAAAACTAAATTTATCTAGTTTGAGTTTTACTTCATTAAAAGATACTAAGAGTTTAACTCTTACAATCGATGATAGATATGAAGAGGAAAAGGATAGATTTGAGATAAGTTGGAGGTCAGGAGATACAAATATTGTTAATATAGAAGGTGATGAAAAGAATCCTTTAAAAGCCACAATAAGTCCAGTCGGTTTTGGAAATACAAAAGTTTATTGTGAAATAAAAATAGATGGAAAAATTTTAACAACTCTTGAATCTGATGTATCTGTTACAGGTGTTTCTATAGATGATTTGCAAATAACGGCAGGTCAGAATGTTAAACCTAATTATATTATAGCTGATAGTATTTTAAGTACTTCAATTTCAGATATTACATTTACTTCAAGCAATACAACAGTATTAAATATTGTAGAAAATGAAACAACAAAAGAACCAGAATTTGTTCGGATTAAAGGCAGGAACTTCAACTGTAACTATAACGCTTGAGTTAACTGGAGGAATTAAGTATACAGATACTTGTACAGTAACTGTTAGTGAATAAAAAATAAAAAGTAGTATTTTTAAAAATTAAAATAAATACTACTTTTTATTTTATCCTAAAACAATGTCTAAAGTCATCATGATTATAAAACCTATAATAAAAGCAAAACTTGCAAATTTTGAATTTTCCTTATTTTCATGAGATGTAGGTATAAGTTCACTTATAATTACATAAATCATACTTCCGAGCGGCAAATGAAAGTAAGATTGGTAAAATAGAGCTTATTATACTACTTATTAAAAGTGTTATAATAGCTGCAATTGGCTCAACTATTCCGAGATAAACTTCCAATTAAAAAAGATTTTTTTGTAGAGTAAAGTCCTTCAGCTTTAAAAGGAAGGGATATAGCCATTCCTTCTGGTATATTTTGAATTGCAATTCCAATTGAAAGTATCATAGAAGAAGCAAATTCCATTTGAAAAGCGCCATTTAATACAGAAGCAAAAGCAATACCAACAGCCATACCTTCTGGAATATTATGCAGAGTTATAGCAAAAGCCAATTTTTTTGTTATATTTGTAGAATATTTATTTATTTTTTGTGAATAAAAATCTGCAATAGCTAAAAATATAGCTCCAATAAGAATAGATATACTAATTGGAAGCCAACCATATTCTTTTGGATACATTTCAGATGCTGGTATTATTAACGACCAAATAGATGCAGCAAACATAATTCCAGAAGCAAAAGATAAGGATATAGTTTGCATTTTATTTGTAATATTATTTTTAAATATAAAGATAATAGCAGCACCTAAGGTTGTTCCGAATAAAAGGAATAAGTATTCCAATAATACATTTTAAAATTTCCATTTTAAATTTTTATGAAATATAGCAAAATATATCATATACTCCTTTCAATTAAGTTTATATATAATTTATGTTAATTAATATATTTTATGTAATTTATTAATATATGTGTAAAATTAGTATACATTTTTTGTATTTTTTGATATAATAATTAAGTAAAAATTTTTTATTTTTGGAGGAAATATGTTAAAAAGTTTAAAAATTTTATTGTTTTTTGTTATTTTTTTAATGTTCTTTTCTGTAGGAAATGTATTTGCAGCTAATGAGTATTACTTTAATTTTGAGGATATCAAATATAATTCTGATATTCAGCAATCTTATTTTCTTAATAATGGAAATAATGTTATAGAAAAAGCAGATGTATATAGTGATATTATTACTATTACTAGTTTTAATTCATCATATCAAAAAATAGATGAAAAAAATATAGATAAAGAGCTTCCAACTGTAGGAACAGTTTATTCAGGTGAAAACTATAATTTTATAGTGTTTGGTCATAGTAATAAAGATGAAGATGATAATGCTGAAGTTATAAGAGTAGTAAAATACTCTAAAAATTGGGATAGAATAAGTTCATGTTCTATAAGTGATATAAATACTGTTGCTCCATTTTATTCTGGAAATTGTAGATTAGAGGAAGTAGATGGAAAACTAATTATTCATACTGCACATGTAATGTATGCACATTCAGATGGAGTTAATCATCAAGCTAATTTAACAATAGAAATAAATGAATCTAATATGGAACTTCTATATACAAAAGACTTTATAGCAAGTTTTTCAACAGGGTATGTTAGCCATTCATTTGATCAATACATAAAAGATGATAATGATAATATTTATACATTAGATTTAGGAGATGCTTATCCAAGAGGAGTTGCAATGTGTAGATATGATGTTTCAAATTTAACTGCTCCAGAGGATAAGGACACAATATATGATATAGTAGGAGAAATAGGAAATAATTTTACAGGAGTATCTATAGGTGGGTTTGAATTATCAAGTGATAATTGTTTAGTTATTGGAAGTTCAATAAGACAAATTGATAATTTACATTATACTGATAAGCAAAATGTATTTTTAACAGTTACTCCAAAAAATGATATAAGTAAAGAAGCAACAAAAACAATTTGGCTTACAAATAATGCATATAATGGTGATATAGATATTTTAGATACATATATGGTAAAAATAGATGATAATAAATTTGCTGTTATGTGGACTTTATCAGGAGATAAAGAATATTGTAAAATTCAAATGTTATTAATTGATGGAGCTGGAAATAGACTTACAGATTTAATAACTTTTGGTGGAATGGTTTCATGTGATCCAATACTATATAATAATCATATTATTTGGTATGGAGAAGATTCGAATTTTGAAAATGCAATATTTTTTGATTTAGATGTATCATCTGCTCAAAAAGCAGAAGAATATGATGGCAAAGGTTTAATAAATTTTGATGACTTTAAAAATTTTGAAGTAACACAAACAGCTCATGGTGATTTTGTTATACAAGGATATAAAGACGAATTAGAAACTTTAACATTACCATATATAGATTATCCATGGATAAGATTTATTATTAGAGCAGGAATTTTTAAAGATTGTACAAATTTAAAAAATGTAATAATTCCTAAAGATTATATAGTAACTACAAATGCTCGGAGTAAATGGATTATTTTTCGGATGTGAATCTTTAGAGAGTGCAAAATATTTAAGTGGTGTAACTGAGGTAAGAGAAAAAGAATTTTATAATTGTACTAATTTAAAAACTATAGAATTTGCTGATACTATTCAAAATATTGGAAAATATGCTTTTTATAGTACTGGTATAGAAAATCTAGACTTACCAAATTCATTAGAAAAAATAGAAGATTATGCTTTTTCAAGTATGGAAAGTTTAAAAACAGTAACTTTTTCAAATAATTTAAAATCAATAGGAAATTTCGCATTTGCTTATGATGATAATTTAAAATCAATAAATTTACCAGAAAGCCTAGAAACAATTGGAAATAAAGTATTTTATTATGGCGGCTCTTTAGAAGGAATAATAACTATTCCAAATAATGTAAAATCAATGGGCAATTCTGTTTTTGAAGGAAATAGAAAAATTGAAAAAATTATATTTGAAAATGATAATACTAATGTTTCTGATAGAATTGTTATAAATGAGTATACAATGTATGTTGGAGATACATATAAACCATTAGAAGGGCTTAAACTTTCTAAAATAGATACAACAAACGAATCATGCATCAGTATATCAAGTGATGGAACTATTACAGCTTTAAAAACTGGAAAAAACATATCAGTTAATTATTATGTTCAAGGACAGGATAATTTTGTTTTATCAACAATAATAACAATAATTCAACCTATAAAATTAGAAGATATAAATATAGATAAAACAGATTTAGATTTAAAAATTGGAGAAAGTAGGACTTTAACTGTAACATATAATCCTTCAAATACAACAGATGATAAAACTTTAACTTTTATTTCTAGTGATAATAGTGTTGCAACAGTCGATGATAATCGGAAATATAAAAGCAGTAGGTTATGGAACTACAACTATTACAATAAAATGTGGAGATATTACAAAAAAATGTAATGTAGAGGTAAGAGAGGCACATTTTGTTGATAAATATATTAATGTTGAGATTTTTGATGTAGATATTTTTACACCTGGCTTATATGAAGCAGAACTTGATAATGGAGAAACAGCAGAAGTAGCTTTATCTGCAAATAATGATAATGTATCAATTATGGGTAATATAATATCTGGTAATAAAGCAGGTTTTACAACTATTACAGGATATGATGAAAAATATGGAAATTTAACATATATAGTATTTGTTAATGATTCAATTAATTTAAGTGATGGAACATACAAATTTCCTGGAGATTTAAATGGAAATAATGAGTTTGATTTAGATGATGTCACTTTATTAAGTAATATAATAAAAGAGAATAATTTGACTTTAGATGAGAAAAAATTGTGTGATATAAATGGTGATGGAAAATATGATGATTCTGATGTAGAATTATTAAAAATAATTGCAAGTGAAAATAAGATTAAAATTAATAGTATACCAATTAAAAATTTAACATTAAGCATGGAAATATCTGAATCAAATGGTAATAAAACATATAGACTTTCTGGTTTAATAGAGCCAATTAATACTACTATGGGTAGGAGCTTAAAATATACTTCTAGTGATGAAACAATAGCCAAAATAGATGAAAATGGAAAAATAACAGTTTTAGATGCTGGTATAGTAAAATTTACAGTAACAACTGAAAATGGTTTAAGTGCGCAATATAGTTATGTTTTTAATGAAGATGATATAATTGAAGAACCACCTTTAGAAGAACCACCTTTAGAAGAGCCGGATGATGAACCAGATAAAGATCCAGAAGAAAATCCAGGAGAAAGTCCTGATAAAGATCCGGAAGAAAGTCCTAGCGAAGAACCTGATAAAAAACCAGATGAGGATGAAGAAATAAAACTTCCATTTACAGATATTAAGGATAATGTATGGTATACAGATGCATTAGAGTATATGTATTCAAATAGATATATTTCAGGAACAACAGAAACAACATTTAGTCCAAATATGAATTTATCAAGAGGAATGTTAGTAACAATTCTATGGAATATGGAAGGTAGACCAAATGTAAGTGGAGCAAATAAATTTTCAGATGTAACAAATGTAAATGCATGGTATTATAAAGCGATAATATGGGCATCACAAAACAGGGTAGTAAATGGATATAAAGATGGAACATTTATGCCAAATAAAGATATAACAAGAGAAGAAACAGCAGCAATACTAATGAATTATAGTAAATATAAAGGAAAATATAATACAACAAAATTAGCAGATTTAGGAAAATATGGAGATAATAAATTAGTATCACCATGGGCCAAAATAGCAATGCAATGGGCAGTAGGAAATAGAGTAGTAAATGGAATAAATAATGGAACACTATTAAGCCCAAATACAACAGCAACAAGGGCAGAAGCAATAACAATGATTAAAAACTATGTTGACAGAATAAAGTAATTATAAAAAATAGTATGCAATTTTAAGCATGCTATTTTTTATTATAATTAAATAAAGTAATATTTTAAAATAAGTCAAATATAATTTTATAAAGTAATTAAAAGCATAAAAAGAAAATGCTTTTTAAGTATATGTTTTTATAATTTAAATTTTCTTTTTAGAAAGGATTGAAATCTTTATGAAATATAAAATTCAATTTATTTTTGCATTGATTATAATTATAAGTTTAATTTTTCAAAACGTATATTGTTTAGCATATTATATAGGGGAAGATACAGAATATGTTTGGAGTGAGACTGCGGTAGAAACAGCAGCTTCTGGTGGTGAAGCAGGAGATTTTTTAAATCTTACATGTGAAAGCGCAATCTTAATAGAACAAACTACGCGGTACAATTCTTTATGAAAAAGCAGCACATGAAAAATTAAGACCAGCATCTGTTACAAAAGTCATGACAATTTTACTTATTATGGAAGCAATAGATAGTGGCCAAATAACTTATGATACACAAGTAACATGCTCTGAAAATGCAGCAAGTATGGGTGGTTCTCAAATTTGGTTAGAAGTAGGAGAGTCTTTAACAGTAGATGAAATGTTAAAAGCAATTTGTGTTGTTTCTGCAAATGATTGCTGTGTTGCTATGGCAGAATATATTGCAGGAAGCGAAGAGGCCTTTGTTCAAAAAATGAATGATAAAGCAAAAGAATTAGGAATGAATGATACTACCTTTAAAAACTGTCATGGTATTGATGAAGATGGTCATGTTACTTCAAGCTATGATATAGCCTTAATGTCTAAAGAACTTTTAAATAAATATCCTGAAATTACAAAATATACAACAATTTGGATGGATTCTTTAAGAAATGGAGAATCAGAACTTGTAAATACAAATAAATTAATAAGAACTTATGAAGGAGCAACAGGATTAAAAACTGGTTCTACAAGTTTAGCTTTATATAATTTATCTGCAAGCGCAACAAGAGATGGACTTTCTTTAATTGCAGTTGTAATGAGAGCACCTTCATCTAAAGAAAGAGTAAATTGCGCAAAAACATTATTAGATTACGGATTTTCAAATTATGAATTTATAGATCTATTAACAAAAGATGAAGTTGTTCAAAATATTTCAGTTCAAAAAGGAGTTTTAAATAATATTAATTTAATTTGTGATTCATCATCTGGAATGATTGTAAAAAAGGGAGATGTTTCTAATATTAGAACAGAAATTAAGTTAAATGATGAAATTTCAGCTCCAATAAATAAAGGAGATGTTTTAGGAAAAGTTGAAATATATTTAAATGAAGAGGTAATAGATACTTGTAACTTAGTTGCAGAAGAAGAGGTTAAAAAAATGAATTCACTTAATATGTTTGAATATATTTCAAATAAATGGTCAAATCTTCTAAGAAAATAAAAAAAGTAAAATAAAAAAAGCTCTTAATTGAACTATACCCAAAAAAGTATAGTTTGAATAGAGCTTTTTATAAAGTCTAAAAATGTAAAAAAATGTTGATTAAAATAATATTAAATGTTATACTAAAAATGGTAAAAAAATTAGTAAAGGGGATTAAAAGGTTATGAACAATTTTTTAAGAAAATCAACAGGGCTTGCAGCAATAGCTATTGTAATTATTATAATAGTTGCTATTATTGCAGGTGGTGCAACAGTTTTAGCTGTAAGAATGTTAGTTACAGGAGAAGATTATTTGGCTCCATTTGAAGAATTAGGATGGATTTCATCTGATGAAGAAGAAAAAGAGTCAGATGAAGAAAGCAAATCTAATGAAGAAAAAGAAGAATCAAAAGAAGTTACAACTCTTCAAGATCCTTCTCGTTTATCAGAAGAATCAAAGAAACCAGGTACTGTTCAATATTATGGTTCTGTAACTTCAGCAGAAATGAGCGGATATGATACAACAGATGAATACTATGATTTATATAATGCTTTAGAATTAGAAGTTAATTTATTTGCTTCTGATGATAAAGCAACTGAAATAGTATTTCATATGGATATTGGTAAAGCTTTAGAGGTAATGTATGAAGAATATGGAGATGAAATTGCAGCATCAGGAGAAGAATATGCAAATTATCAAGAATTTGAAGATGAATATTTACCATATTTTGAAGAAATGATGGAATCAATGCTAGTTTCAGATGAAGAAATGGCTCAATATGTAGATATGTACATGGAAGATGGAGTACTTGAAATGTATGTAACAGAAGATGGATTTGATTCATTATATGAAGAATATAGTATAGACCCAGACTCTGAAAATGTTCAAGATTTTATAGATGCAATTGAAGAAGGTTTAGGAGTAACTTTAGAAGAAGTATAAAATAAAAAAAGAATCTCTCTTATTAAAAGAGAGATTCTTTTTTTATTAGTCATCAATTGCAATGTATTTCTTTTCTGGAATTTCTTTCTTTTCTTCTTTTTTAGGAATTTCAATTTTTAAAGTTCCATTTTTAAATGAGGCTTTAATATCTTCTTCTTTAATTTCATCTCCTACATAGAAACTTCTAGAACATTCACCGAAATATCTTTCTTTTCTTACAAATTCACCTTCGTCATCATTTTCATCGCTTGAAGTGTTTACTGTTGCATGGATATTTAAATATCCATCGTCAATTTCAATTTTAATGTTTTCTTTTTCATATCCAGGTAAATCCATTTCAATTAAGTATTTGTCTTTTTTCTCTTTAATATCTGTTTTCATAATCTTACTGTCTTCCCCTGTAAAGAATGGGTCTCTTCCAAACATTTCATCCCATAAATCAAAATTATTTCTTTTTCTTGGTATTAACATCATAAAAATCCTTCCTTTCTTTAGTGCCACCGGCTTATAAATAGGAAAAATTTTTGCTTTTTCTTATTTTTGGCTTTATTTTAAGCACTTTTAATTTGTATTGGTTATTATTTCCCTTTACAAAATATATTATACTACCACATTTTAGCAATGTCAATAGTAGAGTGCTAATTTTCTAAAAAAATTTTTAAATTTTTTGTTGTATTTTGAAAATAACTATAGTATTTAAAATATTGCAATAAATTTATATTTATGATAATATTCATTATAGTTTAAAAATATTTGATTTCCTATAAATTTATGATTGGAAGGAATTTTTATGAAATTAAAAGAAAAAATTTTAGTTTTGGGTGAAGATTTATGGTATAATATTAAAAAAATTTTTAAAGTATTAGATGATGACCATATTAGTGAATCTTCAGCTCAATGTGCTTACTACATAATGCTATCATTTGTTCCTTTTGTAATTTTGGTTCTAACATTACTTCAATATACAGGGATAAGTGAAGCGCAGCTTTTTAATGTTATTTCTGAACTTGTGCCAGATACAATGAATGGTTTTATTTTAGGAATTATTAAAGAATTATATTCAAAATCATTAGGAACAATTTCTATTTCTATTGTTTTTACTTTATATGCTTCTGCTAAAGGATTATATGCTTTAATTAGAGGATTGCATAAAATTTATAATTATAATGGAGAAAGAAAAAGATCATTTATATATTTAAGATTTATGTCTTTAGTTAAAACATTAATTTTTATAGTTTTTATTGCTGTTCGGATTAGTTGCAATGGTTTTTGGAAGAAGTATCATAGGAACTTTACAAGAAAATTTTAATTTGCTTAAAGATTTTACAGTAGTTTCAGAAATAATAACTAGATTGATTTTTATATTTATTACTTTTGTTTTGTTTTTAATTTTATATAAATTTTTACCAGGATATAAATTAACTTTTAGAAGTCAAATGTGGGGAGCTTTTTTTGCATCAATTGCTTTAAATATTATTTCTTTTTTAGCTTCATTTATAAGTGTTTTTAGATATACAATTACATATGGAAGTTTGACAATTTTATTTACTACGATGATTTGGGTTTATTTTGCTTTTTATATAATTTTTTTAGGAGCAGAAATTAATAAATATATTAGTATTAAAAAAATAAATTAAGAAAGGACAAATAATTTAAGAATATGGAAGAAGAATTAGAAAGAAGAATTTTTTTAGTAGAAAATTTTGAAAGTAGAACAGAAATGGAAAAAATGGCTGATTTGTACGTAAAAAAATTAAGAGCAAAATATGCATATTCAAAAGTTGTTGTAACAAAAGAATTTTATAAAAATACTAATATTTTAGTTAGAGCAACAAGAATTGGAACTAGAGGAAGATTTAATAATAATTTTAAAATAACAAAAGAAGAGTTAGACAGAGAAGAAAGGAAAGAAAGGGAGCAAAGAGAAAGAGATAAAATTTTAGATTTAAGTAGAAGTGGAAGACGGTAGACGGAAGAGGTAGAAATCGTTAAAAATAACCCTTTTTATTGTGATAAATAAAAAGGGTTATTTTTATAAGTTATTAATTATGTTTTGAATTTCATTTAAATTTTCGTCTAATATATCTATTCTAAACGAATCAGAAAAAATATTTTTAGTATTTAAAGATATAGTTTTATGACTAAAAATAGTTGTAGTTTCTAAAATAGGACTTGGTATAATTCTAAAATCAGAATTAAGCCTATCTTTTAAATAATAAATATTCTTTGTTTTACATTTTTGTTTGCATTCTTTATAACATTTATTTGAGTTTCCTAAAAAACAATAATTGTTTGTCATTACAGGAATTTTTCCATAAATAATTACTTCAGAATTAATCTTTGAATTATTTAAAACTAAATTTAATTCAGAATTATCAAGTTCTATAGATGGAGTAAAGGTATTTATTCCTAAATTCTCCAAAAAATCTATAGAAAAATTATTATAAATATTTAATGTAAAATTTCCAATTAATTCTAAGCCAAATCTTTTAAGAAATGCTATTTGAGAAATATGAGAAATTACAAAACCTTTTATATTAAATTCATTTGAAATTTTTTCAAAATCTATAAATTTAAATTTATTATCTTTTATAATATTGGGCATGTAAATATATGTATTAAATTTCTCAGTAATTAACTTTAAATATTTTTATATTTTTGATTTATGAAATATATTAAAGGAATGTATAATTTATCTATATTAGTTAGATTTTCATATCCAAAATTTAATTTAAAAATATTTAAAAGTAATGATATAGATTTTTCATTAATTTTTTTAGGAAAATTTTTTATATTAATTTGATTTTCATTAAAAGTTAAATTATGTGAAAACTTTTCTATGACTATATTTTCTAAGCCGGCAATAGCACTTCTTCTTAAATTATTAAGTTCTTTTATATTTAAAAATACATTATCATCTATGTCTATTTTTAAATTTTTAAATTCAAAACAAGTATTACCAGTTTTTGTGATTTGATCAAAAACTTTTTCTTTTGTTAAAGGCTTATTTATAGCTTTCGAAGTAATTTCTTCAGTATATGAAGTAAAATATAGATTTTTATAAAATCCTTCATCTGACCAAATTTTTAAAGTAGCTGGCAAATTTTCTTTTATTATAATTTCTCCATTTAAGTGAATTTTTTTAAATTCTTTTTCTTCATTAAAAGTAGGAAAAATTGATTTATTTAATTTATTTGAAGAAATTCTATAAACACTTGAATTTAATTTTAAATTTCCTTTCATTCTTCCGAATAGTAGCAATATTTCCTTTACTTAAACTTTCAAAATTTTTGTTTTCTATCATTAATTCAGAAATAGTATAATTTTCATCATTTATAGAAATTCTATCTCCAATAGATAAAGTATCATCTAATTTTATTTTTAAATGACCTTTATTTGAATTAATTCCAATTATTTTTCCAACATAAATTCCAATATTATTTGGTTTTTCTTTAAAAATTAGATCATGATTTGGCTTACTTCTAAAATGTCCTGAAGAAAAACCACCTCTATTAAAAACTTGTGTTATTTCTTCTTTGTCTGAAAGAAGTGTATCTTTATTTTTTATATTCAAATTAGAATTAATAATTTTTTTTATTTCTTCTTTACTTTTATTTTTATTATTCAAAATTAAATCAATATATTTTCTATAAAATCTTGTTACAACTCCAACATATTCTGGAGATTTTAATCTGCCTTCAATTTTAAAAGAATTTATTCCTAATTTAATTAATTCTGGTAAAAAATCAATTCCAAAATTGTCTCTAGGGCTTAGTAAATAACCTTTATCTAAAATTTTTTCATTTTCATAAAGTGTGAGTGGAAGTCTGCAAGGTCCGAGCACATTCTCCACGATTTCCGTGAGCGACCACCAATCATATATGATAATAAGCATTGACCAGAATAAGATATGCAAAGAGCACCATGAATAAATACTTCTAATTCTATAGAAGTATTTTGTCTTATATATTTTATTTCATCTAAAGAAAGTTCACGTGCTAAAACAACTCTTGAAAAGCCAAGAGATTCTAATTGTTTTACTCCATCAAGATTATGTACAGTCATTTGAGTACTTGCATGAAGTGGAATTTCGGGATAATTTTTTCTTAAATAAGAAGCTAAACCTAAATCTTGAATGATTATTGCATCTACTCCTAGGTTATATGCTAAAACTGCAAGTTTTACAGCTTTTTTAAATTCACTATCTTTAATAAGAGTATTTAAAGCAAGGTGAACTTTCACATTTCTTAATTTTGCATATTTAATTGCTTCTTTTAATTCTAGTAAATCAAAATTTGTAGCTTTAGCTCTTGCACTAAAGCTAGATGTACCAAGATATACAGCATCACATCCATTTTGAATTGCTGATTTTAAACATTTAAAGTCTCCGAACAGGAGATAGAAGCTCGGCCATTTTTTGGTTCCTTTCTTTTAAAATTACTAATTTTCATTTACTTCAATTAAAGAAAAGATTTCATCATTTTTATTAAGTTCCTTAATATTCATGATAACGCCTTCTCCAACTACATTTCCTCCAGATTCTTTAATAGCTTTTTTTAATGCAGCTAGAGTATTTCCGTGTTGCATAAATATCATCAACAATATAAAAATTTTTTCCTTTATATTGTTCACTAACTAGTCTTGGAAGTTCTAATACATCTTTTCCATATTCTTTTTCATAAGGAATTTGAGCTTCAACAGTAATAGGAGGAAGTTTACCTTCTTTTCTTGCTGGAACGAAACCTAAATTCATTTCATTTGCAATAGCAGCACCTAGCATTAAACCTCTAGCTTCAGGTCCTACAATATAATCGGCATTTTTTTCAGAAATTTCTTTTTTAAAAGCAAGAACTATTTCTTTAAAAACTTCTTTTTGAATAAATAAAGGCATAATATCAATAAATTCAACACCATCTCTTGGATAATTTTTTTGTGTTCTAATATTTAATTCATTTTTTAATTTGTTTTTTAAAATCTTCATGGCTAAAAAATCCTTTCTTTTTGGCTATTTGTTTTAAGTATTTTAGTAGCTTAATTTACAAATAAACCTTTATATTTTTATAATGAAATTATAGCATAAGTACTAAAAAAAATCTTTAATTTATTTACATAAAATTCAAAAAATTATTTAAATTTAAAAAATTATTTTCCTTTTTCTTGAAATTTTTCAAGTTCTTTTATTTTATCTCTTAATTCAGCAGCTTTTTCAAATTCCATATTAGCAGCAGCTTTTAACATTTCGTCCGTTAATTTATTAATAATATTTTCAATAGATTCATCTTTATTAATATCAAATTTATCTTGAATATCATCAATAATAGTAGCTTTAATAACATCTCTTACAGATTTTTGGATAGTTTTTGGAGTAATTCCATGAGTTTTATTATATTCTTCTTGGATCTTTCTACGTCTATTAGTTTCTGTAATTGCTTTATCCATTGAGTCTGTGAGTTCATCTGCATACATTATAACTTTTCCTTCAGTATTTCTAGCAGCACGACCTATAGTTTGAATTAAAGAACGTTCAGAACGAAGAAATCCTTCTTTGTCGGCATCTAAGATTGCAACTAATGAAACTTCTGGAATGTCTAGACCTTCTCTTAAAAGATTTATTCCAACTAAAACATCAAATTCTCCAATTCTTAAGTCTCTAATAATTTCCATTCTTTCCAAGGCTTTAGTGTCAGAGTGCATGTATTTTACTTTTATACCAATATTTGCTAAATATGCAGTTAAATCTTCAGCCATTTTTTTAGTAAGAGTTGTAACTAAAATTCTTTCTCGTTTTTCAGTTCTTTCATGTATTTGCTCGATTAAATCATCAATTTGATTTTGAGTAGGTTTAACTTCTATTTTTGGATCTAAAAGTCCGGTAGGGCGAATAATTTGCTCTGCAACATGTGATTTTGAATGTTCTTTTTCATATTCAGCAGGAGTTGCACTAACAAAAATAACTTGATTAATTCTTTGTTCAAATTCTTCAAATTTTAAAGGTCTATTATCATAAGCTGATGGAAGTCTAAAACCATATTGAACAAGAGAATCTTTTCTAGCTCTATCTCCATTATACATTGCTCTTACTTGAGGAATAGTAGCGTGTGATTCATCAATTAAAAGTAAAAAATCATCAGGAAAATAATCAAATAAAGTAAATGGAGGAGAACCGGGACGTCTTCCGCTTATATGTCTTGAATAATTTTCAATTCCTTGGCAAAAACCAGTTTCTTTAAGCATTTCTATATCAAAATTTGTTCTTTCTTCAATTCTTTGAGCTTCAATTAACTTATTTTGAGATTTAAAATATTGAACGCGTTCTTCCATTTCTTTTTCTATTGTTTGTAAAGCTCTTTCTAGTTTATCTTTACTTGTAACATAATGTGAATTAGGGTAAATCATAACATGTTCTCTAATTCCAATTACTTTTCCGAGTTAAAGCATTAATTTCTGAAATTTTTTCAACTTCATCGCCCCAAAATTCTACTCTAATAGCTTTTTCATCTTGGTTTGAAGGATAAATTTCTAAAGTATCACCTTTGGCTCTAAAAGTACCTCTTTTAAAATCAATTTCATTTCTTGTATATTGCATATTTACAAGTTTTTTCATAACTTGATTTCTATCTACAACCATTCCTGGTCTTAAAGAAACAATCATATTTTCATAATCAATAGGGTCACCGTAGTCCATAGATACATGAAACTGATGCAACAACTATAACGTCACGAGTTTCAAAAAGTGAGGCAGTAGCTGAATGACGAAGTTTATCTATTTCATCATTAATAGAAGCATCTTTTTCAATATAGGTATCAGATGAAGCAATATATGCTTCTGGTTGATAATAATCATAATATGAAACGAAATATTCTACTCTGTTTTCTGGGAAAAACTCTTTAAATTCAGAGTAAAGTTGTCCGTGCTAAAGTTTTATTGTGAGCTAAAACAAGAGTTGGTCTTTGAACATTTGCAATAATATTTGCCATAGTAAAAGTTTTTCCGAGAGCCTGTAACGCCTAATAAAGTTTGAAATTTTTCATTATTTTTTATACCATTTGATAAATATTCTATTGCTTCTGGTTGATCACCAGTTGGTTTAAATTCTGAATGTAACTTAAACATTAAAAAATCTCCTTTATTTTTGATTTTTAACATATTATTTATAGCATATTTTTTAATATAAAACAAGTATATAGCTAGAATATTAATTTTTTTGGAATTTCGTTGAAAAATTACAAGAAGTATTATATAATATTACTGTTTTAAATGATAATTTTAAAAATTAAGCAATTTTAAGAAAGGAATGAATCTAAAAAGTGAAACCAATAGTTGCAATAGTTGGAAAACCAAATGTACGGTAAATCTAGTTTTTTTAATTATGTAATAGGTCAAAGAATATCAATAGTTGAAGACACTCCGGGCGTAACAAGAGATAGAATTTATGGTGATACTTCATGGAGAGATAGAAGCTTTACTTTAATTGATACAGGTCGGGATTGAACCTGAAAAAACTGATGATATAATTTCTGTTTCTATGAGAGAACAAGCAAATATTGCAATAAATATAGCAGATGTAATTTTATTTATGACTGATATAAGAGAAGGAGTAACAAGTACAGATCTAGAAATTGCAACAATGCTTAAAAAGTCTAAAAAACCTGTTATTTTAGTTTGCAATAAATCTGATAAAATAGGAGAACCACCACCAGAACTATATGAATTTTATAATTTGGGACTAGGAGATCCATCTCCAATATCAGCTGCAAATGCATTAGGAATAGGAGATGTTTTAGATAGAATTTATGATGAGTTACCTGAAAAAACTGATGAAGAAGATGAAAATGATATAATAAAAGTTGCAATAATTGGAAAACCTAATGTACGGTAAATCTTCTTTAATAAATAAAATTTTAGGTGAGGAAAGAGCAATAGTAAGTAATATCGCAGGAACAACTAGAGATGCGTTAGATTCTCCATTTGAAAATGAATATGGAAAATATGTATTTATTGATACTGCAGGTATTAGAAAAAAATCAAAAGTAAATGAAAGAATTGAAAAATTTAGTGTTATGAGAACTCTTTTAGCTATTGAAAGAGCTGATGTATGTGTTGTTATGATTGATGCAAATGATGGAGTAACAGATCAAGATGCTAAAATTTTAGGAGAAGCTCACGAAGCTGGAAAAGGTATTATTATTGCTGTAAATAAATGGGATGAAATAGAAAAAGAAACTGGAACATTAGAAAAATTTAAAAAAGATGTTTATAACAAATTATCTTATGCAAGTTATGCACCAGTGGTATTTATCTCAGCTAAAACTGGACAAAGAGTAAACAATTTATTTGAAATGATAAACAATGTTGCTAGTCAAAATTCATTAAGACTTTCAACATCTGTTATAAATGAAGTTATAAATGAAGCAATTTCAATTGTTCAACCTCCTACAGATAAAGGTAGAAGATTAAAGATTTTATATGGAACTCAAGGGTCTACTAAGCCTCCAACATTTGTTATATTTGTAAATAATAAATCTTTATTTCATTTTTCATATCAAAGATATATAATAAATTGTTTTAGAAATAATTTTGGCTTAGAAGGAACTCCTGTAAGACTTATAATTAGAGAAAGAGGAGAAAAAAACGATACCAAAATATAAAGGTTTATAGGTAAAACCTTAAAAAATCTAAATTTAAAATAAGAAATAAGGAGAAAAATTATGGGAATGTATATAGCAGTTGCTGTAATTGCTTATTTTATAGGAAGTGTAAATTTTTCTGTTATAATAAGTAAAAAAATGGCAGGATTTGATTTAAGAGAAAAGGGAAGTAAAAATGCAGGAACAACAAATATGCTAAGAACAGTTGGAAAAAAAGCTGCTTTAATTGTTTTGATATGTGATATTTTAAAAGGTGTTTTGGCAATATTAATTGCAAAAATAATGACTGGTAATTTAGATCAAGCAATAGGTGTTCAAATTGCAGCAATAGCTGTAGTTTTAGGACATACTTTTCCAATATTTTTTGAATTTAAAGGAGGAAAAGGTGTTGCAACAAGTATTGGAATCTTGCTTATGATAAATTGGCAAATAGGATTAATCTGCATAGTTTATGGAGTTTTAATTTTAATTTTAACAAGGATGGTTTCTTTAGGATCTATAACGGCAGCACTTTTATTTCCAGTTTTAACAATTTTTATTAGTGAACATTATATTGCTGAAGGTGCAGGGTATACCATTTTTGGAATTATTATGGCAGCAATAATTTTATTTAATCATAGAGCAAATATTAAAAGATTAAATGAAGGAACTGAAAATAGAATTAGTTTTAAACATTAGAAGAAAGGAATATTTAAGTTATGAGTAAAATAGCTATAATTGGAAGTGGAAGTTGGGGGTCAGCTTTAAGCATTTATTTAGGAAACAAAGGAGAAGATGTCACAATTTGGTCATTTGCCGAAGATGAAAAAGATTTAATTAATAATGAACATAAATGTAAGTTTTTACCAAATGCAGTAATACCTAAAAATGTAAAGGCAACAAATAATTATAAAGAAGCTTTAGAAGGAGCAGAAATAATTTTGCATGTTACTCCTTCAAAATTTGTAAGAAGTACAATAAAAGGTTATAAAAATTTTGTAAAAGAAAATCAAATTATTATAATGTGTGCAAAAGGGTTTGAATCCGAATCTTTAAAAACTTTAGATGAAATAATCGAAGAAGAATTGCCAAATAATAAATATGGTGTTTTATCAGGACCTAGTCATGCAGAAGAAGTTTCTATAGGAATTCCTACAGCTTTAGTAATTGCTTCAAAAGATGATGAAGTTAAAAAGAAAATTGCTGAAATTTTTAAAAGTAATACTTTGAGAATTTATTCATCAAGTGATGTTAAAGGTGTTGAGTTAGGTGGTGCTTTAAAAAATATAATTGCATTTTGTGCTGGAATTTCTGTAGGTTTAAATCTTGGAGATAATACTTTTGCAGCATTAGCAACAAGAGGCTTAGTTGAAATTGTAAGGCTTCGGAACTGCTTTAGGAGCAAAAGAAAAAACATTTTATGGTTTAACAGGTTTAGGAGATTTAATAGTTACATGTGGAAGTGTTCATAGTAGAAATAGAAGAGCAGGAGAAATGATAGGAAAAGGCTATTCTATTGAGGAAGCACGAAAACAAATTGGTATGGTAATTGAAAGTGTTGATAATATTGATGTAGCTTATAAATTATCAAAAAAATACAATGTTGAAATGCCTATTGTAGATACAGTTTATAATGTCTTATATAATAATTTAAATCCAAAAGAAGCAGTTAATTTGCTTATGAATAGAGATTTAAAATCTGAAGATTAATTTTAATTTGGGTATCTTTCTAAAAGATACCTTATTATTTTGTCTAAATTATTTTCTGTAATATTTATATAAATATTTTTATCAATATTTATCCAAATTCCTATATTAAATTTTTCATTATTATCAATAATGGTAGATATTAATTCTATCATATCAACAGGATTTTCAAAAAATTCTTCATAAGATAAATTTTGATTTAATTTTATATCACTTTTATAAAACAAATTTAAAAAATTTTCTAAATTTAAACTAGATTCAGAAAATAAGTTTACCGAATAATTTATTTTGCTCAATTTTTTGCTCCTTCTATAAAATTTGTATTTATTATATTCATAAAAATTTAATTTTATGTAAATACTATTGTTTGAAAAATTTACCTAAAATTATTTTTTTTACATAATTTAAAGGAGCTAATATTTATGAAAATTTTAAAAATTTTTTTAATTATTATTTTATTATTAAATTGCTTATTTTTACTTACAGGTTGTGATACTAAGAATCAAAATGGATTATTACAGGAAAAAATAAAAGCAGAGTTAGGGTCAATTGACAATTTAATTTTATCTATAGTAGAAAAATATTTAAGAGGAGAATACTATGAAAATGATAGTATAAATTGGTTAAGTATTCAAAATGACTTTGAAAATATATCTAATAATAGTAGTATAATTATTTTAGATTTAAGTAGTTATAATATAAGTCATGATAAAATTTTAGAATATGAAAATAGAGTTAATAGTGTAAATTTATCTATACAAGAAGAAAATCAAATGTTATTTATAGAAAATTTAAAAAATTTGTATAATTTAATACCTAATTATTTAAAAGATGTTTATTCTGAAAATCATTATTTATTTTTAAGTAAATTATATAAATCATATCTACTAGAAAGTCTTTATTCATGTTTAAATGATGATTTTGAAAATGGTTTAAATTATATTGAAGAAGCACAAAAAATTTATGATAAATTAATATCTAATACAGAATATTTAAACGAAAATTCATACAAAGCAAATAGAGTTTTTATAGCAATTCAAGAAATGAAAATATGCATACAAAATTCTCAAAAAGAAAATACAATTTTAAAATATCTTGCTACTAATTAATTTTTAGTTGAAAAAAATTTTTAATATGATAAAATATTAGCATAAAATTGATTTATATGGTGGTAAGAATATGACTTATGATTTATTAGAAAAAGAATTAAAAAGTGGAGTTTTACATTCAATTTATCTTTTTTATGGAGATGAGACTTTTTTAATTGAAAATGCTATAAAGAAAATTAAAAAAATTTTTGGAGAAATTTTACAAGGAATAAATTATATTATTATTGATGAGAGTCTAGTAGATGATTTAATTTATAATATTGAAAGTCCAGCTTTTGGTTTTGATAAAAAACTTATAATTGTAAAAAATTCTGGATTATTTAAAAAAGATGGAAGAAAAAAAGCAGGTAGTCCAATTCAAGAAAAAATAGCAAAATATATAAATGAAAATATGGATATTATTAATGAAAATGTCAATATAATTTTTTATGAAACAGAAGTTGATAAAAACAATGTTTTTGATGCGGTAAATAAGAATGGTATTGTTTGTGAATGCACTGAATTAAGCCAAATGCAGTTAGTAAAAAGATTAAAGCAAATTTGTAATGGATATAAAGTAAATGTAAATGAAAATGTTTTAGCCTATTTAATAGAAGTTTCACGGAACAAATTTACAAGTTTTAATAAATGAAATTAGAAAATTAATTGAACATGCAGGAACTGGCGGAACTATTGAAAGAATTGATGTGGATAACTTGGCTATAAAGAAAACGGACAGTGTTATTTTTGATTTAACAGATAATTTAGGAGTTAAAAAAACAGGAGAAGCAATGCAAATTTTAGATAATTTAATTTATCAAAAAGAGCCTTTGCAAAAGATTTTAGTAATGCTTTATAATCATTTTAAAAAACTATATTTTTGCAGATTAGCATTAAATTTAAAAAAAGATGTTGCAACTGCTTTAAGTTTAAAACCAAATCAAACATTTTTAGTAAACAAATACAAAAAGCAAGCAAATTATTTTAAAGAAGAAGAGTTAGAAAAGATTTTAAAAGAATTTATTGACCTAGATTATAATTCAAAAATAGGGAAAATAGATATAGATGTAGGTTTAAGAAGCATACTTTGCAGTTAAAATATTTTTTTAGAATAAAAATAATCTCTTAAGAGAAAACTAAGATTATTAGATTTAGTTAAAGTTTTCTTTTAAGGGATTTTTACTTTTTGCTTAATTGTGAGATATTGCTAAAAAGTTATCATGTATTATAAAATATTTTGCAAAAATTTTTGAAGTGTATTTACAATTAAAAATATTATATGTATAATTTAAGTAAAATTGGTCATATAACCAATACAAATTAAAAAGATAAAATTAAAATGATAGGGAGGAAAAGTATGAAAAGACAGAAGAAAAATTTAAAATTAGCAAGCCGTGAAAGCCTTGCGGCTGTACACACACACACACACACACACACACTTATAATTGGTTTAAGTGAATTTTTAACAAATTTTAAATCAAAAAAGTTCAAAAAATTTTTTAATCATGAAAAAGAAATAAAATTTAAAAATGAAGAAAAAAGTTTTAATCAAAAATTTCAAGAAAAAGAATTTAAAAGGGAAAATTATTTTAATCAAAAAAATTTAAAAAATGATTTCAAAAAAGATTTTAAAGAAGATTTAAAAAATAATTTTAAAAACAATTTAAAAACTAATATTTTAAGTTTAAATTCAGGAATAACGCTAATCGCGCTTATAATCACAATAATAGTATTATTAATATTAGCAGGAGTAACAATATCAGCTTTAGTGCGGAGAAAATGGAATATTAAATCAAGCAATAAACTCAGCTGATAGAACAAAGGTAGAAGATGCAAGAGAAAGAATAGCAATGGAGATAGTAGGAAGTTATGATAGTAATGGAAGATTAGATGTTGGTAGTTTAAAAAGTAATTTAGAAAATCATTTAGGAATAGATACAAGTAATGTAGGAACATCACTTCCAACTGGAACAATAACATTAGATGGAATAGATTTTTATATAAACACAGATGAAGAAGTAATAGAAGGGAAAGCAATTGCAAATGGAAGTTGGAATAGTGAGAAAAAAGTAAATAGCCCAGAGTTATTTGAAGGAATGACAGCTGTTTATTGGGATGAATCTGGAAATGAGATAGAATTAAATGAAAATAGTTCAGAAGAAGAATGGGATAACTGGTATGATTATAATGGTCAAGGAGATGGACAAAATAAATGGGCAAATGCAGTAACAAAAGATGAAAATGGAAATATAACAGGATATTTTGTATGGATACCAAGATATGCATATAAAATAGAAAGTGGACTTTTTACATCAACAGCAGGGACAATATCAGTTAAATTTTTACAAGGAACAAGTGATTTAGATGAAGAAGGAAATAGAATAAGTAGAGAATATAGTTATACAATAGATGAAACAAACGAAGTAAACAATCATATGAACGACTATGTAGTTCATCCAGCTTTTAGAGATGGCACATCAAATAATTTCATGAATGGAGAATGGGACGAAGAAGTAAGTGGCTTTTGGGTAGCCAAATATGAAGCTGGATATCAGGCAAATACTATAACAGATAATAATGGAGTACTTTCAACAGATATATCAAATGCAGATGATGAAATAGTATATTCGGATTTGAAATATACAAGTTTTTATGATGATTATAAAACAAATCCTTTAGGACAGGATTTATCAAAAAGTGGATATTTAAATGAAAGTCTATCATATCCAGTGTTTAAGCCACTAACATATTCATATAACAATATATCAATAGGAGATAGCTATGTATTATCGCAAGCAATAGATACAGCTAACAATTTTTATGGATTAAATTCAAATAAAATAGACAGTCATCAAATGAAAAATAGTGAATGGGGAGCAATAGCTTATTTAACACAAAGTGCTTATGGAAGAAATAAAATAGAATTAACAATAAATAATTATTATACAAGTGATCAAAGTCCATATAAAGTGGCAGTAACAGGATTAGCCGGAAATAGTGTATCAGAAACTCAGACATCAAATTTAAGTAGTGTATATGCATATAATACAACAAATGGAATGAAAGCAAGTACAACAGGAAATGTAACAGGAATATATGATTTAAGTGGTGGTGTATGGGATAGAATATCTGGATATATATCAAATGGAAATAATCAATTAATAAATGATGGAAAAGTTTCTGATGGTGGTTCATCAGGAATGTTAATGGGAACTACAGGCATAGCAAATGTAAATGGATATCAGATATTAAGTACAAGAAATTGTATGGTATATCCATATAATGACTTAATTGATGATGCATCTATAAACAATTATAATATTTATAAAAATTTATTATCAAATGTATATGGATATGGAGATTCAGTTTTAGAAACTTCCAATATTGGTAGTTATGCACAGAGTTGGA
Organism: uncultured Clostridia bacterium; assembly: GCA_928721915.1. GTDB lineage: Bacteria > Bacillota > Clostridia > TANB77 > CAG-508 > Scatovivens. The sequence continues at coordinate 30,758 of CAKMVZ010000007.1, forward strand.
ATTCTGATTGTTCTTATTTTCCAACTGGTGAAACTCCTTTTTATTGTAGAGGATGTAATTATTCATATGATTCTAGAACAGGCATATTTGCTTTTAGTAATGCAGGGGGAGGAGCAGCCTATTCAAGCGGATATAGAATAATTTTAATTTCAGAATAATTAAGGTGTTTCGGGGGACGCGTTCAAAAAGCAGGAAGGTGCTTTGGAAAAAGGACGGGTTTAAATTTCCACATATTTTTCACTTTGGAAAATAAATTAATTCACTTTAATAACATAAAATGTTATGTATTTCTAATTAAATATATTTGTCGAAAAATGTCGAAGAAAAAATATTGACTTTTTTTTTAGTTATGAGTATACTAATTATAGATATATATTTGCCTAAAATCTTTAGCAATATATATATATAAATTCTAATGGACATGTTAAAAATCCCTGTGTGGCAGCACAGGGATTTTTTTGGCTATTTATGTAGATACTCATTTATCTCGATAATAACCAAGATAATATCAACAATTAAGCCTATTATCTTTAGTATAATTCTAATGAACATGACAGCTCACCTCCTTTCATAAATATTTCCTTTATGCAAAGGAGTTTTAGTATTATACTATATTGTTTATGTAGAAATTTGTCATAATCTGTCGAAAAATTAAATTTTTTTAAAATTTTTGTTTAAAAATTTAATTAACATAACTATTGACATAAGTTTAAAAAAGTTGTATTATAAAAATATAATTTTAGTGGGCAATGAAGAGGAAAAGTAAGGTAAAGGTTGCTTTAAATAATAAATAAGAGAGAAATGGTCGTAGGCTGAGAGCCATTTTAAGAAAACATACCCCAAAAACTACCTTGGAGCCTCTATTCGAAAGAGTAGCGTGCAGACTTTACGTTAAAAGTTTTAAATTAAGAAAAATAAGGATGGAACCGTGTTATATAGCACTCCTTTAGGTAAAACTAAAGGAGTGTTTTTTATATAAAAGTGAATTATTATTAATATTGAGGAAAAGTTTTAATATAAAACAAAAATGAAAATATTAAATAATGTTTATGTTTAGGTTTTAGAAATAAAGTTATTAATAGTTTGAAAGAATTTTATTTTCATTTATATTTTTATATATGTGCCTCTGAGAAAAGAAAGGAATGGGATTTTCTATGAAATTTTTTGAATATTTAGGGTGGATACGAACCTGTAAAATTAATGAATGGGAGTTAAATAATAGATTCAATAATAAATTTTAGGAGGAAAATATTATGTTTAAGATTAAATTACATGGTGGTAAAACAATGGAAGTAGAGGAGTATTCTTTTTGGCATACAACTTCTCATGTTATGGCTCAAGCTGTAAAAAAATTATTTCCAAATGCAAAGTTAGCTATAGGACCTTCAATTGAAAGTGGTTTTTATTATGATTTTGATGTAGAAAAACCTTTTTCAGATGAAGATTTAAAATCCATTGAAGAAGAAATGAAAAAAATAGTAAAAGAAGATTTAGAGCTTGAAAGATTTGAGCTTCCAAGAGAAGAAGCATTAAATTTAATGAAAGAAAAAGATGAGCCTTATAAAATAGAATTAATAAATGATTTACCAGAAGGTGAAGTAATTTCTTTTTATAAACAAGGAGATTTTGTGGATTTATGTAAAGGTCCACATATCCCATCTACAGGAAGCATAAAAGCAATAAAATTATTAAGTACATCAGGAGCTTATTGGAGAGGTAGCGAAAAAAATAAAATGCTACAAAGAATTTATGGAGTGTCTTTCCCAAAAGCAAGTGAGTTAGAAGAACATTTGGCAATGCTTGAAGAAGCAAAACAAAGAGACCACAGAAAAATTGGAAAAGATTTAGATTTGTTTATGACTCATGAATTAGTTGGTTCTGGACTTCCTCTTTATTTACCAAATGGAGCAACTATAAGACGTTTATTAGAAAGATACATTCAAGATAAAGAAATTGCTTTAGGATATAAACATGTTTATACTCCAAGTTTAGCAAATGTTTCTTTATACAAAACAAGTGGGCATTGGGATCATTATAAAGATGATATGTTTCCAGCAATGAAAATGGATAATGAAGAATTAGTTTTAAGACCGATGAATTGTCCACATCATATGTTAATTTATAAATATAAGTTACATTCTTATAGAGAGCTACCAATAAGAATAGGTGAGCTTGCAAATGATTTTAGGTATGAAGATAGTGGAAGCGTTTGTGGACTAGAAAGAGTTCGTCAAATGTGTCAAAATGACGCACACTTATTTGTAAGACCTGATCAAATTAAAGAAGAAGTTGGAAATGTTTTAAAACTAATTCAAGAAGTATATCAAAAAGATTTTGGATTTTCTCCAGATTGTTTTAAATATAGATTATCTTTAAGAGATAAAGAAAATAAAGAGAAATATATTGATAATGACGAAATGTGGGAAACAGCAGAAAGTCAATTAAGAGCAATTTTAAAAGAATTAAATATTGATTTTTATGAAGCAAAAGGAGAAGCAGCTTTTTATGGACCAAAGATTGATATACAAATAAAAACAGCTTTAAACCATGATGTTACAATTCCAACATGTCAATTAGATTTTGCTCTTCCAGAAAGGTTTGAACTTGAATATATTGGAGAAGATGGGGCAAAACATAGACCTGTTGTTATCCATAGGGCAATTTTAGGAACATCAGATAGATTTATATCATTTTTATTAGAAGAAACAAAAGGAGCTCTTCCATTATGGCTTTCTCCAGTTCAAGTAAAGGTTTTAAGCATTGCAGATAGACATATTGAATATGCTAAAAAAGTAGTTTCAAAATTAGCGAGTGAGAATTTAAGAGTAGAAATAGATGATAGATCAGAAAAAATAGGGTATAAAATAAGAGAAGCTCAGCTTCAAAAGATTCCATACATGCTAATTATAGGAGATAAAGAAGTAGAACAAAATCAAGTAGGTGTACGTTCAAGAAGTGATGGAGACATTGGTGCAATGAGCTTAGAAGATTTTATTAGTAAAATAAAATCAGAAAAAATTTAAAAATATTAGCAAAGCCTTGTTATAGAAAAAACAGGACTTTGTTACATTTTTAATTCATTTATATTACATTTAGAATAGATTAGTGAATAAACATAAATTTATTGATATAATAAAATATATATAGTGTTATGGAGAAAAATATGGTTACGCAAGAATTTTTAGATGAATTTAATAATAGTGAATTAGGAAAAGTTTTAAGGTTAAATAATTTTAAATGTTCAGAAAGAACTTTACAAGAAGTAAATAGAAGATTAAATAAAAATTATACAATGGAAATATTGCAACTTATTTTGTGTGATTCGCGAAATATTATAAAAGACAAATCTGTTATGGAATATATTAAAGAAAATAATGAGTTTACTTTTGATCTTTCTAATATTAATAACTTAAAATCATCAGGAATAAAATTATATTTTGATCGATTTTTAAATGATTTTCCAAAAGAATGTAATTTGCTTTTAAATAAACTTGTGGAAGATTTGGATATAAAAAAAGTGTCAATTTATGGTGCTAATTCAAGTATTTCTTTTGATAAAATGCCTATTGAAGAATTAAATTTGTATGGTGGAACAGCAGAAGGGATAGATTTGTCTAATTTATTTAATTTGAAAAAATTATCTTTAGATAGTGTTAAATTAAATGATTTAAGAACTCTTAATATTACTCATAATATAGAATCTTTTTTTATAGATTATAATAAAATAAACCCACAAACAGATTTAACGGAATTAAAAAATTTTAAAGATTTAAAAGAATTATCTATAACAGGCTCATTTGTATCTAATAAAGGATTAATTCAAATTATAACATCTTTGGAAAATTTAGAAGATTTACGTATTGATTTTAAAGAAAATAATGATTTAACATATTCTAATAACGGAAATCAAGAACTAGGTGACTTGTTTGGAAGTTTGTTTGGAAATTCCACAGAAGAAGGCTTAATAATAGATGATGAAGATTTACATAAATTTCTTAATTTAACTCATTTAAAAAGAATAGATGGTAAAAATTATTTTGATACTCCTTTATATAGTTATTTAAATAAAATTGTAATTACAAGTATGGAAGAATTAAAAAAATTATCTGAATTTGATTATTTTATGGAAGATTCTAGTTCTTTAGAGCATAGTAAAAGAATTTATTATGTTGGAAAAGAACCAGTTTCACCTGATATATTAGAAAAATTTGGAGATGTAAATTTTATAGTAAGTTCTCCTTTAGTACTTGATGAAAATTTTTGTAAGAATTTTCATAGAAGTGACAATTTTATATTACAAATAGAAGGGGATTTAGTTGAAAATTATGAGCTTGCAGAGATTTCTGCTATAAATGATGTTATGAGGCAAATAATTGATAGTATTTCCAAAGAAGAAAGTGATGAATTTCAAAAAGTAGCAAGTGTTTATAAAAAAATAGGAGAAATGGCTTTTTATGATGAAGCTGGTTGTGTAGGTAGTGAAAATTATATAGATGGAAGAGAAAATATTGCGAGAAGCTTAAAAGGAGGTTTGATTGAGCATAAATTGGTTTGTAGAGGGTACGCACTTGTATTTAAGAAAATGTTAGATGAGTTGCGGAATAGATAGTAGAATAATTAGTGGTAATGTGCCTAATATTGAAAATAGTTATCATGCATGGAATCAAGTTAAAATAGGTGGAAAATGGTATAATGTTGATTTAACTTGGAATGCAGAAAGAATTCGTTCAGGAAAAGAAGTAGATTTTTTTTTAATAAATGATGAAGAATTTTATAAGACGCATAGAGCAAGTAATGTGGATGGAAATGTTATTGATTATATATCTTCTGAAAAAAGAAATTACAAGAGTTATTATGATACAAAAAAGGAAGTAAAACCATTTGAGTGTAAAGAAACTTATGATAAAAAGAAAATAGCAGATTTTTTTGGATATGAATTTAAATTTCAATCTTCTAAAAAAATGATAGATGATATTTCAAGTTTGCAAATTGGTATTGACGATATAAAAAAAGAAGCACAAACAATAGTTGATGTACAAAAAGCTGCGGTTCTTGTTAAAGATCATGACACGGAGGTACTTCATGATGAAAAATAATTTTATTAATAAAAATATATATACATATTTAAAAGGTATTCTAAAGAAGTTTGAATTTTCAAGTGACGATTTAGAATTAGTAGAAAAAATTAATATATCTGCATTTGATATGGGAAATAATTTTATATCCAATAGTTTAGAAGATTTAAAAAAATTTCCAAATTTAAAAAAGTTAGAAATTTCGAAATTCATTTTAAATAAAGATAATATAAATATTATAAAAAATTTATTTAATTTAGAAGATTATGCTTTTTTGTATACTGATATTAAAGATAAGTGTGATATAAAAGGAAAAAGTATTCTATTAGTAAATTGTCAAAAAATATATAATATAAATATTAATTTTAAAAATGTAGTTATAGAAAATTGCAATTTAAATAAAGTAAAAATTAATTGTGAGAAAATAATTTTAAATAATTGTACAGATTTTGAAAATAGTTATATAAATATGTTAGTTAATGAAATAGAATTTAAAAATATGAATTTTAATGATAATGAATCAAAAATAATTTTAAATTTAGCATTAAATGCAAAAATAAAAATTAATAATTGTAAATATAAAAATAATATTTTTGATAATATAAAAAATATTAATGTTATAAATGGTGTAGAAGGAGAATATATTGAATGAATATAACAATAGAAAAAAGGCAAACATATTCAGAGGTTTATGAATTTTTGAATTTACTAGATATAGAATTTATCGATAAGATTCCTGCTAAGTTATTAAATTTTTTTAAAACCCAAAGAGATTTAAACTATGTAAAGAATATAAATCCATGTAAAAAAATAACAAATCAGGGTTTAAAAAGAGATACCATTGCTATTATTGAGATGATTAACTTAAAATATTGGGCTTCTCCAGAAGAAAAAGAAGCTTTAACAAATAAATTTAAACAAAATTATATAAAAAAACAAGAGGAATTAAAAGAGAAATATAACGTAGATAATATTTTTAAAAATTATACAACAGTTAAAATAGAAACTATAAATCCAAATGATTATAAAGAAGAGACTAATACAGAAATTATAAAAGTTAATAATAACATTTTTAGTAAGATATTAAATTTTTTTAAAAGGATTTTTAAAAAATAAATTAAATCAAAAAATAGATAAATTAGAGATATTTTATCTATTTTTATTTTACCAAAAAAATGTTTGTAAAAGTATTTACAAAATAAAAATTACGTGATATAATTTTCCCGCTATAAAAATTATTTGTTAAAAGTTAAAATAATTAAATAGGGGGCAATTTTAAAATGGATAATATTGTTATAAAAGGTGCTCGAGAGCATAACCTAAAAAATATTAATATTACTATTCCAAAAGATAAATTAGTTGTTATTACAGGACTTTCAGGTTCTGGAAAATCATCACTAGCTTTTGATACTTTATATGCAGAAGGTCAAAGAAGATATGTAGAAAGCTTATCTTCTTATGCAAGACAATTCTTAGGAATAATGGAAAAACCTGATGTTGAAAGTATTGAAGGCTTATCTCCTGCAATTTCAATTGATCAAAAAACAACATCTAAAAATCCTCGTTCTACAGTTGGAACTGTTACAGAAATTTATGATTATATTAGACTTTTATATGCTAGAATTGGTGTACCATATTGTCCAAATTGTGGTAGAAAAATTGAAAAACAAACAATAGACCAAATAGTAGATAATATTATGGAATTAGAAGAAGGAACTAGAATTCAAATTTTATCTCCTGTTGTAAGAGGACAAAAAGGAGAACATACAAAGTTATTGCAAAATATTCAAAAAGAGGGCTTTGTTAGATGTTATATTGATGGAGAACTTTATGAGTTTGAAGATGAAATAAAATTAGATAAAAATAAAAAACATAATATAGATATTTTAGTTGATAGATTAATTATAAAAGAAGGAATAACAAATAGACTAACAGAATCTATCGAAACTGCTTTAAAACATTCTGAAAGTTTAGTAAAAGTAAGTATTCCAAATAAAGAAGAAAAGCTATTTAGTACAAAATATGCATGTCCTGATTGCGGAATTAGTTTTGAAGAGTTAACTCCTAGAATGTTTTCGTTTAATAATCCATATGGTGCTTGTCCGGAATGTACAGGTATTGGATATCTTATGAAAATGGATGAAGATCTAATTATTCCAGATAAAACAAAAACTTTATATGATGGTGTTAAAGCTTTTGGTGCAAGTACAATGAAAAAAGGCGATACGATGGCTAAAATGTACTTTGAAAGCATTGGAAAACATTATGGAGTTGATATTAAAAATAAGCCAATAAAAAAATTACCAAGAGAGTTTTTAGAGAAAATCCTTTATGGTACAGGTGATGACCAAATTGATTTTGAATATCATAGTAGCAGTGGAACTAGAAAGTTTACTCAAAGCTTTGAGGGTGTTATTCCAGCCCTAGATAGAAGATATAGAGAAACAAAGTCTCAAGCAATGAGAGAATTTTATGAAATGTATATGAGTGAAAGTCCATGTTATGTTTGTAATGGTGCAAGATTAAAGAAAGAAGTTTTAGCTGTAAGAGTTGGAAGTAAAAATATAAAAGAATTGACAGATATGCCAATTAAAAATATAAAATCTTACTTAGAGAGTTTAGAATTAAGTAGAAAAGATAGAATGATTGCCGATATGATTTTTAAAGAGCTAAGTAAAAGATTGCAATTTTTAATAGATGTAGGTCTAGATTATTTAACTTTGTCAAGACCAGCAGGAACATTATCAGGAGGAGAAGCTCAAAGAATTAGGTTAGCTACTCAAATTGGTTCAGGATTGTCTGGAGTTATGTATATTTTAGATGAACCTAGTATTGGACTTCACCAAAGAGATAATGAAAAATTAATAGAAACATTAAAAAAATTAAGAGATTATGGCAATACTGTTATAGTTGTAGAACATGATGAAGATACTATGTATGCAGCAGATCAAATTATTGATATTGGACCGCGGAGCAGGAGTTCATGGTGGAAAAGTTATGGCTCAGCGGAACTGCTGAAGAAATAAAAGATGTTCCAGATTCTATAACTGCAAAATATTTAAGTGGCAGAATGTCAGTTAAGGTTCCAAAGCAAAGAAGAAAATCAAATGGAATGAGTATAGAAATAAAAGGAGCTACTGAACATAATTTAAAAAATATAAATGTAAAATTCCCTTTAGGTGTATTTAATTGTGTTACAGGAGTTTCTGGATCTGGTAAATCAACATTAGTAAATGAAATTTTATATAAATATTTGGCAAGAACTTTAAATCGTTCAAATGAAAAGCCGGGAAAATGTGAAAAGATTCTTGGAGTTAAAAATATAGATAAAATTATAAATATTGATCAATCTCCAATAGGTAGAACTCCACGTTCAAATCCTGCAACATATACAGGAGTTTTTGATACAATACGTGAAATCTTTGCTGGAACTAATGAAGCTAAAATGAGAGGTTATTCAAAAGGTAGATTTAGTTTTAATGTTGAAGGTGGTAGATGTGAAGCTTGCCAAGGTGATGGTGTAATTAAAATTGGAATGAACTTTTTGCCAGATATCTATGTACCATGTGAAGTTTGTAATGGAAAAAGATATAATAGAGAAACTTTAGAAGTTAAATATAAAGATAAAACAGTTTCAGACGTTTTAGATATGACAGTAGAAGAGGCAATGGACTTTTTTGCAAATATTCCAAAAATAAAAAATAAAATTCAAACTTTAAAAGATGTTGGATTAGGATATATTAAACTTGGTCAACCATCAACTACATTATCAGGTGGAGAAGCTCAAAGAGTTAAACTTGCAACAGAACTTTCTAAAAGACCAACTGGAAAAACGCTTTATATTTTAGATGAACCAACAACAGGTTTACATATAGATGATGTAAATAGATTAATAGATATTTTACAAAGATTAGTTGATACTGGAAATACTATAATAGTTATAGAACATAATTTAGATTTAATAAAAACTGCTGACCACATAATAGACTTAGGTCCTGAAGGCGGAGAAAATGGCGGACAAGTAATAGCAATAGGAACTCCAGAACAAGTTGCAAAAAATGAAAAATCTTATACAGGAAAATTTTTAAAGAAAATTTTAGAAAGGTAAATTATAAATCTGTTAAAAGAGAAATTTTTAAGTTTTTTAAAGATTTCTCTTTTTTATATATTGAATAAAAAAATTGCTTATGATATTATTTAAAAAAATATTTTAAGAAAGAAGGGATACGATATGAAAAAAGGTTTAATTTTATTATTAATTGTAGTAATAATTGCAGCAGTAGCGGCATTTTTTATAGTTAATAATAACAAAAATTCTAATCAACAAGAAGAAAATAAAACTACATTATCTGAAAATGAAAATTCTAAAGAAAATTTGAGTGATTTAAATGAAAATAATAATACTTTAAATAATGAAAATGATGATGCTTATGGAAATAGTACAATTTATAGAATTTCAATAGTTGATAAAGAAGATTATGATTTATACTATACAAGTTTTGAAACAGAAAAAATTTTTGCTGATAGTATAAATATAGAAGAAAATAATGGAAAAGTAACTATTTTGCTAAGCGAAACTGAGTTAAATGATTATTTAATTGGTGATTCTTTAGTAGAATATGAAAAAGAATATAATGTTGAAAATGCAGGTAATGTAAAAGAAATATTTATGGGAGAAGTAGGTCAAGATTGGGATTATCCTTTAGTATTTTTAATTCAAGAAGATGGAACAGTAAGAGGAGTTGATATAGAAGAAGGATATAAAACAGGAAATTTTGTTGCAAAAACTATTTCAGGTTTAGATAATCTTGAAAAATTTGAACAAGTTTCAGTTTCTAAACCAAATGATAGCGGTTATAATAGTGTTGTAGCTATAACAAAAGCTGGAGAGATATTTGAAATTTTACCTAATAATTAAAATAAATTAATTTTTTTGACACTAAAATTTAAATATATTATAATAAAATTATGTTTGTGGGAGCAAAATTTATTAAAAACCGCTGCACTTGTAGGGTAGAAAGGGTGTTGGAAAATGAATATTTGGTATTTGGGGATATGCCAAGTAGTTTTCTTAATCTTTGCTTGTGCAATGATTTATGATGAACTACGGAAAGAAGGAGCAGTAAATGCATTTCTTCAGGTAACTATAGGAAAAGCTTTTATAGTAGTATTTTGGATTGCTATAACAATTTTGGCATGTTGCTTGGTACAAGTACGGCAGATTTTGTCGGTTGTAGATATAATTGCTCTTATTGTGTGGTTTGTCTGCTATATGAAGAATGTACCGGAAAGACTAAGAGAGAAGAATAAGAAAGCAACAAGAGTTTGGTATGATATTAAAGATACTTTAAAGAAATAGGAGGAACGACAATGAAAGAAATTAATGGATTTAACGACGCAATGAATTTTTGGCGGATGCTGTTAAAGCTCCTATTCGGGCAATTGCTGTAGTAGCAGTGCTTGTGCTTTTGTGGTTTGATAATGGATGGATTTTTCATCCAATTCATTCTACAATTTCAGTAGTAGTTACTGTATTGATTATATTTGCAGTAACGGTTTGTCTTGCAAGACTAGGAATTTTTGACAATTTAAATTGGAGAAGTTCCTTGACTCAGAAAGTAGCTTCAAAATGTTCGATAGCATTTTTGATTCTTGTTGCAATATACAAGGTCTTTGGAAATAGACATGCGATTTTATTTACTATTCTTTCTGTAGTTATCTTGTTAATTGCTTTAAAAGATGTAATTTTGGAGTTTTTAAGAAAATAATTCATAACACCCCACAAACAACGATATTGAAGTCTTACTTCAAAAAGAACTGTGCTTTTTATAAAAGGCGCAGTTCTTTTTAATTGTTATATATTTATATTATTAAGATTATTGAATTTATAATATTAAAATAAGAACTTTTATATTAAAAATTAGCAATCTACTATTGACTTTGCTAAAAATAAGTTATATAATTCCTAAAGTGTTAAAAATTATTTTACAAGAATTTTAAATATGATAAAAAAATATAATTTTATATTTTAAGGAGGTATTAAAAATATGAAAACAAAAGCTTTTAAGGCAGAATCAAAAAGATTGTTAGATTTAATGATTAATTCTATTTACACAAATAAAGAAATATTTTTAAGAGAGTTAATTTCAAACGGAAGTGATGCAATTGATAAATTATATTATCGTTCATTAACAGAAAAAGACGTAAAAGTAAACAGAGAAGATTTAAAAATTGAAATTAAACCAAATAAAGATGAAAGAACTCTTACAATTTCTGATAATGGTTGTGGTATGACAGAAGAAGAATTAGAAAAAAATTTGGGAACAATAGCAAAAAGTGGATCTTTAGCTTTTAAAGATGAAAATGATAAAAAAGAAGATATTGATATTATTGGTCAATTTGGAGTTGGATTTTATTCAGCTTTTATGGTTGCAAGTGAGGTTACAGTTTGCAGCAGAGCTTATGCCTCAGATGAAGCATATACTTGGAATTCAAAAGGAGCAGAAGGTTATACTATAGAAAAATCAGAAAAAGATAGTTGGGGCACTACTATTACTTTAAAATTAAAAGAAGATACAGAAGATGAAAAATATAGTGAATTTTTAGATGAATATAAGCTAACATCTTTAGTAAAAAAATATTCAGATTATATTCGTTATCCAATTCAAATGGAAGTTAAAAAAAGTAGATTGAAAGAGAACAATGAAGATTCTGATAAAAAAGAATATGAAACTTATACTGAAATAGAAACTTTAAACAGTATGGTACCACTATGGAAAAAGAAAAAATCTGAAATAAAAGACGAAGATTATAATAATTTTTATAAAGAAAAATTTTACGATTTTCAAGATCCATTAAAAGTGATTCATACATCAATTGAAGGTGGAATAAGTTATAATGCAATTCTTTATATTCCATCACATTTGCCATATGATTATTATACAAAAGAATATGAAAAAGGATTGCAGTTATATTCAAATGGCGTTTTAATAATGGATAAATGTGCTGATTTAATTCCTGATTATTTTAGTTTTGTAAAAGGTTTAGTAGATAGTCCAGATTTATCTTTAAATATTTCAAGAGAGATGTTGCAACATGATAGACAACTAAGAGTTATTGAGAAAAATTTGGAGAAAAAAATCAAATCAGAATTATTAAATATGCTTAAAAATAATCGTGAAACTTATGAAAAATTTTTCTCTATTTTTGGAACACAATTAAAATTTGGAGCTTATAACGATTTTGGTGCAAATAAAGATGTATTAAAAGATTTACTTATGTTTTACTCAAGTACAGAAAAGAAATTAGTAACTTTAGACGAATATGTGACTAGAATGAAAGAAGAGCAAAAAGATATTTATTATGCTAGTGGAGAAAGCATTGATAAAATAGATATGTTACCACAAGTAGAAGGCGTAAAAGATAAAGGATATGAGATATTATATTTAACAGAAAATATTGATGAATTTGTTATTCAAGTTTTAATGGAATATAATGAAAAGAAATTTGTAAATATTTGTGCTGAAAATGTTGATTTAAGCAATAAAGAAGATAAAGACAATCTAAAAAAAGAAAATGATGAAAATAAAGAAATGCTTAATTTTATGAAAGAAACAATAGGAAATGAAGTTCAAGATGTTAAATTTACAAATAGATTAAAAAATCATCCAGTTTGCTTAAGTAATGAAGGTGTTGTTTCTGCTCAAATGGAAAAAGTTTTAAACAATATGCCAAATGATAATAATATTAAAGCACAAATGGTATTAGAAATTAATAAAGATCATCCTATAGCTGAGAAAATAAAAAATCTATATAAGGAAAATAAAGATGAGCTTAAAAATTATACAAAAATTTTATATGCAGAAGCAAGATTAATAGAAGGGTTATCAGTTGAAAATCCAACAGAAATTAGTAATTTAATATGTGATATTATTTCAAAATAAAAATATAAGACCTAAAACGTAAACTTAAACCAACGTTTTAGGTCTTAAAGCATCTCTTCCATTAAAATCCTCCTAACTTATAGATTTTCCCGAATTCCATAATTCAAATTTGACTAGTATTTTGACTACTTCTATTCAGGAATAGAAGAGCAAATTTGTGATAAGTATCTATCCTTACCTCCAAATCTATATAAATTATAGCACAATAAAATTGTTTTGTAAAATTTTCACAAAATTGGCTTTTTGCAAAAACAATAGGATATGTCAGGTTGACATAAAAATAAAATATTGTTATAATATTTAAGTATAAAAACCGGAAGGGAGAGATTAGTTATGATTTTGCGGAAAGCAGAACTAAAAGATTTTGAAGTTTACCGAGAACTTTATGAAGATAAGGAATTTCGGTACCAGTGGATGTACTATCATCCGATTTATAAAGATCCAGATATGCCTCAAATTTTACAGCTAAAATCTGATTCTTTTGAAGATTTAAGAGAAATTATGGAGGAATATCAAAATTACACGTTGAAAAGGTTTGAAGAAGATATGAATAATCACCAAATTTTCATGATTGAAAATGATGGTAAGATTTTAGGTTATGTTAAAACTTTTTCATGTGGGAATGGGATATATAAATTAGATGAGTGGGCAATGTTCGAAAATAATTTTGATGTAAAAATTAGAGTTATTCAAGAACTTAAAAAAGTGCTTCCACGCCTAAAGAGCTTAGAGGTATTTGTTACTCATAAACCAGCGATAGATTTTTTCATTCTTGCAGGTTTCATAAGTATACCAGCAGGCTTTTTAGAACTTGAATTTTAATTAATAATATGGCTACATATTATTAAAGCATGCTAGCAGATATTTTTAGTATATTTTGCTAGCATGTTTTTTGTGAAAAAAATAAAGTCTTAAAAAGCTTAAGGTTGTAAGAAAATTTAAAATTAGTATTTAAAATTTTGAAAAATTTAAAAAAAATGTTGACAAACAAAATTCATTATGTTAAAATAAATCTCGTTGAAGAGATAAAACAAATTGAAAATGGTCGCTTAGCTCAGCTGGGAGAGCATCTGCCTTACAAGCAGGAGGTCATAGGTTCGAACCCTATAGCGACCACCATTTAAATTTTAACTATGGCCTGGTAGTTCAGTTGGTTAGAATGCCGCCCTGTCACGGCGGAGGTCGACGGTTCGAGCCCGTTCCAGGTCGCCACTTAAAAATATCTAGCTTGAATTATAGCTTGCTAGATATTTTTAAATAAAAAATTAAATAATGGCTTCATAGCTCAGTTGGTAGAGCAGAGGACTGAAAATCCTCGTGTCAGTGGTTCGATTCCACTTGAAGCCACCAGAAAAAACAGCTTGTAAGTCATATACAAGCTGTTTTCTTTGTAAGGAGGATATATGAGTTTAATAGATTCTTATGATGAGAGTGAAGAAGTTGTTAGGGCCGATATTTTAACTAAAGGACAAAAAAGACTTCCAAAGACTGCAATCGTATGCTTTAAAAAAGAATTAATAGATTTTGTAAAAAATAAAAAAGAATTTCAAGAATATAGTGAGATTAATGTATGCGGAGAGGACATAAAAATATATAAGACTCAAATTGGTAAAGAAAGTGTTGCTTTATATAGAACTTTAGTTGGAGGTCCAGCAACAACTTCAATGATGGAAGAAATTCATGCTAGAGGAGTTGAGAATTTCATATTTTTTGGATCTTGTGGAGAACTTACTTCAGATATAAAAAAGGGAGCATTTATTATACCAACAGAGGCATACAGAGATGAGGGAACAAGCTACCATTATATGCCAGTATCAGATTTTGTAAAAGTAAAAACAGCAACACGATTAGAAGAAATTTTTAGGAAGAAAAATATTAATTATGAATTAGTCAAAACATGGACTACTGATGCTTTATATAAAGAAACCAGAAATAAAATAAAAAAAAGAATAGAAAGTGGTTGCAAAGTTGTAGAGATGGAATGTGCATCTATCATGGCTGTTGCAAATTCACGAAATATTAATGCTTATCAGTTTTTATATTCAGATGATACACTTGCTGGAGAATCTTGGAATATAAGAACTTTAAAAGAAGATAGAAGTTTTATATTAAAAGAATGCTTGAATATTGCTATTGAAATTGTTAAAGAAATATAATGAAGAATATTTAATTTAGAGAAGAATTTAAATATAATTTGGCAATCGATTTTAAAGTTTAATAATAATTATAAAAGTAAAAATTCCACTATAATATTGGTGGAATTTTTTGTTATGTAAAAAATATTATAAAAATATGTAACTTTTTTATAATTTTTGCTACTATAAAAATGTAAGATATCTTATATTTAGGAGTTTAAAATATGCTTAAAGGTAAAGAAATGGACAAATATATATTAAATGAAAAAATTGATATGGATAGAATTATTGATGATTATACTCCATATTTGAGGACTGTAATTCAAAATATGATTGGAGATAAATTATCTAAAGAAGATAAAGAAGAAATTATTTTAGATACATTTTTTGTTTTATGGAAAAGGTATAAAGATAATTATCATATTGAATTATTAAATGCTTACTTAGCTGGAATAGCTAAAAATTTAGTAAAAGAGAAATTAAAAAAGTTACATTATGGTATAGATATAAGTAAGTGTGAATATTTAATGGAGTTTAATTCTATAGATATTTATTTGCAAGAAAGAGAAGAAATAAACGAATTATTGAAAAAAATAAATAAATTAAAAGATATTGATATTAAAATTGTGAAATTATTTTATTATGAGAGAAAATCAATTAAAGATATAGCTAAAGAATTAAAGCTTTCTGAAATGAATGTAAAAACGAGATTATATAGAATTAGAAAAAAGATAAAACATGAATTAAAGAAAGGAGATTTTTAAATATGAATGAAGATATAAAAGAAAAATTAAAATTAAAAATAGCTATATCTGAAATTAAGAAAGAGGAAAACGCTATGAAAAAAGGAGAAAAAATTATATTTAAAAATTTAGGAATTGCTGCATGTATGTTAATATTATTTTCTGGAGTTGTTTTTGCGGGAAGTAAAGTTGTAGAAAAAATATGGAAAACACCTCAAAAAATAGAGATTTCAAATGAGATAACAGAAGAAGTAAAATCACAAAATATAAGTTTGGAAGAAGCTAAAACTAAAGCTATAGAGATTTTGCAAAAAATTGGATTTAGTTACAATATTACAAATTATGAAGAAAATAAAGACTATACTTCAAATAGAATAGTTTATACTTTTTTTACAGATGAAAATTTTGAGATTAGTATAAATGGATTAACGGGAGAATTTTATGATTTTTGGAATAATAATTTGGAAATACAGGATAGAAATATTGAAATCACAAAAGAAGAAGCAATAGAAGAAGCTAATAAATATTATAAATTATTTGGGTTTAAAGAAGGAGAATATGAAATTACAAAGGTTTGGGTTAATAATAATGAAGGAAGTGGAGATGGCAGTGGATTCAAAATTGATATTACTTACAGTAAAAAATATGGAGATGTATTTAACCCTTATCAAAGTATAATGCTAGCTATTGAATCAAAAAATAAAAATTTAGACTATTTTAGAGTTGAAAATTTAAATTTTGATAATAATGAGATAGTTATTACACAAGATGAAGCTATGAAAATAGCATTAGAACAAGATAAAAAAATTACTAGTGAAAAGATTGAAAAAGTAGAAACTAAGCTTATGATTGTAAAAATGAATTCTGATGCATATGAAAGAATTTCTGATATTGATAAATATTATAAAGAAAAAGAAGCAAGCAATGCTGAAGAAAAAGAATATTACTCTGTTGATGAAAGGATAAGATATGCATGGGTTGTAGTAATAACTTATGAAGATAATTTTGGAGATGATATAAGAAAAAGATATACAGAAGGTAAATATAGCTATTTTGTAGATAGTTCAACAGGAGAAATAATAGGCGGACATGTAATGGATTATAGAAGTTGGTATTAGAATTTATAAAAATTAATATTAAATGTCGAATTTTGTAGATGAGTTTAATTTGACATAATATTTTTATAATAGTATAATTAAATATGTTCCCAAGGAATTAATACTTAGAATAGGAGGTAATGCAAAATGGGACAGTTTTTTGTAAGTTTTTCGAAAATGAAGGATTTTGGTGAGTTGGTTGATATTGTTCGGAGAATGAACAATGCCAATGAACGATATAATCCAGGGGCTGGTGAAGCAATTACTGGTTTAAAGGCTAAACTTCATGATAGAGATGGTTTTACCATAAAGGAAGGCTCTAATCATGAATGTTATATGATCCTTTGGAGAAAGTATTTTATGCTTTCTCATGATGAAAATCAAGGAGTTTACTTTTTTGATAAGGATTATACAGCAAAGGTTAATAATATCAAAGTTGTTGAATCAGCGGTAACGGCATAAGGTCCCATACTCCGAAAACAACTTGTAAAGAGTTGTCCCTCTCGCTGAGAAGTAAGCGAGGGGGTTTTATTTTTATTATATTAATGTTTTTTACAAATAAAAATAATAGTCAAAAATTTTATTTTTTTCCATAAATTTTAGTTGACAAAATGGTAAAATACTTATAAGATATTTAATATAATTTATAGTAAAATGCGTAGTATTTTATAAATTAAAAATTGGAGGTAAAAATGGGAGAAAATGAAAAGTGCTGTGGATGTTCTGGATGTAAAAATGATCCAGATATGGAAGAAATTTTAAATAAGTATAAACAAGAAAAAGATAATTTAATTCAGATTTTAAATGAAGTTCAGGAACATTATGGCTATGTTCCCGATTCTGCTCAAAAGGCGATTTCAGAGTATTTGTCAATACCAATGGCAGAAATTTATGGTGTTGTTACTTTTTATTCAAGATTTACTTTAAAACCAAAGGGTAAATATCATATTGCTGTTTGCTTAGGAACAGCTTGTTTCGTAAAAGGTTCAGAAAAAATTTTAGATAGAGCAAAAGAAAGATTAAAAATAGATATTGGTGAGACAACAAAAGATGGAAAATTTTCATTAGAAGCTACAAGATGTATAGGAGCTTGCGGTTTAGCACCAGTTTTTACAGTAAATGGAGAAGTCTATGGAAAAGCTACAGTAAAAATGATGGATGAAGTTTTAGATAAATACATTTCGGAAAATTAAATTTGGTTTTAAGATTTAAGAATAGAAAGGAGCTATAAATGAAAACTTTAGATGAAATTAAAAAAATAAGAGAATCTAAAAGAAAAGAGTTAGATTTAAGAGTAAATATAGAAGCTAAAACAAGAGAAAAACATATTTTAGTATGTCATGGAACTGGATGTACATCTTCTAAATCTCCTTTAATTATAGATACTTTTAGAAAAATTTTAAAAGAGAAAAATATTGAAAATGTTAGAGTAATTCAAACAGGTTGCTTTGGTTTATGTGCAAAAGGTCCAATTGTAATTATAAGACCTGAAGATATTTTTTATGCTATGGTTAAACCCGAAGATTGCGAAGAAATAATTGAAAAGCATATTCAAAATGGAGAAGTAGTAGAACGTCTTTTATGTAAAGATGTTGATAATACCGTAGTAAAAAAATTAGATGAGCTTAATTTTTATAAAAAGCAAAAAAGGATTGCACTTAAAAATTGTGGTGTAATTGATCCAGAAAATATAGATGAATACATAGCGTTTGATGGATATAAAGCTTTAGAAAAAGTATTATTTAACATGACACCTGATGAAGTAATTGAAGTTGTTTCAAATTCTGGCTTAAGGGGTCGTGGAGGAGCAGGATTTCCTACTGGTAAAAAATGGGCTTTAACAAAACAAGCAAAAGGTTCTCAAAAATATGTAGTATGTAATGCAGACGAAGGAGATCCAGGAGCTTTTATGGATAGAAGTATTTTAGAAGGAGATCCACACTGTGTGCTAGAAGCAATGATGATAGCAGGATTTGCAATAGGTGCAAATCATGGATATATTTATGTTAGAGCTGAATATCCAATAGCAGTTCAAAGATTTCAAAAAGCTATTGATCAGGCAAAAGAATATGGAATTTTAGGAAAAAATATTTGGAATAGTGGATTTGATTTTGAATGTGAAGTAAGATTAGGAGCTGGAGCTTTTGTTTGTGGGGAAGAAACTGCGCTTTTAGAATCTATTGAAGGTAGACGTCGGTCAGCCAAGATTAAAACCACCATATCCTGCAAATGAAGGTTTATTTGGAAAACCAACATTAATAAATAATGTTGAAACTTATGCAAATATTACAAAAATAATTTTAAATGGTGCTGAATGGTATTCAAGTATTGGAACTGAAAATTCAAAAGGAACTAAGGTTTTTGCTTTAGGTGGAAATGTAAATAATATAGGATTAGTAGAAGTTCCAATGGGAGTTACTTTAAGAGAAATTGTTTTTGATATAGGTGGTGGAATTCCAAATGGTAGAAAATTTAAAGCAGCTCAAACTGGTGGACCTTCTGGAGGCTGCATAACAGAAGAACATTTAGATACACCGATTGATTATGAATCGTTAAAAGCAATAGGTTCAATGATGGGGTCTGGTGGTCTAATTATAATGGATGATTCAAAATGTATGGTAAACTTAGCAAAATTTTACTTAGGTTTTACAGTTGATGAGTCATGTGGAAAGTGTACTCCTTGTAGGATAGGAACTAAAAGGCTTTTAGAAATATTAGAAAGAATTACAGAAGGAAAAGGTGAAGAAGGAGATATTGAAAAACTAGAAAGATTGTGCGTAAATATTCAAAAAGCTTCTGTTTGTGGACTTGGTCAAACAGCTCCGAACCCTGTTTTAAGTACAATAAAATATTTTAGGGAAGAATATAGAGAACATATAGATCATAAAGAATGTAAAGCAGGAGAATGTAAAGCGCTAATGAAAGTAACAATTGATCCTGAATTATGTAAAGGTTGCGGTCTATGTAAAAGAAATTGCCCTGTTGATGCAATTTCAGGTGAGATTAAGCAAACTCATGTGATAGACCAGGAAAAATGCATCAAATGCGGAACGTGTATTAGTAAGTGCCCATTCCACGCTATTAGAGGCTAGAACGAGAAACGGCGTCTCGCACATTTTCGCTCTGTCGGAACCCAATCGACGTACAGAAAGTACGCCTCATGGGTATCCTCGGTCGCAAAAATGCACGATACACCATTTCTCGTCCTAGCAGGGAGTGAGTACAATATTCTAGAATTTTTAAATTAGTTGTACACAGCATTTAAATTGAGTTATATTGTGTTAGTAATTCTTAAATAAAATTAATAAAAAGGAGGCTTAAAATGATTAGTCTAACTATAAATGGAAAAAAAGTTGAAGTAGAAGAAGGAACAACTATTTTAGAAGCAGCACGAAAAGCTAGTATTGATATTCCTACTTTATGCTTTTTAAAAGATATAAATGAATTTGGAGATTGCAGAATGTGTATAGTTGAAGTTGAAGGTAGACGTGGCTTTGCAACTTCATGTATTCAAAAAGTTGAAGAAGGCATGGTTGTAAGAACTAATACACCAGCAGTTATTGAAGCAAGAAGAACAGTTTTAGACTTAATTTTATCTAACCATGATAGAGATTGTTTAACATGTACTAGAAATGGAACATGTGAATTACAAAAATTAGCAGAAGAATTTTATGTAAATGATATAAAATATAAAGGTGAAAGAAATAGACATGAGATTGATGATAAATCTCCAGCTATTGTTAGAGATTTTAATAAATGTATATTATGTAGAAGATGTGTTGCTACATGTAAAAATGTTCAAGGTATAGGTGCAATTGATTGTACTGAAAGAGGTTTTTCATCAACTATTTCTACATATAAAGATATGAGTTTAAATGATGTTAATTGTACATTTTGTGGTCAATGTATAGAATCTTGTCCTGTTGGAGCTCTAAGAGAAAAAGATGGAACAGCAGCTGTTTGGAAAGCCTTAGAAGATCCTACAAAATATATTGTTGCACAAACTGCTCCAGCAGTTAGAGTGGCTTTAGGTGAAGAATTTGGAATGGAAATAGGAACTAATGTAAAAGGAAAAATGGTTTCTAGTTTAAAACATTTAGGATTTGATAAGGTTTTTGATACAAATACAGGTGCAGATTTTACAATTATGGAAGAAGCAACAGAATTTATAGATAGATTTACAAATGGTGGAACTCTTCCAATGATTACGTCATGTAGTCCAGGATGGGTAAGATTTTTAGAACTTAATTACCCAGAATTAATACCAAATTTATCAACTTGTAAATCTCCACATCAAATGTTTGGAGCAATTATAAAATCATATTATGCTAAGAAAAATAATATTGATCCAAATAATATTTTTGTAGTTTCTGTAATGCCTTGTATTGCTAAAAAGTATGAGAGAACAAGAGATGATGAACAAGGAGTAGGTTTAGATGATGTTGACGCTGTAATTACAACTAGAGAACTTGCAAGGATGATAAAACAAGCTCATATTAATTTTAAAACTTTAGAAGATTCAGAATTTGATGATCCAATGGGAGAAGCAACAGGAGCTGCTGCAATTTTTGGAACAACAGGTGGAGTTATGGAAGCTGCACTTCGTACAGTTGCAGAAAAAGTAACTGGCAATAGTTTTGAGAAATTAGATTATGAAGATGTTCGTGGTGGTGAAGGAATAAAAAGAGCAAGTGTTAATTTAAATGGAAAAGAAGTTAAAGTTGTTGTTGCATCTGGTTTAAAAAATGCTAGAACAATTATGGAAGAAATAAAATCAGGAAAAGCAGATTATCAGTTTGTTGAAATTATGGCATGCCCTGGTGGATGTGTAATGGGCGGAGGTCAGCCTATTAGAACATCTAAAGAAAGAGCTACTATAGATATAAGAGGAAAAAGAGCTGCTGCACTTTATACAATTGATGAAAAAAGCAAAATTAGAAAATCACATGAAAATCCAATTTTAAAGAAAATTTATGAAGATTATTTAGGCAAGCCAGGTGGGCATTTAGCTCATAAACTTTTACATACTTCATATAGTCCTAAAGAAAAATATAGAATAGAGAAATAAAAAATCAAAAAAATCTTTAAGTATTTTTAATTAAATTACTTAAAGATTTTTTTGATATAAAAAATTCCTTGTTTTTAGTGCTTTTGTGTGATATAATTTAAACCATGCTCTTTTATTTAGTACCTTTCAGTTTTTAGGTATAAATGTGAGAGTAAATACTAATATTTTTAAGGAGGGTATTTTATGAGCCCAAAAACATCATTCCGGCCAGAATGGCTGAGTCAAATGGAACAAAAAGTTTTTTGCAGTTTTTTAACTGAAAATGGTAAAAGAATTTTTGGCTTAAATACTGCTCATCAAGCTGCGCCAAGTAGTGCAGAATGTGCTTTTGCAAAAATCAAAAGTGGAAAAGTGCGTAATATTTATGCATCAAACTTTATGATTTTTGAAACAAGCAATCGACTTTCTGTTTTTGACAGAGTAGTTAAAGAAAATGTTGCTCGTAAAGGGGAAATGCTTAATCTTATTTCTCAAAGCAACAAAGCTTTTTTGGAAGAAAAAGGTATCATGACAGATTTACTTGATCTGCCAATACCGGAAGACCAGGTATATACGCTAGCGGGATTTGATGAAAAAGATTTTGATCGGTTAGCTGTGTCAAAGAAACTTCAAATGTTCCCGCTGGAATTTATAGTTCGTGGTTATATAACGGGTTCTGCATGGAAGGCTTACTCTAAAGGAGAAAGTTATTGCGGAATAACTTTTCCAAAAAACTTAAAGAAAGATGATAAACTTGAAACTCCAGTTCTTACTCCAACTACAAAGGCAGAAGAGGGGCATGATGAACCAGTGAAGTTTTCAGAAGCTATTAAGATAGTTGCTGACTGGCTTTATGATTCTGGAATGAATATTTTTGCAGATGTTGATATCAATGAAATCTGCTGCAATGACCGTTATTTTGCAGAAGAAGTATTTGATATCACAAGGAGTGCAGAACACTATGCTGTAAAAAGTATGGATTTTGATACTGATGGCTGGTGGAAATACTTCGAATTTGCTTTAACTTATATGGAAGCGGAATTTTATGTAAAAGCTATCTATAAGTTAAGCAAAACAGCTTTTGAAGAACTTTCCAAGAAATGTGATGAAAAGGGCATACTCTTTATTGATACCAAGTTCGAATTTGGTCTTGACAGAGATGGAAATATCTGTCTTGGCGATGAAGTTGGAACCCCGGATTCAAGCCGTTTTGCCTCCAAAGAGATTTACAATGAAACAGGAAAAATTGTAAGTATGGACAAGCAAATCGTAAGAGATGCATTTTCAGAAGTTGGCTTTACAGGTGATGAGGAACAGGATATTCCTGTTCTTTCAGATGAACTTTGGGAAAAAGTAACCAATACTTATGTTCATATTGCAGAACTGCTGTGTGGAAATGAGGAACCTAAAAAAATTAATTAGTATTTATTAACCTCTGGGCTAACCGGGTTAGCGAAGCGCCTTTGGAATGAACTCCAAAGGTGCTTTTGCTTTTTAAAATTATCAAAAAAAGATTGTTAGGGTATTGACAATCTTTTTTTATCGTAGTATACTATTAAATGTTAGGCTGCTAACAAATCTTTGAAATTAATTATATTTATTTTTAAAAGTAAGCTTAGAGAATATGTACACATTTTTTATTTAATAATTAATAAATTATATTTCTTAATTTATATTAATACTATATAAAATTCATAAAACCTTATTAGTTTTGAAATTTATAATATAAAAAGAAAGGAAATGTTAGTAAAAAACATGGAAAAAAATAATATTTTAAAAGAAGAAAGTATACTTTACAAATTAAAAGCTATTGATAAATTAGTTGTTAGAAATCTAACTAGTAAATTTGATATTTTA
Organism: uncultured Clostridia bacterium; assembly: GCA_928721915.1. Classification (GTDB taxonomy): domain Bacteria; phylum Bacillota; class Clostridia; order TANB77; family CAG-508; genus Scatovivens. Next base: position 54,655 of record CAKMVZ010000007.1, read on the forward strand.
AATTTTAATACAAAATTAGAAAATATGCCAAGTAGAAGTCAATTAGAAATTGTACATTATATTTTAGAACATATTAATGAAGATGTATATCAAAAAGATTTAGAAAGAGCTTTAAATTTAAGAAGAGCAACAATTTCTGGAATACTTGGAACAATGGAAAAAAATGGTTTTATTGAAAGAACAATAGATGATAAAGATACAAGAGTTAAAAAAATTACTTTATCAAATAAGGCTTTAGATAGGTATTATAAAGGAAAAGAATATATTGAACATATTGAAAATACAGTTCTTAAAGGAATTTCAGATGAAGAGTTAAAAGTTTTTAATAATGTTTTAGAAAAGATGACATTAAATTTAAAAACAAATACTTAAAAAATATATGAAATTTATATAGTTTATAGTTTAGGGGATTAAAAATAAAATTATTAAGAAAGGAAAGAAATTTTATGGTTAAATTATTAAAATACTTAGAGAAAAAAGATTGGCTTATTATGTTATTAATTGTAATTTTAGTCGTATCACAGGTTTGGTTAGAACTTAAACTTCCTGATTATATGTCTGAAATAACTCGTCTTGTTCAAACAGAAGGAAGTCAAATGGTAGAAATACTAAAAAATGGTGGGTATATGCTTTTATGCGCATTTGGAAGCTTAACAGCTGCTATCATAACTGGTTATTTAGTTTCAAAATTAGCTTCAAAATTTTCAATGACTATTAGGAAAAAACTATTTAGTAAAGTTGAAGATTTGGCTATTCAAGAGGTTAAAGGTTTTTCAACAAGTAGTTTGATAACTAGAACTACAAATGATATTACTCAAATTCAAATGCTTATGTCAATGGGACTTCAGTTATTATTAAAGGCGCCTATAACTGCTATTTGGGCTATTACTAAAATTTTAAATAAAGGTTGGCAGTGGAGCGTAGCAACAGCAGTAGCCGTTGGAATTTTATTAACAGTAATTGCAATTTTAATTATTATAGTTTTACCAAGATTTAAACGTGTTCAAAAATTAACAGATAAATTAAATAGCGTAACTCGTGAGAACTTAACAGGTATACGTGTTGTAAGAGCTTTTAATGCAGAAGATTATCAAGAAGAAAAATTTAAAGAGGCAAACGATAATTTAACAAATCAACAATTATTTAATCAAAAAACTTTTGCTGTTTTACAACCCGTTATGTATTTGGTGATGTATGGTTTAACTTTATCTATATATTTTATAGGTACATTTTTAATAAAAGATGCTATGATGGTTGATAAAATAGGAATATTTAGTAATATGGTTGTATTTAGCTCTTATGCAATGCAAGTCATAATGGCATTTTTAATGCTTGCTATGATATTTATGATGTTTCCAAGAGCTCAAGTTTCTGCAAATCGTATAAATGAAGTTTTAGATACAGATATTACAATAAAAGATGGAAATATTGATAAAGATGTAAATAATGAAGTAGGGACAGTAGAATTTAAAAATGTTTCATTTAAATATCCTGATGCAGAAGAATATTTATTAAAAAACATTTCTTTTAAAGCAAATAGAGGAGAAACAGTTGCATTTATTGGTTCAACAGGTTCTGGAAAATCAACCCTTATAAATTTAGTTCCAAGATTTTATGATGCAACTGAAGGAGAAGTTTTAGTAGACGGAGTAAATGTAAAGGAATATAAGCAAGAATTTTTGCATAATAAATTAGGTTATGTTCCTCAAAAAGCTGTAATGTTTGATGGAACTATTAAATCTAATGTTTCTTATGGAGATAATGGAAAAGGCAAAACCTCAGAAGAAAAAATAAAAGAAGCTATAAAAATAGCTCAAGCAACCGAATTTGTTGAAAAAATGGATGATAAGTATGATTCATATGTTGCAAGTGGTGGAACTAATTTATCTGGTGGTCAAAAACAAAGATTAGCAATAGCTAGGGCAATAGCAAGAGACCCAGAAATTTATATTTTTGATGATAGCTTTTCAGCATTAGATTATAAAACAGATAGCATTTTAAGAAAAGAATTAAAAAAGTATACAAAAAATGCTACTTCATTAATAGTTGCTCAAAGAATTGGAACTATTATGAATGCAGATAAAATTATAGTTTTAAATGATGGAGAAGTAGTAGGAATTGGAACACACAAAGAATTATTAGAAAATTGTGATGTATACAGACAAATTGCTTTATCGCAATTATCTAAAAAAGAATTAGGATTAGAAGGGTAGAAAGGAGGTTTTTAAGTATTTATGGAAGAAAATAAAAGTTTTAAAAATCATAATAGACATGGTTTTGGAAGAATGCATGGCGGAACTGGAGAAAAGGCAAAAGATTTTAAATTAGCAATAAAAAGACTTATTAAAGAGTTAAAGCCATTTAAAGTTTTAGTTATAATTGGACTTATTGCAGCTGTTTTAAGTTCTATTCTATCAATACTTGCTCCTAATAGATTGTCTGATTTAACTGATGAAATTTCGAAAGGTTTAGTTGTAAAGTCTGATAATCTTCAATATCTTGCTACTACTGTTTCTACAAATTATTCTAAAGGATATATAGAAGATATAGAAATTGATGGGACTACTATTTCATCAGATGATCAGATTAAATTTATGGATATATTAAGTACTATGGATTTAAGTAGTGAAAACATAGATGTTAACGAACTATATCAAAAAATAGATGAAATGCCAGAATCAGTCCAAGATGTTGTTAAACCATTTATGGATGTAGATAAAATAAAAATAATATGTTTATTTTTAGTAGGTCTATATTTATTTAGTGCATTATGTAGCTTTGCAGAATCAATATTAATGACACATGTTGCAAATAATTTTGCAAGAAGTTTAAGAAATAGAATTTCAGTTAAAATAAATAAATTACCTTTAAAATACTTTGATAAACATCAAACAGGTGATATTTTATCAAGAGTTACAAATGATGTTGATTTAATTGCTCAAAGTATGAACCAATCATTAGCAAGTTTAGTAAGTAGCATTGTTTTATTCTTAGGAACTATTATAATGATGTTTATAACAAATTGGATAATGGCAATAACAGCAATTTTAGCTAGCTTACTTGGTTTTGTTGGAATGTCATTTATATTAAAGAGATCACAAAAATATTTCTTAGCTCGTCAAACAGAGCTTGGAAATTTGAATGGTCAAATTGAAGAAGTTTATTCATCATTAAATGTTGTTAAAGCATATAATGGTAAAAAAGAAGTAGATAAAAAGTTTGATGAATTAAATAAAAAAGTTTATGTTGCAAATAGCAGAAGTCAATTCTTATCAGGTTTAATGCAGCCACTTATGACTTTTATAGGAAACTTTGGATATGTTGCAGTATGTATTGTGGGAGCACTTTTAACAATGAATGGAACAATTTCATTTGGTGTTATAGTTGCTTTTATGACATATGTAAGATTATTTACTTCTCCTTTATCACAAATAGCGCAAGGTATGACAATGCTTCAATCAACAGCTGCAGCTTCTGAAAGGGTTTTTGAATTTTTAGATGAAAAAGAGATGCCATCTCAAGAAAATATTAAAAAATCTTTAAATAAAGATAAAGTAAAAGGAAATATTGAATTTAATCATGTAGTATTTCAATATGAGGATAGTGACAAACCAACAATAAAAGATTTTTCTGCTTCTGCAAAACCTGGTCAAAAGATTGCAATTGTTGGTCCAACTGGTGCACGGAAAAACTACAATGGTAAATTTACTTATGAAATTTTATGATATAAATTCTGGAGATATCAAAATTGATGGAGTTTCAACCAAAGAATTAACAAGAGAAAATATTCATGATTTATTTACAATGGTACTTCAAGATACTTGGGTTTTTGAAGGAAGTGTTAAAGAAAATATTGTTTACAATAAAGAAAGAGTTTCACTTGATAATGTAAAAGAAGTTTGCAAAGAAATAGGGTTAGATCATTTTATAAAAACTCTTCCTCATGGATATGATTCAATAATTTCTGAAAATGATAGTATTTCAAGTGGTCAAAGACAGCTTTTAACTATTGCAAGAGGTATGATAAAAGATTCGCCATTTTTAATCTTAGATGAGGCAACTTCAAATGTTGATACAAGAACTGAGGAGCTTGTTCAAGACGCAATGGATAAATTAACAGAAGGCAGAACTTCATTTATTATTGCTCATAGGCTTTCTACTATAAAAAATGCGGATTTGATTTTAGTTATGAAGGAAGGAAATATTATAGAACAAGGAAATCATGAGGAATTGATTGCAAAAAATGGAGCATATGCGGAGCTTTACAATTCTCAATTTGAGCTTTAGATTTTTAGAAAAATGTATAAAAATGTTCTCTTAAGAGAAAACTAGATTTAAAAATTAGTTTTCTCTTAAGGGATTTTTTTGTTTATTTTATAAATTAATTAATTTAGATGTGTGAGACCGCTTTTTGGTTGCATATATTTTATTTAGAAGAGTGAATCCGCTTTTAAGGGTTTATATTTTTTAAAAGGGCAAAATCCCTACTTCGAAGAAAATGTAATCTTGATGGTTTTTGAAACCCTCAAGATAACATTTTCTAGCTCGCTGGTCCCCACACAAGTTTTGCTTATCCTTTTAAAAAATATAAACCCTTAAAAGCTACTTTAGTACTTTAAAGTAAGTAACTACAAAATTAAAAGCTACTATGTACTTTAAAATAAGCAACTACAAAAATAAAAGCTACTGTATATTTTAAAATTAGAATAAAGTTTTTAAAAATATTTTTTATAAAAAGTTTTTATAAGTATTTACAATTAAAAATTTTATAGTTATAATTTAAGTAAAATTGGTCATATAACCAATATACAAATAGTAATTAATTAAGGAAAGGAATAGGGATTTAAAAAATGAGACGAAAGATAAGTGGTAGTTTAGATAATTTTAAAAAAGAGTTTTTAAGTTTTAACTCAGGAGTAACGCTTGTTGCACTAATTGTAACAATTATAATCTTACTTATCTTAGCAGGAGTTTCAATATCAGCACTTGTTGGCAATAATGGAATTTTAAAACAAGCTACGAATGCAGCAGATAAAGCAGAAATAGAAGATGCTAGAGAAAAAATAGCTTTAGAAGTGGTAGGAAGTTATGATGATTCTGGCAGATTTCATATAGATAAATTAAAAGAAAATTTATCAAATAATTTAGGAATTGATACAAGTGGAATAGGAAATAGCTTGCCAACAGGAACTTTTTATTATAATGATTTACATTTTTATATAGATGAAGATTTGCAAGTTATATATCGGAGAACATGAAGCAAGTAGCGAAGGTTCTGGCGGTGGAGAGGTAGAGGAGCCAGAAAACCCAGATGAAGAAGAACCACCAGTAGTAGAGGAAGAAGAAAGTTTTGCAGATACAGTAACAGAAGCTAGTCATTATGGAGATTATGTAGAATATCCAATAGACTTAAATGGAGATGGAAATACTGCAAATGATTGGAGAATATTTTATAATGATGGAGAGCACATCTTTATAATAGCAGCAGATTATGTAAAAAATAGTTCAAGTTATTTAAACAATACAGGAACGGGAATGAAAACAAATTCAACTTATAGTTTATATTGGAATTCAGCACCAAGTACAGCCCAAGATACAAGCAGTGCAGCATTATTTGGACAAACATTATGGACAGATTATAGCACAAATGATAATGGAAGATGTGTATCAACATTATTGAATACAAGTAATTGGACAGGATTTGTAGATAGTACTTATGGAGAGTATGCAATAGGAGGACCAATAGTAGAGATGTGGGTAGAAAGTTATAATGCCAAAGGGTACACCCCATTATATTGTAATAATACAAATAGTATAGGATATTATGTAGGGAATACAGATATACCTACAACGACATATTATTATTTAGATGAAGATGCAAATACAGGATATGGAGATACATTGTACTTCCCACATCAAGAGGTACTAAGTAATTGCTATGGCTATTGGCTGGCGTCTCCTAGTGCTGGCAACACGGGCGGCGTGATGGAAGTGAGCTGCAGTGGTTATGTGCTCTTCAACATCTATGACTTTGACGGCGCCGGCGTCCGTCCGTTAGTTTCTCTAAAATCTGAAGTCACAGCAACTCAAAATGGTGAGACAGGAGTTTGGGAACTATCAATGTAAAATAAGTAGAAACTAAAATGGAACAAGGAAACAGTTTATCTTTTGTTCCACTTTAAAAAAAGAAATTAATTCGCCATGCTGACCTAAAATGTAAGTACAAGTCTTAGGGGACGTGTTCGAAAAACATGTTAATTTGATAAATTTAATTAAGGGCTTTGGATATCCTTTGAAGTGAACCCAAATTGTTAGACAAAAAAGTTTAACAAGGAGGGTTCATTTTTTATGAGTAAATATTCGAGTGAATTTAAATTAGAAGTTGTAAAATATTATTTAGAAAATAATGCTGGATATCAAACCGCAGGTAAATACTTTTGCGTATCACCTACACTTGTACGTAGATGGATTAGAAAATACAAAGAAAATGGATATGCAGGATTAATGAAAAATCAAAAATCAAGTTATGGTGGAGATTTTAAACAGAATGTGGTAGAATACATGCATAAAAACCATTTATCATGTCAAGAAACAGCATTTCATTTTAACTTAGCAGGAGATTATGTAGTTAGTAAATGGGAACGTATATATTATGAGGAAGGACCACAAGGTTTGTATATAGAACGACGTGGAAGGTCAAAAAATATGAGTTCTAAACCAAAAAAGAATAAATTAAACAAGAAAGTTGAAGAAGATTTAATTGCCGAAAATCAAAGGCTTCGAATGGAGAATGAATACTTAAAAAAATTAAATGCCTTAGTTCAGGAAAGAATCAAGCGAGAAAACAAGAAAAAGTAATTGTTGTTGATGAATTAAGGCATAAATATAGCTTGAGAGAATTATTAAAATTAGCAGAAATACCAAGAAGTACATTCTATTATCATTTAAAGAATATAAAGAAAGAATATAAATATAAAGCAGAAAAAGATGAAATTTTATCAATATTTCATGAAAATAAAGGACGTTATGGTTATAGAAGGATAACATTAGAAATGAAAAATCGTGGCTATATAATAAATCATAAGACAGTTGCAAGACTTATGAAAATAATGAGATTACAAAGTATTCAAAGACCAAAAAGAAAATATAATTCATATCAAGGAACAATAGGAAAAATAGCAGATAATTTATTAAATAGAAACTTTAAAGCAGATAAACCAAATCAAAAGTGGGTTACAGATGTAACGGAATTTAAAGTTAATAATGATAAGCTTTATCTATCTCCAATTGTAGATTTATTTAATGGCGAGGTGATAAGTTTTAATTTGTCTAGACATCCTATATTTCATCAAGTGGAAGATATGTTGGAAAAAGCATTTAAGAAAATACCAGATAAAACAAATTTAATATTACATTCAGATCAAGGTTGGCAATATCAGATGAAACAATACCAATATTTATTAGAGCAAAAAGGAATAAGACAAAGTATGTCTAGGAAAGGAAATTGTTTAGATAATGCTTGCGCAGAGAATTTTTTTGGAATATTAAAGTCAGAACTTTATTATATAAAAGAAAAAGAATACAAAAATATAGAAGAATTAGAAAAAGATATAATTGAATATATAGAATATTATAATAACAAAAGAATTAAGAGCAAACTAAAAGGAATGTCCCCTGTTCAGTACAGAGAACATTCCAAGTTAGTAGCCTAATTTATACTGTCCAACTTTTTGGGTTCAGTACACTTCAGGGTCCTTTTGTTATTATCATGACGTAAAATGTCATGGAATTTTTTTATAAAATTATTTACATTTTTAATTTAGCATGATAAAATAATTGCAATTAATTTGTATAAAATATGAAATATAAACTTTAAATTCAAATCTATCTAATTTATAAATAATTTTATATAAAAATTTTTAAATTATCATATGCTTTAAGGGACGTGCTTTAAGGGACGTGTTCAAAAAGCAGGTTAATTTGATAAGTTTATTAAGGGTTTTTGAGTTTGAACTAAACTCAAATAGTTAGATACTTTAAGCTAAGGAGCTTTTGGAGAAAAATAAAAATGATAGTAAAAATCAAAAACTTTTGTTATGGGTAAAATTTTTAATAAATCCAGAGAGTTTGGGGGTGGCTGAGATGGATGAAAATGAAGAAGTAAAAAAAGCAAATGAAGAATTAGAAAAATTAAAACAAGATGAAATAAATTCATGGTATGCCTTAAGAAGGCAAGGAGCAGTAGTAGATGAGAGATTAAGATTAAGTTATGCAACTAGAAAAGGTCTTGAACAAGGAATTATAAAAGGAGTTAAAAGCGAAAAAATAGAAATAGCTAAAAAAATGATAGAGCAAGGGATTGATATTAATAGTGTAATTATTTGTACAGGTTTAACTAAAAAAGAAATAGAAGAAATAAAGAAAAATATATCAGAAAAAGTGAAGAAAAATTAGTAAATTTTTTAAAACAATTTTATGTTTAGAATAAAAAGAATCTTTTAAGAGAAAACTAAGTTTAAAAGTTTAAGTTTTCTTTTAAGGGATTTTTTTATTTATAAATTTATTGAATAAGCTTAAAATAATTTTTCAAAACTATTTACAATTAAAAATATTAAAGTTATAATCTTAATAAGATTGGTTATACAACCAATGAAAATTAAAAAAATAAAATTAAAATGATAGGGAGGAAAAGCATGAATAGACAGAAGAGAAATTTGAAATTAGCAAGCCGTGAAAACCTTGTGGCTGTACACACACACACACACACTTATAAATGGTTTAAGTGAATTTTTAACAAATTTTAAATCAAAAAAGTTCAAAAAATTTTTTAATCATGAAGAAGATTTAATAAAACTTAAAAATGAAGAAAAAAGTTTTAATCAAAAATTTCAAGGAAAAAAATTTAAAGAGGAAAATTATTTTACTCAAAAAATTTTCAAAAATAATATTGAAAAAGATTTTAGAAAAAATTTTAAAAACAATTTAAAAACTGATATTTTAAGTTTAAATTCAGGAATAACACTAATCGCGCTTATAATCACAATAATAGTATTATTAATATTAGCAGGAGTAACAATATCAGCTATTATGCGGAGAAAATGGAATATTAAATCAAGCAATAAACTCAGCTGATAGAACAGAAGAAGAAAAAATTTTAGAAGAGATTCAATTATCAGTAGCAGCATATCAAACTGGAGTATATGCTGGAACTGAAACTAGAAGTTTAAGTGAATATTTATTAGATGAATTAGAAATAGATGCAGTAAGGAAAACAAATTATGGGACATTAGTTTTTAAGGCAGGAACAAAAGTAGTTACTGCATATAGCAATGGAAAACTAGAAATAAAAGAATATCAGGCAAATACTTTAGCAAATAATGGACCTTTACTACTAGAATTAAATGATGCAAATTCAACTCCTGATGATGGCTTTTTAACAGATGATGGAATAGCAAGAAAATATATAAAAAGTATAGTATTTGATACAACAAATGTGGCTCCAAGTAATTATAATATAAGTTGGGATGTATCAGAATTAAAAGATGGTACAGTAATGTGTTATGCTACAGGAAATGAAACTAATGGCTATGATTTAACAATAGTTGCAGATGGAGAAATTTACATGCCTAAAAATTCAAGTGGATTATTTCAATATTGTGGATATAATGAAAGTTTACCAGAATATACAATTAATTTATCAGGATTAAATGCAAGTAAAGCAGAAAATATGTTTAACGCATTTTGTGATTTTGGATATTATTCAATGACAGATTTTGATTTAGGCGAAAGTTTTTATACTTCAAATGCAGTTATTACGGAAGGAATGTTTGCAAGATGTGGATATACTTCAATGATTACACTAGACTTAGGTAATAATTTTGATACTTCAAATGTTACTGATATGCAATCAATGTTTGCTTCTTGTGGATATAATTTAATGAGTAATTTGGATTTAGGAGATAGTTTCGATACTTCTAATGTTACAAATATGACATCAATGTTCCAGGCTTGTGGTTATTTTTCTTTGACAGATTTAGATTTAGGTAATAATTTTGATACATCAAATGTTACTACGATGTACCATATGTTTTGCGATTGTGGATATACGGCAATGGTAGATTTAAATTTAGGAGATAAATTTGATACAAGTAATGTAACAAATATGGCAGCAATATTTGCAAGATGTGGATATATGAATTTAGAGACTTTAAATTTAGGAGATAAATTTAATACTTCGAATGCTAGAAATATGAAAAATTCTTTTTTGGAATTGCGGTCATAATAAAATGTCTAAAATTGATTTTGGAAATGCTTTTGTTGAAACAGCTGATATAACGGATTTAACTAATATATTATTAGATTGTGGTATATCAATTTGTAAATATTATGTTTCTTCTGAAAATGCACAAAATTGGCTTTTAAATTTGGATCCTGATTATAGAAGAAAAGACAATTGGAGTATTGAATATATTATAGTTAAATAAAATTAAAAAAGTCCATTTTTTGAACTCTACTTTTTTGGGTATAGTTCAGATGAAAAAAATCACAAAATAGTATTGACACCATATTTGGAATTTTATATTATAGAAATACCTAAGTTGAAACGATATCAAGATTTAGGAGAAGAACTAACAAGATGGTTAAAATTATTTGTACAGGATTAACTAAAAAAGAAATAGAAGAAATAAAGAAAAATATATCAGAAAAAGTGAAGAAAAATTAATTTTTAAGTAAAAATGCAATAAAAAAATAGATAAATTAAATAAAATTATTAATAATAAATTAAACTTAAATTAAGCTTTCCTTAAAGTCATTTATTAGTCACTTTATTATGTTATTATAATAATATAATAAAGAATTAATAATGATTGGGGGAAGCTTAAATTATGGAATCTAATTTAAATAATTTAGTAGAAATCCCAAATAAAAAAATTTCAAAAAAAGAAAATTTGCAAAAAATAATTAAATTATTTTGGATTTTTTTAATTGGAAGCATTATTGGTTATATTATTGAAATGATTGTAGGTTTAGTTCAAAATGGACATTTTGTATCAAGGCAGGGCCTTTTATTCGGACCATTTATTCAAGTTTATGGAGTGGGTCTTGTTATATATTATTTAGTTATTTCAAATATTAAACACAAAAACTATATAAAAATATTTTTTATATCAATGTTATTAGGTGGAATTGTAGAATATCTTTTTTCATTTTTTCAAGAAGTATTATTTGGAACAATTTCATGGGATTATAGTGATTTAATTTTTAATTTAAATGGAAGAACAAGTTTACTTCATTGTTTATATTGGGGAACAGGTGGAGTTTTATTTGTTAAATTTATACTTCCATTAATAAATAAATTAAATATATTTTATAGTAAAACCCATTTTAAACTTATAACTACTTTTTTAGTAATATTTATAACTTTTGATATAACAATATCAGGATTAGCAGGAGCTAGACAATTAGAAAGAAGAAAAAATATTCCGGCTAGAGGATATATAGATGAATTTTTTGATAAATATTATCCAGATGAAAAATTAGAAAAAATATATTCAAATGCAAAACAAGTATATTAAAAATTATTAATTTTTTATAAAGTCACTTAGTTGTCACTTAAAATGTATTATAATAGTCTTGTAAATAAAAAGTTAAGTTTAAGATAATTCTTTTATAACTTTATAGAAATTAATTTTAAAGAAAGGAAAAATTATGGAAATTTTAAAAGTAGAGAATTTATGTAAGACCTATGGAAAAGGTGACAATATTGTAAAAGCTTTAGATGATGTTTCTTTTTCAGTTCAAAAAGGAGAATTTGTTGCAATAGTTGGAGCCTCTGGAAGTGGTAAATCTACTCTTTTACATTTAATGGGTGGAGTTGATAGACCAACTTCTCGGAAAAGTTTTTATTGATGGAAAAGATATTTATAATTTTAATGATGACAATTTGGCGATTTTTAGAAGAAGGCAGGTTGGACTTATTTATCAATTTTATAATTTAATTCCAATTTTAAATGTGGAAGAAAACATTATGCTTCCTTTAAAACTTGATAATAGAGAAGTAAACAAAGAAAAATTAGATGAACTTTTAAAAATTTTAGGATTAGAAAATAGAAAAAATCATTTACCAAATCAATTATCAGGTGGACAGCAGCAAAGAACATCTATTGGTAGAGCAATGATAACAAATCCTGCAATTATTTTAGCAGATGAGCCAACAGGAAATTTAGATTCTAAGGCAAGTGAAGAGATTGTAGAACTTTTAAAAAAATCAAATAGAGATTATAAACAAACTATAATCATGATTACTCATAATATGGAAATTGCAAAAGTTGCTGATAGAATTATAAAGATTGAAGATGGCAAGATTGTAGGTGATTGCTAATGGATTTATTAAAAAAGTTTACAATTAAAAATTTAAAATTAAATAAAAAAAGAACCATTGTAACTATAATTGGAATAATGCTTTCAGTTGCATTAATTACTGCTGTTGGAACTATGTTTATGAGCGCGCGAGCAAGTTTAATTGAATATGAAATATATGCAAAAGGTAATTTTCATGTTGTTTTTAGAGATGTTGATTCTAAAAATATAAATGATTTTACATTAAATAGAAAAGTTTCGAAAGTGCTTTTATCTAAAAATCTTGGATATAGTAAATTAGATGGAATAAAAAATGAATATAAGCCTTATGTCTATGTAAGAGCTTATACTAAAGATTCTATGGAAGATTTAGGTGTTAGATTAATAGAGGGTAGACTCCCTGAGAATGAAAATGAGATTGTTATTCCAAATCATTTAAATACAAATGGTAGATTAGAAATTAAGCTTGGAGATAAAATTGACTTAAATCTCGGTCAAAGAGAAGATGAAGGATTTGTTTTAAATCAAAATTATGAATTATTAGAAACAGAAAAACTAGTTAATACCAATTTAAAAGAGTATACAGTAGTTGGAATAATGGAAAGGCCAGGCACAAATATTGAACCTTATTCAGCTCCCGGGTATACTGCAATTACTTATTTAGATCCAAATAAATTAGAAAATGGAAATTTTGATGTATATGTTCGTTATACTAAAGATGGTTTAAGGGATTATTTAAATGTAACCGCAAATATTTTAGGTGTAGATGACAATTTATTTAAAACCGCATATGAGCCTAATAGTGATGATTATGATTTTGATAAAACTTCACAAGCAATAACTGAAGTTGAAAATACTGCAAAATATGATTTCGGAATTAATTCGTATTTAATAACTTTAGAAACTGGAATTAGTAATAATCAAACAATTAATGCTCTAATCTCTGCTTCAGGAATAGTAATTGTAATTATTATTTTTACTTCAATTTTCTGCATAAAAAATAGTTTTGATATTTCAATAACTGAAAAAATAAAACAATATGGAATGCTTGCAAGTATTGGAGCAACTAAAAAACAGATTAAGAAAAATGTTTATTATGAAGCTTTTGTATTAGGTTTAATTGGAATTCCACTTGGAATTGTTTTAGGAGTTCTTGCTTCATATATTTTAATTAAAATTAGTAATGCACTAATTAAGGATTTTATGGCTTTTGATTTAGTATTTAGTTTTTCATATTTAATAATTGTACTTTCTGTTTTACTTGGATTTATTACTATATTTTTATCTGCAAGAAGTAGCAGTAGAAAAGCAAGTAAAGTATCTCCAATACAAGCTATTACAAATGGGGAAAATATAAAATTAAAAGCAAAAAAATTAAAAGTTCCAAAAATAGTTTCAAAGATATTTGGAATTGGTGGAGAGATTTCTTATAAAAATTTAAAAAGAAGTAAGAAGAAATATCGTACAACTGTTATTAGTATTGTAGTAAGTGTTACTATTTTTATATCTCTTACATCTTTTATGGATTTAGTTTTTAGTTCTATTGACTCTGAACTTAATATGTATAATTATAATTTATCTGTTAGTTATAATTTGACACAAAATGATGAATCAATAAATGAAAAGATTGATGAGATAACTTCTTTAGATGGTATAAATGAGTATAGCATAGTAAATGATTCTATAATAAAAATCGATGATCCAAAATTTTCTAATGATTATATTGAATTATATCAAAGAAGTTTACCAGAAGGAGAAGAAGAATATCAAAACGAACTTTCAACTTTAATTTTAGATAAAAATTCTTTTGAAGAATATGTTAAAAAATTAGGATTAGATCCTCAAGAAGTAAGTGATAAAGCTGTGCTTTTAAATAATGCGTATATTGATATTTACGATGAAGAAAAAGGCTATTATGTAAAAAAAGAGATAAATTGGTTTGATTTTAAAGCAGGAGATGATATAATAGGAGAGGTTTTAAATTTAGAAGGAAATGAAAGTCAAAAAAGAGTTAATATAGAAATTTGTAAAGTAACAGATGAAGTGCCTCTTGGAACTAATACAATTAATTACAAACCATATTTAATTGTAAGTGATGAATATTTAAATGAGTTACAATATAGTGATTATTTTAGTCTATATATGAATGTTCAAGATGCTGATAAAATAGAAGATGAAATTTACAATATGCTTGTAGACTATGAAATAAGTGATGTAAATAATGTAAATTCTAATTATAAGAGTGTTAAATCATTATATACTTTAATTGGAATATTCTTATATGGATTTATAATTGTAATTAGTTTAATTGGAATAACAAGTATTTTTAATACTTTAACTACAAATATGAATTTAAGATCAAGAGAATTTGCAAGTTTAAAAAGTATTGGTATGACTAAAAAAGAATTTAATAGAATGGTAAGATTAGAAAGCTTTTTCTATGGAACTAAGGCTCTTATAATTTCAGTACCTTTAGGAACTATTCTTTCATATTTAATGTATGATAGACTTGTTCAAGGTCAGGTTTTGATGGACTTTAAAGTTCCATTAGTTCCAATTATAATTTCTATTGTTGCAGTTTATATTCTAGTTTTGAGTATTATGAGATATTCTATTAAAAAGATTAATAAACAAAATATTATTGAAACAATTAGAAATGAAAATATTTAAAAATAAAATAAGGGAAGAGATTTTATGAAAATTTTATTAGTTGAAGATAATTTAATTTTAGCAAAAGGCTTGATTTATTCATTAAATCAAAGTGGATTTGAAGTTATTCATAAAGAAAATGTTAAAGATACAATTTGCTTTTTAAATAAAGCTTTAGCTGATATTGTAATTTTAGATATATCTCTTCCTGATGGAAATGGTTTTGATTTATATAAACAAGAAATAAAGCTAAAAAAAATTCCAACAATATTTTTAACCGCAAAAGATGATGAGGATACTATTGTTAGAGGTTTAGAGCTTGGAGCTGATGATTATATTATAAAACCGTTTAGAGTAAGAGAAGTTATTGCAAGAATTAATAAAATTTTAGCAAAAGGAAATAAAAATTCTATAATTAATGTTAAAGATATTGAATTTGATTTTGGAAAGATGTGTGTGTTTAAAAACGGAAAGGAAATAAATTTAACAAGCTTAGAAATTAAAATATTAAGTTTACTTTTTTCTAATTTAAATAAAGTTGTAACAAGAAGTGATATTATAGACAAAATTTGGGAGTGGACTGGAAATGATGTTAATGATAATACTGTTACAGTTTATTTAAAAAGAATTAGAGAAAAATTAGAAAATAATGATATTATTAAAACTGTCAAAGGTATAGGATATAGAATTGATATAAATTAAAGAGGTAATTTGATGAAAAATAGTCCGGAATTAAAGAAAACGGTATTTATAATTATTGATATAATTATTATAGCTGTTGTTTTATTTGAATTTTTTTATATTTTTGAATATAGAAAATATACTGAAAATTTTAATATGAAAATAAATAGTATTATAAATAAAGTTTTAAGTGAATATCCTGAAATTAGTAAGCAAGAAATTATTGAGGTTTTAAACTCAAATGATAATGCTAAAAATGATATTTTAAAAGAATATGGAATTAATTTATCTAATGATTCTATAGTTTTGCAAAATGATAATTTATTTTTTAATTTTTCTATATTAAATATTTTAATTATTGTGTTTTTAAGCATTATAGTTTTAATAGTTTTTTTAAGATATAATAAAAATAAAGATAAAAAAATATCAGAAATTACAAGATACATTGAGGAAATTAATAATAAAAATTATAAATTAGATATTGATGATAATAAAGAAGGCGAACTTTCAATATTAAAAAATGAAGTATATAAGACAACAGTTATGCTAAAAGAATTTGCTGAAAATTCTCTTAAAGATAAGATATTATTAAAAGATTCTTTATCTGATATTTCTCATCAACTTAGAACTCCTTTGACTTCTATGAATATTATGTTAGATAATTTAATATATGATAAAAATATGAGTGAAAATTTAAAGCAAGAGTTTATAAAAGATATTAGAAGAGAAACTATAAATATTAGTTTTTTAGTTGAATCTTTATTAAAATTATCAAGATTAGATGCAAATTCTGTAAAATTTATTTCAAAGGAAGTTTATATAAAAGATATTTTAGAAGAGGCAATTAAAAATGTTTCTGTTTTAGCAGATTTAAAAAATATTGAAATTTTATGTTTTGGGAGTGAAGATATTAAAATTAATTGTGATAAAAAATGGCAAGTTGAAGCAATAACTAATATTTTAAAAAATGCTATAGAATATTCTTATGAAAATTCTAAAATAGAAATTAATTGTATTCAAAATAAGATATACACAAAATTGGAAATTAAAGATTTTGGAAAGGGAATTTCAGAAGAGGATTTACCGCATATTTTTGAAAGATTTTATAAATCTAAAAATTCTTTAGGTGAGAGCGCAGGGATTGGTTTGGCTTTATCAAAGTCTATAATTACTAATGCAAATGGATATATAACAGCTGAATCTACTGTTGGAAATGGAAGCAAATTTATAATTAAATTTATGGCATAAATTTGTCAAAAAAAGTCGAAGGAAAAGTGTTGACAAAAGAGTAACTAATTATTATAATAAACATAGTAAAAATGATTTTTTACAATATTTTTAACATGACGATTTATTTAAAAATACCCTAGTGTTCTGGCACTAGGGTATTTTTAACTATTCATGCCATAAATCAAATATTTCTAAAACTAGAAGTATTAAATCTACAACAATAGCTATTATCTTAAGTATGATTTTTAACATGACTATATTTTCCTCCTTTCTTTTAAGATTTCCTTTATGTAAGGAGTTAATTTGCATTATAATATAATTGCATTGTCGAAATTTGTCATAATTTGCGAAAAATGTAAAAAAATGAAAAAAATTTTAAAGCTTTAATTAAGCTATTGAAAAAAAGTTTAATTTAAATTATAATTGTTTTGTAATTTTTTAAAATTAGGGGTGAGTTTATGACTTATAAAACAAAAATTGGAATTGCAATTGGTGTAGGCTTTGGATTTATTATTGTAATGTCTATCGTAATGGCAGTATTTGTTAGTAATAATAGTGGAACAGGAAAAGTTGCTACTACAAATAATGTGCAAAATAATTCTAATTTAATAGAAAATAATATAAATAACAATGAAAGTAAAACTCAAGAACTTATATCAAATACTGAAATAGAAATGGATTTTGAAGATGTATATAGTATTGGAATTAAGAATGAAAATGACAAGGATTTTTTAGTTAAAATCTCAGATGATTTAAGTTATGAAGATGTTGTAGAATTAAATAGTATAGATGGATTTATAGGATATGATCTGCAAGATGAAAATGTATATTTGGCTTATAATCAAGATGAAAACTCTATTATATATTCTATAAATTTAAATGATAATACTTTTAGTTTAGAAGCAGAATTAGAAAATCAAATTTTAAATTCATTTTATGTTTATGAAAATAATATTTATTATTTAACAACTGATAATTCTATATTTAAATATAATTTAGAAGAAAAGATAGAAGAAGAAATATGCACTCCAGAAGAGAATGGAACAATAGTAAGTTTTGAATTTGATAAAGAAAATAATAGATTATTTTTAATGGAAAATATTACTGAAAATGAACAAGAAACAATGTATGTATATAAATTTAATTTAGGTGATAATACAAAAGAAGAGATTTTAAATGCTGGTTTTAAAGGAGAAGATTTATTATTGCATAATAATTATTTGATATGCAATTTATTAAATACATCTTTTTATGTATTTAATATAGAAAATAATTCACTTTGGGAACTTCGGAACTATAGAAGAAAATAATAATATAGAAAGTTTTGATAATATTGCTTTTACAGATGATTATATATGCTTTACAGATGGAAAGAACATTAAAATTACAGATTATGATGGAAATACCATAAATAATGAATTATATACCGCAGAAAATAATGAAAATATTTTAAGTATCATATCTGTAGTTTCAAATAAATTACAAATTTATACTGATTTAAATGAAGAAAATATTAAAATTATTGATTTTGAAACTTCAACAATAGAAGATACTGAAAATATTTTTTATGATATTATAAAAATAAAATAATGGAGAAATTTATGAGATATATTTCAAATTTTGAAAATGAAACAATAGAAATTGCCAAGAAAATTGCATCAAATTTAAAATCAGATGATATTATTGTTTTAACAGGAGATTTAGGTTCAGGTAAAACAAAGTTTACAGAGGGAATTTTAGATTATTTTGGATTTAAAGATGAAATTTCTAGTCCTACTTTTACAATTGTAAATGAATATAAAAACGAAAAAGTGAAGATATTTCATTTTGATGTTTATAGATTAGCTGATTTAGATGAATTTTATGCAATCGGTGGAGATGAATATTTTGGAAAAGGAATATGTATAATTGAATGGGGAGAGCAAGTTGAAGAAGCTCTTCCTAAAAGATATTTAAAAATTGCTTTTTCAAAAGATGATGAAAATGAAAATAAAAGAGTTTTAAGTATAGAAAAAATTGATAAAAATAAAAAAAGAGAGGAGTAATAATGAAAAACTTAGCAATAGATACATCTTCTGAAGTTTGCGGAGTAGCTATTTTAGAAGATGATAAACTAATAGATGACAATTCTTTAAATAATGGAAAAACTCATTCTGAAAATCTTATGCCTCTTATAAAAGAAGTTTTAGAAAGAAATAATTTGTCTTTAAAAGAAATAGATTTGATATCATGTGTTGTGGGACCTGGATCATTTACAGGAATTAGAATTGGTATAGCTGCAGTTAAGGCATTAGCAGAAGTTAATAATATTAAAATAGCAAGTATTACGTCTTTAGAATCTTTAGTGCAAAATATAAATTCAAAAACAAAAGTATCAATGATTGATGCAAGAAATGATCAAGTGTATGTACGGAATTTTTGATGAAAATTATAATCTTTTAGAACCTTATATAGCAGATGATATTAATGCTTCTATAGAAAGGATTTTAAAATATGATGATATACAAATTTGTGGAAATGGAGCAGAAAAATTTAAAAATTTAATCTTAGAAAAATCACAAAATATAAAATTTTCTAAAGAAAATATTCAGACAGCAGAAAATGCTGGAAAAGCAGGCTTTAGGAAATATCAAAAAAATGATTTATTACAAGCAGATACTTTAATTCCAATTTATTTAAGAAAATCTCGGGGCGGAAAGATTAAAAAATAAGAATTAATTTTTAAGAAAGGTTTTTTATGTTTATAGATAAAATGAAAATATCAGATTTTGAATTAATAAAAAATAATTTAAAATCTGATTATGATGACTTTTGGAGCAAAGAAGCTCTAGAGCAAGAATTATTAAATGAAAATAGAATTTATATTTTGGCAAAAGATGAAAATACAAATGAGATTTTAGGTTTTGCAGGAATAAGCATAATTTTTAATGAAGCTGAACTTATGAATATTGTTGTAAAAAAGAATAAAAGAAAGCATGGTATAGGAAAAGCTTTATTGGAAAAAATAATTAATATTTGTATAGAAAATAATATTGAAGTTGTAAAACTAGAAGTAAATGAAAATAATATTTCAGCTAAAAATTTATATAAATCTTGTGGATTTATTCAAACAGGAAAACGTGAAAGATATTATAATAATAAAGATGCAGCTATTTTATTTGATTTAAAAATTAATATATAATATTTGTCATTTTTTGAAAAAATTTGTTGCAATATTTTTTTATTTGATATAAAATTTTAAAAAGAAATTTATATCTAAATAAAATATTTTACATAAGTAAAATTTAAAATATACGGAGGAAAAAGTACTAATGAAGAAAAAAAGCGAGCTATCTGCTAAAAGTTTAAAAGATGTTTGCAATCCTAATCAATTTAAATTTGAAACAACTAAAGAAATAAATGACTCTAATAATTTAGTTTATGGTCAAGAAAGAGGAATAAAAGCTTTAGAGTTTGGTCTAGATGTTAAAATAAGCGGTTATAATTTATACTTAGAGGGGACAACTGGTGTTCGGAAAAACTGTTTATACTAAAAAAGCTTTATTAGCTAGAGCTGCAAAAGAAAAAGTTCCAAATGATTGGTGTTATATTTATAATTTTGAAAATCCGAATGAACCAATTGCTGTAAGTTTTCCAGCAGGACAAGGAAAAGTTTTTCAAAATACAATGGAAATGTTTGTAAAAGATATTAGAAAAGATATTAAAAAAACATTTAATAATGACGATTTTGAAAAAGAGAAAAAAATTATAAAACAAGAATATGATGAAAAAAGAGAAAAATTATTAGAGCAATTAAATAAAAGAACTTTAGTACAGGGGTTTCAAGTTAAATCTACAGCAAATGGTGTTTATATGATGCCAGTTTTAGATGGTAAACCATTAGCAGAAGATGAATTTGAAGCATTAGATGATAATTTAAAAAAGGAATTTGAAGAACGTTCTGAATTAGTTCAAGAGCAAGTTTTTGAAGCTTTAGCTCAAATGAAAGCAATTGAAAAAGATGCTGAGAAAAAAATAGAAGAATGGCAGTCAAATGTTGCACTTCTTACTATAAATGTTCATATAAATTCAGTCAAAGCAAATTATAAAAGAAATAAGATAATAGGAAATTATTTAGAAAATGTAAAAAAAGATATTTTAAAAAACATTTCAGCATTTTTAGCTCCAGACCCAGTTGAAAAAACAGTTCAATCTCCAACTCAAAGACCAGAAGTTTTGCAACCATGGCTTAATTATAGAGTTAATTTATTTGTTGATAATAGTAAATTAGAAGGCGCTCCTGTTATTATGGATAATAATTATTCATATAACAATATTTTTGGTGGAATTGAATATGAAAATCATTATGGTGCAATGAGAACAGATTTTACAATGCTAAAATCAGGGCTAATTCATCAAGCAAATGGTGGATATATTGTTTTTCAAGCAAAAGATTTACTTGCACATCAGGCATGTTATGAAGCACTAAAAAAAGCATTAAGAACTGAACAAGTTGGAATAGAATCAATTACTGATAATAATTCAAATATGGTTTTAGTTTCAATTAAAGCTGGGGCAATACCGTTAAAAGTAAAAGTATTACTTATTGGGAACTCTGATATTTATCATACACTTTTATCATGTGATCCAGATTTTAGAAAATTATTTAAAATAAAAGTTGAGTTTGAAGACGATGCTCCAAAAACTCCTGAAAATATACAAAAATTAGCAAATTTTGTAAGAAATTTTTGTATTCAAGAAGAATTAATAGATTTGGATAAAGAGGCAGTTGCAAAAGTAGTTGAGTATGCTTCAAAAATTGCTGGAGATAAAGAAAAAATTTCAACTCATTTTAATTCAATAAATGAAGTTGTTGGAGAAGCTGCAACTTGGGCAAAACTTGATAAAGCTAAAATTGTAACAAAAGAATATGTTGAAAAAGCTTTAGAAGAAAGAATTGAAAGACTTA
Source organism: uncultured Clostridia bacterium (assembly GCA_928721915.1). Classification (GTDB taxonomy): domain Bacteria; phylum Bacillota; class Clostridia; order TANB77; family CAG-508; genus Scatovivens. The sequence goes on from CAKMVZ010000007.1 coordinate 76,523, forward strand.
AAAAATATGATACAAAATATTTACAAATGGTAAAAGAACAAGCTTTATTAATTGACACTGAAGGATATAAAAAAGGACAAATAAATGGATTAACTGTTATTACAATAGGTGATTACTCATTTGGAAAACCTGCTAAAATTACAGCCAATACTTATATGGGAAGAGCTCGGAATTGTTGATATTGAAAGAGAAATTGATATGTCTGGTTCATCTCATTCAAAAGGAATTTTAATTTTAACAGGTTATATTGGTGAACAATATGCAGAAGATTTTCCACTTACTTTAACTGCAAGTGTTTGTTTTGAACAATTATATGGAGGAGTTGATGGAGATAGTGCTTCTAGTACAGAACTTTATGCGATTTTATCTAGTTTATCAGGACTTCCAATTAATCAATCAATTGCAGTAACTCGGCTCTGTTAATCAAAAAGGCGAAATTCAACCTATTGGTGGGGTTAATGAAAAAATAGAAGGATTTCATCAAATTTGCAAAATGAGAGGATTTAATGGTGAACATGGAGTTATAATTCCAATTCAGAATGTTAGAAACTTACATTTGTCTGATGAAGTAATTAATGATGTTAAAGCAGGTAATTTTCATATTTATGCTATAAAAACTATAAATGAAGGAATTGAAATTTTAACAGGAGTTCCAGCTGGAAATAAAGGTAAAAATGGTAAATTTCCATTAGGAACTGTAAATTATTTAGTAAGCGAAAAATTAAGAAGATATAGTAAACAAACAGAAAAAGATTGTAATAAAAAGGAAGCCTAAAGTTAAAAAGGCTTCCTAAAATAATAAAAAATTTAGAGGTGGAATTTTGGAAACTGTAAAGAAAAACTGGAATTTGATAGCTTGTATTATAATAATGATTATTTTAACTATAGTTATGTTTGTTTATATTGATAAAAAAGAAGGATTTCATGAAGATGAAATTTTTTCTTATACAGCTTCAAATAGTAGTTATTCAAATATTTTACTTTCCTATGCCAAACAAGATAATGTAGATACTATTTTAAAAACTCCAAATATGTTTGAGACTTTAGGTAATCTTGTTTATTATATGGTATTTAATCGTGATGAATATGCAGAAAAAGAAAATAGTTTACAAGAAAGGTTAAATACTTCAATTTGGAGAACAAAAGATGAAGTTTGTGAAACTATGAAAATAGATTCTATTCACGAAGTATTTGACTATTTTACTGTTTATTGGAATACTTCAAGAGATGTACATCCACCACTTTTTTATTTTTTAGTACATTTTGTTTCAAGTTTATTTTATAATAATTTTTCAAAATACATAATTTTTATAATAAATCTTGCATTTTTTTTGGGAACTTGCATTATTTTAAGAAAAATTGCTATTAAGTTAAATAAAGAAAATCTTGCTATCCCAATACTTATTTTGTATGGATTAAGTATTGGTGCAATTTCAACTGTAATGTTTCAAAGAATGTATATGATGCTTACATTTTTTACAGTTTGCTTTTTATATTTAAATCTTAAAATTTATTATAATAATTTTAAGATAGATAAAAAATTAGGAAAATGGCTTGTAATTACTACTATACTTGGTTTCTTAACACAATATTATTTTTGTGTTTATGCGGCTTTTTTAAGTTTAATTATGCTTGTTTTAATGCTTAAAAATAAGCATAAAATTGAAGCTAAAATTTATATTTGGCAATTAATTAAATCAGCGATTATTGGTGTAATTTTATTTTTGCCAAGCATATATCATATATTTTTCTCATATAGAGGAGCTGCTAAAGCATATAGTGAATTTTCATTTTTTGAAAAATTTATAGCTTTTATTACTCAATTTTTTGATAGCTTTAGTTTATCTAATATAGCTGGAATTATAATTAGTAGTATTTTAGCAATAATTTTAATTGTAGGAATTATAAAAAATAAAGAAGAAAGAACTTTATATATTTTGTTATTGGTGCCTGTATTTTTAAGCTTTTTAGTTATTTGTAAATTATCTCCATATAGATCACTAAGATATATAATGAATTTTTTGCCAATTATTGCAATTATAGCAGTTTATTTAATTAATATTTTACTTGAATGCATATTTAAAAATAAAAAAATAATAATTTTAATTTTAACTGTTTTAGTTTCTATTTTATCTATTGTTGGATTAACTACAAATAAAGTAAAATATTTGTATATAGGATATAATGATTATTTGGAAGTTGCTAGAAAATATAGTGATAATAGATTTGTTTTAATTAGTCAAACGAGTTTTGTTCATATATATGACATACCAGAAATGAGTATATATAGTGAATCTCTTATAATTGATCCTGACAAATTAGAGCAATTAAAAAATAATATGGAATTAAAACAAGAAAATGAATTTATATTAAGTATTAAAAATTGGGCAGGAGATGTAGATAAAATTTTAAAAGATGTTTTAGACTATACTGGCTTTTCAGAATATGAATTATTATTAAATACAGGAAATTCTGCAAATTGTTCTGTTTATAGAATTACAAAAAAATGATTGACAAATTTTTAAAATGTAGTATAATAATAAAGTAATTCTGCTTGTTATTTAAAATAAAGAGGTGAAGTTTATGGGAGCTAAATTATGGAAAAAAATAGCTTTAGCTGTTTGTATAATAGCGATTTTGTTTAATATAACTAATAAATTGGTTAAAAAAACAAATTTAAAAGATGAACTTCAAAGTGTTTTAGGTGGAGAAGCAATCTCTTTTTCTGAGGAAAATACTGTAACTGAAAATGATGATAATGGTTCTACCGAAAATACGAATACTGCAGAAGAATAATAAATGTATAAAATATTTTAAGTTTTAATTATAAAATTAAAATTGCAAGAAAGAGGTGAACATATAAAATGAAAGAAGGATTACATCCAAATTACGGACCATCTACAATTACATGTGCATGTGGAAATGTTATAGAAACAAATTCAACAAAACCAGAGATGAAAGTTGATGTTTGTTCAAAATGCCATCCATATTGGACAGGAAGTCTAAAACAAAATACAACAGGTGGTAGAGCAGAGAAGTTTAGACAAAAATACGGTATATAAGGTTCAAGCGAGAAACGGCGCCTTGCACATTTTTATTCCGTCAGAATCAAATCAACGTACATTAAGTACGCCTCATTGATTCTTCTGTCATAAAAATGCGCAATCCACCATTTCTCGCTTGAACAATAAGTGGAGAGATGTAAATAAAATATTTGTGCTTTTAAGAAGCACTTTTTTTATTTTTTAAGAAGGTGTATTATGTTAGAAATTAATGTTCTTTGTGTTGGAAAAATTAAGGAAAATTATTTACAAGATGCTATAAAAGAATATTCTAAAAGGCTTTCTAAATATTGCAGATTAAACATTTATGAGGTTCAAGATGAAAAAGTACCTGATAAAATAAATGATAATATTATAGAAAAAATTAAAAATATTGAAGCTGAGAAGATGCTAAAGTTAATAAAAAAAGATTCATATATTATAGCTTTAGATTTAAAAGGAAAAGAATATTCATCTAGAGAATTTTCTAAGAAAATTGATAATATAGCTCTTAATTTTAATAGTTCTATAACATTTATAATAGGAGGAACCTTAGGAATTGGAAAAGATGTTTTAGATTTATCAAAAGAAAAAATTTGCTTTTCTAAAATGACTTTTCCACATCAATTAATTAGAGTATTTTTATTAGAACAAATTTTTAGAGGATTTAAAATATCAAATGGAGAGACATATCACAGATAAATTAAAAATATATTTATAAAAAGAGTAGAATAAAAATAAAAAAAAAGTAAAAAAATATAGACGAAAACAAAGATTTGTGATAATATAATTACATAAAAAAATTAACAGGGGGTTTTCAAAATGGATTGGAAAGAAATTGGAAATAGTATTTTAAACAAAATGAAAACAACAAGAATTTTAGGAATAATTGGTTTAATTCTAATTTATTTTGGCGCTATGATACCATTTGTTCAAATAGAATTCTGGGGTTATGAGTCTACATCAGCATATATGGAAGTATATGATAATGGTAAAGGTGTTATGCTAGTATGGCTTTTAATGATAGCAATTATATATAGTGATATAATTGCAGCTAATTGGCCAAGAGGAAGAAAAGTTTTTGAATATTTAAAAAATCAAAAAATTATATTGATTCCATGTATAATAGCTCTTGTAATTTTAATTGCAACAACAGCTTGCATGTTTGATGATTATGATGGAGATATTTCTTTATATCCAGGATATTTCTTAAGCTGGCTTGGATTAATTTCAATGGTAGCTTATGGTATTCTTTATAAAGGACATAATTCTAATACAGAAGAGTAATATATTAGTTTAGAAAAATTCTTGAGTTTTTAGGACTCAAGAATTTTTTGCTTTTTTTGGTTGACTTGTGTGTTTATTTAAGTATAAAATAATATAATCAAATAAGAGAAAGTAAACAAAGGAGGAGTTTAATGAAGGAAATATTTTTTAGTTTAATCGAATCAGAATATTTTATTATTATTTTTAAATTAATATTAGTATTTATTTTATCAGGTTTTATAGGCTTAGAACGTGCTGCATTAAGTAAGCCAGCAGGTTTTAGAACTCATGTACTTGTTGGGATGAGTGGAGTTTTAACAATGATATGTGGCCAATTTTTATTTAATGAATATGGTAGTGATATTACGAGAATTCCAGCTCAACTTTTGTCAGGAATTGGATTTTTAGGTGCTGGAACTATTTTAAGAGATGGTTTTAATGTAAAAGGCTTAACAACAGCAGCTAGCTTATTAGTTGTAGCATGTATAGGTCTATGCGTTGGAGCAGGGCTTTATATTGGAAGTATTATAGCTACAATTGTAGTTTATTTGGTATTAACATATTCAAAATATATATCAGATAAAGTTGAACATTATAATGATTTTTCATTAAATATAATTTCTAGAAAACCAAAAACAATCATTGAAGATATACAAAATTTATTAGATAAAAGCAAAATTGAAATTAAAAATATTACAATAGAAGAACCAGAAGTAAGAAATGGTGCAAGTACAATAAAAATTATAGGTCAATATAGAGATGAAATTAATAAAAACAAAATTATGTCAAAATTAATGGCAATGGAAGGTATTTCAAAAGTTTTAGAAATCTAAAATTATAAAGATTTTTATATTTTAAATGGTTGACTTTTATGTAAAGTAGTTATATAATATTATAGTTAAATTAAGAGAAAATATGTTTTGTGTTATAAAATTTTAGGGAGGAAAAAATGAATAATAAGAATATTAGAAATGTTGCAATTATAGCCCATGTTGACCATGGAAAAACTACTTTAGTAGATGCAATGCTTAAACAAAGTGGAATTTTTAGAAGTAATGAACAAGTTGAAGAAAGAGTTATGGACTCAAATGATTTAGAAAAAGAAAGAGGAATTACAATTCTTTCTAAAAATACTGCAGTTCATTATGGGGATTATAAAATAAATATCGTTGATACTCCAGGTCATAGTGATTTTGGAGGAGAAGTTGAACGTGTTTTAAAAATGGTGGATGGTGTTGTTTTATTAGTTGACGCTTTTGAAGGTGCTATGCCTCAAACAAGAGAAGTTTTAAAAAAATCTTTAGCATTAAATTTAAAACCAATTGTTGTTATTAATAAAATTGATAGACCAGGAGCAAGACCAGAAAAAGTAGTTGATGAAGTTATAGAATTATTTATAGAACTTAATGCAAGTGATGAACAATTAGACTTTCCAGTTGTATATGCTTCTGGAAAACAAGGAACTGCTACAATGGATTTAAATAAACCTGGAACTGATTTAAAACCATTATTTGAAACAATAATAAATACAATTAATGCTCCAGATTGTGATTTAGATGGAACTGCTCAAATGTTAGTTTCTAATATTGAGTATGATGAATATGTTGGAAGAATTGCAATTGGAAGAATTGAAAGAGGATATTTAGAATTAAATATGCCAATTGCAATATGTAAAGCAGATAAAACAGAAACAGCTAGAGTTACAAAATTATATACTTATGATGGATTAAAAAGAATTGAAGTAGAAAAGGCTGGAGCAGGAGATATAGTTGCTTTATCTGGTGTTTCAGATATAAATATTGGAGATACAATTTGCGATTTTAATAATCCTGAAAAAATTCCATTTGTAGATATTGATGAACCAACAGTTTCTATGACATTTAGTGTAAATAATGGACCTTTTGCTGGAAAAGAGGGACAATTTGTTACTTCAAGACATTTAAGAGATAGATTATTTAAAGAGTTAGAAAGAAATGTTAGCTTAAGAGTTAAAGAAACAGAGTCTCCAGATTCTTTTGATGTTTGTGGTAGAGGAGAACTTCATTTATCTATTTTAATCGAAACAATGAGAAGAGAAGGATTTGAACTTTTAGTTTCAAGACCTAAAGTTATATTTAAAGAAATTAATGGAGTTAAATGTGAACCTATTGAAAGATTAGTTGTTAATGTTCCAGATGATTGTATTGGAACTGTTATAGAAAAAATTGGAAAAAGAAAAGGCGAAATGCTTAATATGGAACCAGCTGAAACTGGTCATACTAAAATAGAATTTAAAATTCCATCAAGAGGTTTAATAGGATATAGAACAGAATTCTTGACAGATACAAAAGGAAATGGTAATATGAGTCATATGTTTGATGGATATGAACCATTCAAAGGTGAAGTTGTTGCAAGAACTAGAGGAACTATAGTTGCTTTTGAGGCAGGAAAATCAATTACTTATGGTCTTTATAATGCACAAGATAAAGGAGAACTATTCATAGGACCTGGTGTTGATGTTTATGAAGGAATGATAGTTGGAATTAATTCTAGAAATGAAGATTTAGCAATAAATGTTTGCAAAGAAAAACATTTAACAAATACTAGAGCTTCAGGTTCTGATGATGCTTTAAGATTAGTGCCACCAATACAAATGAGTCTAGAAAAAGCAATTGAATTTATTCAAGATGATGAATTAGTTGAAGTAACACCAAAATCAATAAGATTAAGAAAGAAAATTTTAAATAATAAAGATAGAGAAAGAGCAGCAAGAGCAAATTTAAAAAATTAAAAATTTAAGCGGAAAGCCCGCCCATTAGAGTGGGTGGACTTTTTGATTAGTAGAAGAAAGAAGAAAAATATGAATTTAGATGAATTAGAAAAAGTAAAGATAAAAGCTTTAAATGAACATATACCAATCATTATGGATGATACTTTAGAAGTTATAAAAAAACTTATAGAAGAAAATAATCCAAAAAAAATTTTAGAGATTGGAACTGCAGTTGGATATTCAGCAAGTCAATTTGTAAGATTCAGCAATGAAAAAGTTTTAATAGATACAATAGAATTGGATAAGCAAAGAGCAGAAGAAGCAATTCAAAATTTTGAAAAGATTGAAATTTCTAAAAATATTAATTTAATAGTTGGGAATGCAGTTGAAATTTTACCTACTTTAAATGAAAAATATGATATGATTTTTATTGATGCAAATAAAGGAAAATATCCCGTGTTTTTGCAAGAAGCAATCAGGCTTTCTCATAAAGGCAGTATTATTATTGCTGATAATATTTTGTATAAAGGTTATGTTTTAAGTGATTATAATAAACATAAACAAAGAACAGCAGTTAGACATTTACGTGAATATATTGCAAATATTGTTCAAAATGATAATTTAGATTCACAAATTTTAGAAGTAGGCGATGGTTTGGCTATTAGTGTTAAAAAAAGTTGATTTTTTATGGATTTTTGATATAATAATATAGATTTTTTAAAATACTTAGATAAATTTATAAAAGGATTGAAAGATAAATGAAAGGAAAAAATATAGAAGAAATATCAGAAAGTAATAATTCATTAGTAAAAATTGGAATAAGAACTAGAATTAGATTAAAATTAAGACAATATAAGAGAGAAATTAAAGAAAGTTTTACTAATTTAAAAAATATGGATAAAAAAGAATTAGTAACAAATATTTTTAGTTCAAGATATTTTATAATATTACTTTTCTTTATAATTTTATTAAAAACACTATTATTTTCTGCAGATACTGTTTTTTATAAATCAGGAATATGGCTTTGGTATATAAGGCAAACGGCGTTTTTTATAATTGTAATTGTGTCACCTCTTTTGCTATTTAGAAGCTCAAGATTGAGATTCACTTTAGGCATGATTTTGAATTTATTAATAAGTATTTTGCTTTTAGCAGATGAGATGTATTATTCTTATGCTTCAAATATAATTTCAGTTATGCAAGCACGGAAATCTTCAATATAAAGATGAAATTATTGCTGCAATACCTAGTCTTTTACATATTAGACAAATATTATATTTTATAGATTTTCCAATAATATTTGGATTATTAGTAAGTAAAAAAATAAAAGTAATTAAGCATAAAGAATTTAAATTTAAACCAGTATTAATTATGTGTGTTATAATTGGAATACTTTGCTCATATTATCACTTTATTCCAGAATCTATAGAACTTGTTACAGGTTTTATATACAATAAAACAAAATCAGTTCAATATGGTACGATTTATGGATATCATTTTGTAGATATAAAAAATGCAATTACTCATAATAATAACACTGTTTATAAAACTTATGATGAAATGATAAAAGTCTATGATGAGTTTAAAGAAACTCAAAGTGAGTTAAATCCTGAAAATGAACAATATAATGGAATTGCAAAAGGAAAAAATGTAATAGTTTTGCAGCTTGAGTCAGTTCAAAATTTTGCAATAGGTGCAACTATAAATGGCAAAGAAGTTACACCAAATTTAAATAAATTTTTAAATGAAAATATAAATGTTACAAATATGCATTCTACAAGTTATACAACTACAGCTGATTCAGAACATAGTGTAATTACATCTACTTATCCGCAAGAAAATGGAGAAGCATTTAGTAAATATTATGGAAATACTTATGATGACATTTTTGGCAATTTCAAAAATGCAGGTTATTATACAATGTATGCACATGGAAATCATGGATATTTCTGGAACAGACAAAACGTTTTTTCAAAATTAGATGTTGACAATATCAAATTTTTAGGTGATTTTGAAGATGAATCAGAATTAATTAGAACATACTTAGCAGATGAACTTTTATATAAGCAAACCGTAAGTTATATGAAAGATGAAGTAAATAGCCGGAAAAACTGTTTTTTATGATTTAGTTGCGGCTTCATCTCATAAACCGTTTGAGCTTGCAGGAATAATTGATAAATATTCAAAAGTTTCAATAGATGTGGGTGATCTAGCAGGAACTGAACTTGGAAATTATTTAGAAGCTGTAAATTATGCAGATTATGCTTTTGGAATTTTTATAGATGAGCTTAAAAAAGCTGGTTTATATGATAATACAGTTATAATAGTTTTTGGAGATCATTATGGAATGCAGATGTATGATGAAAATTTAATAGAATATCTAGGATATAGCAAAAACAATTATAATGATGCAAGAATGCAATTTGAATTTTCAAATGTGGTTTGTGGAATTAGAATTCCTGGAGTAGAAAATGTTGTGATTGATGAAGCAGTAAGTAAAAATGATGTAAAGCCAACTCTTGCTCAGATTTGTGGTGTAGAAGATGAATTTTCACTAGGAACAAGTATATTTAATAGAAAATCTTATGCAGCTGTAAACAATGGAAAGGTAATTACTAAAGATTATTATTATGATGCAAATGATTGGTATGTTTTAGAAACTGGTGAGAAGTTAGATACTTCTACTTTACCAAAGGAAGAAAAGGAATTATTAGATTTATATGTAAATCAAGCTTTAACTGAAATTGAAATATCAAATTCAGTAGTTGTAAATAATTTATTACAAGATGCAAAATAAAATTATTTTTGGAGAATTTTTATGAAAAAAAGAAATCTTTTAGTTATTTTATTAATTATAATTTTTACAATTTCAGTTGTACCAAGAAGTTTTCAAAATGATACATTTTACACAATTACAATAGGAAGAGATATTTTACAATATGGTTTTTCACGGTATAGAACAATATTCGTGGCATGAGGGACTTGAATATACAAGCCCTCACTGGCTTTTTGATGTTGTAAATTATTTAATTTTTGAAAAAGCTAATTTTGATGGATTATATATTTTTGTATGCTTAATAGCTGTAGTTACAATGCTTTTATTTTATTGGATATTAAGAAAGAAAAATGTTAATTGGCTTGTAGCATTTGTCCGGAACTTTAGTAGTTGCGTATCTTTTAAGAGAACATTTTACAGATAGAGCTCAAGTTGTTTCATATTTATTTCTTTTATTAGAAGTATATTTGATAGAAGTATTTTTAAAAAATAGAAGTAAGTTTGCTGCATTTGGTATATTTTTAATTTCTGTTATTATTGCAAATATTCATGCAGGAGCATGGTATATGCTAATTATATTAGTTTTACCATTTTTAGGAGAATATATTTTTAGTTTATTTGCAATAGATAATGTGGCAAAAGGAACTGTAAAAAGAAATGAAAGAAAATTACAGAAATTAAAAGAAACTAATAGTGATAAAGAGAAAATAAAAAAAATAGAAGATTCTATTAACTTTGATAAAGAATTTTTAAAATCTTATAAAAAAAGAGAAAATACAAAAGTTACAATTACTAAAAATGATAATTCAAAATATCTTGTTATTATTTTATTTTTGATAATTATAGGTGGAATGATTACTCCAAATGGAACATTTACATTTACGTATCTTTTAAAGTTAATGTTTGGAGATACTATGAATTATATAAATGAACATCTTCCAATAGTTGTAGCTTCAAGTGTAGAATTTGTAGTATTTATAATTTTTACAATAACATGTATAGGTTTTATTGATTCAAAATTAAGTTTATCAGAAGCGTTTTTGCTTTTAGGTTTATATTTTATGACTTTTATTGGAAGAAGGCATTTAATTTTATTAACTTTATTGTGTTCTCCAATTTTAATTCGCATGATGAATGATTTTATCATGAAAAATATTGTGAAGGGTGAAAACTGGGAAAAAAGATTAGAACTTACTGAAAAATTTTTATTTATATTTTTTGCAATTATTGCTGTTGGTGTTTCTATTAAAGAATATACCAAGAATTTAAAAACTGATTATATTTTAGAGGATACTTATCCAGTAGAAGCTTCTGAATGGTTAAATTCTTATATAGAAGAAAATAATATTTCAAAAGAAGATTTTCATTTATATAATGAATATAATTATGGAAGTTATTTATTATTTAAAGGAATACCAGTGTTTATAGACTCAAGAGCTGAGCCATATAGTCCGGAATTTAATAAAGATGTGACTGTTTTTGATGATTATATGGAGTTAACATCAGGAAAAATTAGTTATACAGAACTTTTTGAAAAATATGATATTAATTATGCTATAGTTTATCAGGATTCTATGACAAATACATATATGAAAGAAGATGAAAAATGTTTAGAATTATATAGTGATGACTATTTTGTGATTTATCATATATTAGACTGATTTTAATATTAATTTAATATACCTATAGTAAACTTTAAAATAGTTAGAAAAGAGGTATTTATGAAAGTTTTAATAATTGAAGACGATAAAATATTGTCAAAAACAATTGAACAATGTATTAATGGAAAATATGATGTAGATAGGGCTTTTGATGGAGAAGAAGGTGTTATGTATGCTGAGCAAAATATTTATGATGCAATTATTTTAGATATAATGATGCCTTTAATGAATGGCTATGATGTTTTAGCTACTTTGCGAAAAAATAAGGTTTATACTCCTGTTTTAATATTAACTGCAAAAGATGCAATTGAGGATAAATTAAGAGGTTTTCGCTCAGGAGCTGATGATTATTTAGTTAAGCCTTTTAATAGAGATGAATTGTTAGCAAGAATTGATGCAATTATTAGAAGAACAAGCGGAAGTTATACAGAAAATATTTTAGAATTTGAGGATTTGAAATTAGATTTAAATAACAGAAAAGTAACTGTTGGAGATAAAGAAGTTGTGCTTCAAGGTAAGCAATTTGATATGTTAGAATATTTAATTAGTTCAAAAAATATTATTGTAACTAAAGATCAAATCTTTGATAAAATATGGGGATTTGATTCAGAAACAAGCACAAATGTTATTGAGGTTTATGCAAGTGGACTTAGAAAAGAATTAAAAAAATTAGGATATGAAAAACATTTAAAAACAATAAGAGGAGTTCGGATATATTTGGTCTTAAAAAAGTTTATAGGTTAAACTTTTAAAACCTAAATTTTAGAAAAATGAAGGGAAAAAGATGAATGAGCAAAAATTGCTTAATAAAGAATTTTTTAAATTTATTAGATATAATTTATTAATGTTTATATTCATTTTTATTATTTTTGGACTATTTTTTTATATATTAGTTACTAAAATTACATATACTTCTGTAAGCATTGAACTTAAAGAAAGTGCTCAGCAATTAATAAATTCATTTTCAAGAGATAATATAGATTTTCAGAAAAATAGATTATTTATTAATAGTTATAATGATTCAAGTGTTAAAAATTATAATATAGCTTCAAGTATAAGCAATCCAAAAGTAATGTGTATTATAAGAGATGAAGATGGAGATATTACAGGAGTTAGTGGATATAATATAAATTTTAGTGATTATGCATTAGAGCTTGATTTTGATGAGGATTTAATTGATAAAATTTATGAAGTTATAATTGATGACGAATATCACTATAAAGGTATAACTGTTGATTTATCTGATATAGGTTCAAAAGGATATGTTCAATTATTAATAAATGTAGATATTGAAAATGAATTAGTTCAAATATATAGTAAAATAATATTTTTCTCTGTTTTATTTGGAATTGTAATATCTATTGTTGCAAGTATTTTAATGTCAAAGAAAACCTTAGAACCACTTCACGAGATGATAAATAAGCAAAATGATTTTGTTCAAAATGTTTCTCATGAACTCAGAACTCCATTAACAATAATCCAAGCAAAACAAGAATTATTGCTAAGAGACCCTGAAGCTAAAATAATAGATAAAACAGAAGATATTAGTTTAACTTTAAATGAAACCAAAAGACTTAGTAAGTTAATTAAAGATTTAATGCTATTATCAAGAGCAGACAATAAACAAATGGTCCTTCAAAAAGAAGAAACAGAGATAGATGAATTTATTGAAAATATTGGAAAAACTTATAGTGAATTATTTGAAATAGAAAATAAAAAATTAATTCTTAATTTAAACTATGGAAAAATAGCTTTAGTTGACACTAATAGAATTTATCAAGCAATTGTAATATTACTAGATAATGCATTAAAATATACTGAAGTAGGAGATACAGTAGAAATTGTAACATATCAAAAAGATAATAAATGTGTTATTGAAGTAAAAGATACAGGAATTGGTATTAGTGACGAAGCTATTAAACATGTTTTTGAAAGATTTTACAGAGAAGACAAAGCAAGAAGCCGTGAAACAGGTGGAACTCGGACTTCGGACTTTCAATTGCAGATATGATTATAACAAGTCATGGAGGAACAATCAAAGCTTCTCATAATGGAGAAAAAGGTACAGTATTTACAATTAAATTACCAAGATAATTTGAAATGAATAAAATTTAAAAAAACTCTTGATTTTAGGAGCTACTTATGGTAAACTTTACAAGTACGAGAATTTATGAG
>CAKMVZ010000008.1 GCA_928721915.1 uncultured Clostridia bacterium
GCACCAAAAACGACTCCATTTTTTTCTAAAACAAACTCTGCTATTGGTGAAAATGCACCTCCAGACGTACTATTTGACCTTATATCTAAGTCTTTATTATTCAATACATATCCGCTTTGAATTTTAGCTTTTTTCTCCTTATTTAAAACAGGACAAACCTTTTTACATTTACCACATTTAATACATTTTTCTTTATTTACTTTTGGATATAAAAAACCTTCCTCATCAGGAACCATTTCAATTGCTTCTTTTGGGCAAATATTTTTACATGCAGTACACCCTGAACATAATTCTTTATCTTTTATTTCAATATAAATTTCTTCTTTTTCTGGTTTATATGAAATAGATTCTAATAACCATTTTTTTGATTCTTCTCTGAAAGCATTTAAATTTTTATTTACTTTTTCAAAATCTATTTTATATTTTAAAACTTCATCAATATTTTCTAAACCTGTAAGTATTCTATTACTGCTAATTTCAGTGATTTTTAAAATAGAATCTAATCTTGAATTAGTTGAAGCCTTTGCTTTTTCATTATATCTTCTAAAACAGAAAAATTTTTTATTAAATAATAATGAAAAAACAGTTCCATGAAAAGAATCAGTTAATATGTATTCAGCATTTTTTACTAAATTTATCCACTCTCTTGGTCCAATATCAAAAGGTGCATAATCACAGAATTTATCAGAATATTTTACATATTCATCTGCATGATTAAGCGAAACTATTTTTAGCCCAGTTTTTTCTTTTAATCTTTCAGCAAATTTTCTGTGTTCTATATTGTTTCCTAAAAAATAGCATAAAATATAATTTTCATTATATCTTTTTTCTTTAGAAGCTTCTTTTTCCCATTCTTCTTTTGTTAAAAGTAAAGTTGGATCACATACTAATTTTCCATTAACTACAGCAATTTCTTTTGCTAGATTTATTCCACTATCTTCTCTTATTGATAAATGATTTATTCTTTTCAAAAAATTTTTATATTTTTCATTATATTTACTAGGAATTCTAGAAACACCAAAAGATGTTGCATATGAAATTTTATTAATATTATCAGGTACCCAATTTAATGTATAATAATCAGCAACAACATTTACAGGAAGCCATAATTGGTCTGAACCAACTAAAACATCTGTATATTTTTCTTCTGCCATTTTGCTAAGTTCTTCATATGTATTTACGCTTTTAGATAAATTAAATTCTCTTCTAAATTCTTTATATTTATCATTTCTCAATCTAATATTTTTTCCAAGATTTTTAACGATTTTTTTATCTAATTTTAATTTTATCATTCCAAATTTTGATTTAATAAAATTAAAATTTGTTATTTGAGAAAGATAATATTTTTTCTTTCCATTTTTAAAATCTATATTATTATCAACATTTATTGTTTCATTAGGAATATTATTATTATCTAATATTTTTTTCGTGGCATATGCTTGAAGCATGCTTCCATAATTATTTTTAAAATAACATGAAACAATTCCTACCTTTTTAGCCATAATATTCTCCCCTATATTTTTCTGCCATATTTTTTATATTATATTCATTTAAAATATCATTTTTTGCATTTGTAGAAATATTTTTTAAATCTTCATTTTTTAAATTTTTTAAAATTAATTTATAATTTTCTTGGTTAATTAAATATCCATTTTGATTATTTTTAATAACATCTCTATTTCCAATGCAGTCTGTAACTAGGCAAATTTTTCCTAAATACATTGCTTCTAGTAAAGAAATTGGTAAACCTTCCCAAATAGAAGTTAGAATAAAAATATCATTTTCATTTACAAGTTTTAAAACTTCTTCTCTTGTTTTCCAGCCTGTAATTTTAATATTTTTACTTATAAGATTATTTTTTAATTCTCCATCACCTATCCATGTAAAATTATATTCCGGAAAGCTTTCTGCAATTTTATTAAAAAATTCTGGATTTTTTTGATATCCAATTCTACCACTTGTACAAATTTTTAAATTTTTTAAATCTATTTTTTTTATATTAAAGTTTTTAGTTTCTTTTTTTAATTTTTCTACATTTATTCCATTATTAATACATATTGAGTTTTTACTTAATTTTAAAGCTTCTTCATATTCACCTTTTGAACATCCAACTATTTTACATTTTCTCATTGCTCCTATTTTTTCTATTATCCAATAGATTTTCCTTTTTATTCTAGAGCAATCTTGCATTAAAAAAGAAAAACCGTGAGGATTATATAACATCTTAATTTTTTTGCCATTTGCAACAAACCTACCTAAGAAACCTGCCTTAGACGAATGCAGATGAATAATATCTGGTTTTTGTGATTTTATTATTTTTTTTAATTCAAAAAAAGCTTTTATATCTTTTTTTAAATTAATACTTCTTGCAAAATTTTTAACTTCTATAAATTTCACATTTTTTGAAAAATAGCTTTCAAAATTTTCTGGAGTTTGCGGTCTTTTTGAATATGCTACAACAATTTCAAATTCTTCAGATGTTGAATTTATTAAATCAACTAAAACCGAAAAACTCCACCTCCAAAAGCCTCAACAATATGCAAAATCTTCTTCTTTTTCACTTCTTCTATCATGCCTTAGAGTATATCATTATTAATCTAATTTTTCAACATATTTTTACATTTTTTAATTATTTTAAATTTAAAATTATTACTTTATTTCTTTTATAGGAACAACTTTTATAGTATATCCTAAAGGATATAATAATTTTATCAATGTACTAACTTGTGGAGAACGACTTAAACTTTCAATTTTAGCAATTGAAGGTTGTGTTATATTTGTTTTTTCGCTTAATTCTCTTTGAGTTATCTTTGCTTTTTTCCTAGCCTCAATTGTTGCTTCAATTAATTCTATCTCTAATTTCATCTCTGCTTCTTCCTCTGGAGTAAATTTTAATTCTTTTTTTATTTCTTTCCAATTTTTAAATTTGCTCATAATAATCACTCCTTTTTTTATAATCTTTCAATAATCTTTTTGCTTTTTCTATTTCTTTTTTAGGTGTTTTCTTGCTTTGTTTTATAAAAAAATTTAGTAATACAAACTTATTATTGCATAAATTTGCAAAAAGAATTCTATATACATATTTATTTTCTTTAGTTTTACTCTATTTTCTTTATTACTAGACATATTCAAGTTTTTTATATATTCATACACTTCACCATACCCATTTTTATCTTCATAAAATTCTATTTCATACATTTATATTTATACCTCCTTTATTATAACTTAAAAGCTATCAAAAATCAATATTTCTATTAATCCTCTAAAAATTATATTATTTTCTGTATATGTTTGAAATATTAGGCTAGAAATGAGCCTTTAGAATTAAATTGTTTTCTTAATCAAAACAATTTAAAATGAGAAAAATAAATTAATTTAAATAATTTTAATTTTTAAAATATGTAAAATTATTTAAAGCAAAATAAAAATTAATTAAAAAAATTTTATATAAAACTAATTAGAATAATTTTATATAAAATTATTTATAAATTAAATATATTTAAATTTAATATTTTATAAAAATTATTATAAATTAAATAAAACAAAACTCTATGTTTTATCATAAAAACTTTATATAAAATTTATTTGCACTTATTTTAGCATGCTATTTTTAATTTGTAAATAGTTATTAGTAAATTTATTATGCTATTTAATGTCATATAAGTTACTTATTTTTTGCAAAATAAATAAACCTAAAAAATTGATTTTCAAAATCAAATTTTTAGGTCTATTATCTAACTTTTATAATTTAATATTAAAGTTTTTTAAAATAATCTAAATATTTAATAAATCTTTAATTTTCTGTAATTATTATTTTTTCTATTAAATCATTTTCAGCATAATCAGCTTCAACTGAATATGTTTTTGCAGCACTTAGTTTCCTTCTTAAACTTGTTAAATCTCCTGTATAAGTTTCGATGTCCTCTACTGCTTCTTCTCCTCCCGAAATTACTGTATCTCCATATTCAACTGTTGGTAAAAATTCTGCATCATTTTTATTTGTAGTAGCATTACTTACTAATGTGCTAATTAAAGTTGTTACATTAGTTTGTCTTTGTGAATCTCCTAAATAATCTTCAAATTGTTCATTAAATCTTGAGATTTCTGTTTCTTCTAATTCGTCTGTTTTATCTACTCTATTTCCGCTACTACTTTCATTTGAAGAGTCATCCTCTTCATCAACTGATGTTTCTTCTGTATTTTCTTCTGAAGCTTCGCTAGTTGTAGTATTTTCTCCTTCGCTAGTAGTTTTTTCTGAATCTCCACAAGCTGTAAATACAAATAAAACTGCTAATAATAAAACACTTAATAAAATTAATTTTAAAGATTTTCTCATTTTCTTTCCTCCTTTACACTAGCTCATTATATATCAAAAATATAATTTTTAAAATACTTTTTTATAAAAATTTTAACTTCTTAACTCTGCTTTTAAAACTTTTTCTAATCTTTCAATTATTTTTTGTAAAACCTCATTTACTTCTTCATCTGTTAAAGTTCTATCTTGAGCTCCAAAGATTAGAGAATATGCTAAACTTTTTCTTCCAAGTCCTATATTTTCTCCTTCATAAACATCAAAGATTTCTGATTTTAAGAATAATCTTCCTCCTGCTTTTTTTATTTCTGTTTCAACTTCTTGTGAAGTAATATTTTTATCAACTATAACTGAAATATCTTTATTTATAGTTGGGTATTTTGAAATTTCTTTAAATGTCATTTTTCCAACTTTTTTAGATAGTAATTTGTCTAAATTAATTTCTAAAACAAATACTGGTTCTTTTATTTCTTCTGGATGAATTCTACCGAACAACTCCTACAATATCTCCATTTACTGAAATTTCAGCAGTTTGGCCCGGGTGAAATTCTTTAATTTCTTGTTTTGGATATACAAAACTATATCTTCCTCCATATCCTAAATAATCTAATATTTCTTCTGCGATTCCTTTTATTACATAAAAATCTACTGACTTTTTCTTCATTCCTTCAAAGAAATTGCCTGTCATTAATGCACATAATTTTTGATTTTCTCCATATTTTTCTTGCTTTTTAAAGAATCCTTTTCCTATTTCAAAAATTGAAACATCTTTATTATAATGAGCTTTATTATATTCATAAGTTTTTACTAAAGAAGGAATTAAGCTATATCTTAAAACATTTCTTTCTTCTGTCATTGGGTCTAATAATCTTAATTCTTCAAATTCATCATTTGTATATTTATGAACTTCCTTTTCATTTATTAAAACATATGTTAAAGTCTCATTTAATCCTAAATCCACCATTTTATTTCTTATATTTCTTAAAGTTCCATTTTTACTTCCTCTTTTCATTGGAACTAAAGGTAATTTTCCTTGGATATTATCTACACCATAAATACGGCTTACTTCTTCAATTAAATCTTCTGGAATAGAAATATCTAATCTTCTTCTAGGAACTAAAACTTTTGCTTTTTTATCATCTGATGTAGCTTTAAAGCCTAATCTTCTAAATACATCTAAAATTTCTTCTTTAGAAATATTTATGCCCAATAAATCATTTACTTGTTTAAATTCTAAAGTAATTTCTCTATCATCTTTTTCTGTTTTATCATAAACACATTTTCCACCTACAACAGTTCCAGAAGCATATTCTTCTAATAATTTACAAGCCCTTTCAATTGCCATATATGTTCTATTTGGATCAATTCCTTTTTCAAATCTATTGCTTGCTTCACTTCTTAATATTTTTTTAGAAGTTTTTCTAACCATAACTGAATCAAAAATTGCAGCTTCAATAATAACATTTTTTGTAGTAGGCTCAACTTCTGTTGAAAGTCCACCCATAACACCTGCTAAACCAATTGATTTTTCTCCATCTGAAATTACAATATCAGTTTCTGCTAAAGTTCTTTCTATGTTATCTAAAGTTGTTAGTTTTTCATTATTCTTTGCTTGCCTTACTTCTAAACATCCTTTTAAACTATCTCTATCATAAAAATGTAAGGGTTGGCCACATTCTAACATTACGAAATTACTAATATCAACTACATTATTTATTGGTCTTATACCACTTGCAATCAATCTATTTTTTATAAAATCTGGACTTTCTTTTATAGTTACATTTTTTACTTCTTTAGCCAAGAAAAGTGAACAATTTGGAGTATTTATTTTTAATTTAAAAGTATCATTAATATCATCTTTTGTCTCATTATGAGATAAATCAATATCTTTTACTTTTTTATCATAAATTGCACCAATTTCATAAGCCATTCCTAATATGCTTAATAAATCTCCTCTATTTGCAGTTAAATCAAAATCAATAACTTCATCATCTAATTTCATATATTTTACAGGATCTTCTCCAATAGGAGCGTCATCTGGTAAAACATGAATTCCGTTTTTATCTTCTTCTGATAAATATTTTTTATCAATTCCTATTTCGTAAAGAGCACAAATCATTCCATTTGATTCTTGACCTCTTATATTAGATTTTTTTATTTTTATACCACCTGGAAGTTCTGCTCCAACTAAAGCAACTATAACTTTTTGCCCTTTCTTTACATTTGGCGCTCCACAAACAATATTTAAAATTTCACTTCCTATATCTACAGTGCAAATATGAAGATGATTAGAATCAGGATGAGGCTCACATGTTTTAACTTCACCTATTATTAAATTAGTAGCAGAAACTAATTTTTCAGCTGAATCGTACTCATTTCCAACTCTAGTCATATCCTCTGCTAAAACTTTAACTGGAACATCTATATCAACATAATCTTTTACAAAATTTAAACTTAATTTCATTTTCTTTCCTCCTTGCAAATTTCAATTATATTTCTAAGTAGCGCTAGTGATATATTATATCACGGAAGCGGAAACATTAGTTATATTCTTAGTTTTCTACATCCATTCTATCAAATTGGCTTAAAAATTTAACATCATTCGTATATAAATATCTCATATCTGTAATTCCATATTTAAACATCGCTAATCTATCAATTCCAGTTCCAAAAGCAAAGCCAGAATAAATTTCAGGGTCATATCCATTCATTTTTAAAACATTTGGATGAACCATACCAGAACCTAAAACTTCTATCCAACCTGTATGTTTGCAAAGCGGACAACCTTTTCCTCCACATTTAAAACATGTAACATCTACTTCATATGATGGCTCTGTAAATGGAAAATAGCTTGGTCTAAAACGAAGTTCAGTTTTTTCTCCTAACATTTTTCTCATAAATACTTCTAATGTACCTTTTAAATCTGCTAAAGAAATATTTACAGTATCTTTTCTATCAATAACTAATCCTTCAATTTGATTAAATTGATGTGAGTGAGTTGCATCATCTTCTCTTCTATAAGTTTTTCCTAAAGTTATTATTCTAATTGGTGTTTTTTCTTTATTTGCAACCATTGTTCTTGCTTGAACTGAAGATGTTTGAGTTCTTAATAAATATTCATCTGTTATATAAAAACTATCTTGCATATCACGAGCCGGATGACCTCCGTGGCAAATTTAATCTTTCAAAGCAAAATTCATCAGTTTCTAATTCTGGGCCTTCAACAACATCATATCCCATAGACACAAATAAATCCTCAATTTCTTCTATTACTCTATTTAGTGGATGCTTACTTCCTCTTTTAATTTTATTTCCAGGTAAAGTAATATCAATTTTTTCTTTTTCTAACTTTTCCCTGATAGCTTGATTTTTTATTTTTTCTTCTACTTTAGATATTTTTTCTTCAATTTCTTTTTTTACTTCATTTACTAAGGCACCGATTTTAGGCCTTTCTTCCTTACTTAAAGCACCTAAACTTTTTAGCATTTCAGAAAGCTCACTTTTCTTTCCTAAAAATTTAACTTTCAAATCTTGTAATTCTTTAGAATTTTTTATTTTTTCTAATTGTTCTTCTGCACTTTTTTTGATTTCTTCAATTTTTTCTTTCATATTAACCTCCCTTTCTATTCTTAAATTTTAATTAAAACAAAAAATCCTAATAAAGTTTAAACTTTATTAGGACGTCTAAAATCATAAAACGTGTTACCACCTAATTTTATTAATTTAACTTTAAAGTTAAATTAACCTCATTAATAGCTATAACGTAGCAACCGGCTATTCCTACTATAATTTCAAAATAGCACCTCAAAAAGTGAAATTTCAGTAATTTATATATTAACAAGCTTTCAGCCTAAGACTTGTTTTCTCTTTTTAATATATTTTTAAACTACTTACTTTGCTTTTCTAAAACGGCTTAACATTTTAACTTAAAAAATACTATAACACATTTTTTTAAGTATTTCAAGTGTTTTATTTACTTTTTTAGCGACTTTGCTCATCATTATCCTTTTGAAATTCTTTTGAAACTTCAATAGAATTAATTTTATACTTACCTAAAACCGCTTCAAAATCTCCTTTATATTCTTTTAAAACATTTTTACATGCACTATTTACTTTTGTAGTAAAATCACTTAAATTTCCTCTCATAAAAAATCTCCTTTTTTATCTTTCATTTTAAGCTAGTTTTAAATTATCTAATTCATTTGTTTTAAATTCAGAAATTCTAAGTTTTAAAGGCTCAATAATAGTTTTTGAAACCATTTTTGGAGTATTAAACTTACTTGAAAAAAATCTGGTAATTTTAGAAAAGGCATGTGGCTTTTTTATTGTAACTGAGATCCATTTATTTTTTGTTTCCATAGCCTCTTCTAAAAGCATTTTTTTATTATTTTCTAATTCTTCAATTTGTTTATTAATATTTACTAAATTCTTTTCAAGACCAGCAATTTCAGACATATTAGTCTTATTTTTTTCTTTTATTCTTTCTACATTTTTCTCTAATTTTTGCATTTGTTCTTGTTCTAAATCTAAACTATCTTCAATTTTTCTAATATCTTGCAAATTTAAATTATTTTCTTTTTTTCTATTAGAAAAAATCTCAAAATACTTTCTATTTGTTTCTCCTAATGTATTTTTTAATTTATCTGTTTCTTTTTGTTTTTCCTTTTTATTTTCATCTGACTTGAAATTTTCTTCTTTAAAAATCTTACCAATAAGATGACTTTCAAGTTCTACTCTTTTCAAAATTAAATCTTCAATTTTACTATCAAAATAGTCACTGTATTCAGTAAGTGTAGCTTCATAATCAGTTAAAACATCTAATATTTCTTTTTTTATAATATCATAATGTTTAGATTTTTCATTAAACTTAGGATTTATTTTATACATACTTGCTTGAATTGAGTTAAATTGATTATTAACTTTCATATTAATAGTTTCTTTTGAAACTTTATCAGCTAGAGCCCTTTTAATTGTTGCGCTCATTGTTATGTCATTAATTGTTGTATCCAAAAATCTTTTTAGAGCTGATTGTGCATATTTTTCATTTATTCCTTTTTCTTGCATAGCTACCTCCTACTTTCTAAGTCTTTTTGTGATTTTTTTACCTTGAGTAAAGCTTAAATCTTTTTTCTCCTCAACTTTTTTTAATAATTTTTCAATTTCTGTAGCTTCCATATAATCTAAATTATAAATTTTACCTTCATACACAATTGTTCCAAGATTCATAAATTTTAAATCCCTTTCTAATATTCTACTACATCTGTTTCTTTGCCATTAATTTTTATTCTGTTTGTCCTAGAAATATTATCTTCTTCATTTATATCTAAATAATATAATTCATTACCTATAACATTAATTTTAGTATTTGCAGTTTTTACATCTACTAATTCTTTATAACTATTTCCATTTAAAGAAACTTTGCATATTTTCATTGAATCTGTATTTAAGAAGAAAATTCCTTTATTTGTAACATTAAATATATTTGATTTTACTTTATCTGTAACTAATTCTGATGAATGTTTATTTAAATCAAATTTCATAAGTCCACTGTTTTCATCGTAATAATATAAATTATTTTTATAAATTTGAAACTTAGTTGTAATTGCATCATCAAAAATTTGTGAATAGTTTTCACCATTTAAATCCATTTTACATAAATATCCATAAATATCTGTAAAATAAATAGTATTATCCTCAACATCAAAATCTGAAACTTCTCTATTTATAAGCGTTTTCTCATTTTCGCCATTAATATCAATCTTTGAAATTGTATTTGGCTCTAAACTTATATAATATAAATAATTATCAATTAAATACATTTTTGTAGAAGAACTTGAAACACTTTTTAAAGTTGTTAAACTATCTCCATTATGAGATAATTTTTTTATATCTATTCCGCCAACTGAATTTGGAGTTGTATAATAAACAAATCCATCTTTATATGCTAAACTATAAGCTGTTTCATCAGAAATTTGAAATTCTTCTTTATCTTTTATTTTAAATATGCCTTTTCCGTATTTATAATAAAATACATAGTCATCTCCGCTTACATACCATTCCTAAATTTGCAAGGTTATTTTCACTAGTTACTCCATTTGCAGAAATACTTACTATTAAGATAACAATTGATAATAAAAGTAGTACAACTAAAACGCATATTATAATTGTATTTAATTTCAACTTATTTTTTAGAGTTTCTTCATTTGTTTCATTCATAGTTTTCACCTCTTTTATTCTTCAGATAAATTAAATTCTGAATCTATATTAAATGTATAACCATCAACTGTAACAACTGCTATATCATCACTTATTTTAACTTCAATTTCATGGTTTTCTAATTTTAGATCTTCTAAATCTTGAATTGTATATTCTTCTCCATTATTTAAACTGTTTGTCATTTCAGTTTGAATTGCTTCAATTAAATCTTGTTTGGCAGTTTCTTTTGCTGAATCATCATCTTCAGCTACATCTCCTTGGTCTACAACCGTATTATCTGTATTAGTATCTATAAAAGATAATTCTGAAATTTTTTCACTTAAAACAGTTTGCGCTTTTTCAGAGATTGAATTTAAAAGTGCTGTTTGCTCTTCTTCTGTTAAATCATCTATATATACACAATTATCAGTAGTTAAATCATCTATATCAACATCTGTAAATTCAATATCACTTACTGAATCAACATTAATTGTTTGATCTTGAGACTTAATTTCATATCCTAAATTTAATGTATAATCAGAACCTGATTTTACAACTTCTGTTGAAAAAGTAACAGTTTGACTAACTAATCCTTCTTCTATTACTGACATTTCAAAATCTACATTTTGAGTTAAATCAGATTTTTTATTTGTTATTTTATAAGATAATCCATCTTCTGTTTCATCTTCAACTGCTGTTATTTTTATACTACTTTCATCTCCATATGCATATTCAATTTCCATTGTAATACCATCATATTGTATGTTTAATTTTACTGTTTGACCATTATTATCATAAGCCTTAATTACAAAATCAGTACTTTCATTTGTTTTTGTATCCTCTAATTGTTCTATCATATTATCTATAATATCAATTAAATCACTTTCACTATATCCATATATACTTAATATTGAAGAAAAAGCTTCAATTGTATCAGTATCTGTTTCAAATCCTTGTAAAAGTTGTTTGCAAATATCAACAAGTTGTGTTTCAGACATAGTTAATGTATACTCTGTACAATCTACAGTTCCTGAATCCATTTCTAAAGTTACATCTTTTTTACTAAATTGTGAATCATCTAAATTATTAACTAATATATCTTTATACATTTGAATTGATTCATCTGTTAATAAAGCTTGATTATTTAAATTATTTTCTTCATCTAAATCAGCTTGTAAATCACTAGTTTGATATAATTCATATCCATAATCTTCACTATCTGAATTATTTTGAGCAGAAATTAAATTATTTAAAATATACTCATATCTTAATCCTACATAATTTGAAATAATTTCATCAGATTTTAATGCTAAAGCTTCACTATTAGCTAAAAACTCTAAATTAAATATTTCATTATCTGAATAATTTAACGTCATATTAGAATAAGTTTCTAAATTTTCTATATCATTTTTTGAATCAATATTTAAAGAAATATTATCTACTGAAACATCTTCACTAGAAAAAGAAATATCTACATTTGTTTCTACACTACTATTTTCAGAAAACATGTCTTCAAAAAATTCTGTATATAAATCCATTGTTCCTATTTCTTGCACATTACTTTTAGTTACTGTTTCAAAGAATCCTTGTTTTGCAGTTTTTACTGATTTTTGACTATTAAGCCAAATTAAAACCCCTGCTATACAAGCAATAATAATTAATATCAAAATTATTAAAATAATTATTATTTTTTTAGATTTTTTATTTTTTGATTTTTTTTGATTAGAACCATTTTCATTTATTGGTTGTTCGTTCATAACATCTTCAATTAAACTATTTGCCACTTAAAAATTCCTCCTATATTTTATTTTATTCATATTATATATTTAATTTATTTAAATAACAAGACTTTTTAATTTAAAAAATCTATTTAATCTATAATATCTTTTGAAACTATAGTTCCTGCTTTAATTTTTATGCCATTTCCTATTATTATATTATCATCAATTTTAACATTTTCTTCTATATAAGTATTTGACCCAATTTCACAATTTTGCCCTATAACAGTATTTGATTTTATTGTAACATTTGGTGAAATAACCGTATCTTTTCCTATAATTACATCGTCATAAATATATGCAGTATCAGAATCTTCTATTGTAACTCCATTTTTCATATGAGAATTATTAATTCTTTTTCTTAACACTTTTGTTAATAATTCAAGTTGAACTCTATCATTTACCCCTAAAATTTCAGTATCATCTTCAACTATAACTGCTCCTGTTTTTAATCCTTTTTCATTCATAATTTTTATAACGTCAGTTAAATAATACTCTCCTTGAACATTATTTGGTTTTAATTGTTTTATTGCTAATAATAACTCTTCAATATCAAAACAATAAATACCTGAATTTATTTCTTTTATTTCTTTAGTAAGTGGTCCAGCATCTTTTTCTTCTATAATTTCTTTTATACTTCCACCTTCATCACGTACAATTCTTCCATATCCTTTTGGATTTTCATAAATTGCAGTTAAAACTGTTGCATATTCTTTTTGAGAATTACTTTTAGCAATTAAATTTTTTAAAGTTTCTGGTCTAATAATTGGAACATCACCATATAATATTACTACTTTTCCTTTTTTACCTTTCAAATATTTTTCAGCTTGCATTACAGCATGCCCAGTTCCTAAAAGTTCCTCTTGATATGCATATTTTACTCTACTACCTAAAACATTTTCAATTTCTTCTCTTAAATAACCAACTACTGCTATTATTTCACTAGAACCAATTTCTTCTGCTAATCTTACTACTCTTGAAACTATTTCTTTACCATAAATCTTTTGAATTAATTTTGATTTATTTGATTTCATTCTAGTACCTTTTCCAGCAGCCATAATCAAAGTTATAATATCTGAATTTTCTTCCATATTTTTTAAGTCCTTTCCAAATATTTATGTTCGCACTTATTGTATATTATTTATAATAATTTATCAAGTGCTTTTTATATTAAAAATTCCTTGTAAACTATATTATTCTCATGTTATAATAAAGTTACTGTTTAGAAATAAACAAATACTTTTATTATGCAAGCCTCTTTTTAGTTTTTAAGGGTTAGCATAATTAATTAATGGTAGAAAAAACACTGGAGGTGAGACATTTATGAAAAAATATCTATCATTAATTTACAAAGTCATGGCTATCATGACAGCTGCATATGGACTTTTTTTAAATTTCGAAAAATCAAGCTTTTCACGGATGATTGTTTATTTTACTATTTTAAATAATATTTTTGTACTTATATTTTTTATTTTTCAAATAATTATTATTTTATTTAAAATAACAAAAACACAAACATATTACATCGTAAATTTAAGCTTGATAGTAAACATACTAATTACAATGTTTGCATTCGAATTTGTTGTAAGACCTTATGTTAATTTTCAAACAGGTTACACAGCAATGAATCTTCGAGATACTTTTGTTCATTTAATAATTCCTATTTTAACTTTTTTTAATTATATTTTATTTGATGAAAAAGGAAAATTTAATTATGAACAAATAAAATATACAGCTATCTCTCCAATTATTTATCTAATATTTTGTATGATTTATGAAAATTTGGGTGGAAGATTTACAGCATTTAAACAAATTTCTAAATACCCATATATTTTTATGGATTTTGAAACTTTAGGTTATTTTGCTGTTCTAAGCTGCATATTAGTTATATTAATTTTTTTCGGAGTTGCATGGTTAATAATTTTTATTGATCAGCATTTATCAAAAAAGTCCAAAAACAAAAAGGAGCCTTAAAAAAGCTCCTTTTCATATTTTTATAAAAAATAAAAAAACTCACTTTTTTAAAAGTGAGCATTTATTTATTAGTCCTCTTTTTTAACTGATACTACTTCTTTACCATCATAATATCCGCAGTTTGAACATACAGTATGTGGTAATATTGGTTCATGACAATGTGGACATGTAGCTATAGATTTTTCTTCTAATTTCCATGTTGATCTTTTTGAACCTGTTCTAGCTTTTGACCATCTTCTTTTTGGTTGTGCCACTTCTAATCCCTCCTTCTTATGCTTTAAAAACGATATGTATATATTTTAATTTTTTTCTTAAAATTAAATTGCTTTATCAAATTGCTTTAATAGTATATAATTTTTTATCTAATTTGTCAAGCTTTTGCAAAACTTTTACCTAAAACCTTTTAAATTATTTATAAAATTACTATTATGTTAACTCTTTTTATTCTTTTCGTACACATTTTCTGTGGAGAACTTACTGTGGATAATGTGGATAACCTTGTGAATAACTAATATTACTTACTTTTTTCGACACGATTTATTCACAAAACCTTTTTGACTAACTATTTTTTAAAATTTAAGTATCAAAATTATGTGTACAGTAAATTTGTTCTTAGTAACTTTTAAAAAAACTTGTAATTTAAAAGCAATTTTAAAATTACAAGTTTAAAAAAAATTATTTTATTAAGCATTTATCAAGATTATCAATAATTTCTTTTTTATTCATGTCTTTTCCAATAAATACAAGTTTTATCATTCTATCTCCATATTTTTCATCCCAATCTTTTTCTATATCAGGATTTTCTCTTAAAATTTGAGCTTGTTCATATTTTGGAGCAGATGCAATCCATTCTCCTGACTCAAAAGCTTGTACTTGTTTTCCAGCTTGTTCAAAAACATACCCAATACTTGGCTCATTTGAAAACCACATTAAACCTTTACATCTAATTACATTTTTTGGAAAATTAACCGCAAAATTTTCAAATTTAATCCTGTCAAATGGCTCTCTTCTATAATATACAAAAGAACTTATTCCATATTCTTCTGTTTCTCCATGTTCATGATTATGTGTATGATGATGACCTTTTTGATGCTCAAGCTCATTATCATGTTCATCTTCAAATTCTTCTTCTGCTTCCATTTCTTGTATCCATCCAGCAGATGAAGCAACTTCTTCTAAGTTAAATGATCTTGTATCTAATATTTTTGAAACATCAACTTTTCCATAATTTGTTTCGATTATTTCTGCTTTTGGTTGTAATTTTCTAATTACTGTTTTAACTTGTTCTAACTCTTCTTTACTTATTTCATCAACTTTATTTAAAATAATAACATTACAAAACTCAATTTGCTGAATAATTAAATTTTCTATATCTTCTTCTCCTACTTCATTTTCCAAATATGAACCACAACCAAATTCTGTAGCTAATCTTAAACTATCTACAACAGAAACAACATTATCTAATCTACAAATTTGAGGAAGTCCATAACTTGCTGCATCTTCTGAAATAGCTGAAATTGTTTGTGCAATTGGTATTGGTTCACATATTCCGCTTGCTTCAATTAATATATAGTCAAATTTACCTGATTTGGCAAGTTCTACAATTTGCTTCATTAAATCAACTTTTAATGTACAACAAATGCAACCATTTTGAAGTGGAACCAAACTATCATCATTTCCGTGAAACAATTCCTCCCTTTCCTATTAAATCAGCATCTATATTTACTTCTCCGATATCATTTACAATAACTGCTACTTTATATCCTTTTTGATTATTTAAAACATGATTAAGCAAAGTTGTTTTTCCAGCTCCTAAATAACCTGTTAACAAAGTTACTGGTATTATTTTATTTGCCATTTTTTAAAAGCTCCCTTCTATAATTTTTACTATTTTAATATTATAACATATTTGTCAATAGCAAAAAACACCTATATTTTAAAAAAACATAGGTGTTTTAAAAATTATTTTGTAATAGTATTTATTGCTTTTTCTGTTAATTTATTTTTATCAAATTTATTCATAATAAGAGTTATAATTAAAGCAATAACTATTATTCCAATATAAAGCCACATTCCTGTTTTCCAATCGCCATTTATAATATTTGCTCCTGCTAAAGTTGATGTTAAAACCGAAGGAATTCTTGCTAAAGTAGAAATAAGAATAAACTTAAGAGGAGTTATTGGCAAAAGACCTGAAATATAAACTAACAAATCTTTTGGAGTTCCTGGTACAAAAAATAAAATAAATAAAACCTTTTCAGCTGTTCTAGGATTTTGAAATAATTTACTATCAATTATTTTCTTAACTTTTTTCTTATCATAAAAACCATAAACAAATTTTTTTCCAAATTTCCTAACAAGCATAAAAATTGATGTTGAAATAATAAAAGCAGAAAATAAAATAAAAATTGTACCCCAAAATCCTCCATAGCACATTCCTGCTAAAATTTCTATTGGTTCACCGTGGTATAATAATTAAAAATATTTGTGCAACTTGAATACCAAAAAGCATCAAAATTCCTAAAAAACCAGTATTAGAAATTTTATCTTTAAATTCAGCTTGTCCTTGCGGAGTAGATATATTTTTAATTATTGGAAAAAGATATGCAATTATTCCAACTATTATTGCTATAACAAATATTGCTAAAATAATTTTAAAAATTTTTAATTTTTGCTTTCTATTCATAAAATAACTTCTCCTTTTTAATTAAAAATTCTATAATTTTTATCTATAACTAATCACATCTATTTATATAAATACTTCTGCTGCTAAAATTTTTAAAAGCTTTTTTACTTTTCTTAAATCATGATATTTATTATAACATAAAATGTCAAATTTTATCTCTATTTTAAGCAATTTTAATGAATTTTTAAGAAAATATATAAAAATTATTATAAATTTTTTATTTAAAAAGTTAAATATTCCTCATTAAGTAAATAAAATTTACAACAAATTTTAACAAAAATTTTTAAAACTCTTGACAAAATCAATATATTGTTTTAAAATAAGATAGCGTGGTTTAGAGAGGAATATGGTGGATTTAGCGTAGCTGGTTAACGCGTCAGTTTGTGGCACTGAAGACCGTGGGTTCGAATCCCACATTCCACCCCACTTTAAAAAATATATATTGGGCTGTAGCCAAGCGGTAAGGCATCAGACTTTGACTCTGACATGCGCTAGTTCGAATCTAGCCAGCCCAGCCAAAAAAGACTGAAAATTAAATTTTCAGTCTTTTTCTATTTTTCTTACTTCTTCCTTACTTAATCCAGTACAAATAATTATATTTTTAATATCAAATCCTTGTTCTATCATTTTTTTAGCTATCTCTATTTGCTTTTTTTTAGCGCCTATTTCTTCTCCATCTTCTAATGCTGATATACGTCTTACTTTTTCATCTGCTATAAATTTTTGTCTCATTTCTGCTCGCCATGACTCTATCTCGTCTAATCTTATTTTTTCTAGTTCTTCTTTTGCCTCTTTTATTTCATCCATTTCACCCACCCCCGTACTATCTGGATTTATTAAAAAATTAGCCCACAATATTAATTCTCTTGACTTCTTGTCTTTTATACTTTTTATATCAAGTTTTTTTATCTTCGGTAATTTTATAATATCAATTTCAAAATCCTCCGTCAATATACTTTCATAAACCTCTTCTATTTTTTTCAAATTTTTTATGTCTACTGCTTTATATCTGAAATAATAATATAGTTTATTCTTCTTTGTATGTTTTTAATTCCAATATTATAAATTGAAGTTAAATGGCTAGAAATGAGCCTTTAGAATTAAATTGCTTTTTTGAATAAAACAATATTTGAAATCACATATTAAAATATGCAAAAATTAAACTGCAAGTATTTTATCATGCTAATTTTAAATTGTAAATAGATTATTTAAAAATATTTATGAAATTTATTAAAAAAGTATTATGACATTTTACGTCACAATAATAACAAAAGAGCTTTGAAAAACTAAATTAAATCCAAAAAGTTAGACACTTTTTGAGTTCAATTCAAATACCCAAAGCTCTTAATTAAATTCATCAAATTAACATGCTTTTTAAAACATATTTTTAAATAGAAAGTTTCCAAACTCCTGTATCTTCATCTTTATTTGCTGAAATATCAGATTTTAAAGAAACTACAGGTCTTACACTCCAACCTGAATAGTTGTAGTTGTCATTACCTAATGAACCTTGATATCCTACATATACTATTCTCATTTCATTTAAATTAGCAGGAGAAGCTAACCAATATCCTTTACACTCGTCAACAAAAGAATTATGTGGAAAGTACAAAGTGTCCGAATACCCTGTATTAGTATCGGTTGTTACATTATAGTATGCTGTAGTTGGTATATCACTATTTCCTATATAATACCCTGTTAAATTTGTATTATTACAATATAAAGGAGTATATCCTTTAGAATTATAACTTTCTACCCACATTTCTATTGTTGGACTTCCTATTGCATATTCTGCATAAGTGCTATCTACAAATCCTGTCCAATTATTTGTATTAAGCAATGTTGATACGCATCTTGCGTTCTCATTTGTACTATAATCTGTCCACATTGTTTGACCAAATAAACGTGCTTGACTTACATCTTGAGCTAAACTTGGTCCTGGGTTCCAATATAAACTATAAGTTCCCTCTGTATAAGCTATCATTCCTGTTGTTTCATTATTCAAATAGATTGAATTATTAGGAACATAATCCGCTGATATTAAAAAAACTCTTTTACCATCATTATAAAATATTCTCCAGTCATTACTTAAATTTTCATCTTCATTTATATCTATTGGATATTCTACATAATCTCCATAATAACTGGCATCTGTTACTGCGTCCGCAAAATTTTCTTCTGTATCTCCTCCGGAGCCTTCGCTATTTCCTCCATATATTACTTTTGCACTATTTCCACTTGATGTTATTTCTACTGTAAAATTATAATCTTTATTCTTATATCCTATTATTACTCCATTTTCTGTATTTAATTCAAATTCTTTTAATTTATAATCAGCTGTATTCATATTGCTTTCTACTCTTTCCTTAGTCATATAATCTTCTAATGATTCATTTGACCCATTTACATATCTTGCTCCACTCCAATCTGCAACAACCGCACTTACTGCCATTTCAAGCTCAGTTTGCACATTCGCTCTATTAGTCTCATCTGCTGCATTTACTGCTTGATTTAATACTCCATTATCTCCGTACCACAAGGGCAATTGTTACTCCTACTAAAATCAATAGCACTATTATCGTTATAATAAGTGCAATCAGCGTAATTCCGTTTTTCATAAATTTTCTTTTTCATAAGTATTCTTACCTCCTAATATTTTTTATTAATCTTTTTTAATTTTGTAATTTTTTATCAATTTTTTAATTAATATTGTAACTTTTTAAATTTTTATCAATTTTCTAACTTACTTTTTATACAAAATTTATTTTCTATGACAAAAATAGCATTTAGAAAAACTATATTTTTCTAATATATTGTTAATTTACTACCTAATATTTTTAATTTTTATTTTATCATAAAATTTATTTACTGCCTCTACAATAAGTTTTATGTAAGTTTATACTTTCTTACATAAAACTGGACTCACAGCAGTTATTAAAAACATTAAAAAACATATAAAAATATCAAAAAATGTCAAAAATCATTAAAAAACAAAAATAGCAATAAAACCTATTGTATCGATGAACAATAAGCTTTATTGCTATTTAAAAATATATTCTCTTTTCTATTAAAACTAATTATAAGTGTGTGTACAGCCACAAGGGTTTCACGATTTGTAAAATTTAAACTTTTCTTTTGTCTATTCACGTTTTTCCTCACTATTATTTTTTATTTCATATTGGTTGTATAACCAATTTTACTAAAATTATAACTTTAATATTTTTAATTGTAAATATATTTTTTTATTTTTAAATAAAAAAATTCATAAATTTTTAATTTTAGTTTTCTCTATGGATTTATTTTTATCCTAATTTTTAAAAATTAGTTTCTTTTTATTTACAAATATTTTTTTATTTTATATAATATGAAAAATAAAAAAATATTGGAGGTTTTAGTTTATTATGGAAAAACAAGAATTTAATTTAAAAAAAGCTACAACTAGTTTTGCTTTAAGATTTGTGATTTTTTGCATAATTTTTATGGCTATTGGAACAATTATAGCGCTTGTAGTATGGGCTTCATCTTTTAATCCTGATTCTACTGACTTGCAAGAAACATTTGATGCTGTAAAAGGTTTAGCTTGGGGCTTAGTAATAGTAGATATTATAGTTGCTTTATTATCAACATTAATTGCAACAAAAGGCTCTACTAAAAAATTTAAAATAACTGAAAATGATATTAAACCGTTTAAAAGAAATATTGCAATTATTTTAGTTATAGTAACAATTATTATCTTTGCAGTTCATTTACTAATTGTAAATACTATAAATTCTATGGCTTTAGAAGATACTGGGGCTGATAGTTTATCAGAAATTATTAATGACGCTGAAGATTTTATTTCTGATTTTGGATATGCAGAAGATGAGCTTGAAGAAGCAACAGATATGTTAAAAAGTTTTCAAAATTCTGAGAGAATTTATGAATTTTCATCAGTAATTTATTTAATTATGATACCATTTTCATATTTACTATTAAAAAAGAAAATCGAGAATTAATATTTTAATTTTTTAAATTAAAAATTAAAATTAAAATTAAAATTTAAAATTAAATTTAAAATTAAAATTAAAAATTTAAATTAAAATTAAAATTAAAATTAATTTTTAAAACCTCTGCTTAAAATTGCAGAGGTTTTTTTATGTGCTTATTTCTGGTCCCAAAATTTCTTGGACTTGTGTTAATTCTGTTTTTAAAGTACTATATAGAGAACTTCCAATTGATGTATTTCCTGATTCATATTTTGTAATTTCAGATTCAATATCTAAAATTTTAAACTTATGAGCTTCTTTTGGAGAAGAATAATTGTACATATAAATTGGTATATAATCTACTGAATCAATTAGAATATCCCCTGTTTCTATATCTTTAGTAATTTGTATATTTAAAATCACAGATTGCCTTGTATATGATTTATTTTGACCAGACATAAAATTTCCTAATGAATATACAATAAAGCCTTCTTTTGTAGTTCCATCTTCTAAAGTTATAGTTCTTTTTTCCATTGGCTCTAAACAATGTGAATGTCCACCCAAAATTATATCTGCTCCATTTTGAAACAAAAAGTCAGCTAATTCTTTTTGTTCATCTGTTGGAGTTAATCTATATTCAACTCCCCAATGCATTATTACACAAATCATATCAGCTTCATTAGAAGCTTTTACATTTTCTAAATCACTTTTCATTTTATCTTTATCTATTAAATTAATACAAAAATCTTTTCCTGAAGGTACTGGAATTCCATTTGTTCCATAAGTATAATTTAAAAATGCAATTTTTATTCCATTTACATCTTTTATTAAATAATTTTTAGCTGCCTCTTCTGAATTATAAGTACCTGTATGAGCAATTCCTATTTTATCTAGCTCTGAAATAGTATTTTCAATTCCTACAAATCCTTTATCTAAAGAATGATTATTTGCAGTAGCTAAAACATCAATACCCAATTCTTTTAAATCTGTTGCCAAAATTTCAGGAGTATTAAAAGTTGGATAGCTGCTATATCCTATTTCTTTTCCTGCTAAAGTCGTTTCTAAATTTCCAATTGCAATATCAGAATCCACAAAATACTTTTTTATATCTTCAAATACATATGAAAAATCATAACTATTAGTAGAACTAGTATATGCATCATTATAATTTGTATTATGACACATTATATCACCAATAACAGTCATTTTTATAATTTTATCTCTTGGTTTAGTTTCCTGTTTTATAGTAATTTTATTTTGATTTAAACTAGCAACATTATTATTTTCATGAGTCTTTTTAAATAAATTACTTATTTCAGTTATTCCAAAAAATATTAATAATACGATTAAAGCCATAACAAAAATAAGTAAAAAGGCTCTTCTTTTTATAATTTTCTTTTTCTTCCCCATAAAAATTCCCATCCAATGTTATCTAAATTTTAATAATTTCATAATATCAATCTTAAAATTTTATGTCAAGAGTTTTTTAACATAAAGTATCTTTTAAGAGTATATATTTTTAAATAGCCAAAAAGGCCGCTTTCTGCGACCTTTTTGGCATTGAACTTTGGCTATTTTACATCAAATGTAACAACAAGATTATAATCGTCTAAATCAAGATAACATTTAAAACCTTTTCTCTCCAGAGCCTCACAAAATGGTTTTAATAAAAGAATCTCTTTTCCTTGAAAACCTAGTACTTCCTTATCATATGATTCTAGATTTTTTTCATCTTTAATGAAATCTTTATACCTAGGCACATCATACTCTTCCATACTTTCATTAAATCTCAAATTCCAGGCATGTGGTATCATTATGGAAAATTCTTGAAAAGTTGGATTTATTGAATTTACGATAACACCAAATTGCGTATAATCAACCATAGCTGCCCAATGTCCTTTATTATATATTGCTTCTAGTTCATTCCGAACTGCAATAATAAAAAGGTCAGCACAATGATCAAAAATGTCATCCTTTTTTGAATTGTACAAATTAACGAGTTCCAATACATCATTCACATTCATAAATGTCTACCTCCTTAATATAAGCGCCAAAAGTTCAAATTTTATAAAAGAGACTCTATTAAATATTTTATCACAAATTACATAATATTACAAATAAAAAACTCTTAAAAAACAACATAGGAACTATGAATAAAAATTCATAGTTCCCTTGCTAACAATCAAATACAATTAAAAATTATTCTTCAACATTATTACTTGCTTCTTCGCTATCTTCAGCGTTTTCATAAGCTTCTAATATAGCATTTTGAATTTTTTCTCTTGTTTCTTTGTTAATTGGATGAGCTATATCTTTGAATTCTCCGTTTGGAGTTTTTTTACTTGGCATTGCCATAAATAGCCCATTTTGGCTTTCAATAACTTTGATATCATGAATAACAAATTCATTGTCAAATGTTACTGAAGCAACAGCTTTCATTCTGTTTTCTGAATTTACTTTTCTTAAACGTACATCTGTAATTTCCATTTTATTCTGCACCTCTTTCTTTTTGTTTATACATATTTATCTATATGTACATTTATATTATTCGCCATGAAAACATTTTTTCCTTCATATTTTTACATTTTTTTATTAATTTTATTTAATTTTTAACTAACATTGGTCCAAGATTCGTAATAGTACCTGCTCCAAGTGTTATTACAATATCGTTTTCTTCGGCCTCTTCTTTAATTAATTTTACTATATCTTCAAACTCTGAAATATACATTGCCTTTTTGCCATTTTTTTCAATTTCATTTTTTAAATCATTAGATGAAATTGTTCCATCATCTTTTTCTCTTGCTGCATAAATATCTGTAACTATAATATTATCAAACTCACTTAAAACTTTTGCAAAATCTTTTAAATGTGTTTTTGTTCTAGAAAATGTATGCGGCTGAAATATAACCCATGATTTATTATATTTTTTATTTTTTACTGCATTACAAGTTGCTTTAATTTCTGTTGGATGATGTGCATAATCATCAAAAACTCTTATATTTTTACCAAATTTTCCTTTAAACTCTAATCTTCTCGCTGCACCTGTAAATTTTTTTAAACCTGATTTTATATTTTCTTTTGAAATATTATAATAATCAGAAACAGCAATAACAGCCAAGCTATTTAAAATATTGTGTTTTCCTGTAACCGATAATTCTATTTTTGTATAAAAATCTCCATTTTTATATACATCAAATATTCCAAATCCATTATCATCAAAATCAATATTTTTTGCAACAAAGTCTGCATTTTCATTATTTATTCCATAACTTAAAAATTTTGCTTTTGTATATTCTTTTAATTTTAAACAATTTTCATCATCACCATTTACAACTAAAAGTCCGATTTTCATCTACTAATTTTGCAAAATCCTCAAAAGCTTTTACTACATTTTCAAAAGTTTTATAATAATCTAAGTGGTCATTATCTATATTTAAAACTATTGCTGTATTTGGAAAGAAATTTAAAAAATTGGCTTTATATTCGCATGACTCTAATATAAAATATTCACTTTTTCCGTATTCGATAATTTCCATCTATTAAATTTAAATATGCCCCAACTTCAATTGAAGGATCTAAATTAGCTTCTAAAAAACAACTTGATATCATTGATGTTGTTGTTGTTTTTCCATGTGTTCCAGAAATACATATTGCTTCTTTATATTTTTTTGTTAAAAATCCAACAAATTTTCCTCTTCCTATAGTTGGAATTCCGTTTTTCTCTAGCTAACTTCATTTCAACATCATCTTCAGGAATAGCTGCATTATAAATAATTAAATCTGCATTTTTACAATCTTCTAAATTATGTCCAATTACAGTTCTAATTCCATGCTCATTTAATTTTTCTGTAATTTGGCTACTATTTAAATCTGAACCTGTAACAGTATACCCCCAAGATTTTAAAGTTTCTGCAACAGCGCTCATACTAACTCCGCCAATTCCAATTAAATGAATATTTTTAAATTTTTTAAGATCATCAATTTCTATATCCAAAGTAAAAAACCTCCAAATAATTTATTTTAGATATTTTATAACATAAACTAAAATTTGTCTATAAAATAATACAAATTTACTGCATATATGGAATCATTATATCTGCAAAAACTCCATATCCAATTTTAGGATCTGAAACTAATACATTTGTTACAACTCCGAATTATTTTACCATTTTGAAGTATTGGGCTTCCGAGAAAGTCCTCTTATTATTCCACCTGTTTTAGATATAAGTTTTTCATCTGTAACTTTAATTACAAAACTTTTATTATTTTCATTATTATTTATAAAAATTTTTTGTATTTCAATAGAATATTCTTTAGTTTTTCCATCTATATCTGACAAAATTGTAGCTTTTCCTTCTTTTATTTCACTTCTTAAAGCTACTTCTAATGACTTATAATCTGTCAAATTTAATAAATTTAAATTTGAAATATTACCATATAAACCAAATTCAGTATTTTTAGTTATATTTCCAATAATTTTATCATCATTTATTGCACCTTTAACTTCACCGCGGACTTCCAGCAGTTCCTTTAGTCAAAGAAATTAATTTTGTTTGAGTTATTTCACCTTTTTCAATAGTTAAAAGCTCTCCAGTATCTGAATCTACAATTCCATGACCTAAAGCTGCAAACTCAAGAGTTTCTGGATTATAAAAACAAATAGTTCCAACACCTGTTGCACCTTCTTTAACCCATAAGCCAATTTTATATTCATTTTCTCCTGTTTTAATTGGATTAATTACTTCTTCTTTAATATTCCCATCAATATTTTCTACAGTAACTTTTAAACTTTCTCCATTTACTAAATTAATCTCATTCCTTAAATCTTCTATTGTTTTTATATCCTTGTCATTTATTTTTATTATCCTATCCCCAGATTCTAAATTTGAGCTGTCATCAATTGATTGTATTTTTCCATTAATATCTTCAATTTCTGAAAATCCAACAATCATAACCCCATCAATATAGAGCTTAATTCCTGTCATTTTGCCGAACTGGAACTAAATAAGTTTTATCTAGCACAGTTAAATCAACGTCTTTTACTCCAATATTTCCAAGTTCTAAAGACAATTTATAACTAGATTTATTATTTTGTGATGATACTAAAGTCTCTCCTTTTAAATTTAAAAATGGGCAAAGTTTAAAATAACTTAGGTTCTCATTATATGTTATGATTGAACTTGGAAAATTGCTAATATTAATAAAATAACAATATATAATTAATAAACAAAAA
Organism: uncultured Clostridia bacterium; assembly: GCA_928721915.1. GTDB lineage: Bacteria > Bacillota > Clostridia > TANB77 > CAG-508 > Scatovivens. The sequence continues at coordinate 26,144 of CAKMVZ010000008.1, forward strand.
ATGGCAATTATTTTCTTAAAATTTTTCATAAGAATATAATAACCATTTTTTTAGAATTTATTTATAATATATTTTTATTGATTTTAAAACTGTTCCGAGTATTTTTAGCAAAACTAATACTTATATTATTTGAACCTTGAACACCACTTAAAACATCAGTTATATTAAATGTAATAGTTCTTCTTGCCTCAGATGTAGTTGGAACTGTTGCTTGATAGCTTCTACCACCAATTGATAAAGTTAAAACATCTGTATAAACATTTGTAGTATCGTTTGAAGTATTTTCAATAACTACTTCTACTTGATAAACCTCTGATAAGTCTCTTGTATTATATGAATTACTAAAGCTAGTACTTTTAACGTCACTATTTGTATTAAAAATTTGATATCCATAATTTGTATCATATTCCAAAGATTTATACAAATTATTTCTTTCTTTTCCAATTGCTACTCTATATGCACGCTTTTTACTGCTAGAAAGATAATTAATAGTATCTTCTAAATTAGCATTACCTGTTATATTCTCTCCGAGCTTCAGTTAAAAAATCATAATTTGAATTTACTATACAATTATAATCTAAATAAGCCTTATGATCATAAGTATATCTTCCTAATTCGCTATCATAAATTTTATCATATTTTATCTCTTTAGACTTAAATGAAATATAGTATTCAGTTTCTTCTAAATCTTCACAATCTAATCTATGTGCTGTTTCAAAAGAATAATTATCTGTCAAATCTGTATAAACCGGAAGAGTCGTTCCATCTTCCTGAATTACATTTGCCTCATGTTTTATTGGTACATAATAAATTTCATTTGTAGTAACTGTAATTTCGTTATTTACACTTGTTGCAATTGCATAATTGTTATAATATTTTAAACCACAATTTAAACCTTGCATAAAAGTTACTATAGAAACATTATTTAAAATTTTATCCCATTCTGTTTCAGAAAATATTGGCATATTATATTCTCTCATTGAAGACATTTGAGAATAAGATACCATTGCTAAAGCTAAATTATAATTTATTGAATTTTTTATTACATTTCTTTTATGCTCATAAAAATCAGATTCTTCATCTTCTGGATTTTGAGACACTGAAAAAATTGTATTTGAATCAGAAGAAAAATCATATATTAAGCTTGAAATTAAATCTGTGTCTCCAAAACCAATATCTTCAACATTTCCATCTACAATAAGACTAATTCCACTATTTTCTATATCACTTTCTTTAAGTTCACTTAAATTTGCATACACCCAACCAGAAAACATATATGCTTTTGCATAATATTCTATTGAATCCAAAGCATCTTGATTTACTAAGCCATTCATATCACTAGAATCTTTATTTGAAATAATAGTACCATCATTTAATGTAACTTTAACTTCTGTATCACTATTTATTAAACTAGTAATCTCATCTTCAGAATACGTACTCCAACTTATATTATTTCCACCAACACTAATAGAACTTACAAGATCATTTGAAATTAAATATCCAGATTTTGCATAATAAACATCACCTATTGTACCTGTAATTGATAAAAAGTTATCTAAAGTATAATTAATTGCAACTTGGACATCACGACCATTTGAAGTTCCTGAATATTCAGCAGAATATGCAACAAATGATTTTAAAATATAATCTTTAATATAATAAGTATCAGAAGCTTGGCCACTACTATGCAAAACTGTACTGTATGTTCCATCTTGATTTTGATATAAAAGTTCACCATATTCTGATCTAATATTTTCTGGTAAACTAGTAAAATTAACTTTATCTCCACTTTGCGCTTCTGTTGAATCTTCTAAATATGTAATTGAAGATTCATCAAATGTATAAATTCCAATTGTTTGTCCATTAGAATTTACTGTTCCACTATAACTTACTCCAAAGCTATCTGTACTAATAGTCTGTCCATAGGAATCTGTACAAACTACAGGACTACTTGCTGGAGAATAAATATAATATCCATCATATAATGTATATAAAATAGCTGGAATATATGGCTGAATAAAACTTTTGCTTGCATTTGAATATCCTAAATTGGTTGACAATGTCGTTAAAAAAATATTATTAGATGCTTCAATAATACTTCTTAAAGAATCTGCAACTGTAGATAAATCCTCGTTTGCAGTATTTATCTCTAAAGCAGACATTGAATCATATGTAGCATCTAATAAACTTGAATCATAAGAAAGCTGCAAGCTGATAGTATCAACTTGCCTCTGAATATAATATGAAGTTATTAAAATGATTGGCAAAAAAATTATCGCAAAGATAACCGTCAAATGTTGTAATTTCATTTGCTAACTCCTTCTATTTACTTATCCTAAAAAAACTAATTAGAACCTGTGCTAGATACTAATCCAGATGCTTGAGCTGCTATCTGATAATTTCCATTTCCACTTATTGAGTAAAATACACCTCTAATTGTTTGAGCTAGAGTTTGATTATTATTTTTTGCACTAACAGAAATAATATCTCCTTCTTTCATCAAATAAGTTCCAGCATTACTTCCTGCTGTATCAGAAAGATAATTCATAATTTGTGATGTATATACAGAATAATAGATATTTTCGCCTATTACAGTTCCATTTGTCCATGCAGATTTTTTACCAACATTTTCATCTAATACTTTTACTTCAATCTCAACATCAAAAGTATTTCCAGTAGCTTCTAAAGTTGAAATCATTGTATTATAATCATCCATTGTTATTTTTCCAGCTGCTCTTGTAGTATCTACAAATTCACTAACTGCAGTTTGAGCCGTAAGTTCTGCAATATCATCACTTCTTTCTGCAATTGACATTAGTGGAAAAACAAACATTAAAATTGCTGCTAAAAAAATTGCTACAATTGTAATTAAAGAATCACTCATTTCTCTTTTTTCCTTTCCATTTTACTTTCTAATCTATTAATTGATAAGTAATAACTATTTTTGCTGAGGTTTGCATTGTACCAGTTAAAGTTTCATCACCATCATCTGATGTTATAGTATCTCCTTCATATGTATATTCTGAAAAAATTTCTTTAAATTTTCTATCTTTATACATTTCCAAATTATTTGAAGTATAATCAACAAAAGTATTATTTATATATCCAGCTTCACCTGAAATATACATATCTACTCTTTCTTTGGTATCCTTATTTGTACTTCCAAGCCATGGAGCTCCAAACATATAACAAGCTTTGCTAGAATCACCATATAAAGATAACAAAGCTTTTTGTCTATCTGTTCTTCTAGATGGAATTAAAGTATTAGCTGTCATTACATCTCCTTCAACTGTTGTATCAAAAAGTTGAAGCAATTCTCCATCTTCATCTAAAATCTTTACTGTATAGCTTTCTCTATAATATTTATAAAGAGCAGGTATTATAGAATCTATTGAAACAATTTTATAACTATTATTAGTAGTGTCATCTCCATTACTTAATAAATCAGTTAAATCTAATGAATCATAGTAATTAGTTTCATCAAGCCTATATACTAAGCTATTAGCAGTATTATTAAGTACATTTACCATATATAAAGAATATGTACAAGCACCAATAAATACTAAAAATGCAAAAGCCATATATAGCGCATGTGAAGCATTTTCCATAATACCTCCTCCTTTTTATATTTAAAAATAATATTTCTACTATTTATTATTCTTCAGCACCTGCATCTGCTCTATCATAATAAATAGTAATTGTGCCAACTAATCCAGCATCATTTAATGTATATTCTACAGCATAATAATGTCTATTAGATATAGCTTTATTTATATCTTGTAATTGTGTAACATATTCTGCTAAAGCTTCATCATCTGCTGCAGCAGTATCTTGTCCTGTGGCTTCAACATCTGTGCCATTTAATGGAACTAATGTAACTTTAGGAAGTCTATCTCCTGCACCTTTATTTGTACTAGCATCTGAAGCTAATTTTGTTACTAAGTTTTTAACACTGCTTCCCATAACTGAATCACCTGTATATTGTGTAATTGGGTCGTTAAATGTTGCTATTTCTGTTGAGTCTAATGTGTTTGTGTTTATAGCACCTTTTGCTTGGTTAAATATAAATATACCTAGCGCTATAATTAAAATTGATAGTAATATTGCACCTGCAATAATTAAAGCTTTTGAAGCATTCTCCATACTTTTTCTCCTCCTTAGTTTTTTATAAAATTAGATATACCCTTAAGATATAAACATTAAAGACTAATTAATAACTTCAAAAATTAATTTTGAAATTCTACCATTTTCATGATATTCAGTTTTTGTGCATTCAAAATTTAAAGAGCCATAAAGTCTTGTAAATTCTGAAAGTCCAACCTCTTGAATTGCCTCCATAGGATATGCATCTTTATTTTCTACAATTTTTATATAAATTTCTGTATAATATATCCCATCATCAATATATACATTATTTTCATCTTTTCCTATAGAGTATTTTTCATTATTATCTACTGCTTTATTAATAATAGTTGTTAAATCTACTCCATTTATTTTACCATTTTGATAAATTTTTTCATATTCTGAGTTGTAATTTGAAACTTCTTTTTTAATATTTGAAGCTTGTAAATACCAAGTAGTAAATGCAGCTATAGCAACTACTATTAAAATTAAAATAATTATAATATTCTTTTTCATGATATATCCTTTTTAATTATAATATAAATAAAAATTTTTTTCAATGAAATATTTCAAAAAAATATCATAAACTGTCAAAACCTGCATCATATACTAATGTAAATACTACAGAGTCTATTTTTCCTGTAACTTCACTTACTTGATAATCACCTTCAAAATAATATTTATATAAAGTATAATTTGAATTATTAAACATAACTAATTTTGTTTCATTTAAAGCTTTTAATAAATCATTACATCTTGTTTCTTCATAAGAAGAAAATCCTGATGAAAAATTACTTATTCTTGTCGATCTAGCTTGAGGTATAAGCGAATTGCTATAGATACTTTGAGTACCATACATATAATTTAATTTTACATTTTGATTAGGTTCAATTAAATAATATTTTTTTAAACCATCTGGAGTATTGCTAGATAAATCTAAAATTACTTCAACTGCATTAACTGTTTCAATATAGCCTCTCCTTGTTTCAACATAACTATATCCATAATTATTTTGTGAATTTACACTTGCAGCTAAATTGGCAGCTGAAATAACATCTGAAATTTTATTTAAACTGCTTGAAGCTAAATATCTTGCATTATTTCCTGAGTCACCATTAGATATAGTATTTCCATAATTCCAATCTGTTTGATAACCACTAAATTGTGCATTAAAAGATTGAATAGTTGCTGTATCTGTTCTATAATAAGCTTCATTTGATAATCTTTGCCCCCTTCGAAAAACATACACAGCTACAGCAATTATTAATACCGTTATTAATATACTACCAGCTATAATTAATGCTTTTGAAGCATTCTCCATTTTTTCTCCTCCTATAGACTAGTCTACTTCTTCAAATGATAAAGAGTTAACATATCCATTTTCTCCATAAGTAAGATCTGTACATTTAAATTTTTTTGTTTTAAAATTATATGCTGCAGTTATCCAAGTTGCGCTATACCATGCATTTGAACCTTCATATCCAGTTCCCGTATAACTATCATTATAAATAGTTTGCTCAGGTTCTGTAACTGTAGAAAGAAGAGCTATTAATTTTCCTGTATCATCTGAATCATCCGCTGATTCTGCAATTAATTTATAAGTTTTGCCACCTTTCATTGTTGTATCATAACTTCCACCTTTTAATTTTGCTGTTTTTAATGTATTTGCTCCATTCCATAATAAATTATCATATGTATCTGTATTTTGATTTACAATTTTATTTTCAGAACTTGCTCCTGAAAAATAATAAAATGAAATTGTAGGCAATTTAAATCCTTTTGGATTATTTCTTGCAAAAGGTTTAAAATTATATTCCTCTGTATTTGCCGTTTGAGTAATACTAGTTGTTAAACTACTCCTATGAAAAACCTTTATTTCTTCTTGAACATTAGTTTTTAATTTAACATTTACCTGAACCATTAAATCAGTTCTTTGTTCATAAGTAATACTAGGATCATCTTGACCATAATAAATATTATAAACATATTTTTGATTATTACTCTCAGCTTGATTTAAGCATGAAAGAACATCAGTCCCATACATTAGAGATTTTTGATAAACTTCAAATGTATTGTTAAAATTAGATATATTTTCTCTTGTAACAGCATCTTCTTGTGATTGCTGGTAAGAACTTAATCTAGTAAAAACTAATGCTATAAGAGCAATTATAAGTACTGCAATTAATGTTGCTCCAGCTAATTTAAGAGCATACGACATATTTTCCATGCTTTTTTATCCTTTCTGTTTTTTATGCCATACTTGACATTTGGTCAAATGCCTCAGTCATAGATGTCATACCAATCAAACATAATGGAACAATCAAATATCCAACAAAAAGTACAACCATCGGTGCAAATCCACAAACTTTTCCAATCATAGACTTTCTTGAAATTAATATTTCATTTGATTCCTTTCTCTTTTCTTGATAATATGCTCTTTCTGTATCTAACTCGTCAAAAGCTTCTCTAATTGGAATTTGCTCAACGGCAGCTTGCAAACTTTCAACTATACGAATCATTTGAGGGAATGCAAGTTCATTTTTAAGTTCTTCTAAAGCCTCCCATGGACCTGATTCATAGTTATTAACACATTTTGATATAGGATCTCTAAATATATTAGAATAACGCTCTAGCCACTCTAATATCATTTCAACATTAACCCTTTCAATTTTCATAAGCATTAATATAATTGTTTGGAATTGCATAACTTCGTTTTCCATCTCTAATTGTCTCATCTTCTTTTGGAACATCAAAAGCCAATTAGGTCCATTATAGAATGCTAGTCCAACAATACATGCGACTAGTAATTCATACCATTTTAAATATGCACCTTGTATCGTTTGAATCTTTTCTAAAATTCTTGCTGCATCTTCTTCAATTGTTTCTTCAGCAACTCCTAAATATAAATCATCTTCTGTTAAGTACTGTACCATTATTTCTTGAGTTAGATTTGTTTCAGCTATATGTTCATCTATAAATTTATTATCTTGTTCAGTAACTAAAATAGCTTCTTCTTCCTCGCTTTCAGTCATTGAACCCATTAAATCATAATCAGATGTTGGATTTGTATAAATATAATTAACAGTCATTTTATGTCCTATTATAAATACTAATAATCCTACTATAAAAGCAATCACCGTAACTAATAATTTATTTATATAAAACCATTCTAATTTTAGTTTTGAAGCAGATTCTTTTAAAAGAGTTGTAACTTTTCTATATTCTCTTGTTCCATCTTTTGGAATAAAAAGATCAACAAATTTCTTTACTCTTGGTTTTTTATATAATTTTGCTTGCCATGGGTTTTCAACATTTTGAGCAATATTTGCTCCACCATTATCTTTTAATTTTCTAACTAATATATAACAAATAATTGTTAAAATTAAAAGTGCAACTTGAACATAGAATCCACCAGTTCCTTCATAAAAAGATTTTGTAAATGAGAACTGACTTATTGCCCAAGATTTTATTGCATTTATAAATAAAACTGGTACAATAGCAATCATTGATAAACTTTGAAATGTATAATCTAATTTATCTCTTTTCAAAATTTCAATTTGCATTTCTTGTGTTATATTATTTAAATTTTTAAGATATAAAGATGCACCATCTTTATCTTTTCTATCACCAAATTCTTTAGTTAAATATGAAATACCTGCAAATTCTTTTAAATAACTATTTGGAGCTATATCATAATATTTTTCAAGCTCTGTTTCAGGATCATCTGCAATTAATATTTCATATATTTTTTCAGCCTGTCTTGAAACATCTAATTCATCATTTTGAGCTACATCATAAACAGCTTCTTCAACCATATTGCTTTCATGAAAAGCATGTCTCATTTCAGCAAACATATCTATTTGTTCTTTTAACAATTTATTATCAATTTTATCAACATGTCCTTCCATATATGTTTCAACAAAAAATAGTTCAAATAAAAGTAATGCAAATAATAAAACTATATCATCAGAAGTTAATAAAAATATTATAATTGTTAGTGGAACTAATATAATTAAGCCTTTTAACACTATCTGGGCTGTTTGCTTTCTAGTTATATATTCATCTTCAAGATTAATAATCTCTAATCTTCTTCTAAGCTTTAGTGCATATCTTTTCAAAAATGGAATTCTAGTAATTTGTATGTAAAATTTTTGATAAAATATTTCCATACTAAAAGCACTTGTCTTTGTACCTTCAGTAAGTTGGGCTACATATTTTGTATTTTTTCCCATCATCTTTTTTCTAAGTTGAAGATACACTATAACAATTACTGCAAATAAAGCTGCAACACCTATCATAAGGTATTTTAGTAAATCCATTGAATCCATTATGTTTAGTAGCTCACCTCCATTTCTAATTTAAATCTTTCTATTCATTATTATCGTCATCATCATCACCAAAATCAAAATTAACATCTAATCCACCTAATAATTCATTTCTAATCTTTGGTTTTGAAGTTTCTTCATCTTCTTTTGTTTTATTTTTCATTATTAAATCTAATTCATTACTTTCTTCTTCATCTGGAACCACATTTTTTACAGGTCTTTTTAAATCTCTTTTAATCTTTGGTTCATTAGTAATAGAATCTTTTAGTTCACCTTCTTTAGAAACAAGTTCTGAATTTGATTTTTCTTTTTGCATTTCAATTTTTTCTGTATTATTTACTTTTACATTTTTACTTAAGCCTTCTTCTTCATATAGCTTAGCTAAATCAATAATTGGCTCAGCTTCTGCTCCATCATAATTTGGATCTTTTTGAGGTTTTATACCCCAATTTCTCTCTAAGAATTTATCAAATGCAATTTGGTCACTATCATTCATATTTAATCTCATTTCTCTTATATTAGTTTCTGAGATTGGATTTGATAAAACATATTTATCATCAACGAATTCTAATATATTTTGATATTTATATAATTCGTGATTTGTTGTTTTTGAGAAAAATATTGTAGCATTATCAAAAAATTTATCAAATTTTCCTTCCAAAGTTTTTTCTTTTCTATGGTCAAATGTATACTCATTTTTCTCTTCAATTGGAATACATTCAGTAACCCTCTCTATATAACGACGTCCTCTAAAGTCTTTTACTAAGTGAATATCAAAGTTTAAAACTTGTACAACTTGCTCTTCTGCAGTTCTTTCATTATTAAATACACCAGTTCTAAGCATTGAGTTACGAAGAGCTGTAACTAAGTTAGGGAAAGTTTTAGCGTGGTGAGTAAATAAAGTAAATTTAGAAGCAACCTGTGCTGCCTGAATCATCCATGCAGCTACAGGGTCAGTTGCAACCTCACCTATGATATTAACTGTACCATCAGTTTTCTTTTGAACATCTAGACCTTCCTGACCAGAAACTGTTTCTGTTTCACGTAGTGATAAAATATTTCTTGTAGGATAAATTTTTCTTAAGTGAAGCTCGAAAGCAGTTTCTTGAATTCTAAGGTTCATTGTTTCATAAATACTTTCAATTATAGCCATAAGCATTGTCGTTTTTCCGGCAACCTTGCTCACCAGTAAGGGCTATAATTCTTGCACCTTTAACTAAAAATCTTAAAAGTTCTATTGCTTCTTCTTTTCCTTCAAATTTAACAATTTGTTCAAGTGTAGCTTTTTTGGTATCGAATTTTCTTACGAAAAATGCCCATGTTTCAGACATTGATGGTCTTAAAACAACAACACGAGAACCATCTTTCATTTCATTAATTTTATAACCATTAGTGTCAGATAACTGACCTGGGTTATTATATTTATAAATATTTTGACAAACTCTCTTTAATTCACTTTCTGTTCCAAATGATAAGAATTCTAATCTTATTGATTTACCTTGGAAGAATATCCAAATAGAATCACATGCTCTTGGAACTTTTGCTTCCATTGCTTGTTTTAAGTAATCACCATCTGTTTGTGCAACTTGACTTAAAAAACTTTCTGGCAAACCTGAAACACCGTCCAGATACACCATCTATATTCATATCTCTTACTTCATCTATACTACTATAACCTTTATATTGTTGATAAATTCTTTGAACAACAACTTCTAGTTTATCTGCAAATGTTAAGTTTAAATTTTCTTTTTTATAAATCATATCTATTTCTTGTGAAGTTATAACATAACAAGGTTTACTAGAGCCTGGAACATATTTTAAAGCTGCTAAATTGTATTTTTTAATAAGTTCTGTTAAAGCTTCATATGAAAAAGTTTTTTTGTATTCATGTATTAAAATATCAAACTTATCTTGTGCTGTTAAAAGTGATGGTACATCAAATGGAATTGCTTTTGAAATATTTACTTCATCAACTCCATATTCTTTTGATAATAAATCATATATTAATTCTTTAACATATTTTTTATCATTAACATCACCATATGTACAACCTTTTAAGGCCTTTTTTAATTCATATTTTTTTGCTTTTCTTCTCTTCAATTCTTCTTCTGAAAGACCAATATCATATAGGTTGATTTTTGTAATTTCATCTAATCTTTTCTTAACGAATTTTATCATCTTATCCAATGTATAAGTTTTATCATCTACTTCAACCGTTTCTTCTACTGCTTCTTCTTTATTCTTTTTAATTGAACGTACTATAAATACTATAATTATTACTAGTACTACAAACATTAGCATTATATTAGCAATCATTATAAATGGCCCTCCATATTTTTATCTATTTGTTTAATTCTCTAATTTTGTCTATAATAATCTTAGCTGTTCTATTTAATTCTTGAAAAAAGTCTCCATTAACACTTAATGCTGATTGAGATAATTTAATATTTGTCATAAATGTAGCTGTTTTTGCTTCATTTGTTGCTTCCATAAATCTAACATTATATGGAACACAAGCAATTGTATTTTTTTCTTTAATATATCTTGTCGTATTTTTTATATTATAACTTGAAGATTCATCACATCTTGCCAAAAGTGGTATTACTTTTGGTTTTGATACTATTGAATTTTCATTTACTTTTAATTCTTTATATTTATCAATATTATTCAAGTTTGGTGGCATTGTATATAAAATAACATCAGAAATTTTTAAAATAGCTTCACTAGATGGTCTTTCTGTTCCTTTAGATAAATCAACAAATACTATATCATAATATTTATTTGCAGTTGAAATTAAGTCTTTGTAAAGCATCATTGATTTTTCATGATCTTCTCTTACTTCTGTTTTTAATCCAAGCAAAATATCTAATCTATTTTTAAATACTATCCTTGTATAATTAGTTACAATTTCAGGAGTTGCTTTATTACTTGCAACTGCACTAATTAAACCTTCTGCACCAGAAGAGATATCTATTTTTCCTCCAGTTAATTCTCTTAAAGTTTTATTCTCTCTTTTTTTCCAAAAAGCTTTTTCAATAGTATTATCGTGAAAACATGCATCTATAAGTAAAATTCTATAGTTATGTTCCATAGCCATATATGTTGCAATAGCAATTGCTGATGAAGTCTGACCACACTCTTTTTCTATGGCATTCCAAAGTGTAACTACTGACATCTTCTTTTTAGCTCCTCTCTTTAACTTAAGCTCTTTCTATAAGCCTAATTGCTTTTTTAACTTCACCCTTTGAAATTCCAAGCTGTTCTGTTAAAAAAGCTAAGCAGTCCATATAATCAACAGATAAATTATCAAACCTAACTTTTGAAAATCTCTGATTTGCATATATAGCATATAAATCAGATGTTTCAAAAGGAAAATAAATAACATCATCTTTCCATTTAACTTTATAACTCATTGTAACAAAATCTAAGTATTCTTTTTCCTCAGATTCAGGATCTCTTGTAAATAAAACTTTTGTAACAACAGTTGGTGCTCTAAAAAATTTTAAAACATTTACTCCTCTTTGCAATGAAAATACATCAAAACTAGTTACGAAAAAATGCATATCTATTTGACTAAACTCAAAATCACTATATCCTTCTGGAGAATCAATATCTGCTAAAATAAAATCATATTTTAATTCTCCATCTACAGAAAAATACTCTTTTAAATCTTGCATATTATCAAATCCAACTGCAATATCAATTCCATCATATGTTGTAACATATTTTTTAGCAGGTGTCATAGTTGGCACAATGTACCTTGTTTTCTGCATTAATGTAGTGTCAATAAATAGAACCCTTTTTCCTGATACTGTAAGAATCTTAGCAATATATATAATTAAATCTGATTTATCATATCCACCTATAAAAGCAACCTTCTTCATTGTGCCATACTATCCTTTCTAATTCAAAAATTAATAATTTTCTGACCCAACAATTCCTGTTCCATCAAGAGCTGTAACAAATTCATCTCTTGCTGTACTTATAGCTTCATTCTCTTGCTCATTTCCAGCTTCAACACTTGAATCTAATTCATCAGTTTCTAAACCATTTTTATGACTATTAGTGTTTTGTCTTTGTGAATTGTAATATCCTTCAGTTGGATTTATTTTATTTAATAATGCATTTTTAGCTTCTTCTACAATATTATCATTAAGATTTACTAAATTAACTACGTTTTCAGTTGGAGCATAAGTTTCAATAGCTGCATCTTGGAATCCTGGTTCAGAATATTCAACTGCATATAATCTTGAACCTGTTATTTGATATGCTTCAACAATTGCACTATTTATCATTAAAATTTCATCTTCTGTTAATTTCATCCAAACTCCTGTAGCAGTTGTTTGTTCAACATGTTTTTTTGACAAAACAATATATGTAGTTCCATCAGGAAGTGAAAATCTCACATCAATAAAATCTCCATTTTCTAGTTCTGAAGGTAAAACTATCATATTAAATTCCATTATTCTTTCATCATCTGTTAATACATCATCTGCAGCAGAAACTGTATCAATTAAAACAGGTGAACCAGATGTTAAATCAGTTTTAGCAACTAACTCTCTTTCATTTCCTTCATCATCATAAAAATCAATATCAGACACATAATTACTAACATCTAAATCTGATATGATTTGTGTATATGTAAGCATATCTAAAGTTATTGTTTCTCCTGATTTTACATCAGTATTTAAAGTATAAACTGATTTTGTTCTACTTGTTTGCGCAGTTTGCAAAGTTGTATTTTCTTCATTCAAAGAACTAATTCTCATAAATAAAAAAACTACAACTACAGCCATAATAATTAAAGCAATTAAAAAACCTACTAAAAAAGATTGTCTTGCTCTTCTTTGTATTGGATTTGATGCCATTTTTATATCCTCCTTGAATATCATTTATTTTCTTTATATCATAATTTATTTTACAACAACTTTTGACTATTATCAACAAAAAAACTTATTGTTACATAAACTTAACAATTCCGTAACTAAAATGTTATTTTCAAAAAAATAAGCAAAATTCTTTGCTTTATTTTTGCTAAAATTTTGCATTATCTTAATATATATTTTTCAAAAGCTTGACAAACACCATCTGAATTATTATCTGCTACAATTATATCACCACAAATTTTCATAAATGGATTAGCATTTCCCATAACAATTCCTAAACCTGAATTTTCAATCATTTCTCTATCATTCATATTATCACCGATAGCTACTACATCTTTTTTATCTATACCGATTTTATTAATTAAATATTCAATTGCAGTCCATTTATTAACATTTTCATTTGTTATTTCTGTATAATAATACTCAATTAAAAATTCTTCTGTTCCACTTTTGATTTTCTTTCTTGACATATATTCAACATCTAAAACTCCAAATTTATCAATCATTTTAATTTTTTTAATTATACTATTAAAAATTTTTATATCTTCATCACAAATTGTAATTTTTAAAAAATTCTCATTTTTTAAATTTTGAATATATTCTAACATATCTGGAACAATATTAATAAAAGTTCTTTTACTTTCAGGTTTTTTTAAATTTTCTTTATAATAATATAAAACATTATAACTTAAATTTTTTGTTATAATTTCCGTTTCTGTATAAACATTATAGTGAATACTATTTTCTTCACATATTTTTGCAATTTCCAAAACTTGCTCTTTACTTAAAAATTTACTATATAGTATTTCATCTTTTTTCATATTATATACTGCTGCACCATTTCCAGAAATTAAAAAATTTTCTATTCCAACTTCTTTTGAAAAAGATTTTATAGAATCAATAGTCCTTCCGAGATGCAATAACAACTTCTACTCCCTTTGAAATAGCTTCTTTTATAACCCTTTTCGTATTATCAGATATTTGTCCATATGAATTAAGTAATGTACCATCTAGATCTATTGCGACAAATTTGTACATAAATTCCTCCTTTTCTTCTTATGTATTATATCATTAAATAGATTTTTGACAAGACTATTATAAAAAATTTACAAAATTTTCATGTTTATTTTTTTATTTGTTGAACATTATATATATTGAAATTACATTTTTAAAAATGTTTTTTCAATCAAATTAAAATTTTCGGAGGTGAATAAAATGGCAAGTAGCACAAATAGAACAAAAAAAGTTGTTCCAGAAGCAAAAGATTCATTAGATAAATTCAAATACGAAGTAGCTAGTGAAGTAGGTGTTGATTTAAAAAACGGATATAACGGAAATATGTCATCAAGAGATGCTGGTAAAATCGGTGGAACTATGGTAAGAAAATTAATAGAACAAGCTGAAAATTCTATGTTAAACAAATAGTTTTAGACTAATTTTTTTCGTAAATAATAGAAAACTTTTAAAAAGTTTTTTATTATAAAATATTTATTAGTATGAATTTTATATTTAATTTTCATATTAATAAAAAAAGACAGGGATATTTTTCATGGCTTTATAGGTATTTATTAAAATACATATAGAGGCAGGGATTGTGTCCCTGCCTTACTTTTTATTCAAAATATTTTACTTTTTGATACCAATCCTTTATTAAATCTATATTAATATTAATATTTTTATTAATTCCTGTTCCTAAATCTATATTTGGCTTATTTTTAGCATGATAATCTGTTCCTCCTGACAAAAATTTATTATATTTTTTGCATAACTCTTTTATATAATTTCTTTGCTCTTTTGAAAATTTTGGATACTCACATTCTGCGCCATCTATTTTTGTTGTTTTTAATATATTCTCTATTGTTTTATATTTATCAGGAAATGAATATTCAAAACCATGAGCTAAAAAAGCTAATCCACCTGCATTATGAATATCTTCTATTACTTCATCTATACTTCTATAATAAGCTGATGTATCAATATAAAATGGACTTTTCGGATTGCTCTCATGTATACGATAAAAAGTATTTCTATCAAACATTTCTCCAATTTCAAGCAATATCTTTTGGTTTTCTTCATATTTCAAAATTTCTTCTCCAAATACATTTGAAGCAAACTGTTTAGAAACATCTCCTGGAATAGTTATAATATTTTCATCAAATTTTAAATTTAATTTTTTACCAATTTCTTTAAAGAAATTTAAATTATTTTTTTGTATTTTATCTTGCTCAACTTTTTGAATTCTAAGATTTTTATAATCAATTCCATATGCTAATACTTCTATATTTACTTTATTATATGTAGTATGTAATTCTGAACCTACAATAATTTTACCTTTAAATATATTTCTTAAATCTTTATTATTCTCCATTTCAAAATATGCACCAACTGAATCATGATCAGTTATTGATATTATTTCTAATTTCTTTTCTTCTGCTTTTTCTAAAAGTTGTTTTACAGTATCTGTTCCATCAGAATGAACTGTATGTAAATGCAAATCAATCATTTTAAAAACTCCTCTCTATTTATTAATTTATATAAAAGTCCTGTATTTCTTTTTTGAATTTCTGGATTATTTATCATTGTTTCTATTATATTTTTACTGCCTATTAAAATTAGCATTTTTTTTGCTCTTGTCATTCCCGTATATAATAAATTTCTTGTTAAAAGTTTATTAGAAGTCCATGGAACTACCATTATTACTACATCAAATTCACTACCGCTGAGCTTTATGAATTGTTATACTATAAGCTAATTCTAATTCATCTAATTCTGAAAATGCATAAGTTGCTATTTTTTGATCATCAAATTCTACTTCTAAATTTTTTTCAAAATTATTAACTGATTTTACAATACCAAGTTCTCCATTAAATATTCCAGATCCAAATTCAATTTTTTCTCCTGTGTCTTTTTCCCACATAATATCATAATTATTCTTTATTTGCATAACTCTATCACCTTCTCTAAAAACAATATTGCCATACTGTTTTTCAGATTTTGAAATATCCTCAGGATTTAAAGCTTCTTGCAAATAATTATTTAATTCTTTTGTTCCAAGCATTCCCTTTTTTGTTGGAGTTAAAACTTGAATATTATCAAAAAAATTATAATTCCCATAATTTTCTAATCTACCTCTACATAAAGAAATTACTTGTGACAAAATTTTTTCCTGTGAAGGTTCATTTATATAAAAAAAGTCATTTTCTTGTTCTTCATCATATTCTTTTCCTATAAAGCTATGTCCATTATTAACATCATGTGAATTTACAATTATTTTACTTTTAGCAGCTTGCCTAAAAATTTTATTTAATGAAACATATGCAAATTTTTCTGAATCAATTAAGTCTTTTAAAACACTTCCTGGACCTACAGAAGGAAGCTGATTGCTGTCTCCTACTAAAACCAATTTTGAACCAATATAAATTCCTTTTAAAATATAATTCATTAAAAAAGAATCTACCATTGATGCTTCATCAACAACTATTATATCTCCATCTATTGGAGTTAAATTAATATCAATATTATGCAATTTATCATCTTCAATTTTCCCAATTTCTAAAAGTCTATGTATAGTTTTAGCTTCTTCGCCTGTAGTTTCAGTCATTCTTTTGGCTGCTCTACCGAGTTGGAGCACATAAAACAACTTTCTTCCCATTTTTTTTATATAATTCTAACATACATTTTATTATAGTAGTTTTTCCAGTACCAGGTCCACCCGTAATAATACAAACATTATTATCATTTATTTGCTCTAAAGCTTCAAACTGCTTTTCAGATAATTCAATATTTAAAAGTTCTTCTTGATTTTTTAATTCTTTTTTAAAATTTTTTACATATTTAAAATTCTTAGCCTCTTTTAACTTCTCTAATTTTTCTAAAATATTTAGTTCTAATTTATAAAAAGGATATAAATAAACCCATTCTATATCACTTTCTCTTTTTTCAATTATAATCTCATTTTCAACTTTTAAATTAATTAAATTATTTTCAACTTCTTCTCTTCCAACATCCAAAACTTGAATTAAATAATTTATTAAATTTTCTTTTAAAACACATGTATTTCCATTATATGATGCTGTTAAAAGAGCATATTTAATACCACTTTTTATTCTAAAATCATTATCTTTAGGAATTCCAATTTCTAAAGCAATTTTATCAATTTTGCTAAAATTAATTCCATAAACAATATCTACTAATAAATATGGATTTTTATCAATTTTAATAACTGCATCAGGTCCGAAGAGTATCAAAAACTTTTTTACTATTTGTTGCGCTTACTCCAAATTTTTCTAAAGTTCCTACTATTTGCCATAAATCCCACTTTTCATTAAATTCTTCTGCCATTTCTATTGCTTTGTCAAATGTTATTCCCTTAACTTCAGCTAATCTTTCTGGTTCAAACTTAAAAATATTTATTGTATCTTCACCAAATTTTTTTACAATTTTTTTAGCAGTTGCAGGACCTATTCCTTTTATAGTTCCGACTTGCTAAATATCTTTCTAAAGATTTACTATCTTTTGGCATTAATTTTTCAAAAGTATCTATCTTAAATTGTTCGCCATACTCTTGATGAATTACCATTTTTCCAATTAACTTAAGATTATCTCCTTCTTCTGTAAAAGGAAGATAACCTACAACAGTTAATTCATCTTTTGAATTTTCTGGTTCAAAATCAGCAATTGTATATGAATTAACGTCATTTTGATATCTAATATTAGTTAAAATCCCTTTTATTTCCACTTTTTTTCATCCCTTCTAAAAAAGCAACAAAGCAAACAAATTTTAAAACATAAAAATTTGTTTGCCGTTATTTTATCAAATATATTTTATGAATTCAAGATAAAAACTAAAATTTACCCAAAAATACCTCGTTTTTTTATTGGAGGTTGTTCATTCATTGTTTTTGCAAGCTGAACTAAAAGATCCCTTTGCTCAGATGTGAGCCTTTTTGGAACTTGAACTGTAACAGTAAAAACAAAGTCTCCTCTCCATCCTCCATTAATATTTTTAAATCCTCTATTTTTTATTACGAATTTTGTATTTGTTGCTGTTCCTTCTGGAATCTTATATTTTTCCATAGTTCCATCTACCATTGGAACTTTTACTTCTCCTCCTAAGGCAGCTGTAGTAAATGTAATTGGAATCTCACAAAGTACATGTTCTGCTTTTCTTGAAAAAATTTTGTGTTTTTTTACTTTTACTACTATATATAAATCTCCATTTGGTCCACCATTTTTTCCGAGCTTCTCCTTCGCCTTTTAATACAACAGTTTGACCATCATCAATACCTTCTGGAAGTTTTACTTTAATTTTAGCTACTTTTCTAATAGTACCTTTTCCTCTACATTCCATGCAAGGATTTGTTATAACTTTTCCAGTTCCACCACAGTTATTACAAGTTCTTTGTGTTTGCATTTGTCCAAAAGGAGTTTGAGCTATTTGTCTTATTGTTCCAGTTCCTTTACAAACTGAACATGTTTCCGGCTTGCTTCCTTTATTACTTCCAGTTCCTTTACATGATGGGCAAGTTTCATTTCTTGTAACTGTGATTTCTTTTTCTGTTCCTAAATAAGCTTCTTCGAAAGTAATTTCAGTTACAACTCTTAAATCACTTCCTTTTACTGCACTATTTCTATTTGTTCTTGAACGAGATCTACTTGAGCCACCAAAGAAAGATGAAAAAATATCTCCCAAATCTCCAAAGTCACCAAACCCATCGAAGCCGGAGCTATAATAATAGCTCCCGCCTCCTTGATTTCCACCAAAGTTTGGACCGTCAAACCCAAACTGATCATACATTTGTCTTTTTTGCTTATCAGATAAAACCTCATAAGCTTCATTAACTTCTTTAAATTTTTTCTCTGCTTCTTCTTTATTATCTGGATTCGCATCAGGATGATATTTTTTAGCAAGTTTTCTATAAGCTTTTTTTAATTCTTCATCTGTTGCATTTTTAGCCACTCCCAAAACTTCGTAATAATCGCGTTTTTGTGCCATTAATTTAACCTCCAGTTATTTTTACTCATCTTTTTTATCATCATTATTTTCAACTTCATAATCAGCATTATATACATTTCCATTTTCATCTGTTGTAGCATTGCTTTCAGTATTATTTGCTCCTGCTTGTGCTGCTTTTTGACCATATAATTTTTCAGAAATTGCATAAAATACTTTAGTTAATTTATCTGTTGCATCTTTAATTTCCTCAGTATTATTTCCTTCTAAGGCTTTTTTAACATTTGCAACTTCTTCTTCGACTTTAGATTTCTCTTCTCCACTAATTTTATCACCTAATTCTTCTAAAGTTTTTTCACAATTATAAACTAAACTTTCAGCATTATTTTTTGTTTCAACTTCTTCTTTTTTCTTTTTATCTTCTTGGCTGTGAAGCTCAGCATCTTTAATTGCTTTATTAATATCTTCTTCAGAAAGATTTGTACTAGCAGTAATAACAACTTTTTGTTCATTTCCTGTAGCTTGGTCTTTAGCAGAAACATTAACTATACCATTAGCGTCGATATCAAATGTTACTTCAATTTGAGGTACACCCTTTGGCGCTGCAGGAATTCCTGTTAAGTGAAATCTTCCTAGTGTTTTATTATATGCTGCCATTTCTCTTTCACCTTGAAGAACATGAACTTCTACTGCTGTTTGACCATCAGCTGCTGTAGAGAATACTTGTGATTTTTTAGTTGGTATTGTTGTATTTCTTTCGATTAATTTTGTAAATACACCACCATATGTTTCAATACCTAATGATAGTGGAGTAACATCAAGTAATACTAAATCTTTAACATCACCTGATAAAACACCACCTTGAATAGCTGCACCAATTGCAACACATTCATCAGGGTTAATTCCTTTATCTGGTTCTTTTCCAGTAATTCTCTTAACTAATTCTTGAACACATGGAACCCTTGTTGATCCACCAACTAATAAAACTTTGTGTAAATCAGAAGCTGAAATTCCTGCATCTTTTAAAGCTTTATTTACTGGTTCTGCAGTAGCTTCAACTAAATCATGAATTAATTCTTCAAATTTTGCTCTTGTTAAAGTCATATCTAAGTGTTTTGGTCCTGTAGAATCTGCTGTTATAAATGGTAAATTAATTTGTGTTTGACCAACACCAGAAAGCTCTATTTTAGCTTTTTCAGCAGCTTCTTTTAATCTTTGCATTGCCATTTTATCTGTAGATAAATCAATACCATTTGATTTTTTGAATTCTGAAACTAGGTAATTTATAATAGCGTTATCAAAATCATCTCCACCTAAATGAGTATTACCATTTGTTGCTAAAACTTCAAATACTCCATCACCAATATCTAGTATAGAAACATCAAAAGTTCCTCCACCTAAATCATAAATCATAATTTTTTGATCTTGATCTTCTTTATCCATACCAAAAGCTAAAGCTGCAGCAGTTGGCTCATTTATAATTCTTAAAACCTCTAATCCTGCAATTTTACCAGCATCTTTTGTTGCCTGTCTTTGGCTATCATTAAAATATGCTGGAACTGTAATAACAGCTTGAGATACTTTTGTTCCTAAATAATTTTCAGCATCTGCTTTTAATTTTTGAAGTATCATTGCTGAAATTTCTTGTGGAGAAAATTCATCTCCATCTATATTTACTTTTTCAGCTGTACCCATTTTTCTTTTAATAGAGATAACTGTATTTTCAGGATTTGTAACTGCTTGACGTTTTGCAATTTGTCCTACTAATCTTTCACCATTTTTTGAAAATGCAACTACTGATGGAGTTGTTCTATTTCCTTCTGCATTTGGTATAACAACTGGCTCTCCACCTTCTAAAACTGCAACACATGAGTTTGTAGTTCCTAAATCAATTCCTATAATCTTTCCCATTTTTTCCTCCTTTTGTTTTGGATTATTCCAAAACTTTTTTAAAATTTATTTTTCTCATTGCCTTATGGCATGTAATTTTGCCTATATTTAAGGTCATCTTTTGTAAATATATTAAAAGAGAACTTATTTATTCTCTATTATTAACAATTTAATTTGCTACTATAACCATAGAATGTCTAATAACTCTATCTCCTATCTTGTAGCCTTTTCTATATTCTTCAACAATTTCTTGTTCACCTTTTGTTTTATCATCTATATGACTCACTGCTTCATGAAAACTTGGATCAAATTTTTGCCCTACCGCTTCAATTTCACTCATTCCAAGTTTTGATAATGCTTCTGAAAATTGTTTTAAAACTAATTTTATGCCATCTTGATAATTTTTATCTTCAGTTTTAGCTGCTGCCGCCTTTTCTAAATTATCCATAACAGGTAACACTTTACTTACAACATCCCCTGTTATTTCAGCATATTTGTTTAAGCTTTCTTTTTGAGTTCTTTTTTTATAGTTTTCAAACTCTGCAAATAATCTCTTATATCTATCATTTAATTCTTCAAGTTCTTTAACTAATTTTAAATCTTCATCTTTTTTTTGTTCTTCTTTTTTTATTTCTGTTTCCTCTATTTTTTCATTTTTTACTTCTTCTTTTTCGTTTTTAACTTTCTCTTCTGCTTTATTTTCGCTCATAAATTAAAGCTCCTTTCTTTTTAAATTTTTCCTTTTTTATAATCATCATTTATTTTTTTACTTATATATTTCATAACAGAAATAACTTTTGAATAATCCATTCTTTTTGGTCCAATAATTCCAATAGTTCCTATATCTTTATCTTCTAATAAATGATCAAAAGCTACAATACTAAAGTTTTTTAACTCTTCCTTTTCAGATTCTTGACCTACATAAACTTTTATGTCTCCTATATCCTCTGTTATTCCTGATGACATAATCTCAGATACTAAATCTTTAGAATCTAAAACATTTAAGAATTCTTTTGTTAAATCAACTTTTTTAAATTCTGGTAAATCTATAATATTTCCTGCACCTTCAATATATACTTTATTAGTATCATCTAGTAACTTATTAATTTCTTCAATTATTTTTTTGATAATATTTATTCCAGCTTTCATTTCTTCAGTTATAAAATCTTCAATAGGCATTTTTAAATCACTTAAAGGTTTGCCTATCATTTTATTTTTAAATAAAACAGTTAAATCATCAATTTGAGATTGTAAGATATCTTCATCAAATTTAATAACTGATTCTCTTATAATTCCTGAATCAGTTAAAATAACTGCCATTAAAACTCTGCTTCCTAAAAGTACAAATTTTATATCAACAATTGTATGTTCTGTAACATTTGGTCCAATAGCGATTGTTGTATAATGAGTTATTTCTGATAATGTTGTTGATGCAATTTTTGTTAATTCTTCTAAATCATTTACTTTTTTTTCAAATTTTTCTTTTATATATTCCATTTCTAATTTTGTCAAATCATCTTCTCTTATTAGTTCATCAACATAATATCTATAACCAAGAGTTGATGGAATACGTCCACTTGAAGTATGAGTTTTTTCTAAAAAGCCTATTTTTTCAAGTTCAGCCATTTCATTTCTAATAGTTGCGCTACTGCAACCGAAGTTCATCAGTAAGTTCATTTGAACTTACTGGCTCAGCACCTCTAACATATCCTTCAACTATAGCCTGTAAGATTTTTTTCTTTCTATCATCTAACTTCATTTTTTCCCCTTTAAAAAATATAAAATTAGCAGTCACTTTTAATGACTGCTAATATATTATAACTTTTTTTAGTCTTTGTCAATACTTTTTGCTAAAATTCTTAAATATTATTGTTTAAAAACCGTAAAAATTTTTTCTTTTAAATTTTTCTCTTTTTCCTCTAATTCTTTAGATATTTTTTCTAAATCATTAATATTAGACATATCTATATTAACAATTTTTCCTTCATGCATTATACTTCCAAATTTTTCATTTTTCATTTGTTTTAAATCCCTTCATTTTAAAATTATTAATGCTCATCTTTTGTTTCTTCTTTTTTATTTATTTGTTCATTTTTTATATGAGCTGTATATTCTAAATCTTGAGCTAAATCTTGACTTAAAGCTCTTCTAGCTTCAGATAAAATCCTAACTTGTTTTTCATCATCTTTTTGAATCGTTTCAAAAATTCCAGCATTTTTAAGTTCTTTTAACTTTGCTTCTGCAATTTTTCTTAAAGTCTCTCTTCTTTTAAAATCTTCTTTTTCATCACTTTTGTAAATTCCACTAAATTCTTGCACAAGTTCAATTGATTGAGTTCTTAACTCAGTTGCAATTTCATATAAGTCTCTATCATATGCCTCTTGTAAAATTGAACTATTACTATAAATGCGATCCATAATACCGTTTAAATCAGATATATCTTCTTTAGTAATAAATCCATTTTCTTGACTAGCTTTAACTTCTTTAGATACATTTTCTATATAATCAATTACATTTTTATTTAATCCTATTTTTTGAGCTTTGTTTTTATCATACATTTCAGGAGAGTCTAAATAGTAACTTATATAATCTAAATCCTCATAATCAAAATTTTTAACATTTGGAATTTGTACAACGCTTTTCAAATGTTCATCAATACCTGCTTTTTCTATTTCTTCAAGAGTAACAGGTGAACCTTCTGGAATTTCTAATTCTCCATTTTCATCTATAGAAATACTATTTATAAAAGTTTTTGCTTTTGCATAGTCTAAACCTAATTTATTTTGAAATTCTATACTTATTCCTCTTAAACTTAAATCTATTAATCCCTTCTTTAATTTAACTGCTAAGTCATCATTTTCATGTAATATTTTATTCTCTACACTTTCTCTTTTTTCATTATTTTGAATATCATCTAAATATCTTTTTTGAAGAGATGTGTAATTAGAATCATAATTATTTTTATTATTGCCTAAAATAGTTTCATTTAATCTATCTGCCGAAAAATCAAGAACCTTACTTGTTACTTCATCTAATGTAGCTAAAGCATCTACTGTTTTATTGAATTTATTTTGTTTTCTTGCTTTGTTAATTTTATCAGCTTTTTGCTTACATTTTTTAGCAGCACCTCTTGCACCTTTAAATATTGCTTTTCCTGTTAAGCTAGTTAATGTAGCAGCACCTTTAATAGTTTTTATTCCAAGCTTTCCAACTCCTTTTACTGCTTTACCTGCTAATCTACCTGTAACATACAAGCCTGTAACTGCTGTCGCAGCTCCAATAAAAGCAGTGCCAGCAATTAAATCGTGTGATAAATTTCCATTTGGCAAATAATATAATAAAATATCACGTGAAACACCAAGAATTTTTTTAACTCCTGATGCTATTGTTTTGTCTTTTTTTATACTTATATCTAATGAATCTTTAGCATTTTTCCTATTTGTTTTTTCTTGTTTTGCCTTTTCTTTTAAAACTTTTTGATGTTCAATCATGCTTTTTAATATATCTGATGCTTTTTCATCTCTTTTATCTATAACTTTTCCATCTATTTCTATATAATCAGAATCATATTCTCTTTGTTTCGGTGTATATTCTATATCTGGCTCTTCAAAATCTGATTTATTTTTTATTTCATCTTCTGTTAGAATTAATTCGTCCTCTGGCTCTTTTTCATCAAAATACCAATCATCATCAAACATCTCATCTTGAGTTTGTTCTTCTACTTCCTCGTTTTTACTATTTTTTAATCTTTCATTTTCTTCTTTTAATCTTTCAATTTCTTTTTTGGCATCATCTAATTGATCTCTCATAGATTTAATATATTCTTTTTGTTCTTTAGTAAAAAATTTAAATGGTATAAAAGTTTGAATAAATTTTTCTTGAATTTCTTTTTCCATTTTAGAATCTTGTAATAATATACCTAATTCATGTAAATTTTTTATTCTATCTGCAGATTTAACCTTATCACCAGCTTCTACATTAGACTTATTTTTCTTATATTCAACTAGTACTTTACACAATTTTGTAATATATTCTTCTTGCTTTTCTTCATCTCCTAAATGCTTTAAAGATACATTATTTTGATTTAAAAACTTTTTTATACTATTATTCGAAATATAAGTTGGTTTTTGACTTTTTTTACTCATTATTTAACCCTTTCTATAAATATTATTAGTCAAATTAAACAGCCTCTTCTAATTCTATCTCTTTTATCTCAAGTATATCTGTAATAAATTCTATTGTTTCATTTCTAAAATTTTCTACAATTTTTTCTGTATCTATATTATCAACTTTTGCCTGATATTTATCTAAAGTTTCTTTATACAATGAACTTCCCACAAAGAAATTTACAATTATATTTTTTAATTTTGTAAATATACGATTTTCATCAATAATTTTAAGGTTACTTTCTATATAAAAATTATTATCTATCTGACTTTCAAAGTCACCAATACATTTTTTAAATTGCTCTTCACATTTCTTTATAATTTTTTCATATACATCATTTTTATTCTTTATTTTTAATTTTAAATTATTATAATCTTTAGAATTTAATTCTTGATCATTTACAACTTTTTGATAATTAATCATTGCAGCTTTTTGTTTAAGCCTAGCATCTCCTATCTCATTTTGTATATTAACATATTGCAAATATAACTCATCATATACAATATTTAACTTTTTCCTATAAGTGTTAATTATACTATCTACTAAATTAAACTCTTTATCTGGCTTTTGATTAAAACTACTTGCTTCCATTTGCAATAAATTATATAAATATGAAATTTTTTCTTTCATCATATTTTCACTTTTTTTAATAAAGATAGCAGCATTTACTTTTGATAGAATTGTCTCAATATTTGTAATCTCATTTAACATTTTTATAAGAGCTTGGCTTACCTTTTCACTCATAGCTTTTCCTCCAACATTTTATCTTTAGCAATTTTAAATATAAAATATATCAATAATATATTATAGATAATTTAATTAATTTTCAAGTAGTTTTTAAATAAATTCTTCAAATATAATATTTGCTAAGTCCAGTCCTTTTAAAGTTGGTTTTATAAATATATTATTTTCTTCTATTAATCCTTCATTTTTTAACTTTGTAATCTCATGAAAAAAAATTTTATTTATATCTATTTTAAATTTTTTATAAAAATCTATCTTTTTAATTCCATTTATTTTTCTAAAACCTAATAACATATATTCTTTCATTTGGTCTATACTAGATTGCACTTCATGAACCATAACACTATTATTATACACCTGTTCGCCACTTTTTTCAATATATTTTTGAAAATTTGTTTGATTTGAAAAACGTTTTTTATTAAAATAAGAATGACTTCCAAGCCCAAACCCTAAATATTCATGTTGTTCCCAACAATTTAGATTATGCTTTGAATAAAAACCTTTTTTAGCGAAATTTGAAATTTCATAATGTATATAATTATTTTTTTCTAAGATTTCTTTAGATTTATGGTACATTTTTCTTTCTAATTCTTCAGATGGAAGTGTAAACTTACCAGTTTTTACTTCTTTTTCTAATAAAGTTCCTTCTTCTAAAATAAGTGAATAAAGTGAAATATGATTTGGATTTAAAGTTAATATTTTATTTAATGATTCTTCTATATAAGCCAAAGTTTGATTAGGTAATCCTATCATTAAATCAATATTTATATTATTAAATCTAAGTTCTCTTGCTAATTTATATGTATTTAAAAATTCATAAAAATTATGAATTCTGCCAATATTTTTTAAAATTTCATCATGAGTTTCTTGCAGACCCATACTTAATCTATTTATTCCAGAACTATAATAATCTTGTAATTTATTTTTATCCACAGTACCTGGGTTTATTTCAATTGTTATTTCTGGATTATTTTTTATAATAAAATTTTCTTTTAAAGTATTTAAAATTTGCACAATATATTTCGATTCAATAAAAGAAGGTGTTCCTCCTCCAATATATATTGTATCAATAACTATATCATTAAAGTCATTTTCAATATTATTCTTATATAAAATACCTTTATATTCTTTAATTTCCCATACTACTCTATCTACATATTCTTTCACATACTCATTATTTTCAAAAGAAAGAAAATCACAGTATTTACACTTTCTTTTACAAAAAGGTATATGAATATAAATTCCAACTTCTCTCAAAAGATAAACTCCTTATTTTTATTTTCTTAGTTCTTCAGCATAATTATTAATCTTTTTAAATCTATGATTTACACCAGATTTACTAATTGGAACTTCTAACATTTCTCCAATTTCTTTTAAAGAAGCTTCTGGATTTTCTAATCTTAGTAAAGCAACTTCTTTTAATTCATTTGGTAAATCTTCAAATTTATTTTTCTTCTTAATTAACTTAATATCTTCAATTTGAAGAAATGCTGCATCTATAGTTTTGTTTAAATTTGCAGTTTCCATATTTACAATTCTATTTACATTATTTTTCATTTCTTTATATATTCTAATATCTTCAAATTTTAAAACTGCTTTACTTGCACCAATACAAGCTAAAAACTTTGAAATTTGTTCACTTTCTTTTAAATAAATAATATATTTTAAATTAGAATTTATAATTTTAAATTCTATTCCATAAGTTTTACTCAAATTTAAAATATATTCTGCATTTTTTCTATTTTCAAAATTAATTTGAATATGATAACTTTTTTCAGGTTCAGTAATCGAACCAGCTCCTAAAAAAGCTCCTTTTATTATATTTTTCTTTATCTCATCATTATTTATATTAGCAAATTTTGAAAATCTATCTAAAATTTCTTTGCTATCTATTACAGCTTCAAAAAATTTTCCTTTTTTATTTGGTTCATAATCAATTTGTAAATTAAATAAAATTTTAAATAAACTTTCAATATTATATTCATTTTCTGTTATATAACAAACTTTTTTATCATCTAATGAAGTATTACCTGTTAAAAAATAGCCCAAAAGTTCTGCTTCTAATAATTCTTTATTTTTAAAATTTTTAATATCACTTAATTCTTCTTTTACATCAAAAGAAAAAGACATATTATGTTACTCTCCTTTAAATATTTTCATATTTTCCTATAATTACTCTTTCTATATCTGATAAATCCTTAAATATTTTTATTTCTTTATATTTAAAATTTTTAAATAAATTTTCCACAGCTTCTTTTTGGTCATACCCAATTTCTAAAGCTAAATAACCTGTTTTTCTAAAAAAGTTTGTTGATTCTTTTATTATTCTCCTATAAAAATCTAACCCATCTTGTCCACCATCTAAAGCAAGTCTTGGCTCATTTTTTACTTCTTTAGATAATTCATTAATTTTATCAGTTTTAATATATGGCGGGTTTGAAACTATTACATCAAATTTTTCATCAATATTTTCAAATAAATCAGATTTTATAAAATCTATTTTTACATTTTGTAAGTTTGCATTTTTCTTTGCTATTTCTAAAGCATTACTACTTATATCAGAACTAAGCACATTGACATTTTGTAAATATTTTTTTAAACAAACCCCAATAATTCCACTACCTGTGCATAAATCTAATACCGTTATTTCTTTTTGACAACTTTTTTGTAAGTTTTTTATAATAGAAATTACATTTTCCACTAAAATCTCTGTATCAGGTTGAGGAATTAGTACATTTTTATCCACATAAAAGTTAACCCCCATAAATTCTTGTGAATTAGTTAAATATTGAATTGGCACTCCACTACATAATTTATTAACTTTTTCAAAAAATTCATTTTCTTGTAAGCTTAATAGAACTTCATCATCATGAATTATTAAATATTCTTTTTCAACATTTAAAATGTGAGCTAATAAAATTCTAGATTTTAAAAAAACTTCATCAATATTATTTTGAATTAAAATTTGATTTGCTTTTTTTAATGCTTCTTTTATTTTCATTAATATTTTTCCTTAAAAATTATTTATATTTTGCGATAATATTTTAGCATAAATATAAACTTTCTGTCAAAAACAAAAAAATAACCCCCACGTTTAAGCCGTTCTAGTAATGAATTTTTAATGGACCTGTACTCACACAGGTGGGTGCCCGCCTGAATGCTTATGGGTTTCTTACATAAATGCAAGCATACACGCCACATCCAGAGAACTTAAAGCTCCCTTATCCATAACTTGTAGGTTCTA
This sequence comes from uncultured Clostridia bacterium, assembly GCA_928721915.1. Taxonomy (GTDB): domain Bacteria; phylum Bacillota; class Clostridia; order TANB77; family CAG-508; genus Scatovivens. The sequence continues at coordinate 55,475 of CAKMVZ010000008.1, forward strand.
AAAATTCAGTCTTAACGCACTACGCAGGGAAATTTAAAATCTATTTAAATATTTTGTATAATTATATTACCACATTATTATTGACATTTCAACTTAAGATTATTCTAGTTTTTATAACTAAAATCTGTATAACTATACTCTTTCTTGCTTTTTCTTTGATTTAATCAAATTTACATATTTGCAAAAAATTTTTATTTGTTATAAAATTAATTTGTGTAGTTATTGCTCTATTGCTTTACTTAGCTTTCCTATCGCCTTTGTTTCAATTCTTGAAACATAAGAACGACTAATATTCATCATTTTTGCAATTTCTTTTTGAGTTTTTGGCTTTTCTCCATTTAAACCAAATCTTAATTCTATTATTTTCATTTCTCTATTTTGTAAAATATTTTTCATTTTACTATATAGTTCTTTTATTTTAAGTTTTAAATCAACAGTATCTTCAATTGCTCTTTCGTTATTTTCTAAAATTTCTCCTAAAGTCATGACATTATCATCTTTGTCTTTTCCTATAGGCTCATTTAAATATACTTCATTTCCTTCTTTCTTTTTAGATCTTAAAAACATTAAAATTTCATTTTCTATACATTTTGCGACATATGTAGCAAGCTTAATATTTTTATTAATATCAAAACTATTTATTCCTTTAATTAATCCAATTGTTCCAATTGAAATTAAATCATCTTGCTCAACCCCTGAAAAAGAATATTTTTTACAAACATGCGCAACTAATCTTAAGTTTCTTTCAATTAAAATATTTCTAGATTTTTCATCTCCATTTTTCATTTTTATTAAATGCTCTTTTTCTTCTTCACTTGATAGTGGCTCAGGAAAAAGATTCGAGCTTTGTATATATCCAAAACCTATTATTGCAATTTGCAAAAAATTTATTATATTAGCTATTGATAAAATCAGTTCAATCTCCCCCTAACAAATTTTCTATACAGTTTTATTATATGTAAGAAAATTAAAAACGTAGCTTGGAAGTCTTGAACTTTTTTTATTTTATTTTCTTTAATTTCATACTAGCTAGAGGAATTAATATTACTATATATGGTAATATATATCTTGATTTTGCCTCCCAAATTATATGAAATGAAAATCCACCTATAAAAATTAATAATAATAAAATTACTTCATATGAAAGATTATTTCTATTTTTTATAAAAAATCCAATACTATATATACAAATTAATATTAACATTGTTTTTTGATAAAATTCAAGTGGATATGAAATATCACTCTTTCCTAAATTATTTGTTACTGCTTGATATGTATTTTCCCCCCACATCGAAGCTAATTTTTTAACGTAAAAATCAAAAGCTTCTCCAATATTTTGTGAAAAATATGTTAATCTTTCTTTTATTGCTTCTTTATATTCTTCATTTACTACATTTTTAGGATTTTTTAATGCATATTCTCCAATATCCTCATTATACCATCCATTTCCTCTCCATGATTCACTCATTGACATAAGTATATAACTAATTACTGGAAGTCCATTTTCTTTACTTAAATTATACTTATCTAAATAATAGTTTTGAATAAATTTTGCTGGCATAATAGAAATTATAATATATAAAAAAATCATTAAAGCACTTATAATATTTTCTTTTAAAACTTTTTTCTTAATATCTCTAAAAAAGTAAAGCCACAAATACATAACAATTGCAATAACAAAAATTAAAATATTCATTCTCATCATGACTGCAATCATCATGAAAATAGCAGAATATCCTATAAACTTAAGCTCCTTAGTTTCAGTATATTTCATTATATAATATATAGAAAATAAACCTAAACCTATGCTTGGAATATCTCCATAAATAAATGTTGATAACATTATAAGAGAGAAAAAAGTTAATATAAAAAATATTTGTCTTATTTTATTTACTTCATATTTTTTAGATAAATGATTAGTTATTTTATATAATCCAATAAAAGTCATTATATTTCCAATTAAATTTATTACTCTTAAAACTTCCATTATATCAAATCTAATCGCTCTAAAAAATAGACTATATATAAAAGCTAATGAAATTTGCTGATTATAAAGCTCTATGTAATTTTTAAGTGGAATTTTAGCATAAGTAATATTAGATAACATATCTTCTAAATTATTATTATATATACCTTGAGCTATATTACATGTATGAGCTTGATCTGCTAAAACTAAAGGATTTACTGTAACTAGCCATAAGACATTTAATATAATATAAATAATTAAACTTATATTAAAAAATCTTTTTTTATTTTTTTCATTTAATTTTTTATCTAAGAAATTAGTAATTAAAATAAAAACTACTCCCAAAATTACCATTCCTATAATATATAGAAAAGAATTATTTGAAATAGTAATGCTTTCATATTGGTCAAGATATGAATTGTATACTAGATTTACTAAAATAACAATACTTAAAAAAAATATTCCAATAATTCCAATTAGTTTTTTCATAAATCCTCCAAATCTTATTTCATTTAACTTATATTTTTTAAAATTCATAAAAATTTTAACACAAAAAAATATAAAAATAAATATCTATTATAATTTTTAATTTCAAAATAAACATAATTTTTCTCACACTTAAAATATTTAAACATATTATGTAATAAAAAGAAAAATTCTTTTTAACTTTTTGTATAGGCGTTTGATTTTTCTTGCGCCTATACTTAAAAATAAAAATTTAAAATTTTAAGAAAGGATTGAATTTTTATGAATTTTGATAATTGTGATAAAAATAAAATTGAAATGAACGGCTTTATAGAAAATGGTAAACAATATGATATCGAAGTTAAAGTTCCTGAGGATAAAAGAAGTGTTGCTTTTGGTATTGTAAAAGATGAATATGGAGATCCAATTTGTGATGCAGTTGTTAAATTAATTGAAGTTGAAAAATGCTTAGGAAGAGAAGAAAGAAAACCAGTTTCTCATACCTTTACTAATGAAAATGGTGAATTTGTTTTTGGACCACTTTGCCCAGATAAATCATATGATTTACAAATTTGGGTAAATAGAGTAAAACATGTTAAAATCTGTCATGTAGCTAAACCAAAACATCAAGATTGTTTAAAAGGTGAAAAAATAGAATGCAAAAAAGATGATTTTGGACCTATAAAACCAGATTGTGGTTGCAAATAAAAATTTTTATAAATTCCCAGTTATACTGGGAATTTGCTTTTTGGGTATTGAAAACCACGTGTTATACGCGGGGTTCTGAAAGCTTCTAGCTATGAGTAGAAAAATTCCTCCTTTTTGATATAATAAATGTGGTCAGCCAACCGCAAATAAAAATCAAAAAGGAGGAATTTGTCATGAAAGACAATAATAGTTTAGCACACAGCACTTGGAATTGCAAATAATTTTAAATTTAAATGAATTTTTATTGATATATGTATAAAATTTAACCTTCCAGCGATAGCTGGAAGGTTTTTAAAAATCAAATTTTTTTAAAACAAATTATGTTTATAAATAAAAAATTGTCCTTTTAATAAATTTCTTAAGAAATGCCCATCTTTCTTACAAATTGTTTTCCTTTTTTAATCATTTTTTTCTTACTTTCATCTATTGGCTCTGACCAAAGCATCATTGCTCCAGCTGTAATTAATGCTCCAATAGCAACACCTTCTACAAATTTCATAATATCCTCCTTAAACTTTAAGTTTTAATATTTTGATACTGTTTTAGTACTCCATCTTTTAATAGATTACTTTATACATTACCATAAATTTATTTCTTACTTATATTACTATTTTGTATATTTTTTTCTTTTTTATACTGTGAAATAAATGTATAAATTCCATTAATTGCAATAAAACATAAAAAAATTCCAAAATATTTTTTTAAATTTTGATTATCTATTTTGCTTGCCAAATACGAACCTATAAAAGCTCCAACTATACCTATAAGAATACACTTTTTAGCAGTTTTTAAATCAATAAGTTTATTTTTATAATTAACATAAATTGCTATAATTGATGTAGGAATAAAAAAAATTAAATTAATACCTTGAATTTCATATTGCTTAATTTCAGTAAAAAAATTTAAAAGTAAAATAAGTATAGTTCCACCACCAAGCCCAAAAGCAGCTCCAAAGCCAGCAATAAATCCAAAAATAATATTCTTAAATATTTCCATAAAAATATTTTTTCATAAAAAAAAGATTTTATACTTAATTAAAAATGTTTTTGTAAAATAATATTCTTATTTTTAATTTTAAATATTTTTATAAAATATAATTTATTTTTAATTTTAAATATTTTTATAAAATATAATTTTATTTTTAATTTTAAATATTTTTTATAAAATATAATTTTATTTTTAATTTTTAATATTTTTATAAAATATAATTTTATTTCTAACTTCTAATTAGTTTTTTATTATATAAATTGGATTTTTATTTTTTTATAAAAAATTATAATAACATTTTTATTCCACTATATAATAAAAATATTATAAAAATTATATTCAAAATTTTTGAACTTGTATTTTTTAGAATTTTTGAACCTAAAAAACTTCCCACAAATCCTCCTATGGCACAGAATACTGCTATATTCCAATTTATATCACCATTTTTTAAATAGAAAAAACTACTACCTAAAACTAAAAATAAAATTATTGTAATAGCTGTAGCTCTAGCTTTTCTTGCATCCATTTTCAAAAATTTTCCAAAAAATGGAACTAAAAGCAAACCACCTCCAGCACCAAAAAAGCCGGAGGTAAGTCCTGCAATAAATCCGTACAATTAAAATCTTAAAATTCTCTTTCATAAATATATTTTTCAACTTATTTTAAATTTTATGCAGAATTTATTTTAAATTATTATTCTAAAAACAAAAAATTTTATTCTTCATAATATTTTGTTCCAACCATTTTATCTGGTAGATATTGTTGCTCTACCCAATGATTAGGATAATCATGTGGATATTTATAACCTTGACCATAACCAAATTTTTCCATTCCGAGATGCTGGAGCATTTCTAATATGCATTGGAATCAAACCAGTATCTTTGGTTTTTACATCTTCTAAAGCTTTATTTATAGCTATATATGAAGCATTTGACTTTGGAGATTTTGCAACATAACAAGCAGCTTCTGATAAAATAATTCTTGCTTCTGGCATTCCTATCATATTTACTGCTTGCATAGCAGACGTAGCAACAACTAAAGCATTCGGATTTGCCATTCCAACATCTTCTGATGCGCAAATTGTAATTCTTCTTGCTAAAAATACTGGATCTTCTCCTGCATTTAATGCTCTAGCTAAATAAAAAACTGTTGCATCAACATCAGAACCCCTCATAGATTTTATAAACGCACTAATATTATCATAGTGACTATCACCTGATTTATCAAACATTGCTTTTCTAGTATTTAAGCTTTCACTCATTACTTCATCTGTAAGTTCAATAACTCCATCTTTATTCATTTTTGTTGTTAAAACAGCAATTTCTAATCCATTTAAAGCAGTTCTTACATCTCCATTTGAAATATCAGCGATTGTATCAATGGTTTCTTCAGAAATTTTAATATTATAATTTCCAAGTCCATCTTTGCTTTTTAAAGCATTTTTAATAATTTTTATAATATTCTCTTTTTTTAATGGCTCTAATTTTACTACCATTGACCTTGAAATTAAAGCTTTGTTTACCTCAAAGTAAGGATTTTCAGTAGTTGCTCCAATTAATATTACAGTTCCATTTTCAACATAAGGCAATAGCGCATCTTGCTGAAGTTTGTTAAATCTATGAATTTCATCTATAAATAATATACATTTTCCTGATGGATTTAAAAGTGGATTATCAGCTTCTTCTATTGCATTTTTTATATCTGCAACTCCAGACGTTACTGCATTTAATCTTGTAAATTTATATTTTGTTGTTTCACTTATTACTTTGGCAAGTGAAGTTTTCCCACATCCAGGTGGTCCCCACAAAATAAGGCTTGATAGTCTATCTGCTTTTATTGTTCTATATAATAATTTGTCTTTTCCAATAATATGTTCTTGTCCTACATATTCTTCTAAAGTTTTTGGTCTCATACGATAAGCTAAAGGTTTGTTTTCCATATTTTATTTCCTATTTTATAAAATTTAGGTTTTTATTTTATAAGGATACCTATAAACCTTAAAAAATTATTTTCCAAGATATCTTAAAGCTGCTTTTATTACATCTTCTGTTGACATTGATTTTCTATCAAATTTTTCATAAGCTTTTTCTATATCTCTTATATTATATCCTAGAATTTGTAAAGCTGCTGTTGCTTCATCTAAGCTTTCTTCTTTTTCTATTACATTTACAATTTCTTCTGATTTTGCAAGTTCTCTATCTGCTTTTAATTTATCTTTAAGTTCTAAAACAATTCTTTGTGCTGATTTTGTTCCAACTCCAGGTATTTTAGTTAATTTTTTTATATCATTTGTTATAACTGCTAAAGCAAAAGCAGATGGTTCAATATTTGAAAGCATTGTAATAGCAGACTTTGCTCCAATTCCACTTACTGATAATAATAATTCAAACATTGAAAGTTCTTCTTTTGTAACAAAACCATATAAACTAATATTATCTTCTCTAACATAGTAATATGTATGAACTTTAAACTGTTTGTTTTAATTCTCCTAAAATACCAATTGATGTATTTGACATAAAAATTTTATATCCAATTCCACCAGTTTCAACTATAACATAACCATTGCCTTTTTCTTC